>NZ_JAGGPM010000008.1 GCF_018613835.1 Arthrobacter sp. ISL-5 | reverse complement strand
CACCGAGGAAAACACGCCCGGCATCCCGACCCTCGCCGAACCCACCCCCGTCCAGCGCCGCGCCTTCGAACTCATCGGCCAGACCCTCCCGCTGACCCTGAAGTAGACAGAAGCAGCCACCCCGGAAACCACGAAATCCCCGCCACGGCGGGGATTTCGCACGTCACCAGCAACGTAACTTCGGTTTAGACGAGGTCCGAGGTCCTAGTAACCAGCTCGGACAGCAGAGAAGCCCCGCGTGCACCAGCGCGCGGGGCTTCTGACGTATCTGTTGGTAAATCCCTACAAGAGCAGTAAACGAAGGAAGGTAGAACCTAGAAGTCCCAGTCGTCATCCTCAGTGTTGACGGCCTTGCCGATCACGTAAGAGGACCCCGAGCCCGAGAAGAAGTCGTGGTTCTCGTCAGCGTTCGGCGAAAGCGCCGACAGGATCGCCGGGTTCACGTCGGTGACGGAGGCCGGGAACATGGCCTCGTAGCCCAGGTTCATGAGGGCCTTATTGGCGTTGTAGTGCAGGAACTTCTTGACGTCCTCGGCCAGGCCGACACCGTCGTAGAGGTCGTGCGTGTACTGGACTTCGTTTTCGTACAGCTCGAAGAGCAGCTCGAAGGTGTAGTCCTTGATTTCCTGGCGGCGCTCCTCGGAAACCTTCTCCAAGCCCTTCTGGAACTTGTAGCCGATGTAGTAGCCGTGCACGGCCTCATCGCGGATGATCAAGCGGATCAGGTCTGCCGTGTTCGTCAGCTTGGCGCGTGAAGACCAGTACATGGGCAGGTAGAAACCTGAGTAGAACAGGAAACTCTCCAGCAGTGTGGAGGCCACCTTGCGCTTCAGCGGGTCATCGCCCTGGTAGTAGTCCATGACGATATGGGCCTTCTTCTGAAGGTTCTCGTTCTCGGTGGACCAGCGGAATGCCTCGTCGATCTCCTTGGTGGAGGCCAGCGTGGAGAAGATGGAGGAGTAGCTCTTTGCGTGCACCGACTCCATGAACGCGATATTCGTGTACACGGCTTCTTCATGTGGGGTGATGGCATCGGGGATCAGCGAAACGGCGCCGACAGTGCCCTGAATGGTGTCCAGCAGCGTCAGGCCGGTGAAAACGCGCATGGTGAGCTGCTGCTCATCCGGCGTCAGCGTGGCCCATGACTGCACGTCGTTGGACAGCGGGATCTTCTCCGGAAGCCAGAAGTTGTTGACCAGGCGGTTCCAGACATCCACGTCCTTTTCGTCCTGGATGCGGTTCCAGTTGATCGCCTCAACATGGCTAAGCAGCTTGACCTTCTCGGTCATATGGTTTCCTCCGCCTGATGGTTAGCGCGCCGGAAAACGTCCAGCGTTCAGCTATCAATTCTAGTCGCTAAGTCGCCAGAATCAGTCCGACTTCCATGTTCAGTGGGTGTGTTCACACACAAGTCTTCAAGCAACACATCATGAGAACGTAGGCCAATGAGTGGGCCCACAGTAGTGGACCCACTCATTCGTTTACAGATGTCAATCAGTCGAGACGAAGACTATCTCCGCCCTACTTGGACTCTTTTACCGTCGTCGACGGGTGCGACTTTCCGTACTTCGGCGTTACGTAACGACCGGTCTTGGCGCTTCGGTATGATCCTTTGGCCATGGGAGGTTTCCTCCTCTCTGCTGAGCTTACGAGCGGGTCACGTGCGGCACTACATGGGCCGGATCGTGATGCGGATGGTCCGGCGAACGGTACGTCGTACTATTGCCACAACTACCAACTCCTTTCGGGAACTATGCCCGGAAGGAGGGTCGTCGACAGACGACCGACAACTCCTGTAAACTCAACAGTCCAAGGTGCAACTTTGGAACCGTCTCGTTACCGGGACGAATTGAGGAGTCATGTTGAAGCATGGCTCCTCAAACCTTTTAAGCCTGGCCTACAGCGATCAGTGACTGCCGCCGTACTAAGTCAACCGATTTTGGTTGATCACAACATACATGAGACGCAATTTTCCACCTCAGTCCCTTCCAGCGCGAGCTGGCGGAGACGGATGTAGTAGATGGTCTTGATGCCCTTTTTCCAGGCGTAGATCTGGGCCTTGTTGATGTCGCGCGTGGTGGCGGTGTCCTTGAAGAACAGCGTCAGGGACAGGCCCTGGTCCACGTGCTGCGTGGCGGCGGCGTACGTGTCGATGACCTTCTCGTAGCCGATCTCGTACGCGTCCTGGTAGTACTCCAGGTTGTCGTTCGTCAGGTACGGCGCCGGGTAGTACACGCGGCCCAGCTTGCCTTCCTTGCGGATCTCAATCTTGGACGCCACCGGGTGGATCGAGGAGGTGGAGTTGTTGATGTAGGAGATCGAGCCCGTCGGCGGAACGGCCTGCAGGTTCTGGTTGTAGATCCCGTGCTCCATGACGGAGGCCTTCAGCTCGCGCCAGTCATCCTGCGTGGGGATGTGGATGTTCTTGAACAGTTCCGCGACCTTCTCGGTCTGCGGGACCCATTCCTGCTCCGTGTACTTGTCGAAGAACTCGCCCGACGCGTACTTGGACTTCTCGAAGCCGCCGAACGTCTGGCCGGTCTGGATAGCCAGCTTATTCGAGGCTCGGACAGCGTGGTACACCACCGAGTAGAAGTAGATGTTGGTGAAGTCCAGGCCCTCTTCGGAACCGTAGTGGACCCGCTCCCGCGCCAGGTACCCGTGCAGGTTCATCTGGCCCAGGCCGATGGCGTGGCTCTGGTCGTTGCCGCGGGCGATGGAAGGCACCGAGGTGATGTTGGACATGTCCGACACCGCCGAGAGCGAGCGGATAGCCGTCTCGATGGTCAGGCCGAAGTCCGGCGAGTCCATGGTCTTCGCGATGTTCAGCGAGCCCAGGTTGCAGGAGATGTCCTTGCCGGTCTCGTCGTAGGACAGGTCGTCATGGTACGTCGTGGGCTGCGAGACCTGGAGGATCTCGGAGCACAGGTTGGACATGATGATCTTGCCGTCGATCGGGTTGGCCCGGTTCACGGTGTCCTCGAACATGATGTACGGGTAGCCGGATTCGAACTGGATCTCGGCGAGGGTCTGGAAGAACTCGCGCGCCTTGATCTTGGTCTTCTTGATCCGGGAATCGTCCACCATCTCGTAGTACTTCTCGGTGACCGAGACGTCCGAGAACGGCATCCCGTAGACGCGCTCAACGTCGTACGGCGAGAACAGGTACATGTCCTCGTCCTTTTTGGCCAGCTCGAACGTGATGTCCGGGATCACGACGCCGAGCGAAAGGGTCTTGATGCGGATCTTCTCGTCCGCGTTCTCCCGCTTGGTGTCCAGGAACCGGTAGATGTCCGGGTGGTGGGCGTGCAGGTACACGGCACCGGCACCCTGGCGGGCACCCAGCTGGTTGGCGTAGGAGAAGCTGTCTTCGAGGAGCTTCATCACCGGGATGACGCCCGAGGACTGGTTCTCGATCTGCTTGATCGGCGCACCGACCTCGCGGATGTTGGTCAGCGCGAACGCCACGCCGCCGCCGCGCTTGGACAGCTGCAGCGCGGAGTTGATGGAACGGCCGATCGACTCCATGTTGTCTTCGATGCGGAGCAGGAAGCAGGAGACCAGCTCGCCGCGCTGCTTCTTGCCGGCGTTCAGGAACGTGGGGGTGGCCGGCTGGAAGCGGCCCTCGATGATCTCGTCCACCATCTGCAGCGCCAACTGCTCGTCGCCGCGGGCCAGGTGCAGGGCAACCATGCACACACGGTCCTCATAGCGCTCCAGGAAGCGATTGCCGTCAAACGTCTTCAGCGTGTAGGACGTGTAGAACTTGAAGGCGCCCAGGAAGGTCTCGAAGCGGAACTTCTTCTTGTACGCGCGCTTGAAGAGCTCGCGGATGAAGTTCATCGTGTACTGGTCGAGCGTCTCGCGCTCGTAGTACTGGTTCTTCACCAGGTAGTCGAGCTTCTCCTCGAGGTCGTGGAAGAAGACCGTGTTGTTGTTCACGTGCTGCAGGAAGTACTGGTGGGCGGCTTCGCGGTCCGCCTCGAACTGGATCTCGCCGTTGGGACCGTACAGGTTCAGCATGGCGTTGAGCTCGTGGTAGCCCAGGCCCTTGTAGGCAGCAGGCAACGCCGGCTTCTCCTGCTTTTCAACAGCTCCGGCGGCCGTATCCATGGACGTGTCCCTTTCGTCGGACCTGGTTACTTCTGTGTCTGCGACAGTCGTGTCCAAAACTCTTCCAATCCTTCTTGTACACGGGAGACGTCTTCCGGCGTGCCCATGAGTTCGAACCTGTATAGGTGGGGGACGTTGCATTTGGCGGCGATGATGTCCCCCGCCATGCAGTAGTTATCCCCGAAATTCGTGTTTCCCGCGCCGATCACGCCCCTGAGAAGGCGCCGGTTCTGCGGGTTGTTCAGGAACCTGATGACCTGCTTCGGCACCGAGCCCTCGCCGCCTGTCCCGCCGTAAGTGGGCAGAACCAGCACAAAGGGCTCGCAGGCCGTGAGCGGTTCGTCCTTCGCATGGAGCGGTATCCTGGCGGCCTCCGCACCCAGCTTGTCAATGAAGCGCTTGGTGTTCTCGGAGGCCGAGGAAAAGTAGATGAGGTGACTGTATGTCCTGTTTGCAGTCATCGTGCTGTTTCCAGGCGTCGTGTTCGCAGCCTGGGCTGCGACCGGCGCATCGGCAAGTGCCGGCGCGGCCATGGGAGTCACCTCACCTACATAGGAATTCTCTGCCGGAACGGCGTGAAGCCTTAAGCCACCGAAGCGGCGGCGCTCAGCGCCAGCTCTTCGATCTTGTCCGGGCGGAACCCTGACCAGTGGTCCTGGTCCGTGACGACTACCGGAGCCTGCATGTAGCCCAGGGACTTCAGGCGCTCGAGGGCGTCCGCGTCCTGGGAGATGTCCACGCTCTGGTAGGTGATGCCCTTTTTGTCCAGCGCGCGGTACGTCGCGTTGCACTGAACACAGGCCGGCTTCGTGTAAACCGTAACGGTCATAGTCCCTGTCCCCTTTGTTGAAGTCTTTACTTTGTGAAGTCTCTGCTCATCGCTGCGGTGGACACTGCGCCGAACTGAAACCACTGTCCGATGCCGGCCTCGCCTGTGCCCCGCTCAATCTGTATGTCGATACTACATGTAGTGCACGGCCCCCGGTGGGACCCCAAGATGATGTATTACAAGTATGTCATTTAATGCACGTTTAATCCACAGGCGGGTGCCCTCAAAATGTCCGGGATTCCGGCTTTTTCGAGGACGAAATCCACACCCTGTGGAGTACTTAGCCACATTTAAACGCCAGCGTGTCGTCTCGAAGACGGCGTGTCGCGGGTGCCGGACGGCAGCACATCGAGTGGCCCCGGACACAAGAAAGGGACCCCGAAGCACGCTTCAGGGTCCCTCCTGTGATTAAGGAAACGCCGGATTAAGGAAACCCGGATTAGGGAAACCCAGGATTACAGCTGCGCCTCCCGGCGGTCCAGCACGATCTGCTGCACGTCGAGGTAGCCCGACTGGAAGCCGGCCCGCGAATAGCACACGTAGAACAGCCACATCCGCTGGAAGACTTCGTCGAATCCGAGCTCCCCCACCTCACGGGACCGGATCAGGAACCGCTCCTCCCAGAGCCGCAGCGTGGCCGCGTAGTGGTCGCCCATCCCCCGGCGTTCCCGGACACGGAGCGTCGTGTGCTGCTCGGTGACGCTCTCGATCGCCCGCACGGAGGGAAGGAACCCGCCGGGGAAGATGTACTTGTGCACCCACGTGTAGGCGTTCCGCGTGGCGAGCATCCGGCCGTGCGGCATGGTGATGGCCTGGATGGCCACCTTGCCGCCGGGAGCCAGGACCCTGTCGATGGTCTGGAAATAGACCGGCCAATACTCATAGCCCACCGCTTCGATCATCTCGACCGAGACGACGGCGTCGTACTCGCCTTCCACCGCGCGGTAATCCTGCAGGGCCACAGTGACCTGTCCCGAGTAGCCGGCCTCCTCGATGCGCTGCTGCGCGAGCGCCTGCTGCTCACTGGACAGGGTCACGGTGTAGACGGTGGCGCCGCGGGCTGCCGCGCGCAGGGCCAGCTCGCCCCAGCCCGTGCCGATTTCCAGCAGCCGTGTCCCGTCGCCCACTCCGGCCTTGTCCAGCAGCCTGTCGATCTTGGCCTGCTGCGCGGAGGCCAGCGCGTTCCAGCCGACCTCCGGCATGGGGCCGGCCCCGGCGGTGAAGAGCGCCGAGGAGTAGCTCATGGTGGTGTCCAGGAAGTTGGAGAACAGCTCGTTGGAGAGGTCGTAGTGGCGCGCGATGTTGCCCCGCGTGTTCTGCTCCGTGTTGCGTTCCTGGCGGGGCGCCCGCGGCAGGTACAGGCTGCGCAGCTTCTGCAGCGGCACGGGAATGAGCGTGTCCACCGAGGAGGCGAAGACCTCCAGGACGCCGGCGAGGTCAGACGCTTCCCAGTCCCCCGCCATGAAGGACTCCCCCAGCCCGATCAGGCCGTTGTCGCCGATGCGGACGTCGAAATCGTCCGGCCCGACCATGGTCATCACCGGCGAGCCGGCGTCCCCGTGCCCAGCACGGACCCGTCGGGGTACTCAACCCGCAGCGGCAGGCGCCAGGCGGCACCCCTGAACAGGGCACCCGCGGCTTTGCCGGCGAGGGCGGCCTTCGCGCCGGCAGGAGGACGGGCGACGCCGGGCCACACCTCGGCGTCGATGCTTGCGGGAGCCGGCGGTACCCGGAGCGGACCGGATGTGCTTCGCTGGTAGGTGGGGTCTGTGAGCGTCATGAGACTGCCTCCTGTGATGGGTGGTGGGGGCGGTTGATGATGGGCAGCCCGCGGGCCCAGAGTTTGATTCCCTGCCAATGGGTCTGCAGGACAAGGCGGAGCGGCGCCAGCGGAACGGCGAGCGCCGCGGCGAGGATGCTGCGCAGGGTGGCAGCCTGGCGGACGCCGGTCATCGTGGCGGTGAAGGGCCTCCGCCCGGCGCGTTCGAGCACCACAGCGACGGCCAGCCGGCCGTCAGGCTCAGGCACTGTCATCCGGTAGCTGCCATCCACGTCGTTGAACGGCGAGACGTAAAACTCCTTGTCGGTGCGGGCACGCCCTCTATCGTCGGTGTGCAGCAGGTAGCAGTGCCGCTCGCCGTAGGTGTTGTGAACTTCGGCAATCACGGCGCGCAGTCCGCCGTCGGCGCCGTGGCACCAGAACAGGCTGATGGGATTGAAGACCTGACCCAGCACCCTGGCGTTGGCCAGCATGGTGACCTTCCAGCCGTCCGGCTTTTCTCCGTTGGCGGCGAGGAAGCTGTCCACGTTGTCCCGGATGCTGGCCGCGGGGTCGCCCAGGTGGTCCTTGGCATGGAATCCGGCGAGCGGACGCAGCCACCAGGGCAGGACGGGCAGGTCGTCCAGGTCCACGAACCAGCTGTAGCTGCGGTACGTGAAGGCATTCTCCAACGGATCCCGCCGCACGTGGCGGATGCTGGTGCGGTAGATGCCCGCCGTCATGGGACGAGCTCCGCAGGCTGCCCGACTTCCAGCACCTCGGGCCTGCCGGCGGGCGTCTCCCACTGCCGGCCCAGCTGCGCTGCCGCCCGGACACCGGACGCCGCGCCGTCCTCATGGAAGCCCCAGCCGTGATAGGCGCCCGCGAAGGCCAGCCGGGAATCACCCAGTTCACCCAGGCGGCCCTGGGCGGCCACGGAGTCCGGCGTGTACTGCGGGTGCTCGTAGACCAGGTCCTGCAGTACGGAGGCCGGCTCGATGAGCTCGGATTCGCCCAGGCTCACGATGTAGCTTCCGCCGTCATCCGGGTTCAGGCGCTGCAGACGGGTGAGGTCGTAGCTGACCAGCACGTGGTCCGGGCGCGCCGCACATGAGGGAAGCCGGTAGTTCCAAGACGCGCGGGCCGCCTCGCTGCGCGGCAGCACCGCCGGGTCGCGGTGGAACTTGATCTGGTTTACGGAGTACGGCATGTCGCCCAGGATGCGGACTTCGTCCGCCGTCGGTTCGGCGATCATGGCAAGCGCTTCACGCGGGTGGGCGGCGATGACCGCGGCGTCGAAAGTATCGGTGCCGGCCGCCGTCGTGATTTCCACGCCGGAGCCGGTACGCCGCACGGACAGGACGGGGCTGGAGAGGCGGACATCAGGCAGGCCGGCGACCACGCGGTCAACGTAGCTGCGCGAGCCGCCCGTCACGGTCCTCCACTGCGGCGAGCCTTTGATGCCGAGCATGCCGTGGTGATCCAGGAAGGTGAAGAGATACCGCGCCGGATACGCGAGCGCGGTGGTGGGATCGCAGGACCAGACGGCACTGACCACCGGCGCCATGAAGTGGGACGTGAAGTAATCGCTGAAGCGTTCCCGGTCCAGGAACTGGCCCAGTTTCCTCGTCACCCGCGGCAGCCGCTCCCGGTCTGGCCGCCAACAGCGCGCGGGCCTTCCGCCAGAAGCGCAGGATCTCAACCAGCATCCGCAGGTACTGCGGCCGCACAAAGTTCGAGGGCCGGGCGAAGATGTCCGCGGCCCCCTTGGCCCCTGCGTACTCCAGCCCGCAGGGTCACGTGATCGCGCAGGCTGAGAACGTGGGCGGCGGTCAGGCCGGCGACTCCGCTGCCGACGACGGCGATGCGGCGGCTTCCGGCCGCGGCCTCACTTCCGCCGTCGGATCCGGCGTGCGGAACGCCTGCGGCGCCTCCACTCCATGTTGGGCTCGGTGACAATCGTTGCTCCTCTGCTGAACAGCTGCCGCTAATGAATACTCACGGGCTATTCGGAACCGTGAGGAACACGGATGGGTGGGAATCTTTTCCTGCATGTGAACAGCCGGAGTAAGGTGGGCTGGTGGTCAACCCCGTGCACTTGAGGACTCTGCTTGAGGTCACGCGGCTGGGATCCTTCGCGGCCGCGGCCGGCCGGCTCGGCTACACGGCCTCCGCCGTGTCCCAGCAGATGTCGGCGCTGGAGCGCGACACCGGCGTGCACCTGTTCCAGCGATCGGCCAGGAGCGTGGTCCCCACCGAGGCCGCCATCGTGATGGCGCGGCACGCCGCCAAGGTCCTCACCGACATCGAAGCCCTGATGGCCGCCGCGTCAAAGACCCAGGACGCCACGAGCCAAGAACTCCGGCTGGGCATTTTCCCCAGCCTCGCAACCTACGTCCTGCCGAGGATCCTGAAGAATCCGGCATGGAAGGACCTCGGCATCGACCTCAGGGTTTCCGTGGCCGAGCCCGCGCAGACCATCCAGGGGCTGCGCACGGGCGGGGAACTTGATGTGGCCCTGGTGTACCAGGTGGGGCAGTCCGGGCTGGCTTGGCCGCACACCATCAACCGGCAATGGATCGGCGACGACAACTTCCGCGTAGTCCTGCCCTCCGGCTGGGGATTCCGTACGGACGCCAAGGTGGCGGCGGACCATCTCTCGGACATGCCGTGGATCATGCACCACCCCGGCACGAGCGACGCCACCGTGATTGAGCGGCTCTTTGCCAGCTGCAACCTGCACCCCCGCGTGGTGGCATACAGCGATGACTTCCATGCCAGCCTCGAAATGGCAGCCGCCGGGCTGGGTGCTGCGCTGGTGCCGGAGCTCGCCTTGCGCCACCGCCCGGCAGGCGTGGTGGTGCTGGACGTTCCCGAGATCAGGCTGGCCCGTAACGTGTTCGCGCTGCTGATAAATGACAAGAAGACCGCCCGGGTACAGCTGTTCGTGGACCTGCTGTCGGACACGCTGGGCAGCCTGGGATCCTCAGATAAATAATCCCCGATGCTGGAATGCGGTGCTTTTCGGGTCTATGTTGAAGATATGACCAAGGTAGCGAGCCAGCACTTCGGAGTAATCGAACTCAACCACGGCAGGGACCACAACATCGCCGCGGAGCATGAGCTGGCCGGCCAACGCCTTGAGCTCGACCTGAACATCAACGCGCATGACCGTTTCGATGAGGCGGCGATGCACAAGGTGGACTACCGGTTGCGCTACCTCCCCGAGCTCGTGGACGAGGTCCGCGAGATGATCGCCGAAGAGCTCGAACAGGAGGGAACCAGCGCGCAGGAGTACCTTCGCTTCCACTGCAACGCCATCAAGGACGAGCACCTGCAGAAGGTCTTCGGCGTCACGGACAAGAGCCAGCTCACCAACGCGGTCTTCCTGAAAGCGCTCAAGCTCGGCCACGTGGGCATCTTCCCCGGGCAGCCTGAGCGCTACTTCGTCCTCGACTTCACGCTCGGCTCCCACTTCACCGACGAGGTTCTGGTGGCCTCGGCGGATGAGGACGGCGTGGTCGACGACGAAATCGTCTGGGAGTCCTGAACTCCCTAAAGCAGTTAAACGCCGACGGCGGGCGGTCACCCAAGGTGACCGCCCCCCCCCGGCGGCTCTNNGGTGCCCGCCCGCCGTCGGCGTCTCAAGCTCGATCAGCGGCTACGTCGTACTCTTATTTTGCACCTTCGAGCAGTTCCGCGCGGACCGTCTTGGTGGCCGCGACGAGGTTGCGCAGGGACTCTTCGGTCTCGGCGTAGCCGCGGGTCTTCAGGCCGCAGTCCGGGTTGACCCAGAGCTGGCGGGACGGCACGTGCTTCACGGCCGTGCTGAGCAGCTCGGTGACTTCCTGCTCGCCCGGGACGCGCGGCGAGTGGATGTCGTAGACGCCCGGGCCGACGCCGCGGCCGAAGCCGTGGGACTCGAGGTCGTGGACGACCTCCATGCGGGAGCGTGCGGCCTCGATGGAGGTGACGTCCGCGTCCAGTCCGTCGATGGCGTCGATGATGGCGCCGAACTCGGAGTAGCACAGGTGCGTGTGGATCTGGGTCGCGTCGGCGGCACCGGCGGTGGCCAGGCGGAACGAGTTCACGGACCAGTCCAGGTAGGCGGCCTGGTCGGCCTTGCGCAGGGGAAGGAGCTCGCGCAGGGCGGGCTCGTCCACCTGGATGACCTTGATGCCGGCGGCTTCGAGGTCGGCGATTTCGTCGCGCAGGGCCAGGCCGACCTGGTTGGCGGTCTCGCCCAGCGGCTGGTCGTCGCGGACGAAGGACCAGGCCAGGATGGTGACCGGACCGGTCAGCATGCCCTTCATCGGCTTGCTGGTCAGCGACTGGGCGTATTCTGCCCACTTCACGGTGATGGGGGCGCTGCGGGTGACGTCGCCCCAGAGGATGGACGGGCGGGTGCAGCGTGAGCCGTAGGACTGAACCCAGCCGTGGACGGTGACGTCGAAGCCTTCCAGGTTCTCGGCGAAGTACTGGACCATGTCGTTGCGCTCGGGCTCGCCGTGCACCAGGACGTCGTAGCCGAGCTCTTCCTGCAGCTCCACAACGCGCTTGATCTCGTCCTTCATGAGCTGCTCGTACTGCTCGTTGGTGAGGTCGCCCTTGTTGTTACGGGCACGGGCCGAACGGATTTCGGAGGTCTGCGGGAAGGAGCCGATGGTGGTGGTGGGCAGCGGCGGCAGGTGCAGGGCCTTTTCCTGTGCGGCTTCGCGGACCGAGTACTCGGAGCGGTCGAAGTCGGCCGGGGTCAGGGCTGCGGTGCGGGCCCGGACATCGGCGCGCTGGACCCCTTCGGCGGCGGCGCGGTTGGCGATGATGCGGGAGGCTTCATCGATGGCAGGCTGGACCGCAGCTGCATCGGTGAGTACGCCAGCGAGCGTGACAACCTCAACAGCCTTCTGGTCGGCGAAGGCCAACCAGCTGCGGAGCTGCTCGGACAGCTGTGCCTCTTCGTCAACGTCGTGCGGGACGTGCTGGGTGGAGGTGGAGGTGCTGATGGCCAGCTTGGCGACCGACTTCTTCAGTTCGGCGATCTTGTCCGCGGAGGCGGCAAGATCGTTGCGCCAGATGTTGTGGCCGTCCACGACGCCGGCAACCAGGGTCTTGCTGCCCAGTGCGGCAAGTGCCGCTGCGGACGGGACGGCGCCCTTGAAGACGTCGATGTGCAGGGCGTCGATGTTGGTGGCGGCGAGGGTGCCGAGCTGGCCGTTCAGCGCGCCGTACGGGGTGGAGACGAACAGCTGCGGGCGCTGGGCAACGGCGGAGAGGACCTCGTAAGAGCGGGCGACCGCGGCCTGGATCTCCTCGGCGGAGGCGTCCTGGTCAACCACCAGTGCGGGCTCGTCCAGCTGGACCCAGCTGGCGCCGGCGGCAGCGAGCTTCTCGAGCAGCGCGGTGTAGACCGGGAGGACATCCTCGAGGCGGGACAGCGGGCTGAAGCCGGCCGGTGCGTCGTCGGAAGCCTTGCTCAGGAGCAGGAAGGTGACCGGGCCGACGATGTACGGGCGGGTCACCACGCCGTTGGCGAGGGCGTATTCGAACTCTTCAACGATGCGGTTGGAGGCCAGCGTGAAGTTGGTCTCCGGGCCGATTTCCGGCACGAGGTAGTGGTAGTTCGTGTCGAACCACTTGGTCATTTCCAGCGGCTGCTGTTCCTTGTTGCCGCGGGCGAGGGTGAAGTAGCCATCGATGTCCAGCTGGCCCTCTGCGTTCAGGAGGTTGCCGAAACGGGCCGGAACGGCGCCGAGGTGGGCGGCGGCGTCGAGCACCTGGTCGTAGAAGGAGAAGGTGCCCGGAACGGCTGCGGCTTCGGTCAGGCCCAGGCCCTGCAGGCGCTTGGCCGTGCCCAGCTGGATTTCCTTGGCGGCGGCGTCAAGGGCTGCAGCGTCGATCTTGCCGGCCCAGTAGGCTTCAACGGCCTTCTTCAGTTCGCGGCGGCGTCCGATGCGGGGGTAGCCCAGGATCGAGGCGGACGGGAACGGAGTGGCCACGGCGGTGTTCTGTTCAGTCATGTCAATTTTCCTTGCATGGTTGGGAAGCTGTGAGTGTCTTGGGTAGTCAGCTGACGGGTGGTGTCAGCTCGCGAGCTGGCGGCGGGCGATCGCGTTGAGGCGGCTGGCGGAACGTGCCGGCCGCACAAGCGACAGCTTGTCCAGTACCTCCAGCGCGCTCTGGTGTTCGTTGAACGTGTACAGGTGGAGGCCGGGCGCTCCGGCATCCAGGGCGGCGTTGGCCAGGTCCACGGTGGCGCTGACACCGATGCGGAGCCGGTCGGCGTCGGAGTCCGCCGCCGCCAGCCGCTCGATGAGCTCCGGTGCCGGTTCGACGCCGGTCAGCTCGCCGAGGCGCTTGAGCCTGCGGAGGCTCGTGAGCGGCATGACCCCGGGGATGATCGGAATGGTGACGCCGGCACGGCGTGCCCTGGTGATCAGGTCCGCGTACTGCTCGGTGCGGAAGAACACCTGGGTGATGGCGAAGTCCGCGCCGGAGCGCTGCTTGGCCAGCAGGACCTCGACGTCGTGGGCCTCACTCGGCGACTCCGGGTGCCGTGTGGGGTAGGCGGCCACGCCGACCGCGACCTTGCCGGCGCAGAGCAGTGCCGAACGCCGCTGCTCCACCCGCCGGATGAGCTCGATCAGGTCCTGGGCGTAGCGCAGCGAACCGCTGACGGGCTCTCCGCTGTCCTTGGGCTGGTCTCCGCGGAGGGCCAGGATGCCGCGCACCCCCGCGTCCAAGAGCTCACCGATGATTTCGGCCAGCTCGGTCGGGGTGTTGCCCACGCACGTCAGGTGGGCCAGCGGACGGAGGGTGGTCTCCAGCACCAGGCGGTTGATGAGCTCGACGGCGGTGTCCCGGTTGGAGCCGCTGGCACCATACGTGACGGACACGTAGTCAGGGTCAGTGCTCTCCAGCTCGCGGATCGTGGTCCAGAGCGTCTCGGCGGCCGCAGGCGAACGCGGCGGGAAGAGCTCATAGGACAGCGCCACGGGTGCGGTGTCGGAAAGATTTGGATGGGTGTCAATAAGGCTGGGTGGTGACATTTGCGTCCTTGGCTATGGGCCATTGAAGGCTATGCTGCCGTGGCGGTAGCCCGTGCAGTATGCGGTCAATGAATTGAGTTTGGGGAACACGGAACGAACTTCGGCAGGGCGCAGCCGCGACTGTTACGCCTGAAAAGAAGTTGTCCGTGAGCAAATGTCAGGCCCACATGGGGGCACCCACACCCTCCTTGGCTGCCGCATGACGGCACATCCGCAGCGGAGGATCGCTGACACGTTACCTCGGTAACTTGTATAGAACTCTAGGAGCCGCCCAGGGTGCGTTCAAGTCGGCCATCGAATTAAGACGCATTCTTACGCGTGCCGGATTGCACTTTCTGAATAATATTCGCCCCGCTGCCTCACACGGCTACCCTCTCGCGGCGGTTGCCCTTTTCAAACGGACAAATTTAGTCCATCATTTGTGCACGTCGTATCCGGATTTGGCAACGGTCTCAAATTAAGGAGGCCATCTGGACGTTCCTCGGTGATCCGCCCCGAGAGACCCTATCCCGCGCCTGTCAACCGGGCGGCGTCGCATCGTCCCCTTTGCCAAGGCGCGGTTTCACCAGCGCCGTACTGGGGCTGCTCTCCGCACTGGAGGGCGGCGCCGTGCCGTTGCTGGAAGTCATCTGATTCCAACGGCGAAAGGCCACGGATATGTTCCAGCCCCACAACCGATCAACGGTGATCGGCTCCGTTTTTGTGTTCCTACTGGCGCTGACGACAGTGACGTCGTGTGCGCCGCCGCAAAGCACCACCCCGCCGGCCACAACCAGTGCGACGGCGGGTTCAGCATCACCGACGGAGACGACAGCGACGTCGGGCTCCGCATCGCCGACAGCCACGGGGACGGCTGATGCCGGAGAGCTCTGCGGCCCGGGGTCCGCCATAAATTATGACCCCGCCGAATTCCAAGAGTCACCGAAAGTGGACAATAAGTGGTTTCCCCTGAAACCAGGGTCGCAGTACACAACAACCGGCGACGTCAAGAGTGCCGAAGGGACCACCAAGCGGACGGTCACGCACACTGTGACCGGGCTGACCAAGGTGATAGACGGCGTGAAGACGCTCGTCATGTGGGACCGTGACTACGCTGACGGCGAGCTGGTGGAATCGGAACTGGCCTTCTTTGCCCAGACCGAGAGCGGAATAGTCTGGCTCTTCGGGGAGTACCCGGAAGAGTTCGAAAACGGCAAGTTCACAGGGGCCCCCAGCACGTTCATTAACTCGATTGATGAGGCCCAGGCGGGCATCGCAATGCAGGCTGAGCCGCGGACCGGAACCGCAGAATATGTTCAGGCGCATGCCCCCAAGGTGGACTTCCTGGATTGCGGAAAGGTCTTCCAGGAGAACCAACGGGTCTGCGTTCCCACGGGATGCTACGACGATGTGCTGGTGATTGATGAACACAACCCTCTGGAACCCGCCGTTGGCCACCAGCGTAAGTTCTACTCAGCCGGCACAGGCCTGGTCAAGGTGACGGCCGAAGGCGGCGAGAACCAGGAGACCCTTGACCTCGTCAAGGTGGAACAGCTCTCAGACGCCAAGCTGAAAGAAGCCAACCAGGAGGCCATGAAGCTCGACCAGCACGCGTACACGGTCAGCAAGAACGTCTACGCAAAAACGGCCAAGGCCGAAGTCACAACCGAGACCACGAGCGGCTACTAAGGGGGCAGATCCCAACCCGTCCAGCGGAGCGAAGATCAGCTGCTCCCCGCAAGGACGCGGGTGTACCCCAGCGGTTCTGACCGCTGGGGTACACCTTCCCCCCGGCGAAAGAACGGGTCTATCCTGATGCAATGACCCAGCTACCAGCCAGTTACGAGCAATACCTTGTCGGCAAGGACCCGCGCTTTGTCGACACGGTCCGCCCGGTCCTCCTCCAGTCAGCAGCGGACCAACTGCACGGCGTCCGGGTGCTGTTCATTCCCAAGGGCCACCAGGCACATCTCGACGACACGATTCCCTACGGGACCATCGTCGAAGACATCGACTAACGCCTTAGCCCTCCAGTAGCAACCGCTGGGCGCGCGGCGCGAGAGTGTGCTCCAGGACAAGGCAGGCGGCGCCAATGGCGCCCACGTCCTCCCCCACGCCTGTGCCCACCACTTCGATGGCGTGGATGTTTCCCGCATCGCTGTTCTGCTGGATCAGGTCCGGGACCAGCTCCAGGTAGCGCCGCGACAGGGAGCCCCAGAACGGGCCGCCGAACACGACGCGGTCTACGTCGAGCGTATTGGCCACGACCGAAGCCGCCCTGGCCACCAGCACCGCTGACTTGTCAATGATTGCCATAGCTGCGCTGTTGCCGGCATCCGCGGCCTCGCAAAGCTGGGCGAACCGTTCCTGCACTACGGAGCCGCCGGTCAGGGGACCTTCGTCCGATAGGATTCCTGCCGCCTGGGCCTCAGCCACCAGGACCTGGGGGATGCAGGAGGACTTCACGCAACCGCGCAGGCCACAGTCACAGGGCGGGCCGTCCGGGTCGACGATGATGTGGCCGATTTCGCCGGCATTTCCTGATGTGCCGCGGACCACCTCGTCGTTAAGGACAATGCCGCAGCCGATGCCCGTGCCCATGTACATGAAGACGAAACTGCCGGCGCCGCTGGGGCCGCCCGCCCAGGTTTCCGCCACGGCCGCGCTGGTCACGTCCTTGTCCATGAGTACGGAAAGGCCTGTTGCATCGGCCAGAGCATCACGCAGCAGAACTCGGTCCCAGCCGTCAAGAAGCGGCGGTTCCACCACTGCTCCATTGTCGTGGTCGATCGGACCGGGGGCGGCGATGCCCAGGCCGGCGATCTTCTCCCGGTCCACGCCCGATGCTTCGACGAGCTTTTCGATCTCGGCGGCGATGGCGGCGATGACCGCCTCCGGGTTGCCGCTGTCCGGGGTCTTGACCCGCGAATGCTGCACCACGGCGCCCACTAGGTCCAGGACGACAAATGTTGTCACGGCGGGATCCAAATGCACGCCCACGGCATACATTCCCGCAGGATTCAGCCGGAGGATGGTCCTCGGTTTCCCTGGCCCGCTCCCCTCCTTGCCGGCCTCCACGATGAGGCTCTGGTCCAGGAGCCGGCGGGAGATGTTCGAGATGGTCTGGGGGGACAGCCCGACAATCTGGGCCAGTTCGACACGGCTGAGGCCCCCGGATGACCGCCGGACGGCGTCCAGGATGACAGTCAGGTTGAAGTCACCCATGCGGGGCAGGTTAGTTCCGCGCCGCGGTGTGGGCTGGCGGATCTCAGTCAAGGATTCCCCTAAGCATCTTCGGTTTGCCAGTATCGATGTCTGAATCGTACGTTACGTCCCGGTATACGGGTACGTCCCACGCGCGGGCGGAATCGCGGACGGTCCGGTGAATCCGCTGCCGCTCATCGTCCGTGCCGTTTGACGCTGACGGACACGGTGAACTTGGGGTTCCGTCCCCTCACGGAGGTGGGCCCGACCAGCCTTTCCAGCGCCGGCAGGTAGTGAAGATGGCTGTTGAACACCGTCCAGAGCTCACCGCCGGGGACAAGGACGCGGGCCGCTGCCTCGAACATCTTGATCCCGGCACCGGCATGGACGCTGGCCCCCAGATGAAATGGAGGATTCAGCAGGATGAGCCCGGCGCTTCCGGCAGGAAGGGAGCCCATGGCATCGTCCTGGAGTACCGTGATCTGCCGGTCCAGGCCATTGGCCGTCGCTGTGGCCCGCGCTGAAGCAACGGCCGCCGCCGACTGGTCCGTTGCGATGACCGCCGAATCGGGGTGGCGGCGCGCATACATGGCAGCCAGGATCCCGGTGCCGCAGCCCAGGTCCACCGAGGTGCCTGCTGCGGGGATCTCGGGGAGGAATTCCAGCAGGTAGCGCGTTCCGATGTCCAGTTTGGTGCCGGCAAAAACGGCGCCGTGCGCGCACACCTGCAGATCGAGCTCGGCGTTGTGCTCCGTCACCGGATATGGCGGGACGGGTTCGACGGTTTTTGGCCCCGAGGCCAGGAGAACCCGCGATTTCCTCCGGGCCAGCTGGGGCTGGACCGTTTCGAAGTATCGCCCGAGCACCTCGTTCATGCCCAGGGACATGTGCTTGACGCGTCCGCCGGCAAGCAACACGGCGCCCTTCGGCGCGTGGCGCGCAACGGCGTCGGAAATTTCCTCGAGTTCGGCGAGCGTCTTGGGCAGCTGCAGCAGAACGATGTCCGCGTCCGCCAGCAGTTCCGCCCCCAGCGGCAGCTGCTTAAAGCCGCCGGCCACGCCGAGTGCAGCCGCATTGTGCCGGAGGGCCCGCTCGCCGGTGATGAGGTCCTGGTACACGCGGACCTGCGGCGCCGTTCCCGCGCCTCCGAGGAGTCCCAGCGTCAGCGCCCCGTAGCGGTCTCCGATCACGGCAACCCTGCTCGCCGGCGTGAGGAGGTCCGCTGCGGTGTCCAGCAGAAGTGTGTCGGTGGCGTCCCACGCCTGCAGGTTGGCGGCCTCGACGTCCGGGTACCTCCGCAGTCTGCCCAGAAGATGCCCAAGACTGTTCTCTGCCACGTGTTGCCGCCGCCTCTTCCCTGCTGATTGTTTGTGTAAATTTGCCTGTCGCCGGCCGGGCAGGCTCCTGTGCAAACTTACCGTGAATCCCGTTCAGGCGGGCTGCGCCGCCAGGAGCTTCAGGAGTTCAGCGACGGCGGCCCGGCCCGCGCGGTTGGCGCCGATGGTCGAGGATGACGGCCCGTAGCCCACGAGGTGCACGCGCGGTTCCGCCGCCACCCGGGTGCCGTCCATGGCGATGCCGCCGCCCGGCCCGCGCAGGTGCAGCTGGGCCAGGTGTTCCAGCTCGGCCCGGAAGCCTGTGGCCCAGAGGATCACGTCCGCGGCGAGCAGGCTGCCGTCTGCCAGCCGGACGCCGTCGGGCTCTATGCCGGTGAACATGCGGCGGCGTTCCAGTACGCCGCGCGCGGCTGCTGCCCGGAGCGCCGGGGTCCAGATGAGACCGGTGGCGGCGACGACGCTCTGCGGCGGCAGCCCCCGCCGCACGCGGTCCTCCACGAGGGCGACGGCGTCATGGCCCGCCTGCCGGTCAAACGCCGCCTCCCGCCATACCGGCTCGCGGCGCGTGAACCAGCTGGTGGACGTCACCTTTGAGATCTCGTCCAGCAGCCCGACGGCGGAGATGCCGCCGCCCACCACGATGACGTGCAGTCCGCGGAACTCCTCGGCGGAGACGTAGTCCGCGACGTGGAGCTGGCGCCCCTTGAACGTGAACTGTCCGGGGTAGATCGGCCAGAACGGCCTGGTCCAGGTTCCCGTGGCGTTGATGACAGCGCGCGCCGACCATCCGCCGTCGGACGTGGTGATCCTCAGCCGTCCGGCGGGATCGGCGTCCTCGCGCTCGACCGCGAGCGCCTTGACGGGCCGTTCGACGGCGATGCCGAGTTCACGCTCATAGCCGGCAAAGTACCGGGTCAGGAATGCCGAGCTGGGTTCCGCCGGGTCAACGTCCGGCTGCGGGATGCCGGGGAGGTCGCTGATTCCGTTGACCGTGGCCATCCGCAGGCTCTTCCAGCGGTGCCGCCAGGCGCCGCCCGGGCCGTCCTCGGCGTCCAGCACCGCGTAGGTTCGCCGGGATTGGCTGTCCGGGCCGGCGTAGGTGGCGGGGCGTTGAGCGGCTATGAAGCCGCGGCGGGCAAGGTGGTAGGCGGCGGACAGGCCGGCTTGGCCCGCGCCGATGACCATGACGTCGGCAGCCCTCACGGAATTTTCCACGCCGGTTCCCGCAACCCGTCCCTAGACCTTCTTCACAACGCTTGATTTGAGCTGCATGGGGCCCACGCCGTCCACCTTGCAGTCGATGTCGTGGTCCCCCACGCCGTCCAGGAGGCGGATGCCGCGCACTTTGATGCCCACTTTGATGACGCTGGAGCTTCCCTTGATTTTGAGGTCCTTGACGACGGTGACGGTGTCGCCGTCGGCCAGCACGTTGCCCACCGCGTCCTTGATGACACGTTCTCCCGGTTCGTCTGATTCGACCGGGGCGGACGACCATTCGTGGCCGCATTCGGGACAGACCAGGAGGGCGCCCATCTCGTACGTGTACTCGCTGGAGCATTCGGGGCAGGGAGGAAGCGTATCGTTCACGTCCCCATGTTAGTCGGCGCAGCGTGGCGGCGCCCGTCCCTCCCCGGACAGTCACAGGCGATCTTGATCCGAACATTTGGGAAAGCTTCCTCCGTCTTGAGGTCCCCGCGAGAACGTGTGTCATGGAGCCGCGCAGCAAGGGGCGCGGCGGGCTGATGGATGGGCGCGAAGATGGAGCAGGCAGCAGCAGGCGGTGTGGCGTGACGGGCGGGGACGACGTTCCGGTGCTGGACAGCGGGCCGCTGCAGACTCTCGCTAATGAGGTGGGGCCCGCTTTTGCGCAGGCCTTTATCGACGACTTCCTGCAGATGCTGCCCGGCCGGGCGGCGAAGATCCTTCACGGCCTCGCCGGCGGGGATTTGCGGGCGGCCCGTGATGCCGTGGTGAGCCTGAGGGCTACCTCGGCGATGGCGGGCGCCCTGCGGCTGGAACGCTGCTGCCAGGAACTTGAATTGAGGATCCGGCGCGGGCAGAGGCTGGACCCGCTGGCCGTCAAAGCGGTGCTGTACGCGAACATCCGGCTCCTGGTCCGTGAGGCCGCGCGCCAAGGACACATCCAGCAGTCCCGGGCGCAGGGACGCGCCCCGGAGTGAGAGCCGGGGTCTAGAACCTCACCGTGCTCGCGGGTCCGCAGTCAGGTGCTGATTGTGCTGCTCGATGAGTTTGTGAAGGTAGCGGGTCAGGACCAGCTTCTCCACGAGCCGCCCCGTCGGGCCGAACGGCGCCTCGAACTCGATCCGGTCAACCATCACGGTTCCATCCGAGTCCTCGCTGAACTCATGGGCGTGGCGGAAACGCCGGAACGGACCCTTGGCTTGCTCATCAACGAAGAAGACGGGCGCCTCCATTTCGGTGATCCGGCTGGTCATCCGAAGTGGCACACCGAAGTGCCACGCACGCCAGGTCACTTCCTGGCCCAAGGAGATGAGGCCGGACGTGACCCCGGCAACGGCTTCTTCCCGGGAACGTGCCATCGAGTCTTTGTGGGCATCGACGCTGCGAGCCAGGTCGAACAGCTTTTCCCTGGGCATGCTTGTCCGCGTTATGCATTCGAAGGAGGCAGCCATGAACTACTTGTCTCCACCAGGATGCTGCGTTGCCTTCAGCTCACGGATCCAAAGGCGCAGAAAGACGACGACCAGCACCAAGGCGTACACGGCGAGGACTGCTATGACCGCCGTCACGACGAAGTAGAGAACCCCCAAAAGCTCGAACGAAACCACGACAAACTCCCCCAAACTATCTGTGCAGCAGGCGCATGCACAGGCTTCAGACTACAAGCAAGGAACACCAGGCCGGGAGCCGCGCAGAGGACCGCATCTGGGAGCAGTTTGTGAGCCCTCCTTGTCAGCGGATTCCTGCGGACTACGATGGCCGCATGGTGGCATATGAGGATTCATCGCCGCGGCGATATGTGCGCCCGCACTTGCCTGAGACCACGCATCACTCCCGCGATGGAGTGCTCATCCCCTATACGGCTGCGGGCCGTCCCTGCCGCCTGGCTTCCCTGGCCGCCGCGTGAGGACCGTTGAGGCCAAGGACAACAGAAGGAGAGCAAGCGATGACTCCCGCGGCATCCGGCAGCGGCCACAACTGGCGCAGGAGAATCCGCAACCTGGGTCTCGTGGCTGTCATGGTTGCGGGGCTCGTCCTCTGCTCGACGACGGCCAACCTGGTGATCGAGAACGCCGAGCGCTCCTCAATCGCTCCGTACGGGCAGCGGGTTCAAATCAGCCACGGCGAGCTCAATGTCTACCGCGCCTCGGCGCCACGGGCACACCTGAGACGATCGTGCTGCTGAGCGGACTGGGCACGCCGGCGCCGGCGCTCGATTTTGGGCCGCTCATCCGCGAACTTCCCGACTATCAGGTCGTGGTCGTTGAAGGGTTCGGCTACGGATACAGCGACGTGACACCCGTGGAGCGCACCGTCGAAAACATCACGGCCGAACTTCATGAAGCGCTCACGAAACTGAACGTCGACCGCCCCTACATCCTCGCGGGCCACTCCATAGCGGGCTTTTACACCCTCGACTACGCCAACCGGTACCGCGAGGAAGTGTCGGCCGTCGTCGGAATTGACCCCACGGTGCCAGCAGCCGGGACTGGCCCGACTGACGCGTCCCAGCGCCCGGCAGGAATCAACTGGGGCCGGATGCTTTCGACCACGGGTGTGGTCCGCTGGGTCACGGCGATCGCACCCGGTCTGGCCGAACCGGAAGGCGCAGGGCACACAGCAAGCGAGAGCCGATTACGAAACGTCCGGCATCACGAGATCCAGGTGCTCCCCGGTGGGCACTACCTGCACTGGACACAATCCCCCGCCATGGCCAATAAAATCAACGCCTTCCTCAAGCAGGCCGAAGTTGACTCGCTACCTAGGTAGTGTCACTATCTGCCTATGACGTTCGACTGGAACCAGGAGCTGATCCGCGCGGCGCTCCCGCAGGCAGTGCTCGCCGTGCTCAGCAACGGTGAAAGTCACGGTTACGCCATGGCCGAGGAGCTCAGGGCGCACGGCTTCGAGCGAATCAAAGGCGGGACGCTCTACCCACTGCTCAAGAGGCTGGAGGAGCAGGGCCTGGTTGAGCACAGATGGCAGCATGACCAGGCAGGGCCGGGACGCAAGCAATTCACGCTCACCGAGCACGGCCGCACCGAACTCGAGCGGGCCGTCTCTGCCTGGCAGCAGATGGACAACGCCTTGACCACCCTTCGATCCACCCGACAGGAACAGCCATGAGCTACGAACGAAACCTGACCTTCAACCTCCGAATTCGTGGAGTGTCCGAGGATGAGATCGCAGAAACTCTCGACGAGGTGCGCGCGCATGAGGCCGCTGCGGGGACTCCGGCTGAGGCTGAATTCGGCAAGGCGGAGGAGTACGCGAAGCAGTTTCCCAAAACGAAGATGCGAACGCGGGGAACGGTCATCACGATGATCGGTGTGGCGCTGTCGATCGCTTACGTCCTCGTTGCGGTCCTCCTTTTGTTCCTGTACAAGGTCGACGTCCGGGAGTTCGTGGGCCCGATGACGCTCCTTCCCGCCCTCATCCTTGCCCTGTCCAGCGTCCTCGCTGGATTCCTGACCGACTATTTTCGCCCGGCGCCCCGCTCGCGTGCATCCCGCTGAGGCCTGTGGGCCCGCCCCTTCGCGGCCGGCCCACAGGCAAACGACGACGGCGCCCACCACCGCGAGGCGCCCACCACCGCGAGGTGACGGGCGCCGTCGTTCTTGTCTTTGTCTTAGCTGTCGGTTAACACGTCCCGCAGGTCCTTCAGGATGAGCTGTGCGCCTGTGGGGCCGAGGCCGAGGAACCAAACGTCGTCGTTGACGGCCTTTGCCTGGCCGCCCTTGACGGCGTTGAGCCGCGGCCAGACCGCGCCTTCGACCACCGAGGTCTCGCCCGTGGCGGCGGGATCCCCGTAGCTGCTGTAGAAGATCCAGTCCGAATCGGCCTGTTCGATGTTTTCGGCTGACACTTCCGCTGCCAGCTCATCGATGTCCTGGTTCTCAGGGCGGCTCAGGCCCGCGTCCTTGAGGATGACACCGATCAGCGATTTGTTGGCATAGAGGCGGATCTTGCCAGGGAGGAACCTGACCAGGGAGATCTTCGGATCGCCGGTGACGTCCTTCTTGAGCGCGTCAGCCTGGGCCTGGTAGTCGTTGAGGACCTTGACGGCCTGGGGCTCCTCGCCGAGGGAATCGCCCACCAGAAGGAAGTTCTCCTTCCACGGGAAGCCGGGGCGGATGCTGAAGACGGTCGGCGCAATGGCAGAAAGCTGCGGGTAGAGTTTGTCCGCCCGGAGCTGGCTGCCCAGGATCAGGTCCGGCTTGAGCGCGGCGATCGCTTCCAGGTTAAGGCTCTGGATGGTGCCAACGGTGGCAACGTCCTTGACCTTATCGGCCAGGTAGCTGGGAATGGAGTTCTTGCCGTCCGTCGTCGGGATGCCCACAGGGGTGATGCCGAGCGACAGCACGTCGTCCAGCTCCCCGGTGTCCAGGACCACGACGCGGCTGGGTTTCTTCTCCAGCTTGGTTACGCCGCTTGCGTGTTTGATGACGCGCGGGAATTCGCCGGGTGCAGCGTCTGTACCGAGCTTGGCGGTTTCCTGGTCGGCGGTGGTGAACTTGGACCCTCCGGTGGCAACATCCGTGTTGCCTGCCGAGGAGCCAGCGCCTGCCGCAGTGCCGCAGCCGGCCACCAGACCGAGAACGAGGACGGAACCGGCAAGCCGGGCCATCAGATGCCGCGGGCGGGAGGTGCGCCGCGGTTGAGTTGTTGAATCGTCATTTTTCACCAGGTAAGGCTAACCTAATACAGGTCTGTTTCATCAAATGGTGACTCAACCGCAACCGTTGCCCACCGACCGTTGACTTCCCGATTCCGTTCGACCTTGCCTCTGCCCCCAGCCTTTCGGAGATTTGATCCGTTGTGTCCCAACTGACGCCGCCGGCGTGCCAGCGCGCACCCGTAAACGCCGAGCTCATTGCTGATGGAGCTGTTCTTGCCCGGGGCCCCGCCGGTGGTCTTCGAGGCAGGCTGCCATGGCGGCTCCTTGTCCTGCTGTGCGCCGTCGGCGCATTACTCGCCGCCACACTGTTGAGCCTGGGCGTCGGCGCAAAGTTCATCCCCGCGGGAACCGTCCTGGAAGCCTTCACTGACTTTCAGGACACGGCCGATCACGCGATCATCCTCCAGAACCGGCTGCCCCGAACCCTTTTGGGCATTTGCGTTGGCATGGCGCTCGGGGCGGCAGGGGCATTGATCCAGGGAATCACGCGCAACCCACTGGCCGACCCCGGCATTTTGGGGGTCAATGCAGGAGCATCCTTCGCCATTGTCATTGCCATCGGCGCCTTCGGCGTCACCACACTTAGCGGCTACATCTGGGCCGCGTTCGCCGGTGCCATCCTGACGACGATCGCCGTGTACCTGATCAGCACCTCGGGCCGGAACGTGGTGAACCCTATCCGCCTGACCCTGGCGGGGGTCGCGCTGGGAGCCGTGCTGACCGGCGTCAGCTCAGGGCTGACGCTCCTGAATCCGAAGGCCTTTGACCACCTGCGCTCGTGGAGCGTCGGATCGTTGGACAGCCGCACGATGGACACCGTTTTCGCTGTTGCGCCGTTTATGGCCGCAGGGCTAGTAGTGGCCCTGTTTACGGCGCGCGGTATGAACGCCGTCGCCTTGGGCGACGACCTGGCCACGGCACTTGGCAGCAACGTCAACCGCACCCGGATCTTCGGCGTTGTGGCCATCACGCTGCTTAGTGGCTCGGCCACCGCCGCGGCCGGTGCCATTGGCTTTGTCGGGCTGATGGTCCCGCATGTGGCGCGGTGGATTGCCGGACCGGACCAGCGCTGGATCCTCACCCTGACCCTCGTACTCTCACCCATCCTGTTGCTCGCCTCCGACGTCGTCGGCAGGGTAGCAGTGCCGGGCGAGCTCCAGGTGGGCGTCGTGACGGCGTTTATCGGCGCCCCTGTGCTCATAGCGCTGGTACGCCGCAGGAAAGTGAGCGGACTATGACGACCACGGGCAAGGGGACCCGCCCGCGCATCGACTTCGGACGGCCCACCTTGCTGCTGCGCACTCGCGGACCGGGCATCAGCCTGATGCTGGACGTCCGCACACTCGTAGTCGGCATTTCGCTGATCCTGGCGGGTCTCGCCGTCGGACTTTTTTCGTTGGCCACTGGGGACTTCGCCCTCAGCGTTCCCCAGGTGGTGCGGGCGTTTGAAGGCGACGCCGATGCCCTCACGCGGACCGTCGTCATGGACTGGCGGCTCCCGCGGGTGCTCTCGGCGCTGCTCTTCGGGGCGGCGTTGGGCATGAGCGGCGGCATCTTCCAATCCCTGACGCGCAACCCGCTGGGCAGCCCCGACATCATCGGCTTTAACGCCGGCGCTTACACGGGCGCGCTGCTGGTGATCCTGACCGTTGGAGGAAGCTACCTCCAGATCGCCTCTGGCGCCCTCATCGGCGGAGTGCTGACCGCCCTTGCCGTCTACGTGCTGGCCTTCCGCCGCGGCTCCCAGGGCTTCCGGCTGATCATCGTCGGCATCGGCATCAGTGCGATGCTGGCGTCCCTGAACCATTGGCTGATCCTCCGCGCCGAACTGGAGGTCTCCATGGCGGCGGCCGTGTGGGGTGCAGGCTCCCTCAACGGAATCACCTGGCAGCAGGCAGGGCCGGCTGCCGCCGTCGTGGTTGTTGTGGCCGTGGCGGCGCTCGCCGTGTCCCGCCGGATGCGGATGCTGGAGATGGGCGACGACGCTGCCCGCGCCTTGGGCGTCCGGGCCGAACCCACGCGGGTCCTGCTGATGGTGCTTGGCGTGGCGTTGACGGCCGCCGTCACCGCGGTCGCGGGTCCAATTGCTTTCGTGGCCTTGGCGGCCCCTCAGCTTGCCCGCCGGGTCACCAAGAGTGCGGGGATCGCGCTGCTGCCGTCCGCCCTGATGGGAGCTGTTCTGCTGTCAGCCAGCGACCTGGCCGCCCAGCGCCAGTTCGCCCCGATCCAGCTGCCGGTAGGCGTTGTCACTGTGTGCATCGGCGGGATCTACCTAGTCTGGCTGCTGGCCAGGGAAGCAAGGAAGTCATGATCAGCACTACAACCATCGCGCCCCTGCTGTCCGCCGAAGGCCTTACCGTCGGTTACGAGCAGCGGATCATTTCCGAGAACCTGAACGTGCGCATCCCCGATGGGTCCTTCACTGTGATCGTCGGACCGAATGCCTGCGGCAAGTCCACCCTACTGCGGGCGCTGGCGAGGTTGGTCAGGCCACGATCCGGGCAAGTGCTGCTGGACGGCAAATCCGTGGCGAGCCTGCCCGCGAAGGAGCTGGCTCGCCGGCTGGGTTTACTGCCGCAGTCCTCCATTGCCCCGGATGGGATCACGGTTGCCGACCTGGTTGCCCGGGGCCGCTACCCCCATCAGAAGCTGCTCCGCCAGTGGTCCGCACAGGACGAGGCCGCCGTCGCGGACGCCATGCAGGCCACCGGCATCACCCCGCTCTCGGGACGGCTGGTGGATGAACTGTCCGGCGGCCAGCGTCAACGCGTCTGGGTGGCAATGGTCCTGGCGCAACAGACTCCCTTGCTCCTCCTCGACGAGCCCACGACCTTCCTTGACATCGCACACCAGATCGAACTGCTGGAGCTGTGCCGGGACCTCAACCGGGACAAGGGGCATACGCTCGTTGCGGTCCTCCACGACCTGAACCATGCAAGCCGCTACGCCAACAACATCATCGCCATGACGGATGGGGCGGTAGTGGCCGAGGGCGCGCCATCCGACGTGATTACCGAGGCACTGGTGGAGGATGTCTTCGGCCTTCCCTGCCGGATCATCGAGGACCCGGTGTCAGGCACCCCGCTGGTGGTACCGCTGGGCCGGCCGCACTCCATGGACTCCAGGACCCGATGATTTAGTAGCAGGGGAGCCTTGACCCGCGGTCACCGGCGGAGGATTCTCAGTGCAGGCCCACCGCCAGGCCGGGCCGTCAAGGCCCTGTGATCATCGTGCTCGGCCTTGAACCCCCCACTTTCAGGAGAGCGCCATGAGCCCCACACCATTCAACGAACTGCTGGCCCGCCAGGTAGGCAACGAGTTCGCAGCGTCCCAGCAGTACATCGCCATTGCCGCATGGTTTGACGGGCAGGACTTGCCGCGGCTTGCCAAGCACTTTTACCGCCAGTCCCTGGAGGAACGCAACCACGCCATGATGATGGTCCGGTACATCCTGGACCGCGGGATCAAAATCACCATCCCCGGAATCGAGCCCGTCCGGAACGATTTCACGACGGCGGAGGAACCTCTCGTCCTGGCCCTCGCCCAGGAGATTGAAGTCACCGACCGCATCAAGGAGCTCTTCGCCGCCGCGCGGGAGGAAAACGATCCCCTGGGCGAACAGTTCATGCTCTGGTTCCTGAAGGAGCAGGTGGAAGAGGTCGCTTCCATGTCCACGCTCCTGAACGTCGCGCGCAGGGCGGACAACCTGTTCGACGTCGAAATGTTCCTGGCCCGCGAACGGGTCGGTGACCACGGCGGCGGTCATGGCGGACACCACGGACACCACGGCGGCGGTCACGGCGGCGCTCATGGCGGCGGGCACGGCGGCGGGACACACGATTCCGGCACACCGGAAGCCGCCGGCGGATCACTCTGATCGCAGCCACCACCACGGCTGCCCCAAAGCACTCACCTGTGCCAGGTGGTCGCTGGATGGTGCGGAACCTCGGCTGGGACGCGGGCGGGCATCATCCCGGGATGTGTCCTGCGCCACACCAAATAGAAGTAGGCTGTGCATGTCAGGCCAAGGGGGGTGAGCGACAGCCGCATACGCGCGGAGTCGCACCTGATGAGGATCCCAGAGGCCAGGCGACAAGACACTTCTTCAGCCGATGGGACCAAACAAGCATGCAATCAGTCCAGGACGCCCCTGCGGCGGCCAACGTTTCCGTAGACCTCATTAGCGAAGGAGTCGTCCGGATTGCCCTGAAGCCCGGCGCGCGAATGACAGCTGGCGACGGAGCCCTCGCCAGGGAGAATCTCCTGGCCCTCACTGGAGGCGAACCGTCCGTGGTATTGCTTCAGATCACGGGAGTCGGCTCCGTCAGCAGGGAGGCCATCAGCGTCTACAGTGAGGCCGCCACCGTGAGAGCATTCGCCGTCCTGGGTTCCACTCCGGTGGACCGGGTCATCGCCCATGGACTCCTCAGGCTCCCCCGCCCGCAGTGCCCGACCCAATACTTCACGGACGCGCAAGAAGCCATGCAGTGGCTGTCCGGTTTCCGCAACAGCTGACGGAGCGACACCTACGCGCCGGAACGACTGGATACTGCGCTCGTCGCGTCACTGTCCCGCCGCAGGAAGGTCCTGCTGAACATCAGCACCGGCCATTCCTTGAATCCACAGGAATGCCAGACAGGACTGCCCATGGCGTCGATGCAGGGTTGAAGGTTCCTAGTCGGCCTCAGTGGTCCGGCGGGCGGTTCCGCGATTGAGCGCCAGATGCCCGCCCAGGAATCCGGCACCTGCCAGGATCACGTTTCCTGCGAGGCAGAGCCTCATGCCGAGGGCGTAGCGGCCCCGCCTCCGCGCGATCAGGGAGCCGAGGAGAAGGAAGACGGCGACGTCGGTGCCCAGTGCGTGCACCGCGCCGATCCGGCGTTCGGTGCCGGTCATTTCCGCCCAGTCACCGGCGCCGGCGATAGCGGTGGGTCCAGCCGCGGCCAGCCCGACTCCGACCAAGAGCATTGCGCTGCTACGTGCCTGAGCTCCTCCGACGACATCGAGGATGGATGCTCCAATCCAGCACCCGAGCGTCAAGTCGGTGAGTGGCGGGTGCGCCGAGTGACCGAGGGCGCTGGTATGAAACGGGCTGCGCCGTGCCCAGTCGATAACCGGCCCGTAGACGAACTCCTGGGCGACAGCAACCCGCTCCGAGACGGGGCTCTCACCCACTGCTCGGCCCACACGTTGCGGTAGTGATAGTTCGCTCACGCTCATTTACGGTACGCCGGCGCGGCGCGGCTGTATAGAGAACTCCGCAGTTCCCCTCCCCCATCAGCTGGCGGACGAGCCGGACCTTAGTGTCGATCGTCTCCGGCTTGGGCGGCTGCCGCCCGAACTTCACACCGCGGGCTTTGGCAGCAATCTTCGCGGACGCGCAGCCGACCAGGCCGACCCGGTAGGTGGTGTTCATTCTGACTCCAATGCTCCGGGGTTGTGTCCCAGAACATGCGGAGACGGATACGTGACAGCGGTGAGGACCGGTCAGGCAGGCCCAGTTCAGTCGTAGCGAGAACCGTGTGTCGAGATGGTCAGCGCCGTCCTGCTCCACCGCGGGGCGTCAGGTGACAGAATGCCAGCGGCGTGAACTGGTTCGTTGCAGAGTCGTTCTGGCGGTGACTGTGCCGTGACCCGTAGGATCTGCCTGCGCCGCCCGGGGTTGGCCAAACGCGGTCCGACCGGATTGGGCCCGAAGGAGCCGGAGCCGTCGCCGGAACGGCTCCCCGCGGTGCCCTGAGGACATGTCCCGGATGAGGCCGGTCCCGGCAACCTCCCTAATGAGACCTATGCCGGCCGCCGCCTGACGCTTCGTCGGAAAGGACTCTGACACGGCCAGGAGTTCGCCGGACGGCCCCCGGAGCCGAGCGCGGAATCCTCCATCAGGGGCATCGATAATTTCGAAGTACCCGGACATGTTGCGCCTCCGTTTCTGCTGTTTGGAGAGGACGGGCGGGGGTCTGCTGTCCGCTCTCGGCCATAATAGATCCGGGTTCAGGCAGCAACAATGCGGCCTGGTCGGCAGCCACTCGCCAGGCAATCTCCATTTCCTGACGTTTGCTCGTCCAGTACTCCGGACATACATGAAGGAAGGGCACCATTGCGGCTGCCCTTCCTTCTGTTCTTGGACTAGACCTTCTCACCGGTCCTGTCGGGAGCCTTCTCGGGTTCCTGGACGGTGAACTCCCTGCGGCGCCATGGGAAGGCCCAGAACCTGAAGTCCTTCGCCTCCACCCGGCGCTCCGGGCGCTTGTCAGTTTCCCGCGTGGCGTCTTTCCCGGCGTCGCGACGGAACTCCTTGCCGTACGAACCGCACATCACTGACCTCCTAAAGCAGTGCACTTTAATCGTCCTCCGATCCAGTCGGCGCGTCGAGAGGCGAGAGGGTGGAGTGGACGCATTTTCGAGTTGGTGTCTTCCCTGCGACGCATCGGCGCGGACCAGGCCCCTACGCCGCGCCGGGAGGCTGGTCATGCCCTGGCCCTCGTGCCTCAGGACGGCGCGGAGCCGGGTGGAGCGGAGCCGATCCGGTTGGTCTGGCCGGCCTGGTGCTTGCCTCAGCCGCCAGGCTCAACTCGGAAGCAACCACTCCGCCAGGACGCCGCCCTCAACCAACTCGAGCGCCGTCGCCGAGGCGGGGGCGCTCTATGAGGCCTTCGTCGCCACTGGCCTGTGGCCACCAACGGAACTGAACACGGTGCCGCGAACCATCTTTGACTCGGACCACTACCCGCTGTGGTGGAATTCGGGGTCGCAACGAAGCCGCCTGAGTTAGGTCTAGGAACCATGGGATGAGCCAGTGCCCGCCGTTTGCAGCCGCTTTTCCATCATGACGGCCATGTCCCGTGCAATGTCCTGCGCCTCGGATTGCGGAAGCCCGGAGATGTTGAACGAGATTGTCACTTCTCCTACTGCCACTGCTACCCCCGCCCCGGTCCTGGAATCTTCCGCCCCGGTGATTTTCCTGAAGGTGACACCAAGTCCATGCCGGACCCCTGGGTCAAAGGCGGTGAAGTGGCTGCACTTCCCAAGTCGCGTCACGGTTTCCTGAATCACACGCCGCGCTTCTTCAGAAGACTGGCGCTGCACAAGGTGCCAGGCATAAGGGTAAAGGGGAGAACCCTCCGCCCATCCGGCCATCCTGAAGCCGCGGGACGCAGGTAAGGAGTTGGATTCTGGAGTGCCGAAATACGCTTCATAACAGTCCTGAAATAGCCCGGGATTTGGGGCGGCAGTGGGAGCTCGGCCGAGGTCTATGGGTTCCGGTTCACCGAGAGTCACTTCCTGACCGACGGCAGTGTTGATTTCCGCCGTGGTCGGAAAGAGGTCCTGCAGCTGCTGGTCGCTGTACCCTGCAAACGACACTTCCGGGGTCGAACACGCCGTCGTTGCCATTAAGAAGGCGCCAAGAACTGAGGCGGCAGCGAGGCGGACGGCTGCGCCAAGAGATGTCGTTGTTCCCATGGAGTCCCCCAAGGAATTCGGCGCCAACAATCGGCAAGACCCCTGTGAACAATCCTATTCGCTAGTGCCGTCTGCGGCCGGTCAGTCTTTGCACGATGATGGCGTCCCCAGGGAATACCCTGCTGAAACAGCCCCGAGGGCATCCAAGCGTTGCCCACAGTCCTGCCCGGCAAGGGGCGGTCCCAGTACCTCGTTCGCGTCCATACCGGTGGGACCCCCAGCCAGGTCCAGACCGGTCGGTGCCGACCCGTCGTCGAGCAGGTTGAGACTGCCCGGGCTGCCGGAAACTGTCTCCCAGTGCGGCCTTGACCGGGACAAGCATCGGGGAGGATATGGACACCCACGAAGGGGTCTCCTTCGATATGGTCCCCGAACCTCGGCAGCGGCGGCGGGACAACCGAAGGAGAAACGCATGCGCATCAAGCCTGCCCTGATCGCATTGCCCGCCGCGATGCTGTGCGGCTGCTGCGACGAGTAGGCGGTGAGCTGCCTGTACGTCTCCGTACACACCCCAACGCTGCAAAGGCCACAGCGGTACACGATCTCGACGCTTCCCGCCGCGCCGCACAGGCTCCCTTCTTTTCCGACCCCTTCTGATCCCCAGGCGGCCGCCGGCCGGCGACACACCCACTTGCTCTCCGCCTGATTGTCGGTGCTCAGTGCCACCATCAAGATATGAGCGTTCCAACGGTGGAAGCAGCGATCAACGAGCTCATGGACTGGGAGTGGCACGCAGTCGAGGAGTTGCTCGCGAAACGTGGTCTCTTGGGCGACGGACTCGTCGTTGAGGATTACACGGGCATGATGTCCTGGCTTGAAAGAGCGACCCGGTACACGGTGGTGCACTCCTGCTCGGTGGCCGTTCTGTTCGTCGAAACTACCCCGGTCGACGCCATCCCTTTTCATCGCGACCTTCTCGGTTCGGACGACCCGACGGTGTTCTTCAACCTCGAGCGACGGAATTAATTACTCAATTGCCACTAGGGTGTGAAACCACCGACGAATTCTTTGGGGGAAGAGTCAGCGATGAGCAAAGGCAATGTTGAGACCGTCTACGAAGACCTGATGTGGAAGGCCAGACGCGAAGGATCATTCGCCTCGTTCCTCGTGAGCCAAGAGCCGGGTGAAGCGGTGGACGCCGGCCGGGCCATGGCAATGAAGGATCGGGTCGATCACATCATCCACGACCTCGACGGCGCCATTGTTGAACGCAACAGCTACCAGGACGGCCCCAAGCTCCTCCTCTCACCGGATGACAGATACTTCCAGCAGGCCCGCCGGAGCTAGAAGAGGAAAATGCTGCGTGGAAGTTTCGCGACAGGGCATCTGGTTGAAGGTCACGCACCGCGATGTCCTGGACGTCGTGTGTGCCGCCGTCATCGGCCGGCAGGACCGGCCATCCGCCATTGTCGCCGAGCCTCCCATGCACGGGAGGCTCTGGATCGTTGGTCGGTCCACCCCGCTGGGCGCGACCGCCTCAAAGGCCCTCGCGGCTTATGTGCATGTTCCCCGCGCCGACCACCCCTGGCCGGAGGACAAGGAGCCAATCCACCTGACCATGGTGGAACCGCGCGTCGTGGAAGTCTCCGCGGCAGCTGCCGGAGCATCCGACGCGGGTAGACGCCGAGACGCGTTGTCTCCAGGTCGCGTCATAGTTCTTGCGCCCAGCTTGGTCGTCGCCAAGGCACGAACCTGCCGATACTGCAGGCCAACCATGGCGGATCCGTTTGCGCAATCACATAGTTCCAGTCCTCACCTTTTCAGCCTGCCTGGGACTCACGGCCTGTGGCTCAGCAACAGCGGGGGCCTTCCTTCAAATGTGGGTCGTTAAGCTACTCGCCGTGGGTGAGGGACGTGCGCGCTGCCTCGAGCGCGAGGGGTCTTTCTAAGAGTCAGCAGTTGTTCTACCGTTGCGGCTATGAGGCTGCACGTGACCTACCAAGGTGGAGACAAGGACAGTAAGTCTGAGCTTCGAGAATTATCGGAGTTCCCGATAGAACTTCCTGGGGGCAGGTACGACTTGACCTTCAGACACGCGAGTCAAGAACCCGACCCAACTGAGGCCGCAGCTAAATGGGTGTCGCAAGAGCAGCCGCAGTGACTGGCCGGCTGCTACGGCTTCGATTCGATGAACTCCATCAGCTGTCAATCCCATCGATCTTGTTCGCTACCCGGCCAGTTCCAGGCGGCGGTAGCGCAGTTCCCGTATGGCGCGGTTCAGGGGTGAGCCGGTGAACGGCAAGGATTCCAGGTCTACGGCCGCGGCGGCCTTGAGGGCGAGGGCATTCGCTGATTCAGCCGCCTTCCGAGGCAGGCCGATCTCCGCCGCGAACTCAGCCCAGTGCCGGGCCCGCAAGCCCTTCGCTTTACCGGCAACCTGCAGGGCCATGGTCTCGTCTTCGTACACCAGCGTGCAGGGCACGTCGTAGACGGGCGCGACGACGTACCCGGTGTGCCGGCCGCCTAGGACGGAAAGGTTCTTCGCGTGCAGGTCTCCGTTGCCGGTCAGCCAGGCGAACATGAACTGGAGGTACAGGTTCCGGGCGGCCACGACGGGCGCCTTGGAAACCCCGGCCAGCGCGGCAACAACGTCCTCGGCGCTCACGTTGTACTTTGACGCCGGCGGCAGGCCCCACACCTGCGCCCCGTCCTCCATCGGCAGGTGCCGCCACAAGCCATTGTCGCTGACACGGTCGAAGCGTGTGACGAGCAGGCCGGGCAGCCCGTTCTTGTCATGGACGACAGCGGCGGCCGAGACGGGGATCTTCAGCATCTTGGCGGCGGCAAGGTGCGCCGCCTCGTTGCGAACGAGGTGCGGGTGGTTCGGCGGATCCAGCTTGAGGATGTACCGGCCGCCACCCATGGCCAGCGGCGGAGAGCATGGAGGCGCTGGCCTTGGGCTGGACTCCAGGCAACCCGTGCAGATCGACAGCCTCGGCCAGGACACTGAAGTCCAGAGTCCCTGGATCCGTTGTGTCAGCCAGAGGTTCAGGCTCGGCAGGCGTTTCGCCGGCCGGGACGACCTGCACGTCACCGGGGACATCTGCGCCGACGGCCATGAGGAGTGTCAGTTCGTCGTCAAGGCTCGCCTTGACCGCGTTCTTCAGCACGTTCAGCCGGTGACCTTCCGGCAGCAGGCCTGCGAAGAACGCGGGCAGGCCGCCGCCGGGGGTAAGAATGGAGCCTTCCGCGGGCGGTAGGGTGGTTGCGACGCCGGGTAGCCCTGCGGCCAGGTAGTCCGTGACGTAGGTGAATTCGGTGCCGCCGGTATCGGTCCTGGCCAGGCTGCCGGCCAGGGTTCCCTGTTTGTAGACGTCGGCGGCGGGCAGGAACCTCAGGCGCTGCAGGTCCCCGGCCATCAGGTGGCCGCCACGCGCAGGCCGAGGACGTTCGCGACAGACACGACGGCGGCAAGGGTCGGGTTGCCGCTGCCGGTCTCGATGGCCCGGACTGTCCGCTCTGACACTCCGGCCAGATCGGCCAGGTCGCTCTGCTTTAGGCCGGCCTCTTTGCGCGCAGATCGCAAGGACGCCCCGATGGTGTCCACGTCACTCATAGCCACTCTCCAATCGGCATCATATTGCCGGTTTCTATGTACCTAGCCCACACTCTGCCCCAATTGGGCGGAAACGGCAACATATTGCCGCTCTTGCCTGCGACGGACCCTGAGCCACCCAACGATTGGGTCAACCGGCAGCATCTTGCCGATAGTGCGGACTTGGAGAGCGGGCACCGCAGGTTCGACTAACGGATGACTTCCGGTGTGGCTCCCGGTATTAGGCGGGACCTCATCAGAGGATGAAACCATGGCCCTGTCAGACGAACCCCGCAAGGAAGCCCTTGGAGCGCGAACGGACCTTCATGATCGTTGATTTCATCCTCCTGCTCATCGACGCGCTGCTCACCTTCCTGGAGCACCTCTTCCACAGCGGCGGGTTCAGGAGCAGGCGCCGGGTCCGCAAAAGCCTGGAACGCCGGCGAGCAGGGCGATCCGAAGGCCCGGCCTCATAGCCTTGGGGTCCGCGCCGCACGCAAGAGGGCATGACCGATTCCAGCAACCGTCAGCCCAAAAGGCATCCCGGCCGGCGGCCAGTTCGCCGCTACTGCTGGTGTTCATGCCGTCAAAACACGGGCAAAACACGGAGTTGTGTCGAGTTTGGGCAAAGAAAAACCGCTAGAACCGGGACGTAGCCCTGAGTTCTAGCGGTTTCTTGGTGGAGCTGAGGGGACTCGAACCCCTGACCCCCTGCATGCCATGCAGGTGCGCTACCAGCTGCGCCACAGCCCCAAACCGTTTCCGCCGAGAGTATTTGCGTTTCCCGGAAGCAACCTGACTAGCGTAATCCACAATTGGTCCGGAAGCATAATCGGCGGACTGTGGCGTACGCCACGAGTGTCATGGCGGCAGTGCCGGCACGAGAAATCGACGGTGCTGAGAGAACGCTGGGCCCGTTGCGAGGACTGTTTTTGCTCGGTCTCCTACACGCCCTGGCGCCCGCTGTTGTAGCGCGCAAGTTAGGACGATAATAGGAATTGATGACCGGGGCTGGGCCGGCGGCGGTGCCGCCTGTCTGAGACCCGGGCGGCTCCCCCAGCCGCCGCCGTCCCTTTTTCAGCGGACGGCCTCTCCGGCGATACTCGGCGACTCCCGAGCGCATTTGCCAGACCGTCCATGCAGTGCTAAAACGGCTTTATGGGCAGGCTTTCTCACCACTTGTAGTCCGCCCAGCAGGATGAACAGGAGATCAGGAGAGTCGGCACAGATCGCCTCATGGACCGGAAGGGATACCGGGACACGCTAAGGCTGCCTATTGGGCGGTGGGCTTGTACAGAACGCCAAGGCGCATTGTCGCGCAACTGCAGCAGACAGCGCACGGATTGTCCCTCCCGCAAAAGGTCCCCGGTCGCAGAAACGGCCGGGGACCACTTACGTCACGCCGCTTCACGTCCTCGGCCTGCGGCGCCCTGGACGGGCCTCAAAAGGCATCAGAGTTGCGGTTGATGCTGACGACCCGGATGACGACTGCGGCCAGGACCAGGAGGACACCAACGGCGATGAGGCCCCACGTCGGAATTGAAGCGGATTCGATGTTCCTATAACACTCCGCCGCGGCCTTGGAGCCGCGCCGGAGGGAGTCGAAGATTTCAGCCGGGCGGCTTTGTGGCAGCAGCGGGCTGCCGCAAAGCGGTCCGGTCTTCTGCAGACCGACGATGATCCCGATGACCAGCACGGAGAATCCCGCGACGATCAACCAGATCCAGCCGCGCCGCGTCCTGAGGTCCGGCCGTCCGGCAACGCCCATGTCTCCCCCTTTGAAAACACACCTGATGCAGGGAAATCATATCGGCAGCGGGGCGCTGTGCTAACCGGCCCAGGCATGAGGCAAAAGAAAAACCGCTGGAACAGACCTAAGTCGTGTTCCAGCGGTTTCCTGGTGGAGCTGAGGGGACTCGAACCCCTGACCCCCTGCATGCCATGCAGGTGCGCTACCAGCTGCGCCACAGCCCCTTATTTTCGCCGCTTCGGCGCCTTCGACTTTCTTCGTAGGGCCCGTTCTTTCGTCCGGATCTCTCCGAAGCAACTCAAATATCTTAGAACAGCGATTCCGAAAATTCCAAATCGGGCATATTCACGCCGTTCGCTTTTGTCCTACTCCTGCTCAGACGAGACGGCAGCCTTCGCCGACGTGTCATCGCCGAGTTGCAGGTCCACCACGGGGCAGTCCTTCCAGAGCCGCTCGAGGGCGTAGAAGACGCGGTCTTCCTCGTGCTGGACATGGATGACGACGTCAGAGTAATCAAGCAGGACCCAGCGGCCGGCCGAACGGCCTTCACGGCGTACGGGGCGAAGGTCCTGCTTGATGAGCTCCTCTTCGATGCCGTCAACGATGGCGTTGACCTGGCGTTCGCTCGGTGCGGAGGCAATCAGGAAGACGTCTGCCAAGGCAAGGCGTTCGCTGACATCTAGGGCGACGATGTCCTGGGCGATCTTCTCGGCCGCCGCCTTCGCTGCGTGTCGGGCTGTGGCGATGGATGAATCAGATGCAGTCACGGGACTCCTTGTAGTGATGTAAAAACCTGTGGTGGAACTTTGCTGAAGTCAGCGCGAGAGCCCGCTGATGATCATGATGACGCCGGCGATAAGGGCGATGACCCCCAGGGCCAGCACGCTGACCTGCAGGAGCCTGAGCCGGTGGGCACGGCCGAGGCCGGCCGTGGAAGCATCCAGGGGATCCAGGCCGTATGCGGACTTCGCGGCCACGGGCGGGAGGACGGTGACGTCCTCGCCGGCCTCCGCGTCCCATGGTGCGTTCTCTGGAGCAGTTCCATGGGTTCCGGCTGCGGCCCGCGCGGCGGCCTCGGCACGGGCAATGACCCGTGACCTGCCGGTTGACGGTGCGCTGCCGGCCGAGCGGGCTGCTTTGGACGGTCGTTTGCCACGAATCGGCACACGCGTTCCGGGGTTGGTCGCCACCGGAACGTACGAGGTGGCCGGCCGCTTCATGACCGGACGGTCGACGCCCGGCACCTGGACAAACTCCAGGGGCGTCACCATGGCGAGGTTGCTGGCGGTGGACGGGCCGTTGTGCGGCGACTGTCCCGTGCTGTTTTGTGCCGGGGTGTTCTGTTCGGCCAGTTTCTGCTTGGCCATGGCCCGCTTGTTGAGCACGGCCGCCCGTTCAGCGAGGGCAATCTGCTCGGCCAGGATCTCCGGGTCCACGGCTTCGGGATCCGTGGCCGCGATGTGCTCCATCTTGGCGAGCTGGTTCTTGGCCTGCTCGGCGATGAGCGCACGAGCCACGAGGGCCTGCTCGACAGTCATGCCGTCGGGCAGTTCTCCATCTGCAGGCCCGGCCTGCTCGGCCGCAGGATCGGCGGCGAATGCGGGCTTGGCGGCGGGCGCGGGCTTGCCGGCGGAGGCCTGTTCAGGCTGCTGGACAGCATCGCCACCGGACGCCGGAGCTTTCCTTGGTGCCACGCCAGGCTGGGCAGGCGCCGCATTGGGACCGCCTGCTGCAGGCGGGACCACGGCCATGGCCGAGGTGACTGTCTGTTCCTTGAGCTGCATCAGCCGGAGCTGGCGGCGCGTGGGCGGCCCGCCTCCGGAAAGCTGCTCTTCCTTTTCCGCCAGCTCCTTGATGGTTCGCAGGGCAGCACGGTCACGGGCCCTGATCTGGGAGGAACGCTCGGCAGCGGAGCCGGCCGGTACGGAATCCACGGGGCCGGGAGCCACCCGGCGGACACGCCCGGTGACATTGCCACGGTTGGCGGTGCCAGGGTTGGATGTGCTGCCAGTGCGTGAGGTCTCGCCGGTGCGCGGAGCATCGGCCTTGGCGGTCTTGGCCGGCTGTTTCGAGGCAGGCACTACCCCGCCGGCACCCGGGGTGCCGGCGTCCTGGTTCTTGCCCAGGGCTTCATCTCTGGCCTTCCGTAGTTCACGGCGGCTGCGGACGGGTGGCTGTTCCTGACTCATCTAAAACTCATTCAGTGCTGGCTGGATCGTCTGTCTCGGTAAGCGCGGATTTGCTGTTCTGGGCCGGCGGAGCGGCGTAGAGTCCATATTTCGCGATGTACTGGACCACCCCATCCGGCACGAGGTACCAGACGGGATTGTGGGCGGCCACGCGGGCGCGGCAGTCCGTTGATGAGATCGCCATGGCCGGCACCTCGAGGAGGCTGACGTCCTTCCGGCCCATGCCGTCCAGCTCGTGGCCCGGCCGGGTGACTCCAACGAAATGGGCCAGGGACCAGAGCTCGTCGATGTCTTTCCACGACAGGATCTGCGCCAGCGCGTCCGCGCCGGTGATAAAGAACAGATCGGCATCGGGCCGCTGGGTGCGCAGGTCACGCAGCGTGTCTATCGTGTACGTGGGACCTGGGCGGTCGACGTCGACCCTGCTGACCGTGAACCGCGGGTTCGACGCCGTGGCAATCACCGTCATGAGATAGCGGTGCTCAGGTTCGCTGACCTTCTTGCTCGACTTCTGCCATGGCTGGCCCGTGGGAACGAACACCACCTCGTCCAGTGCGAACTTCGCGGCCACCTCGCTGGCGGCAACGAGGTGACCGTGATGAATGGGGTCGAAGGTCCCACCCATCACGCCCAGCCGCAGCCGGCGCTCCGAACCGTGGTGGCGCAATGCGGCGGGAATGTTAGTGGCCCTGGCCGTGATCGTGCTTGTTGGGGTGCTGGCGGTGCGGGTCCGAATGCTCGTCAACCGGTGAGTGGCGGTTGCCCATGTTCGTGTAGGACAGTGTGATGAACATGAGGACCAGCAGGATGGCAAAGATCGACAGGCCAAAGACCCAAGGCTCGGCCCAGAGCGGAGCCCTTTCTTCGTGTTCGGCAACGGACGCAGCAATCTGCTGGAGCAGCATTTTCTCCCCTAGGATAAAAAAGGATGACGACGGCGGAAATGCCCGCCGTTCAGGACTTCTGTTCTATGTTACCGCGTTGTCAGACGCGGACCTGGCCCTCGCCCTGCACGATCCACTTGGTGGTGGTCAGTTCGGTCAGGCCCATCGGTCCGCGGGCGTGCAGCTTTTGCGTGGAGATGCCGACTTCCGCACCCAGTCCCAATTCGCCGCCGTCGGTAAAGCGCGTGGACGCGTTCACGATGACTGCGGCGGAGTCGATTTCGGCTATGAAGCGCTCAGCGTTCCGGAGGTCGTTGGTCAGGATCGCCTCGGTGTGGCCCGTTGACCAGGTCCGGATGTGCTTCACGGCCTCATCCAGGCTGTCCACCATGGCGACGGCGAGGTCCAGATCCATGTACTCAGTGGCCCAGTCCTCGTCCGTGGCGGGCACGGACTCCACTGATGCGGGAAGGGCCGCGCGGATCCGGTCATCGGCGTGCAGCCGGACGCCGGCCTTGCTGAGGGCAGCGGCCACGGCCGGCAGGACAGTGGAACCGGAGTGGACCAGCAGCGTTTCTACGGTGTTGCAGACGCTGGGCCGCTGGGTCTTGGCGTTGAGGAGGATCTCCACGGCCATGTCTTCGCTGGCGGATTCGTCGATAAAGATGTGGACATTGCCCTCACCCGTTTCGATAACCGGCACCGAAGAGTTGTTCACGACCGTCTGGATCAGCTCCCGGCCGCCACGGGGAATCAGCACGTCCACGCGCCCACGGGCGCGCATGATGACGTTGGCCCCTTCGCGGCCGTACTGGTCCACCGTCTGCACGGCGTCGGCGGGCAGCCCGACAGATTCAAGGGCCTCGCGAAGCACCTCGATCAGCGCCTCGTTGGTGGCAGCCGCGGCCGTGCCGCCGCGGAGGATCACCGCGTTGCCGCTCTTCAGCGCCAGGCCGGCGATGTCCACGGTCACGTTGGGGCGGGCTTCATAAATGGCGGCCACGACTCCCATGGGAACGTTGACCTGCCGCAGGCGCAGGCCGTTGGGCAGGGTCTGGCCGCGGACCACGTTGCCCACGGGATCCGGCAGGCCAGCAAGGTTCTCGAGGGCTCCGGCGAGGGCCACGATCCGGGCGTCATTCAGGGTCAGGCGGTCCAGGAGGGCCGCCGAGGTTCCGTTCGCGCGGCCGGCCTCAACGTCCTTGGCGTTGGCGGCAAGGATCTGATCCCTGCGTTCCAGCAAGGCTGCCCCGATGGCGCGGAGCCCCCGGTCCTTCAAAGCGCGGTTTGCGCGGCCCATGCTGCGGGCAGCGTGGCGGGACCGGTCGGCGATCGCGTAGACGGCTGCCTCGACCTCAGCGGGTGACGGCTGGGTGTTTTCCGGCATGGAAGGTACCTGCGTGGCGTCGTTAGATGTCTCAGCTGCTTGGTTCATCAGTGCCTCAGTCATCATTCAAGTCTAGGCGAGTCAGCCCGCTAGACCAGCACCAGGTCGTCAACGTGAACAACTTCACGGTCGAAGCCCCGCCCCAGCGACTCCCCCAGCTCCACGGTGGAACGGCCCAGCATCTGCGGCAGTTCCGCCGACGAATAGTTCACCAGGCCGCGGGCAATAACGGTTCCCGCCGCGGAAACCATTTCGACGGCGTCGCCGGCTTCAAAGGTGCCCTCAACGGCCGTGATCCCCGCCGGGAGGAGCGAGGTGCGGTTGTCCCGAACAGCCCGCACGGCGCCGTCGTCAAGAATGAGCCGGCCCTGCACGTGCGCGAGGTGGGCGAGCCACATCATGCGCACTGACTTGCGTCCGCTGTTGACGGAGAACCAGGTTCCCACGTCTTCGCCGGCAAGGGCCGCGGCGGCGTTCGACGTGGACGTGACCAGGGCCGGGATGCCGGAATCTGCAGCCATCGTGGCCGCTTCCACCTTTGTCTGCATGCCGCCTGTTCCCACCCCGGCCTTGCCGGGGCTGCCGATGGTCACCCCCTCAAGGTCCTGCGGGCCGTCAACCTGCGGGATCCGTTTGGCGCCCTTCGAAGGCGGCCCGTCATAAAGGGAGTCGACGTCGGACAGCAGCACCAGCGCATCGGCGCGAACCAGGTGGGCAACGAGGGCCGAGAGCCGGTCGTTGTCCCCGAAGCGGATCTTGTGGGTCGCGACGGTGTCGTTCTCATTGACCACGGGCACAACGCCGAGGTTCAGCAGACGGTTCAGTGCGCGGAACGCGTTCTGGTGATGGCTTCGACGCATGAGGTCATCTGCGGTCAGAAGCACCTGGCTCACGGTCACGCCGTGGGCACCGAAGGCCTGGGTGTAGCGGGCCATGAGCAGGCCCTGGCCCACGCTGGCGGCTGCCTGCTGGGTGGCAAGGTCGCGAGGACGCTTTGCCAGGCCCAGGGGCGCCAGTCCTGCCGAGATGGCACCGGAAGAAACCAGGATGATTTCAGTTCCTTCGTTGCACTTGGCGGCCAGCGCGTCCGAGAGTTCGGTCAGCGCTTCCTCTGAGATTCCGCCCTTAATGCTCGTGAGAGACGACGATCCTACCTTGACGACGATGCGGCGCGCCCTGGCGAGCATGCGGCGGTCGTCGGTTCTGGGTTCCTCGATGACAATTGCGGAATTATCGGTCACGTGTGGGGGTTCACTCCTCATTTTCGGTGTTCAGTCCACTCTCCTTGAGCGGCCGTGCGGCGCGGCGCCCGCTGACTGACTCGGTCCAGATCCCGGCCTTGCGTTCGGCCTCCAGCTCGGCGCGTGCCGCGGCCTTGGCGTCGCGGCGTTCCTGCTGTTCGTCGCGCTTCTGTCCACGCGTGGGACGGTCGCCGATGTCTGCGAAGCGGACATCGGTGCCGCGCGGTGAAGCGAGCAGCTCGGCACCTGCCATCATGGTCGGCTCCCAGTCGAACACGACGCCGTCGTCCTCGCCGATCACCACGGTGTCGCCGGGCTTGGCGCCCTGCTTGAACAGCTCGTTTTCCACGCCAAGCTTGGCGAGGCGGTCGGCGAGGTAGCCGATGGCTTCCTCGTTGGTGAAGTCGGTCTGCTTGACCCAGCGCACGGGCTTCTCGCCCAGAACGCGGAACAGCGGCTCCAGGTTCTTTTCCTCGCGGCGGATCCTGAATCCGGCCGCGTTCACCGCACGGGGGCGGAGGATCGGAGCATGGACCTTGGGCGGTGTGGCGGCCACCGTGTCGCGGGCAGCCTTGACGATTTCGGCCATGGCGAAACCAAGCTGGCGGAGGCCCTCATGGCTGGTGGCTGAGACTTCGAAAACGCGGTATCCCCGGGATTCCAGCTCAGGTCGGACAAATTCAGCCATGTCCTTGCCGTCCGGCAGATCGACCTTGTTCAGGGCGACCAGCCGCGGCCGGTGGTTAAGGGGAACAACTTCGCCGTCAGTGCCGGCATAGCTCATGTCAACGGCGTATTTTTCGAGCTCAGCTTCAATAATTGCGAGGTCGGAGAGCGGGTCGCGGTCAGATTCCAGCGTACCGCAGTCCAAAACGTGCACCAACGCGGCGCAGCGCTCCACGTGGCGGAGGAAGTTGTGGCCCAGGCCCTTGCCTTCGCTGGCACCCTCGATGAGTCCGGGAACGTCGGCGATGGTGAACCGGACTTCGCCGGCCTGAACCACGCCGAGGTTGGGGATGAGGGTGGTGAAGGGGTAGTCCGCGATCTTGGGACGGGCGGCGGACATTGCCGCGATGAGGCTCGACTTGCCGGCGGACGGGAACCCGACCAGGGCGATGTCGGCGATGGACTTGAGCTCCAGCACGATGTCGCTGGAGTCGCCCTCGATGCCCAGGAGGGCGAATCCGGGCGCCCGCCGCTTCTGCGAGGACAGCGAGGCGTTGCCCAGACCGCCCTGGCCGCCGGCGGCCGCAATGAATTCGGTGCCTTCGCCCACGAGGTCGGCAAGGACCTGGCCGTCCTTGGTCTTCACGACGGTGCCGTCGGGAACGGGAAGGATGAGCGTCTCGCCGTTCTTGCCGCCCCGCCAGTCACCCATGCCGGGGCCGCCGTTGGTGGCATGCCGGTGGGGGGCGTGGTGGTAGTCCAGCAGCGTGGTGGTCTGGAAGTCAACCCGGAGGATGACGTCGCCGCCGTCGCCGCCGTTGCCGCCGTCGGGGCCGCCCAGCGGCTTGAACTTCTCACGGTGGACGGAGACACAGCCGTGGCCGCCGGTACCGCCGGATACGTGCAGTACTACCCGGTCTACAAAGCTCGCCACGGTAAATCTCCTCTGTGCTTAACCTGGCTGTCTTGGACACCCAAATTGATTGTAATGCGGTTAAAAGAACAGTGGAGCGGGCCATCATGGCCCGCTCCACCGGTTCAGATCTTGTTGTTACTCTGCAGCTGCAGCAGCAACGATGTTCACGACTCGACGGCCGCGGCGGGTGCCGAATTCGACAGCGCCGGCCTGCAGTGCGAACAGGGTGTCGTCGCCGCCACGGCCAACGCCTGCACCGGGGTGGAAGTGGGTGCCGCGCTGGCGGACGATGATCTCGCCTGCGGAAACTACCTGGCCGCCGAAGCGCTTCACGCCGAGGTACTGGGCGTTGGAGTCACGACCGTTGCGAGTGGAGCTCGCGCCTTTTTTATGTGCCATTTGGAATGCCTGCCTTTAAATTCTGGGGAATCTGCTGAAAACCTGAACAGTAACCGGTGGTTACTTGATTCCGGTGATCTTGACCTTGGTCAGTTCCTGACGGTGACCCTGGCGCTTCTTGTAACCGGTCTTGTTCTTGAACTTCTGGATGACGATCTTCGGACCACGAAGGTCCTGAAGGATCTCAGCCGTAACAGTTACCTTGGCCAGGTCCGCAGCTGCGGAGGTGACCTTGTCACCGTCCACCAGGAGCAGTGCGGGCAGCTCAATGGTGCTGCCAGCTCCACCGGCGACGCGGTTCAGGGTAACGAAGTCTCCAACGGAAACCTTCTCTTGGCGGCCGCCTGCGCGGACAATCGCGTACACCACTTGGGAACTCACTTCTCTCGACGTTTATTACTAAATTTGCGTGCGGAACCCGGGTCAAATTGTTTGGCCTGGCTCTCGCTGTGCCTCAACGCCGTGGATTCCCAGAGGGGACCCGTGAGCTATCCCAAGAACTATTCCGATTGGACGGTTCCCGGGGTCATAACCCAAGTGTTGGCGTAAGCACCGAAGATCTAGAATACGCTAATTTTGCCTTCGGCCGCAAACGAGGCTGGTTTCGGCGGGTTGTCCGTGATAGGCGCCACAAGGACTGCCGCACCGACTTGCCGTAACCGTGCGCGACTATCCTACCGGGTCGGGATCCCGTTCGCGGTCAGCTATGGAGGCGCGGCGCGTCGAAGAATTCCACCTCGTAGCGGCAGGACTGCCGGAAGGCGGTCACCATGGCCTCCCGCTCCGCCGGTGACCCGGCGAGGCCGGCCGCGTCGGTGATGCCGATGGCCTTTCTCGTGGCGGCGGCGAACTCCTCGTCGGCGTAGGTCCGCAGCCATTCGGCGTACGGGTGCCCGGCAGGCGCGCCGGCTGCAACGTATTGCGCGTGCAGGGTCTCCCCGACGTCGGCGTAGAGCCAGAAGCAGGGCAGGACCGCGGCCACAAGGACTGCGTAGCTGCCGGACGCCGAGGCAGCCAGCAGATGGTCCACGTAGGCCTTCGTGACGGGGCCCAGTTCCGCCTGCACCGTCCGGGTGCTGAGCCAGCTGCGGTGGAGCTCTGATTCGACTTCGAGGCACTGCTGCGCCGACCGGGCCCAGAACAGCTGTTCGGATTCAGTGGGGGCCAGGGCGCTGGCCCGTGCCAGGACGCGCGAGTAGCCGTTGAGGTAAATGGCGTCCTGGGCAAGGTAGTAGGCGAACTCCTTCTCCGGAAGCGTGCCGTCCGTCAGCCCCTTGATGAAGCCCAGGCGGAAGATTGCTTCGAGCTCGGCAGCCGCTACGGCGCGGAGCAGCTCCGCGAAGTCGCCCTCCCGCCGCAGCGCGGCCGTCGTCGAGCCGCTCGGCGTCAGGCCGCCGGACGTAAGTCCACCGGACGGCAGGTGGTGGAAATGATTCACCGGTCCGTTGCCGCTGCCCACCTCCAGCTGCCCGGACGTGCGGAGGGCCTCGGCAAGCCACGGTTTGACGGCCCGCAGGGAAGCTTCCCAGTCCCCCAGCCGCGCCTGAACCGTTGCCATGGCCGACGACAGCGAACATCCCGTGCCGTGGCTGTTGCGCGTTTGAATGCGCTGGCCGTCGACCACCACGACGTCGGCGGACAGCAGGCCCCCGGTGTTGATCAGGGCATCGGGGCAGTCATCGCCGTCGAGGTGTCCGCCCTTGACCAGGACGGTGGCCCCGGTTCCGGCCGCGAGCCGCTTGCCCTGCTCCAGTGCCTCGGACCAGCTGACGGCTTCAGGCTCGCCGAGCAGCATGCCCAGCTCCGCCAGGTTGGGGGTGATGAGGTCAGCCAGCGGGAGGAGCGCGCGGAGGGCCGCCTCGGCGGACTCCCGCAGCAGGCGGTCGCCGCTCGTGGCCACCATGACCGGATCAAGGACCACGACGCCGGGACGGACCTTCTCCAGCCAGCTGCGGACCGCGGTGATCACCTGCTCGTCACCGAGCATCCCGATTTTCACGGCGTCAACGCTGATGTCGTCGCTGACGGCGTTCAGCTGCGCGGTCAGGAACGGCGCCGGCGGAACATGGACGCCGCTCACCCCCCTGGTGTTCTGGGCGGTCAGGGCCGTGATGGCGGCCATTCCGTATCCGCCGCTGGCTGCGATGCTTTTCAGGTCCGCCTGGATGCCGGCGCCGCCCGACGGATCCGAGCCGGCGATGGCCAGGACGCGGGGAACGTTCCGGGTCGAGGCCGCGGTGGTGCCGACGTCGCTGACGGCAGAAGCGAAGGCGGGCGCGGGCAGGACAGATGCTTTAGACAAAGGAGACATCCCTTCGCCGGTGCTAACCGGACAGGTTCAACGGGTTTGGATCTCAGCCGGCACCTCGCGCGGCACCCCGTGTCAGTCCCCCAGCCTAGCCGCTAACTCCGATGCCGACACTGCGTTTCGGATTACGACAGCCGCCGCATAAAGCGAACCGGGCTTTAACCAACCGGGGCCGGTGCTGCAGCTGCAGCACCGGCCCCCGTCATGACAGGTCAGCTCAGAGCTCTGAGGCGGGTACGCCCACTCCGAGAATGATCGGTTCGCTGGCCGGCTTGGCGGCCGCCACCTTTTCCGCTTCAGGAGCCTTGGCCTCGTGTGAGTGCCCGGCGGCTGTTGCCGGGGCCGTCTCATGGTGCTCCACCGACGTTTCGTTGGCTGCGCCCTGGGCACGGCTGGCGCTACGGTTGCGGCGCGGGCGGCGGGCCCGCGGCTGCAGGGCTGAGTGGTCCTCATAACGGTCACCGTCCGAAGACGAAGCTGCCGTGGCGGGACGTTCCGTTGCCGGAGCAGCGGAGGCCGCAGCACTGGCAGTGGCCGCCTCAGCAGCTGCCGGGGCGTTGTCCCCGGCCGAAGCCGCCGGCTCGCCGAGGTGGGCGAACGCTTCCTCCAGCCGGTCCAGGGTCAGTGCCGGGGATTCCTTGGCGGGCTCGTCGGCGTGCTCAACAAACGGCAGCACCACTTTCTCGCCGCCAAAGGTCAGCACGGCACCCGGGCGGCCGGAAGCGCTCTCCGTCTCGGGGGCACGGTGTACAACGGGGCTTTCCGGGGCGGCCGCGGCGGGCACGTCCCGACGGGCGGCGTCGCCGGCGGCGCTATGGGCGGCATCCTCATGCAGGTGCGCGGCGTGGGCTGCGGCTGCAATGTTGGCGAGGGCCGCCCTGGTGGCCTCGGCCTTGGCGTGGCGCTCCGCCTCGGTGGGCTCCGGGTGGACAGCAGCCGGAGCCGCCGTGGCGCCGTCAGGAGAAACCTGCCCGCCCTTACCGCGGCGGCGCTTCCGGTCGGTCCGTACCGGCGGCTGGGTTTCTGCACGGTGCACGTGGTGTTCGGCTGCCACGATGTTGGCCCGGCGGTGCTCAACGGGCTCGTCGTGGGTGACGACGCCACGGCCGGCGCACGTCTCGCACTGCTCCCCGAAGACCTCCAGCAGCCCGGTACCCATCCGCTTGCGGGTCATCTGGACGAGACCCAGCGAGGTCACTTCGGCAACCTGGTGCTTGGTCCGGTCCCGGCCGAGGCACTCGACCATGCGCCGAAGCACGAGGTCGCGGTTCGATTCCAGCACCATGTCGATGAAGTCGATCACGATGATGCCGCCGATGTCGCGCAGGCGCAGCTGGCGGACCACTTCCTCGGCGGCCTCCAGGTTGTTCTTGGTGACGGTCTCCTCGAGGTTGCCGCCGCTGCCGGTGAACTTTCCCGTGTTGACGTCCACCACGGTCATTGCCTCGGTGCGGTCAATCACCAGCGAGCCGCCCGAGGGCAGGAACACCTTGCGGTCCAGGGCCTTGTGGATCTGCTCGTCGATGCGCCAAGCTGAGAAGATGTCCTCGTCCTTGGTCCACTTCTCGAGCCGGCCAACCAGGTCCGGAGCAACGTAGGTGACGTAGGCCTCGATGGTGTCCCAGGCTTCATCGCCGGAGACGATGAGCTTGGAGAAGTCCTCGTTGAAGACGTCGCGGACCACCTTGATGGTCAGGTCCGGTTCGCCGTAGAGAACCTCGGGGGCGAGCACCTTGGTGGACTTGGCTTGGCTGTCGATGCCCTCCCACTGGGCACGGAGGCGGTTGATGTCGTGCGTGAGTTCTTCCTCGGAGGCACCTTCGGCCGCGGTGCGGACGATGACGCCGGCGTTCTCCGGCAGGCGGTCCTTGAGGATCCGCTTCAGGCGGTTGCGTTCGACGTCGGGAAGCTTGCGGGAGATGCCAGTCATGGAACCGCCGGGCACGTAGACGAGGTAGCGGCCGGGCAGCGAAATCTGGCTGGTGAGGCGGGCGCCCTTGTGGCCAACCGGGTCCTTGGTGACCTGGACCAGGACGGAGTCGCCGGACTTCAGCGCGTTCTCGATCCGGCGCTGCTTGCCCTCGAGATTAACGGCTTCCCAGTTCACTTCGCCGGCGTAGAGGACGGCGTTGCGTCCGCGGCCGATGTCAACGAAGGCCGCTTCCATCGACGGCAGCACGTTCTGGACCTTGCCCAGGTACACGTTGCCGATCAGGGAGTCCTGCTGCGTCTTGGATACAAAGTGCTCGGCCAGCACGCCGTCCTCTAGGACACCGATCTGGATTCTGTCGTCGCGCTGGCGCACGATCATTTGCCGGTCCACGGATTCGCGGCGGGCGAGGAACTCGGCCTCGGTGATGACGGTGCGGCGGCGGCCGGTGTCGCGGGATTCGCGGCGGCGCTGCTTCTTGGCTTCGAGCCTGGTGGAGCCCTTGACGGACGTGACGCGGTTGTTGACCGGTGCCTCGCTGACGGCGCGGGGGGCACGGACGCGGGTCACGGTGTTGGGCGGGTCGTCGTCTCCCCCGCCGGTGAGTTCAAGGTCCTGGTCGCCGCGGCGGCGGCGGCGACGGCGACGGGACGTCACGCCGTCGTCGGCCTGGCCGGCGGTCTCTTCGTCGGCGTCCTCGGCAGCATCGGCGCCTCCCGCGTCGACTTCGGAGTCGTCGCGGTCCGTGATGTCGCGGTCAGCGCGGTTCCGGCCGCGGCGTCCGCGGCTGCGGCGGCGGCGGCGTCCGCCGTCGTCCTCCTGCTCGTCCTCGCCGCCTTCGGCGTCGCTGTCCTCCGCTGCGGCCGGAACGGCAGCCGGGCGGATCACTTTGTTCAGGTCGGGAGCCTGGAAGATGATCGACGTGACTGACGCCGGTTCCAGGAAGAGGGATCCCACGGGCGCCTCTTCTTCAGGCGCCTCTTCCGGGGCTTCCTCCTCGGCGCCTGCGGGCGCGGCGGCAGCCGTTGCCTCGGCCTGGATCTCCGCGACGGTGGTCTCTTCAACCCGCGTCTGTGCTGCCGGGGTTTCGACGGCAGCGGCCGGAGCTTCCTCCGGAGCGGGCGTTTCCGCGGCGGCGGCTTCGGTTGCCGCTACGGTTTTGGGCTTGGCCACGCGGCGGCGGCGCACCGGCTTAGTCTCGGCCTCGGGCTCGGCGGCGGCTTCGACGGCGGACGGGGCTGCTACGGTCTCGACGGCGGCGGGTTCAGCGGGAGCGGCAACGACGTCTTCCGTCGTGACCGCCTCAGCACCGGCTTCGCCGGCGAAAGCGGGCAGCGGCTCCTCCGCCACCTTCTTCCGCGAGCGGGTTCGGCGCACGGGAGCCTTGGGCTCGGCGGCCGGAGCCTCCTGCCCGCTCTCCGCCTGCTCGGCCGGCACGGGCTCGGTGGCGGCGGGCTGCTGGAGTTCCGGAAGCATCGGCGCGGAGTCGGTGTCCGCTGCCTTTGCCTTGGGCGCTGCCTTGCGCCGGGTCCGGGTGGCCCTCCTGGGGGCCTCGGCGGCTGCCGCTTCCTCGTTGGCAGCCTGTTCTTCGTTAACGGCTATTACCTGGTCATTATCCATATGTGGCGACACTCCTGCCCCTGACATGCCGCCACATCCGGCACCCATTGGGGCACATATTGTCAAAACCCGCGGGCGTTGACAGAAGTCAATTGGATACCCTCAGGTTCGCACCGGCAGTGGGGTGCGGCAGCCCTGAAAGGCCGGCGGGGATGTTACTGGAACCCGTTGTTTCTGCAATCCACAACCAGGTGCCGTCCAATGGAATGCGGGAGGCCGGATCTAGGAATCCGGAGCCTTCACTGCTCCTCATTGGCGGTCTTGGGAACAAGCCACCGGACCGGAGTTCGAATGTGGTTCGCGCTCCAGCCACGTTTATTCTCTCACACCGCCGTTCAAAAACGCTGTAAGTGCGTGACAAAGGCGGTCAATGGAGGCGTCCGCTGCCGGGAGCACAAGGATGCTCCCAGTTGGCGGCGATACAATCTCGGCAGGAGCACCCAAGACAAAGGACGCCATCCCCATGCCCAGCACTTCGCCTTCCGCCGGCACGGATTCCGGAACCGCTTACATCGACGAATCCGATCGCACCCCCGCCACGGCGGGGGCCGCCCTCCCTGCCATGACCCGCGACCGGCCCTTCGGCTGGCTGCTGGTCATCACCGGGGTTGTGGGGTGGCTTGCATCGGGCATCCTGGTGCTGGAAAAGCTGGAAGTACTCAAGGATCCCAACCACACCACGGTCTGCGATGTGAATCCGTGGATCTCGTGCGGCCAGGTCATGCAGACACCGCAGAGCTCGGTCTTCGGCTTCCCCAACATGTTCATCGGGATCGTCGCCTTTGCCGTCATTATCACCACCGGAATGGCGCTGCTGTCCGGCGCAAAGTTCGCCCGCTGGTACTGGATGGGGCTGCAGACGGGCGTGACCCTGGGCTTCGCGTTCGTGGTGTGGCTGTGGTTCCAGGCACTCTACGAGATCCGCATCCTGTGCCCGTTCTGCATGGTGGTGTGGGCCGTCATGATTCCCCTGTTCGTCTGGGTGACAGTGCGCAACACCGTCCATGGCGTCATCCCGGCTCCGGCCGGAGTGGTCCGGATCGCGGGAGATTCCGGCTGGATCATCACGGCGCTGCTGTACGTCGCCGTAATCGCCACCATCTTCTTCGCCTTCATCCAGGTGTTCATCGGCACGTCCGGTTTCTAAGCCAAAGAAAAAGCGCGAACTGGCAGTTAACGCCCTCAAAATCAGCTTTTGAGGGCGTTAGCTGCCAGTTCGCGCTTTTACCGGCGGGCGGGACCTAGAACCAGATCTTGATTTCGCGCTCGGCCGAGTCCACGGAGTCCGAGCCGTGGACGAGGTTCTGCTGGACCTTCAGGCCCCAGTCGCGGCCGAAGTCGCCGCGAATGGTTCCCGGCGCCGCCGTCGTGGGGTCGGTGGTGCCGGCCAGGACGCGGAAGCCCTCGATGACGCGGTGGCCCTCGAAGATCGCGGCGACGACCGGGCCGCTGCGCATGAATTCAACCAGCGGCTCATAGAACGGCTTGCCCACGTGCTCTTCATAGTGCTGCTCCAGCAGCTCACGGCTGGCGTGGACCTTCTTGAGTTCGGCCAGGGTGTAGCCCTTGGATTCGATCCTGCTGAGGATCTCGCCGGTCAGGTTGCGGGTGACGCCGTCGGGCTTGATCAGGACGAGGGTGCGCTCAATGCTCACAGCTGCTCCAATGCGGTTGGTTGTGGGTTTCCGGGTAAGTCTACGGGTTCTGGCCGGTGCCTTCATTGCCGGCGCCGGCCGGATGCGCGGCGTCCCATTCGGCCTGTTCGCGCGCCCGCTTGGCAGCCTCAGCATCGATCCGGATGCCGGTCCGGATGCCGTACCACCAGGCGAGGGCGAACAGCGCACCCACGAGGAACATCACGGGCTCGACGAAGCCGAGGAGGATCAGCACCAGCTGGAGGATCCAGCCCAGCCCCACGCCCCACGGCTTCGACAGGACGGCGCACGCCAGGATCAGGACCACACTCAGCCCGATGCCAACCGAAAGAATCAGCACCGGGGAAATCTCGCTGCGGCGCAGTCCGAACACTGCCAAGGTGGCGAAGAAAGCCACGAACGCTTCCAGCAGCAGAACGGTGGACGCGAACATGATCTTGGTGGAACGCCGCTTTTTGGGCATGCCCGGCCGCCACTCGCGCTGGGCCTTGGTGAGCCGCGCCATCAGGCGTCCGACTTTCCGAGCAGTATGCGGGCATCAGCGACGAGGGTGATCGAGCCCGTGACCAGCACACCTCCGGCAAGGTCGTCGTTGGCTTCGGCGCGCTCCACGGCCCACTCCAGGGCGTCGTCGAGCTTCTCGGCGATGTGGATGTTTTCCTCGCCGAAGCCAAGGTCGACGGCGGTCTCCGCAAGTTCCGCGGCGGGTACCGCCCGCGGTGAATTCGACTGGGTGAAGCAGTATTCCTGGGCAAGGTCGCCCAAAGATTCCTTGAGCTGGCGCAGGATCTCCTCGGCGTCCTTTTCCTTGAGGACTCCCACAACCACCACGAGCTTGCTGAAGCTGAAGGCTTCTTTGATGGCCTCGGCCGAAACACGGATGCCGGCCGGGTTGTGGGCGGCATCCACGATGATGGTGGGCGCGGTGCGCACCACCTCAAGCCGTCCGGGCGAGGTGACAGTGGCGAACGCCTCCTGCAGCACCTCGGCGTCGAGCTCCTTGTCGCCGCCGCCCAGGAAGGCCTCGAGCGCGGCGATGGCCACGGCCGCGTTCTCCGCCTGGTGGGCGCCGTGCAGCGGAACCATCAGCTCCGGATAGCGTCCGGCGATGCCCTGGATGGTCACCACCTGCCCGCCGACGGCGACCTGCCGGGACTCGACGCCGAATTCCACCCCTTCGAAGCGGAACGGCGCCTGGACCTCCTTGGCCTTTTCCAGCAGCACCTGGGCGGCGTCAACGGGCTGGGCGGCGCTGATGAGGAAGCCGCCGGGCTTGATGATGCCGGCCTTCTCGTAGGCGATGTCCTCGGTGGTGTCGCCAAGGAGCTCCGTGTGGTCCAGCGAGATAGGCGTCACCACGGCTACCTGGCCGTCGCCCACGTTGGTGGCGTCGGTGATGCCGCCCAGGCCGACCTCCATGACCGCCACGTTGACCGGCTGGTCGGCGAAGACGGCGAACGCGAGGATGGTCAGGCATTCAAAGTACGTCAGCTTTGGCTGTTCCTCGGCGAGCAGTTCGTTGTCCACGATCTCGAGGTACGGGCGGATCTCGTCCCAGATCCGGACGAACGTCTCATCCGAGACCGGCGCACCATCGATGCTGATCCGCTCCGTGACCTTGGACAGGTGCGGGCTCGTGTAGCGGCCGGTGCTGAGGCCGTGGGCCCGGAGGCCCGCCTCGATCATCCGTGCCGTGGATGTTTTGCCGTTGGTGCCGGTCACGTGGATGATCGGAAACGCCTTGTTGGGCTCCCCCAGCACATCCATGGCGCGGAACAGCGGTGCGAGCCGCGGCTCCATCTTGTTTTCCGGCGCCCGGCCCAGCAGCTCGGCGTAGACGCTCTCCACGGAGAATTCGTCGGTCATGTGTTTTAGGCCTCTGCTTTTTCGACGGTGATGCGGGGTTCCCCGGAGTCGGCTGGAACGGTGTCCAGTTCCAGTGTCAGGGTTTCGGTCTTGACCAGTTCGGCGTTCGCCAGGAGCGCGTCCAGCACGTTCTGCGCGGCCGTGACCGTGGTCCGGATCCGGTCGCTGACGTTCAGCCCGGCGTCCTTGCGTGCCTGCTGGATGGCGCGGACCATGTCCCGGGCCAGCCCTTCAGCCTCAAGCTCCGGGGTCACCTCGGTGTTGAGCACCACGAAGCCGCCGCCGGGCAATACTGCGACAGCAGAAGATGCAGTCGCAGAACCGCTCTCGGACCCCGCCACAACCGTTTCCAGCGTGTATTCCTGCGGCTCCAGTTCGAGCCCGCCCGCGGTCACCACGCCGGCATCCGACACGGACCAGTCACCGGACTTGGAGCCCTTGATGGCCAGCTGGACGTTCTTGCCCAGGCGCGGCCCGGCGGCCCGGGCGTTGACCACGAGCTTCTGTTCGATGCCGAATTCCTCCGGGGAGGCGCTGGCGGCGTCCAGCATGCGCACCCTCCGCAGGTTCAGCTCGTCGGCGACGACGGCGGCGAACCCTTCCAGCGCATCCGCACCGGGTGCCACCACAGTGAGTTCCTGCAGCGGCAGGCGGACACGGAGGTTCGCGGCCTTGCGCAGCGAGGAGCCGGTGGAGCAGATCTGCTGGACCCGGTCCATCGCCTCCACGAGGGCGGGGTTGGCCGGGAACAGCCCGGCGTCCGGCCAGTCGGCCAGGTGCACGGAGCGGCCGCCGGTGAGTCCGCGCCAGATCTCCTCCGAAACGAGCGGCAGCAATGAGGCGGACACGCGGCTGACGGCCTCCAGCGCCGTGTACAGCGCATCGAAGGCGTCAACGTTCTCGTCGAAGAAGCGCTGGCGGCTGCGGCGGACGTACCAGTTGGTCAGCATGTCCAGGTAGCTGCGCAGTTCGTCGCAGGCGCCGGAGATGTCGTAGCTGTCCAGCTGCGCGGTCATGTTCCGGACCAGGTCCCCGGTGTTGGCCAGCAGGTACTGGTCGAGGGTGTCGGAGTAGCCGTCGTAGCGCAGCTGCGCGTCGTAGCCGTCACCGCCCTTGGCCGCGTTGGTGTACAGCGTGAAGAAGCTGTACACGTTCCACAGCGGCAGGATGACCTGGCGGACGCCGTCGCGGATTCCCTGTTCGGTGACCACCAGGTTGCCGCCGCGCAGGATGGGGCTGGACATCAGGAACCAGCGCATGGCGTCGGAGCCGTCGCGGTCCAGGACCTCGGAGACGTCCGGGTAGTTGCGCAGGCTCTTGGACATCTTCTGCCCGTCCGAGCCCAGCACGATGCCGTGGCTGATCACGTTGCGGAAGGCCGGCCGGTCGAACAAAGCGGTGGACAGGATGTGCAGCATGTAGAACCAGCCGCGGGTCTGACCGATGTACTCCACGATGAAGTCGGCGGGGTTGTGGGTGTCGAACCACGCCTCGTTCTGGAACGGGTAGTGGACCTGCCCGTAGGGCATGGAGCCGGAGTCGAACCAGACGTCCAGGACGTCCTCGACGCGGCGCATGACGGACTGGCCCTCCTCGGGGGTGCGGGGGTCGTCCGGGTTGGGGCGGGTCAGCTCGTCGATGAACGGACGGTGCAGGTCAACCTGGCCGTCCTTGTTCAGCGGCAGGCGGCCGAAGTCGGCTTCGATCTCGGCCAGGGAACCGTAGACGTCGGTCCGCGGGTATTCGGGGTCGGTGGACTGCCAGACGGGGATGGGACTGCCCCAGTAGCGGTTGCGGCTGATGGACCAGTCGCGGGCGTTGGCGAGCCACTTGCCGAACTGGCCGTCTTTGACGTTCCCGGGGATCCAGTTGATCTCCTGGTTCAGCTCGGACATGCGGTCCCGGAACTTGGTGACCTCCACGTACCAGGAGGACACGGCGCGGTAGATCAGCGGGTTGCGGCAGCGCCAGCAGTGCGGGTAGCTGTGCTCATAGCTGGCCTGGCGGACCAGCCGGCCCTGGGCGCGCAGCACCTGGGTGATGGGCTTGTTGGCCTCGAAAACGTGCAGCCCGGCGATGTCGTGCAGGTCGCCGTGCGCGAACAGGTGCAGGAACTTGGCGCCTTCGTCCACGGACAGGATCACCGGGATGCCGGCTTCCTCGCAGACCTTCTGGTCGTCCTCACCGTAGGCGGGTGCCTGGTGGACGATGCCGGTGCCGTCGGTGGTGGTGACGTAGTCGGCCACGAGGATCCGCCAGGCGTTCTCGGTGCCGAACTTTTCGGTGTCGCTGAAGTCATGCCAGAGCGGCTCGTACCGGAGTCCGTCGAGCTCGGCACCCGTGTGGGTGGAGGTGACCGCGGCGGCCGCGGCAGCGCCGTCGTCGTACCCCAGATCCTTCGCGTACGTGTCCAGCAGGTCGGCCGCGAGCAGGAAGCTGCCGGTCACCGGCGTTTCCGGCGAGGCGGCCTTGATGCCGCTGGGTCCGGCGGGCAGCACGGCGTAGGTGATGTCAGGCCCGACGGCGAGCGCCAGGTTGGTGGGCAGGGTCCACGGGGTGGTGGTCCAGGCGAGCGCCTGGACCCCTGCCAGCTGCCGGGAGAGCCCGGACTCCCCTGCCGCGATGGGGAACGTCACTGTGACGGTCTGGTCCTGGCGGTTCTTGTAGACGTCGTCGTCCATGCGCAGCTCATGGTTGGACAGCGGCGTCTCGTCCTTCCAGCAGTACGGCAGCACGCGGTAGCCGTTGTAGGTCAGGCCCTTCTCATGCAGCTGCTTGAAGGCCCAGAGCACGGACTCCATGTACTCGACGTTGAGCGTCTTGTAGTCGTTGTCGAAGTCCACCCAGCGGGCCTGGCGGGTGACGTACGCCTTCCACTCGTTGGCGTACTTCATGACGGAGGCACGGCAGGCGTCGTTGAACTTGTCGATGCCCATGGCCTCGATCTGGGTCTTGTCCGTCATGCCCAGCTGCTTCATGGCTTCCAGCTCGGCGGGCAGGCCGTGGGTGTCCCAGCCGAAGCGGCGCTCCACGCGTTTGCCGCGCTGGGTCTGGTAGCGGCCCACAAGGTCCTTGGCGTAGCCGGTCAGCAGGTGTCCGTAGTGCGGTAGGCCGTTGGCGAAGGGAGGGCCGTCGTAGAAGACGAATTCGTTGCTGCCGGGGGCGCCGCCGGGAAGGTCGGCAGGGCGTTGGTCGATGCTTGCCTGGAACGTGCCGTCCTGGTCCCAGTATTTGAGGATGCGTTCTTCGATCTCCGGGAACCTCACGGAGGCGGACACGCCTGAGGTTTTGGCGCCTGCACCGGACGGTGCGGCTGAGGCCTTGGGGTAATAGGTCATCTCGACATCCTGGGTTGAGCTGTGAACAAGTGGATTCATTCAGGATGCGAGGACGGCCCGTGCGCTAGTGTCCAACAGCGTTGGACAATGCAACCCGGTACCGCGGTACCACCTCACTTACCGGCACCGGTCCCCCAACAGGAGTTCCGGCGTCGGCCGCTCATTGCTGCTGTGACGGGCTTACCCGTCCGGTTCTACTGGCCTGGTGCGCCTTGCGGCACGCCGGGCGTTCTTCCGGAAGCTCACCGGTGATGGCCGGGTCAAAGCTGATGCCACCAGTCTAACGGCTGTGCTGGCGGACTCCATAACCGGTGAGCCGCCGTAAAACGCCGCATGGCGAACCGCTCGTGCCTAGACTCGATCCCATGACCGACGCCGACAGGAACCCTCCCGAACGCTCTCCGGCTCCTGCGGCCCGCGCCTCTTCAGGTTCGAGACGCGCCGCTTCCGGTTCGAAGCGCCGAAGGTCCGTTGTCTGGCAGTTGCTGGCGTTCGCCGTGCTCCTGCCTGTGGCGTCCCTGTCGATCTTCCGGGCCGTCCCCGCGGAGTGGCCGACGCCCGTGGTCCAGCTGCTGTCCTTCACGCCGTGGATGGTGATTCCGGCCATCGCGGCCCTGGCGCTTGCCCTGCTGAGCCGCCGCGTCCTGGTCATGGCCGCTGCCGCCGTCATGCTGGCGGCACAGCTGTTCTGGCTCTGGCCGCCCGACGCCGGCCGGGCTGACGCCGGGGCCTCTTCCCCGGGCCCTGCCGGCCCGACCGTCCAGCTGACGGCCATGACCATCAATTCCCGGTTCGGCAAGGCGGACGCGGCCGAAATCGTCCGGCTGGTCCGGGAGAACGGCGTGGGCCTGCTGACCGTCCAGGAGCACACCCAGGCCCTTGAGAACCGGCTGGCGGCCGAGGGGCTGGGTGGCCTCCTGCCGCACAAAATCAGCAGCCCCACGGATAACGGCGCCGGCAGCGCGACGTATTCCAAGTACCCGATGCAGGCCGTAGGCCTCGTGCCGGACACTCCCTTCCAGATCCGCACGGTTCGGCTCCAGCTGCAGGACGCCGGACACGCGGCCACCCTCGACGTGACGAACGTTCATGCGCTGCCGCCGGTGGACGTCCGGGTCGGCCAGTGGCGGAGCGACCTTGCGGCGTTGGGCGAGCTCATCGGCCGGACTCGGTCTGATGTTGCCGGGCCCACTGGGCCCGGCAACATGCTGCTGATCGGGGATTTCAACGCCACGTACGACCACGCCGAGTTCCGGAGCGTTCTGGACGGCGGTCCGGGCGGACGGAAGATGGTTGACGTGGGGACGGCGTCCGGCGGCAGGCTCATCCCCACCTGGCCGATGGAACCCACCTGGCCCCTGCAGGGATTCCCGCTGCCCGGCATCGCCATCGACCACCTGGTGACTAGCCCGCATATCGGTAGCTCCGGCTACGCGGTGCACCGCGTTCCCGGAACCGACCATGCCGCCGTGATGGCCACGCTGGGCATCCCGGCAGCCGGCTAGGCCGGGGCGCTCCCGTTAGTGTCCGGGAACAGGCTGGAAGCTCTGCGGGAGCTTCATGCCGGACTCACCCATGACCTCGCGGAGTCGGTCCGGGTAGTCGGTGATGATTCCGTCAACGCCGGTTGCGATCAGGGCGCGCATGGTGGGCTTGTCGTCCACGGTCCAGGGGATGACCTGCATCCCGGCCGCGTGGGCGCGCTTGACCATGTCCGGGGTGACGTACGGAACGTAGCTGGCGTCCAGCACGGTGCCGTTCTGCGGGGTGCCGTGCACCGGTGAGATCGCGTCGAATCCGAGGTGGTGGGCCGAGGCCACGAGGTCCCCGCCGAAGTCGTCGGAGTCGATGCCGCCGAGCCAGGGCGAGCTTCCGGGCTGGCCCGCCTGGAGGAAGTCCTTGTTGGTCAGGGCAACGGTGCGGATCTGCGGATCCTGTTGCTGCACGAGGCGCAGCGCGCCCCAGTCGAAGCTCTGGACGGACACACGGTGCTGCATGTTCGCGGCTTTGATCTCCCGCAGGGCAACGTCCACGAACTGCTGACGGGGTGCTGTCTGTTCCGGCGCGCCGGCCTCGACCTTCGTTTCGATGTTGAACCTCACCTGGCTGGCGCGGTACGAATCCACGAGGGCAAACACCTCCGCCAGGGTGGGCATTTTCTCGCCCGGAGCGGCCTGCTGGCCGGGGAACTGCGGCAGCGTCTGCGTGCCGCAGTCGAGGCTGCGGACCTGGCCGAACGTGAGGTCCTTGACGTACTTGCCGACGTACGGGAACTGCGGATCCGCCGGCGTCACGGGGGCGGTGTCGGCACACTTCTTGTCGCTGATCTTGCGGTCGTGCGTGATGACTTCGCGCCCGTCCCTGGTGATCTGGAGATCAAGCTCAAGCGTGCTGACGCCGGTTTCCAGCGCCTTGGCGAAGGCAGGAAGGGTGGACTCGACCGTGAGCCCCAGCCCGCCCCGGTGGGCCTGGAGGTCGAAGTGGTTGTCGCCGCCCTGGGGGTTGGTGTCCGCAGCCAGTGCGTGGGACGGGACGGCGAGGAGCAGGGCTGCGCTGAGTACGGCAGCGCCAAGCGTCGTCGGGGTGTGCATGTGGTGTTCTCCACTCTGGTGGTGTGCAGGTGCACGTGCCACCGTGGTGGCCGGTTGCCAACAGCCGGCCACCACTTCCCGACATCCGCACGAATCCCGGGTGAACGTCCGGTGCCGTTATGCCTGCTTGCGGATCAGCTTGTAGTTGGACGCCTGCGCCACGGGCCGGATCACGATCTGATCCAGGTTGACATGGTGCGGCGCACACACCGCGTACCGCACCACATCCGCAACGTCCTCGGCCGTCAGCGGTTTTTCCACGCCCTGGTAGACCTTGCTGGCGGCGGCGGGGTCGCCCAGCCTGTTGAGGGCGAACTCCTCGGTATGGACCAGGCCGGGGGCGACCTCGATCACGCGGACGTTGTTTTCGGCCTCCTCCAGCCGGAGGGCTCCGGTCACGGCGTGCTGGGCGAACTTGGCGGCGTTGTAGCCGGCGCCGCCCTCGTAGGCCGCGAGCCCGGCCGTGGACGTCAGGTTCAGCACCGTGCCCTCGCCGTGTTCCCGAAGCATGGGCAGGAACGCTCGGGTGAGTTTCATGGTGCCAATGACGTTGACGCGGTACATCCACTCCCAGTCGTCCGTCTGCGCCTGTCCTACGGGATCGGCCCCGCGGGCGCCGCCGGCGATGTTGATCAGGGTGTCGATCCCGCCGGCCGCGGTCACTTCGGCCAGGAGTTTGGCGACGTCCGCGTCTTCGGCGATGTCGGCCGGAATGCCGACGGCGCCCGTCTCGGCTTCCAGCGCGGCCAGCCGGTCCTGGCGCCGGGCCACCGCATAGACAGTCCACCCTTCGGCCCTCAGCGCCCGGACAGTCGCTTCCCCGATGCCGGTGCTCGCACCGGTAACTACAGCTGCTTTTTTGTTCGAAACCTCAGTCATGGCACCACCCTAACGCCATCCAGCGGCAGGGTTCAGCGACGGTCCACTCCTAGGAACTCCTCAATGTTCATTGGCGGATGCGTCTGAGCGTGGCGTCGTCTGTGGTGCTCCCCCATGAGAGCGCTGTCCGTGGCCTGACGGAGACAACTTCCCAGCCATCCTTGGCCAGCTTTTTTAGCTCCTTGGCTTGCCGCCGGGGGCGGCGGTCCACGACGACTGTCTTGTACTCATATTCGTTATTCATGGCGTTGCCTCTCGGCGGGCGGCACTGAGGTGCGGCGCCCGGTATGGAAAGTTATTGGCCCGGCCGTGGACTTACGCTGGGCCTTGTCTTTGTCATGAGCCCTCCGCGGCTTCGCACGGGAGCGGCCCGCAAGGACCTGGCCTGTGTGTTAGCTGTGCGGACCGGTGGACGGGGTTGCGGGTCGGGTCCGGTTTGGCGTGTTCTGGTGATCGAGGCCTGCCGGGTGGCTCTCCGTTCCCTTGGCCGGTGTGGTCTCCGGAGGTGAACCTGGGGTGACCGTTGGCAGGTTGTCGTGGCCGGAGTTCCCTGCCCCGGTGGCGGGTGAGGCGATTTCCTTCCCGGAGCGCCCCGGCACGTTCGGGGCAGGTGTCGGATGGTCGGGGGCATGGCCTGGTGCCTCCGGTGAAGCGGGGGCGGGTGTCGTCCGTCCGGAGTGGCCGCGGGTGAGGGTGTCGATCACTGTGGTGATGGTTTCCTGGGCTTTCTCCCGGAAGCCGGGGTCGGCTGCAGCCACGGTGGCGGCGCCGATCCCCATGGATGCGGCCACCGCCAGGGCAGTGACGGCCGTACGGCGGTGTCTGCGCTGCCGCTGGGCATCCAGGTCGGCGGCCGGTCCGGTTTCCATGAGCTCGGCCAGCTTCGCAGATGGTTCGACGGGTGGGCCGGCCGCGAAGGAGCGCAGCTCCAGCAGCGCTGCTTTCAGGTCAGTCGTGTCATCCGCTTCTGCTTCAAGCAGGAATAGGTCGACGACGTGCTCGTCGTGAACTGTGTATCCGGTGGTCATGGCGCCACCCCGTCCTTTGCCATCTGTTGATTCCGCAAGCTCTTCAGTGCCCTGTACTGCAGCTGGGCTATGGCCCCTGGGGACTTATGCATGATGTCCGCGACCTCGGTCACGGACAACTCCGCGATGATGCGCAGCCGAAGCACTTCCCGGTGATCCTCGCTCAGGCCTTCGAGCATCGCCAGGGCGTTGGCCTCAGGGCTGCCATCGAGGGCATCATCTTCGGCGGATGTGGCCCGGCGGCGGTCGCGGTCCGGGTCGTATTCGACCAGGGCAGGTCTGCTGTGGCGGCGGCGGTGGTGGTCCACGGAACGGGCATGGGCGATGGAGAAGATCAAAGTCCTCAGGCCCTGGGCCCCGCCGTGGACCGACCTCAGCCTCGGGTACAGCGCCAGGAACACGTCGTGGGTCACCCCTTCCGGATCGTCCACCCCGCCTGCCCTCAGGTAACCGGCGACTACCGGGGAGTAGGTCCGGTAGACGGCGGCGAAGAACGATGCATCGTCCCCGTGGCCGGAGGCCACAAGATCGTCATTGATCGGGTCCGTCCCCCGCCGCCCGGGCATTACCTGGCCGCCGGGCTTAGGGTTTTCCGGCCGTGGCAGGCTTGTGGGACAGCCCGCGCTAGGCGTGGGCCGGCGGATGCGCCTTGGCCTTCCCATCCTCAGCCTTTCCTGAGTTCCCAGGTGTCTCGGGCCGGTGCCCGGCTGATTCACCAGGCGTTGCCACGGTCTTGCAGTACCCGGCGATGCCGGCACCGCCGGCCGCCGCGGCCAAGGATTTGTAAGCGGTTGAGGTTGAATCCAGTCCTCCCTTGGTGAACGCCCTGCACAATCCGAACCCGGCCGGACCGGTGGCGTCGGGGCCGGCCGGCGTTGCGCTGGGGTTCGGCGAGGGGGCGTCAGAAGGCCGGGCGTCCTTCCCATGAGAGTCGGCGCCAGCCGTGTGATCCGCTGCCTGGGAAGGGTGGGCAGCGGCGGGGGCGCCGATGAGCTCATGGGCACTTTGCTGCAGCGGGGCAGGCAGTGTCCCGGTGTAGGCTCCCGCGGCTGTTCCTCCTGCGGCCAGGGTGCCGCCTGCTAGCACCCCTGCCGCGATTTTACTGGTCACCAATGCGGTAAAGAACGACATGAAATCCTCCTTTGTCAGAAAACTTGAAGACAAATCATGGACGTCGGTCCACATCGGAGTAATCGCAGCTCCGCCTCGAATATCACGCCGGAGCCTCAAGATTCACGCGTTTTATCGCAAAGAATTGATCAAGGTGATCTCCGCGCAGGAAAGCGTGACAGTGCCTGCCATGTCGACATGTCACCGAGGAAGCCACCCACGGTCGCTACAACCCGCAGCTGCGTCACCATCCAAGTGCAGCACCCGCCGTCCACTCCTAGGAACTCCTCTGCTGCAGGAACTCCAGCAGCACCCGGGCGTGATTCACTTCCGGATCCTTGGCCGCGTACAGCAGCGTCACCCTCTTGTGCCGCGCCGCCAGGTCCAGCAGCTGCTCCACCGCGGGATTGTCCTCCAGTTCGTCCTCATACTGCGCCCGGAAATCCGCGAAACGCTCCTGCATGTGGGCGAATTCCTGCCGCAGGGGCGGCGACGGCGCGATTTCCTTGAGCCAGAGCTCAAGGCCGGCCCGCTCCTTGGTGACGCCGCGCGGCCAGAGCCTGTCCACCAGAACCCGGCAGCCGTCGTCGTCCGCGGGATCGTCATAGATGCGCTTAATCTGGAATGAACCGCCTGCATTCGCCATAGGCGGCATGCTACTGCAGTACTGTCAGGAGGCCCCGCTGCAGGCTCCCGCTGCGGGGCATGAAACAATTGGCCCATGGCTGAATCAATGCAGGGTACAGACACGCCCGCCACCGCCCCCATCAACGTTCCCGACAAGCCGGCCCTTGAAGGCCTTGAGGCTGCCCTGACGCAGCGCTGGCTGGACGAAGGAACCTACAAATTCAACCCGGACACCACCCGGGAGCAGGTCTACTCGATTGACACTCCCCCGCCGACGGCGTCAGGCTCCCTCCACGTGGGCCACATGTTCTCCTTCACGCACACGGACGTCCAGGCCCGCTACATGCGCATGACCGGCAAGAACGTGTTCTACCCGATGGGCTGGGACGACAACGGCCTGCCCACCGAGCGCCGCGTGCAGAACTACTACGGTGTCCGCTGCGATCCGGCCATCCCCTACGACGCCGCCTACCGGCCGCCGGCACAGCCGGCCAAGAACCAGCGCGACTTCGACGTCGTCTCACGGCAGAACTTCATCGACCTCTGTGAGGAACTCGCCGTTGAGGACGAGAAGGTGTTCGAGAACCTGTTCCAGACCCTCGGGCTGTCCGTCGACTGGGACCTGACCTACCGGACGATCGATGACACCTCCCGTGCGGTGTCCCAGCGCGCCTTCCTCGCGAACCTGGCAGCCGGCGACGCGTACATGGCCGAAGCCCCCACGCTGTGGGATGTCACGTTCCGCACCGCAGTGGCCCAGGCCGAGCTCGAGGACCGCGAAGTGCCGGGCGCGTACTACCGCTACCCGTTCTTCACCGCCAACGGCGAGAAGATCTACGTCGAGACCACCCGTCCCGAACTGCTTGCGGCCTGCGCCGCGCTGGTGGCAAACCCCGACGACGAGCGCTACCAGCCGCTGTTCGGCAAGACCGTGAAGTCCCCCCTCTTCGACGTCGAACTGGAGGTCAAGGCGCACCCGCTGGCCAAGGCGGACAAGGGCTCCGGCATTGCCATGGTCTGCACCTTCGGCGACCTGACGGACGTCACCTGGTGGCGTGAACTGCAGCTTCCCACCCGTGCGATTGTGGGCCGCGACGGCCGCATCCTGGCCGACACCCCGGAGTGGATCACCACCGACGCCGGCCGTGAAGCGTACGCCGCCATCGCCGGCAAGACCGTTTTCTCGGCCAAGGAGGCCGTGGTGGAGCTCCTCACCGAGGCCGGTCTGCTGGACGGCGAGCCCAAGAAGATCACCCACCCGGTGAACTTCTTCGAAAAGGGCGACAAGCCGCTCGAGGTCGTCACGTCCCGCCAGTGGTACATCCGCAACGGCGGCCGCGACGAGGACCGCCGCGAACGCCTGATCGGCCGCGGCCAGGAAATCAACTTCCACCCGTCCTTCATGCGCTCCCGCTACGAGAACTGGATCGCCGGTCTTAACGGCGACTGGCTCGTCTCCCGCCAGCGTTTCTTCGGCGTGCCGATCCCGGTCTGGTACCCGCTGGACGCCCAGGGCAACCCGGACTACGACCACCCGGTACTGCCGTCCGACGAGTCCCTGCCCGTCGATCCCGCCGCGGACGCCGCGCCCGGCTTCGACGAGTCCCAGCGCGACCAGCCCAACGGCTTCACGGGCGACGCCGACGTCCTGGACACCTGGGCCACGTCCTCGCTGACCCCGCAGATCGTCGGCGGCTGGAGCCGGGACGAGGACCTGTTCGGCAAGGTCTACCCGTTCGACCTCCGGCCGCAGGGGCACGACATCATCCGCACGTGGCTGTTCTCCTCCGCCGTCCGCGCGGACGCCCTCCAGAACGGCGCGCCGTGGAAGCACGCCGCCATCTCCGGCTGGATCCTGGACCCGGACCGCAAGAAGATGTCCAAGTCCAAGGGCAACGTGGTGGTGCCGACGGACGTCCTGAACGAATTCGGCTCCGACGCCGTCCGCTACTGGGCCGCCTCCGCCAAGCTCGGCGCCGACACCGCGTACGAGATCGCGCAGATGAAGATTGGCCGCCGCCTGGCCATCAAGCTGCTCAACGCCTCCAAGTTCGTGCTGAACCTGGGTGCGACGGAGAACTCGGTGGTCTCCACGGACCTGTCCGTGCTGACCAACCCCCTGGACCGCGCAGTGCTGGCCCAGCTCTCCGACGTGGTTGCCCAGGCCACCAAGGCGTTCGACAACTACGACTACGCCCGGGCCCTGCAGATCACCGAGTCGTTCTTCTGGCAGTTCACCGACGATTACGTCGAGCTGATCAAGGACCGCGCCTACGGTGCCGCCGGCGAGACCGAGCAGGCCTCCGTGCTGGCCGCGCTGGCCACCACGCTGGACTCGCTGCTGCGGCTCTTCGCCCCGTTCCTGCCCTTCGCCACGGAAGAGGTCTGGAGCTGGTGGCGGACGGGCTCCGTGCACCGCGCCGCATGGCCGGCTGCGCCGGAGATCAGCGGTGGCGACACAACCATGCTCGGCACTGTGGGGATTGCCCTGAGCGGCATCCGGAAGGCGAAGTCCGAGGCCAAGGTCAAGCAGCGCACCGAAGTGCTCGCCGCGACCATTACGGCCAATGCATCTCTCGTTGCCCAGCTCCAGGCCGGGCTCGGCGACCTCAAGGCTGCAGCAAACGCTCAGGAGATCACACTGGAGACCGGCGACGGCGAACTGACGGTAAGCGGCGTGGAACTGGCCCCGGCCGAGGAGCCCGCCCAGGCCTGACGCCTGTCCGGAGGGCTGATGTTGTGAGTCCAACCCCCGGAGCGTGACGAGGGCGCCGTGCCAGGAAACCTGGCCGGCGCCCTTGCTCGTCTCCGGGGTCACCCGCCCGGGTCAGGGGCCGGCCGGATCAGGGGCGTGCCGCCGCCCGGTCCTCGGCTTCGCTGATCGCCCAGGCCGCATTGATGAGGCCGATGTGGCTGAATGCCTGCGGGAAGTTACCCAGGAGCTCGCTGCTGTCCGAAGCGACCTCTTCGGCCATCAGGCCCAGGTCCGTGGCGAACGCGGCCGCCCGCTCGAAGACGGCACGGGCGCGTTGGGTGCGTCCGGCGAGGGCGAGGGCGTGTGCCAGCCAGAAGGTGCACAGCAGGAACGTGCCCTCCTCTCCTGCCATGCCGTCGTCGGCCAGGTAGCGGTACACGAGGCCGCGAGGGTCCGTGAGGCGCTCCTCGATCGCCTCAATCGTGGCGACAATGCCCGGATCATCTGCCGGCAGGAATCCGACGATCGAGAGCATCAGGGCCGAAGCATCAAGGTCATCAGAACCGTAAGCCTGTGTGTAGGCGTTCGCTGCCTCGCTCCACCCCTCGGCGCGGATGGACGCCGCAATCGCGTCCCGCGCTTCCGTCCAGCGCGGGACCCTTTCGGTTGACTGCAGGATTCCGGCGAGGGAGATGGCGCGGTCCACGGCCACCCAGCACATGAGCTTGGAGTGTAGGTAGTGGCGCGGCTCCCCGCGGACTTCCCAGATGCCGTGATCGGCGGACCGCCAGCCCGCGGCGGCCGTGTCCGCGGCGTCGGCAAGGAACTTCCGTGTTTCCGGTGCCAGCTCCGCGAGATACTGCGGCAAGGTGGCGGCGGCGTCCAGAAGCTCGCCATAGACGTCGAGCTGGCGCTGGTTCCAGGCGCCGTTGCCCACCCGGACCGGAGCGCTGGCGCGCCAGCCCGGCAGGTGTGCGAGTTCGCGTTCGGGGAGCTCCCGTTCACCGCCGATGCCGAACATGATCTGCAGTTCCTCGCCGCCGGCCAGTTGGCCGGCGGCCGCTGTCGCCAGGAACTGGAAGAACTTCCCGGCCTCGTCCGGACAGGCCGCCACCCACAGGGCCTGCAGGGTCATGCTGGCGTCCCGGATCCAGCTGTAGCGGTAGTCCCAGTTGCGCGTGCCGCCTACCACCTCCGGCAGCGACGTGGTGGGGGCTGCCACGATGGCGCCGCTTGGGTAGTAGGTCAGCGCCTGCAGAATCCGTCCGCTGCCGGCCACAAGCTCTTGCCACGTGCCGCGGTAGTTCTGGTGCATCCCGGACCAGCTGGTCCAGCCTTCCACGGTGTCCTCGAGCCTGCGTGCGATGTCATCCTGGCTCCAGAACGCCGGGGTCCGGCTCCCGCGGGCCGCTGTTGCGGAGGGCGAAGAGTGGAGGGCAAAGCCGACAACGTCTCCGGCGCGGAGGGCGAGGCGTGCCTGCGCAGTGCCGGTGTCGGGGTCTGTATTGAGCTGGAAGGCCGCCGGGGTCGAGATCGACAACACCGCATCTCCCGCGCGGAGCAGGAGGCCGCCGTCGGCTGGGCTGAGCTGGGGTCGGGCGAGGCCATAGTCGGGTCGAGCGCAAAGGACGACGTCGACGTCAACGGAGCCCTGCGTGCATGACACCTGTCGCAGTAAGCTGCCCGGAGAGTCCGCACCGAGCTCGTGGCCCCGCCGACCGTCACCGAGGGCGAGGGCATCCGTGACGGTCACGCATCCCTCGGCGGTAGTGTGGGTGGTTTCCAGGACCAGCGTGGGTCCGAGGTAGCGCCGGGTTGAGGAGTGGGCACCGGCGGGCCGGATCGACCAGAATCCCGCCTCGGGGCCGAGGATACGGCCGAACACCGAGGGGCTGTCGAAACGGGGGAAGCAGAGCCAGTCCACGGAGCCGGCCGTAGTCACCAGCGCACCGGAGCAGCAGTCGGACAGGAGGGCGTAGTCCGCGATTGGTGCACTGCTCATGGACACACCTGACCGGGCAGTTCGGGCAAGCTCTGGGGGCAACGTGTTTTGGGTCAACGTGTTTTGGACAAAGGGGAAGCCCCATCAGCGTTTTGCGGTTGGTGGGGCTTCGACTTTTCGGCTGTCCGGTGACATCTTTGACAGTCTGGCAAGATCCTCGGAAATTTCAGGTCTTCCTACCTTGTCACTGGTAGCCATCATCTGACTTTGCCGAAGGCTGCGTCGGATGAGTGTCACTGAATCTTTGGTTCTTGCGTCCCTCTTCTTTCGAAGTGGGTAAGAACTATTGTTGTCCCCCTAGATTGGATGCGCAAGAGCCCCGGCAGAACTACTCTGATGTAGTTCTACGGGGCTCTTGGCGCATCAACGCTGGTCGTAGAGGCCGTAGGGCTTAGCCGAAGGCCGGGCTCTCGGTCCTGCTCCGCTTGATCTCGAAGAAGTGCGGGTAGGACGCGAGGGTGACCGTGGCGTCCCACAGCCGGCCGGCCTCCTCGCCGCGGGGAATGCGGGTCAGCACGGGGCCAAAGAACGCGGTGCCGTTGAAGGCCACCACGGGCGTCCCGACATCCTGGCCCACTAGGGAGATGCCCTGCTCGTGGCTGGCTCGCAGCTGGACGTCGAATGCGTCGGACTCTGCGGCCGCGGCCAGTTCCGCCGGCAGACCGCACTCGGCGAGTGCCTTGCTGATGACGATCGAGAAGTCTTTCTGGCCGCCGTCGTGGATCTGCGATCCCATGGCGTCGTAGAGCGCCTTGACCACGTGGTCGCCGTGCTGTTCCTGGGCGGCGATGATCACCCGGACCGGCCCCCAAGCCTTGTCCATGGCTTCGCGGTACTTGGGATCCAGGTCCCGGCCCTCGTTCAGCACGGAAAGGCTCATCACGTGCCACTCGGTGGCGATGTCACGGACGCCTTCCACCTCGCCGATCCAGCGGGAAGTGATCCATGCGAAGGGGCAGAGCGGATCGAACCAGAAGTCGGCCTTGTTGGAAGTGGTTTCAGTCATGGGTGTTTCCTTCTCTGGTCGTGGTGGGCACGCCGCGCAAAGAGAACGGGCGGCGGCGCGCAGATGCATCGCGCAGGTGCATCACGTGGAGGTCAGCGTGGAATGGTGTACCGCAGGCACACCATCAGCGACAGCGACGAACTAGGCGGATTTATTCCGCCGTTTGGCCACGACGTCGTGGGCGATCATGGTGGGCTGCGCCTTCTTGGCTACGACGTCGGCCGTGATCACCACGCTGGCGATGTCGTCCCTGCTGGGCAGGTCGAACATCACCGGCAGGAGGACTTCCTCCATGATGGCGCGGAGCCCGCGGGCGCCGGTTCCCCGCTCCAGGGCCTGGTCGGCGATGAGGTCCAGCGCGGCGTCGTCGAACACGAGTTCAACGCCGTCCAGCTGGAACATCTTCTGGTACTGCTTCACCAGGGCGTTCTTGGGAGTGGAAAGAATCTGGATCAGCGCGGGACGGTCCAGGTTTGACACGGTCGTGATGACCGGCAGGCGGCCGATGAACTCCGGAATGAGTCCGAATTTGAGCAGGTCCTCCGGCATCACTTCGCCGTAGGAGTCGGTGTTGTTCTTGACCTCGTTCAGCGGCGCTCCGAAACCGATGCCCTTGCGTCCGGACCGCGAACCAATGATGTCCTCCAGGCCTGCGAAGGCACCAGCGACGATGAAGAGGACATTGGTGGTGTCGATCTGGATGAATTCCTGGTGCGGGTGCTTGCGCCCGCCCTGCGGCGGAACCGACGCGACGGTGCCCTCGAGGATCTTGAGGAGGGCCTGCTGGACGCCCTCCCCGGAGACATCACGGGTGATCGAGGGGTTCTCGCTCTTCCGTGAGATCTTGTCGATCTCGTCGATGTAAATGATGCCCTGTTCGGCCTTCTTGACGTCGTAGTCCGCGGCCTGGATGAGCTTGAGCAGAATGTTTTCGACGTCCTCGCCAACGTAGCCGGCCTCGGTGAGGGCCGTGGCGTCGGCAACGGCGAACGGCACGTTCAGCCGGCGCGCCAAGGTCTGCGCCAGGTAGGTCTTGCCACAGCCGGTAGGGCCGATCAGGAGGATGTTGGACTTTGCGATTTCGACGTCGTCGTGATGGACGCCGTCCGCAAGGCTGCCGCTCTTGGGGGCGTGGCCGGCCTGGATCCTCTTGTAGTGGTTGTAGACGGCGACGGCGAGGGACCGCTTGGCGGGTTCCTGGCCGATGACGTATTCCTGCAGGAAGTCGAAGATCTCCCGGGGCTTGGGCAGTTCGAAACTGCCCAGATCGGCTACTTCCGCGAGCTCTTCTTCAATGATCTCGTTGCAGAGCTCAATGCACTCGTCGCAGATATAGACGCCGGGCCCGGCAATGAGCTTGCGCACCTGCTTCTGGCTCTTTCCGCAGAAAGAGCACTTGAGCAGATCCGTGCTCTCGCCAATCCGAGCCATATGTGAACCCCTTAGTATCTTGCTGCGAGCTGCAGCTGTGCACCGGTTGCTTGAATCACGGACATCTCCTCCCGGATCGGGCCGTGATTACATCCACTCTAGGTCACATTCGGCCCGAGGGGTGGAAACCGAACGCCGGTGCGGCCCAAAAATCTGAACCTCACCGGCGCCGGGAACAGCCTCTTACCTGACAATCGCCTGCGGCTTGATCTTGCGCGAATCCAGAACCTGGTCAATCAGGCCGTAATTCATGGCCTCGGCAGCGGTAAGGATCTTGTCGCGCTCGATGTCGTTGTTGACCTGCTCCGGCGTCCGGCCGGAGTGCTTGGCCAGGGTGTCCTCGAGCCAAGAGCGCATCCGCATGACCTCGGCTGCTTGGATCTCAAGGTCGGAAGCCTGACCACCCTGGCCGCCGGACAGCGAAGGCTGGTGGATCAGCACGCGGGCGTTGGGCAGGGCAAGCCGCTTGCCGGGTGTTCCCGCAGCGAGCAGGACGGCAGCAGCGCTGGCGGCCTGGCCCAGGCAGACGGTCTGGATTTCCGGGCGGATGTACGTCATCGTGTCGTAGATTGCGGTCATGGCGGTGAACGAGCCGCCCGGCGAGTTGATGTACAGGGTGATATCGCGGTCCGGGTCCGTGGACTCCAGAACCAGCAGCTGTGCCATGACGTCGTCCGCCGAGGCGTCGTCCACCTGCACGCCGAGGAAGATGATGCGGTCTTCGAAGAGTTTGGTGTAGGGGTCCTGGCGCTTGAAGCCGTACGGCGTGCGCTCCTCGAACTGGGGCAGCACGTAACGGCTGGTCGGCAGGTTGCCGGCAGTCGAGCCGAAGTTGTAGTTCATGTTGTTTACTCCTGGATTCAGTTCGCTCTACGTGCCGGTTAGTTCTGCGCGGTTCCGCCGCCGCCGGCTACCGAGCCGGCATGCGCGGAGATCTTGTCAAAGAAGCCGTACTCCAGTGCTTCGGTGGCGGTGAACCACTTGTCACGGTCGTTGTCCTTGAGGATTGTCTCCACCGTCTGACCGGTCTGATCGGCCGTCAGTTCCGCCATGACTTTCTTCATGTGCAGGATGAGCTCGGCCTGGATCTTGATGTCCGAGGCGGTGCCGCCGATGCCGCCGGACGGCTGGTGCATCAGGATGCGGGCGTTCGGAGTGGCGTACCGCTTGCCCTTGGTGCCGGACGACAGCAGGAACTGGCCCATGGAGGCGGCGAGGCCGGTGGCGACGGTGACGACGTCGTTGGAGATGAACTGCATGGTGTCATAGATGGCCATGCCAGCCGTCACGGAGCCGCCGGGAGAGTTGATGTAGAGGTAGATGTCCTTGTTGGGATCCTCTGCGGAAAGGAGCAGCAGCTGCGAGCAGATCGCGTTGGCGTTTTCATCGCGGACCTCGGACCCAAGCCAGATGATGCGCTCTTTCAGCAGGCGGTTGTAGATGTAGTTGTCCTGGGCTGCCGGATCGACAGTTGCCATGCGGGGCGCCCCTGCTTGCTGTGACATGTGTACTTACCTCTCGCTGGTGACGGTGACATCACTGAACTTCTCTACTTGGACACTAACCGCTTTCGCTGCGGTTTTGTTCTCCGGAATCGCGCTGTTCGCTGACGGCGCACGATTGCCGCAGACCGCATCGTCCGCGTAAATTCCGGGTTCCCCCGGTTGCCGGGGCTTAAAGGGACAAGCCCCCGGATCCAGGGATCGGGGGGCTTGTCCGCAGCTGCCAGTTACTGGAACTTCACTGCTGAAATATCTGAGCTACTAGAACTTCGCCGCAGCGGGATCGTCGCTCGGGGCGACCGCGGCTGCAGCCGCTTCTGCCGCCTCGCCTTCGGCGGCAGCAGCCTCTTCGCCGCCGGGGCGGACGAAGTCGCTCAGGTCAACCTTGTTGCCCTCGGAGTCCGTGACCTCAGCCTGGCCGAGAACGACGGCCAGCGCCTTGCGGCGGCGGACCTCGGAGACCATCATGGGGACCTGGCCGCTCTGGTCGATGATCTGAGCGAACTGGTTCGGGTCCATGCCGTACTGGCTGGCGGTGGTGACGATGTAGTCGATCAGCTCGTTCTGGCTGACGCCCACTTCTTCCTTCTCGGCGATGGCGTCGAGGATGATTTCGTTCTGGAAGGCACGCTCGGTGTTGGCCTTGACCTCGGCGCGGTGCTCTTCGGTGTCGTGCTCGCCTTCACCGTGGGAGTTCTCGGCCTTGAAGTGGGTTTCCAGCTGCTCTTCGACAACGGATTCCGGAACGGGCACCGCAACGAGCTCGACGAGCTTGTCCAGGACCTTGTCGCGGGCCTCGACGCCCTGCTCGACGATCTTGGAGTCGGCAGCCTGCTTGGCGAGGTCTTCGCGCAGTTCGGCCAGCGTGTCGAATTCGGAAGCCAACTGGGCGAAGTCGTCGTTGGCCTCAGGCAGCTCGCGCTCCTTGACGGACTTGACTACGACCTTGACCTGCGCGGCTTCGCCGGCGTGGTCGCCGCCCACGAGGGTGGTGGCGAAGATGGCGTCTTCATCGGCGCTCAGGCCGGTGACTGCCTCGTCCATGCCTTCGAGCATGGTGCCGGCGCCCACCTGGTAGGACAGGCCCGAAGCCGAGTCAACCTCGGCGCCGTCGATGGTTGCCGTGATGTCAATGGTGAGGAAGTCACCGTCGGCAGCGGGGCGGTCCACGGACTTCAGCGTGCCGAAACGGCCGCGCAGTTCGTCCAGTGCCTTGTCGACGTCGGCTTCGGAAGACTCCGCAGCGGCAACTTCAACCTTGATGCCGGCGTAGTCGGGAAGTTCGATCTCCGGGCGGACGTCAACCTCGGCGTGGAACTTGAGCTCGCCGTCGGTTGCGGACGGATCCGGAACCTCGGTGATCTCAACCTCGGGACGGCTCAGGGGGCGGATGCCCGATTCCTGAACGGCAGCCTGGTACCAGCCATTGAGGCCCTCGTTGATGGCGGTCTCCAGCACGTAGCCGCGGCCGACGCGCTGGTCGATCAGTTTGGAGGGGACCTTGCCCTTCCGGAAGCCAGGGACCTGGATCTGGGAAGCAACAGTCTTGTATGCCTCTTCGATGCTGGGCTTCAATTCCTCAAAGGGGACCTCAACATTGAGCTTGACCCGCGTGGGGGTGAGGTTCTCGACAGCGCTCTTCACAGTCTAAGTACTCCTGGTTTTGTTGGATGGGGTTCTGCAAACGCGTAATTCTGCCCGGGCCATCGGCCCGGGCCGCAGAGTCGGGGTGACAGGATTTGAACCTGCGACTTCCTGCTCCCAAAGCAGGTGCTCTAGCCAAGCTGAGCTACACCCCGTAATGCACAGGACAGTCTACGTTCATACCTGCCGGCTTTGCACATTTGACACGTGGGGCATGAATTAGGTTTAGTTATATCCGGCTTCAACAGCCAGTCCGAAAGATGAGTGAAGGCCAACCGGCCGGAACGCTTTCTTACGGGGACGTAGCTTAATGGTAAAGCCTCAGTCTTCCAAACTGATTACGCGGGTTCGATTCCCGTCGTCCCCTCCAGCAAAGGGCCCCTCCCAGAGGGGCCCTTTTTCGTTGCCTACTTTGACTTTTTCGTTGCATCGGCTGTGCCTTCCTCGCGTCAGGCGTGGCCGCCTGCGTTGACCGGGCCAAGAGTCAGGCGGGATTCGGACTCGAGAAACGCCCCGATGCGTTCCGCCTGGAATGCCAGCTCGTCGAGCTGCGCCGGCCGCAGCCTGCCGAAGGGCTCGGCCGTGATTTCGACCGCGCGACCCGCGCGACGCAGGTGCCAGACGCCTCCGACCACGCCGTCCGCGAGCAAGACGGGAAAGTTCCCTGCCTGTCCCCTGGCCAGGGCCCGCTTGCTTGCCTCGCCGGGGAACAGCAGGCTGCGGGGGTGGCCGCCCACGACGTAAGCGTCGAAGTACGGGAGCAGCCGAATGCCGGAAGGCTTCGCCGTGGCTTTCCGGGTGTCGCCGCGCGCCACCCACGCGGGCGCCTCCTCGACCCTGGCCGGAGCCAGTTCCCCGGCCAGGGAGTCGAAGACTTCGGCGGCCCATGGACGGGACGCACCCAGCCACTGCGCGAAGTGTGCGGGCGTTGCAGGTCCGTAGGCGCGCAGGTAGCTGCGGACCAGCCAGGCCAAGGCAGTGGCGGCATCGGCGGGCCGGAACCCAGGCACTATGCTGGCCGGGCTACGGTAGGTCACCATGCGGCCCCTGTTAGGCCCGAAGCACAGCACACCGCGGGATCCCGCCGTCGCCAGTGCTGCCCGCCAGCGCGGCCACATCCCCTGGAACGCGGGCATCACAAGTTCACCCGCCCAGGCCCCCGGGCTCGCCCGATGACGGCTTCACCGAGTTCATCAACGCTCAGCTCGCCGTCCCCGAGGCCCTCGGCGATGGCCTCGACCACTTCGTCGGCCTGGGCGGCGGTCAGGAATCCCCCGCTGGGTGCCGCCGCTGGAGGAATGGCTCCGAGCGCCCCCGTCCACAGGGAAAGATCGTCCGCCGGCAGCAGGTGTACCGTGCGGCGCGGTCCAAACGCCTTGACCAGGGTTGCGTCGTCCCACAACGCGCGGCGCACCTCGGCCAGGGACGGGCCGGAAGTGCGTATGCCCACGGACAGCTCGGCGGCGGTGATGACCTGGGCGTGTGCCCCACACATGGCACGGACGATATCGGCCGGCCTGCCGTTTTCGGAGGGTGCAGCGAGCCAGTGCCGCTCAAGCCGCCTGGCACAAACCTGGGCCCAGGAGAATTCCGGCCCGGAGGAGGCATTCACTGCCGAGAGGCCAGGCTCAGGCCGGACGCTGGCATGACGGGCACCAGTAAAGTTTGCGGGCAGCGTGCTCAGCCAGGGCCACGGCAGTGCCGCAGATGCGGCAGGGCTGCCCGTGGCGTCGGTAGACGAAATGCGCGTCGTCGGCCGGCGGCAACGGATCCGATCCGCTCCAGAAAACTGCTGTCGTGGTGATGATCCTGCCGTTGCGGACGCCGTCGGCCATCACCGCGGCCGTGTCATCCCACAGGAGGCCCGCCGCCTCCGCCGTCAGCGAGCGGCCGGGAAGCCAGGGGTCCAGCCGCCGGCGGAACAGCACTTCTGCCCGATAAACATTCCCGACGCCGGCAATCACCTTCTGATCCATCAGCAGGGACGCCAGCGGCGTCCGGCGCGCCAGCACACGCCGGATAAAGTCCTCCCGACCGCCGCTCCCGCTATGCAGCGAATCCGCCGCCCGCACCGGGTTCGGTTGGTGCAGCGAAGCTGGTCCGTGCAGCGGGTCGGGGCCGAGCCGGGCAAGCACCGCCTCCGCTTCCGCCTCGGTGATCGCCGCGCAGGTGGTGGCTCCGCGCAGGTCGGCCCAGCCGTGGCTGCCGATCAGCCGGACGCGCACGGCGCCGACGGGCGCGGGCGGGCCGGCGTAGCCTGATGTGTCGCCTTCGGCCCCGGCGTCGTCGGGAACTTCCCGCTCCCCCACCTTCCGCGGCGCGCCGATGCTGGACGCGCCCCGGAACTCGCTGTCCCCGCCGAAGTCCCACGCACCGTAGAGTCCGAGATGGACGTGCAGGACCATTCCGTGGTCGAAGTGCAGGAAAAGGTGCTTCCCGTGCGCGTCCGAACGCAGCAGCGTGCGCCCGTCCAGGTGCGCCGCCCCGGCGGCGAAACGGCCCTGGGGGCTGGTCACGGCAAGCGGCTGGCCGGCGAAGACATCACCGAACTGGCGGGCGAGCCGGTGGATGGAGTGCCCTTCAGGCACTACTCGACGACCTCGCCGGTGGTTTCATAGGCTGCGATCTTGCCGATCCGGCGGATGTGGCGCTCATCGTTGCTGAACGGCTCCTGCAGGAATGCCTCGATCAGCGCAGTTGCTTCCTCGACGCTGTGCTGGCGGCCGCCGACGGCCACGACGTTGGCGTCATTGTGCTGGCGCGCCAGGACGGCGGTGGAGTGGTTCCAGGCCAGCGCCGCGCGGACACCCTTGACCTTGTTGGCGGCGATCTGTTCGCCGTTCCCGGAGCCGCCAAGCACGATGCCGAGGGCATGGACGCCGGCCGACTGGTCCGCCACGACCGCGAGCGCCGCATTGATGCAGAAGGCCGGGTAATCGTCCAGGGCGTCATATTCCGTCGGTCCGTGGTCCACCACGTCATAGCCCTTTGCGGACAGGTGGCTCACCAGGTGGGCGCTCAGCTCCATGCCGGCGTGGTCGGTGGCGATGTGGACCCGCGGGAATGCAGGAGTAGTGGTCACGGTAGCTTCCGTTCAGTCATGAGCACCGGGGCGCGGCCGGGCTGGTACAGGTCAGATCAACGGATCCAAGAGTACTAGCTGCGTCTCCATGGGCTGCAGGAAGCTACGCGCCCCCGTCGCCCTGGGAAGGAGGGCGGCCTTCGCCGCGGGCCCGGGCAGCCACGCGCGTGAGGACCTCGGCGAGGCGGGCCGCCGAGTCGGAGTTTCCGCCGCTTACCGCCAGGCGGTGTCCGTCTGTTTTCCGGACGACGACGGCGGGGCCGCTGCTCACGAGCACGGCAGCTGTTTCGCCGTGGTGGCGGTAGCCCCACCCCCCGTAGTCGGCGGCGCGCACGTCCGCCGGGTCGGCGGCCGAAATGGCCGCCGCGGGAACGTCCACGACGCGGAGGATCCCGGCGACGAACACCCTCAGTCCGCTGCGGTCGGCCGTGATCCTCGCAAAGAGGAACGCGGCGCCGATGATTGCCGCCGCAACCAGCAGGGCGCCCAGCCAGGGCACGGCGATAACTATAAGTGCGGCCGGGAACAGGCTGGCGATGCCGATCATGACAAAAACGGAGCTCCGGGCGTGGACCCAGAGCCGGATGGAATCCGTGGCGAGTTCGGGGTCGAGCTCCTGCTCGAGGGCACGCTGCAGCGCCCGGTCATCCTCCGGCGTCCACTGCTCGTCCGCTTTGAAGACGAACCCGATGATGACGCCCAGGGCGAGCGCGGCGCCGCTTCCCAGCGCCAGCACTGTGACGTCCACGCTGGACTCACGGGCATCGGCGACCCCGGCCTGTCCCACCAGTCCCGCTGCCAGCACGCTGGTGACAAACAGGCTCACAGTCAGCCCGGCGCCCATCATGATGCGGCGCATCACGGTGGGCCGTGACACGGGCACAGCCTGCAGCAGCACCAGCCAGCCGGCCACGACGATCAGGGCGGCCCCGACCCCCACATAGGCGGGGAACGGCGCAAAAGCCGTTCCGCCGTCGTCGTTCCATCTGACCGCCAACGGCTCCGGCAGATCGGGGCGCAGGAGGACGGCACAGACTGCGAAGCCAGTAGCCAACAACAGGGGGAAACCGATGGCGAACCGCAGTGCCTTGGTGTCCACAGCATCGACGAACTTTCCCATGCCTTAACGCTACCCCTGAGCCTGCGCCGGCGCGGAGAAAGTGATCCGGGCAACTTGCCAACGGTGCGGTGAATGAAACAATGACTTCACAGTGACGAACTGACCGGCAGGCTGGGGCTTGTCCGGCAACCAACACCTCTGGAGGCACAACCTTGCCAGGCATGAACCTGACGCGCGCCGAAGCACGCGAGCGCGCCGACCTGATCACCGTCGAGTCCTACGATGTCAGCCTGGACCTGACCACGGGCGAGAAAGTCTTCGGCTCGACCACCACGGTGAAGTTCACGGCAGCGCCAGGGTCCTCGACGTTCATCGACGCCGTGACGCAGACCGTCCACAGCGTGACCCTGAACGGGCGTGAACTCGACCCTGCCGAGGTGTCCGACGGCGTCCGGATCCAGCTGCCGGACCTTGCCGAACAGAATGAACTCACCGTGGTGGCTGATGCCCCCTACATGAATACCGGCGAGGGCCTGCACCGCTTCGTTGATCCGGTGGACGGCGAGGTGTACCTGTACACCCAGTTCGAGGTGCCTGACTCCCGCCGCATGTTTGCCGTCTTTGAACAGCCAGACCTAAAGGCCACCTTCAGGTTCAGCGTGACAGCGCCTTCGCACTGGGACGTCATCTCCAACTCCCCCACCCCCGCTCCCGTGGCGACCTCCCCCGGGGCGGACGGCGGTGCCCGCTCGGTCTGGGAGTTCAGCCCCACGCCGCGGCTGTCCTCCTACATCACCGCGCTGATCGCCGGCCCCTACCAGTCCGTGCGCAGCGACGTCACCAGCACCGACGGCCGGGTGGTCCCGCTGGGTGTGTTCGCCCGGAAGTCCCTCATGCAGTACCTCGATGCCGACAACATTTTCGAGCTCACGCGGCAGGGGTTCGAGTTCTTCGAAGCGCAGTTCGGCTGCCCCTACCCCTTCGAAAAGTACGACCAGCTTTTCGTCCCTGAATTCAACGCCGGAGCCATGGAAAACGCCGGGGCCGTGACCATCCTCGAAGGCTACGTCTTCCGGGGCAAGGTTCCGGAGGCCCAGGTGGAACGCCGCACCATCACCGTCCTGCACGAACTGGCCCACATGTGGTTCGGGGACCTGGTGACCATGCGCTGGTGGAACGACCTCTGGCTCAACGAGTCCTTTGCCGAGTACATGTCCCACCTCGCCGCGGTGGAGAACACGAAGTTCCAGAGCGCCTGGACCACCTTCGCCTCCGTGGAGAAGTCCTGGGCCTACCGCCAGGACCAGCTCCCCACCACCCATCCCATCTTTGCCGAGATCAACGACCTCCAGGATGTGGAGGTCAATTTCGACGGCATCACCTACGCCAAGGGCGCGTCCGTGCTGCGCCAGCTCGTGGCCTGGGTGGGTCCGGAGCAGTTCATGGCCGGCGTCCGCGAATACTTCGCCAAGCACTCCTGGAAGAACACCGAGCTGGGCGACCTGATGATCGAGCTGGAAAAGGCCAGCGGGCGCGACCTGGACCAGTGGGGCCGTCTCTGGCTCGAAACCGCCGGCGTGAATTCGCTCAAGCCGGAGCTGACAGTCGACGCCGACGGCACCATCACGTCCTTCGCCATCCTGCAGTCCGCTGTGGAAGACCAGCCCACCATCCGCCCGCACCGGCTGGCCGTGGGGTTCTACGACGTCACCGACGACGGAAAGCTGGAGCGCGTCCACCGCGAGGAGCTGGACGTCGACGGCGAACGGACGGACGTGCCGGAACTCGCCGGCCTCCGCCGGCCTGACCTGGTGCTCCTCAACGACGACGACCTCGCCTATGCCAAAGTCCGGCTGGATGAAAAGTCCCTGGCAACCGCCAAGTCGCACCTGAAGGACTTCCGCGAGAGCCTGCCGCGCACCCTCGTGTGGGGCTCTGCCTGGGACGCCGCCCGCGACGGCGAGAGCCCGGCCCGCGGCTACGTGGATCTGATCCTGGCCAATATCGCCTCCGAGAGTGACTCGTCGGTGATCCTGGTCCAGCTGCGGCAGCTGGCAACCACGCTCACCTTCTATGTGGCGGAGGAGCACCGCGAAGCCACGTCGGTGGCCGCCGGAGACCGGCTCTGGGAGCTTGCCTCGACAGCTCCCGGCGGCTCGGACGCGCAGCTGCAGTTCATCAAGTCCTACGCCTTGCTGGCCCGAAGCGGTGCGCAGCTGGACAACGTGGCGGGGCTGCTGGACGGCTCGGTCACCCTGGCCGGGCTAACGGTCGACCAGGACCTGCGCTGGGAACTGGTGGCGTCGCTCGTGGTGGGTGGCCGGATGGGCCAGGAACAGATCGACGAAGAACTGGAGCGGGACAACACCTCCAGCGGTCAGAACGCGGCGGCCCTTGCGACGGCCGCCATCCCCACGGCAGAGGCCAAGGCGGCAGCGTGGGAGTCGATCGTGGTCAAGGGCGAGGTCTCCAACGCCATCCAGGGCTCTGCCGTCACCGGCTTTACCCGGGTGCTGGACACCGCACTGCTGGAGCCGTACGCGGAGAAGTACTTCGCCGCCGTCCCCGGCATCGTGGCGGAGCGGACGTTTGCACTGGCGCAGCAGATCGTCGTCGGGCTTTACCCGGCGCAGCTGACCACGCAGGCCACCGTGGACCGCACCGACGAGTTCCTCGCGTCCCTCCCGGAGGAAAGCGCGGCGCTGCGCCGCATGATGCTGGAAAACCGCGACGGCGTTGCCCGCGCGCTGCGGGCGCGCGCGGCCGACGTCTGAGCCGGGCATGTCTGAACGGCTCATGCCTGAAGGGCGGGCACCCGAACAGCGGGCGTTCTAAACTAACGGCATGGGCCTTGATGAGCACCACTATTCGCTGACTGTCCGCTGGACCGGCAACCTTGGAAGCGGCACGTCGTCCTACCGGGAATATTCCCGGGACCACGACGTCGAAATTCCGGGGCTGCCGGTCCTCAAGGGCTCGGCCGACCCCACGTTCCGCGGCGACCGGGCCCGGTACAACCCGGAGCAGCTGCTGCTCACGGCTCTCGCGCAGTGCCACATGCTGTCCTTCCTGCATGTGGCGGTCAGGCACGGCGTCGTCGTCCTGTCCTATGAGGACAACGCGACCGGCATGATGCGGCTCAACCGCGACGGCAGCGGGCAGTTCGAAAATGTGACCCTCCGGCCGCAGGTGACAGTGGCCGACCCCGCCCACATTGCGCTGGCCAAGGAAATGCACCGCCAGGCCAACGCCCTGTGCTTCATCGCCCGCAGCGTAAATTTTCCCGTCCTGCACTCTCCCGTTACCACAGCGGCCGGAAGTTAGCCAGCGCCATACACCGCTACGCTTAAAAGCGACCAGAGAGCAGGCCGCCGCCGGAAGACCGGCGGATACCCCCGGCCGCCGTCGGACAGCAGCAAGGAGCATCCCCACAGATGTACAGCATGTTTACAACGCCTTCGGCCTCGCTGGAACCCACGGGGTTCGACGTCGCCGGCATAGCGATCAGCCTCGGCGCAGGCATCATCCTGTGGCTGCTGGCGAGCTTCATGATCTCCCGGATCACCAAGAGTGTCGCCAGCGGAACATCGCTGTTCAAGAAGCCGCACTTCAGGTGGGTCGCTCCCGCCCTGCGCGCCCTCGACCACGAGCGGCGGGTCCAGCGCGCCAACACCATCGGGTCGCTGCTGAACAGCGTGGTGGGCGTGGTCATCGCCGTCATCACGAGCATCTATGTACTTAAGAACCTTGACGTGGACGTCGCACCGCTGCTGACAAGCGTCGGTATCCTGGGTATCGCCATCGGTTTTGGCGCCCAGCAGCTGATCCGCGACTTCCTGGCCGGGATCTTCATCACCATCGAGGACCAGTACGGCATCGGCGACGTCATCGAGACCAGCGAAGTGGTGGGCGTCGTGGAGTCGATTGGCCTGCGGATCACCCGAGTCCGTGACGACAACGGGGCCATCTGGTACCTGCGCAACGGTGAAATCCTCCGCGTGGGCAACCGGTCGCAGGGCAACTACGTGGCTCCGGCCGATGAGCCAGGCGACGGGCCGCTCGAGGCAGAAGCCCAGCACGGGCCGCAGCAGAAGTCCGGAGAATAGCCATGACAATCCCCACCCCCTCCGAGCCCAACGCACCCCGGCAGCTGATGCGCAATGACCCGTTCAGCCAGCCCGGCTACACGGACAACTTTTACGATGCGGTGGGCGGCCACGAGACGTTCGTGAAGCTCATTGACGTGTTTTACGACGGCGTCGCAACCGATCCGGTTCTACGCCCGATGTATCCGGAAGAGGACTTGGCTCCGGCCAAGCGGCGTTTCCTGATGTTCCTTGAGCAGTACTGGGGCGGGCCCACGACCTACGGCGAAGAGCGCGGCCATCCACGGCTGCGGATGCGCCACATCCCGTTCCAGGTCACGCCCGAGGCCAAGGACCGCTGGCTGCACCACATGCGCACGGCCGTTGACTCGCTCGAGCTGCCGCCGCTGTACGAGGGCACGCTGTGGGACTACATGGAGCGGGCGGCACTGTCCATGGTGAACAGCCCGTCTGAGGCCTAGGCCCGGCTAAGGCAGACCGGCGCCGGTCCTGGCCAGGACATGCCCGCGGCTGCCGCTGAGACGGAACCAGCGGCCGGCCCGGTAGAGGCGCTGTTCGTCGGAGCCGAGGAATCCGAGTGCAAGCGCGGCGAAGGCTGCGCCGGCGGGAAGGCCGGACAGTCCCTCCAGCCCGCGACCCCAGACCGCGGCGCGGGCGTTGTTGACAATCAGGGCGCCCGGCTTGTCCGGCACGATTCCGGCCACCTCGGCGATGCCCGCTTCCGCGGCTTTCCTGAGGACGTCGTCCGGGACCGAACCGATCAGCTCCCAACCGCCGCGCGGTGCTCCGACGCCGGCCCATGACTCGGTGACTGTCGACGGCGGGACCGCGAGTTCGGCGTCGTTCTCTCCTGCCCGCGCGAGCCGGTCAAGGACCGCCGCGAGCGGGACGGTGACGTCCGTGGTGGACGGTTCTGCCAGCGCCATGGTCCGCAGGCCGAGGATGGTGGGGGTGGACTCCCCCAGCAGGCGGGGCCGGAGCACGCAGACGTAGGCGGCCAGGACAGGGCCCGCTGCCTGGAGGCGGATGGCGCCGTCGTCGATGGCCTTGGCGCGCGTGGCGTAGGTCCTGAGATCGGCGAGGTCGCGGGGATCGGCAAAGCGGAAGGACTGGGTGAGGAGATCAGACACATTAAGAACACTACCGGCTGAGCCTCGGTTGAGCGGTGCCGGGGCGACGTCTAGAGTCAAACCATGACTGAAGCGGACGCCGGATTGCAGGCATTGCCCTTGAACGACCCCACCACCTCACTGATCGAACTGCTGGACCTTGGCGAGCTTGAGGGCGCCCGGACGGACGAGGATATCTTCATGGGTCCGTCGCAGCGGCAGCCGCACCAGCGCGTTTTCGGGGGCCAGGTTCTGGCACAGTCCCTGATCGCCGGGATGCGAACCGTGGATCCGGTCCGCACCGTACACTCCATGCACGCCTACTTCCTCCGGCCAGGCGACGCGAACAAGCCCATCACCTTCGGCGTGCAGCGGCTGCGGGACGGCCGGTCCTTCTCGGCGCGCCGGGTGCACGCGTATCAGGACGGCACGCCGATCCTGTCCATGATCGCCTCGTTCCAGGCCGAGGACGACGGCATTGAGCACCAGTCGGAGATGCCGGAGGGGATTCCTGATCCGGAGTCACTTCCGAGCACCGCGGACCTCCTGGGCAAGTTCGACCACCCCGTGGCCCGGCACTGGTCGTATGAGCGGCCCTTCGACATCCGCCACGTCGATCCGGCCCTGTATGTCGCGGCCACCGGCAAGAAGGAAGCCCGCAACGCCGTGTGGATGAAGACCTTCAGCGCCATGCCGGACGACGCCAACACCCACCGCGCCGCGCTGGCGTACGCGAGCGACTACACGCTGCTCGAATCCATTCTGCGCAAGCACGGACTGAGCTGGATCACGCCGGGCATGAGCGTGGCCAGCCTGGACCACGCCATGTGGTGGCACCGGCCCGTGCGGGTGGATGAGTGGCTGCTGTACGTCCAGGAAAGCCCCAGCGCCCAGGGAGCCCGGGGGCTGGCCACCGGAAAGATCTTCAACCGCGAGGGCCTGCATGTGGCATCCGTGGCCCAGGAAGGGATGGTCCGGGTGCCGACGGACCTGAAAAGCAAGGTGGCGGGGGCCTTCCAGTCGAAGGTCCTCCAGCACCAGATGCGCAGGGCGGAGCGGGACTAACCCGGCCGCGGCACCAGCCGCCGGGAGGCGAAAGCCGCCGGGCATGCGAAAGGCCGGTTCCCTTCGGGGAACCGGCCTTTGCTGTGGAACTAGTCGCGGGTCAGGCGGCGGTGCGTGACGCGGTGCGGCTTGGCGGCGTCGGGACCGAGGCGCTCCACCTTGTTCTCCTCGTAGGATTCGAAGTTGCCTTCGAACCAGTACCACTTCGACGGGTTCTCGTCGTCACCTTCGTAGGCGAGGATGTGGGTGGCCACCCGGTCCAGGAACCAGCGGTCGTGCGAGACCACCACGGCGCAGCCCGGGAACTCGAGCAGCGCGTTTTCGAGGCTGCTGAGGGTCTCGACGTCGAGGTCGTTGGTGGGTTCGTCGAGGAGCAGCAGGTTTCCGCCCTGTTTGAGGGTCAGGGCGAGGTTCAGGCGGTTGCGCTCACCGCCGGAGAGCACGCCTGCCTTCTTCTGCTGGTCCGGCCCCTTGAAGCCGAAGGCTGCGACGTAGGCGCGGGACGGCATTTCAACGTGGCCCACCTGGATGAAGTCGAGGCCGTCCGAGACGACCTCCCACAGGGTCTTGTTGGGATCGATGCCGCCGCGGCTCTGGTCCGCGTAGGAGATCTTGACCGAGTCACCGATCTTCAGCTCGCCGCCGTCGAGGGGCTCGAGCCCCACGATGGTCTTGAACAGGGTGGACTTGCCGACGCCGTTGGGGCCGATGACTCCGACGATGCCGTTGCGGGGAAGGGAGAAGGACAGGCCGTCGATCAGGGTGCGGTCGTCGAAGCCCTTCTGCAGGTTCTTGGCCTCGAGGACCAGTCCGCCCAGGCGGGGTCCCGGCGGGATCTGGATTTCTTCGAAGTCCAGCTTGCGTGTCCGGTCAGCTTCGGCTGCCATCTCCTCATAGCGTGCCAGACGCGCCTTGGACTTGGTCTGCCGGCCCTTGGCGTTGGAGCGCACCCATTCCAGTTCTTCGGAGAGCCGCTTGGCCTGCTTGGCGTCCTTCTTGCCCTGGATTTCCAGGCGGGCCCGCTTCTTCTCCAGGTACGTGGAGTAGTTGCCTTCATAGGGGTACAGGTGGCCGCGGTCCACTTCCGCGATCCATTCCGCGACGTGGTCAAGGAAGTACCGGTCGTGGGTGACAGCCAGCACGGCGCCTGCGTAGTTGGACAGGTGCTGCTCCAGCCACAGCACGCTCTCCGCGTCGAGGTGGTTGGTGGGCTCGTCGAGCAGGAGCAGGTCCGGCTTCTGGAGCAGGAGCTTGCAGAGTGCGACGCGCCGGCGCTCACCGCCGGAAAGGAGGGTGACGTCGGCATCGGCCGGCGGGCACCGGAGGGCGTCCATGGCCTGCTCAAGCTGGGAATCGAGGTCCCAGGCGTCGGCGGCGTCGATGGCTTCCTGCAGCTGGCCCATTTCCTCCAGGAGGGAGTCGTAGTCAGCGTCCGGGCTGGCCATCTCTTCGGAGATCTCGTTGAAGCGCTGGATCTTGCCGTAGATCTCGCCAACGCCTTCCTGGACGTTGCCCAGGACAGTCTTTTCCTCGTTGAGCGGCGGCTCCTGGAGCAGGATCCCCACGGTGTAGCCGGGGCTCAGCCGGGCTTCGCCGTTGGAGGGCGTGTCCAGGCCTGCCATGATCTTCAGAATGGTGGACTTACCGGCACCGTTGGGGCCAACAACGCCGATCTTGGCGCCCGGGAAGAAGGACATGCTTACGTCGTCGAGAATAAGTTTTTCGCCAACAGCCTTACGGGCCTTGGTCATTGTGTAGATAAATTCCGCCATGGTTCCAAATCTAGTGGGTTGGCGGGCATAACTCACATTCGCGTCAGGCGGGAGCTCCCACGAAGCACTTCCCGTTCGACAGCACCGGCAGCACGGTCACGGTGACTTTGCCGTCGCGGATCTGCCCGACCACGCAGTCCTTGCCCCGAACTGCCGCGGCCTCGATGGAATCCACGTCCAGGCCGGTGGGCGTGCGGCCCGCCGAGACCTCGAGGGTGCGGGCGGGAACACCGGCGGCAGTCAGTGCCGCCGTGATCTGTTCCGTTCCCGGCTTCGGGTTGCCTGCTGTGAGGCTTCCGAGGGCGTCGGTCATGGTCCGCTGCAGCCGGGCGGTCGCGGTTGCAGCCGTCGCCTGCGCCGCGGCGGAGGACGCGGCAGCCGGGGCTGAGGCGGAGGACCCGGCCGAAGATGCCCCGCCCGAGGCGGCAGATTCCGGTCCGGGCCGCTGGCCGGCGCCGGAACTGCACGCTGCTAGCGACGTCAGCAGCAGCACGGCGAGCGCGAACTGGGCGGACACCCTGCCGGCATAGCCCTTGGATCCGGATTTTGTCTGAGGTGTCATCGCTCGCGTCACGCTGCCATTCTGCCATGCGGCACCGCGGGGGTTACGGTGCCGCATGCCACCGCCGGTCAGGCTGCCGCCCCAGTGAGCTCTCCGGTTTCGGAGTCCAACTCCAGGGTGTCACCTGTGGCGTCGATGAAGATGTCTGATGCCTCTGAGTCCTCATCCTCCTCCCCGTCCTCCTCCTGGCCGCGCCCGGACGGATCGGATTCGTGTCCCTCGGCATCCCCGGCCGTTCCGTCTGCGGCCGCGGCCGGCTGGGGGCTGTTGCCGGCTGTCCGGGTGAAGTTGGCGGAGCCCCACATGAGGTCATGGCCCACGGACTCCGCATCGATTTCGGCCACATGGTAGATCCGGCCGTCCTTTTCCCAGCTGCGCATCTTCAGCCGCCCGACGATGATGACGCGCTGGCCCTTCTTGATGCTGCAGCCAATGTTCCCGGCAAGCTGCCGGTATCCCTGAACGGTGAACCAGTTCGTGTTTCCATCCACCCACGTGTTGGAGGCACGGTCGTACCGCCGGTCGGTCGACCCGAGGCGGAAAGAGGCGGTGGCAACACCGCCGGGAGTGGTGGAGCTTCGGATCTCCGAGGCAACGAAGCCGCGGACGGTGATGTTGTCAGTCATCTTGGTGTCCTGTCTCGAATTGTCTTGCCCTAGCAGGCACTCCAAGCTTCGACCGGCCACGAGCGAATGGGGAGGGCCAACGTGACCTATGTGCAAAACCCAGTCAGGGGACGCCGTGTGGAGGACTGGTGAAACGATCTAGGCCCGTGACGCCGTCCGGGGTCAAGTCAATGTAGACTTTTTTAGGCGCCCGGAACCTGCCGGGCAGCCACTGCCCCAGTAGCTCAGGGGATAGAGCAGCGGCCTTCTAATCCGCCGGTCGGGGGTTCGATTCCCTCCTGGGGCACCGTTGTGGTGAGTCGAGACATCCTTTACGGGTGTGTCGGGTCATCGTTGACACCCCGGTCTTCGGACCGGGGTGTCTTTCGTTGTCCCGGCGTGCAGTGCCACCGACCGTTCCCGCCCCGCCCGACACGCGACCCCAATAATGCAAAGCATGCTTACCATGGGCCCGAAGCGTGCTTATGATCGGAGTGGGCGCCGGCACAGTGATGTGGCGCCGGCGCCCACACCACCACGCCGCGCGGACCATCGGAAAGGATTCACCGGCATGCCGCAGAATCGATCTGAGCACGAACCGTCCGATCAGCAACAACCGCCGCCGGCGCAGGCCTCCGGGCCGAGCGTGCCTCTGCCAGCGGAAGGCCGGAGGCCTGCCACCGGTGAGGGCCAAAGCCGGCCCGGCACCGCTTCCCTTCCCGGCTACGACGGAGGCACCACTCCGGCGGCCAGGAACGAACCAAAACGCCCGGTCACCCGGGCCGGCATGATCTGGGCCGCGGTCGCGTCGGCCCTGGTGGTCCTTGTGCTGCTGATCGTCTTCATCCTGCAAAATCAGGAACTCGTCCAAGTTAAGTTTTTCGGGCTGCAAGGTGCCGTGGCCCTCGGTATCGCACTCTTCATCGCTGCGGTCGGCGGCGGCGTGCTCGTGGCAATGGCCGGCGCCGCGAGGATCATCCAGCTCCGTGCCGCTGAACACCGCCGGCGCGTATCGGCAACACGCCGGCGCTGAAAGAAGCCGGCCGCCAGTACGCCGGCGCTGGGCGGCCTGGCACGGGAACCTCCGGCCGCTCCGCCGAGTCAGCGCTCCAGATACTCCTTGAGGTTGCCGAGCACCATATCCCAGAGCTTGGTTGATTCGTCCGCTTCGGATTCGCTCCTGTTGTTGCCCTGCGTGATGCTGACTTCCGTGCCGTCGGCCCGCGGGTCCAGGCGGTACTCCACTGTGTGGTAGTTCTCGGGCAGGTCGGGAAGGCCGGTCAGCGGGCTGTAGTGCGTGATCCGCAGAAGTTCGTTGGGCCTGTTCGCGAGGACAACTCCCTTGTCTTCGTAGCTTTTGCCCTTCCATTCCCCGGCAAAGGTCACGGGGTCGCCCTCACGCCAGGTTGACGTGACGTTCGTGCCCAGGAAATACTCCCTGACGTCGTCGGGATCCGTGAGGGCCTCCCAGACCCTCTCCGCCGGAGCTGCAACAACTATTGACGCCACAGCGTCCCTGATCTGATCATTCATCAGCGTGCCTCCTCGGCCTCACCCTACCCGCGGACGGCAGTCCTGTTAAGGCCGTCCGCGGCGAAGGCGGGCTGGCGACTTTCAAGCGAAGGGCAGCACGAGCTCCGCGTACCGTTCCTTCATCGCCGCGAGGACGGTGTCGCCGTCGGCGTCCCAGATGTCCCGGTTGAAGATTTCCACCTCGATGTCGCCCGTGTAGCCGGCGTCCCGGACCCAGGTGCCGATCGTGGCGAAGTCGATGACGCCGTCGCCCATCATGCCCCGGGACAGCAAGGCATCAGCCGCGATGGGCAGGTTGAAGTCGCACACCTGGTAGGAGGCAAGCCGGTCCTCCCGGCCGGCACGTTCAACCTGCGCCTTGAGGTCGGGGTCCCACCAGACGTGGAAAGTGTCGACGGCGACGCCGACTGCCTGCGCGTCGTACGGTGCCGCCAGGTCCAGGGCCTGTCCCAGGGTGGAGATCAGGGCGCGGTCCGCGGCGTACATCGGGTGCAGCGGCTCCAGGACCAGCCTGATTCCGTGCTCGACGGCGAACGGCACCAGGTCTTCGAGCCGGTCGGCGACGCGCCGGCGGGCCGCCACGACGTCCTTTTCCCCCGGCGCCAGCCCGCCGACCACCAAGAACAGTTCCCGGGTGTCCAGCGCCACGGCTTCCAGGATGGCGGCCCGGTTGTCGGCGAGCGCGGCCGCCTGCCCCTCGGCGTCGGCTGCCGTCAGGAAGCCGCCGCGGCACAGCGAGGATACCCGCAGGCCGGCGTCCTTGATCAGCTTGGCGGCCTTGTCGAGCCCGGCTTCGTGCACGCGGTCGCGCCACGGGCCGATCGCGGGGATGCCGGCCCGGACGCAGCCGTCGACGGCCTCGGCCAGGGTCCACTTCTTGGTGGTGGCGCTGTTCAGGGACAGCCGCGAAAAGTCGCTCATACTCCCACTCCGTTGATGCGAAGGAAATCGGACATCCGGAACGCCGCCAGCGCGGGGTCCCTGAACAGCCCCGCCCGGTCTGCCAGCTCAAAGGTTCTGGCCAGGTGCACCACGGAGCGGCCGGAGTGCAGTCCGCCCACCATCTGGAAGCCGGGCTGCTTGCCGTTGAGCCAGGACATGAAGGCGATGCCGGTCTTGTAGTAGAAGGTCGGGGCGCTGAAGATGTGCTTGCCCAGTTCCCGGGTGGAGTCCAGGATGGCGCGGGCCCTGACGGCGTCGCCGGCGTCGTAGCTCTGCAGCGCTGCCGATGCTGCCGGGTAGATGGCGGCGAAGATGCCCAGCAGGGCGTCCGAGTGGTGCGTGCCGTCGCCGTCGATCAGTTCCGGGTAGTTGAAGTCGTCGCCGGTGTACAGGCGCACGCCTTCCGGGAGTGCCGCCCGCAGCGCGACTTCGTGGCTGGCATCGAGGAGGGAAACCTTGACGCCGTCCACCTTGTCCGCATGCTCGCGGATCAGGGACAGGAACGTGCCGGTGGCCGTGGAGACGTCGTCGGAGCCCCAGTAGCCCGCCAAAGCAGGATCGAACATGGTGCCGAGCCAGTGCAGGATGACCGGCTGGTCCGCTTCCTGCAGCAGCGTCGAGTAGACGTGCAGGTAGTCGTCCGGCCCGGTGGCCACCTTGGCCAGTGCGCGCGAGGCCATCAGGATGACCTTGGGCCCGGCCTCGGACACGACGTCGATCTGCTCGCGGTAGGCAGCCAGGACGGCCTGGACTCCGGCTTTCCCGGAAGGCAGCGAGGTCATGTCCAGTTGGTCGGTGCCGGCGCCGCACGAGACGAGGTCGCGGACGGATTTCCCGGCAGTGGCGGCGCTGCCCGCGGAAACAAGCGAGGCTGCTTCGACTCCCGTTCGCTTGATTAGCTGCTGGGTGGCCGCCCAGTCCAGGCCCATGCCGCGCTGGGCGGTGTCCATTGCGTCGGCCACTCCCAGGCCGAAGGACCAGAGCTCATGGCGGTAGGCAAGCGTGGCGTCCCAGTCGAGCCGGGCAGGGGCACCGGGAGTGTTGTCCGCGGTCACCTCCGGGATGACGTGGGCGGCGGCGTAGGCGCGCCGGGATGTCAGCGGCGCGGCGGGCCTAGCCCACGGGGTGGCGGAGTTGAGGCGGTACTCACGCGTGCCGCCGTCGGGGGTGGGAAGAATGAGCGAGGTCATCAGAGCGTAATCTCCGGGATGTCGATGGTGCGGCGCTCGTCGTTGGACCGCAGGCCGAACTCGGCGAGCTGCACGCCGCGGGCTGCGGACAGCAGTCCGAAGCGGTGCTCACGGCCGGCCACGACGTCGCGCAGGAATTCCTCCCACTGCAGCTTGAAGCCGTTGTCCAGCTCGGCGTTGGCCGGGACATCCTGCCACTGGCTCCGGAAGGACTCGGTGACCGGAAGGTCGGGGTTCCACACCGGCTTGGGCGTGTGCGCACGCTGCTGGGCGACGCACTTGTTCAGGCCGGCGACGGCGGAACCGTGCGTGCCGTCGATCTGGAACTCCACGAGTTCGTCGCGATAGACACGGACGGCCCAGGAGGAGTTGATCTGGCCGATGACCGGCTCGCCCGCCGGGGTTTCGAGCTCGAAGATGCCGTAGGAGGCGTCGTCGGCGGTGGCCCTGTATTCCTTGCCGGCCTCGTCCCAGCGGGCGGGGATGTGGGTGGCGGTCTTGGCGTTGACGCTCTTGACCTGGCCGATGATGCCTTCCAGGACGTAGTTCCAGTGGCAGAACATATCCGTGGTCATGCCGCCGCCGTCTTCCTTGCGGTAGTTCCAGGACGGGCGCTGGGCCGCCTGGACGTCTCCTTCGAAGACCCAGTAGCCGAACTCGCCGCGGATGGACAGGATGCGGCCGAAGAAGCCTTCGTCAACCAGGCGGCGCAGCTTGACGAGGCCGGGCAGGTAGAGCTTGTCGTGGACGACGCCGGCGGTGACGCCGGCTTCCTTGCCGATGCGGGCCAGCTCAATCGCCTCTTCCAGCGTCTCCGCCGTCGGCTTCTCGGTAAAGATGTTCTTGCCGGCGGACATGGCCTTCTTCAGCGTGGCCGCCCGGAGGCTGGTCATGGACGCATCGAAGACGACGTCGACTGTGGGGTCGTTGATCACCGCGTCCAGGTCGGTGCTCCATTCGGAGACCTTATGCTGCTCGGCGAGCTCGCGGATCTTGGCCTCGTTGCGTCCTACGAGGATCGGTTCGACCTGCACCCTGGTGCCGTCCTCGAGGGTGAAGCCGCCTGCGTCGCGGATGGGGAGGATGGAGCGCAGCAGGTGCTGGCGGTAACCCATCCGCCCGGTGATGCCGTTCATGGCGATGCGGATCGTCTTTGTTTCGAAGCCCATGTGTCCTCTTCATAGTCAGTGAAGCTTCAGATAGCCAGAAACCTCGGAGAAATCGGGAAAGCGCATTCCCGCCGCTCTCAATGATGCCCATTTCCGGCGCGCTTGGCAAGCGCTTTCCCTGGTTCTCCCGCAACTGCCATAATGTGAACATCGCCGCAGCGGACCGAAGCTGAGGCTGTTGAAGAGGAGTTGTTTGTGGCTGCAAGCACGCTGACCGAGGTGGCCCGCCTGGCCGGGGTCTCCCCCGCCACCGCATCGCGCGTCCTCAACGGCTCCGCGCGGACGCCCGGGCCGGACATCGCGGAGCGCGTGCGGAAGGCTGCCGAATCTCTCGGCTACATTCCCAACGCCCAGGCCCAAGGGCTCGCGAAATCCAGCTCGGGGCTCCTCGGACTGATCGTGCACGACATCGCCGACCCGTACTTCTCCGCCATCGCCCGCGGCGTGCAGGACGCCGCCCGCGAACAGGGCAAGATGGTCTTGCTGGCCACCACCGGCGGCACCCCTGCCGACGAACGGGCGGCTGTTGCCGCGTTCGCCGCGCGCAGGGCCGACGCGATAGTGATCGCCGGGTCCCGGTCCAACCGCCCAGCGGACCAAGACGGCAACGCCGGGCTTGCGGCAGAATTGGACCGGTACTGCCGCAACGGCGGCCGTGTGGGCGTCGTGGGACATCCTGTCGTCGGGGCCTCAGCCTCCGAGGGCTACCACGTGGTTGCCGTTCCGAACGAGGAACTCGCTGCGGAACTGGCCCGTGAGCTCGCCGCGAACCACTCCGGGGAGTTCGTGATCATAGCCGGGCCAGAGGGACTCCTGACGTCCGACGACCGAGTTCGCGGCTTCCAGAACGGCCTGGCGGTTGCCGGACGGCCGCCTGCCGAGGTCATGCACAGCGGCTTTGACCGCGCCGGAGGCTATGAGGCCGGCCAGCTGCTGGCTGCCCGGATCAAGGCCAGGCAGACGTCGGATTCGGCGGCCTCGCGGCTCTGCATCTTCGCGGTCAACGACGTCATGGCCATCGGCGCCGCCGCGGCACTGCGCTCGGAGGGGCTGCGGATCCCGCGCGACGCCTCGGTCGCCGGATTCGACGACATCGAGACCCTGCGCGACTTCCGCCCGGAACTGTCCACCGTGCGGCTTCCGCTGGAGGAGATCGGCCGGCTGGCGGCTATGGGCACCGCCGGGGACTCAACGGCCGACGGCGGGGCTGCTGCCGCGGTGACCGGCCAGGTGACGCTTCGACGGAGCACCGAGACGGATCCGAGGGGCTGATCTAGGCTGGTGCCATGACACAGCCGGACAAGGACGCCGCAGGCGGCATCGCCACCGCGGCGGCCGGGTGGCCCGACGTCGAGCAGCTGTTCGGCGTCCGGGGCGAACCGTCACGTTGCTGGTGCCGGTTCTTCGCCCTGGCCGGGACCGACTTTGCGGCGACGCCGCCTGCCGACCGTAAAGCCATGCTGAAAAACAGGTTCGACGGCGGCGCGCCGGCTCCCGGCGTCCTCGCTTACCGGGATGGCACTCCGGTGGGCTGGTGTGCCGTTGAGCCACGGCAGTGCTATCCGCGGATCTTGCGTTCGCAGGTCCTCAAGGCCGCCGGCCCGGACATAGCCGGCCCTGCCATTGCCAGCCATGCCTCCCACGAAGAGTCCCCCGGAGCGCCCAGTGTGTGGTCCGTCAGCTGCTTCGTCGTCTCCCCCGCCCACCGCCGCAGCGGAGTCGCTGCCGCGCTCCTGCGCGCCGCCGTCGGGCATGCAAAAGCCCACGGAGCGACAGTGGTGGAGGGCTATCCCGTGGACGCCGCAAAACGGCCCAAGGCCGGTGCCCCGGATCTGTACCACGGGACGCTCGGGCTCTTCTTGGACGCCGGCTTCGAGCTGGTCAGCGGCGCCGTTCCCGGCCGCGCAGTGGTGCGGCTCCGGGTCGGACCACCAAGCTCCGGCTGACCGCTGGCACCGCTAACGGCCTAGGGCGCGAATCGTCCAGCCTGCCTCATGCGACGAGCCGGGAAGCAGCTCCACCACATCCGTTCTCGAGTTGAACGCGTCGGGCGGACAGGTCATCGGCTCCACCGCCAGCCCGAGCCGGTCCGGCCCCACGGGCTTGTCCGCCGTATGGATCTGCACCCACGGGCACCGCTCGTCCCATTCGAGTTCCACTCCCGTGCCCGAGGGGTCAAAGACACGCACGGCCGCCAGTCCGTCGGCGTTGCGGCTGACGCCCGTGAAGGCGTGGTCAATCCGGACGGCACCAAGGCCCCGCTCGATCCGGAAATCGAACTCGTGCCCCACGACGGTCCTGAGTTGTCGCGGCAGCAGCCGGTCCGGCGTGACCTCGAGAAATTCACCGGCGGGGACTTCCAGCGTCCATTCATCCAGCGGGGCGGGGCCCGCGACGAGGTACGGATGGGGGCAAACTCCGTACGGGGCCGGCGTCTCTCCGACGTTGGCGGCGGTGACAGCGCAGTGCAGGCCGTCGGCCAGCAGCTCATAGGACGCCGTCACCGTAAGCACGCCCGGATAGGCGGGTCCGGCGCCGACATGGCAACGGAGCGTGACCGAGGAATCCGTCCGCTTCACCAGCGTCCACGGCGCATCCAGCACGAGGCCGTGGAGTGCCGTGTTCCGCTCGGGCTCGTTGATGACTGCCTGGAATGTTCTGCCGCCATGGGTGTAGCGGCCCCCGGCCACGCGGTTGGGCCACGGAGCGCAGACCACGCCCCGGTAATCCGGGATGGGGCCGTCCGCACCAAAGCCGACCACCAGGTCACGCCCGCCGTACGTCAGTTCACGCAGGGCTCCGCTGCGCTCGGTGATGATGGCCGAATAGGGGCCGAACCTGATGGAGTGCTCCGTGAGCGGCATGGGGTTCCTGTCTACTTTGTTAGCGCTAACTATCATCATCACCAGCAAGAATAGCGCAGTCAGGCCAGCGTCAGCGCAGGATCAGGGCAGGGTCAGGACCACCGGGCCGTCCGCGGTGATGGCCACGGTGTGTTCGCTGTGGGCTGCCCTGCGGCCGTTTGCGGACCGCAGCGTCCATTCGTCGTCGTCGTGGTAGTAATCGCCCTTGCCGCCGAGAATGAGCATCGGCTCAATGGCGATGACCAGCCCCTCAGCCAGCTTGATCCCCCGCCCGGGCCGGCCGTCGTTGGGGACCGGAGGCTCGGCGTGCATGGTGCGGCCGATACCGTGCCCGCCGTGGTCAGCCAACAGCCCGTAGCCCGCGCGGCGGGCAGCGCCACCGATCGCGTACGCGAGGTCGCCCATTTTGTTGCCCACCCGCGCGGCGTCAATGCCCCTGGCCAGCGCAGCCTCGGTCGCGTCGATGAGCGCCTGGTCCACCGGATCCGCCGTGCCCACGATGAAGCTGACGGCGGCATCCCCGCACCAGCCCTCGAGGAACGCGCCGCAGTCCACGCTCAGCAGGTCTCCGTCCTGCAGCCGGTATCCGTTGGGGATGCCGTGCACCACGGCGTCATTGACGCTGGTGCAGATCACGCCCGGAAACGGAACGGATGCCCAGCGCGGCCGGTAGTCGAGGAACGCCGGCGTGGCTCCGGCGTCGGAAATCGAGGCGGCGGCAACGTCGTCGAGTTCCTTCAGGGAAACACCGACGGCGGCAGCCTGGCGGACCGCCGCCAGCGTGTTGGCCACGACGCGTCCCGCTTCGCGCATCAAGGCAATTTCCTCGGGAGTCTTGATCATGGACATGTGGGGGCCTCCAGGATTTCTTGGGCGCGGCAGGCGGATCCGTGCCGGCTGTGCCTCGTGCCTGCCTACTCTGTACCTGCCTACTCTAGGACCACGCGGGCCGCTCCGGCAGCGGCTATCCACGCCGCGGGTTCCAAGGACCCGTTATCTTGGCAGCATGGCAAATGAAGAGGTGCTGGCCGCCATCCGCTCCGGACTGCGCGCCGCGGCGGACCCGGTCCGCGGCGCCGCCGCGCAGGCCTACATGAAGTCGTCAACGCCGTCCCTCGGCGTCCGCGTGCCGGACGTGAGAAAGACCGCCAAGGCCGCTGCGGTGGCCCATCCCTTTGCCTCCGCCGAGGAGTTGCGGTCCACGGCGCTTGCCCTGTGGCGGGAGGCCGACTACCGCGAAGAGCGCTACGCGGCGATCGACCTGACCGGGCTGCGGCTGGTGGCCCGGGACCTCCGGATGCTTCCGGTGTATGAGGAAATCATCCGCACTGGCGCGTCCTGGGATTATGTCGACGGAGTCGCCCACCGGATCTGTGCCCTGCTCCAGGCCCACCGGGAGGAACTCACCCCCGTGTTGCTCCGCTGGAGCGCGGACCAGGACCTCTGGATCCGGCGCGCCTCCATCACGGCCCACCTGGGAGCGAAGTCCCGCACGGACATGGCGCTGCTCGAGAGCGTCATCGAGGCGAACATGGCCGACCGGGAGTTCTTTATCCGCAAGGCCATCGGGTGGGTGCTGCGTGAGTACGCCAAAACCGAACGTGGCTGGGTCCTGGAATTTGTGGCCCGGAACGGCCCGTCCCTCAGCCCGCTCTCGCGCAGGGAAGCCCTGAAAAACGTCCCGGTCAGATGACGGGTCGCGTCGTGACCGGCTGGTCCGGCTTGCTGAAGAGCTGCTTGGTGCTCCGGTCCAGGAAGATCAGGTAAAGCGCAAACAGCAGGGCGATGATGGCGGCGGCGTTGCGGGCCAGCGCCAAGGCCAGGCCAAGGTCCTCGGTCTGCAGATACGGAAAGACTTCCAGCTGGTCTGAAATCGCATAGACCATGAAGAAGGACACGATGAAGTACAGGGCCTTGACCTGCCAGTCATCGCGGATGCCGGTCACGGCAAACAGCGGGATCAGCCAGACCACGTACCAGGACTGGATCATGGGGGCGAGCACCACCACGGCGGCGAACGCCAGCGTTAGGCGGCGCATGAGGCGGTCGTGGTCTCCCTTGAAGATCTGCCAGGCGACGATTCCCACGGCAAGCACCTTGCCGGCGTCGTAAACCAGTTTGGCGAGCCCCCACCCGTCCAGGCTGAACGCGTTGGCGATGGAGGCGACCACGAGGCCCAGCAGGCCCACCGGGGCGTACCAGATCCACACGCTGCCTGGCGCGGACAGGCCGTTGATCCACCCGAAGCCGAAACCGTTCACCAAGCTCATGAGGTAAAGCAGGGCAAAGCTGATTCCCGCGGTCAGGCCCCAGAAAACAAACTTCCGCGGCCAGCGGGCTCCCTTGCCCGCCCAGAGCAGCCCGATGAAGGGCAGGAAGACCACGGTGATGGGCTTCACTGCAATGGAGGCCGTCACCAGGACAATTCCGAAGATGACGCGCCGGGTGGCTGAGTAATATAGCCCGGCGAGGGCGAGGCCGATCATCAGCGAGTCGTTGTGGACGCTTGCGATGAAGTTGGTGAGGAAAAGCGGATTCGCGGCCGTAAGCCAGAGGGCTCGGTGGGGATTGACGCCGTGGAGTTCGGCGAGTTTGGGGACGTAGATAATGCAGAGCGCCACCCCGGCCAGCGCCGCGAGGCGGAACAGCATGATGCTGGCCTCGGGGTGGACGTTGGTGGACCAGACCACGAACTGCTCGATCCAAAGGAACAGCTGCCCGTAGGGCACCGGGGCTTCCGTCCACATCTTGTCAGCGCCCAGCTGGAAGTAGTTGGACAGCGCCGAGATGCCGTTCTCGTAGGGATTGAATCCCTCCACCATCAGGCGGCCCTGGCCGATGTAGGCATAGACATCCCGGCTGAACAGCGGGACCGTGAACATCATGGGCAGGCCCCACGCCGCAATGGCCTGGAGGGTGGCTTTGCGGGCCGTCTTCCCCCAGACGTGGATGTGCTGGCCGAGCATCAACCAGGCCCTGACCAGCAGCATGCCGCCGACGGCCAGCAGCACGATGGACAACGCCACGCCGAAGGCCTCGGTGCGCATCCAGATGAACAGCGGCATCCGCCGCAGTTCCGACGCCGGAGCCAGCCACCCGACGCCGAGGGACCCGATGACCATGAACACAGAACCAATGAAACCGGCGAGGATGGGCGAGCGAGGGTTGTCCACCTCTGCCGTGGCCGGGTCTGTGGAAGTGCCGGTGGCCTTTTCCCCAATCGCAGGCACGGGCGCCGTCATCTCAGGATCGTCCAATCTGTTGTGGGCATGCTGCCACCATCTGCCCCGTTATATCCGGCCAGAATGGATCGCGGCGGGCGCACAGGCACACCGCCACGTACCCGAAATCTTAGCATCGGACCGTAGCAGGACGGCGAAACGGTAGGCTGATCGGGTGCCTATAACTAACGAACGCATCGTCTGGATCGACTGCGAAATGACCGGCCTTGACACTGTTAACGACGCCCTGATCGAAGTGGCTGCCCTCGTGACGGACTCCGAACTCAACATCCTCGGGGACGGCGTGGACGTCGTTATCAAGCCCGACGACGCAGCACTCGCCCAGATGAACGACTTCGTGCGGGAGATGCACACCCGCTCGGGCCTCCTCGAAGAACTCCCCAACGGCAAGACCCTCGCCGAGGCCGAGGCCGCCGTCCTCGAGTACGTCCGCAAGTGGGTGCCGGATGCCCGCAAGGCACCGCTCGCCGGAAACTCGGTCGGCACGGACCGTGTCTTCCTGGCCCGCGACATGCCCTCGGTGGTGGAGCACCTGCACTACCGGATCGTAGACGTGAGCACCATCAAGGAGCTGGCGCGGCGCTGGTTCGCCCGCGCCTACTTCCAGGCCCCGGCCAAGCACGGCGGACACCGCGCGCTCGGCGACATCAAGGATTCGATCGATGAGCTCCGCTATTACCGGGAGGCGGTGTTCGTGCCCGCGCCGGGACCGGACAGCGCCACCGCCCTGCAGATCTCCAAGCGGATAGCCGGTCCGGCTGAACCCGTCGATCAGCTCGCTGCCGGGACCGTTTCGCCGGGGGCCGCGGTGGAGCCCGGAAAGTAATCTGCGCCACGTTTGAGGGAAATTTTGCCGAAATAGCCAAAAGTGGCAAAAGCACCCCCGAACAGCAGGTAAACTATTTGACGTTGCCTTTTCGGACGAACGGCTTGCCGGACAGTCTGGTGGGGCACATGGTGGGCGTAGCTCAGTTGGCAGAGCGCCTGGTTGTGGTCCAGGAGGTCGCGGGTTCAACCCCCGTCGCTCACCCTCACGAAGGACGGCATTGACTTGCCGGCCAATCACAAAGGCCGCATCGGTTATCCGGTGCGGCCTTTGTTCGTTTCACACCATTGCCGGCTGAAGTCCGCCCAGCACCAAAGGATCCATCTGACATGACCGTTCTGCCTATCACCATCTGGGGCGAGCCGGTGCTGCACCGCCGTGCGGCCGAAGTTGAAGTGTTCGACGACGAACTCCGCCAGCTGATTGCCGACATGTTTGAGACGAACGACAACGCCAACGGCGTGGGGCTGGCCGCACCCCAGGTGGGCGTGGGCAAACGGATCTTTGTGTACAAGTACGACAACGAGGACGGCGCACCGCCTTCCGGTGTCCTGGTCAACCCTGTTCTGACGCTGTCCAAGATCTCCGGCGCCCTGCCTGATCCGGACGAGGAGGTTGAGGGCTGCCTCTCGTTCCCGGGAGGCCAGTACCCCCTGAAGCGCGCGGACTGGGCGCGGGTCCAGGGCTTCGACGGATTCGGCAAGCCGGTGGACTTTGAGGCCACGGGCTGGTTCGCCCGCGTGATCCAGCATGAATACGACCACCTGGATGGCCGGCTCTACGTGAACCGCCTCATAGACAGGTACGCCCGCAAGGCGATGAAACAGGCCAAGAAGAGCGGCTGGGGCGTCCCCGGGCTGACGTGGATGCCGGGAGTGGATCCGGACCCCTTCGGGCACTGACCGCGCCGTTCACGGCCCGAGCTCACGGCTCCCGACTTCACCGGGCGGCAATGGTCTGCTGCTGCGGGCAGGAGTTCAGCACGCGGGCCATGGCATCCTTCTCCGGCTGGGTAACCCAGAGCCCGTAAGCCGCCTTCACCGAGATCTGCCGTGCGACGTAGTGGCACCTGAGGGCTTTGTTTTTCGGCAGCCAGCTGGCGGCGTCCGAGGCACTCTTCTCCTGGTTGGCCGGGCCGTCCGCCGCAATGAGGTTCACGGGATCATTGGCCAGGTTCTGCCGCTGCTTGGGCGTGAGCTGCTGGGCTCCTTTCTGCCAGGCGTCCCCCAGTGCAACCACGTGGTCGATCTGCACGTCCTTGCTGGTACCCGCGCCGCGCGTGAACGTCGCTATGCGTCCGAGGTACGGCTCGTGCATGATCCCGGAGGCAACCTTGCACTTGGAGCCCTTCGCAAACACAACCTCGCGGAGATCGCGGCGAAGGATGTCGTTGCGGGTATCGCACCCGTTGCGGTCGGCATCCTGCCAGGCCGGCCCGAACGCCGTGCGCTGGTAATTGTTCTTCGGCGCCCGGCCCTTGACGGCGAGGCCTTCAAGGGCAGCAGCCGCGCTGCCGCCGGGCACCGGCCGCGGCGGAAACACAGGCTTCATCCAGGCCGGGTCGAATACAGGAGCCTCACTCGGGCCCGAAACGGCCGGCTCCGCAACCACAAATTGCCCGGCGGAGAAGAACCAGATGATCGCAGCGACCAGGGCAACGGACAGTACCCCCAGCACGGCCCACGCCTGACGCGAGTGGCGGCGGGCACGTCGGTAGGCGGCCCAACTGACGCTCATGTGCTCCGGGACTTCGGGTCGGGTTTTCTGCTCACCCACAGAGCCTAGGCCGGACCACCGACATCAGGGCCGATATCCACAGTGTTGCGGAACGGTGCGCTGTGCAGGAACAGTCGAGGAAGGCTACTGCACGCTATTGCTCCCGCATCACGCGCCGAAGGTCCACGTTGGCGAGGTCGAGCAGGCGTTCCAGTTGGGCCACCCGGTCTTCGCCGACCTCCCGGGCCGCATGCGCAGCACGGGCATCGTCCAAAAGCTGTTGGGCTTTCTTTTGGTTGGCCCGCGCCACATCGAGGGCATGTTCCAGGGTTGTCTCGTGCTGGAGAGTCGCGTCGTGTTCCATGACACCAGTCTGGTCCCCTTTCCCGGCCGATTCCAGAGACTCAGCCGGGAAGTTCACGAGAAACAACGCAACCCGCTGCCGTGGCAGCGGGTTGCGGAGGGCGGGCCACAGAGAGCGGCCGCGCGGCAGGGGGTACTAAACCGGGCTGTTAGGCGGTGGCGGCGGCCAGCACGGGGGCTGCGTCCTTGACGGAGTCCTTCGCGGGGAAGGTCGGCGGGTTCACGCCGGCCATTTCCTCCATGACGCGGACCACCTGGCAGCTGTAGCCGAACTCGTTGTCATACCAGACGTAGAGCACCAGGTTCTTTTCGTTGGAGATGGTGGCCAGGCCGTCCACGATGCCTGCCCGGCGTGAGCCGACGAAATCCGTGGACACGACCTCCGGGGAGTCGATGTAGTCGATCTGCTTGCGCATGACCGAGTGCAGCGACATTTCCCGCAGGTAGTCGTTGACATCGTCCTTGGTGGTGCCGTGTTCCAGGCTCAGGTTCAGGATCGCCAGGGAAACGTCCGGGGTAGGGACGCGGATGGAGCTGCCGGTGAGCTTGCCCAGCAGTTCCGGCAGTGCCTTGGCCACGGCCTTGGCTGCCCCGGTCTCGGTGATCACCATGTTCAGCGCGGCCGAGCGGCCGCGGCGGTCGCCCTTGTGGAAGTTGTCGATCAGGTTCTGGTCGTTGGTGAAGGAGTGGACCGTCTCCACGTGGCCGTGGACCACGCCGTACTTGTCGTTGATGGCCTTCAGGACCGGCGTGATTGCGTTGGTGGTGCACGATGCCGCGGTGACGATCTTGTCCGAATCCAGGATGGTGCCGTGGTTGATGCCGTGGACGATGTTCTTCAGCTCACCCTTGCCCGGGGCCGTAAGCAGCACGCGCGAAACGCCCTTGCTCAGCAGGTGCTGGGACAGGCCCTCGGCGTCGCGCCAGCGGCCCGTGTTGTCCACGACCAGGGCGTCCTTGATGCCATAGGCCGTGTAGTCGATCGTGGCAGGGTTGTCCGAGTAGATGACCTGGATCTGGACACCGTTGGCCGTGATGGTGTTGGCGTCCTGGTCCACCCGGATGGTGCCTTCGAAGGATCCGTGGACCGAGTCGCGGCGCAGGAGGCTGGCACGCTTGGACAGGTCGTTGTCGGAACCCCGGCGCACCACGATGGCGCGCAGGCGCAGGCCGTGGCCCCCGCCTGCCTTTTCGATCAGGAGGCGCGCGAGCAGGCGGCCGATCCGGCCAAACCCGTACAGCACGACGTCGGTGCTGGTGCGGTCGTCTGCGCCGCGCTTGCCGACTACCTCTGCCAGTTCGGCACGGAGGAATTCCTCCAGAGTGGCGTCGCCGCCGTCGGACTTGAACTTCTGGTTCAGGCGCGCGATGTCAATGGCCGCTGCACCGAGCTCCAGCTTTGCGAGGGTGTCCAGCAGGGGTGCCGTTTCCTCGAGCAGGAGCTCGTCCTTGCTCATCCGGCGAGCAAAGCGGTGTGCCTTGAGGATGTTCATCGCGGACTTGTTGATCAGGCTGCGTCCGTGGATGGATGTCACCACGTTGTTTTCCCGGTACAGCCGGCCGATCACCGGAATCATGGCCTCGGCGAGTGCCTCGCGGCCCATCCACGTATCAAGACAAGAATCTGACGTCTGGCTCACAGAACTACCTTCCTTGGTTCAACCGGATACGTCCTCGTAAACCGGAGGGCGCCCGCCGGAAGTTATCCAGGGGCGCAGGCACCGGCAGGGTTTCGGTCCACCCCGGATGCCATTGGACGTTGCAAAGAAAAACGCCGGCTGCAAACGCAGATCCGGCGGAAGAACTTCTACGTTCACTGTCCATTCTAGGGCTGCCAGGATGCCCGGACCGCCGCGGAGTGCGTGAATTCACTCACACCGGGCCCCGGCCGGAAACGGCGGGCGTTATGTGGATGGGTTGACCGATACGCCGGGTTCTGTGCTCCCGTGCCGTTACCAGCGCGGGAGTAGCGGCCATCCATCTACGGACGCCGTTGCCGACGCCCTCCAGCGGCCTACCCGGACACTCGGGCGAGCAGCCCTCAAACGTGCCCTGTGTGGCCTTGCTCCGGGTGGGGTTTACCTAGCCTTCCCGGTCACCCGGGAAGCTGGTGGTCTCTTACACCACCGTTTCACCCTTACCTGCTTCGTGCCGCTTTCAAAACGGCGCGAGGCGGGCGGTCTGTTTTCTGTGGCACTGGCCTGCGGGTTACCCCGAGTGGGCGTTACCCACCACCCTGCTCTGCGGAGCCCGGACGTTCCTCGAGCCACTCTCGTGACGCGCGGCCGCCTGGTCAACCCATCCGTCGTCCAGTCTACGGGCTTCCCGGCCTGCCCCGCTCCGCGCCGGCCAGAGGGCGCGGTGAGACAATTAATATGCTCAAACTCTCGCAAAGGAGGGGATCCCCATGGACGCCACCACCATCGTTATTGTCGCCATCCTCGTTGTCCTGCTGCTGATAGTTGCGAGGATGTCCATCCGGATCGTTCGGCAGTATGAGCAGGGCGTGCTCTTCAGGCTGGGCCGGGTGGTCGGAGTCAGAATGCCGGGGCTGCGCTTCATCATTCCCGTCATCGACCGGCTTCACCTTGTCAGCCTGCGGATCGTGACCATGCCCATCCAGTCGCAGGGCATCATCACCCAGGACAACGTGAGTGTCGACATATCCGCGGTGGCGTACTACCGGGTGGTCGACGCCGTGAAGTCCGTGGTCGTGATCGAGAACGTCGCTGCCGCAATCAACCAGATCGCCCAGACCACGCTGCGTAAGGTGGTGGGCCGGCACAGCCTTGACCAGATACTGTCAGAGACTGAGAAGATCAACACCGACATCCGGGAGATCCTGGACGCCCTGACGCTCGAGTGGGGCGTGGCGGTCACGCTGGTGGAGCTGAAGGACATCCAACTGCCGGACGGCATGAAGCGTGCCATGGCACGCCAAGCGGAGGCCGAACGGGAGAAGCGCGCCAAGATCATCGCAGCGCAAGGCGAGGCCATCTCGGCGGCCGCCCTTGGCGACGCCTCGGACACCATGATGGCGCATCCGCTGGCACTGCAGCTCCGGAACCTGCAGTCGCTGGTCGAAATCGGCGTGGACAGGAACACCACGGTCGTTTTCCCGGCGCCGCTCATGAGCACCATCGGCGAGCTCTCGGCATTCCTCGCACGGGAGAGCCAGGCCGCGCAGGCGGCAGCACCGTCACCGGCGGCATCGTCACAGGCTGAATCGTCGAAGGCCGCGCCGTCCTCGGTGAAGGCGGCGTAACCAAGATCCGGCCGCTCGGCGGGAAGCCAAGGCGGCACGCACCTCCGAGGCTTATGATCGGGAAATGGACAACCGTCCCGTTGCCCGGCGTCGGCTGCTGCAGTGGACAGCATCCGGTGTTGGCGTCGCTGCGCTGACAGCCTGCACGGGCCCTCCGGACCCCAGGCCCGCTCCGGCCAGCACGACGGCGGCCGTAGCGCCATCGTCGAAATCCCCTGCCGGCCGTCCTCCGGTGGAAATGAACACGGGGTCCTTCGCCTCGAAATATCGGAAGGGGACGACAACCCACTGGACCGTCGCCACGCCGGTCCTCCCCGGGAGGAGGGCCACAGACTACCCGGTGGCCGTGTTCCTCCATGGCCTGGGGGGCAACAACAGGGGAATCTTCGATGGGCTTGGGGCGCACGCAGTCCTGGAGCGCCATCTCGCCGCGGGCGGAACTCCGATCGCCATTGCAGCGGTGGACGGTGGCGACACCTGGTGGCACGCCCGCGCCGACGGCAGCGACACCCAATCAATGCTGGTGAAGGAATTTGTTCCTTTCCTCGGAGCCCGGGGCTACGACCTCGGGCGCATCGGCCTGTTCGGCGTCTCCATGGGCGGCTTCGGCGCCCTGCTGTTGGCCTCGCAGGCCCGGCTGCCCGGCATCCGGGCCGTGGCGGCCATGAGTCCGGCGGTCTGGGACAGCTACGACGCACGCATCGACAGCGCCTTCGACAGCCCGGCTGACTTCGCGGCCCACGACGTATTCGCGCTCCGGCCAAAGCTCGCAGCGACGCCCAAACGGATCGACTGCGGAACCGAGGACGAGCTAATCGCCACGGTCAGGGAGTACGTCCGGGGACTCCCCTCCCCGGTCGAGGGCGGCTTCCAGCCGGGCGGCCACGACGAGGCCTACTGGCGGTCCGTCCTGCCGAACATCGTGTCTTTCCTGGGCTGGCACCTCGGCTGAGTGTGCTCGGCTAAGTGTGCGTCACGGGGGAACGGCCGGGCGGCGCGCACCGGTAAGATCGTACGGTGCTAATCCTGCTCCCCCCGTCCGAAGGCAAGACTCCGGCCGTCCGCGGCGACGCCATGGACTGGGCGTCCCTGAGCTTCCCTGAGCTCAATTCCTACCGGGCCAAGGTACTCGACGCCTTGGGAACTGTCAGTGCGCACGAGGACGCCCTAGCGTTACTGGGCGTCGGAGCGTCACTGAAGGACGACGTCGAACGCAACACCCGGCTGCACGCGGAACCGGCGGCGCCTGCCCACCAGGTCTATTCCGGGGTGCTCTACGATGCCCTGGGCTACAAGACGATGACGGCCGTCCAGCGCCGCAAAGCGGATGAATCGGTGCTGGTGATCTCCGCGCTCTGGGGTGCCATCCGGTTCGCGGACCCGGTCCCCGCCTACCGGCTGTCCATGTCGACTGCACTGCCCGACGTCGGACGCCTTGCGTCGTTCTGGAAACCGCAGCTCACGGACGCCCTCGCCGCCGTAGCCGACGGCGAGCTGCTGGTTGACTGCCGGTCGAGCACCTACGCCGCGGCGTGGACTCCCCCGGCGTTTAACACGGTGGCCGTCAACGTCTTCACTGAAGTCAAGGGCGTCCGCAAGGTGGTCAGCCACGTCGCGAAGCACACCAGGGGCGAACTGGCCCGGCACCTGCTGACCCGGCGGGGCAAGGCTCCGGAGACCCCGCAGCAGCTGCACAAAGCCGCCGGCGAAAAATGGACTTCGGAACTCGAACCCGGCACGGCCCGCAAGGCCCACGCGCTGAACATCATCCTGCCCGGCTGACACCCAAGTAGGTAGCAGCAGGCGCGGTTCTCAGCGCTGGGAACCGCGCCTGCTGTTACCCAGTTGGGTCAGACCCATTCGGCGGAGCGCACCAGGATGCAGCCGGAGTCGGGGCAGAAGACAATGTCGTCCTCGGCCGCAGCCTTAATTTCGGCGAGGTCGCCGGGGCTCAGCTGCATGCCGGAGCCTTCGGATGTTCCGTGGAAGAGCCTGGCAGCGCCAACTCCGCGCTTTGCCAGCGTTTTCTCGTACACGGCGAGCATTCCGCCATCCAGGCCCGCAGCGAATTCGGCGCGCCGGGCGGTCACCTCGGTGGCCTCTGAGGCGATTTCGGCAAGGGCGGCGTCGAGCTCCGCACGGATCACGCCAAACGAACCTTGGATGTCGTCAACGATGCGCTGCTGGGTTGCCTGCCGTTCGCGCAGGCCGTCCAGCCGCTCCAGCACCTCGAGTTCGACGTCTTCGAGATCTGAACGCCGCTTGTTGAGTGAGGCGATGTCCTTCTGCAGGGCAACGAGGTCCTTGGACAGGCCCGTGCCGCTGTTGAGCCGGGCTTCGTCCCGTTCGATGCGGCTGGCCACCTGCTCCACGTCGGCCTCGGCGCGCTTCAGTTCCGCCTCCGCGTCATGGACGGCCATCTTCGCGGCGCCGAGCTCGCCGTTGGCGATGCCGAGCGCGGCTTGGAGATCCGCGATCCGGGGATCAGTTTCAAGGCTGCGGCGGCGGTTGGACAGGGACCTGAGCCTGGCGTCCAGACCCTGGAGATCGAGCAACTTCAACTGTTCCGCCGGTGCTGCCTTGGCCACGATTACCTCCGCTTGTTCCATCCGGCGTGAGCCGGGCACCCCTACGGGGCTTTATAGACTCTAGTCCCCGCCGGGAGTCAGAATGAAGTCCCACGGATCGCTGTTGGTGGTGCTCACGCGGATCTCGACGTCGAGGCCCTGGTCCGCGAGGACGTTTCCGAGCGCGTCCGCGGCAGCCGGAAGCCACAGCCATTCGCTGGCGAAATGCGACACGTCGATAAGGTAAGGGCGGCCGTTGACCGCAGCCTCGCGCGCTTCTGACGCCGGATGGTGCCGGAGGTCGGCCGTGACGAACAGGTCCGCACTGCTGGCCCGGACTTCGTCAAAGAGCGAATCTCCCGCCCCGCCGCAGACGGCAATCCGGCGGACCAGGCCGTCCTTGTCCCCGGATACCCTGACGCCGCCCGCCACCGACGGCAGGATGCCGTAGACCCGGGCAGCGAAGTCGCCCAGGGTCATCGCCTCGGCGAGGTCGCCCACCCTGCCGATGCCTTCCTCCGGGAGTCCGTTGGCGGCAGGCGTCAACGGTGCGACGTCTTCCAGCCCCAGGGCGTCGGCCAGCACGTCCGAGACTCCTCCGACGGCGGAATCGCCGTTTGTATGGACGGTCAGCAGGGCCGTGCCCGACTCGATCAGGCGGTGGACTGCCCTGCCTTTGGCGGTATTCGCCGCGACCGTGGTGACGCCCTTGAGCAGCAGGGGATGGTGGGTGATGAGGAGCTCCGCGCCCCATTCGATGGCCTCGTCGATCACTTCGAGCGTGGGATCTACTGCGAACATGACCCGGGTAATTTCAGCGGACGGGTGACCCGCTACGAGGCCCACCTCGTCCCATTCCTCCGCCAGTGACTCGGGCCAGAGCTCTTCGACGGCCAGCATGAGCTGCCCGAGCGTGGCTGCATCAGATGATTCGGCGGCATCTGCCGCGTCCGGAGCTTCCTCCGGGTCTGCTGCAACGTCACTGTTCACAGGTTCCATACTCATATTTTTACCCTACAGTCGTGTCTGGCCGGTGGCCGCAATGTGCCCGTAGGGTTACTACGGGAATCATCCGCGTGCCTGAACCATTGAAGAGGACATGAAAACTTTTGTGCTTGGCGGAGGATGCTTCTGGTGCCTCGATGCCGTCTACCAGAAAACGAAGGGCGTCACGTCCGTGGTCTCGGGGTATACGGGCGGCCACGAACGCCACCCGGACTACTACTCCGTCTGCTCAGGCACCACCGGCCACGCGGAAGTCGTGGCAGTCACCTTCGACGATGAGGTTATCCCCGCCGAAGTCATCCTGGACATGTTCTTCGCCCTGCACGACCCCACCACGCTCAACCGCCAGGGGTACGACGTCGGCACGCAGTACCGTTCGTCCATGTTCTATGAGACAACTGAGGAGAAGATCCTCTTTGAGGAAGCGATCGAGCGGAACCAGGCCCTGTGGTCCCGGCCGATCGTGACCGAGGTCAGCCGGCTTCCTCACTTCTATCCCGCGGAAAATATCCACCAGAACTTTTACGCCAAGTTCCCCGAGGAGGGTTACTGCCAGGTCATCATCAACCCCAAGCTGGCCAAGGCCCGGAAATATTACTCTGCATGGCTTAATGCTTAGCAGGGTCGCTTGCGCCCTCGTTAGGCTGACCAAAGTATTCCCTCCTGAGAGATAGGCGTAAGTACATGGCACGGATCTACGACGATGTAACGCAGCTGGTAGGCGGCACCCCCCTGGTCAGGCTCAACCGGCTGACCGAAGGCCTGGATGCCCAGGTAGCCGTCAAGCTCGAGTTCTACAACCCGGCCAACAGCGTCAAGGACCGTATCGGCGTCGCCATCATCGATGCCGCTGAAAAGTCCGGCGCACTCAAGCCCGGCGGAACAATCGTTGAAGGCACGTCCGGCAACACCGGCATTGCGCTGGCCATGGTGGGCGCAGCCCGCGGCTACAAGGTCATCCTGACCATGCCGGAGACCATGTCCACCGAACGCCGTGTCATGCTGCGCGCCTTTGGTGCCGAGATCGTGCTGACCCCGGGCTCCGAAGGCATGCGCGGCGCCGTGGAGAAGGCCCAGGAAATCGTTGCCAACACGGAGAACTCCATCTGGGCCCAGCAGTTCGCCAACGAGGCCAACCCGGAGATCCACCGCAAGACCACCGCTGAGGAAATCTGGGAAGACACCGACGGCAAGGTTGACATTTTCGTCTCCGGCATCGGCACCGGCGGAACCATCACCGGCGTCGGCCAGGTCCTGAAGGAGCGCAAGCCCGAAGTCCAGATCGTGGCCGTCGAGCCCAAGGACTCCCCTATCCTCAACGGCGGCGCACCGGGGCCGCACAAGATCCAGGGCCTCGGCGCCAACTTCATTCCGGAGCTCCTGGACACCAACGTCTACGACGAGGTCCTGGACGCCACCCTTGAGGACTCCGTGGCCGTGGCCCGTGAACTCGGCGTCAAGGAAGGCATCCTCGGCGGCATCTCCTCCGGAGCCATCGTCTGGGGCGCCCTGGAGCTGGCCAAGCGCCCGGAAAACGCGGGCAAGCTGATTGTGGCTGTCGTCTGCGACTTCGGTGAGCGTTACATCTCCACCGTCCTCTATGACGACATCCGGGGCTAAGCCTTAACCAGCTGCTTTCCGTTTCCTGTAGAAAGATCTTTGTGGGCTTCTTCGCAAGACTTAAGGAAGACCTCGACGCCGCCCGGTCCCACGACCCGGCGGCTCGAGGTTCTTTTGAGAACTTTTTCGCCTATTCCGGGCTGCACGCCATTTGGGCGCACCGGCTGACGCACAAGCTGTGGCAGTACCCGGCACTTCGGTTTCCGGCGCGGCTCATTTCGCAGCTGGCCCGGTTCCTGACGGGAATCGAGATCCATCCGGGTGCCACGATCGGACGCCGGTTCTTCATCGACCACGGCATGGGCGTGGTGATCGGTGAGACCGCCGAAATCGGCGAAGACGTGATGATCTACCACGGTGTGACCCTGGGCGGCAGGTCCCTCGCGAAGGTGAAGCGCCACCCCACCATCGAGGACCGGGTCACGATCGGGGCCGGGGCGAAGATTCTCGGGCCCATCACGATCGGACGGGACAGCGCCGTGGGCGCCAACGCCGTCGTCGTCAAGGATGCGCCGCCCGAGTCCATCGTGACCGGCGTTCCGGCCAGCTGGCGCCACCGTGACGCCCAGCGCGAGACAAAACCGGCCGTGGATCCGGCCGAGTATTACATCGAGTACCGGATCTAATCAGTTACCGGAACTGACGCGGTGCGCTCAGTCCACGCAGAGGCAGAACGGATGGCTGGCGGGGTCGAGGAAGACGCGGAAGGTCGTGCCGGGCTGAGTGTCCGCTTTGGTGCCGCCCAGCGCGATCACCGCTTTCTCACCTTCGTCCAGGTCCTCCACAATGAGGTCGAGATGCATCTGCTGCGGCACGGTCTGACTCGGCCACTCCGGCGCCCGGTAGCCTTCGACCTGCTGAAACGAAATGCAGTTGCTGCCATCGTCAGGGCGGATCTCGGCCCAGGTGGGGTCGGCCTTCACCTCCCAGCCGAGCAGTGCACCGTAAAAGGTCGCGAGGGCCCCCGCGTCAGGGCAGTCAATAACGAGTCCTGGGAAGCGAGCGATAGCCATACCGGAATCCTACAACCGGCCCCGAATCAGGTCAGCGCGCGACGCGTTTGAGGACGGCCATGACCGCGGTGTCGTACACCCGGTCCGGCAGGATCCGCCGCAACGCCAGGATCGCGGCGGCGCCCCTGCCCACGGGATAGCGCGTCTTGGGGCGCGCCGAAGTGGCGGCGTGCAGGACCGCGTCGGCAACGATTTCCGGGTGCGTGGACGTGGCCGGCTTGTCGGTGGACGCCAGCACCGCGGCCATCTCCTTTGCCTGGTCCATGTACGGGCCGTGTCCGGAGCTGGCCAGCAGACCCTCAGCGGCGATGCGCCCCCACTCCGTCAGCGTGCTGGCGGGTTCGATGATTGAGACGCCGACGCCGTGCGGCTTCAGTTCCAGCCGCAGGGCATCGCTCAGGCCCTCGACCGCGAACTTTGTGGAGTGGTACCAGGTGCCGAGCGGTTCGTAGAACTTTCCGCCGATGGACGAGATGTTGATGATCCGCCCCTGTCCGGCGGCGCGCATGGCCGGCAGGACCAGCTGGGTCATCCGGGCCAGGCCAAAGACGTTGACATCGAACTGCCGCCTGCCTTCCGCTAGGTCCACTTCCTCCAGCGCACCGAAGGAACCGTAGCCGGCGTTGTTCACCAGGACGTCGATCCGCGCGTGAGCGTCCAGGACCGTGCCGACGGCGGTCCGCATCGACTCATCGTCCGTGACGTCCAGTGGCAGGACGGTGATTCCGTGGGCTTTGAGGGGTTCCATCCTGTCCACCCTCCGCGCCCCGGCGTAGACCGCGAACCCGCCGGAGGCGAGCTTTTTCGCTGATTCAAATCCGATGCCCGTGGATGCTCCGGTGACGAACGCTACTGGCTGGGACACGCGGGGCTCCTAGATTGGGGACGGTGCTCGGCGGGACAGCCGGCGCCGGACACACCAACGGCCGGCACCTCCCCAGAGTATCGGGGAAGTGCCGGCCGTAGGTGTCAGAGAAAATCCTGAGTTCAACCGGTGACTAGTGGGTGTCCACAGCCTCGATCTCGGACTTGTCCTCGCCCCACAGGGTGTGGAAGGTGCCCTCGGCGTCTACGCGGCCGTAGGTGTGCGCACCGAACAGGTCGCGCTGACCCTGGATCACGGCGGCCGGCAGGCGCTTGCGGCGCAGGCCGTCGTAGTAGGCCAGTGAGGAGGAGAACACCGGGACGGGGATACCCAGCTGCACAGCCGTGGCAACCACGCGGCGCCAGGCCGGGAGGACCTCGGCGATGGCCTTGGTGAACGCCGGGGCGAACAGCAGGTTGGCCGGCTTCTCGTCGGCGGCGTAGGCCTTGGTGATTTCCTTGAGCAGTTCCGCGCGGATGATGCAGCCGCCGCGCCACAGCGAGGCGATCTCGTCCAGCTTCAGGTCCCAGCCGTATTCCTTGGCCGCGGAGGTCAGCATGTCCAGGCCCTGGGCGTAGGAAACCAGCTTGGAGGCGTACAGGGCCTGGCGGACGTCCTCAACGAACGTCTCCGGGACCTCGACGGCGATTTCCTCGCCGGCGAGGAGTTCCTGGGCCAGCTTGCGCTGCTCGGCCTGCGAGGACAGGGCGCGGGCGAACACGGATTCGGCGATGCCCGACGTCGGGGACCCCAGTTCCAGCGCGGAGATGACCGTCCAGCGGCCGGTGCCCTTCTGGCCGGCTGCGTCCACGACCACGTCCACGAACGGCTTGCCGGTGCGGGTGTCCACGTGGCCCAGGACCTCGGCGGAGATCTCGATCAGGAAGGAGGCGAGCTCGCCCTTGTTCCACTCGGCGAAGATCTTGGACTGCTCGGCCGGTTCGATGCCCGCGCCGGAGCGGAGGAGGTCGAAGGCTTCGCCGATGACCTGCATGTCGGCGTATTCGATGCCGTTGTGGACCATCTTGACGAAGTGGCCGGCGCCGTCGGTGCCGATCCACGCGCAGCAGGGCTGGCCGTCAACGTTAGCGGCGATCTTTTCCAGCAGCGGACCGAGGGCGTCGTAGGACTCCTTGGAGCCGCCGGGCATGATGGACGGGCCGTTCAGGGCACCTTCCTCACCGCCGGAAACGCCGATGCCCACGAAGTGCAGGTCCTTCTTGGCCAGGGCGGCTTCGCGGCGGCGGGTGTCCTCGTAGTGCGAGTTGCCGGCGTCGATGATGATGTCGCCCGCCTCCAGCAGCGGCTCGAGCTGCTCGATCACGGAGTCAACCGGCTTGCCGGCCTTAACCATGATCAGGACGCGGCGCGGCTTCTCCAGCGAATTAACGAGCTCTTCAAGGCTTTCGGTACGGACGAAGTCGCCTTCGTGACCGTACTTTTCCAGCAGTGTGTCAGTCTTCTCGACCGACCTGTTGTGCAGGGCAACAGTGAAGCCGTTCCGGGCCAGGTTGCGGGCAAGGTTGGCACCCATCACCGCAAGGCCGGTGACACCGATGTGTGCTGACATCAAAACTCCAATTCATTTCTGTGCAACGTGTGCATTGGGTCCCGCACGTCCTGCGGAACACGCTTGAGGCAAAGTGGCTGTGAATAAACCATATGTATTGCGGGCCACATGGGGAAAGTGGCGCCCACGTAGTGGAAAGACGCGCGTCACAAACAGTCTATGATGTGCGGCGCCGCGCGCGCCCGCGGCCGGGGCTGCGCGCGAAACAAACCGGCGCCGCCCGATTATGCTTACGAATATGTCAACCAGCCTCCATCACCGTGCCATCGAGCACTTGGGAACCCGAATCGTCGGCGGCAGCCTCCCCACGGGCCACGTCATGCTGGCGGAGCAGCTGGAGGACGAGCTCAAAGTGTCACGCTCGGTGGTCCGCGAGGCCGTCCGGGTGCTCCAGTCGCTCGGCCTGGTGGAAACCACCAAGCGCGTGGGGATCAGGGTCCTCCCGCCCCACCGCTGGAACCCCTTCGACCCCCAGGTCATCCGCTGGCGGCTGGCCGGTGAAGGCCGCGGCGCCCAGCTAAGGTCGCTCGCGGAGCTGCGGTCCGCCGTCGAACCCGTTGCCGCGGAACTCGCAGCCATCAACGCTCCGGACGATCTCCGCAGGGAGCTGCTGGAGGTGGCCCTCGCAATGCGCGACGCCGGCCAGGCCGGCGACGTGCCCCGGTTCCTGGAACTGGACATCCAGTTCCACTCGCTGCTGCTCAGCGGGTCCGGCAACGAAATGTTCGCCAACCTCGTGGGCCAGGTGGCCGAAACGCTGACCGGCCGCACGGTGCACGGGCTGATGCCGGACCGCCCCCGCGACGTCGTCCTCCAGTGGCACCTGGACGTTGCCAAGGCCATTTTCACCGGCGACGCCGCGGAAGCCCGCGAGGCGTCCAGCATGATCATGCGCCAGACGATCTCGGAGATGGAGCCGGTATGGGTCGAGCAGCCGCGGGTGTTCGTCCCCGTGCCGCGCCGCTAGCGACCCGGCGCAAAGTCCAGCAGCACCTTCCCGGATTCGGCGGAGTTGCGGGCGACGCCGAAGGCTTCGAGCGCTTCTTCCACCGGGTACTCGTGGGTGATGACCGGTTCGATGTGGAGGGTGCCGTCGGCGAGGGCGGCGATGACGTCGTCGATTTCGTCGTTGAAGCGGAAGGAGCCCTTGAGGTCGAGTTCCCGGGTGATGGCCAGGGAGATCAGGACCGGCTGCGGGCCGGTGGGCAGCAGGCCCACCATCACCACGGTCCCGCCCCGGACAGCGCCCTGGATCGCGGAGGCCAGGCCGTGGTGGCTTCCGGAGGACTCGATCACCACGTCTGCCTCGACGGCGGCGATCGCCTCCGCGTCGCCGGCCGTCAGCACCTCATCCGCTCCTACCGCGGAAGCGATCTCGAGCGGTTTGGCGTGCATGTCGACGGCGACGATCCGGGCCGCCCCGGCCCGCTTCAGCACCGCCACGGCCAGCGCGCCGATGGGTCCGCTGCCGATCACCAGGGCGGTCTTGCCCGCGACGTCACCGGCCCGTGCCACGGCGTGCCAGGCCACACTGGCGGGTTCGATCAGCGCGGCCGTGCGCAGGTCAAGGTTCTCCGGCAGCGCCCGGAGCATCCGCACCGGCAGGTTCACGTACCGGCTGAAGGCGCCGTCGGTGTGCGGGAACCGGGCAGCACTGCCCAGGTAGGTGCAGCCGGGTGAGAGGTTGGGCCGGTCCGCCGGATACCGCGCCGCGCCCGGCCCCGGCGTCGCCGGGTGGACCGCGACGGCGGTCCCCGCGGCGGGACCGGTGCCGTCCGCCGCGGGCCGGACCACCCGCCCGGAAATCTCGTGCCCGAGCACCAGGGGCGCCCTCAGGACCGATTCCCCCGCCGCGCCGTGCAGCCAGTAATGCAGGTCCGAGCCGCAGATGCCGCCGTAACGGACCTCGACGACGGCCTCGTCCGGACCCGGCGCGGCCAGCGGGACCTCCTCGATCCGCAGGTCGCCCTTCGCGTGCGCGACCACCGCCGGGCCCGAGGCCGGCAGAACCGGTGAACCCTCCGTCACCGGTGCCATCAGACCACCACCGTCATTCCGCCGTCGATGAAGATCGTCTGGCCGTTGACGAAATCCGAGCCGCTCGAGGCCAGCCAGACCGCCGGGCCCGCCAGATCCTGCACGGTGCCCCACCGGTTCGCCGGCGTCCGGCCCAGGATCCAGGCATTGAACTCCGCATCATCCACCAGGTTCTGCGTCATCTCGGTATGGATGTACCCCGGCGCGATCCCGTTGATCTGCAGCCCCGAGGCCGCCCATTCGGCGGTCATCGCACGGGTCAGGTTCCGCAGCCCGCCCTTCGCCGCAATGTACGGGGCGATCGTGGGGCGGGCCAGGTCGGTCTGCACGGAGCAGATATTGATGATCTTCCCCCGGCCCCGGGGAATCATGTGCCGGGCCGCCTCCCGGCCCACCAGGAACGCACTGGTCAGGTCCGTGGAAATCACCCGCTCCCAGTCCTTCACATCCAGCTCCAGCATCGGCACCCGGTGCTGGATCCCGGCGTTGTTCACCAGGATCTCCAGCGGACCCACGTTCTCCTCCACCCACGCGATGCCCCGCGCGGCCTCGACATCGCTGGTGACATCGAACGCGCAGCTGTGCACCCGGCCAGGCGCATAGCCGGCCGCCATCACAGCCTCGGCATCCTTGAGCCGCTCCGGATTAAGCCCGTTCAGCACCACGGTCGCGCCGGCATCAGCCAAGGCCCGCGCCAGGGCATTGCCGATCCCCCGGCTCGAACCCGTCACCAGGGCAATGCGCCCGGTCAGGTCAAAAAGTGCACTCATTCTGGAAGGGTCCCTCTCTTCGCGGCGTCCGCGGTTGTCCTGCTGAGATTGGAAATGGTCTGCCTTACGACGGCGAGGTCCTGGTCCCCCAGCCCCTGCCGCTTGAGTTCTGCGTAGAGTTCGACGCCGGCCCTCGCCATGGGGACTGCGGCCCCTGCCGCTTCGGCCGACTCAACGACGAAGGAAAGGTCCTTGTGCATGAACTTGGCCGGCCCGGTGGGCGTGTAGTCCTTGTGCACGAGCCGCGGGCCCACGATGTCCAGGACCCGGCTTCCGGCGAGTCCGCCGGCCAGGACCTCGTACAGGGCCTCGACTTCCAAACCGGAGCGCTCGGCGAGCTCAGCCGCCTCGGCGAGCGCCGCCGTCGTGGTTCCCACGATCAGCTGGTTGCAGGCCTTCGCCAGGGATCCGGCACCGAGCGGGCCCAGTAGCCGCACCGTGGTCCCCATGGCCTCGAACAGCGGCAGCAGCCTGCGGAAGTCCGCTTCGTCGTCGGCTCCGGCCATGATGGCCAGGGTTCCCTCTGTGGCGCCCTTGGTGCCCCCGCTGACTGGCGCGTCCACGACCACGGCGTTGCCTGCGCTGGCTTCCCGGACGCGGCGGCCGAATTCGCGGACGCCCTCGGGGGAAACACTGCTCATGACCACCAGGGCGGTGCCGGGTGCCGGAGGGGTGTCCGCCCAGCTGGCCAGCAGGCCCGCCGCCGCCTCCTCGATGTACCGCAGGTCCGGCAGCATGAAAACGGTCACGGGCTCGTCGCGGAGCGCAGCCACGTCACCCGCCACCCCGCCGCCGCTCTGCCTGAAATCCTCCAGCGCGGCGGGCGAGCGGTTCCAGGCGGTGACCGACCACCCGCTCCGGAGGAGGTTCGCCGCCATGGGCGCCCCCATCAGTCCCAGGCCGACGAAGCCCGCTCTCTGTATGTTCATATTCAGCGCACCCTCACATCTTCGTGGTTCATCTATGGAAATCTGTTCAGTATCCTAGCCCCTATTCAGTATGATGAACACTATGACGACTGAAACCACTGTCGCGATCGCCGTCCCGCTCGAAGCCGAGCTGGTGGAACGCATCCGCGCCGTAGACCCTTCCGTGACCGTTCTCCACGAACCCGAACTGCTGCCTCCGGAGCGTTTCCCCGCCGACCACGCCGGCGACCCCGTGTTCAAGCGCACCCCCGAGCAGGAGGAGCGCTACTGGGCGATGCTGGGCAAGGCCCAGATCCTGTATGGCTTTCCGAATGAAAGTCCTGCCGGACTGGCCCGGATAGCGCGGGAAAACCCGCGCCTGCAGTGGATCCACGCCATGGCCGCCGGGGCGGGCGGTGCCGTCAAGGCCTCGGGCCTCGACGCCGAGACGCTGGGCAAGTTCGAAGTGACCACCTCCGCGGGAGTCCACGCCCTGCCGCTGGCCGAGTTTGCCGCGCTGGGCATCCTCAACGGGTTCAAGCGGAGCGCCGAGCTTGCCCGGGACCAGGCCGCCAAGGTCTGGCCGGAGCTGCGGACTCCGACGCGGCTGGTCAACGGCTCATCGCTGGTTGTCACCGGGCTGGGTGAGATCGGCCTCGAAACGGCTCGGATTGCCCGCGCGCTCGGCATGAAGGTCAGCGGGACCAAGCGCAACGTGGAGCCGATCGACGGCATCGAAGAAGTGGCTGACAACGCCGGCCTGGCCGGCCTGCTGGCCTCGGCCGACGCCGTCGTGAACACCCTGCCCGGCACGCCCTACACGGAGAAGCTCTTCAACCGCGAGATTTTCGCGGCCATGAAACCCGGCACCGTGTTTGTGAACGTGGGACGCGGAACGGTGGTGGACGAGGATGCGCTGCTGGAGGCCCTGGAAAACGGCCAGGTCTCGTACGCCTGCCTCGACGTTTTCGCCGTGGAGCCGCTCCCCCAGGACAGTCCGCTGTGGAACCACCCCAAGGTGATGGTCTCGCCGCACACGTCAGCACTGAGTGCTGCTGAAAACCGCCTCATCACCGAGCGGTTCTGCAGCAACCTGCGGACCTTCCTCGACGGCGGCGAACTCCCCCACCTCGTGGACACGGTCCACTTCTACTAAACCCGGCGCTCAAGCAGGTCAATTAGCTGAGGGCGGCTACTCCGGAAGCGGAGGAGCCGCCCTTTGCGTGCGCCGCACCGCATGCGCGCCGCCAGACCGGATGCGCCGGGCCGAGCCTAGTGCACCTGCCGCGGGGACAAGGCCGCGGCCCCTTCCCGGATGGAAGGGGCCACGGTTCTGGAGCGCAGTACGGTGCTGGGCTGTGGTGCCAGCTGGCGTGGTGCTAGCTCGCGTCCTCCGTAAGCACGAGGTCACGGCCCACAGTCTCAGGAGTGAAGAAGGTGGTGGCAAAGGAGATCAGCGCAAGCACCAGCGAGTAGAACGCCAGCACCAGCCAGGAGTGGTCCGTTGCCGCCAGGAGGGATGCGCCCACCAGCGGAACCAGCCCGCCGGCCAGGACAGCCGAGAGCTCGCGGCTCATGGCCACACCGGTGAAGCGGTACTGGGAGCCGAAAAGCTCAGGCAGCAAGGGGCACTGCGGGCCGAGCATGGACTGGACGCCCAGGGCGATGCCCACCACCATGACCACCCACACGAGTGTGACGTTGCCCAGGGTGACCAAGTAGAACGCCGGGAGTGCGATGACGGCCTGGAACAGCGCGCCGTAGCGGTAGACCGGCACACGGCCGAACCTGTCCGACAGTGCTCCGAATGTGACCACCATGATGGCGGCGAAGCCTGCGGCGATCAGAAGTCCCACCGGCCCGATGAACTTGTCGCCGGGGAAGACGCCGTCCTTCGCCGCAAGGAATGCGATCAGGAGGGCGGAATAGATCGAAGAGTTGCCGTTCTCGCCCATGCGCAGGCCGATGCCGATGAGGACGTTCTTCTTCGAGTGCTTCCACAGCTGCCCGATGGGGTTCTTGACCACGTTCTTGTGCTTCTCCAGCTCCTGGAAGACCGGGGTTTCCTTGAGCCGCAGCCGGATAAAGATAGCCACCGCAATCAGGACCACGCTCGCCAGGAACGGAACGCGCCACAGCCAGCCTTCCAGGACGGCTTTGTCGGCCATGGCAATCAGCGCGAAGGTTCCGGCACCGAGGAGGGTGCCCAGCTGGATTCCGACGAACGGCAGGGAAGCGAAGAAACCACGACGGCGGCGCGGTGCGACTTCCGAAATAAGAGTGGTGGCGCCGGCCTGCTCGGCTCCGGCGCCGAGCCCCTGCAGGATGCGCAGCGTCACGAGGAGGACTGCGCCCAGCATGCCGGCCTGCTCAAAGGTGGGAAGCAGGCCGATCGCGAAGCTGGCGGTGCCCATCAGCCCGATCGTCAGGATGAGTACCATCTTGCGGCCGAACCTGTCGCCGATGTAGCCGAAGATCACGCCGCCAAACGGGCGCGCCGCGAACCCCACACCGTAGGTGGCGAACGACGCGATCAGGGCGCCGTCGTCGCCGAGCGGCTTGAAGAACAGCGGCCCGAAGATCAGGGCCGACGCGAGCCCGTAAATGTAGAAGTCGTAGTACTCCAGCGCGGAGCCCACGGAGCTGGCAAGAGTTGCCCTCCGCAGCTGTTCCGGTTCGACGACGGCGCCGTCCGCATCAGCCAGCGGTGAATCAGTACGAGTAGTCACAAGCACTCCCTCAAAGACACAACAGGCCCCCGTTGGCCTGGTGGGATAGCGGCAACACGCCATGGCGTCGGTCACTATGTTGAACAGAGTACAACATGATGAACGGCTCGCCAATACCCGATGTCGCCGCCCGCGCAAAGGCGCGAATGTAACGCGGCTCGCAGGCCCGTTCAGCCCATCGGATTACCCAAAGACCTCGCCAGCTCGTTGAGTTCCTTGACCATTTGGGCGCCCTGCTCCTCGGAGTACGTCGCCTTCAGTGCCGTCACGGAAAGCCCCAGGCTGGGCCCGTGAGCGCCGCGGGTTGGCACGGACACGGCGAGACAGACCACGCCGGTGGTGGATTCCTCATCTTCGAATGCATAGCCCTTCTCGCGGATCTCCCGGAGCTGGGCCTTGAGTTCTGCGCCCGTGCACAAGGACTTCGGGGTCAGCACCGGAAGCTCCGCATCATCGGCGAACATGGCGTCGATGTCATGGTCATGGAGCCGGGCAATGAGGGCCTTGCCCACGGCGCACAGCGAAACCGGCATCTTGTCGCCGATATTGGACGTCAGTCTGACTGCCGGATGGCCTTCATACCGCGCGAGATAGATGACGTTGGTGCCGTCCAGCATGGCAATCCGGACGGTTTCCCCGGACAGCGTGGGCGCCTGCTCGCAGAAACGGTAAAACTCCTGCACCTCGTCGAGCCTGCTCAGGTAGGCCGCACCGAGCTCAACAAGCTTTCGTCCCAGGGTGTATTCGGCTCCCTGCCGGCTGATCAGCCGAGCCTCTTCGAGGGCGAGCAGCAGGTTGGACGTCGACGACTTGGGTATGCCCAGCTCGCGGGCCAAGTCACTGAGGGTCAGCCTGCCCATCGCGGAACCCGCGAGGGCCTCCAGGACGGCCGCCGCCCTGGTGACGGCCGGCGCCGGCGAGGTGCTGCCCAATCCGTCGTTGGGCCGGGGGGCGCGGGAATCGACCATGATTCTCCTTCAATCGGTACGCGCTCGGAGAGCGCGGGCAGCTTCGGCGACCAGCCATGCCAAACACAGCGGAGGTCCGCATCTGTTCATTTGGCTGAACACTTACCATCATAATGGCTTTGGTCGTCAGTGGAATCAGCGTTGGGCGTCGAAGCTGAAGGCGTGATGCTGCCAATCGGGGGCCGTTAATGTCATTTGCCGACGGCACGGCGAAACAGTTTCGTGTTTCCAAATGTTCACGGTATATTCAAGTTAAGCCTTCCACCGCGGCATCCCCCAATAGTCGCGGTGGAAGGCTTATCCAATTTCAGGCCGCATCCGCAATGGCGCTCCGCAGCTTCCAGCCGCCGCCCAGGCCGTCGCGCATGATCTCCATGGTGGTCAGGGCCGACTCTTCGTTCCGGCCCAATCTCGCCTGAAGACGCCACACCTCCACGTCCACGCGACTTAGGCCCAGGGGCATTCTGCGCTCGGCCTCCCACCAGCTGACGCGTTCAAACCAGCGGACCGGCTCAGCCCCGACAGTCCACTCACGTCCGCCACGGATGACGGCGCCGGGCCGGCCATCGGTAGAGGTTCTCACCAGCACATGTTCCATGCCCGCAGACTATGGAGGGGCACTGACACTAATGGGTCAGGCATTTCAGGGTCGGGCATTTCAGGGCCCGGCGTGTCCGCGGAAGGACATCCCCGCGAAACCCCAGGGAAACACAAAACCCCGCCCGGCAGGCTGACAGGCCTGCGGGGCGGGGTTTTCGTGGTGGGTCCTACCGGGATCGAACCGATGACATCCACGGTGTAAACGTGGCGCTCTACCAGCTGAGCTAAAGACCCATTCTGCCGGTTTTCGCACCGAAGCGCTCGAACCAACGAACATAGACTCTACCGGATCAGAGCCCTGAAACGCCAATCCGGGTCAGGGCGCCGGAAGTCCCGGCAGCTCCGCGGCCAGCCAGGCAAGGGTTTCACTGACCCCGGCCGCGAGCTTGATGGTTGCCAGGTCATCGCTGCGTGTCTCACCGCGGTTAATGATGACCACGGGCTTGCCCTGTTTCGCGGCATGCCGGACAAAGCGCAGCCCGCTCATGACACTGAGGGAAGAACCTGCGACCAGCAGCGCGCCGGCCTCGTCCACCATGGCGTAGGCACGTTCGACCCGCTCTTTCGGGACGTTTTCGCCGAAGTATACGAAGTCGGGCTTGAGGACACCGCCGCAGGCAGGGCACCGTGCAACCACGAAGCCGCCGATCAGTTGCGAGTCCTCGACCGTGGCGTCGGCGTCCGGCGCGATTTCACCCGCTCCGGATTCCAATGCCCGGCGCAGGAAGCCCGGATTCAGCTCCTCCAGCACGGCCGCGAGAAGTTGCCGGGAGTAAGTACGCTTGCAGTCGAGGCAGATCACCTGGTCAAAACGGCCGTGCAGGTCAACCACGTTCACGCTGCCGGCATCCTCATGCAGCCTGTCAACATTCTGCGTGATCAGCCCCGTGAGGAGTCCCCGCCGCTCCAGCGCGGTAACCGCGGCGTGGCCGGCATTGGGATCAGCCCGGCGGACGTGGGACCAGCCGATGTGGTTCCGCGCCCAGTACCGTTGCCGGTTCGCCGCGTCCCCCACGAACTCCTGGTAGGTCATGGGCGACCTCGGCGGCGAATCGGGCCCCCGATAGTCTGGGATCCCCGAATCCGTGCTCAGCCCGGCTCCCGTCAGGAGCGCCATGCGCAGCCCGGACAGGAGGGCCTTGATGCCGCCCAGAACTTCAAGATCACCGGCAGACGGCTGGGCCCGTGGCACGGGCGGCAGGCTGGCAAACCCTGTCAGGCCTATGCCGGTCCGCCGCTGATCCATGGCTCGGACCTAAGCCAGACCTGCCAGCACCCGGCGGTATTCGCCGAGGTCACGCGCCTGTCCCCGAGGGTTGACCACGACGTACCGGACTGTGCCGCCGCCGTCGATGATGAAGGTCCCCCGGCGCGCCATTCCGCTTTCAGCGTCAAAGACGCCGTACTTTTCAGCCACAGCGCCATGCGGCCAGAAGTCAGCCAGCAGGCTGAAGCCGTAGCCCTCTTGCTCGGCGTACGCCCGCAGGGCGAACTTGCTGTCCACCGAGACTGCCAGCACTTCGGCGTCGGAATGTTCGAACACGGCCAGGTTGTCCCGGATCTCGCACAACTCGCCGGTACAGATGCCGGAGAATGCGAACGGATAGAAGACCAGGACCACGTTGCGCCCACGGAAGTCCGCCAGCCGGACTGGCTCGCCAAACTGGTTCACCAACGTGAAATCCGGAGCCTGCTCGCCTACCGCGGGCACGCCAACGACTTCCGTTGTAGCAACGGAACCAGGTGCCGTCACTTGTTCTTCCTGGTGACCAGGCGCGTGGCGCTCCAGTCCTTGGACACACCCGCTGACGTAGTCAGGTGAAGCCCCGCTGTGGGTGCAGCTTCCTGGATCTCCCCCGGGGACACGTAACCGGGCCTCCCCGACTTCGGCGTCAGCACCCAGACCACACCGTTCTCGCTAAGCGTGGTCAGTGAATCCACGAGCGTGTCAACCAGGTCCCCGTCGCCGTCCCGCCACCAGAAAATGACGGCATCAACAACGTCATGGTCGTCTTCGTCCAGGAGCTCGGACCCGGTGAGATCCTCTATGTCGTCACGCAAGTCGAAGTCGACGTCGTCGTCGTAACCGAACTCCTGAATCAGATCCCCGTTCTTGAAACCCAATTTTTCCGCCACATTTACCGAAGTGGCGGCGTCGGCCTCGCTCACGTGTTCCTCCTATGAATGGTGATATCGATTACTCCAAGCCAACACCCTTTGGGCGTGTGCTTCAAGCTAGTGCGGCCGCGGTGCGGCTTATTCTGCGTCACACAACCAGTATGACGGTCAAATACGGCAGGGGCGTCAGGCGCGGCTACGCATCGGCAAGCCGTCAGAGCTAGAGTGACTGTTGACATCTATGCCTGCGGGGCGACCGCCCTGGATGAATAAGCAGTCGTAGACGAGATAGAACCCTGCCCGGCGCACATGACCGGGCTGTTGTAACCGATATGTCGCACACGTCGCGTTCACGCCGGGCAGCTACCCTGCCGGACCTGAGGGCGCCGATGCATGCGCGCAAAGAGAGGTTGGACGTGGCTGCAGGAGAAGATACC
>NZ_JAGGPM010000007.1 GCF_018613835.1 Arthrobacter sp. ISL-5 | reverse complement strand
ACACCGCTCAAGCGTGCCCGTTACCATCCATCTTGATCATGGCGCGAGCTATGAGCAGGTCCTCACCGCGATCCAGGCCGGATTCACCTCAGTGATGATCGACGGATCCATGCTTCCCTTTGACCAGAACGTCGCCATCACCAAGAAGGTCGTCGAAGCCGCGCACGTTGTGGGTGTGTCGGTTGAGGGAGAGCTCGGGACCATCGGCAAAACCGACGACGAGGCCGAGGACGGCACGGCAACCATCATCTACACCGACCCGGAGGACGCCGTCCGATTCGTCGAATCCACCGGCGTCGACAGCCTGGCCATCGCCATCGGCACCTGCCATGGAATCTACCCGGCAAGCATGAAGCCGGAACTGAAACTGGACCTGCTGCAGGAGATCAAGAAGAAGGTGACGCTGCCCCTGGTGCTGCACGGCGGATCCAACAACCCCGACGACGAGATCGGCGAATCGGTGAAGCTGGGTGTCAACAAGATCAACATCTCCAGCGACATCAAGGTCGCCTATCACAACAAGATGCGCGAAATCCTCTCTGACCCGGGAGTCCGCGAGCCCAACACCATCCAGCCGCCCTCCATCGCGGCCATGAAGGTAGTCGCCGCCCACAAGATCGACCTGTTCGCCGCAGCGAACACGGTCGAACTGTACTGAGGTAACGGAGTCTGATGTCGCGCGAGAATGTGGTGCTGGGTCTTGGCGGTACCGTCGATTACGAGGTCGAATGGAACTCGGCCGTCATCGAAGGCCTGATTCAGGACTTCGCGATCGACGCCGCGGAGCTTGACCGGTTCGTCCCGGTCGATTCCGAAAGGAACCTGATCGTCGCCATTCTCGCGCACCTGCGCGACGGTGTCGGAGGAGAGCATTTCATCACCTCCTCCGACACCGTCAAGACTTTCGCTTCCCGGTTCCAAAAAAGGATCACGCTGGGCGGCACCTGCGTCCGGGCGGCTCTGGCCATGGCGAGGCTCGGAATCCCGAGCACTCTTCACCTGGTCAGCATCGATGACACCGTGCGGCGGCTGCTGCCTGCATCCTGCACCTACATCAGCAGCGCTTCGGCAGACTCGACTGATCCCCACCTGATCGTGCAATTCAACGGGGGCGCCACCGTGCACGCCAGGGACATCGACCTGCGCGCGGACCACCCGAACCGGATCATCTTCACCAACGACCCGCCAAACACCGAGATGGTACTGAGCCCGGAACTGGGCAACTCGCTCAAAGCCGCGGATGTCTTCCTCATCTCGGGACTCAATGTCATAAAGGAGCGGACGGTCCTGGACGCGCGCTTGGCCACCCTGGCGCGCGAACTGCAGAATCTCCCGCCCGACGCGGTCGTGGTCTATGAGGACGGCGCATTCCACCATCCCGAGTTTGCGCCCATCGTCCGGGATTTCATGGCCAATACCGTGACCGTCTACAGCATGAACGAAGACGAATTACAGACACATCTGAACAGGCCGGTCGACCTCCTGAACGCCGACGACGTGCACGCGGCATTCCGCGAACTGCACCGATTAATGCCCGCCCGAACAACCGTCGTCCACACCAAGTACTGGTCGCTCGCCTACGGGTACAACGCCGGACAGTGGCGTTCCTGCCTAAAAGGCGGCATCACAATGGCCAGCACCCGCTTCTGTCACGGCGACACCTTCACTCCCGCCGACTACGAAGCGGTCGGACAGGGACCCGTAAACGCCCTCGGGGCCCAACTGGCTGCAGAACTACAGCACCGTTTGAGCGCCGACGTCGAATGCCTCCCGGCGCTCTCCCTGGTCACGCAAACCCCCACCACCATCGGACTCGGCGATTCATTCGTCGGCGGTTTCATTGCAGCCATCACCGAGCAAAAGCAACGACTCAACGACCCGTCCGAAAATGCGAAGTCGGCCGTCTCCTGACCACCTCGGAAGGCTGGTCACAGGCGGCGCGACGAACCATCCTGCTCCGGCAAATATCCGAGGGAACAACGGTGAACTGGACTCGCATCAAACTTCGATAAGCACTCCGGCGAGTCGCCGGGTGGGCTCAAGTCAGACTGCCAAAGCGGTCTCCAACCAAGCTGCCATAATCATCTGCGTGTGACATTCTGATCGGTGCCTGGCAGGACGGCCTCAATGGTACCCACCTCACGACTCGCCGGGCACCGATCAGATTGACATATCCAGCCATCAGTCAAGACTATCCGTACAGACAACTTTGTCGGCGACCGCAGAGGGTTCCTCCTACGGGACGGTTTACGTTCAGTTCTCCCGGTCCTCGTCCGAGTGCCGGAAGGGCCGAAGCGGCGCTCCGGCGGGGGCGTCCGTGAAGGTGTAGCGACCAAGCATGTTGATGTGCTCGGAGACAAGCGGGGAAAGGCGTTGTACGTCTTCATCGGCAACACTGGCACCACGGCAGCGGAGCTCGGCAAGCGTGGCATCCAGGTACCGGGTGTTCCACAGGATGACGGCGTTCATGACCAGGCCAAGGGCCCCGAGCTGGTCTTCCTGGCCTTCCCGGTAGGACTGCCGTATCTGGCCCCGCCGGCCGTGGAAAATGAGCCTGGCCAGAGCGTGTCGGGATTCCTGGAGTGCCAGCTGGGTATGGATTTGCCGGCGGTAGCCCTCGTCAACGTCGATGAAGTCCAGCAGATGCTCGGTTTTGGCTATTCTGCCGTACTCCGCCAACGCTTTTCCGAGCAGGGTTGGTGTCCCTCCGCCCTGGGTGACCCGCAGAATTTCCGAGGCGCGTACGGTCCCGGCAGTCAAGGATCCTGCCAGGCGGAGCATGTCCGGCCAGTTTGCCGTGATGAGGTCCATGTTGATCCGGTTGCGTCCGGCGACAGCGTTCAGCCGTCCGTAGTCCGCTGTGGTGTCGATGCGCCAGAACCGTTGGTCCGGCAGGCCGGCCAGGCGGGGTGAGAACCGGTATCCGAGCAAGGTGAAGAGCCCGAAAACCTGGTCCGAGTAGGAGGCCGTGTCGGTGGCGACCATCTCGGGGCGTTGGCCCCCGTCAAGATCGAGCAATCCATCCAAAATGTGTAGGGAATCGCGGACCGTTCCCGGGACGACGACTGCGCCGATGCCTGCCACCTGGTCGTTGAGATAGTTCAGCCAGGTCAGGCCACGGCCCTGGCCGAAGTAGCGCGGATTGGCCCCGGCATTGACGGTGGCGACCGGCACCACGAACCGCATTCCATCGACGGAGGCCAGCAGACCGGTACCCCAGCGTTGTGCGAGACCAAGATCGGACTGGGCCTCAATGAGCCGGGAGTTAGCCGCGCGCAGCGTATCGGCGCGCACATAGTTTTGATCGACGTGTGACAGGCGTCCACGGGTCAGTGCGGGGTGGCCGTCCTTGACCACCGGTGTCAGGCCGACGTTGCACGCCTCGGCAACCAGGATGGCAGCGACGGAAACGCCGAGCTGACCCATCCGTGCGGAGGCTTCTGAAACGTGGCTGAATTCTGACAGGAACCCCGTCCAGGAATGCACTTCCAACAGCACATCGGGCAGATCTACCCGCGGCAGCATCGCCGACACCAGCGCCCGCAACTGAGACTCAGGTACAGTCTTGGCCTCCAGGGGCGAGAGGTGAACTTTGCCGTCATTGTCAATGCGCACCGCAGGATTATCCGCCAATTGATCGGCCGCCGCACGATAGCGGGCGTCCAGGCTCTCCCGTACACCGTAAAGATGGGCCGCGGGATCTTCAGGCAGTTGGAGTGCCGTCAGTGCTTCGTTCTTGGTCGCCTGCCACGCTGGGTCGGTCAGCAGCCGTGCTCTGGGGTCTCCCCAACGGCGCCCGCCCACAACGAAAATGTCCCTGCGCCGCAGCGCCTTATGGACGGCGTCCATCACCGCCACCGTGAACGCCCTGCGTTCGATCTTCTCCGAAGCTTTGATAAGGCGTTGCCAGACGGGTGACAGAACGGACAGATCATCCTGGCCCAGATCGGCGTTACGGCCGGCCAAAACGTCCGGCAATGCGGCCAGTGCCGCCAATGTTTCGGCGCCTCCTGCGGTGGCCCCAAAGGGTGCCGCCGATGCCAACGCCGGCAGGAAGGAACGTACCGTGGTGAACCGGCGCATCATCTCGGCCGCGGTGTCTCCCTCGCTGCCGTCTGGATTCACCAGTTCAGTCACCACATCCACCGCAGCGCGCAACTCGGGCAACGAAATCTGTTCGGCAAGCACCAAGGCGGCCTGTGCCCCGGACAATTCCGTGTTGGCCAGGACCTCAACCAGGGTCTCCGCAGCCCTTGCCAGCTGCAGCGAGGCCTTCCACAAGCGGGGCAGTGATTTCAACCGGGTCGCTGTGGATTCCCTGGCCGCCCTGCGGACCACTCGTTCAACGACGATCATGTCCAGGGCATCACACAAGTCATCAGCAACCTCGGCCGTCAAGGCCCTCACCGCACAGAGCAGTGTCGCGCCGCGGCGCTGGCCGGACAACCCCTGAAGCGTCGATGCCTTACCTGCCAACCCGTACCGGGCCAGCCCATTCATCCGGCCCGCGGGTATCGTCTCCACATCAATATTCCCCGCGCCCAGGGCACGCAAGCAGACCAGCCGGTCCAGCTGCCGCAGCAACTCCGGCACCGAGACCCTCGAAGGTCCCGTCCGGAGCCTTTCCCACGCGGTCAGCCTAGAGCCGTCCTCGACGCACAGTAAGCCTTCCAGTTCCTGGATCAAGGCGGGGCCGGCCGCGTCAATCAGCGCAGAGTAGAGCCGGTCATTCGCCTCGGCGCGGACCTCTGCAACCAGCCGCGTCAACGTGGAGATGCCAGGAAGTAGGACTTTCCGCTCACGCAACCAGACCGCCGCACGTTCGAACAAGCGCACCGGCCCCTCCGGGGACGTCCAGGCCCGAGCCGACAGGAACAGCTTCAGCTGCTCGTTCTTCTCCGGATCTGTGAAGTCCTCGTATCCATAAACAGCAGAGATCTCCTCGGCATGCTCATAGCCGGTCTGTCCCCGCTGCGCATAAAGCTTGAGAACAGAAGCATCCGCAATACCCAGCTGCCCGGCCAAGGACTCCACTACGGGCCATGGAACGGCCAACGGATCAGTCAGAAACCGGCCCACGATCCGCACCGTAGCCAGTTGCACAGCGAATCCCAGACGGTTGTGCATCCCCCGTCGGCGGCCGACTATCGACAGATCGGTATCGTCCAACCAGCAGAAGCGTTCCAGGTCTTCCTGCGATACCTCATCAGGGAATCGGCCGAACCCGGCGGCCTGCTCATCACTTAGAAAATCGACCGCCATGCGACCAAGTCAACAGCTATGTGACCCCTAAACGTGAATTTCCGTACCGATCCTCCTCAGACCCCAATGTCGCGTAGCTGCGGCGGTCTGCAGCATGGCCATAGACCCTTTTCTGAGCGCCCGTGTCATAGAGGTGGTGGAATGCCTCGGTCACGTCAACGCCCCTGCTGATCAGGTCGGCGCGGGCGCGGTCGATGTCGGAGACCACGAGGTAATTGCCTTGCGCCGAGCCGGGCGCTGACGGGGTGAGTCCGCGGCCTATATGGATAGAGCATGGCGATCCCGATGGCGTCAGCTGCACAATTCGGAAAGTCGGGCCGGACTCGTAGTCGGCGTCGAGCCGCCATCCCAGGCTCTGGTAGAAGTGTAAGGAACGGTCTACGTCGCTCACTGGTATGACTAGGACCTCGAGCTTCATCGGCAGCTCTCCGGTAGTGTCATTTCCGTCTCCTTGCCGTTGCGTCTATTCTGCGATCTCGGTGGCCATCGCAAGCTTCGCGTTACCGGCTGAACGGACCGTCGAGACTTGTCAGCCGATACGCGGGGCATGACGCTCTGCTGGCGTTCCCTGCACTTGGACGGGAGCCGAGGCGGGCCACGAAGGGCCAACTTCAAAAGGGGGAATCGAATCGACCCCGAACAGGAATTTACCACCCCAATTACCTCTTGCACAGGCCGAATAGGTTCGGGGGTTGCCTGGTCAGCTCGGCCTGCGCGCCAGCGCGGATACGTCGGGATTGCAGAACGTCCTCGATGCAGAAACGAGGCGGCCTCTGGCTGCCCCGCCCATCTGCTGTGCTGCCGCACATCTCTTCAAGAGTGAAGCCGTCTATTGCCGTGCTCCTCTAGATTCGAGCGCCCATCCGGCGATACAATTCCCCTTGTGCGGCGCCCTACATCGAGACGTCTGAACGTAGATAATAACGAGGGACACCACCATCTCGGCGCACTAGCAGTTCAGCGAGATACAGCCCTCATACCCGCACTCCTCTAAGCAGGGGGCTCGCAGCCCTCGATTGCGGCGCGCCTTGAGAGCAGGGGCTACCTGCCAAAAGCAAGAGACAGCCTCCTGATTCCCGCGCCCCCGCCCTAGAACAGGGCGACTATGCTCCATGCCGCTCTCGAAATGCAGCACTCCTGTGGTGTTCTCTCTGACATACAGCACGGCTCCGCGTCGTCCAGTCCACGACGCCTGAAGCCGATAAAAGAGGAAATTCCCATGTCTGTAACAACTGAAAAGTCCACGATCCGGCCATTCACCTTCGAATTCTCCGACGCGGAACTCGAGGACTTGCGTGCGCGCGTCAAAGCGACACGCTGGCCCGAGAAGGAGACCGTCACGGATCAGTCGCAAGGCCCGCAGCTCGAGACGATGCAGAAAGTCGCGCGCTACTGGGCGTCAGATTATGACTGGCGCAAGACCGAGGCGACGCTGAAGGCTCTGCCACATTTCATTACCGAGATCGACGGTCTCGACATCCACTTCGTCCACGTTCGTTCCAAGCATGAAAACGCCCTGCCGGTCATCGTCACGCACGGGTGGCCTGGATCGATCATCGAGCAGCTAAAGCTCGTGGGACCGCTCACCGATCCGACAGCATACGGCGGCGACGCATCGGACGCCTTCCACCTGATCATCCCGTCAATGCCCGGTTACGGATTCTCGGGCATACCAACCACAACCGGCTGGGGACCCGACCGCATCGCAAGTGCCTGGATAGAGCTGATGACGCGCCTCGGATACACGAAGTACGTGGCCCAGGGCGGCGACTGGGGTGCGGTCGTCACAGACCTCATGGCCCTGCAGGCACCGCCGGAACTTGCCGGCATTCACACCAATATGCCGGGAGTAGTTCCCCCTGATATTCACCTGGCGCTTGCAACCGGCAATCCACTGCCGGAAGGTGTCTCACTATCGGACGAGGAACAGCGCACGGTCGAACAGCTGAAATACGTATTCACCCACGTCTACTACGCCTATATCATGGCGTCGCGGCCGCAGGCACTCATGGCACTCTCGGATTCGCCCGTCGGCCTGGCGGCGTTCCTGATGGACCACGACAGGGACAGCCTGGCGATGATCTCCCGGTCCTTTGCTGGAGAGCCCGAAGGTCTCACGCCGGACGACTTCCTCGACAACATCACGCTGTTCTGGCTGACGAAGACGGCTGTTTCTTCGGGGCGCCTCTACGCAGAAAACAGGTCTGGATTCTTTGATGCCAAGGGAGTCACCATCCCTGTTGCCGTCAGCGTCTTCCCTAATGAGATCTATCAGGCCCCGCGTAGTTGGACCGAGCAGGCGTATCCCAATCTCATTCACTACAACAAGTTGGACAAGGGTGGCCACTTTGCGGCTTGGGAGCAACCCGAGCTTTTCGTGGAAGAGTTGCGCAAGGGCTTCCGGTCGCTCCGCTAGATAAGCCTCCAAGCAAGGGTCCCTGCTAAACCCTGCTGGCAGACTGGGTGGCTCAGTCCGAGCCACCCAGCCCGCACGAGTGGCGCGGAGAGGTGCATTCGATTGCCGCGCTCCTCTACAAACAGAGGGGTGGGACTGCTGAAGGCATCTTGACGTCGCAGAAACCTACAGTTTTTCGAGACACGGACGTCGTGTCGTGGAGGATCGAAGGAATCGACGTCGTGCCGGGCCACCCCGTGTCTTGGAAAGATGTCTCACCGTGAATCGTCTCAGCCGGGTGCTGGCCGGGGGGTTTCTGAGGCACAATGGCCGGGTGAGACATCTCGGGTATACGCGTGTGAGTACGTCGGGCCAGGACGCGACGTTGCAGCTCGATGCACTTGTCGATGCCGGGGTGCAGAAACGCGATGTGTTCGCCGACGTGACTTCCGGGAGCAAGGCCGCTATTGAGCGGCCCGGGATGAAAAAGCTCCTCGCGTATGTCGAGCCGGGCGATACCGTCGTCGTGTGGCGGGTGGACAGGCTCGGCCGATCCTTGATCGATGTTTTGAACACGGTGAACCTGCTGCGGGACCGTGGTGTGCACTTGAGGTCCATTTCGGACGGGATTGACCCCACAACAACGTCGGGCCGGCTCATGCTGAACATGCTTGCGACTTTGGCTGAGTACGAGCGGGAGCTGATCGTCGAACGCGTGACCGCGGGCATCGCCGCGGCCAGACAGGGCGGAACCCGCTTCGGCCGGCCCTTGTCCGACCCGCTCGTCATCGCCGACAAGCTCGCGATCGCCTCGGACGCCCGCTCGAAGGGACGCACCGCTGAGGACGCGGCGCGACTCGTCGGCTGGAGCCGCGCGACGCTCTACCGCCACCGGCAGGCGGCCGAAAACCACCGGTCATGAAGCATCGGCTGTCGGCCGAAGAACGCGCGGCACTGCTCCGGCAGCACCTCGACGACGGTGTTCCCCTCACCAGGACCTCCGGTCAGGCCGGCATTCCTCTCCGCACGCTGCAAAGGTGGACGGCAGGATTCCGCGCCGGCGGCTCGGTCGAGGCCCTGGGCCGCCAGCCACGCTCGGACCGCGGGAACCATTCGCTCCCGCCCGAAATCGTCGGCGCGATCGAAGGCCTCGCGCTACGCCGCCCGGCGCCGACCATCGCGTTCATCCACCGACGGATCTGTGACGTCGCACTCGACCGCGGCATTCCCGCCCCCGGCTACACGACTGTTAGGGCGGTCGTTGCCGCCATCGATCCCGGACTGCGCACAATCGCCCTCGAAGGCGACGCCGCGTACCGGGACCGGTTCGAGCTGGTCTACCGGCGCACCACCAGCCGCGCGAACGAGCAGTGGCAGTGCGACCACACCGAGCTGGACATCGAGATCGTCGACGCCGCCGGCGCCCGCGCGCGCCGTGGCTGACCGTCGTACTCGATGACTACTCCCGCGCCGTCGCCGGCTACACCGTCTTCACCGGTGCGCCGACCGCGCTCCAGACCGCCCTTGCCCTTCACCAGGCCGTGCAGCGCAAGAAGCATCCGGCCTGGCCCGTCATGGGTCTGCCCGATCTCCTCTATAGCGATCACGGCGCCGATTTCACCAGCACCCACCTCGAACGGGTCTGCCTTGACAACCACATCCGCCTCATCCATTCCCACCCCGGCGTGCCGCAGGGCCGCGGGAAGATCGAACGGTTTTACCGCACCATCACTGACGGGCTCCTGCCGCATCTGCCCGGCTTCATCCCGCACGGTACCCGCGGGACCCCGGTGACGGCACCAACGATGACCCTCGAGCAGCTCGACGCCGCTCTCGAGCGGTTCATCGTTGACGAATACAACCAACGCACGCACTCCGAAACCGGCGAGGTCCCCGCCGCACGCTGGCAGGCCGGCGGCTGGATCCCCAGAATGTCCGCCCGGCCCGAGGACCTTGACCTCCTGCTCCTGACCGTCGCACACCAGCGCATCGTCCACCGCGACGGCATCTATTTCAACGGCCTGCGCTACCTGGACCTCACACTTTCCGCCTTCGTCGGCGAGACCGTCACCATCCGCTACGACCCCCGGGACATGGCCGAAATTCGCGTCTGGCACCAGGATGCTTTCCTCTGCCGTGCCATCGCCCCGGAACTCGCCGCAGGAACCATCACCTTCAAGCAGCTCAAGGCGGCCAGGTCAGCCCGCCGGAACGAACTGAAGAAACAGCTGCGAACAAAACTCAGCCTCGCGGATGCCCTCCCAACCGATGACCGCTATGCGCCGCTGGCACCCTCCGAACCGACAGGGGTCCGTCTGCAACATACGGATGTGCAGCAGCACCGGCTTCGCACCTACGCCGAAGACTGACTTAAGGAGAGGAACCCCCGTGCCCGCCAAGGACGAGAATGATGACGGCCGCCGCTTCCTCTTCAACGATCTCGGCGAGATTTCCGCCGCCCCTCCACCGGTCCCGTCCGACACGCCGCCATTTCTTATCACCAAGGAGCACCGGCGCTTCACGGAGTTCGCCACCGCGGTGCGCACCAACCGCCACATCGGCGTCTGCTACGGCCCGCCCGGCGTCGGCAAAACCCTCTCCGCACGCGCCTACGCCGGCGCGACCGAATGGGAACAATGGCAGCGGACCGGCGAAACCAGCACCGAGCCCATCCCTGCCCGCGTGCTTGAGGCCAGGACCGCATTCTGGACCCCCACCGTGACCATCAGCCCCCGACAGATCGACCGCGAACTACCCCGAACCTGCCAGAAGATCTCCTGGGCAGTCGAATACGCCCACGACGGCAACATCGACGTCTTCGAGCACCGCGACTCGCGGGCATCAGGCCTGACCGAACTCCTCATCATCGACGAGGCCGACCGGCTCAAACCTCCAGCGCTCGAGCAGGTCCGGGACTACTACGACCGGCACACCATGGGCGTCATCCTTATCGGCATGCCCGGCATCGAAAAACGCCTCGCCCGCTATCCCCAGCTCTACAGCCGCATCGGCTTCGCCCACCACTACCGGACACTCAGCACCGACGAACTCACCTTCGTCCTGACAAACCGCTGGCGGGAACTCGGCCTGACCATCGACCCCAACGACTTCACCGACGCCGAAGCCATCGCCGCCGTTGCCCGCATCACCAACGGCAACTTCCGGCTCATCCAACGCCTCTTCACCCAAATCACGAGAATCCAAGACATCAACCAGCTCAACAGCATCACCAAAGAAGTCGTCGAAGCAGCCCGCGAAAACCCTGCTCATCGGCACCTGATCGCGCCATATACCGCCGTCAGATATACGCCAAATACCGCAGAGAACTACACTCAGATAGGCGCCCCAGATTCGCGGCTTCCATGGCGCCCGGCCCGCCGCCTGTGGCCACCAAGCGCTCGCTGCGGGCGAGAAGCCGGCCAAGCATGGCGGCATCGGCGTAGTCCTTGGTTCCCCGCTGCGACGTGTGGCCCCCCATGACCCCGACGATGGCGCGTCCCCCGCTCCGGGCTGAGAGGGCGAGTTCCTCGAGGGCGTCGCCGATGGCGTGGTCGTGCAAGGCAGCCGCCAGGGTGGCATCAAGGCGGCGGCGCTGGCCCGGCCGGATGCTCCACTGGTATACGAGCGCGTCCGGCGTTGCCTCATACGGCGCATGGCGGATCCCAGCGTACAGCTCCTGCGGCGTGTAAAGCTCGCCGCGGTAGGGGTCGAACGGCATGCCAGCCAGCCGGGGAAAGATCAGGGCACCACGCCGGCGCAGTGAGTCCTCCACTCCGGGATCGAACGTGCAGCCCAGGAAAATGGCGCCTTCCGCGTCCAGGGCGGCCAGCGCCGCCGCCCTCCCGCGGAGGTCAAGCGACTGCGCATGCCAGCCGTGCATGGCCTTGGCGCCGGCGCGGACCAGCTGGTCGAATCCGGCCACAGTGTCCACGTCGAGTGTCCGCGGGCTGGGGGTCAGGCTGCCGGAGGGGTTCATGGTGCCAGCCTAGCGAGTACCGCCAGGCAGGGTGCGGCGGATGCCCGCAAAACGGAAGTGCCCCGCAGCTGGGCTGCGGGGCACTTCTGTGGCGTTCTGCCGGAATCAGGTCAGGAGACCTGGAGACCGCCGTTGATGTCGTACGTGGCGGCCGTGATGTAGCCCGAGTCCTCGCCCAACAGGAAGGAGATCAGTGCAGCCACTTCCTCGCGGGTGCCGACGCGGCCCATCATGATGCCTTCCGACATCTGCGCCTTGCGCTCGTCGGACAGCGTGCCGCCCATGATGTCGGTGTCGATGGGGCCGGGTGCAATGGAGTTGACGGTGACGCCGAACTCGCCCACCTCGCGGGCCAGTGCACGGGTGAACCCGATGATGCCGGCCTTGGATGCGCTGTAGGCAACCTTGGAGTAGGTGCCGCCGCCACGCTGGGCGGAGATGGAGGAGATGCTCACGATGCGCCCCAACTTGCGCTCAATCATGCCCTTGAGGACACGCTGGGAGACGACGAAGGTTCCGCGCATGTTGATCGCGAAGACCTTGTCCCACTCCTCCACGGTGGTCTCCATGAAGGTGGTCGGAGAGCTGATGCCCGCAAGGTTGGCCAGAGCCACGATCGGCGGCAGCGAGGCTTCGACCTCGGTGATCGCCCGGTCCACGGACGCTGCATCGGAGACGTCGACGCCGACGCCGATTGCCTTTACCGCGCGGTTGGAGCCGATCTCGGCGGCTGCGGCCTTCGCGTCCTCGGCGTTGATGTCCAGGATGGCGATGGACCAGCCTTCGCGGGCCATGCGGTCAGCCGCTGCGCGGCCGATGCCGCGGGCGGAGGCCGCACCGGTCAGCACGACGGTGCGTTCTGCGGGGAAAGGAGTGGTTGAGCTCATTGCGGGTATTCCTTCAGGTGGTTCTTGGGCGGTTCTTTAGCGGGTAAGGGTGACTTCAGCAGCAGCCTTGACTGCGGGATCCAGCGCTGCGTCGCCCTCGGGGCGCCTGCGTGCATAGAGGTAGGTGGCTACGGCCGTGACGCAGAGGCAGAAGGACAGGAACAGCAGGCCGCTCTGGTTGTTGCCCGTGGCATCGTTCAGCAGGCCCACTGCGTACGGGGCCACGAAGCCGCCGAGGTTACCGAGGGAGTTGACGAGGGCCAGGCCGGAGGCGGCTGCGGCGCCGGTCAGCGCCGCGGACGGCATCGACAGGAACGGGGCGATGGCGCCGTAGATGCCCATGGCCGCGGCGGTCAGGGCGATCAGGGCGAGGACGGGATTGACCGGCAGCAGGTAGCCCGCTGCCAGCAGGCCCATGCCGGCGAGAACCATGCTGACCGAACTGTGCCAGGCACGCTTTCCGGTCTTGTCGGCACGCTTGCTCCAGAAGAACACGAAGACTGCGGCGATGGCGTAGGGAATGAGGACGATGAACCCGACCTGGGCGGTGGAGAACTTGCCGAGGGCCGCAACGATGGTGGGCATCCAGAGACCCAGGCCGTAGATACCGCAGACGAGGCCGAAGTACAGGGCCGAGTAGGCGAGGGTGCGCTTGTCCTTGAGGCCGGCGAGGAAGTTGTGGCTGCCGCCCTTGGACTTGGCTGCCAGTTCGGCGTCCATGGTGGTGGCAAGCCATTCGCGTTCTTCGGCGTTGAGCCACTTGGCGTCCCGCGGACGGTCCGTCATGAGGATGGGGGTCAGCAGGCCGAGGAGAATGGCGGGGATGCCTTCGATGATGTAGAGCCACTGCCAGCCGTGCAGGCCCAGGATGCCGTCCATCTGAAGCAGGAGGCCGGAGACCGGGGCGCCGAGGGCGTTGGAGATGGGCTGGGCCAGGATGAAGATACCCAGCACGGTGACGCGCTGCGCGGCGGGGAACCACAGGGTCAGGTAGAAGAGGATGGCCGGGAAGAATCCGGCCTCAGCGGCGCCCAGCAGGAACCGGATGATGTAGTAGGTGGTTTCGCCGTTCACCAGGGCCATCGCCGTGGCGAAGATGCCCCAGGTGATGAGGATGCGGGCCAGCCACTTGCGTGCACCGAAGCGGTACATGCCGGCGTTGCTGGGAACCTCAAGGAGGGCGTAACCGAGGAAGAAAATGCCGGCGCCGAGTCCGTAGGCGGCCGCGGTCAGTCCGATGTCCTCGCTCATGGTGAGCTTTGCGAAGCCCACATTGTTGCGGTCGAGGTAGGCAACGAAGTAGAGCAGAACGATCAGGGGCATGACGCGACGGCGGACCTTGCGGAGCGTGCGGTCGCCAAGCTCGCCGAGTCCCGTGGACTTATTGGTTAATGAAGTCATCATCGACCTTCTATCTGTCGGTTCCGGACCGGCGGCTTCGCGCGGAGGGAATCCGATGCTTTTTATGAGGGGGGTTCTTCCCGCTTCAGCGATGCTGGACCAGAATCACTTCGATCTGATGTCAGACATCTGACGGAAGAACATGAGCAAAAGCATAGAAGGGTGATGCGCATTACGTCAAGGGCGGCCGCGCAGGCTCAGGACTTGGGCCCGTAGACGTAGCGCTCGTAGTCCTCGAACGTCTGGTCCATGTGCTCGTCCATGGCCCGGCGCGCCAACTCGGAGTCCCCGGTCAGGATGCTGTCCAGCACCCGCTGGTGGAAGGCAATGGCGTGCCGCTGGATTTCCTTGATGGCGGATGTTTCCCGTCGCGCCAGGTACAGGGACTGTCCCAACTGGGCCAAGAGGGCACGGACAAAAGGGTTGCCGGAGGCCTTCAGGACCGTGTCGTGGAAGGCGATGTCTGCCAGCACGAAACCGTCCAGGTCGCCGGACTCGTGGTGCCGTTTCATGTCCGCGATGCACTTCCGCATCTCCTCGGCGTGCTCGGGAGAGTGGCGTTTGGCGGCGAGGGCGGCGGCTCCGGTCTCCACCATGCGCCGCACTTCAATCAGCCCCCGCGAAACCTGGTCCGCGGCATTGCCGTGCGAGGCCGCCTTGATGATCGCGTCAAGGCCGGTCCAGTTGTCCGTGGGGTTGACGAACGTTCCGCGCCCGGCTTTGACGTACAGGATGTTCTGTGCCCGCAGCACTTTGAGTGCTTCGCGAACGGTCAGCCTGCTGACTTCGTAGGCCTTGGCGATGTCGGCTTCCGGGGGCAAGGAATCGTGGGGTTTCAGCCGGCCGTCAAGAATGTCGTCCAGCAGGCCGTCAACCAGGTCGTCAACAAGTGTCCTGCGACCCATGGAACGTCCTACTTTCGCCTTGCATATTTCCCCTCGATGCGCCTAACACTACAGAAACGCGGGCACAGTCAGGAAAACGCCCGGCAGCGGGTCAGCCGGCGGCGCGGGAGCCCGTAACATAGGCGTCCAGCCTCGCGAGGGTTCTTTCGATGTTCGCCGGGTGGCGCCGGAGGTAGCCGGCCAGCCGGAGAAGAACCTTGCCGCGGACCTGCCGGGCGTCCCACTGTTCCGTCACCAGCGTCCCGGAGACCCCCGCCCCGTCCGTGGCCGGTTCCAGCAGGTATCGCCAAACATGGCCGTAAAAATGCCGCCAGCCGATCCTCCGGCCTTCCTCAAATTCGGTCACGGTGTTGAAGATCTTGTAATCCACCTTGACATTCATCTCCATGCCGAACCTGACCCCCGGCCCCAGCCGTGCGGGTCCGCTGGGCTGGGCGCCCTTCACGGTGTCCGAGCCGTCGATCTCGCTGTGCAGCGCCGGAGTGGCCAGGATCTCGAAGATCTCTTCCGGCGCGGCGGCAATGAAACGGTCCCTGGACACGAGGTAGCGGTTGTTCATTCCGCCAGCCTAGCCGTTCCAAAGTGTTGCAGAATTGAGCATGCAGACTTCATCGCCAGCCGGTGTCCGGCGTCCGCGCATCGGCATTCCTGTCCGGCTCAGCAGCTCAACCGATCCCGACCCGCGGGTGGCCGAGGCCAACGGCCTCTTCGATCACATCGTTGACCTGGTGCGCGACGGCGGCGGGGAACCGGTGCTGCTGACTCCCGAACTGCTGACTCCCGAACTGTTTCGGGGCGGACCGCACGACGGCGGACGCGGCGCCGTCGCGCCCGAGGTGCTTGACGGCGTCGTACTTCCTGGCGGCGGCGACCTCGACCCCCGGCTCTACGGCGAGGAGCCGGGCGGCGCCTGTTACGACGTCAACCAGGAACAGGACCGGCTGGACATCGCGGTGGCACAACAGGCGATCGGCGCAGGACTCCCCCTGCTGGGGATCTGCCGCGGACACCAACTGCTCAACGTGCTGTACGGCGGCACGCTCATCCAGGACATGGCACCGGGAACCGTGCCGCACCGCGACAGCCCCGCAGACGGCGGCGGGTTGTGGGCCTGGCATGACGTCGCCATAACGCCGGGATCCAAGGTGGCGCGGCTGTACGGCGCAGTGGCGGATCCGGCATCCGGAAACGCCGGGGCCAGCAGCGTGAAGATCGCCTCCGGACACCACCAGGCCGTGGCGCACGTGGCGCCCCGCCTGGTGGTGACGGCAGTCGCGGACGACGGCACGGTGGAGGCCCTGGAGGATCCTGACCGGTGGGTGGCCTCGGTCCAGTGGCACCCGGAGGCAGTCGAACTGCCGGAGGCCCAGCGGCTGGCGCCGTTCCGGGCCTTCGTGGAGGTCTGCCGAGAGTGACGCCGGCCCGGCGGCGCCGCCCCCGGGAGCACCCAGACTAGAGACTGACGGCGGCGGTCAGGCGCACCGGCAGCCCGGTTTCGAGCGACTCCTGCGCGGCGTCAGCCACGCGGGAAGCCGCCACGGCATCCTCCGGCGTGCACGGGTTTTGCCGCCGGCCAAGCACGAGCTCCACGAAGGCCGCCATCTCGGAGCGGTAGGCCTGGTCAAAACGCTCCGCGAACGTCTTGTGGGACTCTCCTGACGGGAAGTCGATGCCGGCCTCAGCGGAGGCCACCGCCGACTTCTCGTCAAGGCCCACCATGAGGGAACCGGCTGAGCCCTGGATTTCCAGCCGGACATCGTGCCCGGCCCCGTTGTAGCGCGAGGCACCCACGGAGCCCAGCGTGCCGTCGTCGAACGTTACGAACGCCAGCGCGGTATCCACGTCCCCCACCGCCCCGATGGCGGGGTCGCCGTTGTTGGAGCCCTTGGCGTAGACCTCAACGATTTCGCGGCCGGTGAGCCAGCGCAGGATGTCGAAATCATGCACCGAGCAGTCGCGGAACAGCCCGCCGGACGTCGCCAGGAATTCCACCGGCGGCGGCGTCATGTCACAGGTGACGGCGCGCAGCGAGTGGATCCAGCCGAGCTCTCCCGCCTCATAGGCGCGCTTTGCCTCGAGGTAGCCGGCATCGAACCGCCGCTGATGGCCGATCTGGACGGTGCCCCTGTTGGCCCTGATGTAGTCCAGGACCGGAAGCGAATCCGCCACGTTCATGGCCACCGGCTTCTCACAGAACACCGGAACGCCGGCATCCACGCCTGCCCTGATCAGCTCCGGATGCGTCCCGGTGCCGGTGGCGATGACCAGGCCGTCGATCCCGGATCCGATCAGCTCCCCCACGGACGGCAGGAACCCCGCGCCCAGACCTTCGGCCACGGTGCGGGCGTGATCCGCGGCGACATCCGTCAGCCTGAGACGCACGTTGATTCCCTGCGGGTGGAGCACGCCGTTCAGCGAGGTGATGTTGCGGGCATGCATCACACCGATGCGGCCCACGCCGACCAGTCCGAGCGTTATGTCCTTCATGCGTTTCCTTTGAGTGAGGTGATTCCGGGCTCAGCTGCGCAGCTGGGTTGGCGCTCCGGCGCTGGCCGTCTCGGCGACTTCGGCCTGGACTTCCTTGACGATGTCGCCGTGTCCGCCGAGTTGTTCGAGTTCGTGGGCGAGCTCGGCAAGTTCGGCACCGCCGGCCATCTGGGCAGTGAGTTCGTCGAGGGTGATGTCCTTCTTGTCGTAGTAGCCGATCGACTTGCCGCGCTTGAGCAGCAGGAACCGGTCACCGACGGGGAAGGCGTGGTGGGGGTTGTGCGTGATGAAGATGACGCCCAGTCCGCGGTCGCGGGCCTGCAGGATGTAGCGCAGCACGACGCCGGACTGCTTGACGCCGAGGGCTGCGGTGGGTTCGTCCAGGATCAGGACCTTGGCCCCGAAGTACACGGCGCGGGCGATCGCCACACACTGGCGTTCGCCGCCGGAGAGCTGGCCGATGGGCTGCTCGACGTCGCGAAGGTCGATGCCCATGTCGGCAAGTTCCTTCTTCGTGATGTCCTTCATCTTCTGGACGTCCATGCTCTTGAACGGACCGAAGCCGCTGGTCAGTTCCGAGCCGAGGAAAAAGTTGCGCCAGATGGGCATCAGGGGGACGACGGCAAGGTCCTGGTACACCGTGGCGATGCCGACGTCCAGGGCGTCTCGGGGAGAGCCGAATTTTCGTTCTTCGCCCATGACGTGCAGGACGCCTTCGTCGTGCTGGTGCAGCCCGGCGATGATCTTGATCAGAGTGGACTTGCCGGCGCCGTTGTCGCCCAGGACGCAGGTGACGCGGCCGTTGTCGACTGCCAAGGTGACGTCGGTGAGCGCCACGATGTTGCCGTAGTGTTTGCCGACGTTCGCCAGCGAGAGCAGGTGCACCGGGGTGTGGGTCAGCGGGTCCTTCTCGTCCTTGAGGAGCTGCTGCTGGTCGATCTGTTTGGCGTTCATGGTGTTCAGCCCTTACTTACTTGAGTCTGCGCGGCGCTTGACGATCAGGTTCACGATGGTGGCCAGGAGCAGCATCAGGCCCAGGAAGAACTTGAACCAGTCCGGGTTCCACTGGGCGTAGACGATGCCCTTGTTGGCCATGCCGAAGATGAACGCGCCGATCGCGCCACCCACGGCCGAGCCGTAGCCGCCGGTGAGGAGGCATCCGCCGATGACCGCGGCGATGATGTAGAGGAATTCGTTGCCCACACCCTCGCCGGACTGGACGGCGTCGAAGGCGAAGAGGTTGTGCATGCCCAGGATCCAGCCGCAGAACCCGACCGCCATGAACAGCCCGATCTTGGTCGCCTTGACGGGGACACCCACGGCGCGGGCCGCGTTCGCGTCACCGCCGACGGCGAAGATCCAGTTGCCCACCTTGGTGCGCAGGAGCACCCAGGAGGCCACCGCGACGAGTGCGATCCAGATGAACACGGTGTTATTGACGCCCACCCCGGCGATGTTCACCGAGGAGGCAAAGATGGCCCGCGCCGCCTGGTAGCCGTCCATGGTGGAGATGGACGGGGAGGACACGCCGCCGCCGATCATGCGGGTCAGGCCCAGGTTCAGCCCTGTCAGCATAAGGAAGGTGGCCAGCGTGACGATGAAGCTGGGCAGTTTGGTCTTCATCAGGATCCAGCCGTTGATGAAGCCGATGGTCAGGGAGACGGCCAGTGCCAGGAGCACGCCGACCCAGACGTTCGTGCTGAAGTACCAGCTGAACATCGACGCCGTCAGCGCGGAGCTGATGACGGCCACACCGGTGGAAAGGTCAAACTCGCCGCCGATCATCAGCAAGGACACACCCACCGCCATGATCCCGATGGTGGAGCTGCCGTACAGGATGGTGGCGAGGGACGCCGGTTGGATGAAGGTCTGGGACACCGAGGCGAAGAAGACGAAGAGGACGATTGCGCCCACGAGGGCGCCGACTTCCGGACGGGCCAGGAGTTTCTGAAAGGGGTTGCGCTTGGCGACGCGCTCATCGGGCGCCTTCAGCTTTACGGCTACTTGAGTCATGGTGGTTTCTCCTACCTAGGGCCGGGTCCGCGGCCTGGAGCCGCGGACCCGGCGGGAGGGGCGTCCTAGCGGACGCCCTCCTTGGCAAACTTGAGTACGTCCGGAGCTGCGGACTTGTCAACGATGGACGGGCCGGTCAGCACGGGCTGCCCGCCGCCGACCTTGAAGCCTCCGCGCTTGGTCTGCCACAGCGAGTCAATGGAGCCGTAACCCTGCAGCCACGGCTGCTGGTCGACCGTGAATACGACCTCTCCGTCTGCAATCTTCTGGGCGAGTTCCGGATTCATGTCAAAGGAGGCCACCTTGGCCTTGCTGCCGGCGCCGGTCACGGCCTTCAGGATGGTCAGCGTGTACGGCGCGCCCAGACCGATGATGGCATCGGCATCAGCGGTGGCCTGCAGCTTGGCCGTAACCGTCGAGGAAACCTGGGCCATGTCAGTGCCGGGAACGTAAAGGATCTCGGTTCCGGCCACCTTTTCCTTCACTCCTGCACAACGGGCTTCCAAACCCACATGTCCCTGTTCCTGGATAACGCAGATGGGGTGCTTGAGCCCCAGTTCGCTGAGCTTGGAACCAACCGCCGCGCCGGCAAGCTTTTCGTTGGACCCGAAGTGGGTGAAGGCGCCCAGCTGTGCGGAGACCGATTCACCGGCGTTCAGGCTGACTACCGGGATGCCCGCATCCGTGGCCTTCTTGAGGACGTCCTTCAGCGCATCCGGCTTGGCCAGTGTCACGGCAATGCCATCAACCTTCTGGTCGATGGCCTGCTGGATCAGCTGCGCCTGGCGCCCACCTTCGGGATCGGACGTGTAGAGCAGCTCAACGTTGTCCTTGGCAGCGGCCTCTTCGGCGCCCTTCCGGACGATATCCCAGAAAGTGTCACCCGGGGCAGCATGGGTGATCAAGGCCACCTTCATCCGGGGAGTGCTGACAACCTGGCCGCCGCCTGCGGCGTTGCCTGCGTCGGCGGGCCTGCCGCCGGTGCTGGAACATGCGCTCAGTGCCAGCATGGGCACAACAGCGGCCACCAGGGCCGTCTTCCGCCACGAAAACTTGGTCACTTGAATCTCCTTTGATTTAGGGGCTGCGACCTCCGCCACGATGCGGGGCCAGCAAGCCTGCTACACCGATCATGGTGATTCAGGCCACAGAAGTCAATAGTTTGTCCTGACATTAGGATGTTTTTACCAAACTGGGTCCCGAGGGATCTGGGCGGGAGCCCGTCGTGTCCTCCCCGCTGCGGCACGAAATGCCCGCGGGCATCCCTTGACCGCCCGCAGGTCACTGCTATTATCAGAAAGGCAGTATGTCCTATCAAGCGAACATGCACCGGACATACGAATTCCTGGACGCAGGACGGCCGGCAGCACTAAGGGAGCACCCAATGGCGAACCAACTTCACCTCAGCATCGACAGGTCGTCGCCGGTGCCGCTGTACCACCAGGTGGTCCAGGGCATCGAGGCTGCAATCCACACCGGGCTCCTGGAGCCAGGCAGCCGGCTGGAGAACGAAATCGACCTCGCCGCCCAGCTGAACCTCTCCCGGCCAACCATGCGCAAGGCCATGGACGAGCTGGTCCGTTCCGGGCTGCTGGTCCGTAAACGCGGCGTGGGCACGCAGGTGGTTTCGAGCCAGGTCCGCCGCCCCCTGGAGCTGTCCAGCCTCTACGACGACCTCACCAACAACGGCAGCAAGCCCACCACCGAGGTCCTGACGTTCGCGCATGTCGAAGCCGACGACGCCACGCGGCAGGCGCTGCACCTCCCGGCAGGCGCGAAGGTCTACCACTTCACCCGTCTGCGTAAGGTCGGCGGCAAGCCGCTGGCCCTCATGGAGAACTGGGTCCGCGATGACATCACGCACATCGACGAGGAGCTGCTTGGCTCCCAGGGCCTCTACGGCATTCTTCGCGGCGGCGGGGTCAACTTCCGGCTGGCCACGCAGCGGATCGGGGCGATGGTGGCCAACGAATACCAGGCCCCGCTCCTCGAAACCGAGCCAGGCTCCGCACTTGTCACCATGGAGCGCACCGCCGTGGACGACACTGGCAGGAACGTCGAGACCGGCCACCATGTCTACCGCGCCGATTCGTACAGCTTTGAAATGACCCTTGTGCAGCGTTAAGCACATGCAGCGTTAGACGGAGCCAGCGGTAAGCAGCGCCAGCGGTAAACACGTCCGGCGCCGGGCACTTCGATGCCCGGCGCGCAACCGACACGATCTGAAAGAGAACACATCCATGGCCGATTGGGTATATCCGCTGGGCAGCGCAGCCGAAGGCTGCTGGGACGTTTCGCTGGGGACGGCGGACTCCACACTCCGCGTGGACGGTTGGGCACACACGGGACTGAAGGTGGCAACGCTGGCCCCGGGTGCCGCCGTCGAACTCCCCGCCGCGGGCGAGGAACGGATCGTGATTCCGCTCAGCGGAGCCTTTACGGTGAGCGTGGGCGGTGAGAAGTACCAGCTGGCCGGCCGCGCCGGCGTCTTCAGCGGCCCCACCGATGTGCTGTATTCCGGAACGGAGAAGGCAGTCACGGTCAGTTCGTCCGACGGCGGCCGGGTCGCCGTCGCCACGGCGCCCGCCAAGGTCCAGTACCCCACGCGCCTGATCACTGCGGCGGAGACCCCCGTGGAACTGCGCGGCGCCGGAAACTGCTCGCGCCAGGTCCACAATTTTGGTACCCCGGCGGCGCTGGAGGCGGACCGCTTCATTGTGTGCGAGGTGATCACCCCGGCCGGCAACTGGTCCTCCTACCCTCCCCACAAGCACGACGAGGAGAAGGAGGGCGAGACGCGCCTCGAGGAGATCTACTATTTCGAGACCCGCGTGGCCGACCTACCCGGCATTGCCGGCCCCGGGGACGACGCGGATGCCATCGGCTACCAGCGGGTGTACGCCTCGGACGAGCGCCCCATCGATGTCGCCGCCGAGGTCCGCACGGGCGACGTGGTCCTGGTCCCTTACGGCTGGCACGGTCCGGCGATGGCCGCGCCCGGCTACGACATGTACTACCTCAACGTCATGGCCGGGCCCGGCCGCGTCCGCGACTGGCTCATCAGCGACGATCCCCACCACGGATGGGTCCGCCAGAGCTGGGAAGGCCAGGACGTGGATCCCCGGCTGCCGTTCCGCGACTAGCGTCCGGCTTACCCGTTGAACTCGGCCGGGTGCGGGCCGGTCCGGCCGTCGCGCTCGAGGGCATCGATGGCCGCCAGCTCAGTGTCCGCCAGCTCAAAGCCGAACACGTCCAGGTTCTCGCGGATCCGCGCCGGAGTGACCGACTTGGGGATGATGATGCGGCCCTGCTGCAGGTGCCAGCGGAGGATTACCTGGGCGGGCGTGACACCGTGGTCCGCGGCGATGGCGGTGACGGAGGGCTCCCCCAGCACGGCACCCTGCGCCAGCGGGCTCCACGCCTCGGTGGCGACGCCGTGGGCCGCGTTGGACCCGGCGACGTCCCCCTGCTGGAGCGCCGGATGCAGCTCCACCTGGTTGACCGCCGGGACGGTTCCGCCCAGGCCGACCACTTTCTCCAGGTGCTCCGGCAGGAAGTTGGAAACGCCGATCGCCCTGACACGGCCGTCCCGGAGCAGCTTTTCCAGGGCACGCCAGGACTCGAGGTAGCCGTCCGTGGCCGGTGCCGGCCAGTGGATGAGGTAGAGGTCCAGGTACTCGAGGCCCAGCTTTTCCAGGCTCGACTCGTAGGCGGCGAGGGTGGCGTCGTAGCCGAAGTCGGCCACCCACACCTTGGATGTGACGAACAGTTCCTCGCGGGCTATCCCGGATTCCGCCAGGGCACGGCCGGTTCCGGCTTCGTTCCCGTAGATAGCGGCCGTATCGATGCTCCGGTAACCGGCGGCCAAAGCCGCGCTGACCGCGGCGGTGGTGTCGTCGTCGGACACCTGGAAGACGCCGAAGCCGAGCTGCGGCATGCGGACGCCGTTGTTGAGCGTGACGGTGGGGATCGGGGTGGTGGCATGGCCGGTGTTCATGGGAGTTCCTCCTGTGTGGTGGTCGGCTGGTTCAGCGGACGGCCGGCAGTGCGGCAGCGTTGGTGGCGGACCCGACGGAATCTGCGAGAGCTTTGGCATCCGACCCCACGGAATCTGCGTGAGCGTTGGCGGCGGGGGCCTTCGCCGCGGCGATGGCCATGACGGCCAGGCCCAGCAGCGTGATGCCGGCACCGGCCCAGATGGGCGACGTGTAGCCCAGGCCGGCGCTGATGGTCACGCCGCCCAGCCAGGCGCCCAGGGCGTTGCCCACGTTGAACGCGCCGATGTTGGCGCCGGACGCGAGGGTGGGGGCGCCGTAGGCGTATTTCATGACCCGCATCTGCAGGCCCGGGACGGTGGCGAAGCCGAAGCCGCCCATCAGCACCATCGAGGCAATGGTCAGGGGCTGGTTTCCGGCCGTCAGGGCGAAGGCCACGAGAACCAGCACGAGGACCGACAGAACGACGAGAAGCGTGCGGTCAACGTTCCGGTCGGCGGCCTTGCCTCCGAGCGTGTTGCCGATGAAGAGGCCCACGCCGAACACGATCAGCAGCCACGGAACGGTGGAGGCGGAGAATCCGGAGATCTCGGTGAGGGTGAAGGCGATGTAGGTGAAGGCGCCGAACATGCCGCCGTAGCCAAGGATGGTGACCAGGATCGACAGCCAGACCTGGCCTGAGCGGAATGCACGCAGTTCGCTCCGCAGGCTGCCGGACGCGGTGTCGCCGTGGCCGGCCTTCGGTACGAGGGCCAGGATGCCGGCGAGGGCCAGTACGCCGATGCCGGTGATGGCCCAGAACGTTGAGCGCCAGCCGGCTGCCTGGCCCAGCATGGTGCCGAAGGGAACGCCCAGCACATTGGCGGCGGTCAGGCCGGTGAACATGATGGCGATGGCTCCGGCCTTCTTGGTGGGCGCCACCATGCCTGCTGCCACCACCGCGCCGATGCCGAAGAAGGCGCCGTGCGCCAGGGCGGCCACGATGCGGCCGATCATCATGGTCCAGTAGTCGGGGGCTGCGGCGGAGATGAGGTTGCCGGCGATGAACAGGACGAGCAGGACGGCCAGCACGGGTTTCCGCTCAAAGCGGGTCACCGCGGCGGTCAGCCCCAGCGCTCCGACCACGACGGCGAGCGCGTAGCCGGAGATCAGCCAGCCGGCCGAAGCTTCGCTGACCCGGAAGTCTGCGGCTACTTCGGGCAGCAGGCCCATGATGACGAACTCGGTGAGTCCGATGCCGAACCCGCCGAGGGCGAGGGCAATCAGGCCAACAGGCATGGAGTCGCTCCTTAGGAAGCTGTACGGAATGGGGTAGGGCGCGTACGCTAGTAGTTGCAGACGCGTTATTCATTGTTGCACAAGCAGATACACCGCGCAAACAACTAATTATTTAAGCTGCCCCGCTTTAAGTGCCGGGCATGCTGAAGGAGGAGAACGATGGGCATCAAGGACGACGCCGTGGAAGTGCGCGCGCAGGGATGGCGAACCCTGGCGGCGCTGCACGGCCTGATCGAAGCGGAACTCGAACGCTCGCTGCAGGCCCAGGCGCAGCTGTCCGTCGTGGAGTACACGGTGCTGGATGCGCTCAGCCGGCAGGACGGCTGGCACATGCGCATGCAGCAGCTGGCCCGGGCAACGGCGCTGAGCGCGAGTGCCACGACGCGGCTGGTGAACCGGCTGGAGGACCGCGGGCTGCTGACGCGCATCCTGTGCGCCGACGACCGCCGCGGCATCTACACCGAACTCACGGGCAACGGGATCAAGCTGCTAGAGGAGGCACGCCCCACCCACGACGCCACCCTGGAACGCGCCCTCGCCGAGGCCCAGGACGTCCCCGAGCTGGCGCCGCTGGTGGACGCCCTCCCCCGGCTGCAGGCCGGCGTCTAGCCGCTGCGAGGTAGCCGCCCGCACGTACGAAAGCCCCGCCCCATGACGACCCAACTGACTCGCATTAGAGGTCGTTATGAGGGCTCAAAACGACCTCTAATGCGAGCTAGTTGGGTGATTCGGGGCGGGGCTCTGTAGCCGCCGGACTTATTTCGCGGCGAGCTGCTTGAAGTAGGGCGGTGGCTACCGTGCCTTGGCGATGTAGTTGTTCATCGTGTCGAGCTGGTAGCGGGAAACGTCCGCGGCGTTCTCGTCTTCGGCGAATACGCTGGACACCATGACCGTGTTGTCACGGTCCAGGAAGCCGATTTCCTGCAGGCCGCCGAAGAACTCTTCCCAGTTGACGTCGCCGTCGCCGATCTTCAGGTGCTGGTGCACGCGCACCGGGTTGCCGGGCGGGTTGGTGATGTAGCGCAGGCCGTGCGAGGCGTGGTGGTCCATGGTGTCCGCGACGTGGACCAGGCGGAGCTTGTCCCCCGCGGCGCGCATGATGTCCAGGGGCGCGTTCTTCATGTGGAAGCTGTGCGAGGCCACGTAGACCAGGCCCACGTTCTTGGAGTTCAGGCCGCGGATGACGCGGATGGCGGCCAGGCCCTCCTCCACGAAGTCGTCCGGGTGCGGATCGATCAGGAGGTCGATGCCTTCGCGCTCGATGATGGGCAGCAGCTCTTCCATGGAGCGGTAGAAGGCACGCTCGGATTCCTCGGCCTTCTCCGGGCGGCCGCTGAATTCAGTGTTCATGGTGCTGACGCCCAGGTCCACGGCGATCTGGATGGCGCGCTTCCAGTAGCGCACGGCTGCTTCGCGGGCGTCCTCATCCGGACCGGACCAGCGGAGCACGGGGAGGATCGAGGCGATCTCGATCCCGGCGTCCTTGCAGGCCTTGTTGAGCTGGCCCACCAGTTCGTCGTCGGCCTTCGGGTGGTTGTAGAACGGGATGAAGTCGGCGTGCGGGGTCATCTGCATGTACTTGTAGCCGAGGTCCGCCACCACCCGGGGGAATTCGAGCAGGCTGTGCGAGTGGTGGAACGGGGTAGGGTCAAGTGCGATTTTCACGTGGAACACTCCATTGTGGATCAGTCAGTTGTGCGTAGGACCGGAACGACGGGAAGGGGCCGGCCAGGGCCAGCCCCTTCAACTTCTTCCTAGCTGTAGAGGGCGGGCTTCGCGTTCAGCTTCACGGCGACCTTTTGGCCGTTCTTCTGAGCTTCGACGCCGGCTTCGCAGCATGCTGCGGTGGCGTAGCCGTCCCAGGCGGTGGGGCCGCCGATTTCACCGCGGGCCGCAGCGTCCACCCAGGACTGGATTTCGACGTCGTACGCCGCGCCGAAACGCTCTTCGAAGCCGGGGGTGACGTTGCCGCCCCAGCGGCCGGCGCTGCGGGTGTAGGGACCCTTGTCGCCGCCGATGTTGACGATGCCGTCTTCGAAGGAGGCCTGGGTGGCCACTTCGTAGCCGAACTTGGCGTTGACGTAGATTTCGACGTCGGCGAGGACTCCGGATTCGGTCTCGATCAGGACGTGCTGGGGATCGTGCTGGCCGGCCGGGGCATTCCTCGTGGCCTTGCCCAGGCGGACCTGGACGCTGGTGATTTCCTCGCCGGTGAAGAAGCGGATGGCGTCGAACTCGTGCACCACCGAATCGTTGATCAGCATCTCGTTGGTGAAGCCGGCAGGGGTGGTCGGGTTGCGGTGCTGGTGGTGCAGCATCAGCAGTTCGCCGAGGTCGCCCTCGCGGATGATGGAGCCGAGCGCGGCGTATTCGGCGTCGAAGCGGCGCATGAAGCCCACTTGGATGCGCTTGCGGCCCAGTTTCTCCTCGGCCTGGACGATCTTCCAGGACGATTCGGCATCCGGAGTGAGCGGCTTTTCGCAGAGGATGGGGATGTCCTTCGCGATTGCCCTGAGCAGGATGTCCTCGTGCAGGAAGCCGGGCGTGGCGATCAGGACGGCGTTGACGTCACCGTTGTTGAGGGCCTCCTCGGCATCGGCCAGGGCCACCGCGCCGGGGATGCCTTCGATGGCGGCCTGCGCACGGGCGAGGTCGACGTCGACGACGGCGGCGACTTCAGCGCCGTGGATGCGCGTGTTGAGCCGCTGGATGTGGTCCGCGCCCATGCGGCCGGCGCCGATGACGGCGACGCGAAGGGTTTCAGTCATTGTTTTTTCCTTACGTTTCAGGTGCCTGGCGGCCGTTAGTTGACGGCCGTGCGGGAGCCGCAGGACAGCAGGTAGTTGCGGGTGCGCTTGGCGATCGGCATGGGAACGTCGAAGGCCACCGGGTACATGTCCTGTTCCACGATGCCGAAGATGGGGCGGTTGAGGGCCTCCACGGCCTCGATGACGGCGCGCAGGTCCGGCAGCCCGTTCGGCGGCTCGGTCATGACGCCGGCGAGGTTTGCCGCGGCCCAGGTCATGTTCTCCTCATTGACCTTCTTGAGGATGTCCGGGTTGATCTGCTTCAAGTGCAGGTAGCCGATGCGGTCCGGGTAGTTCTTGATTAGCTCGAGGCTGGAGGCTCCGCAGTATTCGGCGTGGCCCGTGTCCAGGCACAGGTTCAGGTACTTCGGGTCCGTGGCACCCAGAAGGGTCTCGATGTCCTCCTGCGCCCCGACGTGGGAATCTGCGTGCGAGTGGAACTGCTGCTTCAGCCCAAAGTCCTCGAGCAGTGTCTTGCCCAGGCGGTTGTGCCCGGCGAAGAGGTCACTCCAGGCCTTCTCCGTGAGCTGGCCGCTTTCCACCGCTTCGCCGGTGACGTCATCGCGCCACATTGCCGGGATGACCACGATGTGCTCGCCGCCCATGGCGGCCGTGAGCTCGGCTACCTTGCGTGCCGGTTCCCAGGCCGTCTCCCACTGGTCCAGCCCGCGGTGGAAGGCGGTGAAAACCGTTCCTGCGGTGACCTTCAGGTCGCGCTGCTTGAGCTCCTCCACCAGCCGCGCGGGGTCGTTCGGCAGGTAGCCGTACGGGCCCAGCTCGATCCACTTGTAGCCGGACTCGGCCACTTCGTCGAGGAACCGCTCCCACGGGGTCTGCTTGGGGTCGTCCGGGAACCAGACTCCCCAGGAGTCCGGTGCCGTGCCGATGATCAGCTTGTTTTCTACTTCAGTCATGACAGCTTTGTCTTTCTCTTGTCGACTTGCACTGGCCTATGTTGGAGTCCGTGGGAACGGGCTCAGTCTCGCCGCCCGCGGCCTTCTGTGTCGTCGTCGGCGCGTCCGGGAACGGCGTCCTCTCCCCCGGCGAGTTCGTCCGGGAGCCCCTCTGCGATGCCGTCGTGGCGCACGGCGTGGCTGTCGTCGGCGTGGGAGGGGAAGTTGTAGGAGGCGCCGGAGGCGTGGGTGGGCTCGGGCCAGCGGGAGGTGACCACCTTGCCGCGGGTGTAGAAGGACACGCCTTCGGGGCCGTAGATGTGCTTGTCGCCGAACAGCGAGGCCTTCCAGCCGCCGAAGGAGTGGTAGGCCACCGGGACGGGCAGCGGCACGTTGATGCCGATCATGCCGACGGTCACGGAGCGCTGGAACTTGCGGGCGGAGGCGCCGGAGGAGGTGAAGATGGCGGTGCCGTTGCCGTACGGGTTGGAGTTGATCAGGGCGATACCGGCGTCCAGGTCCTCGACGCGGACCACCACGAGGACCGGTCCGAAGATTTCCTCGGTGTAGGCGGTCATTTCGGTCTTGACGTGGTCCAGGACGGTGGGCCCGACCCAGAAACCGCCTTCGTGGCCGGGGACCACCAGGTCGCGGCCGTCCACGACCATGACGGCGCCGGCCTGCTCGGCCTCGGTGACGATCCTGATGATGCGTTCCTTGGAGGCGGGGGTGATGACCGGTCCCATTTCGGCGTCGGGTGCTGTGCCGTTGTCGACCTTGACGGCGAGGGCACGCTCTTCGACCTCCTTGACCAGCAGCTCCGCGGCGTCGCCGACGGCGACGGCCACGGAGATGGCCATGCAGCGTTCGCCGGCCGAGCCGAAGGCCGCGGCGGCCAAGTGGTCCGCCGCGTTGTCGAGGTCGGCGTCGGGCATGATAATGGCGTGGTTCTTCGCGCCGCCCAGGGCCTGGACGCGCTTGCCGTGCTTGGTGGCGGTCTCGTGGACGTACTGCGCGATCGGGGTGGAACCGACGAAGGAGATGCCGTCCACGTCCGGGTGGGTGAGGAGGCCGTCAACGGTTTCCTTGTCGCCGTGCAGGACCTGGAAGACGCCGTCGGGCAGGCCGGCCTGCTTCCACAGCTTGGCCAGCAGCATCGAGGCGGAGGGGTCGCGCTCGGAGGGCTTGAGGATGAAGGCGTTGCCGGTGGCGATGGCCATCGGTGCCATCCACAGCGGCACCATGACCGGGAAGTTGAACGGGGTGATGCCGGCGACGACGCCGAGCGGCTCGCGGAAGGAGAAGACGTCGATGCCGGTGGAGACCTGGTCCGAGTAGTCGCCCTTCAGGAGCTGCGGGATGCCGCAGGCGAACTCGATGACCTCCAGGCCGCGTCCGATCTCGCCCTTCGCGTCGGAGAGGACCTTGCCGTGCTCGGCGGTGATGAGCTCGGCGAGCTCGTCAACGTGGGAGGCGACGAGTTCGCGGAACTTGAACAGCACCGCGGTGCGCTTGGCCAGGGAGATGTCGCCCCAGGAGTCGGCGGCCTTGCGGGCCGCCGCGACGGTGTTGTCCAGGTCGGCCCGGTTGGCCAGCCGCAGCTCGCCGCTGACCGCGCCCGTGGCGGGGTTGTAGACCGGCTGGGTCCGGGTGCCTTCGCCGGCAGTCTCGGCGCCGTTGATGAAGTGGTTGATCGTGGTGGTGCTCTGGTCAGTAATGGCAGTCATGGGACTCTTCCTTGAGTGGTCGAAGGGTGCTGTTGTTCGCTAGGGCGTTCAGCCCAGCAGCTTGCGCTGGCGGGATTTGTGGTCAACGTAGGTTTGGAAGGCCTGCCGGGTGGACTCCAGTTCGGAGACCTGAGAGACAGGCACGTCCCACCAGGATTCGGAGCTCGGGGCGTCCAGCAGCGGATCCGATTCGACGTGGATCAGGATGGGGCCGCCGCGTTCCGGTGCCGCCTTGGCGTCGCGGATGGCCTGCTCCAGCTCGGCGATGACCTTCTCCTCCGGTTCGATCCGGATCACCTTCACGCCGAGGCTTTCGGCGTTCAGGGCCAGGTCCACCGGAAGGGTTTCGCCTTCGTCGAAGCTGTGCTGCTCCTCGTTCAGGGCCCGGTACTGGGTGCCGAAACGCTGTGAACCCAGCTGTTCGGACAGCGAGCCGATGGAGGCGTAGCCGTGGTTCTGGATCAGGACCACGATGAGCTTTATGCGTTCGGCGACGGCGGTGACCAGTTCGGTGTGCATCATCAGGTAGGAGCCGTCCCCCACCATCACGACGACGTCGCGCTGCTCGCCGCCGGCTGCGGCCTCGGCCAGCGCTGCGCGCTTGACGCCCAGGCCGCCGGGGATTTCGTAGCCCATGCAGGAGTAGGCATATTCGACGTGGTAGCCGAAGGGGTCACGGACGCGCCACATCTTGTGCAGGTCGCCCGGGAGCGAACCTGCGGCACAGATGACGACGTCCTGGGCGTCCATGGCCCGGCTCGTGGCGCCGATGATCTCGTTCTGCGCGGGAAGCGGGGTGAACCGGGTGTCGAACGCCTCGTCCACCGTGGCGTCCCAGCGCTTCTTCTCCGCGGCGACCTGCTGTTCCAGGTCGGCGCCCACGCGGTAGCCGCCCAGGGCCTGGTTCAGCTTGATCAGGGCTTTGCGTGCATCGGCCACGATCGGCAGCGACGTGCCATGCTTGTAGGCGTCGATGGCGGCGACGTTGATGTTGATGAACTTGACGTCCGGGTTCTGGAACGCGGTCCGCGAAGCGGTGGTGAAGTCCTCGTAGCGGGTGCCGATCCCGATGATCAGGTCCGCCTCCGCGGCGATGGCGTTGGCCGCCGTCGTGCCGGTGGAGCCGATGGCGCCCAGGGAGAACTTGTGGTCCCAGGGCAGGACGCCGACGCCGGCCTGGGTGTTGCCCACCGGGATGCCCGTGAGCTCGACGAACTTCGCGAGTTCGTCGTTGGCGTAGGCGTACAGGACGCCGCCGCCGGCGATGATCAGCGGGCGTTTCGCTGCGCGGATGGCCTCGGCGGCGCGGCGGATGTCGTCGTCGTCGGCCTCCGGGCGGCGGATCCGCCATTCACGTTCGGCCAGGAATTCCTCGGGCACGTCGAAGGCCTCGGCCTGGACGTCCTGCGGCAGCGAGATGGTCACCGCACCGGTCTCGGCCGGATCCGTGAGGACCCGCAGCCCGTGGTGGAACGCGGAGAACAGCTGCTCGGGCCGGGAGACGCGGTCGAAGAACTTGGACAGCGGACGGAAGGCGTCGTTGACCGTGATGTCGTGGGCGTAGGGCTGTTCGAGCTGCTGCAGGACCGGGTCCGCGGCGCGGGTGGCAAAGGTGTCGCTGGGCAGCAGCAGCACCGGCAGGCGGTTGGTGGTGGCCAGCGCAGCACCGGTGAGCAGGTTCGAGGAGCCGGGCCCGATCGAGGTGCTGATGGCGAAGGTCTGGCGGCGCCGGGTGTGGCGGGCGTAGCCCACAGCCTGGTGAGCCTGCGCCTGTTCGTTGCGGCCCTGGTAGTAGGGCATGATCGTCGGGTCGGCGGCCTGGTACTGCTTCAGTGCCTGGCCGACGCCGGCCACGTTGCCGTGGCCGAAGATCCCGAACATGCCCGGGATCAGGCGCTCCCGGTAGTCCTCGCTGGCGATGCGGTCAACGGTGTACTGCTTGGAGAGGTACTCCACCACGGCCTGGGCCACGGTCATTCGACGGGTTCCTGCTGCAGTGCTCATTCCCATGGGAGGTTACTCCGATACTTCTGTGGTGTGCTTGAGGATGGAGGCAGCCGCGGCCACGGCGCCGGCAACGTCGCCGTCCTGCGGGTACAACAGGGTCCGGCCGACGGTAAGTCCCTGCACGCCAGGAAGCGCGAGCGCGGCTTCCCAGGTGGCGAAGACTTCGTCCTGCGTTCCCTCGGGGTCCCCGCCCAGCAGCACTGTGGGCATGGTGGTGGCGGCCATTACCCGTTCCATCTCTGCCACGACCGGCAGCTTCATCCAGGTGTAGGCGCTCGTGGAGCCCAGGCCCTCGGCGATGGCGATGGACTTGATCACCGCGTCTGTGGACAGGTCGTTGCGGACCCTGCCGTTCTCGCGGACCGAGAGGAACGGCTCCACCATGGCGATCAGCTTGCGCTCGGCGAGCGAATCGATGGCCTTGGCCGTTGCCTCCAGCGTGGCCACGGTGTCCGGGTCCTCGAGGCAGATCCGGGTCAGCATCTTGCCGCCGTCGGCTCTCAGCGCTTCGAGGGCCGCGGCTGTGTGGCCGGTGAAGCGGTCATCGAATTCGTTGACCAGCCCGGTGAGTCCGCCGCGGTTCATCGAGCCGAACAGCAGCTTGCCGTCCAGCGCGCCGAGCAGCAGCAGGTCATCCATGATGTCCGGCGAGGCCAGCACGCCGTCCACGTCCGGGTTAGCCAGGGCAATCCGCAGCCGGTCCAGGAGCTGGCGGCGGTCCGCCATGGCCACCGGATCGCTGCCGACCGCGAGGGCGCCGCGGGCCGGGTGGTCGGCGGCAACAATGAAGTTCTGTTTGCCGGATTTGGGGCCGGGGTGGCGGCGCCGCGCCTTGGCGGCGCGCGCGACGGCGTCCGGATCTTCCAGGCGGATGGTGCTCAGATGCGCGTAGCGGCGGGGGTCGTCGTCCACCGCAAGGGTGGCGGTACCGGGGTTGAGGCTCACAGGGCCGCTCCTTCGGGGGCGAGTTGGCTGGCATCCTGGCCAGGGACCAGGCGTCCGCGTTCGGCCAGCAGCGAGGTGACCTCGTCCGGCGTCGGCATGGCATCGGCGCAGGACAGGCGGGAGGCGACGATCGCGCCGGCGGCGTTGGCGTAGTCGAGCACCTGGGCCAGCGGCCAGCCGGACAGCAGTCCGTGGCAGAAGGCGCCGCCGAAGGAGTCACCTGCTCCGAGTCCGTTGACGGTCTCCACCGGCACGGGGGCGGAGACCACGCGCTCGGTGCGGGTCTTGGCCATGACGCCTTCCGGGCCAAGCTTGACGACGGCGATTTCCACGCCGGCGGCCAGCAGCCGGTCCGCCTGCTCGTCCGGGGTTCCCTCGCCGACGGCGACGGCGCATTCCTGATCGTTGCCGATGGCCACAGTGACGTGCGGCAGGACCTTGGCGACCTCGGCGCGGGCTTCCTCCTCGGAGGCCCAGAACATGGGGCGGTAATCGAGGTCAAGGATGGTGTACTGGCCTTCGCGCAGCTCGGTGCGGGGCCGCGCCTCGTGGGCCTTGATGTGTGCTTCACGGCTGGGCTCCTGGCACAATCCCGTGACAGTGGACCAGAAGATCCGTGCGTCCCGGATCGCATCCAGGTCCAGCTCTTCGGCTTTGATCTGCAGGTCCGGCGCAGTCGGGAAGCGGCCGTAGAAGTACAGCGGAAAATCGTGGGGCGGCTTGATCGCACAAAAGGTTACTGCTGTGGGGTATTCCGCCACCGGCGTGACAAACGAGTCGTCCACGTTGAACTTGCGCAGTTCGCGGTGCAGGTAATTCCCAAAGGCGTCAGCACCTGTGCGGGTGATGACGGCCGTGCGGCGGCCATGACGGGCAGCGGCCACCGCGACGTTGGACGGGGAGCCACCGAGGTACTTGCCGAAGGACGTCACGTCCTCCAGGTCCACCCCAATGTCGTTCGGGTAAATATCAACGCTGATGCGCCCGATCGTGAGCAGTTCGTGGGTCACGGTGATCGTGGACCTTTCTGTTTGAACTCTGTACCTCTAACAGCCGAACGGCCAAGGCTACGGTGCCTCGCGGCCCCCGTGAGCGGGACCACATCCACTACTTTGCCCTAGAATTCATGTCCTGTCAAAGGTTTGTACTGACATATTTACAACTTGCATTTGGACTGAAAACCGCCTGAAAAAGCCCTCCGTGAGCGGTGGCTGGCGGCCCGCCGGCGGGCTACTTTTTGGGCACCGCAAGCTCGCCCGTGACGTACTGCGCACGGCCGAACCCGAATGACCAGTCGCCGGCCGTATTTTCGACGTAGCCAATGAAGACGTTCTCGCCGGCAACGCCGAGTTGTCCGAGCCGGTCCGCCACGGCCGCGAAGAGGGACTGCTTGGCTTCCTGGCTGCGGCCGCCCTGGGTGAAGATCTGGATCATGACCACGTCCGCCGTGCGCTTGAAGCCCAGGCCAGCATCCTGTGCAACGATCTGCCCGGCGGGATGCTCGGTCAGGATATGGAAATAGTCGCGCTCGGGAATGCCGTATTCGGCCAGGATGGCGTCGTGGATGCCCCGACTTAGATTGCCCAGCTCTTCCGGACTGCGGCCTGCATTGACGTCGATTCGAACCAGTGGCACGCTTTGCTCCTTTGATAGTTTGTCCTGACATACTATCAAACTACTGCGGATGGCGCATAGGGCTGTGGGGGCGTTTTAATGGCGCACGACGGCGGGCGGCCACCTTCCGGAGAAGGTGACCGCCCGCCGTCGTACTTTTGGAATTAGGGCCGGTGCGCCGGAATCACTTGGCGAGCAGCTCGTCCAACCGCTCGTAGCCGTCGCTCATGCCGCCCTCCATGCCGGACTGGGCCATGCCGTCGCGGGCTTCCATGCTGGGGTAGACGGAATGGCCCCTCACCCTGGAGCGGCCGCCGTCCAGGTCCTCGAAGTTCATGAATTCGATGCTGACAATGTCCGGGTAGCCGCTGAATTCGAAGGTCTGGATGGCGAAGTCGTTCTCGCGGACGGTGTGGAAGATGCCGCTGAACGCATAGGTCACTCCGTCCGGACCGGTGTGGTTGTAGAGGTAGGTGCCGCCGGAGCGGAAGTCATAGTGGTCGATATCGATATTCGTGTTCCGCGGGCCCAGCCACTGGGAGATCAGCTCCGGCTCCTTGTGGGCGCGGAAAACGTCCGCGACCGGGAAATCGAACTCCCGCTCCCAATCGATGAACGGGACGCCGTCAGGAACGGTGAGTTTAAGCGCGTTGCTCATTTTCTGTCCTTTTGACTGCTGCCGCCGTGGGCGGCGTTGGAGTGGAGCACGGCATCGAGGCTGCGGAACTGCGCCTCGCGGACCAGCCGGTACTGGTCGATCCACGCGGTGAGCGCTTCGAGCCGTGCGGGATTCAGGTGGACGGGCCGGCGCTGGGCATCGCGGCTGCGCGTGACCAGCTGCGCCTGCTCGAGGACCTGGATGTGCTTCGAGACCGCCTGCTTGGAGATCGCGAAGGGTTCAGCCAGTTCATTGACGGTGGCGGGCCCCCGGCTGAGCCGGGAGATGAGGCGGCGCCGGACCGGATCGGAAAGCGCCAGGAAGGCCGCATTCAGAAGGTCGTCGTCGTTGCCCGTGTCCACTGTCACTGCCCTTGCTTGGTGTTACCTGTTGCCAATCAATCCAATGGTGCTAATCAACCTAATGGTTTATCAACCTATCGGTTGTTAACCAGCGTAGACCCGTGCCAGATTCCGCGCAAGGGGTGGCCCAACTAGCTCGCAGTTGTGGTCGTTTTGAGGGTCCAAAACGACACCTATTGCGAGCCAGTTGGGTTAAACGAAGAACGCGGGGTCACGCTTCGCCAAACCCACCAGGTGGATAAGGCGAAGCGCGACCCCGCGTTGCTTTGAGGGAGCTTAGAGGGCTGCGTAAACTTCGCGCAGCAGCGTGGCGGTCTCGGACGGCGTCTTGCCGACCTTCACGCCTGCAGCCTCAAGGGCTTCCTTCTTGGCCTGTGCGGTACCGGCGGAACCGGAGACTATGGCGCCGGCGTGGCCCATGGTCTTGCCTTCCGGCGCGGTGAAGCCTGCCACGTAGCCGACGACCGGCTTGGTGACGTGGGCCTTGATGAAGTCGGCCGCACGCTCTTCGGCGTCGCCGCCGATTTCGCCGATCATCACGATCGCCTTGGTTTCCGGGTCAGCTTCGAAGGCTGCCAGGGCGTCGATGTGCGTGGTGCCGATGACGGGGTCGCCGCCGATGCCGATGGCGGTGGAGAAGCCCAGGTCGCGCAGTTCGTACATCATCTGGTAGGTCAGGGTGCCGGACTTGGAGACCAGTCCGATGGGGCCCTTGCCCGTGATGTTGGCCGGGGTAATGCCAACGAGGGCCTCGCCGGGCGTGATGATGCCGGGGCAGTTCGGCCCGATGATGCGGGTGACCTGGTTGCCGTCGGCATCGACCGTGGACTGGGCCAGTGCCCAGAACTCGGCGGAGTCCTGGACCGGGACGCCTTCGGTGATGACGACGACCAGGCCGATGCCTGCCTCGATGGCCTCAACCACGGCGTTCTTGGTGAATGCCGGGGGTACGAAGACGATGGAGACGTCGGCGCCGGTCTCAGCGATGGCTTCCTTGACGGTGCCGAAGACGTTGATTTCCTTGTCGCCGTGCAGGACGGTGGTGCCAGCCTTGCGGGCGTTGACGCCACCCACGATGTTGGTGCCGGCCTTGAGCATGAGGGCGGTGTGCTTGGTGCCTTCGCCGCCGGTGATGCCCTGGACGATGACCTTGGAGTCCTTGTTCAGATAAATAGACATGTTTTCTTTCCTAGATCTCGACAGGCTCGATCAGCGGGCTGCGTTGGCGAGCTCGGCGGCCTTGTCGGCGCCCTCGTCCATGGTGGCGGCCAGGGTGACCAGAGGGTGGTTGGCCTCGGCCAGGATGCGGCGGCCTTCTTCGACGTTGTTGCCGTCGAGGCGGACAACCAGCGGCTTGTTGGCGGAGTGGCCCAGTTCGGCCAGTGCGCCCACGATGCCCTTGGCCACGGCGTCACAGGCGGTGATGCCGCCGAAGACGTTCACGAACACGGCCTTGACCTGCTCGTCGCCCAGGATGACGTCCAAGCCGGCTGCCATGACCTCGGCGGACGCTCCGCCGCCGATGTCCAGGAAGTTGGCGGGCTTGACGTTGCCGTGCTTTTCGCCTGCGTAGGCAACGACGTCAAGCGTGGACATGACCAGGCCGGCGCCGTTGCCGATGATGCCAACTTCGCCGTCGAGCTTGACGTAGTTGAGGTCCTGCGCCTTGGCCTTGGCCTCGAGCGGATCGGCAGCGTCCTTGTCTTCCAGGAGCGCGTGCTTGGCGTGGCGGAAGTCCGCGTTCTCGTCCAGGGTCACCTTGCCGTCGAGGGCAACGATGTCGCCTGCGCCGGTCTTCACGAGGGGGTTGACCTCAACGAGGGTTGCATCTTCCTTCTTGAAGACGTCCCAGAGCTTGAGGATGACGGCGGCGACTTTGCCGCGCAGTTCCTCAGCGAAACCGGCTTCGGCGACGATTTCGTCGGCCTTGGCCTGGTCGATACCCACTGCGGGGTCGATGGCAACCTTGGCCAGCGCCTCGGGGCGTTCGACGGCGAGCTGCTCGATTTCCATGCCGCCCTCAACCGAGCACATGGCCAGGTAGTTGCGGTTGGCCCGGTCCAGCAGGACGGAGAAGTAGTATTCCTCGGCAATATCCGCACCCTGGGCGATCATCACCTTGTTTACGGTGTGGCCCTTGATGTCCATGCCCAGGATGTTGGTGGAATGCTCCAGAGCCTCATCGGCGGTCTTGGCGACCTTAACGCCGCCGGCCTTGCCTCGGCCACCGACCTTAACCTGTGCCTTGACGACAGTTACGCCGCCGATCTTCTCGGCAGCTGCCTTTGCTTCTTCAGGGGTGTGCGCCACGATGCCAGCAAGCACGGGTACACCGTGCGCCTCGAACATATCGCGCGCCTGATATTCAAACAGGTCCACGGTTTAGTGTCCTTCTACGTCGAAGTAGTTTCTGTACAGCCGGACCCCACGTAATCGTGGTTACCGGGCTGCGGAATAAACGCCCCCTGCGGCAGGTTGGGAAACGAGCCGCACGGCGCAATGCTCCTCTCGGAACTCTAGTCCTTTCTGCGGACAGGCCCGTTCCAGAGTACCTGTTATGTGAGTAAGGACACTATTCTATGGAACGTAGAAAAACCGCATGATTACGGGGATTTTGGAGCCTTGGAGGGCGCCGTGGAGGCCTTTTTGCCGCCGCCGGAGATGAGTTCGTAATGATCGCGGCTGACGAAGAACGCAGTGCCTCCGGAGACGTTCCCACAGGCCACCCCGGCGTCGTACGCAGAGCACCGCAGGCCGTTGCGTTCCAGGTTTCCGCCCTCGGGAAGGACGGGCAGCTGCGAGATCGGACCGGTGCGTGACCCCAGGGGCCCGTATTCGGATTCCATTTGTGTGACGCCGGACCGGCACTCGCCATACCCGGCCCGGTCAGGCGTAAGCAGGGCGGTTCCGCCCAGATAGCCCAGGCCGGTCCCCGAGCAGTCGTCCTTGATGTCCGCGGTTTGGGGCGCGGGGTAGACCGCGAGCTCGCAGTGCGCTGCCGGGACCGTGGCCAGTTTCCGGTTGGCGGCGTCGCCGAAGTTGTTCCGCTCATAGGGCAGATTCACGTGCGGCCCGCGCACTGAGGTCAGCGTGCAGACCACGTTCCGGTCCGCCGTGACGAAGGCCAGGGCGTCCTCCCCCGCGGAGAATGCGCTGGCATCGGACAGCGGGGCCTGCTTCAGCTGCTCGAGGGCGGGCAGCGGTGGCGGGGCGGTGTATCCAGGATCCGGCACGGTGACGGTGCAGCCGGTGACAGCCAGCAGGCCGGCGGCCGCAACCGCAGCCGCCCAACGAACGGCCAATCGAACCGCCATGGTCAGGCGTCGAGTTTGGTGAGCGGCGCGTAGCGCAGCAACAGCCGCTTCTCGCCGACGTCGAACTTCACCTTCGCCACGGTCTTGTCCCCTGCCCCTTCGACTGCCAGCACCGTGCCGTTGCCGAAACTGGTGTGGTTGACCTTGTCCCCCACGCTGACTGCGACGATTTCCTTCTGCGGCTGGACGCGGTTCTTTGCGACGGCGGCGGGAACGTCCGCGTTGAAGCCCGCCGATGAATCGGCTGCGGCACCGCGCGACGTCCCGGCTCCCCAGAATGATCCGCCGTACCGGTTCGAGCCGATCGGCCCCCCGCTCCCCCAGCCGCCGGTCTGCCGGCTGGTGCCCTCGCGCTTCCATTCGACAAGTTCGGACGGGATTTCTTCGAGGAACTGGCTGGCCGGGTTGTACTGGCTCTGGCCCCACATGCTCCGGACTTCCGAGCGGGTGACGTACAGCCGCTTCCGGGCACGGGTCAGGCCCACATAAGCCAGCCGGCGCTCCTCCGCGAGCTCCTTGGGATCGGTGGCCGACCGCTGGTGCGGGAAGAGGCCGTGCTCCATGCCGGTCAGGAACACCACGGGGAATTCAAGGCCCTTGGCCGTGTGGAGGGTCATGAGCGTGACCACGCCCAGCCGTTTGGCTTCCGCCACGGCGGCATCGATGTCCGCGCCCGGGGCATCCGGGATCTGGTCGGCGTCAGCCACGAGGGAGACCTGCTCCAGGAAGGCGCCGAGGGAGCCCTCCGGATTCTCCTGTTCGTATTCACGCACGACGGCGATTAGTTCGGCGAGGTTTTCCACCCGGGACTCGTCCTGGGGATCGGTGCTTGACCGCAGCCCTGCCAGGTACCCGGTCTGTTCCAGGACGGCTTCGAGGGCGGCAGCCGCGCCGGAGCCGCTGGCCACCTCGGCGAGGTCGTCCAGGAGCTTCACGAAGCCGAGCACGGCGTTGACCGAACGGGTGGCCATGCCGGGCGCCTGGTCGGCACGGCGGGCAGCCGCCATGAACGAACTCCGTTCACGTTCGGCCAGGGCGGCAACGGCGCCCTCGGCGCGGTCGCCGATCCCGCGCTTGGGTTCGTTGAGGACCCGGCGGAGATTGACGTCGTCGTCAGGGTTGACCAGGACACGGAGGTACGCGAGGGCGTCCTTGATTTCCTTGCGCTCGTAGAAGCGCGTGCCGCCCACCACCTTGTAGGGCAGGCCGACGCGCACCAGGACGTCCTCGATGGACCGCGACTGGGCGTTGGTGCGGTAGAAAATGGCGACGTCGCCGGGGCGGAGGTTGTCCTCGTCCTGCAGCCGGTCGATCTCCTTGGCGATGAACTGGGCTTCGTCGTGTTCGTTTTCGCCCACGTAGCCGATGATCTTGTGGCCCTCGCCCTCCGCCGTCCACAGCCGCTTCTCGGGCCGGTTCGGGTTGCGCGAGATGACGGAGTTGGCCGCGCTCAGGATGTTCTGGGTGGACCGGTAGTTCTGTTCGAGCTTGATGGTGCGGGCATCGGGGTAGTCCTCCTCGAACTCCACGATGTTGCGGATGTCGGCCCCGCGGAAGGCATAGATGGATTGATCGGAATCGCCCACGACCGTGAGCTCGGCTGCTTCCGGCCCCTCGCCGACGATTTCCCGGACCAGCGCGTACTGCGCATGGTTGGTGTCCTGGTATTCGTCCACCAGAACGTGCCGGAAGCGGCGCCGGTAGGAATCCGCCAGCGCCGGGAACGCCCGGAACATGTAGACGGTCTCGGCGATGAGGTCGTCGAAGTCCATGGCGTTGGCCTGGCGGAGCCGCTGGGTGTAGCCCTTGAAGACATCGGCCACGGCCTGCTCGAAGGGATCGTTGTGGTTGGCCGAGGACGAATATGCGTCCGCGTCAATCAGCTCGTTCTTGAGCGCTGAGATCTTGTGCTGGATGGCCTTGGGCGCGAACTTCTTGGGATCCAGGTCCAGGTTCTTGGCCACGAGCGTGATGAGCCTGAGGGAATCGGCGGAGTCGTAGATGGAGAAGTTGGATTTCAGCCCCACGTTGGCGGCTTCGCGGCGCAGGATCCGCACGCAGGACGAGTGGAACGTGGAAATCCACATGGTCTTGGCCCGGGCGCCCACGAGCGCCTCGATGCGCTCCCGCATTTCGGCGGCAGCCTTGTTGGTGAACGTGATGGCCAGGATCTCGCCATGGTGGGCGCGCCTGGTGGCAATCAGGTAGGCGATCCGGTTACTGAGTACGCGAGTCTTGCCTGAACCCGCGCCCGCCACGATCAGGAGCGCACTGCCGGCGTGTTTGACGGCCTCTTCCTGCTGAGGATTCAGGCCCTCCAGCAGCGCGCCGGCATCCGGCAACTGCGGCCGGGCAGCCCAGTCACCAGGCCGGCCCCCACCTGTATGGCCGCCGTCTGCGGGACCGCCACCTGCATGGCCGCCACCTGCGGGACCGGCGGCCGGACCGGTTGCGTGTCCCCCCCGCCCGGGACCGCCACCGCCAAATTCGACGGGCGCCTGCCCGGATTCGGGGCGCGACTTGGTAAGGGCGGCGGCGCGGGAGCCTGCCTTGAACGGACCGTCAGCGTACGGGTCAAACAACATATCCATGGTGACTACAAGTCTAGGCGGTGGGGCTGACACTGCATTCCGCCCTGTGGATAAGCCCCGACGCCACCCTTGGAGACCGCGCAGCGGGCTAGTCCACAGAACCTGACTCAAGGGCCGCACGCAGCTGGTGTACCGCCGTCGCGCCTCCTGCCATGAACCACTCGAGCCCGTTCACGTAGACGCTTCCGGTGGCGCCGCCGGCGGCGAGGACAATCGCCTTCCCCGGCAGCCAGTCCCATTCCGGGCAGCTGTGCTGGAACCAGCAGCCAAGTTCGCCGTCCGCCACGCGCCCGAGATCGCAGGAGCCGGACCCGAACATGCGCAGCGTGGCGGCAGAGCTGGCGGCGGCGTGCCAGGGCATGGCGCACATCGGATCCGCCAGCCATCGCGGGTGGATGTAGGTGGCGGCACCGATCTGGGAAAGCTCGTCGGCGCCGCGGTTAGCCCCGTCCGACGCGAACGTGGTGACGGGATCGCCGTTGAGCGTGGCGGCGCGGCCCGTGCCGCCGAGCCACAGCTTGTCTTCCTCGGGCTGGAAGATGGCTCCCAGCAGCACGTCGGATTCATCCTTGAGGGCAATCGCGGAGCACCAGTAGGTGGAACCGTGAAGGAAGTTGTAGGTTCCGTCCACCGGGTCGATGACCCAGGTCCGGCCGCTGCTTCCGTGGACGGCAGCACCTTCCTCGCCGAGGACGCCGTCGTCCGGCCTGCAGCGGCGCAGCTGCTCCAGCACGTAGGCCTCGGCGGCGTGGTCAGCGGCTGTGACGACGTCGGAGACGGACGTTTTGCGCTGGGCGTCGAGCCCGCCCTGCCGCATCATCAGTGCCAGCATTCCCGCCTCGCGGACCAAGGCGGAAGCCAGGTCAAAGTCGTCGAGCTCGGGGCTCAGGTTGGCGGCGCTGTGTTTACCCAGTTTGTGTCTTCCTAGTTCGGTCACGGTCCCCAGCCTATCGGCGCGACTGCCCTCAGGGCGATGAGATCCCTTTGTTTCCTGCCGGGCGATAATGGACGCATGGCCAAGACACCTGCACAGCGGATCAAGAAGCACGGCGCAAAGGCCGCTGTTCCCCAGCACCATCTGCCTCCGGTGATCAACCCCACCACGGCCCGCACGCCGGAAAAGGCCCAGAACAATGGCAGCCTCATTGTCATAGCCGGCGTCGTGGCCAGCCTGTTCCTGTTCTGGTACCTCCACCTGCTCACGCTGAACCAGCTCACCCAGCTTTCCGGCGGCATGCCCATGCCCGATTCCCTCATCGGCGGCTTCGATGCCGGCTACGTGGAGCAGCTCCGCAGGGCCATGGACGGCGACGCGCGCGGCCAGCTCAACTACATCCACAAGACCGCCGGCACGCTGTTCCCGCTGATCTTCGGTTTCACGTGGCTGCTCCTGATCGGCACGAACGTGGCGAAGAAGGGCCTCCGCTGGGCGCTGTGGTGCGTGCCGCTGCTGTTCGTGGTGGTCCGGCTATGGGGCAATGTGGCCGTTGACTCCATGGTGGCTGCCGTCAACCTCGACGACGGGCAGGTGGCCCTGGCCTCCGGCCTCACGGTTGCCGGCTGGGTGCTGCTGGTGCTGAGCCTGCTGATCGGCGGCGTGTCCGTGTTCGCAGGGCGCCGCGCTCGGAAGCAGCCGTCGCCGGCCTAGGCAGGGCTGCCTTCAGCACGCGCCGCCCGGAGGGCTTTGAGCACCACGCGCTCCTGCCGGACGCGCTGGGCGATCACGAGTCCGGCGGCAGCCAGGCCGATGGTGATGGGGTAGCCCACAAGGCGTTCCACGGTGCCGGGTTCCGGGACGTCCAGCCGAGTGACGCCCGCCGTGAGAAGCGCCGCGGTGGACACCCCTCCTGCGGCCAGGATGAACCATCCCAGCGGCGTCTGGCGCAGCCACAGGATGCCCAGCAGCAGAAGCGCGAAGGCGCCTGCGATGAAGTACGTGACCGCTCCGGCGTAATGCCAGCCCGAGCCCAAATCCTCCGGGACCAGCCCCACGATGACCGTTCCGGCACCGGCCGCCCCGGTCAGGATCCGCGTGGCAACCGCCGCCAGCCACGGCATCTCACCGGTGTGGCTGACCGCAACCCGCACGCCCGGCCTGGCCGCGATCCGCAACAGCGCGGAACTCAGGAGGAGCGCGCCCAGCAGCATCCCCAGGCCCTGCGCCACGAACGACGTGTTCATGAGCACGTGTAGCGGCGAGCAGACGTTGCGACCGTCAAAAACGCCGCAGTTGACGGCGCCCAGGTCGCTGATGAGCCCGGTCCGTCGGCTGTACCGCTCGGGGCCGGCCCAGGCCCCGATCACTGCCGCCTCGGCCACGAAATACTGGACCACGCTGAGCACGGCCCACGCACCGATGTACTGCCGGGTCGAGGCAGTGTCAGGCAGGAAAGTGCCCCGGGCGGACGGTGCTTGAGCTGCGGCGGCCATGCCAAGAGCGTAGTACGCGCCGGCACCTTGTATGCTTGTAATCGTGTTCGAACGGGCCGGCTAAATACCGGCGGCGCCGGACGCCCGCCCTCGTAGCTCAGTGGATAGAGCACGGCTCTCCTAAAGCCGGTGTCGTTGGTTCGATTCCAATCGAGGGCACTTGAATGCGCAGCACAGCTCCGGTCTCCGCGGCTATTTGCTGGGCCCCGGGTCTGAGGGCCGCTGGTCCGTGCAGCGGACCATGGTGGACCGCGCGGCCGGCACCCGCGGAACCTTTTCCGGCGTCGTAACCTTTTCGGAAACGGACGACGACGGCGCGCTGCGCTTCCACGAAGAAGGCACCGTGCGCTGGCCTGCTGCAGGCGAAACCTTCACCGGCCCGGCCACCCGCGACTACGTGCTCAGGCCCACGGACTCCCCCGACGCCTTGGACATGGTGTTTCCCGACGGCCGGCCGTTCCACCGGATGAGCTTCTCCGCGGACGCCAGCCAGGACCGGCACTGGTGTGATCCCGATACCTATCGGGTGACCTATTCGCTCACCGGCCCCGACCAATTCAGCTACGCCTGGGACGTCACCGGCCCCCGAAAGGACCTGCTGCTGGAGTCGGTGCTGCGGCGCCTTCCCGCGGCTGTTTCCCAAGAGAAGCCCGCACCGGACCGGGTAGGCTCGAACCCGTGAATCCGCGCATCGTTGTCTCCGCCGTCTGCGTCTATGACCGGGCCGGCCGGCTCCTGACCGTCCGCAAACGCGGCACGGACAAGTTCATGCATCCCGGCGGCAAGCCGGAACCGGGCGAAACCGCGGTGGAGGCGGCCGCCCGGGAACTCGCGGAGGAAGTGGGGATCGTGGTGGATCCGCGCGAGCTGACGCTCATGGGAGTGTGGCTGGCCGACGCCGCCAACGAGGCCGCCACGGAGATCGAAGCGACGGTCTTCACGGCACCGGGGACGTGGGTGGCCCATCCCTCGGCCGAGATCGCCGAAGTCCGCTGGCTGGACCTGGCCGCGGACCTGCCTGCCGACCTCGCCCCGCTGCTCACGGACCACATCCTTCCGGCCCTGGCCCGCCGCTGACATGAGCTGGCCGCGGACGGCACACGCCGCGGACATCGAGGGGTGAGATCCCGGCACTTTGGTCGAGGCTAAGTGCCGAGAGCTCGCCCCTCGGTGCGGCTGCGGCTTTAGGGCGTCAGAGCTCCGGAACGGCTTCCTCGGCCACGGCGGTTGCCTCGGCAAACTGTGTCCGGTACAGCTCGGCGTATCGCCCGTCGGCGGCAAGAAGCTCGGTGTGCGTGCCGCGCTCCACGATCGAGCCGTCCTCCACCACCAGGATGACGTCCGCGGCGCGGATCGTGGACAGCCGGTGGGCGATCACGACGGCGGTGCGCCCCTCGAGCGCGGCGCCCAGCGCCGCCTGGACGGCGGCTTCGTTCGTGGAATCCAGCGCCGCAGTGGCTTCGTCGAGGATGACCACGCGCGGCTGGGCGATGAGCAGGCGGGCGATGGTGAGCCTCTGGCGTTCGCCGCCGGAAAGCCGGTAGCCGCGCTCCCCCACCACGGTGTCCAGGCCGTCCGGCAGCGAGCGGATCATGTATTCGAGCCGGGCCTGGCGCAGCACGTCCCACATGTCCTCCTCGGTGGCGTCGGGACGGGCCAGCCGCAGGTTGGAGGCGATCGATTCGTGGAACAGGTGCCCGTCCTGGGTGACCATTCCCAGCGTCGCACGCATGGAATCAAACGTCAGGTCGCGGACGTCCAGGCCCCGGCCGGACCCAATGCCAGTGCTGCCCACGCCAGTGCTGCCCATGCCACCGGGGACCGGTCCGCCGAGGCGCACGGCGCCGGAGTCGACGTCGTACAGCCTTGAGAGCAGCTGGGCGATGGTGGATTTGCCCGCACCGGACGAGCCTACGAGGGCCACGGTCTGGCCCGGTTCCACCCGGAAGCTGATGCCGTGCAGCACTTCTTCGCCGCCGCGGGTGTCCAGCGTGGCCACCTCCTCCAGCGAGGCGAGCGAGACCTTGTCCGCGGACGGGTAGGCGAACCTGACGTCGTCAAACTCCACGGCGACAGGGCCCGGCGGGACCTCCCCGGCGTCCGGCTTTTCCCGGATGAGGGGTTCGAGGTCGAGGATCTCAAACACACGTTCGAAGCTGACCAGGGCGCTCATGATCTCCACCCGGGCGTTGGAGAGCGCGGTGAGCGGCGCGTAAAGGCGGGTGAGCAGCAGCGCCAGCACCACCACGTCGCCGGGGGCGAGCTGGCCCGCGATGGCCAGCCAGCCGCCGAGGCCGTAGACGAGCGCCAGGGCCAGCGCCGAAACCAGCGTCAGGGCCGTCACGAACGTGAATTGCAGCATCGCCGTGCGGACGCCGATGTCCCGGACGCGGCCGGCCCGGACGGCGAACTCGCGGGACTCTTCGTCGGGGCGGCCGAAGAGCTTCACCAGGGTGGCGCCCGGTGCGGAAAAGCGCTCGGTCATCTGGGTGCCCATGGCCGCGTTGTGCTCGGCGGCCTCGCGGCGCAGGTCGGCCAGCCGGGAGCCCATCCTCCGGGCCGGAATGAGGAAAATCGGCAGCAGGATCATGGCCAGCACGGTGACCAGCCACGACGTGTTGAGCATGACCACGAGCGTCAGCACCAGGGCCACCACGTTGCTGACCACCCCGGACAGGGTGCCGGCAAACGCCGACTGCGCGCCGATGACGTCGTTGTTGAGCCGGCTGACGAGCGCGCCGGTGCGGGTCCGGGTGAAAAATGCAATCGGCATTCTCTGCACATGGTCGAAGACCCGCGTGCGGAGGTCCACGATGACGCCCTCGCCGATGGTGGAGGACAGCCACCGGCTCACCATGCCGAGAGCGGCCTCGGCCACGGCCACACCGGCGATGAGCGCCGCGAGGCGGATCACTTCGCCGGCGCCCGACCGGGCAACAATGGCGTTCACTACCTGGCCGGCCAGCACCGGTGTTGCCACGGCGAGGAAGGCCATGGCGATGGACACGGCAACGAACGCGATCAGTTTGCCGCGGTGCGGCTTGGCAAAGCCGAGGACCCGCTTCAGTGTCTCCTTGGAGAACGGCTTGGAGCCGCTCTTGGCCCGGGTGATGTTGTACAGCGAGCGCCAGGCCACGCCATCCATGCTCATTGCTTCTGCTCCATCTTGCCTGTCATGAATTCGGTGACCGCGCCGTTGTCCACATTCCAGCGCACGTCGAGCCGGACGTTTTCCAGCAGCCGGCGGTCGTGCGTCACCAGCAGCAGGGCGCCCTCATAGCTTTCCAGCGCCTCTTCCAGCTGTTCGATCGCCGGCAGGTCCAGGTGGTTGGTGGGTTCGTCCAGCACCAGGAGGTTCACGCCGCGGGCCTGCAGGAGGGCCAGGGCCGCACGGGTGCGCTCGCCCGGCGACAGCGAGTCCACGGTGCGGGCGGTGTGGTCCGCCTTGAGCCCGAACTTGGCCAGCAGGGTGCGGACCTCCGCTGGCGTCTGATCAGCCAGCACGGCCTCCACCGCATCCGCGAGTTTCAGGTGGCCGGCCAGCAGCCCCCGGGCCTGGTCGATCTCGCCGACGGCCACGGACGCTCCCTGGGACGCATCACCGGAGTCCGGTTCCTGCACTCCCAGCAGCAGCCGGAGCAGCGTCGACTTCCCGGCACCGTTGGGCCCGGTGATGCCGATCCGCTCGCCGGCATTGAGCTGCAGGTTGACCGGCCCCAGGGTGAAGCTCCCCTGCCGGACCACGGCGTCGCGGAGCGTGGCCACCACGGAGCTGGACCGCGGGGCCTGGCCGATGCTGAACTGCAACTGCCACTCCTTGCGGGGCTCCTCCACAACGTCCAGGCGGGCAATGCGCGATTCCATCTGCCGCACCTTCTGCGCCTGCTTTTCCGACGATTCGGAGCTGGCAGCGCGGCGGATCTTGTCATTGTCCGGGTTTTTCTTCATCGCATTCCGGACGCCCTGGGAGCTCCACTCACGCTGGGTCCTCGCCCGGGACACAAGGTCGGCCTTGGTGCTGGCGAATTCGTCATAGCGTTCGCGGGCGTGCCGGCGGGCGACGGCGCGTTCCTCCAGGAAGGCCTCGTAGCCGCCGTCGTACACGGCCACGGAATTCTGGGCGAGGTCCAGCTCCACGATGGTGGTCACGCAGCGGGCCAGGAACTCGCGGTCGTGCGAGACCAGCACGGCGCCGCCGCGGAGACCCTGCACGAAGGCTTCCAGCCGGGCAAGCCCGTCCAGGTCAAGGTCGTTGGTGGGTTCATCCAGCAGCACGATGTCGAAGCGGCTCAGCAGCAGGGCCGCAAGCGCAACACGCGCCGCCTGGCCGCCGGAGAGCCCGGTCATTTCAGCATCGGGGCCGACGTCCATGCCCAGGTCGGCCAGGACGGGCGGTATGCGCTCGTCCAGGTCCGCGGCGCCTGAGGCCATCCAGCGGTCAAACGCAAGGGAATAGGCGTCGTCGGAGCCGGGCGCGCCCGCGCCCAAAGCCTCGGCCGTGGCTTCCATCTCCTGGGTTGCCTGGGCGGAGCCGGTGCGCCGGGCGATGTACCCGGCGATGGTCTCGCCGGCTATCCGCTCGTGCTCCTGCGGAAGCCAGCCCACGAACGCATCGGCAGGGGCCAGGCTGACACTGCCCTGCTGCGGCTGGTCCACGCCGGCCAACAGCCGGAGCAGCGTGGATTTGCCGGCACCGTTGGCGCCGACCACTCCAACAACGTCCCCGGGGGCCACCGTGAGGGAGAGCTTGGAGAAGAGCGTGCGGTGATCATGACCGCCCGAAAGTTCTTTGGCGACAAGGGTTGCAGTCATTAGTCCATCCTCTCACCGCTGCCCGTATTGGCCGGAAAAATTCCGGCGGGCATGAAAGAACCCGCTGATCCGGACTTGGGGGGTGTACGGACCAACGGGTTCGACCATCTAGCATAGTTGATGCCGCGGGCCGCGTAAAATCGAAGTTGTCCACCGCGAACACCGTGCCATCCCTTCGTTCAGCAGAGAGCGTTCCATGCCACTCCCCGCCAAGGCGTTCCAGCGCTGGCTGCACGGCATAGCACCGGACACCAGCACGGCCGATGTGTGCCGGCTGGCGGGGATCAAGCGCACCACCCTGGCGCAGCAGCTTGTCCGGGGCAAGGTGGCCGAGGCAACCGTCGTGAGCATCAGCCGGGCCTTCAACGCAAACCCCGTCAGTTCCTTGGCCTACTTTGAGACCTATCGCGACCTCGCCGGCCCCCAGGTCCCGCCCACGTCCCACGAACTGGTGAGCCAGATCGCCACCATGGACCTCCTGCGCGCAGTCATCGCCCGCTCCGCGCCGGCCGCGGAGTCAGGAGCGGAATCCCGTGGCGTTGCCGGCGTTGCCGGCACTCCGGCCCCGGAGCACCCGGCACCGGGAGGACAGCCGGCGCTGAGTCCGGCGCCGCACGCAACGTCCGTAAAGAACTGGGTGGACGCGATCGACGACGGCGAACTCCGCCACCGCGTCTCCGCCGCCACGGGCATCGCCCCGCAGAACTACTCGGCACAACTGACCGCAAACCGGATGGCGCCCGAGGTGGCCATCGCCACCTCACGCGCTGCCGGCGTCGGACTCACCGGCGGCCTCGTGGCCACCGGCCTCGTCACAGAAGCCGAGGCCGGCTGGGAGCCCGGGGCCCGCCAAGCGGCCCTCGATATGCTGTCAGACGCCGACCTGACAGTTTTGGCGGGAGACCGGCTCCAGTCGCTCGGGAAAACCCTGCGGCGCCAGGAACAAGACCATCAACAAGCCGAAAAGATCTGGGAGAACCTGGGATGATTGAGATCCTGCAGTGGACCACCCTGATCGCGTGCGGGGCTGCGGCGCTGTCCCGGATCCCGAATCTGGTGCGCAAGAAGAACAGATCGCTGTTTTACGTTCTTGCGCTGATGACCCTGGCCATCCTCCTGAGTATCCAGGGCCCTTATCTGGTAATTGATGGCCTGCTGGGTAGCACGAACTTGGCCAACCTGCTCCTGCGCTTCATCATCTTCGGGGCGATCTATTTCCTGGGCATCCGGATCGCGAACGGCTTCGGAGACGAGCGCGGCCTCCGGCTCATTCAGGGCCATGCCGGCTTGGCAATCCTGGCGGTGATCTCGGTCGCCCTGCTCGTTCTCTTCGCCTTCATGGATACCGAGGGATCGTCCGCGGGGATGATGGCTGTCTACGCCAGGGATGAACGGAACAAGGTCCTCACGGAGTATTACGGGGCTGCCGGCCGCGCCTACCCGGCCTATGTTTGCCTTGCGCTCCTGCCTGCCATGCTGCGCGCGGTGCGCAGCACCCTGCCGGCCCCGCTCCGGATCTCCGCACTCCTGCTGGCCATCGGCGGGATAGCCGTCATCCTCAGCCTGTACTTCCAGGCAATTCCACCTGCGCTGGGCTACCTGACGTACGTCATCAACTACACCGCCATCCTGTGCTTCGTCTTCGGCCTGGCGCTGATCTGGCTGGCCAAGGTCCGGGCGGGGAGGAATACCATGGACCGCACAGGGCGATCCGCGGCACGCAGCTAAGATCAACCCAAACATCCGTTCCGCAGAGAGCGTTCCATGCCCCTCCCCGCGAAAGCCTTCCAGCGCTGGCTGCACGGCATTGCGCCGGACACCAGCACGGCCGATGTGTGCCGGCTGTCGGGCGTCAAGCGCACCACGCTGGCGCAGCAGCTTGTCCGGGGCAAGGTGGCCGAGGCAACCGTCGTGAGCATCAGCCGGGCGTTCGGCGCCAACCCGGTCCGCTCCTTGGCTTACTTCGAGATCTACCACGGCCTTGCGGACCAATCGATCCTGCCCACGCCGCAGGAGCTGGTGAGCCAGATTTCCACTGTGGACCTGCTGCGCGCGGTGATCGCCCGCTCCGGGACCGGGACGGCTCCGCACACCTCCGAAGCACCGCAGGCCGGACTGTTGGCACTCGGCCCGGCGGCGCACGCCACGTCGGTGAAGAACTGGGTGGACGCGATCGACGACGGCGAACTCCGCCACCGCGTCTCCGCCGCCGCGGGCATCGCCCCGCAGAACTACTCCGCACAGCTGACCGCAAACCGGATGGCGCCCGAGGTGGCCATCGCCACCTCACGCGCTGCCGGCGTCGGACTCACCGGAGGCCTGGTGGCCACCGGCCTCGTCACAGAAGCCGAAGCCGGCTGGGAGCCCGGGGCCCGCCAGGCCGCCCTCGATATGATGCCGGACGGCGAGCTGGCCGTTCTGGCCGGAGACCGCCTCCAGGCGATGGGAAAGACACTGCGGCGCCAGGAACAGGACCAGGAACAAACCGACATGATCCTGGAGAACCTCGGATGAGAGAGATCCTGCAGTGGACCACCCTGATCGTCTGCGCGGCCGCCACGGCCGCCCGGATTCCCAGCGCCCTGCGCGGCACGAACCGGTCACTGTTCTTCATCTTCCTCCTTGCCACCGCGGCCGGTGTCCTCAGCCTGGACGTGTTCTACCTCCCGATAGACCGGGCTCTTGGCGGCATCAACCTGGCCAGCTTCCTGTTGCGGCTCATCGTTTTTGCCGCGATTTACCTGGTGGCTTACCGCGTCAGCAGGGCATTTGGCGCCAGGGACGCTTACGCCCTGATTTCCGGACGCATCGGGCTCAGCGTTCTCGGGCTGTTTTCCGCTGCCTTGGTAACGCTCTTTCTGCTGATGGACTTTTCGGCTTCATCCGCGGGTTTGGCGGACACCGGCGGCAGGAGTCAGCGAAATGCTGCTCTGCTGCCTTATTACTGGGCTACAGCGCGGGGCTACCCGACGTACATTTCGCTTGCCCTTCTGCCTTCGCTGGTCCGCACGCTCGGGAGCAGGCTACCTGCGCTCGTCCGCGCGGGGGCGGGTCTCATGGCTGCGGGCGCCGTGGCGACGACGGCGGGATTCCTGCTTGAGTTTGCAGCTCCCGCCTTCGCCCTCGAGCGCCTGGTGGTCAACAACGCGGCCGTGTTGTTCTTCGTGTCGGGACTGATAATGGTGTGGCTAGCCCGGGTCCGGGCAAAGGGGACGGGCGGACTCGGAACGTCATCTACTGACAGGTAGCAACGCGGGATTCACAAAATCATTAGATCGTGAGAGAATCATGAATGTGTGAAAGCAGCTGCTGCCTGGCCCACAAGCCGTGGCGCCTGCCGGATCACACATTGGGGGGATGAGTGGTGGCGGCCGTTGGGGACCGCCCCCACTCAGCCTGTTTAACGGCCGTTTCGCACACCCGTAAGATGGCGAAATAAAAGATGTTTCCAAATGCGTTGCAACGAGTAGTCTCGCGGAGTATCCGGCTCCTGCCGCCGCGTCAAAGCATCTGCACCTGAAGAAGAAGGTCCCGCCATGAACCGCGTCCACTCCCGCCGCACCGCAATCGCAGCCACCCTCGCCGGCCTGGCGCTGGCCCTGTCGGCCTGCGGCGGTTCACAGACGCCGGCCGCCAGCAGCTCGGATACCTCGCTGAGCGATGTGAAATCCAAGGGCGAGCTCGTGATCGCCACCGAGGGCACGTACAAGCCGTTCAGCTTCCACGCGGAGGGAGCGGGTGAACTCACCGGCTTCGACGTTGAAATCGCCAAGGCCGTCGCGGACAAGATCGGCGTGAAAGCCACGTTCCAGGAGACCCAGTTCGACGGCATCTTCGCCGGCCTCGACGCCAAGCGCTTCGATACGATCGCAAACCAGATCTCCATCAACGCCGAGCGCAAGGCCAAGTACGATTTCTCCGCACCCTACACCGTCTCACCCGGCGTGGTCGTGACCAAGGCTGACAACAGCTCCATCACCAGCTTCGAAAGCCTCAAGGGCAAGACCACCGCCCAGTCGCTCACCAGCAACTTCTACAAGCTGGCGGTGGATGCCGGCGCGAACGTCCAGTCCGTGGAGGGCTGGGCGCAGGCCGTGGCGCTGCTCCGTCAAGGCCGGGTGGACGCCGTCGTCAACGACGAACTCACCTACCTCGACTACGCCAAGACCAATCCGGATGCCGGCCTGAAGATTGCCGCCGAAACGGCAGAAAAGTCCGAAAGCGCGTTCGCCTTCCGGAAGGGATCCACGGAGCTCACCGCCGCGGTGGACAAGGCGCTGACTGACCTCCGCGCCGACGGCACGCTGGCCAAGATCTCGGAGAAGTACTTCGGCGCGGACGTCACCAAGTAGATGCCGTTCAACTGGGATCTCGTCTGGAGCTCCTTCGTCCCGATCGTCACGGGAGCCGTCACCGGCACCATTCCCCTGACGCTGGCCTCGTTCGTGCTTGGCCTGGCACTGGCCCTGCTCGTGGCACTCATGCGGCTGAGCCGGACCGCCGTGGTCTCAGGGGCGGCGAGGTTCTACGTGTCGGTGATCCGCGGCACGCCGCTTCTGGTGCAGCTCTTTGTGATCTTCTACGGCCTCCCGAGCCTGGGGGTGAAGCTGGACCCGTGGCCGAGTGCCATCATCGCGTTCTCCCTGAACGTCGGCGGCTATGCCGCCGAAGTGATCCGGGCGGCCATCCTGTCCGTGCCCAAGGGCCAGTGGGAAGCCGGGCACACCATCGGGATGTCCAAGGGATTGGCTTTGCGGCGCATCATCCTGCCGCAGGCCGCCAGAGTCTCCGTGCCGCCGCTGTCCAATACCTTCATTTCCCTGGTCAAGGACACCTCGCTTGCCTCGCTGATCCTGGTGACGGAGCTCTTCCGTAACGCCCAGCAGATTGCGGCCTTTAGCCAGGAGTTCATGGTGCTGTACCTCGAGGCCGCGCTGGTTTACTGGGTCATCTGCCTGGCGCTGTCCACCGGGCAATCCGCCCTCGAAAAGAGATTGGACCGCTATGTCGCCCACTAGCCAGCCCGCGGACAAGAGTACGGACAAGCGGGCCGGTGCCGCGGCCCCGCAGGCCCGGCCTGTGCTGTCCGTCCGCAATCTGGCCAAGGCCTTCGGCAGCAACGTGGTCCTCCGGGACATCGACCTTGACGTGCGCCGCGGGAATGTCGTGGCCCTGATCGGGCCGTCCGGTTCCGGCAAGACCACCGTGCTCCGATCGCTGAACGGACTGGAAACGCCCGACGCCGGGACCGTCACCTTCGCGGATACGGCCACCGGCACGGACCTGGCCTTGGATTTCTCCGCTAAGGTGTCCAAGAAGGACGTCTCAGACCTCCGGGACCGCAGCGCCATGGTCTTCCAGCACTACAATCTCTTTCCCCACATGACCGTGCTGCAGAACGTCATCGAGGGCCCCGTGCAGGTGCAGAAGCGCAAGCGCGCCGAAGCCATAGCCGACGCCGAGAAGCTGCTGGCCCGGGTGGGACTGTCGGACAAGCGAGACGCCTACCCGTTCGAGCTGTCCGGCGGCCAGCAGCAGCGCGTGGGCATCGTGCGCGCCCTCGCCCTGAAGCCCCAGCTCCTGCTCTTCGACGAACCTACCTCGGCCCTGGACCCGGAACTGGTAGGCGAGGTCCTGGGCGTCATCCAGGAACTCGCCGAGGAGGGCTGGACCATGGTGATCGTCACCCACGAGCTCGCCTTCGCCCGCCAGGTGGCGGACGAAGTCATCTTCATGGACGGCGGAGTGGTAGTGGAGCGCGGACCCGCCGCCGAAGTGCTGCGGGCGCCGCGCCAGGACCGCACGCGGCAGTTCGTCCGGCGTCTGCTGCACGAATTCTGACGGCGCGCTTAGCGCGCGAACCGCAGGGTGACCAGCTGGAACGGACGCAGAGTGAGTTCCGCCGAGTCCCGCCCGGCCAGAACTCCCGGCGCGTCGACCGGCCGCTCGAGCAGGTCCACGGCCCGCACTCCGGTCGCGGCGAAGTTGGCGGTGAGCCTGGCGGCGGAGCGTTTGCCGAGCGATTCGTACAGGCGCACCACGACGTCGCCGGACCCGTCCTCGGCCAGCTTGACGGCTTCGATCACCACGGCGTTGTTGTCCACCGAGAAGAGCGGTTCCACCGGGTGTCCGCCCTTGACGATCCGCGGCGCAAGGTTGGCGCGGTAGCCCTCCTCCACGGCCTCCGCGATGCCGGCGCCCGGGCGGATCCAGACGTCCAGCACGTGCCGGCCGCGGTCGGCTTCGGGGTCCGGGAACTTCGCCGCGCGCAGCAGGGAGAGCCGGACGGTAGTGGTGGTGCCGCCGTCGTCCCTGATGTTCCGGGCGACGTCGTGCCCGTACGTGGAGGAATTGGCGATGGCCACACCGTATCCGGGCTCGGCCACGTGGATCCAGCGGTGCGCGCAGATCTCGAACTTTGCAGCCTCCCACGACGTGTTGACGTGAGTGGGCCGGAAGACGTGACCGAATTGCGTCTCCGCCGCTGAGCGGTCCGCCCTGAGGTCCAGCGGGAAGCCCAGCTTGAGCAGCTTTTCGCGCTCCTGCCAGTCCACCTCGGTGGAGATCCCCAGGGAGGCGCTGCCGGCCGCGAGCGTGATGCGCTGTGTGATCCGGGAGGCGCCGAAGAGCCGTTCCACCACGACGACGGCGTCCGTGCCGGGCTGCTCGAGCCGCACCGAGGCTGCCTCGGTCAGGGAGGTAACGTTCCGCCGGTAGAACTCGTCGATGTCCCAGGCATCCCATTCGTTGGGCGTGTCGCGGTGCAGTTCCAGGTGGTTCCCGAACTGTCCCGGGGCGATGGCCTCGCGGCCCCCGGCGTGGTCCCGCAGCGAGGTCAGCAGCCCGTTGTCATCCAGCACGGCGCGGATGATGCCGTTGTCCAGCACGAAGCCGCCGTCCTGCGCCGTAACCCGGACGGCTTCAACGGGCCGGATGGCCGGCGCGGCCGCGAGCGCGGGAACGCCGTTGCGTGCATGCGGGCCGGCGTTGAGCAGGAACTCTTCGTTGCCCTCGCCGAGGACGGCGGCGGCTGCCTGGCCGATGACCGCTTCGAGGCCCTTGGACACGGCGGCGTAATTCCGTTCCGCATCCTGGTGCACCCACGCGATGGCGCTGCCGGGCAGGATGTCGTGGAACTGCTGCAGGAGCACCAGCCGCCACAGCCGCTTCAGTTCGGCCGCGGGATAGGCGAACTGCCCGCCCGAGCGGACCGCCGCTGTGGCACACCACAGTTCGGCTTCCCGGAGCAGGTGCTCGCTGCGCCGGTTGCCCTGCTTGGTGCGGGCCTGGCTGGTGTACGTGCCGCGGTGCAGTTCCAGGTACATCTCCCCCACCCAGACGGGCAGCGCCGTGTACTCGGCCTGGGCCTGTTCAAAGAAGCTGCTGGCGGTCCCGAGCCGGACCTTGGGCGAGCCCTCCAGATCGGCCGCCCGGTGGGCGGCGGCCAGCATTTCGCGCGTGGGTCCGCCGCCGCCGTCGCCGTAGCCGAAGGGAACGAGGGAGATGGTGCCGTGCCCGTGGTCGCGGTAGTTGCGCTCGGCGTGGGCGAGTTCCCTGCCGGTCAGCTCGGAGTTGTAGGTGTCAACGGGCGGGAAATGGGTGAACAGCCGGGTGCCGTCGATCCCCTCCCAGTTGAAGGTGTGGTGCGGCATCCGGTTGATCTGGTTCCACGAGATCTTCTGGGTGAGGAACCACTGGCTGCCGGCGGCCTTGACGATCTGCGGCAGGGCGGCGGAGTAGCCGAATGAGTCCGGAAGCCAGGCTTCCCGGCATTCGACGCCGAACTCGTCAAGGAAGAAGCTCTTGCCTTCGAGGAACTGCCGGGCCATGGCCTCCCCGCCGGGCATGTTGGTGTCGGATTCCACCCACATGCCGCCCACGGGGACGAACTGTCCGGAGCTGACCTTCTCGCGGATGCGCCCGAACAGCTCCGGGTAGAACTCCTTGATCCAGGCCAGCTGCTGCGCGGAGGAACAGGAGAACACAAAGTCGGGATCCTCGTCCATGAGGGCAACCACGTTCGAAAAAGTCCGGGCGCACTTCCGCATGGTCTCCCGGACGGGCCACAGCCAGGCGGAATCGATGTGCGCGTGGCCCGTGGCGAGCAGTTGGTGGGCGGACGCATAGGCGGGCCTGGCCAGCACCTCGGCCAGGGCCGCCCGGCCGGCCGCGGCGGTTCCCGCGACATCGTCCGGATCCATGACGTCCATCATCCGTTCCAGGGCGCGGAGGATCTCGTGGCGCCTGGGCAGTTCCGTTGGCAGTTCGTGCATCAGGCCGCTCAGGGTCCAGACGTCCTGCTGGAGCTCCCACACGGACCGGTTCAGCTCGGCAATGGCGATGCTGCCCAGGCGGTACTGGGGCTGGGTCCCGGCCGTGGCCTTGTCTCCGTAGGGGGTGGCCGCAAAGCTCCAGCCCTGGGCTACGTCGGGGTTGGCTGCCGCCTCAACGTAGAAGTCCACCGCCATGCCGCTGCCCAGGAGCTTCAGCGGAATGTGCTGGTTGCGCGGCGATATCGCCTTGACGATGCTGCCGTCCGGCCGCCAGGCAATACCCTCGCACTGGAACCCTGGGATCTCCGTGGTGAACCCCAGGTCCACCACGATCTCCACCTCGGTGTCCGGGGCAGTACCCCAGGAATCCGGCACCTCGCCCTGGAGCCGAAGCCACTTAGTGCCCCACGGCCGGCCCCAGGGGGCACCGTGTTCCTGCGGCAGGAACTCCTGCCGCAACGCTTCCATCACGGGAACCGGTTCATCCGGGACGTCCCAGCTGGTGAGGGACAGCGGTGTGCTTCGCGTGTAGATCGCTGGGGTGATCCGCTCACGGATAAAGCGGTCGAGACGGACTTCCGTGATCCGGCGGTCGTCGTGCAATGTGTTCCTCTTTAATGCTTGAAGCTGGGGCGCGCAGTGCTGGCTTACGTTGCGGGCATGGGCATCGCGGTCAGCTGGTATCCCGGCAGGCTAACTGCCTTGAAAAGCGGATCAACGTGTCCATTCGATGGATAAAATCTACTGCGTCTAGGTGCAATAGCCAAGGGTCCGGACCCGCTACCGGGGGCAGAGCCGTTACCCGGGCAAGGGCGCGGGCATGGCGATGCGACCGGAGCCTGCGTAAACGTTCAGGCTGGTCCCCCGGCTGAAGCCCGCCAGCGTGATCCCGGTGGACTCGGCGAGCTCGACGGCGAGGCTGGACGGGGCACTTACGGCGGCAAGCACGGGAATTCCCGCCAGCGCCGCCTTTTGCACGAGTTCAAAGGACGCCCGTCCGGACACCTGGAGCACGGTTCCGCTGAGCGGCAGGCGCCGCTCTCGAAGGGCCCAGCCGACCACCTTGTCCACGGCGTTGTGCCGCCCAACGTCCTCGCGCAGGCACAAAAGCCGGGCACCGCCGTCGTCGTCAATGCTGAACAGACCGGCGGCATGCACCCCGCCGGTGGTATTAAAGACGGTCTGCGCCTCCCTGAGGAGGTCCGGCAGGGAGGCGAGCGTTCCGAGAGGCACTGTCAGTGTGTCCTCAGCCGGGTTGAAATGCGAGGACTTCCTGACCGCGTCGATCGAGTCCGTGCCGCAGATGCCGCAGGAACTGGACGTGTACACATGCCGTCCCGTGTCCGGCAATGCGACATCCGGCCTGAGCTGCGCTTCCACCACGTTGAACGTCTGGACGCCATTTTCGTCCTCCCCCGCACAGAACCTCAGCGAGATCAGCTGATCCGGGTTCCAGATGACCCCCTCGGACACCAGGAACCCCGCCACCAGATCGAAGTCGTCCCCGGGGGTGCGCATGGTCACGGAGTAGGAAAGATCACCCAGCCGGATCTCCAGGGGCTCCTCCACGGCCAGCACGTCTTCCCGGTGCCGGACGGGAAATTCCAGTGCCGCCGGCGAGCCGTCCAGGACGTAGCGGTGCACCTTGCGTCGTTGCGTCACGCGCCCCATGGGACCACTCCTGCTGATTGGCTGTTCATGCCTCCATCATTGCAAGCGAGGCGGCTGTACACCAACGTTCCCCGGCTCAGTCCAGCAGCGCGCTCCAGTCCACGGGGCCGTCCTGCGCTGCCGGTTTGCCGGCCGACCTGCTTCCCGCTTTCCGGGCCGGCGCCTTCGGCTTGGATTCTGTTTTCTTGGGTTCGGGGATGTCCGGCCCCCACGGCAGGGCGAAGGCAGGGACCATTTCGCCCAGCTGCACACCGTGCGGCGGGACCACCATGACGCCGTCGGCAGACGCCAGGCCCCGCATCATGCCCGGGCCCGTGTGCTGGGCGGGCGAGGCCATGCCGTAGAGGAGCCGGAACGGCATGAGGCGTGCCCTGCCGGGGTCGGGGTCGATCATGGTTCCGCAGGGGACGTCCCGCACGGGCGGCATGGCCCCGTGGCCCAGTGCGGCCAGTAGCGGCGCGCCCACGGTGGACAGCGCCATCATGGCCGCCAGCGGGTTCCCCGGCAGCCCCAGCACAAAACGACCGTCCGGCAGCTCGGCAAGGACGGCCGGGTGTCCCGGCCGCATGGCCACCCCGTCGATCACCAGCCGTCCGCCGAGTTCCGCAACAGCACGCCTGAAATGGTCGGTTCCGGACCGTCCGGTGCCCCCGGTGGTGATCACGACGTCGGGTGGAAGGGCGGATGCCGCGGCGTCACCGGGGATGGCGTCACCGGCGTCCTCGAGCGCTGCAAGCCATTCGCCGTAGCTGTCCCCGATCCGGAGCTGTTCGGTGCAGAGCCCGCCCAGCATTTCCACCACCGACGCCAGCTGCGGGCCGAAGGTGTCCCGCACCTGTCCCGGGACCGGCAGGCCGTGGTCCACCACCTCAGCGCCAGTCAGAACAAGCTTCACCACCGGCTTGCCGAGGACCTCAACGTCGTCGTAGCCGGCGAGGGCAGCCAGGGCCAGCTGGGCGGGATTCAGCGTTGCGCCGGCCTTCACCAGCACTTCACCGGCGGTGGCCTCTTCGCCGGCATTGCGGATATGCTGGCCATTCCGGGGTTCGCCGGGCCGTGCCGTGCCGCCCAGGGCCAGCACGGGCAGGCCCTCTTCGTCCGTGGACATGACGCCGCTTTCGCTGCGGAGCACGGCTTTGGCGCCCGGCGGTATAAGTCCACCCGTCACAATGACGCTCGCCTGGTGCGGCGCCAGCCGCTGCCCGGGGTCGGCCAGGATCCAGGGCCCTGCGCCGTTGACGGCCCATCCGTCCATCGCGGAGGACGCATAGTGGGGCATGTCCTGCAGTGCGGTGATGTCGGCAGCCAATGTCCGTCCCAACGCATCATGCAGCGGAACGGGGCCGGGAGGGATGGGCGACGCACAGTCAAAGGCTGCCTGCCGGGCCTCTTCCCAAGTGTGTGCCAGGTGCCTGGCGGGCGCGTCAGCCTCCGGAGCGGCGTCGGCGGAAGGGGGATCGGAAGGGGCGGTCATTCCCCCGGTGTCCCGCTGGGAGCCGGAACGCCGGCTGTCCCGTCCGCGGCGGACGGAACAGCGGTGCCCTGCGGCTCGTCGGCCGCGTACGACTGGGACAGGGAGCGGGCCACGTCCATGGCGGCCTTCATCGACGAGGAATCAGAGGCCTGGCCCGAACCGGAAGCAAGGCCGGCGGCAAACCCGGCAATGAAAGTGGTCAGCGGAGCGGCCGGCCGTACCACCGAGTGCGCAGCAACCCCGGCGAGGGACAGTACCTCGTTGATGTCCACCTCCACATCCTCGAGCTCAAAAGCCCGCAGCAGAAGCCGGCACCACTCTTCAAGGGTTTCGTCCTGGCTTTTCATGCCTGCCTCCAAAACTCGACTGCTGCCGCGGCCCTGCGGATGCGAATCATTGCTCCCGCGCGGCCACTCCTAGTGCGGCGGCATCGTCCCAGGTATCCACGTCATCGGTGGAGCCGGCAGGGACGGTGACAGCCTGCACGTCAAGCCTAGCAAGGAGAGCGAAAACTGACCCATGCATCAGCGTACCGCCGGCCTCGGCGTCGTCGACGGCGCGTTGTAGCGCAGCTGTGCGGTAAAACCCGGCCAGCGGCTGCAGCCGTCCGTCCGGGGATGAGGCCATGACGCTGCCGGAGCCTGCGGCAGCGGCCGCCTCCCGGAGCGCACGGACAGCGTCGGCCGCCCGCGGCATGTCACAAGCCAGGACCAGGACCATCACAGCATCGCCCTCGCCTGCGGCCCGGGCCCGCCGGAGGCCGGCCAGTCCTGCGGCGATGGCCGCCGCCGGTCCGGCGAACGGCGGTTCCTCACGGCAGCTCAGCACGCCGGCCGGGAGGCCGGCCGGTTCCGGGCCCACGACCACGATGCGCCGCGCGCCCCCGGCGGCCGCTACCGACCGCTCGAGGAGCGTGGCGCCGTCGTATATCAAGCCGGACTTGGGCGTGCCGCCCAAGCGGGAGGAACGGCCGCCGGCCAGCACTATTGCGTCAAAGTCCACGTACCCAGCGTAATGCGGCGCAGGTCAGGCGGCAGTCTCCGGAAGCAGGAAGGGATCCCACGCCGGCGTGGGCTTCTCCAGTTCCTTGATCTGCCAGATTGTGCCCACGGGGGGCGCTGGCACGAACCGGAGCTTCCAGCCCATCTCGCCGGGGGTGTGGTCACCCTTGACGTTGTTACAGCGGAGGCAGGCCGCGACGAGGTTCTCCCAGGAGTCGGCACCGCCCCTGGACTTCGGCTGGACATGGTCTATGGTGTGTGCTGCCTTGCCGCAGTAGGCGCACCGGTGACCGTCCCGGCGGAGGACGCCGCGGCGGCTCACGGCGGTGATCATGTTGTACCGCGGCCGGATGTAGCGGTTGAGGAGAATCACGGACGGACGGCCCATGATGTCCTGCGGCCCGACGACAGGATCGTCGCCTTCGGCCACCACGCTTGCTTTTCCGGTGAGCACAAGGACCAGCGCCCGGCGGAAGGTGACTACCGCCAGCGGTTCATATCCAGCATTCAGAACGAGAGTGCGCATGCACATACCTCTTCACGGCCGCACCCGGCAGAGGCGCGAGGGCCGGCTGCCCTCTGCTTGTCCGGGCTATGGATCGACACCACAAGAGTAAACACTCACGGGGCAGATGAGCGAATCGGGGGTGCGGACGGCCGTCCCGTGTCGGACCGGAATTCGCAGAGGGAACGCAAAAGGACCCCTGCCGCAGTGGCAGGGGTCCCTTCTAAGCGTTGGGCTTTTAGCCTTAGCCGCCGACGCGGATGAAGACCGGGCCGGAGCCGACGTTGACGCTGAACAGTGCTGTGGTTCCGCCGTTCCAGCCACCGTGCACAGCCTGGCCGTTGCCGACGTAAACCGCGATGTGGGCCATGCCCATGCCGCCGTTTTCGTAGTAGGCGAGGTCGCCCGGCTGGGCCTCAGCGGCGCTGACCGTCCGGCCGAGGGACAGGTAGCCTGCCGGCCAGCCGTGGTAGTTGATGCCCACGGCGGCGAGGGCGTTGGTTGCCAGCGCGGTGCAGTCCTGCGCAACACCCAGCTGCGCGTAGGCAGCGGCGGCGATCGAGGCGCCCTTGCCGCTGGCGGCAGAGGTCTTCGGCGCGGAGGCCGTGACGGCGGCGTTGGCTTCTACTGCCGGAGCAGCTTCCTGAACCTGGACGACGGGCTTGGGAGCCTCGACGACGGGAGCCGGCGTGGTGGAAACAGCAGGCTTCTCGTAGGAGATGGCGATGCTGGAGGCGGCGGAAATGGTTGCCGGCGCAGCGGACTGAACTTCCAGGGCGGAGGCAGGCACCGATTCGCGCTGAACGTTGGTCTCAGCGGCGTTGGCGGCGATGCCGCTGGTCAGAACAAGTCCGGAAGCGGCAGCGATAACTGCAGCCTGGCGGCCTACTCCACCGGCGTTGTCGCCGACAGCCTTGGCAATGACGGCCAGCGAGTTGGTCTTGGTGACCTCGGCGCGGTGGCGTGCAATGGTCGCACGTGTAGTCATGGTTTCTCTCTTTCGTGTTCCACGGTCCGCGGTAGCAGGCCGTGGTTTAGCGACGCGCCGGCATCTTGGGGGTATGCCGGATCGTCTCGAATGGGGTTCTTAGCGAAGGGTGTAAAACGAAGAAGTGCCCGTGGCGGACACTGCGTGCAGGATTGTGCCCTGCGAGGGGTTCAGCGCGCTGATCATCATGCCGTTGCCGACGTAGATGCCCACGTGGGCGCCGCCGTTCTGCATGACCAGGTCGCCGGGGGCGGGCGTTGAGGTGGGCGTCATGGCGTTCCACGCATTGACGCGGGGAATGCTGATGCCGGCCTGCGCGTAGACCCACTGGGTGAAGCCGGAGCAGTCCCAACCGCTGGGAGTGGTGCCGCCCCAGACGTACGGGCTGCCGATTCCGGTGTAGGCGATGCCTGCCAGCCCCGAAGCCGCAGCGGACTTCGCGGCGTCGGTCAACTTGTCAGCCTTCGCGGTGATGGACCCTTCAGCCGCGCTCTCGTCGCTGGACTGCGCGGCGAGGGTTTCGGTGACGGGGGCGGCCTCGGTGGTGACGGCGGGACGCTCGAAGGAGACAGTTGCGGTGGGCGCGGCGGTCACAGCAAGCTGTGCAGCCTGTGAACCGGACTCCGCGGAGGCGGAGACACCGATATTGGCGTCGGCGGCGTTAGCCGGCATGCCAATGCTCAGGATGAGCCCTGAAGCAGCTGCGATAACAGCTGCCTGGCGACCTACTGTGCCGGCGTTGACGCTTACTGCCTTGGACACGGAGTCCAACGGGTTCATACGAACCGTTTGCGCACGGTGGCGCGCAAGATTGTGGCGTGAAGACACGAAGGTAGCCTCTCCCAATGCCTACGAGGTGAGCTGTCGGATTCGGATGGGAGTCACCCGGCCGCTCGGCTTCCTGGGAAGCTTTGCGACTTAACCCCAAGGTCTTCTTGCGAAGACCAAAATTGGTTCCCCCGCCCCTGCCAGACGATGTAATGCGAACGGACCTTGAGCGGTGGCAGAGTTAGGCAATCCACTCAAGAGCGTCAACTTCGGAAAAGTTGACGCGCTTTAGACGGTACAGCAGTTGGGAGTGAATGTCACATTCAGGTCACGGCGTGTCACAAGAATGAGAGAGCACTCCATCGGCTTGGCTTAGAGCCAGCCGGTGGGGTCAACGACGTCGCCGTTGACCATCACCTCGAAGTGGAGGTGGCAGCCGGTGGAGGCGCCGGTGGTCCCGCTGAGGGCCACCACATCGCCCCTGTTGACCTTCTGGCCGACCTGGACGCTGGATGACGACAGGTGGTTGTAGGTGGTCTCCAGGCCGTTGCCGTGGTCGATGACAACGCGGTTGCCGCCGCCGTAGGGGTGCCAGCCGGCGAAGGTCACCGTGCCGCTGGCGGCTGCAAACACAGACGTGCCGCACTCGGCCGCAAAGTCCTGGCCGCGGTGGAACTCACCCACGCCGCCCGTAATGGGGCTCACACGGTAGCCAAAGGGCGAGGACTTGATCAGGGTTTCGAGAGGCGAGCCGAGGCTGCCGGTTGACGCCTCCCGGGAAATGCTGCCCGCGGACTGAGCACTCAGGAGCTGCTTGAGTTTGCCGTCGGGATCACCCTGGGTGGATACGGAAGTGCGGCTGAAATCCACCTGGGCGGCAGCTTCAGCGGAGACTTCCGGCTGGGCGGGCGAGGCAAGGGAAGCGGACGTTGAGCCCTGCTCCCCAGTGGCCATGACGGGGCTGGTGGCAGGAACGGTAACGGTCAGCAGAAGACCAGTGGCCGCGAGGGCGACTCCGGCTTTCTGGCCGACTCCGCTGGCTGCGGCAAAGTCCGTGACTTGGCGGAACGGGCCGCGGCGCCGCCGGGCTTCGCGCTGCGCATCCCTGGGGCGGTCCGCGGAGAAGGCTTCGGGGAGGCGCGGCTCCGTAGCGGGACCTGTCGCGCGGCGGCGGCCCCGGGCATGCTGCATGGTCAAGAACTGTTTCCTCTCTGGATAGCCTGCGAAGTTAGCTGTCGGATTCGGGTCAGAGAGATCTTCGACCCGGTCCGCCGTGACAAGCTTTTCGGCACAGGAGTATCCCGGGAGATTCCTTCTGCGGAAAGTGGCTTGCTGCTGCGGACTTCACCCCAAGGCTGTTTTTCAACAGCCGCTTGTGGTTCCCCCGCCTCTGCCATTAGGTGACTCGTGCTACTGATCCGCTGGCAGAGTTCGGCTCCAGATCAGGTAACGCTTTAGTATCGGCGCTGCTTTTTAACTATAGGTGATTAAGCTGCGCAGTAATAATTCCGTTATCTTGCCTGTGCAAAAGTCGTAGGGCATCCTGCCACCTGATGTCAGACAACCTGCGTACTCTGCGGCTTTAGCTTACGCGAACGAAGACGTGGGCGGCCACTTCGGGTGGCAGCTCCAGCGCGCCTTCGAACCCGGGGACGCGCACGGAGATGTACTCCCCCACGCGCTCGAGCGACACCGAGGCCCCGGGACGGATTCCGCCTTCGTCCAGCTGGACCAGCAGTTCAGGCTCAACCTGGATCGGTTCCGCCAGCCTGCTGACGGTCACGCGGGAGTCCGGCCCGTAGCCGGCCATTGCGTCGAGGAGGTTCAGAACCCCGTCCGAGAAGGCATGCGACGGCTGTCCGCCGAGCGCCGCCAGCCCGGGAATCGGATTGCCGTAGGGCGACTCCGTCGGATGGTTGAGCAGTTCGAATATCCTGCGCTCCACCCGTTCGCTCATGACGTGCTCCCAGCGGCAGGCTTCGTCGTGGACGTACGCCCAGTCCAGGCCGATGACATCGGCGAGGAGCCGCTCGGCAAGGCGGTGCTTGCGCATGACTTCGGTGGCGCGCTTCCGGCCGGCTTCGGTCAGTTCGAGGTGACGGTCGCCGGAAACAACCACCAGCCCGTCGCGTTCCATTCTGCCGATGGTCTGGGACACCGTGGGCCCGGAGTGGCGAAGCCGTTCGGCGATTCGTGCCCGGAGCGCCACGATGTTCTCTTCTTCAAGCTCCAAAATGGTCCGAAGATACATCTCCGTGGTGTCGATCAGATCCGTCATTCAGCTCAGCTCCTCGAGCACAGTACTTTGTGTCCGTCCCACCGTACCGCGGGCCCACCGTACCGGGCTCCGGCAACCTGCCCGCGGTCGCGATTCGACGGCGGAACAACACCGGCATTCGCGCCCGCACGTCCACTCAAAGCTTAGCCTATTTTGAATTACTCCGGATAATTCCCGGATGTGCCCGGACCCGTCTCAATGACTGGACTGTGACGGGTGCGTTTCCCGGGATTTCCGGGTCTCAGGCAGAATAAAGGGGGCCTTCCCGGGCAGCCGCGCCTGCCCGCCGGTCATCCATTGACCCCGCCGAACCGCATGTCCATGCCGACAATTGGAGCCACTGTGAGCGACACCAGCATCAGTATCCCAGCAAACCTCCTGCCCAAGGACGGACGGTTCGGCGCCGGACCCTCCAAGGTCAGGCCCGAGCAAATCGAGGCACTGTCCGCAGCCGCCACAACACTCCTGGGAACGTCGCACCGCCAGGCGCCGGTCAAGAACCTGGTCGGTTCCGTCCGTGAGGGCCTCAGCACTTTCTTCCGGGCTCCCGAAGGCTACGAAGTGGTCCTCGGTGTGGGCGGATCGACCGCGTTCTGGGATGTGGCCAGCTTTGGCCTGGTGGAGCAGAAGGCGCAGCACCTGTCCTTCGGCGAGTTCGGCTCCAAGTTCGCCGCAGCCACCAATAAGGCCCCGTTCCTGGCGGAATCCTCCATCATCAAGTCCGAGCCGGGAACATGCCCGGCTCCGCGGGCCGAGGCCGGGGTGGACGTCTACGCCTGGCCGCAGAACGAGACCTCCACCGGCGTTGCCGCTCCCGTGCAGCGCGTGAACGGCGCCGACGCCGGCTCCCTGGTGCTCGTGGACGCCACGTCCGCTGCCGGCGGGCTGGACGTCGACGTTGCCGAGACGGACGTCTACTACTTCGCGCCGCAGAAGAACTTCGCCTCCGACGGCGGCCTGTGGCTTGGCCTGTTCTCCCCCGCCGCACTGGAGCGTGCCGCCCGGATCAAGGCCAGCGGCCGCTGGATTCCGGACTTCCTGGACCTGCAGACCGCCATCGACAACTCCAAGCTGAACCAGACGTACAACACGCCGGCCCTGGCAACGCTGGTCACGCTGGATGCCCAGGTGCAGTGGCTCAATTCCAACGGCGGCCTCGACTTCGCAGCCGGCCGCACCGCCGATTCTGCGGGCCGCATCTACAAGTGGGCCGAAGCCTCCGAGTTCGCCACGCCGTTCGTGGCCAACGCCGCGGAACGCTCCAACGTCATCGCCACCATCGATTTCGATGACTCCATCGATGCTGCGGCCATCGCCAAGGTGCTCCGCGCAAACGGCATCGTGGACACGGAACCGTACCGGAAGCTGGGACGCAACCAGCTGCGCATTGCCACCTTCGTGGCGATCGAGCCTTCGGATGTCTCCGCCCTGCTCGAATGCATCGACTACGTGGTGGGCGAGCTGAAGAAGTAGCCCCATTCCCTCAGATAAGCGGTGGCGCCTTTGGGCGTCAGCGTTCGACGGCGTCGTCCGGGCTTGCGTCCCGGCCGGCGCCGTTTGCCGTTCCGGCCTGGGGGTCCGCTCCGGCCATCGAGACGAGCCGCAACCGGGGCAGGCCCGCGGCTGACGGTTCACCCGGACCCGCACATAGCGCAGGCCTTCCCTGATGCGGCCTTTGGCCGCCGCCGCCCTGGGCAGCGGCCTGAGTGACGCCGTCGGGATTTTCCACAGGCTGGCCAGCAGCGCCAGGAACGTGACGGTGTTGATCAGGAACACCCACCCCGGCCCCACCGCGACCGTGAGGACGCCAGCCACGGCCGGTCCGATCATCCGGGCAAGGGTCCCAGCTGGAGCGCCGTGGTGACGCCCATGGCGCCGGCGTCGTGCGCGGTCAGGTGGTCAAAGACGAGCCAGTCCTGCGCGGTCCGCTGCACCCACGTCCCGATGTTGGAGATGAGCGCGCCGATGAACCAGATGCGGTAGTTGAGGATATGCAGGGATCTGAAGCTGGACATCATGGCCGGCCTTCGGAGAACTCAATCCCGGATGATCCCAACGGTGCGATCAGCCCCGCCAGTGAGTCTCCGGGAGGCTGTCAGGGTCGGCGGCCGCCTCATCCTGGACCGCTTCGTCAGCGGCCTCGCCGGCCGCCGCGGAAGTCCCGCCGCCAGCCGCGGCAGCGCTTTCCTCGGCAGCGTTCTCCTCGGGAGCGCCGTCCTCAGGCGCGTCCTCCTCGCGGGCGTCCTCGGGGCGGACCCGCTCGGCCCACGGCACCCACTCCGGCGCGAGGATTGAGTCCTCGGAGGGGAGCAGGCCGAGTTCGTTCACGGTGATCACCTTGGACCGCGAGTTGCGGGTCAGGACGGCGTACCACTGCCAGCCGCCATAACCGGGCAGCCGCGATTCAAAGAGGTGCGTCACCACGCGGTCGCCCTCGGTGCGGGCAGCCAGGTGCTCGCCGATTTCGGACGCCTTCGCAATGCCTTCGACGGCGGCCCTGGCGACGTCCACGGCCGCAGCCAGCACGGCGTCCGGTTTGCCCGTGCGCCACACAGGGACGCCGGCGCGCCGTTTGGGCGCTTTGGACTCCGCCTTGGCTTCGGCCTGTTCAGGTTCCGGGTTCATCAGGGGCCTAAGCGTCCAGCTCGTCGGCAACCTTACGCAGGGCGGTGGCGATGGCCTTGCCCTTGTTGCCCTCCGGGTATTTGCCCGCCGACAGGGTTCCCGACAGGTTGTCCAGGACCGTCACGAGGTCCTGGACCAGCGGAGCGAGGTCCTTGGCGCTGGGACGCTTTGCCTTGGCGATGGACGGCGTCTTATCGAGGACGCGCAGGCCCAGGGCCTGGGCGCCCTTACGGCCGTCTGCGACGCCGAACTCGACGCGGGTGCCGGCCTTCAGTTCCGTGATGCCCTCGGGGAGGGCAGACTTGGGGAGGAACACTTCCTGCCCGTCCTCGCCTGCGAGGAATCCGAAACCCTTGTCCTTGTCATACCACTTGACCTTGCCGGTAGGCACGTAATCAACCTTCTTCGTTCTGACGTTCTGAGACATGTCCGGCCATCACCGCATCCACACTGATGTGCGGGTTCAGGGCATGACGGCCTGGTCCATGTTGGTCTGTTACTCAAGGTTATCCTGATTGGCCCCGTTATCCTGCTTTGCGGCGCGGCCGCGGCCGGACTGTTAGCGTTACGGCATGATACCCACGCGTTTCCGGCGTCCGCTGATGATCGCCGCAGCGGTCCTCGCCGTGCTTTCCCTCGTGGCCGTCGGAACGGTGATGGCCACGGCCTTCGGCGGCCAGGCCGCGCCGCAGTGGATCACCTCCACGGCTCTCTACGGGCTTCCGGCTGCTTTCCTTCTGATGCTCATCCTGATAATCGACGGCGTCGCAGCCCGCCGCCGGGCGGGAAACCCCGGCGGGCGGTAACGTTGGACTGATGTCCCTCATTCGTGCGCTGAGCAAGGAACTGGAGGCACGCAGCGATGAGTCGCTGCGGGCCCTGTTCGCTGCGCGGCCGGACCTGATGTCGCCCGGTGTTCCCGACTTTGCCGCACTGGCTGCCCGCGCCAGCGCACGGGTGAGCGTGCAGCGTGCCCTGGAACGGCTGAACCGGCCCCAGATGCAGGTCCTCGAGACCCTCCACCTGTGCACGAATACGGACACCGGCCACAGCGCATCGGCCACCGTCCTTAAGAAAGTGATCGCCGGTTCAACCGTGGCAGCCGTTGAAAGGATTCTGCTGTCGCTGCAGGAGCTGGCGCTGGTGCACCGGGCCGAGCCGCCGCACAGCGCAGGGCCGGCGGCGCACAGGCAGCGGTACTACCTCCCCGTGGGCAGCCTCAAGGACGTCGTCGGAATATATCCGGCCGGGCTGGGCCGCAGCTATACCGAACTGGTGCGGCTGCAGCCGGCCTTCGCCCAGCGCGTGGTCCAACTCGTCGGCGAACTGCACCGAAGCGGCGCCGACATCCAGGCAGCCACCACCCCCATGGAGGCAGCCCTGGCGCTGCAGCACTGGACATCCTCCCCCGAGGCCCTGCGGGCAATTCTCGCCACAGCTCCGGAGCGCACGACGGCGCTGCTCGCCAGATTCAGCAACTGGGCCATGGGTGCCGTCCCCCAGGCGCAACGGAAAGCGTCCGTGACCGCCGAGGGGTCCGACGTCGGCCCTGTGGACTGGCTATTGGCACGCGGCCTTCTGGTGCCCTTGGACGCCGCGCACGTGGAGCTGCCGCACAGTGTCGGCATGTCGCTCCGGGGCGGCGCCGTCATCGACAACTTCTCCCAGACTCCCCCGGCGCCGACTCTCGGCACCACCACCGCCGGACTTCGCCGCAACGCCGCCCTCGGCGCCATCGCCGAGACCCTTCGGCTCACGGGCGAACTTCTCTACGCCGTTCGCCAGCAACCGCTGGCCACCCTGCGGAGCGGCGGGGTGGGCATCCGCGAAATGCGGCGGCTTGCCGATTCCCTGCGGGTGGACCCGCAGGTGGCCGCGGTGCTGCTGGAGTTCTGCGCACTTTCCGGTCTGGTCCGGCTGGATGTGGACAGCTCCTGCTGGGTGCAGCCGCCCCAGCTGGAGTGGCTGGGCCTGCCGCGGCAGGAACAGTGGCTGTGGCTGGTCAACGCCTGGCTGGCCAGCGAGCGCGCCCCGTCACTGGTAGGACAGCCCATCAACGGCCAGCCCTCGGGGCCTCCCAGCCACCGGGCCGCCGCCGGCACCACGGTCAATGCGTTGTCCGCAGAGGCCCAGCGATCCGATGCGCCCATCATCCGCAAGAGGATCCTGGAAATCCTGCAGGAGCTGACCCTTGAGGCGGAAGCGCCCGACGGGACGGCCCCGGTCCTCAACGCCGAAGCCGTGCTGCAGCGCGCCGAGTGGTCGCAGCCGCGCATGGCACGCCGGTTCAGCTCACTGATCCGGGGGGTCCTCGCAGAGGCGGAAATGCTCGGGCTGATCGGTTCCGGCGCGCTCAGCCAACTGGGCGCAGCGATTGCCGCCGAGGCACCCCAGGACGCCATGGACATCCTGGGCGAACACCTGCCTGCGGCACTCAACCACGTGCTCCTGCAGGCGGACCTCACCGCGGTTGCGCCGGGCTACCTGGCTCCGGAGCTGAGCGAACGGCTGCTGCGGATGGCGGACGCGGAAGGGCAGGGCCCGGCCACCATCTACCGGTTCTCGGCGGCGTCCATCCGGCGGGCGCTGGACTCGGGGCAGGACGCCGCCGCCATCCTCGGTTTCCTCCGCCAGCACTCAGCCACCGCGGTTCCGCAGCCGCTGCAGTATCTCGTGGAGGACACCGCCGCCCGGCACGGCAAGCTGCGCGTCGGCGCGGCGACGAGCTTCATCCAGAGCGACGACGAGGCGGCCCTCGGTGAACTGGCCGGTGAGGCAGCCGCGTCGTCGCTGGGCCTGGTCCGGATCGCCCCCACCGTCCTGATTTCCACCGCATCCCCGCGGCAGACTGCCTTGGTGCTGCGCGGGCTGGGACTTTCGCCCGCCGTCGAGGAACCCGGTTCCGCCGTCGTCCGCCTTAACCGCACCGCGCCGCTTCCAGGGAACGCCCGCCCGGTGTACACCGCACCCCGCACGGCCCCGCCGGACGCTGACGTGGACGCCCAGCTCGCCGTGCTCCGCAGCCACGCCGCAGCGGCCGGAACGGGCCCCAACGGGGCGCATCCGTCCTTTGCCGGCGGCGCCGAAGAAGCCACGCAGCTGGGGCTTGAGACGCTTCGGAGGGCCATCCGGCTCAAACAGCGGGTCACCATGAACGTGGTGGACAGCCTCGGGAATGCGAAGCTGGAAACCGTTGTTCCGGTCTCCGTAACCGGCGGACGTGTCAGGGTCTTCGACCCCGCCAAGGACACCGAAAGGGTGCTCTCCATCCACCGGATCATCGACATCGAAGCAGCAGAGGAATCGCATCCGTGAAGGTTTTGGCAGCGTGAATGACGGCCCGCTGATTGTCCAGAGCGACAAGACCATCCTCTTGGAAGTCGACCACGAACAGGCCACCGAAGCCCGGCATGCCATCGCTGCCTTCGCCGAGCTGGAGCGCGCGCCGGAACACATGCACAGCTACCGGCTGACGCCGCTGGGGCTCTGGAATGCCAGGGCGGCCGGCCTGGATGCCGAGAAAGTGCTCGACACCCTGCTCAAGTACTCCCGTTTCCCGGTCCCGCATTCGTTGCTGATCGACATCGAGGAAACCATGTCCCGCTACGGGCGGCTCAGGCTGGAGAAGGATCCGCAGCACGGGCTGGTCATGCGCACCAATGACTACCCCGTGCTTGAAGAGGTCATCAGGGCCAAGAAAATCCAGCCGCTGCTGGGTCCGCGCATCGACGGCGAGACCGTGGTGGTCCACTCCTCCCAGCGCGGTCAGCTCAAGCAGCTGCTCCTGAAGATCGGCTGGCCGGCAGAGGATCTGGCCGGATATGTCGACGGCACGCCCCACCCCATCATGCTCAACGAGTCAGGCTGGCAGCTGCGGCCCTACCAGCGGCTGGCCACCGAGAACTTCTGGGCGGGCGGCAGCGGCGTGGTGGTGCTGCCCTGCGGCGCCGGTAAGACCCTGGTGGGCGCCGCGGCAATGGCCACGAGCTCCACCACCACGCTGATCCTCGTGACCAACACCGTCGCGGCGAGGCAGTGGAAGGATGAACTGCTCAAGCGGACTTCGCTGACCGAGGCCGAAATTGGGGAATACTCCGGTGCCGTCAAGGAAGTCCGGCCGGTGACGATAGCCACGTACCAGGTCCTCACGACGAAGCGCGGCGGCCTGTACCCGCACCTTGAGCTCGTGGACGGCAACGACTGGGGCCTGATCATCTACGACGAGGTCCACCTGCTCCCGGCACCGATCTTCCGGATGACCGCAGACCTCCAGGCCCGACGCCGGCTGGGCCTCACGGCCACGCTGGTGCGCGAGGACGGCAGGGAGGGCGAGGTGTTCAGCCTGATCGGGCGCAAGCGGTACGACGCACCGTGGAAGGACATCGAGGCCCAGGGCTACATCGCGCCCGCGGACTGCGTGGAGGTGCGGGTGGACCTTCCGCGGGACGAGCGCGTTGCCTACGCCATGGCCGACGACGCCGACAAGTACCGGCTCTGCGCCACGTCCGAGACCAAGACCCTGGTCGCGGAGCATCTGGTGGAACGGCACCGCGGCGAGCAGGTGCTGGTGATCGGGCAGTACATCGACCAGCTCGATGAGCTGGGCGAGCGTCTGGACGCCCCGGTCATCAAGGGTGAAACCTCGGTGAAGGAACGCCAAAAGCTCTTTGACGCCTTCCGGGCCGGTGAAGTCCAGACCCTCGTCGTGTCCAAGGTGGCCAACTTCTCCATTGATCTCCCGGAAGCATCCGTGGCGATCCAGGTTTCGGGCTCCTTCGGGTCGCGGCAGGAGGAAGCCCAGCGGCTGGGCCGGCTGCTGCGCCCCAAGCAGGACGGCCGCGCGGCACGCTTCTACTCGCTGGTTGCCCGGGACACCCTGGACCAGGATTTCGCTGCCAAGCGGCAGCGGTTCCTGGCAGAGCAGGGCTACGCGTACCGGATCATGGACGCCAAGGACGTGGACAAAGCAGGCTAGCCCAAGCAACACACAACTTTCATCCAGAAAACTCCCAGATTCTGGGAGCATCATGGGAGATATGAAAAAGAACGGTGCCGAAGCCAAGCTCCTCGTGGTCGATGACGAGCCCAACATCCGCGAGCTTCTGTCCACATCGCTGCGCTTCGCCGGGTTCGAGGTCGTGTCGGCCGGCAACGGGCGCGAGGCCCTTGCGGCCGCGGAAGCCCACACTCCGGACCTCGCCGTGCTGGACGTCATGCTTCCGGACATGGACGGCTTCACCGTCACGCGGCGGCTTCGCGCCTCAGGCAAGCACTTCCCGGTCCTGTTCCTCACCGCCAAGGACGACACCGAAGACAAGGTCACCGGACTGACCGTGGGCGGCGACGACTACGTCACCAAACCGTTCAGCCTCGACGAAGTGGTGGCACGCATCCGCGCGGTGCTGCGCCGCACCCAGCCGATGCTGGACGACGACGAGGCAGTCATCCGCGTCGACGACCTCGAGCTCGACGACGACGCCCACGAGGTGCGCCGCGGCGGAACGGTCATTGAGCTGTCGCCCACCGAGTTCAAGCTCCTGAGGTACCTGATGCTCAACCCGAACCGTGTCCTCTCCAAGGCGCAGATCCTGGACCACGTCTGGGAGTACGACTTCAACGGTGATGCCTCGATCGTGGAGTCCTACATCTCCTACCTGCGGCGCAAAGTGGACATCGATCCCGACGCCCCGGCCCTGATCCAGACCAAACGCGGCGTCGGCTACGTGCTGCGGACAGCAGAAAAGCGCTGACCTTGCTGGAACGTTGGAAGTCCGCCACACTCCGGTCGCAACTGGTGGCGATCATGATGGCACTCATGCTCGTGGCCCTGGCCGTGACGGGGGCGGGCACGCTGACCCTGCTGCGGAGCTACCTCGAAGGCCAGGTGGACGACAAACTTAAAGCCGCCGTCGAATCCGCCGAGCAGGAGCGGTCATTTAGCCAAATAGCCACGCCCAACACAAGCGTCCCCACCGACTACTCGGTGGTGGTCTACTACCCGGGAGCCGCAGGGCGGGTTCTAAGCGACACCAGGGACCCGCGCCCGGACATCGATTCCATCACCGTGGATGAGGCCCGCCAGCGTGGTTTCCAGCCCTACCAGGTCCGCGGGACAGACAACGAAAACTGGCGGGTGGTTGCTGTCAGCATCGTAGACAGCAACCAGCAGCGGGCTGTGGTGGTCATCGGCCTGCCGCTCTCGACGGTGGATCAAGTTCTGGGCCACGCCACGTTGGTGGTGGTGGGTGTTGGACTCCTGACGCTGATCCTCGCCTTCTTTATCGCCTCCTGGACAGTGACCAGATCCTTCCGCCCGCTGGCCCGGGTAGAGAAGACGGCGGCCGCCATTGCGGCCGGTGACCTGTCGCGGCGCGTGGCAGTGGAGAATCCGGACACGGAGGTGGGCCGCCTCGGACGGTCGCTGAACGCCATGCTCGCCCACATCGAGGCTGCCTTCGCGGCACGCATGGCCTCCGAGGACCGCATGCGTCGGTTCGCCGCGGACGCTTCGCACGAACTGCGCACTCCGCTCGTGACCATCAGGGGCTATTCAGAGCTCTACCGGCACGGCGCACTGGAGTCCCCTGAGGAGATTGCCAACGCAATGGGCCGCATCGAGAGCGAAGCCAAGCGCATGGGCTCCATGGTGGAGGACCTGCTCCTGCTGGCACGGCTCGATGAGCAGCGGCCGCTCCAGCAAAAGCCGGTCGACCTTCAACTGCTCGCCCACGACGCCGTGGTGGATACCCAGGCCAGCGACCCAACCCGCGTGATCGCCCTGACGGGCCTCAACGGAGGCCGCGCGCAGCCCGCGCCCGTGCTCGGCGACGAAGCGAAGCTCCGCCAGGTGGTGGGCAACCTCGTGGGCAACGCCTTGCGGTACACGCCGGAGGGCACGCCGATCGAACTCGCCGTGGGCATGCGGTCGGGCAAGGACGATTCCCTGCAGGCGGTCCTCGAAGTCCGGGACCACGGCCCCGGAATTCCGGACAGCGAAGCGCCTAAAGTCTTCGAGCGCTTCTACCGGGCCGACACGTCGCGCACCAGGGATACGGGCGGCAGCGGGCTGGGCCTGGCCATCGTGGCGGCCATCGTGGGCTCGCACGGCGGATCCGTCCGCGTGGACACCACAGCGGGCGGCGGCGCAACGCTGATCGTCAGCCTGCCCGCCAGGAATGACGCCCGGGAAGAGCACCGCGCCGGCTCCGGAAGCCAGCGCCTGGACAGGAAACCCGACGACGGCGCCGGGGACGGCGCCAGCGGCAGCCCTGATGACGGCAGGACTGATGACGGCGGGACTGACGGTGGCCGGACTGATGGTGGCCGGGGCGGCAACGGCAGCCAGGCGGGGTTATCCACATACAGGAGCTGACCTGTCGCGCCGGCCCCGGCTGGCTTCATAGGCTCGACACAGCGGACCACGTCGCAGTCCCGCACGTTGCAGTCACGCACAATGTCGAGAGAGGCCACAGCCATGAGCATCATTTCCGTCGATACCGAACTCCTCCAGGTGAAGTCAGCCAACGTGAAGGCAACCGTTGACCGCATCAGCGCCGACGTCCAGGCCATGAAGCATGGCCTGGACGAACTCCAGGGCACCTGGCGCGGCTCGGCCGCCACCAACTTCCAGGCGCTCGTCACCGAATGGACGCTGACGCAGGGCAAGGTGGAGGCGTCGCTGGCCTCCATCAACCTCGCGCTGTCCTCCGCTGCAGCCGCGTACGCCCAGGCTGAACAGGGCAACGCCCAGCGCTTCAGCTAGCCTTTGTGTCCCTTGCGGGGCGCCCGTTCCGGGCTGAAAATGTCCGTGTGGTCGCCTGCCGACGCCGTGGTTCTATGGTTCATTCAGGCCGTCAGCTAGCCGGGCGCGGGGGATCACGCTGTGGGCCCTTCACTGTTTCGTTTGCCGAGAACGAGGACTAGATTCCGATTTTTCCCGGTGACCCCCACGGGCGGCCGCTTATCTGTCAGCGGGTGCGTCGGGTGAGGAGATGAGTAGGCCATGCTGGCCGAATCCCAGGATGAGGAACAGATCATTGCCAGGGTCGCGGCCCTGGATATCGGCAAAGCCGAACTGGTGTGTTGTGTCCGGGTCCCCGCGGAGAGGAACCCGAAGAAGCGGTTGCAGGAGGTGTCCACGCATTCGACGATGAGCCGTTCGTTGGCGGAGCTGGCCAACCGTCTCGTCGACCTGCGCGTCGAGCGGGTGGTGATGGAAGCGACCTCGGACTATTGGAAGCCGGTGTTTTACGTCCTCGAGGCCCATGGGCTGGAGCCGTGGCTGGTCAATGCGCGTGACGTCAGGCATCTGCCCGGGAGGCCGAAGACAGACGTGCTCGATTCCGTATGGTTGTGCAAGGTCGCCGAACGTCAGATGCTCCGTCCCAGCTTCGTCCCGCCGGCCCCCATCCGCCGGCTCCGGGACCTGACCCGCTACCGGATTGATCTGGTCGGGACACGGACAGCAGAGAAGAACCGGGTCGAAAAACTCCTCGAGGACGCCTGCATCAAGCTCTCCGTCGTCGCCTCCGACATCTTCGGGGTCTCCGGACGGGAGATGATGGCGGCACTGGTAGCCGGCGAACAGAATCCGATGGTACTCGCCCAGCTGGCACGGTCAAGCATGCGCAGGAAGATCACCCAACTCGAGGAAGCCTTCACGGGCCGTTTTGATGACCATCACCGATTCCTGCTGGCACGGATGCTGGCCAGGATCGACGGGATCGACGCCGATATCGCCGCAGTTGATGAACAGATCGAGGCGCAACTGGCCCCTTTCGCGTCGGCGGCGGAACGCCTGGATGAGATCCCGGGCATCGGCCCCGTCGCCGCCGCCATCATCATCGCCGAAATCGGGGTCGACATGTCACGGTTCCCGACCGCGGGGCATCTGTGTTCCTGGGCGAAGTTCTCCCCGGGCATCAGCTCCTCCGCCGGGAAGACCAAGGGAAACGGCTCGACCGGGCACGGCAACCGTTATCTTGCCCGGGTCCTGGGCGAGGCCGCCGTCAACGCCGGAAGAACCGATACCTTCCTGGGCGAACGCTACCGACGGATCGCCCGGCGGCGGGGCAAGAAACGCGCCATCGTCGCCATCGGACGTTCCATTCTCGTCATCGTCTGGCACCTGCTGCAGGATCCGGACGCACGATTCCATGACCTCGGCGCCGATCACTTCAGCCGCCACACCAACCCCGACACCAGCAAACTCAACCACGTCCGCCAACTCGAAGCCCTCGGCTACACCGTCACCCTGACCACTGCCGCCTGAGTACCGATCTTCACGACCCACCGGCGGCTCTACTTTGCCCCGGGATACCCCCACCCATGCCAACCACAGGCACCGCACCTCATTTTCGGACTAGCACCCCGGGAGGCCGCAGGCCCGTGTCAGGCCTCCGGCGTGCTTTGATGGAAGCGGAGGCGCCATTGTCCGCCGTCCAAGACCCACAGGGAGCTCCGGAGGGCTGTGCCGGAGCGTGAGTAGCTGCGGTAGGTCAGCAGAATTGTGTTCGAGCCGATGCGGTCGGCACCCAGCACGTCGAGGTCGGTCGGGCCTCCCGGGCTTTCCTCCAGGGACATCATCATCGCGTCGCGGGTCCAGATCCTTCCGGCGCTACCGATTTCCACGAAGTCCGGATGCAGCAGCACGGCGGTGCGCCCGATGTCGCTGCGCACGTCCGGGCGGAGGAGCTCGCGCTCGAGCGCTTCCACGGTTTCTTCCGCGCTGGGGCCGCGGCCCCGGGTCGCCGAAAAAACGTCCGGGTCCAGTTCGCTGAACAGGTCCGGCTCGCTGAGGGCGACCGGTCCGTTGCTTGCCCGCACGCTGCTGCCAGACCCGTTGCTGCCCACTCCGGCGCCGTTCAGTCCGGAGCTGTCCAGGCCGCCGAAGAGGTCCAGCTCGTCCGCTCCGTCGGGTTCGGCGAGGGATAAGGAATCACCCACAGCCGCGGCTTCCCGGGCTTCCGGTTCCTGGACGCCGGCGGCAGCCCCGCGGAAGCCGGGCCCCGACCGGGCCGCCACGCCCTGCTGGTAGGCCTGGGCCACGGCCCGGGCGCGTTCGTCGGCCGCTTCGTTCAGGTCATGGCCCGCATGGCCCCTGACCCACTCAAAGGTGTATTTCCGGCCCGCCAGTTCCCGGTCAATTTCCTTGAGGATGTCAACGTTGAGGACTGGCTTGCCGTCGGCCTTCCGCCACCCTTTGCGCTTCCAGCCGGGCATCCATTTGGTCACTGAATTGATCACGTACTGGCTGTCGCAGAGAATCCGGAGGTCCTCCTGCGGAATGTGGGCGGTGGCGCGGAAGAGATCCAGCACAGCCATCAGCTCACCCTGGTTGTTCGTGCCGTGCGGCCACCCTCCGGCGCGCCAGCAATCGTCGTTCACGTACCAGGCCCATCCGGCCGGACCGGGATTTCCTAAGGCCGAACCGTCGGCCGCTGCTGTAATCGTCACGAATCCATCCTGCCAGACACCGCCGTCACTACCGTCCCTGCGCCTGCAGAAGACCTTCGCCCTCAAAGACCCGTGCCCTTAAAGACCAGCGCGGTTAAAGACCGGCGGCGGACCCACCCGAAGGTGGGACCGCCGCCGATCTTTAAGCGTGGTTCGCTAGCCGGAAGGCCGGGGGTTAGAAACCGCCCATGCCGCCCATCTCGTCGCCGCCGCCCATGGCCGGAGCGTTCTTCTCCGGCTTGTCGGCCACTACGGCCTCGGTGGTGAGGAACAGGCCCGCGATGGAAGCGGCGTTCTGCAGGGCAGAGCGCGTTACCTTGACGGGGTCGTTGATGCCTGCAGCCATCAGATCAACGTACTGTCCGGTTGCAGCGTTCAGGCCGTGGCCGGCAGGCAGTCCGCGGACCTTGTCCACAACGACGCCCGGCTCGAGGCCGGCGTTGTAAGCGATCTGCTTCAGCGGAGCGTCGATGGCAACCCGGACGATGTTCGCGCCCGTTGCCTCGTCGCCTTCGAGCTGCAGGTTGGCGAACGCCTTGGCGCCGGCCTGGATCAGGGCAACGCCACCACCTGCGACGATGCCTTCCTCAACGGCAGCCTTCGCGTTGCGGACAGCGTCCTCAATGCGGTGCTTGCGTTCCTTGAGCTCAACTTCGGTTGCGGCACCGGCCTTGATGACTGCAACGCCGCCGGCCAGCTTGGCCAGGCGCTCCTGCAGCTTCTCGCGGTCGTAATCCGAATCGGAGTTCTCGATTTCGGCGCGGATCTGGGAAACGCGGCCGGCAATCTGGTCAGCGTCACCTGCACCCTCGACGATGGTGGTCTCGTCCTTGGTCACAACGACCTTGCGGGCGTGGCCCAGGAGTTCGAGTCCGGCGGTCTCAAGCTTGAGGCCGACTTCCTCGGAGATGACCTGGCCACCGGTGAGGATGGCGATGTCGGCGAGCTGTGCCTTGCGGCGGTCACCGAAGCCCGGAGCCTTGACGGCGACGGACTTGAAGGTGCCGCGGATCTTGTTGACGATCAGGGTGGCCAGGGCCTCGCCCTCGATGTCTTCGGCAATGATCAGCAGCGGCTTGCTGGACTGCATGACCTTTTCGAGGACTGCAACCAGTTCCTTGACGTTGGAGATCTTGGAGTTGACGATCAGGATGTACGGGTCCTCAAGGACCGTTTCCTGGCGCTCGGTGTCCGTGACGAAGTACGCGGAGATGTAACCCTTGTCGAAGCGCATGCCTTCGGTGAGCTCGAGCTCCAGGCCAAAGGTGTTGGACTCCTCGACGGTGATGACACCTTCCTTGCCGACCTTGTCCAGGGCCTCGGCAATGAGGGCACCGATTTCGTTGTCGCCGGCGGAGATCGAGGCCGTGGCGGCGATCTCTTCCTTGGTTTCGATTTCCTTGGCGGAGTCCAGCAGTTCGCGGGTTACCGCTTCAACTGCCTTCTCGATGCCGCGCTTCAGGGACAGCGGGTCAGCGCCGGCTGCGACGTTGCGCAGGCCTTCCTTGACCAGGGCCTGTGCCAGCACGGTAGCCGTGGTGGTGCCGTCGCCAGCGACGTCATCCGTCTTCTTGGCAACTTCCTTGACCAGCTCGGCGCCGATCTTCTCGTAAGGATCGTCCAGCTCGATCTCCTTGGCGATGGAAACACCGTCGTTGGTGATCGTGGGGGCGCCCCACTTCTTTTCGAGGACGACGTTGCGTCCACGCGGGCCGAGGGTGACCTTAACGGCGTCGGCGAGGATGTTCAGGCCCCGCTCAAGGCCGCGGCGTGCCTCTTCATCAAATGCAATGATCTTGGCCATAACGGCAGTGGTCCTTTCGGGACAGTCGTTAAGAATGAACCTCGCTGCGGTGCCCGCGACGGACAATCCTTCCTGCAGGCCTCTGTATGCCGGCAGTCCGGATCTCACCCCAACCAGGTGTTTCTTCCGCTCCTCGTATGCGACTAACACCGCTGACGGCCTGAACCGGGCGGTGCTTTAGCAGTCGATACGTAGGAGTGCTAATCAATAATTAGCACTCCACCGGGGAGAGTGCAAGCAGATGCCGCCGAAAACCGGGTAACGGCGGCGGCCGCTTCGCTCCCAGCGATCAGCCGGCGGACCGGCCGGCTGCCTCGCTGCCGGTCAGTTTGGCGTTGTTGTCCGCGCCGTAGGTGAACACCATGTAGTTCGCTGCGGTGACATCGCCGTTCGCATCGAACCGGACCGGGCCTGATTCGCCGTCGTAGTCCACAGCGGTTCCCGCCTTGATGGCAGGGAGGCAGTCCTTGTACGTCTTGCAGACGGAAGGCTTCCCGTCGGGCTGGGCGGCCGTTTGGCCCGAGCCGCCCGAGCCGCCCGATACCGAGATCAACGTGGCAGCGATCGAAGCGCCGGCGTCGTCATCCGCGACGGCGGCCGCCACAGCTGCAAGGTTGACGGCATCGTAGGTTTCCGGAGCAAATGTCATGTCCTTGAGGCCCGCGTCCACAGCCACGAGTTCACCCTGCAGGTGCGCGGAAGGGAAGACCCCGGGGACGACCGCACGTGCGCCGTCCAGCGCCTTGGAACCGAGGCCGGAACCGTACTGTTGGAAGGCGCCGTCGCCCAGAATGAGCTTGTTTCCCGGTATCCCGGCGTTGGTGAGCTCGGCTATGGCACCCTGCGCACCATCGCGGGCAATGACGACGACGGCGTCCGGGGCAGCGTCCCGGGCGGCGGCCGCGGATTTCTGCGCCTCCCCCGGCTTGAAGGCGGAAAGTGTCACCGGCGCCAGCCCGGCACCCTTTGCGGATGCGGACACGGCCGCGGACACCTCCGTGCCGTAGCCGCTGTCCTCGTAAACCACGGCGAGGCTCTTGGCCCCGCCGTCCCTGGCCAGTTTCACCAGGACGGCTGCCTGGGCGACGTCAGCTGCGGCCGTACGGAAGTAATATCCGCCGCTGTTGTACTTGCTGAGTTCGGCCGCGGTATTCGCAGGCGAAATGAGAGTGACCTTGGCCTTGGACAGCACGTCAATGGCGGCCGGAGCCCGGCTCGAATCGGTGGGACCGATCACGACGTCGGCCTTGGCGTTGACGAGCTCCCTCGCCTGCGCGGCGGTGTCGGCGTCGGTGTTTTGGGGCAGCAGCTCCACAGGCCGGCCCTTGTGCCCGCCGGCCGCATTGATTTCCTGGACGGCCAGTTTGGCCGCGGCCAACTGGGCGGCGTTCAAGAACGCCTGGGGGCCGGTGTTGTCAAGGATCAGGCCGATCCGCAGGGTGCCGTCACCGCTGGCCTCGACCGAGGCCGTCCTCGCGTTACCCGCGTTACCGGAGCAGCCGCCGAGCGCCAGCACGGCGGCAGCACCCCAGGCTGTGGCACCCCACACGGCGGAGGGGGCGGACTTCAAGGTCCCGGTCCGACGTCGGGCAGTCACCAGGGAAATGCGGGCGGCGCGGCGCGTCACTAGGCGGGCCGGACGTTTTCAGCCTGCGGGCCCTTTTCGCCTTCGCCGACCTCCAGCTCCACGCGCTGGCCCTCTTCGAGGGCGCGGTAGCCGTCGCCCTGGATGGCGGACCAGTGCACAAAAACGTCGTCGCCCGAGCCGTCAACCGTAATAAAGCCGTAGCCCTTTTCCGCGTTGAACCACTTCACGGTTCCCAATGCCATGATCTCCACACTTTCAGGTTGCTTCCGTAAGGCCCACTTCAGTGTGTGCCGTGAATTACGCGTTGAAGTCTGGAATCACTCTATCGACGGGCCCGTCCGGGCGCAGGCAGGCGGCTAAAACGGGCGCAATAGTTATTGAGGCGTAACCCAAACGGTCACTGGAATTCAGGGCCCAGCACCACGGCAACGGGGGCCTGCAGGCCCCCGGTTTCCACGAGCTTGGTGATGTTCAGGAGTGCTCCGAGGGCCTCGGCGTTGGCCTTATGGGCGCCGGAGTAGAAAATCACCGACTCCTGCTGGGGCGCTCCCTGCCAGTTGGACACCTCGCCCAATACCCAGCCGTCCTTCTCGACCGTGGCGCCCACGCGTCCGGCCAGGCCCGATGTGAGCGTGGCGTTGTAGACGGACACCGGCTGCGACTTGTCCACGGCGGAGGAATTCAGCACTGCAGACTCCCCTGCCGAGGCAGACTCAGAGGCCGAAGGCGTACTGGAGGCGGAGGCGGAGGGTGACGTCGCCCCGGCGGACGGCGTGGCCGAGGGGCTGGACTGTGAACCGGGCGCCGAACTGGGCGGCGCTTCCGAGGTCATGGCAGACAGCGGGCTGGCGGAGGCCTGGAACCCGAGCTGCGGCAGGAGCAGAAACGCGAACACGCCGACGGCAAGCGACCCGATTCCCACGGCCAGGATCGGCCAGAGCCTGGCGCGGGCCGGCGCCGAAACGGCACGGTGTACGCCCTGACGGGCAGAGGCCTCAGGGACCCTGTCGAATTCGTCCCGAGCATAGTTGGTCATGGTGAAGTGACGTCCTTGGTGGATTATTTGCCGGCGGTCCGGCACTGGCGTTTACGCGTCAGATCCCAGGCGGCGTGCAGTGCGGGCCCGCTGGCGTGACGTTCGTAGTCTACGCAATCTCTTCACGAGCATGGGGTCGTGGGCCAGCGCAGCCTCGGTATCGATGAGTGCGTTGAGGATCTGGTAGTAGTGTGTCGCCGAGAGGTCGAACAGCTCGCGGATGGCCTGTTCCTTGGCTCCCGCGTACTTCCACCACTGCCGCTCCAGAGCCAGCATCTGCTGCTCCCGCCCACTCAACGGCGAGTCCCGCAACTGGAAGTCTTCCAGCAGCGCGCCACGCTGCGATGCGGTGTCCGGCGCTGCGTCAGCCGCCGCGAACTGGCCTGCGAGATGGTCCTGCAACGGCTCTGCCACTGCACCCTCCTTCGCTGAATCCGGTAAAAAGCCCAACCCCCATGTTACGGACGAATAACAGCATTGTCATTTACGCCGTGTGACGTCGTGGCCCCGCCGAGGGCAGAATGAGTGGGTGACTGAACCTGAACCCTTGTTTGAGCTGGAGCAGGCCGGTCCGGAGACTGTCGGCTTTGCCGAAATGGCGGCGATGCCCCTGGACGAGCTGGTGGCTCCTGACTGGGCCGCGGCCCTGGCCGGTGTGGAGGCGGAGCTGAGATCGGTGCTGTCCTTCCTGGCCGGCGAGGTGGCGGAGGGGCACAGGGTGCTGCCGTCGCCGTCGAACGTCCTCCGCGCGTTCCGCCAGCCGCTGGCGGACGTGCGGGTACTGATCGTCGGCCAGGATCCGTACCCCACACCGGGACATGCCGTCGGGCTGGCTTTTTCGGTGGACGGCCGCACGCATCCCATCCCGCGCAGCCTGGCCAACATTTACAAGGAGCTAGAGGCCGACCTCGGGCTCCCGGCGCGCGTCCACGGCGACCTGGGCGCGTGGGCCGGGCAGGGCGTCCTGCTGCTCAACAGGGTCCTGAGCGTCCGCGAGGGCGCCGCCGGCTCCCACCGCGGAAAGGGCTGGGAAACCATCACGACGGCGGCGGTTGCCGCCGTCGCAGGCCGCCGCTCCGCCGAGGGCGGAAGGCTCCCCCTCGTCGCCGTCCTGTGGGGCAAGGACGCGGAGGGAATGCGGCCGCTGCTGGGCGACACGCCCGTCGTGGCCAGCGTCCACCCAAGCCCGTTGTCGGCGTCCCGCGGTTTCTTCGGCTCCCGGCCGTTCAGCCGCGCCAACGCCCTGCTGACGGAGCAGGGCGCCGGCGCGGTGGACTGGGAGCTTCCGGCCCTGTCACGGGCAGGGCGGCCTACTGGCAGGTCAGCGGCTGGGCACTGAGTGACTGGCCGGCTATGCGTACGTACCTGGCCGCGGCATACCCGCTCTTGACGGCCCACTGGTTTGCCGAAGAGCCCCGGAATGTGTACGTCGCGTTGGTGCCCGCACAGTTGATCGGCCGCACCTCGCCGTTGGCCATCCACTCGCCGCCGTCCGCGAGGCAGTTCACCTGGTTGTCAGCGCCGCTGGCCTGGTAGCTGGTCCAGGCGCACAGGCCACCGAACTCACCGTTGACCGTGAAGCTGACGTTTTGGTAGGTCCGGCCGCCGGCCTGCAGCACGTCGCTCCGGTTGCCGTCGCTGTCCACCGTGGTGATGAATACCTGGACGTTCTGATCGGGTTTGTCGCCGGCGAAGATTTCACCGCCGCCGGCGGGAAGCACGCCGGAAGGCCCGGTCCTGCCGTCGTCGGGATACCGGCTGCTCCATTCGAACCTCGCCACCGGCCTGCCGTTCGCCGCCGGCGGGGCCACGGTGGTTCTCACCTGGGTGTTGCCGTAGTGAAAGCCGTCCGTGATGGCCTGGAACGGTTTCCCGAAGGGAGCCACCGGATTGGCGTCTGTGAAGGGACCCGGGTAGGACTGTCCGTCGACCACGTTCGTGGCACGGACGCCGATCGTATAGGTGCCGTTGTTGGCCAGGCCGGTAATCACCTTGTTGGCCGGCACGGCCGCCACCTGGCCGCCGTTCACCCGATATTCATACACGGTTTCTCCGGCCGCCGCCCCGCCCATGGCGGAAGGCGCGCTGAACGTCAGCTGGGCGCTGTTGTCCAGCGGATCCGCCCGGAGGCCGTTGACCTGGCCGGGGGCCCCCACGGCCCTGCGCGGGTCCGACGCGGCGCTGGCGGCCGAATATCCGGCCTTGTTCCGCGCGGCAACGGTGAAGGTGTAGCCGGCGTCCGAATTGCCCACGGTGAAGAGCGCGCTGGTCCGGCCGCCTGGCACAACCTGCGAGGCGTCGGGCGAACCGGGATGGGAGGACACCACGGTGTACTCGGTTACGGCGTCACCGTTGCCGTCCGGCGCCGCCCAGCTGACCTGGATGACCGAGCTGTTGGCCCCCGACGTCGCGAGCGTGGTGCTCGGCTTGCCGGGGACGGCGGGCACCCCGGCCGGGATCTCCGCGGCCGAGAAGGGGCTCCACTCCGAGGGCGTGGGCGCCTTGTTCTTGGCCCTGATCTGGACCCGGTACGACGTGCCGTTCGCCAGCCCGGTCCACGTGTAGCTCAGCCCGGGCCCGGCCGACCGCACGGCGGAGCCCCCCGGAGGAGCCGGCGAAAGCTGAAGCTCGTAGTCAGTGATCGCCGATCCGGTGGTTTTGGCAGCCGGCCAGCTGACGGCCAGCTGCTTGTCCCCGAAGGACAGCGACGGCGCCTGGGGCACCTCCGGGCGCTGGTCCGGGCGGGCCGGAGCGGAACGTTCCGAGGCCGGGGATTCACCGATACCGTTCACCGCAACCACGCTGAACGTGTATTCGACATCGTTGGTGAGTGATCCGATGGTGCACGTGTTGGCGGGGCACAGCTGCGAAACTCCGTTGGTCCCCGTGACCCGGTAGCCGGTGATGGCCGAGCCGTTGGCGGCAGGCGGCGTCCAGTTCAGCACCACGGTGCTGTCCCGCACCTCGGTGGCCACGGGAGTGCCGGGTTTGTCCGGTTTCGCCTTGACCGTCAGCCTGATCCGCCCGTCCGCCTCACGCCGGGCGTCCCCTGTCTTGTCCTGGATCCGGTACCGCACCACCATGGTGCCCACGAACGATTCCGCGGGACGGACGTCCACTGCGTCCCCGGACACGGCTGCGGTGCCGTCGCCGGTTTCCACCACGGCACTGACAACCGTCAGGGGTGTGTCGGCGAACGGGTTGACGTCATTGGCGAGCACCTGGACTCGCCGGTTTTCGCCGGCCCTGGCCTCCGCCACTTCGTCGTCGTTGGCCACGGGCAGCGGACGAAGCGAAGGCGTCAGGCTCACTTCCACGGTCCCCTGTGCCGAGAGTCCGCGCGGGTCCGTGACGGTCAGCGGCAGGGTGCCTCCCGGCTCCGGCGCATCCGCTGTGGCCCTGATCTTCAGGGTGGTCCCGTCCACGCTGGCGCTGATGCCGGGAGGAAGCTGGCTGCCCAGCGTCACCTTGAGCTTGCCGCTGTCAGCCTGGTCCGGGTCCGATATGAGCGTGTCCAGCTGCACCTCCGTTTCCTCGCCCTTGACCACGCTGGCGCGGGTGGAGGAAATGGCCGGCGGGTGGTTCCGGTTCGGATCGGGCAGCACGTTGATGCTGATGGTCAGCACGGACGTGAGCGTATCCGGCGCTTCAACGGGGCCGTCGGCCACTTCGAAGGTCAGGGACGCCGGCCCCGCGTAATCGTCGGCGGACGTGAAGACCAGGGAGGCGGCATCCTTGACCAGCGGCTTGCCGTTGGCCGCCACCGCCGACACGCGCGAATCAACGGTGAGCCGCGGGCTGCGGCCTTGACGGACCACCACGGCATCGTTCAGGTCGACAGCCAGTTCCCCGCCGCTGACCACTTCCAAGGGGGCCGGGCTCTTCAGCGCCGGGCGCTGCTCCGACGTCCCGGGCACGTGGATGAACGCCGTGGAGGCCAGGCCGTCCAGGTCCGTGGCCGTGTAGGGAATGATGCGGGGGCCGGGCAGCAGGGTGACATTGACAGTGCCGTCGCCGCGGACCGCCGCGTCGGTGGTTCCGGCGCCCAGGATGACCTTCAGGTCGGAGGTCACGCCGTCGGGGTCCTCGTCGTTCTTGAGCACGGGAACGTCCACGGCGGACTTCCCCAGCGTTTCCGCGAAGGACACCCGGTCGTCCCGGGTGATCGGCGCCTTCCGGGGGGCGGAGGGCGTGACGTCGACTTTCAGGGTGCCCGTCGCCTGGCCTCCCCTTCCGTCGGAAATCCGGTAACGGATGACGACGGCGCCAGCGGAGTCCGGCGTCGTAAACCGCACCTTTCCGTCCTCTATCGACGCGTTCAGCGCGGCATCCGCTTCGACTCCACCGCGCACGAGGGCCAGGGGGTCGCCGTCCGGGTCCGCATCGTTGTGCAGCACGTCCACGGCCACGTGTCTGTTGGGCTGGGCGGTGACCGCGTCATCGCCCGCCACCGGCTGCTGGTTGGCCGCGGTTGCGGCGCCGATGCCCACCGCCACGGTGGCTGTGCTGCGGACGCCGAACGTGTCCTGCACGACGTAGCTGAAGGCATCCTGCCCGGCGGCCTTCGCCGACGCAGTGTACTCCAGGTAAGTGGCGCCGACGGTGACGGTCCCCTGGGCCGGGGCCTTGTCCAGGCCGACCAGCGATACGGAATCGCCGTCGGGGTCTATGCCGTCCAGCGGAACCTGGATGCGGGTGGCGCGCCCGGCGATGGTGCGGGCGGTCAGGTTCTTCGGTTCAGGCCGGGAATTCTGGTCGGCGCCGCCGCCCTTGATGCGGATGGTGACCTGCGCGGAGGATTCCTGGCCGTCCGGACCCTGGACGACGTAGATGGCGTGCACCGTCTTCGCCGTCGGGCCGGCCTTGAACCGCAGGACGTCGCCGGAAACGCCCAGCAGCCCGTCGGCGGTTTCAACTGTCTGGGCAAGCTGCGGCTTCAGCGCCAGTGTTGCCCCGTCCGGGTGGCTGTCATTGGCCAGCACATTCACGGTGGCGACGTCGTTGGCGCGCACCGTGATTTCGTCCGGCACCGCACGGGGCGGCCGCAGCCGTGCCGGTGCAGGCACCGGCTGAACGGTTACTTCGCCGACCGAACTCTCAAGGCCGTTCGACACCGTGTACGTGAACGTTGCCGGTGCGGCCAAACCGTGCGCATCGCTGATCTTGAGCACGCTGTGGTCAAGGACGGCCACGGACAGGGGTGATCCGGAAGGAACGCTGACGGATTGAATGACGAGCACGCCGCCGGCGGGGTCGATGTCGTTGGCCAGCGCATCCACCAGGGTGTGGCCGCCCTGCGGGAGCCGCGCGACATCCCGGACGGCCACCGGGGCGCCGCTGGTTCCGCCGTTGGTGACATCGATCCTGACAAGCCCCAACTGGCTCGCAGGCCCGTTGGTCACCTGGTAGGTCACGTAATAAGTGCCGGCAGCCGGAGCATTGAAAACGAAGGTGCCGGAGTCAAAATGGGGGGACACCCTGGCGGCCGGAGGACCCTCCACCCGGGCCAGCCGCAGCGTGGCGCCGGCGGGGTCGAAATCGTTCTCCAGTGGAGAAACCACCGCGTCCCGGCCCGCTACAACGCTCAGGTGATCGGGGTTTGCCATCGGCGGCAGGCTCCCGCGGGGACGCATCTCGACGGTGATCTTGCCCTCGCTCTCGGTCCGGCCGTCAGACACCCGGAGGGTGACCTCCTTGCGGCCCAGGGTGGTGCCGACGTCCTGGAACTGCAGCAGGCCGTCCGGGCGCACCTGGACCTGGTCATTGCCGTTGTCGGCCGTTGCGGCTTTCAGGAAGAGGTCGTCGCCGTCCGGGTCGGTCCAGTCCGTCAGCACATTCTGGCTGAAGGACTTTCCCTGTTCGAGGAGGATGACGGTTTTTCGTTTTTGGGTGGGCGGACCGTTCTCCGAGTCGGCCCGCACGGCCACCCTGATCCTGGCCTGCGCGGTCTTGCCCCGGCCGTCGTCCACCTGGTATTCGAAGTCGGACGTTCCCGATGCTTTCTCGGGCACGCTGATCTGCAGGGCGGAGCCGTTGTAGATGGGTTGCGCCGTGCCGTTGCCCGGCCCCGAGCCGAGGACGTTGAGGGTCAGCAGGTCGCCGTCCGGGTCCGAGTCGTTGTCCAGCGGAGTCAGCAGCGTGGTCTTGCCCGGCCTGACGCCGAAGACGTCATCCTGGGCGTTGGGCGGCCGGTTGGCCTTGGTGCGGTCCGGGAGCTGATTGAGCGGGTTCTGGTCGGCGGCGTCTTCCTTCTCCTCCTCCGACCTGTTCGGCGGCGTCTGGAGATCCTGCCAGTTGTTGACAAGCTGCATCGCCTGCTGGACGAGCCACACGTTGCCGCCGTTGGTGTCGTTGAGCACCACAACACTGCGGTTGACCCGGAAGACCAGATCGGACTTGTTGTTGGCGTTCGGGACATCCGTCAGCTTGTCGTGGACGTCGTCGGCGCAGTCCCGAAGGTACAGGTTGCTCTTGTTCCAGGCCGCATGCACGCAGCCGTCCAGCTGCACGGGACTGACCGGATTTCCGTTCCCGCCTGAGGGCTTTGTGGCGGCCCCGGAGCCGTCCAGCGGCTGTTCGATCAGGCCCTCCGGCGTGGCCACGGCGACGAAGCTGCCGGCAGGGCCGGGCTGCTGCAGCCGAGACCCCTCGGCGTCGGGCAGGTCAACCGTCCGGCCCCCGGGCAGGTAAAGCCGGCCCGAATCGGTGTCCAGCAGCACGGCATCTGCTCCCACCGTGGTGAGCTGAAGATTCTTCACGGCAGAGAAATCGCCGTAGGACGCCGTGGCCCTGTCCCCGGCGGTTCCGTCGTCCTCGACGGTCAGCCGGCTGACCTCATGTGCCGCGGGGTTGGCGATGTAGGCGGCCCCGTCCGCTCCGATTACGGCCCGGAGGTTCGCCGCCCCGGAAACCACCGGCTCCGAGGTCTGCCGGTCAAAGCCCCGGACGGTGTCGGTCGAAGCCAGCCAGGCCTCCCCCGTGCCCGGATCGCTGAAGACGTAGGCACCCTGCCCGGAAGCGGCGGTGACGCCCCCGGGCAGCATGACCGGTTCGCCGAGCCGCATGGCTGCCGGGTCCACGGCCGTCAGGGACGAGCCGGCGTCCACCAGTATTTCGCCGTCGTGCTGGAGGATTTCGAAGCCTGCCGCCGCCGGCGTCACGCCACCGTCCAGGGTCTTGGACGGATAGTTGAGCCGGGCGGTCATCCCGACGCTCTTGTTCGTCACCCAGACGCCGCCGTCGTTGAGGTCCACATCGGCTGACTTGACGCCCGGATAGAGAAATGCCGCCGCCGCCAGCAGGGCGGTCACCGCTGAGAAGCCCGTCCCCTGAAGCAACCGCCTGTGGGCGGCGAAGAAGTTCCGTGGCGTTGGCATGACAGTCCCCCGGGTGAGATGCGATGAAGTCCACCCCAATTAGACCAACAAGTGCAGTAATCTAGCGAACCCGCCGGGTAGCAGGACTCCAGCCGGCACCGGACTTAGCCTAGGCTTACCTACATGACTTCTGTTCCCGCCGCTACATCCGCCACGCGGAAATCCCGTCCCCAGATCAACCTGACCGTCCTGCGCCGGGAGCAGCTTTCGGCCCACATGGTGCGCATTGTCGCCGGCGGCGAAGGCTTCGCGGAGTACGTCAACAACGACTTTGTGGACAGGTACGTCAAGATCGCCTTCCCCCAGCCGGGTGTGGACTACCCCGAGCCGCTGGATCTGTGGGCCGTCCGCGAATCGATGCCGCGGGAGCTGTGGCCGCATACCCGGACCTATACGGTGCGCTGGGTGGACTTGGCGGCCGGCGAACTGGCCATCGACTTCGTCATCCACGGGGACGAAGGCCTGGCCGGGCCATGGGCGGCCGCGGCCCGGCCCGGCGATGCCCTCATCTTCACGGGACCGGGCGGAGGCTACAACCCTGATCCTGCTGCCGACTGGTACCTTCTGGCCGGCGACGAAGCCGCCCTGCCGGCGATCGCCGCCGTCATCGAGTCCCTGCCGGCCGGCGCCCGGGGCCTGGCGTTCCTGGAAGTGGACACCGACGCCGATATCCAGCCGATCGCCGCGCCGGCAGCCTTGCAGCTGGTCTGGCTGAAACGCGACGGCGCCCCCGCAGGCGGCAGCGACCTGCTGGTCAACGCCGTCCGAGACGCCGCGTGGCCCGACGGCAGGGTTGATGTCTTTGCCCACGGAGAGCGCGGCTACATGAAGGGCCTGCGCGAGGTGCTGTTCCGCCAGCGCGGCCTCGAGCGCAGCCAGGTGTCGCTGTCCGGCTACTGGGCCATGGGCCGCGTCGAGGATGACTTCCAGGCCGAGAAGAAGCTGCCGATCGGTAAAATCTAGGCCACGATCTAGCGGCGGCGGGCCCGCCGTCGTTCATTGCTCGCAAGGCTCCGGGTGAGCGGCCGCGCGAGCGTGTCGCCGAGCACGATCCCGCCGGCCACGCCGAACACAATGGCCCCGGCGCTCAGCATCCCGCCGGCGCCCAGCAGAATCTCGGATTCCTCAATGGTCAGGACATACATCGAGCGGAAAATGGTGAGGCCGGGCAGCAGAATCAGGCCGGCAGGCACCGCGACCACCAGCTGCGGGGCGCCCATCTTCAACGCCACCACGCGGGCGAGCAGGCCGATCACCACAGCGGCCAGCGCCGGCGAGAAGTTCGGGCCGATGCCGAGCATCTCCGCGCCGATCAGGACCAGGTGGCCGATCACGCCCACGGCCGCCGTCGGAAGCAGCAGCTTCCAGTCCGTCTGTTCTGTGATGCCGATCGCCACCACGGCGATGGCAACCAGAATGACCTGCGCCCACAGCGGGTACGCGGGCGGGAAGGTCTCCGTGACGTCGATCGGCTCCATGCCGGTCCTGTCCCCCACCACAAACGCGACGGCAATCCCGGCGACGACTGCCCCGAACGTCAGCAGAGTGGACAGGAACCTGCCGGCCGCCGTGACGGGGAAGCCGTTGATCGCGTCCTGGACCGAGGACACGAGCCGCCCGGTGGGAAGCAGCAGCAGGATGCCGCCCACCACCACAATGGCGGGGGCTAGCCGGACCCCCACAGGACTGCCGAACCTCCACATGAGCAGCGCGATGACCGTGACGACGAAGGAGCAGGCCGCCGTGATGAAGAAGTCAGGCGTCCGCCACCGGCCCAGCTTCCGGGCCAGCAGGCTGATCAGCAGGTTGGAGGCGAACGCGACCGCCGACGCGCCCAGGCCGCCGCCGATCACGCCCACGAACACCGCCGAAAACACGGCGAACGCGACGGTCACCATCCAGCGCGGGAACGGCTTGGGGCTGCGGACGATCTCGTCCAGGCGCCGGACGGCCTCGTCCCGGCCCACGCCTCCGGCCACGATATCGGTGACCAGCTGGTGGACCTGGGCCAGCCCGGCATAATTGTTCGTCCAGGAACGGACAACGCGCAGGAGCGCGATGGGCGTCTGGTCCTTGGGCGCGTAGTTGATGCCCACGGACTGGTTGGTGATATCCACCTCGATGTTCTTCAGGCCGAAGGCAGCGGTGACGGCGATGATGCTGGTCTCCACTTCCAGGGCACCGGCGCCGTACCGGAACATGGATTCGGCGAGGTGCAGCACGAAGTCCATGGTCTTGCGTGCCGAGGTGTCTATGCCGCTGACCTGGATCATCGGGTTGGCGTAGGGGCTCCCGGCGAGCCGGTCCACGATGCTCAGTGGCGCCGTTGGCGGGTTTTCCCCCTGGACCAGCCGGCGCAGCATGCGCTTGGCCGCCGCGTTCTGGTGCACCTGTGAAGGTGTCAGAGGCTCAGTCTTGGGCAGCCCGTCCGTCTGCGGTCTCTTGACGCCGCGGGGTTGTTTGGTCATTCGGGCCTCCCTCCGTGCCGTGCCTGTGGTTTTACTAGAGCCTGCGGCCTAGTAGAACTGCTGTCCCGTCCGCCGGGTGTACACCTGCCGGGCAACGCGCTCGCCCGCTGCCATCCACGCCTTGTATTTCAGCGGGCTGATGACCTGGTCGTAACACCCAACGAAGTCGGTGACCGTCTTGCTGAAGCTGGTCTTGAAAAGCCCCAGTCCGTGGAACGGGTTGGATGTGTCCTTGAGTTTGTCGCTGGGCGGGGTTCCGCAGAAATCGTATTCGGTGCAGCCGAGTTCCTTGAGCTGGTTGATCGCCGTCCACTGCACCAGGTGCGAGTCGCCGTACTGGCTGCGTTTCTGGAGGGATCCGCCGTCCTTGTACGTGCCCTTGTGCCCATAGTTGATCACGAACGCCCCCACTGACGGTACGCCGTTTTCGTAGACGAACAGAAGCCGGCCCTGGCCGCGCTTGACGAAATTCGTCCAGAACTGGCGGTAGTACTCATACTCACGGACCCGGACCTGGGATTTTGCCTCCACGGTGTTGGTCATAAGCGCATACATGGCCCTGAAGTTTTCCTCGGTGGGATCCACGTTGTGCACGTCGACACCCTCGCGGATGGCGCGCCGGACCGCATTCCTGCCCCGCGAATGCAGGTTCCGGAGCAGCTGGTTCTCGTCCGGGGAAATGTCCAGGAGAGCCGTGGAGTCGTTGGGCTGCAGGTTGTGGGTCTTGACCAGCCCGGCCTTTTCGATGACTTCCCGGGCCGAGTCGCTGTGCACGATGTCAGGCTCGATCTTGATGGCGAACACGCCCAGCCGGGCCCTCTTGACGAAGTCTGCGTTGGCCGCAGCGATGCCCGGAATGTCTTCGATGGCGGCGACATCGGGCCCCTTGATGAGGTACCACAGCTTGCCCAGCACCGGAAAGCTCTTTTCCAGCACCAGGTTGTAGCTCGTGTAGTCAGCCGTTTCATAGACGAGGTGGAGTGTCTTCCACCCGAAGTGCTGTTTGACGTCGGCGAACGCCTCAGACTGAAGCAGGTTTCCGCCGTTCGGGTTCGCGGTGACGTGGGAGTCCCAGTTGGCGACCTCCTCGGCGGAGGCAAAGCGGGCAGTGAATTCTCGCAAGTGTGCCGTGTCCAATCTTCGCGTACGTTTCTTCAGCAGGTGCCCGGAGAGGCAGCCTCAAGTCTATCTGCCCTGCCTTGCCGGTGGCTGGACGCATGCCACGCTGCTCACAGGCGTATCTGGCTGAGGTCGGTGAGGATCACCGCCTTGCCTTCCCCGCCGGGCCCTGTGCCGCCTGGGGTTGTACCGGCGGAAATGCGGTCGGCCTCCGCCAGCGTGGTGAGCGGTATTCCGGTCAGCCCCGCTATCTGCGGCACCGGGACCTGGAAGGCGCGGAACGGACCAAGGGGCGGCGGCTCGTCCGCCAGCAGCCGCTCCCGGATGGCCTGCGCCAGTTCCTCCTTCCCCAGCTGCGGAGACTGGTCCAGCAGGAAACCCGCGGCAGCCAGCGTTCCCTCCATGGTCCAGGCCGCTATTTTCCAGAACTTCCGCGGTATCTGGACTCCCCGGTACGGCACGTCGTCGTCGGCCAGGACGGGCCCGGTGAAGACGCTGATCCGCGCATCGTGCTCACCGGCATGGTTCAGCACATGGTCTTCCAGCCCGAGCCACAGTTCCTTGCCCTGGTTGAAGTCCGATGCCTGCGGGGCGGCGTTGGGATAGGCGAACGTGTCCTGGTTGGCGGTCCGTGCCGTGGCGTCATCACCCCATACGGGGTCAAGGCGCCGGACCAGGTGGCCGCGGTCCAGGCCGTTGTGGCGGTAGACCTCGGGCCCGGCCTGCACGCTCCGGGGCACCCTGGAGTCGAAGTGCCAGACTCCAATCCGGTCAAGCGGCACCAGCTCACGGCCGTTGATGTTGACGCCCACCAGGGCGGCCAGCCTGCGCGCAGGCACCAGCCGGACGGAGAAGTGGGTGTAGTCGAGGAGGACGGTGGGGCGGTCCGGACAGGGCAGCTCAACGGCCACCCGCAGGAAGCCGGGATCGTATCCTCTGCCCATGGGTCCATGGTCGCACCGGCGTCGGACAGTTCACAGGGCGGGCCCGATCTGTCCGCCTCCGGGCGTGCCACCAGCGCTGCGGCTTGACTCTCCGTCCTCCCGTGGCAACTGTTGAACCATGGAACCCAACGACCACGGCCGCGGCGGACCGGCCGTCCAGGCGGCAGCCCTCCTTGGGTTCCTGGCCGCCTCTGCCGTGGTCGCTTACCTGGGTTCCCAGGTCACCGTGGGCAACGTCAACGGCTGGTATGCAACGGCGGACACGGCTCCCTGGTCCCCGCCCAACTGGGTGTTCGGTGCGGTGTGGACAGCGCTGTACACGGGGATGGCCGTGGCCGCCTGGCTCGTGTGGCGGAGCGACGCCCCCGGACGCAGGACGGCGCTCGCCGTGTACTGCGTGCAGCTGGCCCTGAATCTGGCCTGGACGCCGGTGTTCTTCGGGCTGTATCCGGCGCTGGGGTCGGCTGCCCTCTGGCTGGCGCTCGCCATCATCGTGGCCCTTGCCCTGGCAGTCGCCGCCACGGTGCTCTGCTTTGGGCCGATCAGCCGGACAGCCGGGCTGTTGATGCTGCCCTATCTGTCCTGGGTGGTCTTTGCCGTGAGCCTGAACGTGTGGGCGGCCGCACACAACTAGGCTGCGGCCGGCTCGGTCACCGCTGCGTAATCAGCACTCCACGACGTTGACGGCGAGGCCGCCCATGGCGGTTTCCTTGTATTTGGAGCTCATGTCCTTGCCCGTCTCGCGCATGGTCACGATGACCTCGTCAAGGGAGACCCGGTGCGAGCCGTCGCCCCAGAGGGCCATCTTGGCGGCGTTGATGGCCTTCGCGGCGGCGATGGCGTTGCGTTCGATGCAGGGCACCTGGACCAGCCCGCCGATCGGATCGCAGGTCAGGCCCAGGTTGTGCTCCATCGCGATTTCCGCGGCGTTCTCCACCTGCGCCGGCGTGCCGCCCATCACCTCGGCCAGGCCGGCGGCCGCCATCGACGACGCCGAGCCCACCTCGCCCTGGCACCCGACCTCGGCGCCGGAGATGGAGGCCTGTTCCTTGTAGAGGACCCCGATGGCGCCGGCGGTGAGCAGGAACTTCACCACGACGTCCTCGCGGTCCTGCTGGGTCGCCTTGTCCATGCCGGGAGCGAAGTGCAGCGCGTAGTAGAGCACGGCCGGGATGATGCCCGCGGCGCCGTTCGTGGGGGCCGTGACCACCCTGCCGCCGGAGGCGTTCTCCTCGTTCACGGCCAGGGCGATCAGGTTCACCCATTCCTGCCAGTACTTCGGGTCCCGGTAGTCGGGACCATGGTCCCGGCTCTCCTTCAGCAGCCGTTCGTGCCAGTCCGGCGCACGACGGCGGACCTTCAGCCCGCCGGGCAGCAGGCCTTCACGCTTGAGGCTGGTTTCCACGCAGCCCTCCATCACCGAGTAGATGTGCAGCAGGCCCTCGCGGATCTCCTCCTCGGACCGGGAGGCACGTTCGTTGACGAGCATGACTTCGCCGATGGACAGGCCCTTGGACTGGCAGCGTCCCAGGAGTTCGGCTGCAGTGCGGAACGGCAGGGGCAGTTCCTTCTTGGACTCGTCAAGTTCCTTCAGCGCCGCGTCCTCCTCGCCCTCGCGGACGATGAAGCCGCCGCCCACCGAGAAGAAGGTGGCGCTGTGCAGCACGTCGCCGTCGGCGTCGGAGACGGTGAAGGTCATGCCGTTGGTGTGCCGCGGCAGGACGGTCAGCGGGCGCAGGACCATGTCCTTCACGCCGTAGGGCAAGGGAACACCGTTCCCATCGCCAGCACCGGCGAGCTGCAGCGTTCCGGTCTCGGCGATGGCCGCAAGCCGCTCCTCCACCTCGTCAGGCAGGATCAACTCGGGGTGGAAGCCCTCCAGGCCGAGCATGATGGCCGTCATGGTGCCGTGGCCGTGCCCGGTCGCCGCCAGCGAGCCGTACAGGTCCACCCGCAGCGACGCCACCCGGTCCAGATCGCCGGATGCCTTGAGTTCCTCGGCGAACACCGCGGCAGCCCGCATCGGACCTACCGTGTGTGAACTGGATGGGCCTATTCCGATGGAGAAGAGGTCAAAGACTCCAACAGCCATTGTCGGTTCCTAACTAGGTCTAACTGTGGCCCGGCAGATGGTCCTGCCGGAGGACTGCTTGGCCGCGGGTCGCGGCTGGCAATCGGTCAGTACGACGGCGTGCGGCAGCTTGTGGCGGCCGTCCGCCGTCGTACTGTTTTAATCCACGCTACGCGGTTTTTGCCGCGGCGGGGCCGGCAGAACTTACAGCTCGCCGCCGTTCTTGGAGGCGTAGTCCTGCGCGGAGAGCAGCGGGCCATCGGACTCAGCAGCCACCTTGAACAGCCAGCCGGCGCCGTAAGGATCGCTGTTGATCAGCGCCGGATCCTCGACGACGTCGGGGTTGATTTCCGTGACCTCGCCGGTCACCGGGGAGTACAGGTCCGAAACGGACTTGGTGGACTCCACCTCGCCGCACGTCTCCCCCGCGGTCACGGCCGAGCCGACCTCGGGCAGGTCAACATACACGATGTCGCCGAGGGCGTCCGTGGCAACGGCCGAGATGCCGATGGACACAATGTTCCCGGCTTCCCGGGCAACCCACTCGTGCTCGTCGGAGTACTGCAGTTCAGAGGCAACTTTTGCCATGTGTTTTTCCTAAGTCTCGATGCGGTCGTTGGTGCTAAATCTGTTGTGGCTGGCTTACGCGGCGGGGGTTCGCCATCCTCCGCGTGCTCGCTCGTACACCCCACCGTCCCCCTAACCTCGCAAGCTCGGTCAGGGAAAACCGGGGCCAGCCGGCCCCGGAGCCGGGTACCGCTGAAGCACCCGGCCCGCTGAGGTACTGGCTGGACTACTTGACGCGCTTGTAGAAAGGCAGTGCGACGACTTCGAACGGCTCCGTCTTGCCGCGCAGGTCGATGTCCAGCGCGGTGCCGGGTTCGGTGTATTCGACGTCGACATAAGCCATGGCAACCGGGTAACCCAAGGTGGGGCTGGGCTGGCCGGAGGTGACTTCGCCTACGACGTTGCCGTCCTTGAGGACCGGGTAGTGCCCGCGGCCGGCGCGGCGGCCGAGTCCCTTGAGGCCCACGAGCTTGCGGCCCGACGTGGAGCCGGCGCCTGCTTCCTTCTTGGCGGCCAGGGCGGCCTTGCCCACGAAGTCGCCTTCCTTGGACAGCGCGACGACGGGACCCAGACCGGCGGCGAACGGGTCGCCTTCGAGCGACAGTTCGTTGCCGTAGAGCGGCATGCCGGCTTCGAGGCGGAGCGAATCGCGGGAGGCCAGGCCAGCGGGCGTCAGCTCCCCGTCGTCCGCGATGGCGACGATTGCCTGCCAGAGGGCGGCGGCGTCGTCGTTGTTCACGAAGATCTCGAAGCCGTCCTCGCCGGTGTAGCCGGTCCGGGCGAGCAGCAGTTCCTGGCCGGCGCCCGCCACGAGGAACGGGACCTCGACGGCGGCGTAGTACTTCAGGCCGGTAACGAGCTCGTGCCGGGCCGCGGGAACGAGCCGGAGGAGGATCTCCTCGGCCTTCGGTCCCTGGACGGCGATCAGCGATGTGCCGGCGGATACGTCGTCGACGACAACTTCGAAGCCGGCCGAACGCAGGGCAAGAGCCGCGGCCACCACTTTGGCGTTACCGGCGTTCGGCACCACCAGGAACCGGTTGTGACCCTCCGCGTCTGCCGGCCGGCGGTACACGATGAGGTCGTCGATGATGCCGCCGTCCTCGTTGCAGATCAGCGAGTACTTGGCCTTGCCGACGGCCATCGCCGAAAGCTTGCCCACCAGGGCGTAGTCCAGGAAAGCTGCCGCGTCGGGGCCGGTCACCCAGACTTCGCCCATGTGGGAGAGGTCGAAGATGCCTGCAGCCTTCCGGACCGCGTGGTGTTCGGCCAGTTCGGAGCTGTACTTGAGCGGCATTTGCCAGCCGCCGAAGTCGGTGAAGGACGCACCCAGCTTCTTGTGCTCTTCGTAGAGGGCCGTGTGGTTCTCAGACATGGGGCGGATCCTCAGCTTTCGAAGGCTTCGATGGGCGGGCAGGAGCAGATCAGGTTCCGGTCACCGGCGGCGCCGTCGATCCGTCCCACGGGCGGGAAGTACTTGTCCTGCTTCAGGGAGTGGACGGGGAAGACTGCCTGCTCCCGCGGGTATTCGCGGGCCCAGTCCGAGCTGATGACGGCCGCCGCGGTGTGCGGTGCGTTGCGCAGCGGGCTGTTTTCAACGGTGAAGTCACCGTTTGCCACCTGGTCGATTTCGGCCCGGATGGCGATCATGGCCTTGATGAAGCGGTCGATTTCGCCCAGGTCCTCGGATTCGGTGGGCTCCACCATCAGGGTGCCGGCCACCGGGAACGCCAGCGTGGGCGCGTGGAAGCCGTAGTCGATCAGGCGCTTGGCCACGTCCTCGGCCGTGACGCCGGTCTTGGCCGTGAGGGCGCGCAGGTCCAGGATGCACTCGTGCGCCACGAGTCCGCCTTCGCCGGTGTAGAGCACCGGGAAGAAGTCGTTCAGGCTGGCGGCGGCGTAGTTGGCAGCGAGCAGCGCGGACTTGGTGGCGTCGGTCAGGCCCGCACCACCCATGAGCTTCACGTAGGCCCAGGAGATCGGCAGGACCCCGGCGGAGCCGTAGCGCGAAGCGGAGATCGGCACGTCGTTGCCTTCGGTCCACGTTGCCGCGTTGCCCGGCATGAACGGGGCCAGGTGGGCCTTGGCCGCGACCGGGCCGACGCCCGGGCCGCCGCCGCCGTGCGGGATGCAGAAGGTCTTGTGCAGGTTCAGGTGGGAGACGTCGCCGCCGAACTTCCCGGGCTGGGCGAGTCCGACGAGGGCGTTGAGGTTGGCGCCGTCGATGTAGACCTGGCCGCCGGCGGCGTGGATGGCGTCGCAGACTTCGCGGACGTCGGCGTCGTACACGCCGTGGGTGGACGGGTAGGTGATCATGATCGCGGACAGCGCGTCCTTGTGCAGCTCGATCTTGGCGTTCAGGTCGGCGTGGTTGATCGTGCCGTCGGCGGCGGTGGCCACCACCACCACCTTCATGCCGGCCAGGACGGCGGAGGCAGCGTTGGTGCCGTGGGCCGAGGCCGGGATCAGGCAGACGTTGCGCTGCGCGTCGCCGCGCGAGCGGTGGTAGCCGCGGATGGCCAGCAGGCCGGCAAGCTCGCCCTGGGAGCCGGCGTTCGGCTGGATGGAGACCTGGTCGTAGCCGGTGATCTCGGTCAGCTGTGCCTCGAGGTCGGCGATCAGTTCCCGCCAGCCCTCGGTCTGCGAATCCGGCGCGAACGGGTGGATGGAGGCGAACTCCGGCCAGGAGATGGCTTCCATCTCGGCCGTGGCGTTCAGCTTCATGGTGCAGGAGCCCAGCGGGATCATGGTGCGGTCCAGGGCGAGGTCGCGGTCCGAGAGCTTGCGCACGTAGCGCAGCAGCTGGGTTTCGGAGCGGTGCGTGTTGAACACCGGGTGCTGCAGATACGCGGAAGAACGTTCGACGGCAGTGTCCAGGGAGAAGGCGTCCGTCGCGTCAACGGCCTTGGCACCGAAGGCGCCGAGGACGTCCGCGACGATTGCCGCCGTCGTCGTTTCATCGGTGGAGATGCCCACGGTGTCGGCGTCGATGCTGCGCAGGTTGATCCCCCGGGCCTCGGCCGCGGCGATGATGTCTGCAGCCTTGCCCGGAACGGACACGGTCACGGTGTCGAAGAAGCTGGTGTGCAGGACGCCAAGCCCTGCAGCCTTCAGTGAGGCGGCAATGGTCTTGGCGTGGCCGTGGGCGGTTTCGGCAATCGCCTTCAGGCCTTCGGGGCCGTGGTAAACGGCATACATGGATGCGACGATGGCCAGCAGCGCCTGGGCGGTGCAGATGTTGGACGTGGCCTTTTCACGGCGGATGTGCTGCTCGCGGGTCTGCAGCGCGAGGCGGTAGGCGGGAACGCCGGCCGAGTCCTTGGAGACACCCACGAGACGGCCCGGCATGGACCGCTCAAGGCCCTTTTGGACGGCCATGTAAGCGGCGTGGGGGCCGCCGTAGAAGAGCGGAACGCCAAGGCGCTGCGCGGATCCGACGGCGATGTCGGCGCCCTGTTCGCCCGGAGGCGTGATGAGGGTCAGCGACAGGAGGTCCGCGGCCACGGTTACGAGCGCACCGCGTTCCTTGGCGGCGGCGATGACCTCGGAGTGGTCGAACACGCGCCCTGAGGCGCCGGGCTGCTGCAGGACCACGCCGTTGATGACGCCGTCGGGCAGGCCCTGAGACAGGTCCGCAACCTCGACCTCGAAGCCGAGCGCTCCGGCGCGGCCCTTGACGATCGCGATGGTCTGCGGCAGGCAGTCGGCGTCCAGGACGGTCTTGCCGTCGTGGGCTTCCTTGTTCTTGTTGGCCCTGCGCATCATCAGCACGGCCTCGGCCACGGCGGTCGCTTCGTCCAGCAGCGACGCGTTGGCAATGGGCAGGCCCACGAGGTCCTGCACCATGGTCTGGAAGTTCAGCAGTGCCTCGAGCCGGCCCTGCGAGATTTCCGGCTGGTAGGGGGTGTAAGCCGTGTACCAGGCCGGGGCTTCGAGGATGTTTCGGCGGATCACCGGCGGCGTCACGGTGTCGTAGTAGCCCTGGCCGATCATCTGCACGGCCGTCTTGTTCTTCGCGGCGATCCTGCGCAGCTCGGCGAGGGCTTCTACTTCGCTCAATGCCGGGGCGAGCTGCAGCGGCGAATCCTGCCGGATGTCTTTGGGAACTGCCGTGTCAACCAGCGCATCAACGGTGTCATAGCCGACAGCCTTGAGCATGGCGTCGACGTCGGCTTCGCGGCGCGCGCCGATATGGCGGTCGACGAAGGAAGTGGAGGCTGAATTGACAGTCAAAAGGAACTCCATAACTCAGGCGGCGCAGGGTACGCCACATCGATTCGGGTTCCTCCCCGCACTGTATTGGGGACCTGAGAGTTTCCGCGCAGCCGCGATTTCGCACAGCCCCGCTTGCACCGTCGGTGAGCACAGCATGCCCTGGACACTCCGGGTAGTTACGGAACATTCCAGATGGGCAGCCTGCTGCTTTCCAGAGTTGCCTTGCCGCGGCGGTACATGGGCCTGAGAGATTCCTGGGGAGGTTTTGCTCCTACGGCGCCTGCTTGTACCTACTTGCAGAACTCTCCCGCCGCAGATCAAAGGCATATTCAATTAGCGATGACAACAGTCACAGGGGCTATTCTCCTACGTCCGGAAGGCCGCCGCAAACTGTCTCGCAGGGTGCCGACCGGCGTGGTGGGCGCTAGCCGCGGAGCCGTTCCAGCGCGGCCAGCAGGCTCTCGACGTCGGCGGCCGTCTCCGCGGGAGTTGCCGCCGGCCCGATCGACAGCATGGCATTGAAGTACAGGCCGTCCCCCATGTAGAGCACGGCCTTCGCAAGGCCCGGACCCACGTCTTTGGCGATCTCGTCGAGCCACCGCTGCTGGATGTGGGCGAAACGGCGCCGGGTCTCCTCATGGGCCACTTCGGCGAGGCGGGTGGCTGCCACGATGACGCGGTCCAGCGGAGTGTCCGCCCACACCGACGACTTGATGAAGTAGGCCGCGGCACCTTCCTGCGCCTTGGCCATGGCCTGGGCGTCCGCCTCCGCGTATTCGTCCAGCCGGTCCAGCAGGACGCCGATCAGGGCTTCCTTGTTCGGGAAGTGGTACAGCAGCCCGCCCTTGGAGACGCCGGCGCGCCCGGCCACGGCGTCCAGGGTGGCGGCACGCTCCCCTACCTCAATCAGGAGGGATTCAAACGCATCAAGGACGGCGCCGCGGGCAACTGGTTTTCTGGCCATGGCTCCCATCATGCCTGCTCGGGCCCTCGATTTTATAACTGTACCGTCTGGACGGTATAGTTACGTTCATGACCACTGCTCCAGCCCTCCAGCAGTCCCAGTACACCTCCGGGGATACCAGGCAGCCCACACCCGCCAACGGCGGCGTGCGCGACTGGATGGCCCTTGGACTGCTCATGTTCCCGGTCCTCCTGGTGGCCGTGGACAACACGGCGCTGACCTTTGCCTTGCCGGCCATCGCCCGCAGCCTGGACCCGTCGGGAGTGCAGCTGCTGTGGATCGTGGATGCCTACGCCCTGGTGCTGGCAGGCCTCCTGGTGGCCATGGGCAGCCTGGGCGACAGGATCGGTCGCCGCCGGCTGCTCCTCATCGGCACCACTGGCTTTGCCGCGGTGTCGGCCGCCACCGCGTTTGCTCCGAGCGCCGAATGGCTGATCGCTGGGCGCTCTGCACTCGGCCTGTTCGGCGCGATGCTCATGCCATCCACGCTGTCCCTGATCCGCAACATTTTTCCGGATCCGGGCAGGCGGCGGCTGGCCGTTGCGGTGTGGGCGGCCGGCTTCTCCGGCGGCGCTGCGCTCGGCCCGATTTTCGGCGGCTGGCTCGTGGAACAGTTCTGGTGGGGCGCGGTGCTGCTCGTGGCGGTGCCCATCATGCTGCCGCTGCTTGTCCTCGGCCCCTCCTTCATTCCGGAGTCCAGGGACCCCAGCCCCGGCCGGGTGGACCTGCCGAGCATTGTCCTGTCGCTGCTGACCATGGTGCCGGCGGTCTACGGCATCAAGGAACTGGCCACGGAGGGCCCGGGGATGCGGCCGCTGGCCGTCATCGCGTTCGGCGCTGCCATGGGGCTCCTCTTCGTCCGGCGCCAGCACCGGCTGGCATCGCCACTTCTGGACATGTCCCTGTTCAAGAACCGCGTGTTCAGCACGGCAATCACGGCAAACGTGCTCGCACTGTTCTCCTTCAACGGCTTCATCCTGTTCCTCGCACAGCACCTGCAGCTGCTCGAAGGGATGTCACCGTCGGCGTCGGGGACCGCGATGCTCCCCGCCCTGACCGCCACGGTGCTGGCGGGCCTTCTTGTGGTGCCGCTCGTGCGGAAGGTCCGGCCCGGCTTCGTGGTGGCCGGCGGACTGTCGTTAAGCGCGGCCGGCTACAGCATCGTGGCCTTCGGCAATCATTCGGCCGGACCGGCCCTGCTGCTGGGAGCCCTGCTCGTCCTTGCCCTAGGGGTGGGAGCCGCCGAAACCATCTCCAACGACATGATCCTGGGCGCCGTCCCGCCGGAGAAGTCCGGGGCGGCCGCTGCGATTTCCGAGACCGGCTATGAAATGGGATCCCTCCTGGGAACCGCTGTCCTGGGATCGATCCTGACGGCGTCGTACCAGCGGCACCTGTTGCTGCCCGACGCCGTTACGCACGCATCCCCGGCCGATTCCGCGGATCGGGCCCGGGAAACGCTCGCTGGCGCAATGGAGCTGGCGGGAACGCTGCCCGCGCCGCTGTCCGAGTCCCTGGCGGCAGCGGCCCGCGCGGCGTTCGACTCCGGCGTCCACATCACGGCGGCCATCGCGCTGGTGCTCATGGCCGGAGCGGCAGCCCTTGCCGCCGTCGTGCTGCGCAAAGTGCCGAAGGCCAAGTAGGCGTGCCGAAGGCCAAGTAGGGGTGCCGACGGCGGGAGACCGGCCGACGGCGGCCCGTCACCGCGGCTGCGGTGGCGGACCGCTGCAGCCAACTGGGTTCTCAGCTGCCTTCAACGAAGGCCTGCAGGGCGTCGAGCAGCCCCTCGGTCCCCTCCTTGCGTCCGGCCACCTGATCTTCCTCGGTGAAGTAGGCGCCCTGTTCCGTCAGTGTCAGCAGGGTTCCGTCGCCGTCGGCCTGGAGCTCCACCGTGCTGAGCGAAACAGACGTCCGCTTGCCGTCCAGCAGCATCTCGTAGGTGTAAACAATCCGTTCGTTCTCAGCGATGTCGTAGTAGCTGGCGTGCATCGTGGAAACGAAGCCGCCCTCTGGACCTCCGACGTCCGTTTCGCTGCCGCCTTCCCTGAAGTCCAGGCTTGATTCGCCCTGGCTCCATTCCGGCGGCCCGGCAAACCACTTCTTCTTGCTGGCAGGGTCCGAGAACGCTTCAAAAACGCGCGACGGCGGGGCATTGAGTTTGCGGGTCAAGGTAAAGCTGGCATGGGTGATAGGGGTGATCATGACGTACTCCTCGTGCTGTTTGTGGGTGGATCGTCTGAATCAAGGAACGACTCCAGCCGGTCGAGCCGGCGCTCTGCTGCGGTCCGGCGGGCACCGAGCCAACCTTCCGCGAAGCGGACAGTGGCCGGTTCGATGCTGCAGCTGCGTACCCTGCCGATCTTTTCTGTGCGCACCAGGCCGCTGCCCTCCAGGACCTGAAGGTGCTGCACAATTCCGGGCAGGCTCATGGCAAAGGGTCTGGCCAGCTCCGAGACCGACGCCGGCCCCTCGCACAAGCGGACCAGGATCGCCCTCCGCGTGGGGTCGGCGAGCGCCTGGAACACGGAGTCGAGGTCCGCGTCTGCCGTTGATGAATTGTTAAGCACGTACTTAAGTATTCTCCGAACGAGAGAGATGTCAAGGAATCAAGCGGACATGCGGACGGCCCCGGAGATACTCCGGGGCCGTCCGCATCTCGGCCGGCAGCGCTGCCTGCCGCCCGCCGTAGTTGGCTGCCTGGCTACTTGCTGTCAGGCTGCGTGACGCTCGCCGAGGCCTTCATGTTCTCGGCGCCGACCATCCAGGCGTACTGCTCGAGCTTCTCGATGAAGGCATGAAGCAGGTCCGCCGTGGTGGGGTCCTCCTCGTCCACCTCGTCATGAACCTTGCGCATCGTTCCGACGGCGGCTTCCAGCGCGGCCACGATGCGGTCGATCGCGTCCTTCGTATTGATGAGCCCCTGCGGGAACTCGGCAAGGCTCGTGGACTTCGCCACAGTCTCGCTCCGGCCGTCGGGCAGGGCGTGCAACGCCCGCATGCGCTCCGCCGTGTCATCCGCGAAGGCCCTTGCGGCGTCGACGATCTCGTCCAACTGGAGGTGGAGGTCCCTGAAGTTGGTTCCCACGATGTTCCAGTGCGCCTGCTTGCCCTGGATGTGCAGCTCGATCAGATCGGCCAGCACGGCCTGCATGTTGTTGGTCAGTGTCGGTGAAGCCTTCATGAATCCTCCTCGATTGGTCCAGTGGTTTCGACGCTACCGCAGGGGCACCACGCGCGGGGAGGACGCGTTGCAAATTTCACCATCAGCTTACTTAGTATCCGGACATAAATGAACGGTATTCACATAATCCTTGCCACGCGCCTCCTCGCCGTGCATACTAAATGAACGTCATTCATTTAGTGACGGTCGTCTCACTGGAGTAGTCATCATGATTGAAATCACCTGCCTCGATTCGCCCGCCTCGCCCGCCCGGACAACGCCGTCCACGCGCCCGGCCCTGCGGGTCGGCGTTGTGCAGCACCGCTGGCACAGCAACGCCGACGCCCTGCGCGCCGAACTCAACGACGGCATCGACCGTGCGGCCCGGCTCGGCGCCGCCGCGGTCTTCCTGCCGGAGCTCACCCTGTCCCGTTATCCGGCGGACCAGGTTCCGGACAATGACCTGAACAGGTCCGGACAAACCCGGCCGCGTCCCTCGGACAATGCCGAAGACTTGCTGACCGGCCCCACCTTCCGTTTCGCCGCCGAGGCTGCCCGCCGGAACGGCATCAGCGTCCATGCTTCGCTCTACCAGCGGGCCGGGAACCCGGACGGCACGGACGACGGCCTTGGCCTGAACACATCCATTCTGGTCTCCCCGGGCGGCGAGCTTCTGGCCCGGACGCACAAGCTCCACATCCCCGTGACTGCCGGCTACTACGAGGACCGGTTCTTCCGGCAAGGCCCGGCCGCCGAGGACGCCTACGAGGTCCACTCCCCCGTTGAACTCGGCGGCGCGCGGCTCGGCATGCCCACCTGCTGGGACGAGTGGTTCCCGGAGCTGGCCAGGATGTACTCGCTGGGCGGCGCCGAACTGCTCGTGTATCCGACGGCGATCGGTTCCGAGCCGCTCTTCCCGGACTTCGATACGCAGCCCCTGTGGCAGCAGGTCATCGTGGGCAACGGCATCGCAAACGGGCTGTTCATGGTGGTCCCCAACCGCTGGGGCCACGAGGGTGGCCTGAACTTCTACGGGTCCTCCTTCATCTCCGATCCCTACGGCCGGATTTTGGCCCAGGCGCCGCGCGATGAATCGGCAGTCCTCGTCGCAGACCTTGACCTGGACCAGCGGCGTGACTGGCTCACGCTGTTCCCCTTCCTGACCACCCGCCGTCCCGACACCTACGCCCGGCTCACTGAACCGGTCCGCCACGATGCACCGTTCGGGACTTCGCTCCCCAGCCGCTCGCTAACCTCAATCACCGGCAGCGAACCTGCGGAGGTGACGGCATGAGCAACTGGCGCATGCCCGCCGAGACGGCACGCCAGGAACGGCTCTGGATGGCGTTCCCCGCCGGCGGCTACACACTGGGCGACACAGCGGAAGAGGCCCACGCGGCGCGTTCGGTCTGGGCCACCGTCGCCAATGCCGCCGTCGAATTTGAGCCGGTCACCGTGGTGGTGGACCCGGCCGACGTCGGGACCGCCGCGCGCTACCTGGATCCGGCCGTTGAGGTGCTCACCGCCGAACTGAACGACGCCTGGATGCGCGACATCGGCCCCACTTTTGTGCTCGACGGCAGCGGCCGGCTGGGCGCCGTGGACTGGGTCTTCAACGGCTGGGGCGCGCAGGACTGGGCCCGGTGGGACAAGGACGCCCTCATCGCCGCCGAAGTGGCCGGCAGGTCGGGCGCCCGCCACCTCGTATCCAGACTGGTCAACGAAGGCGGCGGGATCCAGGTGGACGGCGAGGGAACCGTGCTGGTCACCGAAACCGTGCAGCTGGATCCGGGCCGTAACCCCGGCCTCGGCAAGGCCGAGATCGAAGCCGAGCTGGCCAGGACCATCGGCGCCACGCACGTGATCTGGGTTCCCCGCGGCCTGACGCGTGATTCGGAGCGGTTCGGCACACGAGGCCACGTGGACATCGTGGCCGCCATCCCGTCGCCCGGCACCCTGCTGGTCCATTCGCAACAGAATCCGGCCCATCCCGACTTCGCGGTCAGCCGCGAAATCATCAGTTTCCTGTCCTCCACCAGGGACGCCGCCGGGCGGGAGTGGAACATCATCGAAGTTCCGGCCCCGGAAACGCTCACGGATCCGGAAGGCTTCGTGGACTACAGCTACATCAACCATGTGGCGGTCAACGGCGGGGTCATCGCCTGCACCTTCGCCGACCCCAACGACGAGAAGGCCCTCCGCATCCTCGCGGACGCCTATCCCGGACGCCGCGTCGTGGGAATCGACGCCCGCGAGCTCTTCGCCCGCGGCGGCGGCATCCACTGCATCACCCAGCAGCAGCCCGCTGCCTCCTAGAACCAGCTGTATCCCAGAAAGGGTCAGTCATGAGCCAAACCACCCGCGCCGCCGCACCGGCCGGCGCCAGCACCTCGCACGGCATTACCGGAAAGGGACTGAAGGGCGGGCAGCTGGGCCTCCTCGCCGTCGTCGTCCTGGGCATTTCGACCATCGCGCCGGCCTACACGCTGACCAGCGCCCTAGGCCCCACCGTCAACGAGGCCGGGCTTCAGCTGCCGGTCATTTTCCTCATCGGCTTCATCCCCATGATCCTGGTATCCCTGGCCTACCGCGAGCTGAACGCGGACTCCCCGGACAGCGGCACCACGTTCACCTGGGTCACCAAGGCCTTCGGTCCGTGGGTCGGTTGGATGGGCGGCTGGGGGCTCCTGGCGGCCAACATCATTGTGCTGTCCAACCTCGCCGGCGTGGCCGTGGACTTCTTCTACCTTTTCCTCGCGCAGCTGACCGGGTCCCCCGAGCTGGCGGACCTAGCGGCGAACAAGCCGCTGAATGTTCTCACGTGCTTCGTCTTCGTCGCCCTGGCCGTGTGGGTCAGCTACCGGGGGCTGCACACCACCAAACTGGTGCAGTACGGGCTGGTGGGCTTCCAGCTGCTGGTCCTGGGCCTCTTCGTTGGCCTGGCCTTCGCCAACTGGTCCACGTCAGAGACCGCCATCCCGTTCAGCTGGGAGTGGTTCAACGTCACCAAGATCGAGACCTTCGGCCAGATCGCGGCCGGGATCTCGCTGTCCATCTTCGTCTACTGGGGCTGGGACGTGTGCCTGACCGTCAACGAGGAAACCGCCAACGGCAAGAAAACCGCAGGGCTGGCAGGGACGCTGACCGCCGTCGTCGTCCTCGGCATTTATCTGCTGGTGACCATCGCCACCATGATGTTCGCCGGCGTGGGCACCGAGGGCGTCGGGCTGAACAACGAGGAGAACCATGCGAACATCTTCACCGCGCTGGCCTCCCCTATCATGGGCCCGTTTGCCATCCTGATGTCCCTGGCCGTCCTGTCCAGCTCGGCAGCGTCGCTGCAGTCCACGTTCACCTCGCCGTCCCGCAGCCTTCTGGCCATGGCGCACTACGGTGCCCTGCCGAAGCCCTTCAGCCACATGAGCAAGAAGTTTGCGACGCCGGGCTTCGCCACCATCGTAGCGGGCGTCCTCTCAGCGGGGTTCTACGCGGTCATGCACGTGGTCAGCGAAAACGTCCTCAATGACACCATCCTCGCCCTCGGCCTGATGATCTGCTTCTACTACGGGCTGACGGCGTTCGCCTGCGCCTGGTACTTCCGCAACAGCGTCTTCAGCAACGCCCGCAATTTCACGCTGCGCCTGCTGTGCCCGTTGCTCGGCGGCGTCGGCCTGTTCGTCGTCTTCCTGCAGACCGCCGTGGACAGCTGGGCCCCGGAGTTCGGCAGCGGTTCGGAGATCTTCGGCGTGGGCCTCGTGTTCGTGCTCGGCATCGGCATCCTCGCCCTGGGAATCGTCTTCATGCTGGTCATGGCACGGCTGCGGCCCGGCTTCTTCCGCGGGGACACCATCCGCAAGGACACTCCGGCGCTGGTGGTTCCGGAATAGCAGCCGGTCCAGCAAGGCAGCGGTTCAGAAACCAGCACAGCGATGCCCCGCTTCCCGGTCTGCCGGGGGCGGGGCATTCGCTGTGCTAATCAGTGCGCCGGTCCAGGGACGCCTTTGTCTCGCGATGCCGGCATGTCACCAGTGGTGGGCAACGTCGATGACCAGACGGGAGCCTGAGCCCGGTCCGTCCAGGGTGAATACCTGGAACGGAAGCCGCGCGCGGACACCGAGCCCCAGGCTGGTGTAGCCCTCAAAGCTCCCTGCCCAGGCAACCTGCCGGAAGGTCTGGTAACCGGAAACGTTGGTCACCTCGGACCGGTTGGCCGGAATGAAGGTGGCCTTGCCGGTGGCATTGTCATACGCCGGTGAGTTGGCGGTGACCTGCAGGAACGCGCCGCCCCTCATTTTGATGGGCAGGCCGGAGCCGTCCTGGACCACCTTGGAGACGTAGCGGACGTTGTAGCCCTGGGCTTTTCCCTTGAGATCGATTACCAGCCGGTCGAAGCAGTAGTGCTGCCCCGTCCGTACATTGGATACGGATGCGGTGCTCATGGTCTGGTTGGACTCCGCCAACGAGCCCCAGACGAGTCCACAGTAAGAGGCTGCGGAGGCGGACCCCGGAGCCAGAAGGCCTAGTCCGACAGCCATAAGGATAGCTGTCAGCCAAGCATGAATCTTTTTCATTTTGGCCACCCCCTCGAGTGATTGGATAGCTCAAGCGTAGGAGCGCAGAACCCCCGAAACGAGGGATGTATCCGGTTCGGGGCGCAACCGTTAATCTCGCCCTAAGCCGATCACAGGACCGTGATTCCCGGGCTCTCTTTGGGGGCATCGAGAGTCGTTTGTGGCCATTCCTCCATTTGGCCGTTATCCCTCATAACGGCCGTTATCCGGCCGGAGACGCAACAGCCTTCTGGGTACCTAAAAAGGGCACAAAAAAGCGAGGCGCCAGCTATCCCTGATAGGACCGCCGGCGTCTCGCGGTAGCTTGCTGTAAAAGAAGGGTGCGCGCCTGGTGGCAGTATTAGCCTTCGCAGTCGCGGCAGTACTTCATGCCGTTCTTTTCGAGTGCCACCTGGGACCGGTGACGGACCAGGAAGCAGGAGGAGCAGGTGAATTCATCGGACTGCTCGGGAACAACAATGACCGTCAGTTCCTCGCCGGAAAGATCAGCGCCCGGAAGGTCGATGCCCTCGGCGGTGTCGTTCTCGTCGACGTCGATAACTGCGGTCTGTGCGCCGCCGCCACGGGACGCCTGGAGGGCCTCCAGGGATTCGGAAGGAGACTCTTCTTCTGTCTTGCGTGGGGCGTCGTAATCGGTAGCCATAGCGTGGTTCACTTTCGTTGCTGCGCAGCGCCATTTCAGGCACCTCAGTGAAGCAGTTTAGGTCATTAAGCAGCAGGTTGAGGAATAGTGTGTGCAACGAGACATTTGCCGGCGTGTCCGGGCTATTCCGCTCCCCCGCCGGCGGCGGTGTCGTGAGCCTTTCGCGCGTGGTCTCCCGCGACTGCAATCCCGCTCAGGGCAGGCAGCCAGGCCCAGCGTGTGACCTCCGAAAGGGCGTCTGTGGCCTGTTCCTCGGTGGCCGGAAGACGGGCGAGGAACAAGGCGTCTGCGACGCTGCCGCGCAGCCTCGCCAGCAGTGCTTTGGCCGGGGTCAATGTCGTGGTCATGGAGCAAAGGTAGGCGCCCCGTGTTGTGGCCACGTTTCGGCGGCGTCTCCGCCCGGTAAAACCGGCCGGGCTGGCGGGCCGCCGTCGCCGGTTCTAGCCTAGAATCTGCCGGTCACGTACATGGAACCGTCCACCGAACCGGATCAACCACCACTTCAAACAGTGCGGAGGCACCTGATGGCCACGAAGCTGAACCGCAAGGCATTGGAACACGCGCGCGACCTCGTCAAGAAAGGGAAGGTCGAGCGGGATGTCCGTGATGACTGGAGCGAGCACGCCCCCTCGACGGAGGACGAAAACTCGTTCATCGACAAGCACGGGTTTGCCGAGTTTTCGAAGTGGCACCTCGGGATCGACCGCGAGCAGTCAGACGGCACCAAGGGAAGCGTGAGCTTCCCGTTCGGCGACTTCAAGAAAGTGCACCGCTGCGCCGTCATTTCCTTGGAGAGCCGGGCAGCGCAGCACGATCACGAGGACATCCGCAAGGCGGCCAAGGATTTGCTGGAGGAGATTGACGCGGACTAGCGCTGCAGGCAGGTCCCGGCCGCTGTGGAGCCCCCTGTCGGATTCGAACCGACGACCCCCGCTTTACAAGAGCGGTGCTCTGGCCAACTGAGCTAAGGAGGCGCGCCCGTTAGGGCTGGCGCCGCGAAGGCGCTAGATAAGGTTAGCCCAAGGACGGCCTGCTGGTAAAAACGGCGATGGCCCGGTTCCCGGAAGAATCCGGGACCCGGGCCATCAGCCCAATCGGCAGGCCGCCGGCGGTTAGGCCTTGGCCTTGATTGCCGCCTCGACGAAGGCCGGGAATTCGGTCTGCGCGCTGTCGCCCTTGCCCCACTGCTTGCCGTCCACCATGACGGTCGGTGTACCGGTCACGCCAATGATGGACGCTTCCTGCGTGGCGTACTTTACCCACGGACGGTAGGTCTTCTCGTCGATGCACGTGTCGATGCTCTTGGCGCCGACTTCCGTGGCCATCTTCTTCAGCTCGTCGTCGGACAGGCCCGCGCCGCCTTCAGCCGGCTGTTTGTCAAACAGTGCGTTCACGAAATCCGCGTACTTCTCCGGGGACTCATTCACGACACACGCCGCGGCGTTGGCTGCACGGGAGGAGTAGTTGGTGGTGGAGCGGCTGTCCAGGAAGCCCAGGGGCCGGTATTCCACGGTGATCTTGCCCTCGTTGCGGAGCGTCGTCAGGGTCTCGTTGTACTGGGCTTCGAAGTTCTTGCACACGGGACAGATGAAGTCGACGTACAGCACCACCTTCACCGGTTTGCCGGCTTCGGCATCCGCGCCAGGAGCCTTCACCGTGGCGGGAGGAGTTGCAGGCGCCTCCGGAAGGTCGGCGATGTTCACCGTGGCGGGATCGGACTTTGCTACCTCTGAGCCCTTCAGCAGGGTGACGCCGCCATGGACGTTGGCGCTGGCAGGAGTCGGGCCCTGGTCCGCCACGGGAGCGTTGTTCTTGAGGCTGGTGCTGACCACGAGTGCCACGACGGCGAGGATGGCAACCACTGCAACGACGATGCCCCAGCCGATCAGCAGCTTGTTCCGCTTGTCCTTCTTCAGCTGCTCCTCGCGGATCTGGCGGGCTTTCTCGCGGGCCTCTGCCGTGCGTTCTGCTTTGGACTTGCGGGGTTCGTTTGCGGGGCTCATTAGTTCCTCGTGTCGATCGGACAGGTGCGGACCACCCAGGGGCAACTCTCCCATTTTAGGGGGAAGCCCCAGAGCTTGCGCTTTCAAGTATTCCTTCAGCGTGCCCAACGGACGAATAGCACGGAAGATTCCAGCCCGTTAGGGTTGATTGAGAGTCACAAGCAACCCCAGGGGGCCGCAATGCAACGACCTGACCACGATTATTCCGACACTATGACGGAAAACGGGGCGGCGTCGGGCGAACACTCCGACGCTGCGAAATACGATTTCATGGTGGTGTCCAACCGCCTGCCCGTGGACCGCTGCGCAGCGGGCGAACCGGGCGACGACGGGTCCGGCTGGCGCCGGTCACCCGGCGGCCTGGTGACCGCCCTTGCGCCGATGATGACCAAGACCGACGGCGCCTGGGTCGGCTGGCACGGCGCTCCGGACGAGACGGTCGAGCCGTTCAGCCACGGCAGCATGGACCTTGTCCCCGTGCAGCTCAGCACGGATGACGTTGAGCTGTATTACGAAGGATTCTCCAACGCCACCCTGTGGCCGCTGTACCACGACGTCATTGCGCCGCCGGAGTTTCACCGGACCTGGTGGGAGGCCTACCGCAGTGTCAACAGGAGGTTCGCCGACGCCGTCGTCCGCCACGCCGACCACGGCGCCACGGTCTGGGTCCAGGACTACCAGCTCCAGCTGGTGCCCCGGATGCTGCGGGAAGCGCGTCCGGACCTGCGGATCGGTTTCTTCAACCACATCCCCTTCCCCCCGCCGGAGATCTTCGCCCAGCTCCCGTGGCGCCACGCCATCATCGACGGACTGCTGGGTGCAGACCTGGTGGGATTCCAGCGCAGCAGCGACGCCGGCAACTTCATGCGCTCGGCCAGGCGTTTCCTCGGCGCCAGCGTCAAGCAGCAGCAGGTCCACGTCAAGGGCGCCAACGGCGACATCACGCATATCGCCCGCGCCCAGGCCTTCCCCATCTCCATCGACGTCCAGCAGATCAGCGAACTGGCCCGGAAACCGGAGATCATTGAACGGGCACGCCAGATCCGGCAGGACCTCGGCAATCCCAAGACCATCCTGCTGGGCGTGGACCGGCTCGACTACACCAAGGGAATCCGCCACCGCCTCAAGGCCTACGAAGAGCTCCTCAACGAGGGCAAACTCAAGGTCGGCGACGCCACCCTGATCCAGGTCGCCAGCCCCAGCCGCGAGCGCGTCGAACAGTACCGCCTGCTGCGCGAGGAAGTGGAAGGCACGGTAGGCCACATCAACGGCACGTACGACACCATTCAGAACACCGCGGTCCGCTACCTTCACCACAGCTACCCCATCGAAGAAATGGTGGCGCTGTACCTGGCCGCGGACGTCATGCTGGTCACCGCCCTCCGCGACGGGATGAACCTCGTGGCAAAGGAATACGTCACCGCCAGGACCAACAACGACGGCGCCCTGGTCCTCAGCGAATTCGCCGGTGCGGCGGATCAGCTCAAGCAGGCGCTGCTGATGAATCCGCACGACATCGACGGCCTCAAGGACACTGTCATGCGGGCCGTCAGAATGTCCGCCAAGGAGTCGGCACGCCGCATGCGCTCCATGCGCAAGCAGATCCTGGACCACGACGTCGACTACTGGTCCGCCGAGTTCCTGCACGCCCTCAACGAAAAGGTGGTCCGCGATGACTCATGAGGCAAACCGCTCCGGCACGGGCGAAACCTGGCTTTCGCTTCCACCCGAACTGTTGGACGCCGTGCGGCGCATCGCTGGCACCGAACATCTGCTGGTCGCCATGGACTTCGACGGCACCATCTCACCCCTCGTGGACCACGCCGGGGACGCGCGCCCTCTTCCGCGTTCCGCGGCAGCTTTTGCCGAGCTCGCGACCCTTCCGAGGACGACGACGGCACTCATCTCCGGCAGGGCGCTCGACAGCCTTCGCGCGGTCGCCTCGCCCCCGGAAGAGACGCTGCTGATCGGCAGCCACGGGGCCGAAGCCTGGCTGGGCCCCGGCTCGGCCCCGCTCACGCTCGACGTCGATCAGCGGGAACTCCTGGCCGAGGTCCGCAGCGTCCTGGCAGAGATCGCCGACCTCGCCCCGGGCACGGTCCTGGAAGACAAGCCCGCGGGCGTCGTCCTCCACACGCGGCTTGCGCAGGACGACGTGGCAGAGGACGCCGTCTCCGCGGCGCGGGCCGCGCTGCAGGACCGCAAGGGGGTCTTCCTCAAGAACGGCAAGAGAGTCCTTGAAACCTCCGTGGTCCACGCGTCCAAGGGGGAGGGCGTTGACTTCCTCCGGCAGGCCACGGGGGCCACGGGCGTCCTCTTCGCCGGCGACGACACCACTGACGAGGACGCCCTGGCCCGCCTGGGCCGGCACGACGTCGGGGTCAAAGTGGGGCTCGACTTCACTCAGGCGGAGTTCCGCGTGGAGGCACCCGTGCACGTCGCCGAACTGCTGGAGGCCCTGCTGCGGGAACGCCGGAAGGCCGTGGAACCGGCGTCCTGATACGCCGCGCCGCCGCCCCTGCCGGGCGGGCCTGTGGGGGATCTCATATGTGACTCCCGTAACATTTGCACCGATTCAAGATAAATCTGACATACTCTAGGTGTGATGTGGCGCACAGGAACCGTGCGGCGTCACTCGATACTCCTCGGCTTCGGCCGGGGAGTACATAAAGCAGTACATAACTGAATTACATGAACCATTCATAACGGATCGTCCGGCACGTACCTGCCGGTGAAGGGATTGATAACTGTGGCAACAGTTACTTTTGATAACGCTACGCGTCTGTACCCGGGCACAGAAAAGCCCGCTGTTGACAAGCTCAACATCGAAATCGCCGACGGCGAATTCTTGGTCCTCGTAGGACCCTCCGGTTGCGGTAAGTCCACTTCCCTGCGCATGCTCGCAGGCCTGGAAGATGTGAACGCCGGCCGTATCCTCATTGGCGACCGCGATGTCACCGACGTTCCGCCGAAGGACCGCGACATCGCCATGGTTTTCCAGAACTACGCCCTGTACCCCCACATGACCGTGGCGGACAACATGGGCTTCGCCCTGAAGATCGCAGGCGTCAGCAAGGAAGAGCGCGCCGAGCGAGTCCGTGAAGCTGCCAAGCTCCTGGACCTCGAGCCGTACCTGGACCGCAAGCCGAAGGCACTCTCCGGCGGTCAGCGCCAGCGTGTTGCCATGGGCCGTGCAATCGTGCGTAACCCGCAGGTCTTCCTCATGGATGAGCCGCTCTCCAACCTGGACGCCAAGCTCCGTGTCCAGACCCGCACGCAGATTGCCTCCCTGACGCGCCGTCTGGGTGTCACCACCGTGTACGTGACCCACGACCAGGTCGAAGCAATGACCATGGGTGACCGCGTTGCAGTGCTCAAGGACGGCCTCCTGATGCAGGTGGACACCCCCCGCAACCTGTACGACCGCCCGAAGAACGTCTTCGTTGCCGGCTTCATCGGCTCCCCCGCCATGAACCTGCTCGAACTTCCGGTCGTCGACGGCGGCGTCCAGTTCGGCGGCACCGTCTACCCGGTGCCGCGCAACGTCCTCGAAGAGGCCCACGGTAAGACCGTCACCCTTGGCTCACGCCCCGAGGACCTGGAAACAGCTCCCCAGGGAGAGGGCCTGCAGGTTGAGGTCGACGTCGTCGAAGAGCTGGGCGCCGACGCCTACGTCTACGGCCACACCACGCTTGACGGCAAGACCCACGACATCGTGGCACGCGTCGACGGCCGCCGTCCCCCGATGAAGGGCGAGTCCATCTGGGTCCGTCCGCAGTCCGGCCACGTACACCTGTTCGACAGCAAGACCGGCTTGCGCCTGGGCGACTAGTCCCCACCGGCTCCCTACCCTCGCTCCGCTTCGGCCAGGGAACCCTGCCGGCGTGGGCCCACCCACCGGCTCCGCAACCGACGGCGGCCCTTCTCAACCGGAAGGGCCGCCGCCGGCCGTTAAGCACCGGCTGCCTGCCTCCTTTTAGGCACGCCGCCCCAACGTACGGAAGAATTGACCCATGACCGAGGAATACAGCGCCCAGTGGCATGACGAACCCACCGATTACGGGCAGATCGGCAAACTGCCGCGGTTCGAACCCGCCAGCGCCAATGACGAAAAAGCGTCCTCGGTCGCCAGTTCCCTGAACATCACGGCCGCCGCCGCCGATCCGGAACTGCTCGATCTTCCGTGGCACATCGCGCTCGAAGACTGGCCAGCGGAGAACCTCGCCGCGCTCCCCCGCGGCATCTCGAGGCACATCGTCCGCTTCGCACACCTCGGCGGGTCCGTCATCGCCATCAAGGAAACGTCCGAACACGTGGCCCGCCACGAGTACCACATGCTCCGCAAGCTGGCCCGGCTGGACGTTCCCTGCGTAGAGCCCGTGGCCGTCATCACCGGGCGCACCACGCCCGACGGCCGGCCGCTGAACCCGGTGCTGGTCACGCGCCACCTGAAGTTCTCCATGCCGTACCGTGCACTCTTCTCCCAGATGCTGCGCAAGGACACCCTGACCAGGCTCATCGACGCCCAGGCGCTGCTGATGGTGCGGCTGCACCTGATCGGCTTCTACTGGGGCGACGTCTCGCTGTCCAACACGCTGTTCCGCCGCGATGCCGGCGCCTTCGCCGCCTACCTCGTGGATGCCGAAACCGGCGAACTCTATCCCGACCTCTCCACCGGCCAGCGCGAATACGACCTCGAGATTGCCCGCGTCAACATCGCCGGCGAGCTCATGGACCTCCTGGACGGCGGCCTGATCGAGGAGAAGGTGGACCCGGTGGCCACCAGCGAACTCATCATGGAAAGCTACCGCCGCCTCTGGACGGAACTGACCGAGAAGGAATCGTTCGAGCTCGGCGAACGCTGGCGCGTGGGTGCCCGTATCCGGCGCCTCAACGAGCTGGGCTTCGACGTCGAGGAATACGCCATCAAGACCACCCAGAACGGCACCACCATCCAGCTCCAGCCGAAGGTCGTGGACGCGGGCCACCACATGCGGCGCCTGCTGCGACTGACCGGCCTGGATGCCCAGGAGAACCAGGCCCGCCGCCTGCTCAATGACATGGACTCGTTCCGCGCGGACAACAATCCCGAGATGGACGAGGAGTACAGCGCGCACCTCTGGGTGAGCCAGATCTTCGAACCGATCGTCCGCTCGATCCCCCGCGACCTGTCCGGCAAGCTCGAACCCGCCGAGGCGGTGCACGAGGTGCTCGAACACCGCTGGTACATGTCCGAAAAACAGGAACGCCACATCCCGCTGGCGGAAGCCGTCCAGTCCTACATCGATTCCATCCTGCGCCACCGCCGCGACGAGGCCGCCATCATGCTGAACCCGGACACCGGGCTGCTGAAGATCCTGGAAGTGGAAACCGAGGAATCACGGTACGGCGCCGACGAATCCATCGACGAGTACCCCGACTCCGACGACTGAGGCACCGCCCTCAGGGCTCCAGCGACGCCGCCAGTCCGGCGAGCACCGGCTCGCGGCCGAGTTCGATGTGTGAGTAGGCGAGCGAATAGGCCAGATCGGCCTTTCCGCCGAGGATGGCCTTGCACAGTTCCATGTGCTCGTCGCGCTGGAGCTCGTTGCTGCGGTTATGGGCCAGGCCGAAGATCCAGCGCATGCGGCCGAACAGCGGTTTGACTGAGTCAATGAGCAGCCGGTTGCCCGAGAGCTGGACGATCTCGGCATGGAATTCCGCACTGAGGCGAACCACGTCGTCGGTACGGTCGTCGTCGATCGCCTGCCGGGTTTCGTCCAGGAGTTCCTGCAGGCGGCCGCCCGGCTGGCCCGCGGAAACGCGGATGGCGGCCATGCGGGCCGCGAAGGTTTCCAGGCACAGCCGGACGTCGAAGAGTTCATTGACGTCGGTGAGGGTCAGCTGCCGTACGACGGCACCCCTCCGGGGGAACGTCTCCACGAACCCGTCCTGCTCGAGGCGCTGGATGGCCTCCCGCACGGGGATCCTCGAAACGTTGTAAACCTCGGACAGCTCACGTTCGCGCAGCCGCATGCCCTGCGCGTATTTTCCGGCCACGATCCCCTCGAGGACCAGCTGGTAGACCTGTTCGGCGCGGGCTTCGTCATCGCGGCCGTTCAGCGTCTCAGGCATCGGCTTGGCCACTCTCCCATTCCCATCTGTGCAGTCGCCCCAGGAGCCGGGCGGGCCTTGCCGCTCAGCGTTCCTCCCGAGCATACACGGGCGGAAACAGCTCACCGGAAGTCCGGCGGGACGCGTCCCGCAGCGAGTAGGCGGAGCGCATTTTGTCAAAGAGTTCCTGGCCCCTGCTGCGCCAGAAGCCGAGGTTCACGCCGTCGATCTTCCCGTCCTGCATGATGGTCCTCCCGGCCACCACTGACAGCACCGCCTGGCGGGCCGTGCCGTTCAGCAGGAGGGTGCGGAAGGGATCATCACGGACGCCGTCCCGGACATCGTCGAGCGAAAAAGCCACCATGTCCGCCTGCGCGCCGGGCTCAAGCCGTCCCAGGTCCGGACGCCGCAGCGCCCGGGCTCCTCCCAGCGTGGCGGCATCGAAGTATCCGGCAACGTCCCCGGCGCCGGTGTCCCCGGCCAGGATCTTGGCCAGTTGCACTCCGGCGTCGATGCCGCGGATCAGGTCCGGCGGAAAGGAATCCGTGCCCAGGGCGATGTTGACGCCGGCGGCCTTGTAGGCCGCGAATGAGTCCAGCGTGCTGCCGTAGCGCATGGAGGTCAGCGGGCAGTGGACGATGCTGGCTCCGGAGTCCGCCAGCCGGGCGAGGTCGCCGCGGTCCTCGCCATGGACTGCAGGGTTCCGGTCCGTGTACGTGGCGTGCGGAATGAGGAGCCGCCCGTTGAGCAGGCCCACCTGGTCGATGAGCTCCAACGGGGTGACGCCGTGCCCGTCCATGATGAGCCGACGCTCCAACAGGCCCTGCAGGGAATGCAGCCGGACCAGGACATTCCGCTCCACCGAGACTTGTGCGGTGGCTTTGAGCAGCTCCAGCCCAAGGGTCTCGATCCGGCAGGGAAGGAGGACACCTTCCACCAAGGGGTCGGCAAGCCCGCGGACGTGGTCCAGGAACGCCACGGCGCCGGCGAATCCGGCGGCTCCCTTGCCGTCGTCGAACAGGCCTGAGCGTTCGCCGTTGAGTATGGCAGTTTGAGTTGGTACCGCTTTCGCAGTCTGTTTGGGACCCACCTGACGGCTCGCCGGAAGATGAATCGCAGTTTGAGCTGAGCCCACCCCACCGTTGATTTCATCAAAGTGTTTTTCCGACGATGGAAGGCAGTGATGGGGTTGCGAGTGGAGTTATTCGCACGGATACGTCGGGACGCCCGGGTCAAAGGATGGTCGATCCGCTCGCTTGCCAGGGAGCACCGTGTCTCACGCAGGACGGTTCGGCAGGCCCTGGCAGCGGCTGAACCCCCTGCACGGAGGGTTTCCGCCCGCTCTTCCCCGAAGTTGGATCGGTACAGGTCTCTGATCGATCAGATGCTTACGGTTGATCTTGATGCTCCGCGGAAGCAGCGTCACACTGCCCAACGTGTCTTTGACCGATTGGTTGACGAACACCAGGCGGTGATCTCATATTCGACGGTGCGCCAGTATGTGAAGGCCCGCCGGGTGGAGATCGCATTCGAGGCCGGGAGAGCGCCCTTGGAGGTCTTTGTCCCCCAGGAACACGCCCCCGGCGCGGAGGCCGAGGTTGATTTCGGTGATGTCTGGACCGACATCGACGGGGTCCGGACCCGCTGCTACATGTTCGCCCTCCGGCTATCCCACTCCGGGAAGTCCGTACACCGAGTCTTTCCCAGCTGCGGGCAGGAGGCATTCCTGGAAGGCCATATCGAGGCTTTTGAGGCACTCGGTGTGTCCCGGTGAAGCATATCCGTTATGACAACCTCACCAGTGCGGTCACGAAAGTCATCTATGGCGCCGGCCGCCAGAGGGTGGAGAACGAGCGGTGGGTCCTGTTCGGCTCGCACTATGGTTTCGATGCCTTCTATTGCGAACCGGGAATCAAAGGCGCCCACGAGAAGGGCGGAGTGGAAGGGGAAGTGGGCCGATTCCGCCGGAACTTCCTGACCCCGGTGCCGGCGGTAGCGTCCCTGCTGGAGCTCAACGAGAAGCTCCGGGTCTGGGACGAGGCCGAAGACCGGCGCCGGATCTCTCAACGCATCCGCACCATTGGCCAGGACTTCGCCGTCGAACAGCCCTTGCTGTCTCGCTTGCCGGCCGAGGACTTCGATCCCGGCCTGATCCTCACACCCAGGGTGGACAGATCATCCCTGGTTACCATCCGGTCCACGAAGTATTCCGTCCCGGTACGGTTCATCAACCGCAAAGTCCGGGTCTCCCTGCGCGCTACCGAGGTGCGGATCTTCGATGGCAGGACCCTGATCGCCTCACACCCTAGGAGCGTGGCCAGAGGCGGGCAATGCGTGCAGCTCGACCACTATCTGGAAGTGCTCAGGATAAAACCCGGCGCCTTGCCCGGGTCCACCGCCCTTGCCCAGGCCCGGGAATCGGGTGAGTTCACACCCGCCCACGACGCCTTCTGGGCCGCAGCGAGAAGGACAGACGGCGACGCCGACGCCACCCGGCAACTCATCGACGTGCTCCTGCTGCACCGGACGATGGATGCCCGGGACGTTATCGACGGGATCGGCGCGGCCCTGGGGATCGGTGCCGTCAGCGCTGATGTCGTTGCGGTCGAAGCCAGGCGGGTCGCCGCCGAAAGGTCCGCCCCGGGGTGGGTCCGGCCCGATTGCCATCCCGGCGCAAAAGCCGATGTCCTCGAGCACCGCGTTCTCAGTCTCACCGACCCCGCAGCCGTCATCGCCGGCCTCCCGCCGGACAAACGCCCCCTGCCCTCGGTGGCCGGCTACGACGAGTTGCTTAAACACCGTGCCAAGTCATCACCCACCGCGCCAGTCAAGGAGCAGGTTTCATGAGTCCCACCGCACCCGTTGTTGTATCCCAGACCCTTCGACGCCGACGCGGTCTGACCGAACAAGCCGCCGTGGCGGCCGTTGATCAGGCCTGCCGGCGGCTGCGCCTGCCCACCATCAGGGCCGTCCTGGACGAAGCCCTGGCCGTGGCAGGGAAAGAACAACTCTCCTACCAGGGATTCCTCGCCGAAATACTGCTCGCAGAGTGTGATGACCGGGACCGGCGGTCCTCGCTCCGACGCGTGAAATCAGCGAACTTCCCTCGGGACAAATGGCTCGGCGACTTCGACTACGACGCGAACCCGAACATCAACCAAGCAACCATCAACACCCTCGCCACCGGAGACTGGATCCGCAAAGGCCAGCCCCTCTGCCTCATCGGGGACTCCGGAACCGGCAAATCCCACCTGCTCATCGGCCTCGGAACAGCTGCCGCGGAGAAAGGCTTCCGGGTCCGCTATATTCTCGCCACCCGCCTCGTGAACGAACTCGTCGAAGCAGAGGACGAGAAAGTCCTTGCAAAGACCATCGCCCGCTACGGCCGGGTCGACCTGCTGTGCATCGATGAGCTCGGCTACATGGAACTGGACAAACGGGGCGCTGAACTCCTCTTCCAGGTCCTCACCGAACGGGAAGAAAAAGCTTCGGTCGCGATCGCCACCAACGAATCATTCTCCGGCTGGACGAAGACCTTCACCGACCCCCGCCTCTGCGCAGCGATCGTGGACAGGCTCACCTTCAAAGGCACCATCATCGAAACCGGTACCGACTCCTACTACCAACAACACACCGACGGCATCGCCCTGTCCGGAGCAGGCACTAACAAATAGCCAGCCAAAGGCGAAGGAAGCGCTTACCTGTCGGCGAGCTTTTGTAGGACCTTGACGGGGGGCTTGGGCGTGGGGCGACGCAGATCTACTTACACGCCGATCTGGAACTAAAGGAGAAGGCGCTGGCCAGAACCAAACCGCCCAACGGGCGAGCAGGCCGATACCAGCCCCCCGACAGCCTCATCGCCTGGCTCGAAGCGCTCTGATTATGCCGACCTCGCCAGCACGAGACCCCTGCACCGCAAAGGATCCCGCGGCCACATCGGCATAATCCGAAGGTCGGCATAATGGATGATGCACGTCTGCACCGTTGTGAGCGGCCAGACATTCGTCACGACTTCGGGCAGGCCCTTGAGCCCGTCGCAGACCAGGAAGAACGTGTCTTTGACGCCGCGGTTCTTGATGTCGGTGAGCACGCTCATCCAGAACTTCGCGCCCTCCCCACCGGTCCCGGCCCAGAGTCCGAGGATGTCCTTCTCGCCCTCCAGGGTGACACCGATCGCGGCGTAAATCGGGCGGTTGGCGACCTGCCCGTCCCGGACCTTGACGACAATGGCGTCGATGAAGATCGCCGCGTAGACCTCATCCAGGGGCCGGTTCTGCCACGCCGCCATCTCCTCGAGCACCCGGTCGGTGATCCGCGAGACCGTCTCCGTGGAGACGGAGGCACCATAGATCTCGGCGAAGTGCGCGCTGATTTCCCCGGTCGTCAGGCCCTTCGCATAGAGCGAGAGGACCATCTCATCAACCCCTGAGCGCGGTCTCGATCACGGTCTTGGTCAGCTGCTTGAGCAGACCGTCAGGACCGGTCAGGGACAGGCCCTGCTCCTTGGCCATTCGGACCAGTTCGCGGGCAGCGTCGGCCTCGGTTATTTCTGTCTTCTTTTCAGCGGTTTTCGTACTCGGCACAGCCTCAAGTGTTGCGGCCATATCGGGCTCCTCCCCGCCAGGCTTACCGCCCGGCGTGTCGAGCCGGATACACCGTTATTTCCACAGTCCCGAATCCTCGGCTGCGGTGCTCCCAGAACGGACCCGCACCCGCCCCACTGTGGGGCGAAGGGTGGACGTGCTGTGGGGTGTTCACCGGCTCCGTCAGTGCGGCGCTGCAGGTTTCATCCCGGATGTAGGTGAATTGGTGGCGGTCCAGTTGGGCGTAGGTGACGCCGGTGAGGGACTCTCCGTTTTGCCAGGTTGTTCACGGGTCGATGAATGCGGTTTCTACTCCGGCGGGGTTGCAAAAGTCGGCCTTTGCGTCGGCGGTGAATTCGGCGCGTTGTCGCACCGCGGATATATTCCGGTTCGTTTCTATGGTTCCGAGCGTCTTTTTTCGTGGATCGTTCCGCAGGGGACGCAAGGGTCTACCTCGAGGGTGTAATTGGCGGTGTCGTGTTGGGTGACGAGTATTCCGTGCCTGCGTTCCAGGGCAGCGGGTATCAGTTGGTTGACGGCGTCGGCGAGCTGGTCGTCTCTGCTGTGGGTCTCGCTGACGGCGATGTCGAGGCGGGACGGTGCGGTTTCGTGCATGGGGGTGTCCTGTCTGGGGCGGGCTTCGCAACTGCGGGTCAGATCTGCGGGGACCGTGTTGACGTGTTGGTGCGGAAGGCGAGGATGCCGCCTTGGTTGGTGAACATGGACCGGCCCTTTCCGCCGAATTGGATCAGCCAGAGCGTCTTGCCGTCGTGGGTGACGCCGTCGGCGAGTCCGCGGGCGATTTCCTGGCTGTCCTTGCTGAGCTTGATCTCGTCGCGGGTCCGGATCCTTGTCCAGTCGCGGACGTATTCGTCGGTTGTCACGGTCCTCTTCTCCGTTAGGTAGCGCATGGTGCGGGGTTCCTTTTTGCGCAGCGGCGTTGCGGCAGCAGGGCAGGCCCAGTCCACGACACGAGTACGGAAATGCCAACTCAAGTGAGACGGCTGGCCCCGGATCCGTCTCAATTCACCTGGCAAAACCCCAGGTCGGCGTTGCCAACTTAACTGAGACCGGACAGCGAGGCCTGGGTCTGACGGCCCATCGATGGCGCTACTTGAGTCGGCTGGCTTGATCGAGTTCTTGAATCTGCCCGAATGGCACGGCAGGGGTGAGCGACACGGTGAAGCGGGCATAGTCCTGTCGGGTGACCAGGATGCCGTAGGGAAGGTCTTGGAGTTCCTGTTGGGCCGCTGCCACGGCATGGTCGAGCTGGGCGTCCCTGTCTACGCGGCTATTAACGAAGAGGTCAGCGATGATTTTTTGCACAGTGTCTCCTTGTTTGGCAGTGGATTAGTGGACGCGGAGTCTGCCGCCAGCGGCTACGGCACACGTCTGGGTCTTTCCTCTGGCGGGGACGTTCCCTGCCGGGTCGTGTGGAGTCGATCTATCCTCCCGTCAGCCGCCAGATCTCTGCCCCTTCGAGGCGCGCCTTCATCCGGGCTGTCCGTATCCCCTGCGGACCGGTGGTAGATCGCAGCGGCTCAGGGCGGAGATTGACCAGCTTGCTTCATGCGACTCCGCCGGGCCCATCCGGATCAGGTCAACGCCGCTGTTAAAAGCATTCGGTGGGCATGACATTGGTTCGACGGCCAGGCCGATCCGGCTGGGGTCGTGGGGTTTGTCGGCCGTGTGCACCTGTAACCATGGCCATTGGCTGTCCCACGAGAGTTCGACTCCGGAGCCGGAGGGATCGAACAGTTGCACCCTGGCGCGATCGTCCTCATCCCGGGAGATCCCGGTATAGGCGTGGTCGAGCTGTATGTCCCCTAGCTCCCGCTCGCACCGAAAATCATACGGTTGTCCTTCCACCGGTACTACCTCTCCCGGAATCATCCGTTCGCTGCTCACCAGCATGACCTCGGCGGCGGGGATGCGCACCGACCACTCGTCAAGCGGCGCATCTCCTGCCACTAGATAAGGGTGCGGACAGACACCGTAGGGGGCCGTGCCGGTACCCTGGTTTGTTGATCGCACCGTACCGTGAAGTCCTCCTTCATCAACCCTGTAATGGACTTCGATATAGAGGTTGAAGGGGTAGGCATCACTATGTTTGACCTCGTAGCCCATGGATAAGGAATCCTCCGTCACCTCAAGGGTTTTCCAGTTCTTATTGAAAACCAGGCCGTGCAGGGCGGCGCCGTTGGCGAGATCATTTAGGGGCAGGCGCAGCTGGCGTCCCTCAGCGCTGTACTTTCCCTCGACAACCCTGTTGGGCCAGGGAGCACAGATTACTCCACGAAAGTCGGGGATCTCACCGTTCTCGCCGAATGGCACGACGAGGTTCCTCCCTCGATGCCGCAACTGCCGGAGAGCCCCTCCCCGGGTCGTGACGAGGGCCTCGTACTGGCCCCATCGGATTTCGAAGTCCGTATCGGACACATCTCTCCCAATGACAAATTAGTAGTGTAAAAGTGCCAGTGTTTCCGGCAGGCCTTGCCCCGTTACCCGCGCGGCCATGCGTCGGTATCACTGCCGATGAGTTCTCGCCTTCGTGACAGGATGCTCGATCGGCAACCATTGACCTGTTGACCCTGGCTTCTCGAGGGAAGGTTTAGGCAGTCCCGGCGGGGTCAGCGAGAAGCTGGGCAAATGCCAGCTCGGCGGCGCCAACCAGTAGCAGTTCGGACCCGAGGACCGCCCTTTTGATCTTGACGTCCGCTCCGAGTCCCCCAATCGTCTCTTCGGCCACGGCCGAGATAAGGCGCTTGGGGTCCAGGGAGAAGATAGATCCCAGAAACCCGCCGAGCACGATCATTTGGGGGTTGAAAATGTTGACAAAATTCGTCAGCGCCACCGCAAGGAGGTCGATCTGCCGTTCAACTTCCTCTTGTAGCTCCCGGGACGGACGCTCGGCAATGGCCCGTTCAAGCTCGTCCTGGTCCGCCCGGGCACGGCCGAGCGGGGCGAGGAGCCGTTCGAGGCGGACTTCGGCATCCAAACACCCGGATCTTCCGCAATGGCACTTTTCCCCGTTGGTTCGCACCAGGGTGTGTCCAAGTTCGCCGGCAAATCCTGCAGAACCCCGCAAAGGCCTGCCTCCGGAAATGACGCCACCGCCGATGCCGCTGGCGCTTCCGTTCAGATACACCACGTCCGATACCCCCACGGCGGCCCCGTAAATACTTTCGGCGAGCGAACCCAGAGTGGCATCATTCCCGGCACGCACCGGACGGGCCAGGGCTTGCTCAAGGGAGGCCGCTAGTGGCTCGTCGGCCCACTGGAGGTGCGGTGCCAGGAGTATCTGTCCGTCGGACGATCTGACGAGTCCAGGAACGGCAAGCCCAACGCCTGTAATCCGGTCCATGGCGTCCAGGTCGGCCTGCATTCCTTCTACAATCGCCCGGCTAATGTTCACTGTGTCCGTCACGGAAGGCTGTGTAGCGGCCTCATACCGGATCCTGCGATGAACGTGACCGCCGAGGCCGACCAGCCCGACGGTCACGGCATCTACATCTGGATTGATGGCCAGGGCCGCGACCTTTTCGTTGGGATGAACGAGGGGGCTTGGCCGTCCGACGCGCCCTATGGCGGGCGGTTCTGTTTCATAGGCAAGTCCCAGGTCGTCGAGCTCGGCGACCAGAGCGCTAATGGTTGAGCGGTTCAACCCCGTCTGCTTCGTCAGGTGGGCACGCGACAGCGGTCCTCCTCGGTGGAGCAGGCCCAAAATCAACGACAGGTTGTTGCGCCGGATCGTGTCCGTGCCCTGGAGCGGCTTCGCGCTGGTTCTTTGCGCACCGTCCAGCTTGGTCAGGTGTGAAGCCGTCACCCTATGCCTCTCGAAATTAGTTGTAGTCGCTGCTCATCTTCCTCCGGAGCGGCGCTTGTTGAAAATATCGAAAGCGACGGCCAGGAGAAGCACGAGACCTTTGATGGCCATTTGCCAGGCGGCATCGACGGAGAGAATCGATAGGCCCATATTGAGCACGCCCATAACGAGGCCTCCGATGACCGCCCCGATGATCGTGCCTATTCCGCCCTGGACCGCCGCACCTCCAATGAATACGGCTGCGATGGCATCCAACTCATAGTTCTGCCCGGCAGAGGCGACAGCGCCGCCCGCTCTGGCCGTGCTGACAACACCTGCCAGTCCCGAGAGTACTCCGATGTTGACGAAGATCAGGAAGTTGACCCATTTTGTCTTGACCCCTGACATCTCGGCGGCAAAAAGGTTACCGCCCATTGCGTAGATGTGGCGGCCGAACACTGTGCGGTTCAAGACGAACGTGTACACCAGGATGAGGGCTGCCAGAATGATCAGGATGATCGGCGTGCCGTTGTAGCCGGCGAGCAGCCACGCCAGTGCCATGATGCCGATGACGGCGCCCGCCGCCTTAATGCTGAATGACGTGACGGGCTCTCTGGGCAGGTCAAGGCGTTTGAGCGTCTTCCGGGTACGGATAAGCTGGAGCACGAGAGCCGCAGAGGCGACAATCCCGATCAGGAGCGTGAGACTGTCCTTCTTTGCGACCTCGCCAAAGACTGGAGGCAGCCAGCCGGCGCCGATGGCGGTAAACGGCGCGGGCAGTCCGGCGATGGTTCCCCCGGTCAGCAGGACAAGGGTTAGCCCACGGAAAAGCAGCATTCCCGCCAGGGTGACAATAAATGCCGGTATCTCCACGAAGGCTATCCAGAACCCCTGCCACGCGCCGATCACTGCCCCCAGAAGCAGACCGAGAATCACCGCAGCCCACCAGGGTAGCCCCCAGTTGTTCATGGCAATGGCGGTCACGGCCCCGACCATTGCCACCACTGAGCCAACTGATAGATCGATGTGTCCGGCGACGATAACGATCACCATTCCGATGGCCAGGATCAGAACGTAGGCATTTTGTTGAATGAGATTGTTCACGTTGCCCGGCATGAGGAGCCGGCCGTTGGTGAGGAACTGGAACAAGGCGACGATGATGACCAGCGCGGCCAGGAGTCCGTACTGGCGTAGGTTGATCGCGGCTTTTCGGGGGGCGGCCTTGGGCGTGGGCCTGAGGGTGGTGTCGGTACTCATGGTTAGTCCTTTCCAGCAGTCATGTAGTGCATCAACACTTCCTGGTCCGCTTCTTCGCGTGGAACTTCGCCGGTGATGCGGCCTTCAGAGATCGCGTATATCCGGTCCGAAAGTCCCAATAGTTCCGGGAGTTCCGAGGAGATGACGATGACAGCTTTTCCTTGTGCTGCGAGTTCGTTGATGATGCCGTAGATTTCGTATTTCGCACCGACGTCGATGCCACGGGTGGGCTCATCGAGAATGAGGATGTCGGGCCCGGAGAAGATCCATTTGCTTAGGACAACTTTTTGCTGGTTCCCGCCGGACAGTTTCCCGGTTATGGTGTCGACGCCGGGGGCTTTGATATTCATGCGTTCCCGGTATGACTCGGCGACCTTGTATTCCCGGTGGCGATCGATGACCCCCCACCGTGCCAACTTGGACAAGGCGGCAGCTGAGACGTTCACGGTGATGTTTCCGATCAGATTCAAGCCGTACCGCTTTCGATCCTCTGTGGCGTAGGCGAGGCCGTTGGCTATTGCCGCTTCCACGGTGCGGACGTCTATGGGCTTCCCGTGCTTGAAAACCGTTCCGGAAATGTTTCTTCCGTACAGCCGCCCAAAGATACTCATCGCCAGCTCCGTTCGGCCGGCCCCCATCAGCCCGGCGAAGCCGACGATTTCTCCTGCCCGGACGTAAAAGGATGCGTCGTCCACGACACGTCGCGTGTGATCGATGGGGTGGTAAACGGTCCAGTTTTCGACCCGGAATATCTCTTCGCCGATTTCGGCCTTCCTCGGAGGGAACATGCTGGTCAGTTCCCGGCCCACCATTGACCGGATGATGCGGCCTTCGGTGGCATCAGGGCCGTGCATGTCGATCGTCTCGATCGACTTTCCGTCCCGGATGACGGTGACCCGGTCAGCAATGCTGAGTATTTCTTTGAGCTTGTGGGAAATGATGATGCTGGTCACTCCCTGTTCACGCAGGTGTTCCAGGAGGTTGAGCAGATGTTCGGAGTCTTCGTCATTCAAGGCCGCGGTCGGTTCGTCGAGGATGAGCAGTTTCACTCTCTTGGACAGTGCTTTGGCGATCTCCACAAGCTGCTGTTTCCCGACCCCCAGTTGAAGCACCGGGGTGGCAGGGCTTTCCCTAAGCCCTACGCGGGCAAGGAGAGCGGACGCTTCCAGGTTCGTTCTGTTCCAGTCCACGATGCCGATTCGCGCGCGTTCATTGCCCAGGAAGATGTTCTCGGCGATTGACAGGTAGGGGCTGAGCGCCAGTTCCTGATGGATGATCACGATTCCCCTGGCCTCGCTGTCATTGATCGATTTGAAGCTGGCCTCTTCCGCTTCAAACTCGATGACGCCGCCGTAGGTTCCGTGTCCGTAGACGCCGGATAGAACCTTCATCAACGTCGACTTGCCCGCGCCGTTTTCTCCACAGATCGCATGGACTTCACCCCGGGCAACCTCGAGCGAAACCCCGTCCAGCGCCCTTACCCCACTGAAGTCTTTGGTGATGTCCAGCATCCTCAGGATGGGCACATTCACGGTTACTCCCCTTCGTTGTGGTCTCAATATTCCGGATGCCAGGGTGCCCTGACCGAGACACGGCCGGGGCACCCTGGAATGGTTTTTAGGTCAGAGACCCACGTCGGACGATTTGAGGAAGCCTGAATCAATAAGCTTCGACTTGACCGTGTCCTTGGTAACCACCTCGGGTACCAGCAGGTAGGAGGGAACGATTTTCTTACCGTTGTCGTAGGACTTCGTGTCGTTCACCTCGGGCTTCTGCCCGTCGGCGATTGACTTCACCATTTTGAAGACCTGCTCGCCCAGGGCGCGGGTGTCCTTCCATACGGTCATCGACTGCTCACCTGCAAGGGTGGCCTTCACATTGGCTTTATCAGCGTCCTGGCCGGTGATAATCGGGTAATCCGCACCCGGTTTGTAACCTGCCGATTTCAGGGATGCCTCAATTCCAATGGCAAGGCTGTCGTTCGGGGAGAGGACGACATCCACTTTCTTGCCTCCGCCATAGAAGGAAGACAGGCGGTTGTCCATTTCCGCCTGGGCCTTGTCACTGGCCCAGCCCTGAATACCGATGGACGCCCATTCGGCAGCGGATTTCGGCGCCTTGCCCGACGGAACCGTCAGCTGGCCCTTCTGGATGTAGGGAGAAAGTACATCCCAGGCACCGGCAAAGAAGAACTTCGCGTTGTTGTCATCGGGACTGCCGGCAAACGCTTCAAGGTTGAAAGGCCCCTTGCCGTCCTTGAGTTTCAGGGTGTCCTCAATGTACTGGCCCTGCAGCTGGCCCACTTTGTAGTTGTCAAAGGTCGCATAGTAGTCAACGTCCTCGGTGCCGTTGATCAGACGGTCGTAGGCGATGACAGTAGCATCCTGCTTTTTGGCCTCAGCGAGGACGGGGGCCAGGGCAGCGCCGTCGATGGCGGCGACGACCAATATCTTTGACCCGCCGGCCACCTGGTTCTGGATTTGGCTGATCTGCTGGTCGGTCTTGTTGTCGGCGTACTGGAGATCGACGGTGCAACCGGCGGCTGCGAGCTTCGACCGCAGGCCCTCACCGTCGTTGATCCAGCGCTCGAGACTCCGGGTGGGCATGGAGATTCCCACGTTGCATCCGGCTGCCTGGGGGGCTGAACTTCCGCCGCACGCGGCGAGCGAAAGACTCAGGGCCGCTACTGTACCGACGGCGGCCAACGATTTGGATAGTGACATGTTGTTGTTTCTTTCTTCTCTGAACAGGACAACAATTTGAATTTTGGGTCGCCGCACACACTTCGCCCCTTCATAAGCGGAGGAAGCTGGTCAGCCGATACGCAGGTTTCATGCGAAACCTTTTTTGAAATGTTGCTGACCACAACTTAGCCGCAATTTTCACGTGATGCAAGTCTCATTTTCGTGAGGGGGGGCGTCGTCTTGCATTGGTGCTGCTCGTCCTTGAGCTGCGTACCAGAAGTATCTTGACAACAATCTGAGCCTGGGAATAGGTTGTCCACGACAACTAACCCATTTCTGGAGGACACATGACATCGACGCCTACGCCTCAGGACCAATTCACTTTCGGACTTTGGACAGTCGGGTGGACCGGGGCAGATCCTTTTGGCCAAGCCACTCGAACCGCTCTGGACCCCGTGGAAGCCGTTCACAAGCTCAGCGAACTTGGCGCCTACGGCATCACTTTCCACGACAACGACCTGATTCCCTTCGATGCCAGCGCAGCCGAGCGGGACCTGATCCTGAAGAACTTCACGGCAGCCCTCGCCGAGACCGGGCTGAAGGTCCCGATGGTCACCACTAACCTGTTCAGCCACCCGGTCTTCAAGGACGGCGGATTCACCTCCAACGACCGCTCCATCCGGCGTTTCGCGCTTAGCAAGGTCCTGAAGAACATCGACCTCGCCGCCGAGCTCGGTGCAGACACCTTCGTCATGTGGGGCGGCCGCGAAGGCAGCGAATACGACGGCTCCAAGGATCTCTCCGCTGCTCTGGACCGCATGAAGGAAGGCGTCGACACGGCGGCCGCCTACATCAAGGAGAAGGGCTACAGCCTGCGCATCGCTCTGGAGCCCAAGCCCAACGAACCCCGCGGCGACATCTTCCTGCCTACCGTGGGCCACGGCTTGGCTTTCATCGCCCAGCTTGAGCACGGCGACATCGTCGGCCTCAACCCGGAAACCGGCCACGAGCAGATGGCCGGCCTGAACTTCACCCATGGCATCGCCCAGGCATTGTGGGCGGGCAAGCTGTTCCACATCGACCTTAACGGCCAGCGCGGCATCAAATTCGATCAGGACCTTGTCTTCGGCCACGGCGACCTCACCAGCGCCTTCTTCACCGTAGATCTCCTGGAGAACGGCTTCCCCAACGGCGGCCCGAAGTATGACGGTCCCCGGCACTTCGACTACAAGCCCTCCCGCACAGACGGTTACGACGGCGTCTGGAACTCCGCCAAAGCGAACATGTCCATGTACCTGATGCTGAAGGAACGCGCCCTGGCGTTCCGTGCCGACCCCGAAGTCCAGGCCGCGCTGGCCGCCTCCGGTGTCTTCGAACTGGGCGAACCGACGCTCAGCGCCGGCGAGACCACCGCCGATCTGCTGGCGGACGGCACCGCGTTTGCGGAGTTTGACGCCGACAAGGCTGCAGAGCGCTCTTTCGCGTTCGTCCAGCTCAACCAGCTGGCGATCGAGCACCTGCTCGGCGCCCGCTAAGCCGAAACCCAACCGAGTCGTCGTTCCGCTGCCGCCGGGTCCCCGATCCGGCGGCAGCTTTTTCAGAAAGAATCCGTCCATGCCGTTGGTAGCAGGAATCGACAGTTCCACCCAGTCATGCAAAGTGGTGATCCGTGACGCATTCACCGGTGACCTGGTCCGACAGGGCCGCGCCGCTCACCCCGCGGGCACTGAGGTCCACCCCGAGCACTGGTGGACTGCCCTTCAGGAGGCGGTAGCTCTGGCAGGCGGTCTCGACGACGTCGCCGCCGTCTCTATCGGCGGCCAGCAGCACGGCATGGTTTGCTTGGATTCGTCCGGCTACGTGGTTCGCCCGGCTCTCTTGTGGAACGACACGCGTTCTTCTGAGGACGCGCTCCAACTCATCGCTGAGGCCGGAAACGGAGACCTCGACGCCGGCTCCGTATTCTGGGCGCAAGCCACGGGCACCGTACCGGTGGCCTCCCTGACGATCACCAAGCTGCGGTGGCTTGCACGCAATGAACCTGACAATGCCCGCCGGGTGGCAGCCATCTGCCTTCCCCACGACTGGCTCAGCTGGCGTCTGGCCGGCCACGGCCCTGGATCAGGTCCGTCATCGCTTCAGTTACTGACGACGGATCGCTCAGATGCTTCGGGCACCGGCTACTATTCCGCCGCGCGCGGAGCATATCTGACGGACCTCGTAGGCAAAGCGCTTGGCCACGTACCGGTGCTGCCCGCAGTGATCGGCCCGCTGGAATCAGCTGGCAAGACACCGTCCGGGACACTGATCGGACCCGGCGCCGGAGACAACGCCGCGGCTGCACTAGGAGTTCACGCTCGGCCCGGCGATGTAGTCGTGTCACTCGGGACATCCGGGACTGTTTTTGCTGTCTCGCCGACGCCGGCTGCCGATCCTTCCGGCCTAGTGGCCGGCTTCGCCGACGCCTCAGGAAACTTCCTGCCGCTGGCCTGCACACTGAACGCCACCCGGATCTTCGACGCGACCGCTCGGGTGCTCGGCGTCAGCCTAGAAGGGCTCACAGAATTGGCACTTAGCGCTCCGGCGGGGGCGGACGGCCTGACCTTGATCCCCTATTTCGAGGGTGAGCGCACGCCCAACCTTCCCCAGGCCAGGGGCTCCGTACACGGGCTCACTCTAGCCAATTACACGCCTGTCAACATGGCTAGGGCCGCAATCGAAGGGGTGGTCTGCTCCCTCGCCGACGGCCTCGCGGCGCTCGAGGCCCAGGGCGTCGTTGCCGCCCGGATCATCTTGGTGGGCGGCGGGGCGCAGTCCCGGGCAGTCCAGCAGGTCGCCGCGGCAGTCTTCGGGCTGCCGGTGGTGGTACCCGAACCCGGCGAATATGTCGCAGACGGCGCCGCGCGCCAGGCAGCGGGCATCCTCGGGGGAGCATGGCCCTACTGGACCCCCAGCATCAGTGAAGTCCCCGCCACAGTCAGCGCGCCGCAAGTCCTCACCCAGTATCGGAACTACGCAAAGGCGTATGTCAATCACTTACGGCAAGGAGACTCTCCTAACCAATAAATCGTAAGCTCGGCCACACCTTACCCACGGTCCGGTCCGTTGGAGCGGCCCGCGATAGATCCCGAAGGTGCCGGCACCTGCCCACAACGACCCCGACCATAGAACCGGTGGCCAGAAACGGAAAGAGGCCGAACTCACGGAGAAGACGAACTGGCCGCATACAAGCCGAAATCCTCCGACGCTGCCAGAGACATCGCACAACGAGCGTATCGACGCACGTCAGCGGCTCTGATTCGCAAAGAAGGCCTCGCATGCGGGCCGGCCGCGGTCCGCAACCTCACTGCGGACCCTCCTGCATCTCACACATGGATGGAACCAACAACGCCCCCGGACACAAGGTGGTCCCGAATCAGGCTGCGATTCAACGCCAAAGTGGGCTCAAATCAGTTTGACATTCTCACGCCGTTCTCCCGCACCACGTTGACCCCGGCGCGGTAGGCCGGCCCGAGGTAGCCGCGCAACCCCAGCCGGCTGCTGGTCTCGGCCATCCCCGCGAGCTCGTCGAATGTTTCCGCCCATTCGGAATGGACCTCGGAGGCGATCGGCATGTACGTGGTGATGCCGTGCAGGACCAGTTGGATCAGGGCATATTCGCGGATCTGCTGGCGTTCCCCGGCCGTGAAAACATTCGCGCGGCGGTTGCGGAAGTACTCCTCTGACCACTGGTAGCCCTTGCCGAGTTCCGGACCCGCCCAGCTGTCCAGGAGCAGGTGGAATTCCCGGCCCTCGCCTCGCGCTCCAACACCGCGCCCGTCCCGAAGAGCAAGGACACGGCGTATTTTGGAATACCAGAATCTAGATGGCCTTGCCCGGGTTGAATAGTCCCGCAGGGTCGAAGAGCTCCTTGATCCGGTGCTGCAGCTCGCGGATGGGCTCGGGCTGCTCCAGGCCGAGCCAGCGCAGCTTGTACTGCCCCACGCCGTGCTCGCCCGTAATGGTGCCGCCCATGCCCAGTGCCACCGCGATTGACGCGTCGAGGGTCTTGTTCAGTCGCCGCATGGCGTCCGCGTCCACCTGGTCGTTCACGCGGTCCACCCAGAAGGTGGGGTGCAGGTTTCCGTCGCCCGCATGCGCCACCACCTTCAGCTTCACGTCGTGGACCTCCGCCAGTGATTCAAGGGCGGCCACATAGTCCACCAGCCGGGAGCGCGGGACGGCGACGTCCTCGCCCACCCGGTACTGGTCATCGACTTCGACTCCCCTGCTGTTGCGCCGCAGCTCCACCAGCTGCTCGGCTTCCGCGCTGGCTTCGGTGGTGACCACGGCACCACCCGCGGCAAGAACTTCGCGCACGACGTCGGCCTCCGCCGCCGCGCCGAAGCCGTCAGTCTGGATCAGGAGCAGCGAGGCGCCCCGGGAGGCCAGGTCCGAGCCGTGGATCTCGTCCAGCTGGGCGAGGGACCCGCCGTCGAGCAGTTCCATGATGGCGGGCTGTACGCGGGACTTGCCCACGGCGAGCACCCCGGCGGCGGCCTGCCGGAAGTCCGGGTAGAACGCGGCAATGGTGTGCACCTCGCGTGACAGGTACTTGAGCCGCACCGTCACGCCCACCACAATTCCCAGCGTCCCCTCGGAACCGACGAACAGCCCCGTGAGGTCGTAGCCAGCCACGCCCTTGAAGGTCTGGTGGCCGGTGTGGATCAGGCTGCCGTCAGCGAGCACCACGTCCAGCGCCAGCACCGAATCCCGGGTCACCCCGTACTTGGCGCACCGCAGCCCGCCGGCATTGGTGGCAACATTTCCGCCGATCGTTGACGTCCGGAAACTGGCCGGGTCCGGAGCGAACATGAGCCCGTGCCGCGCAGCGGCGTCGTTAAGGTCGGCGTTGACCACACCCGGTTCAACCACAGCGGTCTCATCGTCCGGATTCAGGTCCAGGATCCGGTTCATCCGTTCCAGGCTGAGAACAACCGATCCCTCGCTGGCGTGCGCGCCGCCCGAGACCCCCGTGCCGGCCCCGCGCGGCACAATCGGCACGTTGCGGGCTGCACACGTCCTGACAGTCGCCTGGACGTCAGCCACCGAGCCGGCAAACACGACGGCAAGCGGCAGCTGGTAGTCCAGCACCGGCGCCTGGTCCACCGCGTAGGCAGCCAGGGCAGACTCGTCGTGGACTACCTTGCCTGGCCCCAGGACTGAAGTGAGTTCGTCAGCAATGCTGCCCATTGGCTCTCCCGTTCCGATCACATGTGGATTCCAGTCTAGATGTCGGGGTGGCGTAGTTTTGCGGGCATCCCGGCGCCGGGGCGCCCTCCCGCCTCGCCTGCAAACGCTTCCAGTTTGGTGTGGCCATAAGTGGCATCCGGTAGGTGCCTTTACGGAAACTGTCATGGCGCTGTGGACTGGAAACGCTTTCATTTCGCCATTGCGCCCCTCTAAGCTGGCCAAATGTCTGTTGACTCATTGCTACACACTGCCAGCCCCCTTGCCGGCTCCCTGACACCGGTTCACGCAGCCGACCACGCCCACGGATGGTGGCGCTCTGCCGTCATCTACCAGGTGTACCCCCGGTCGTTCCGCGACCTGAACGGAGACGGCATCGGCGATCTGGCCGGCATCACGGCGGAGCTCCAGCAACTGGCGGAACTGGACATCGACGCGATGTGGCTCTCCCCCTTCTACCGTTCGCCACAGCGCGATGCCGGCTACGACGTCAGCGACTATTGCGACGTCGACCCCCTGTTCGGCAAGCTGGGCGACTTCGACGGACTGGTCGCGGAGGCCAACCGGCTGGGCGTGAGGGTGATCGTGGACCTTGTCCCCAACCACTGCTCCGACCAACACCGCGATTTCCAGGCCGCCCTCGCCGCAGGAGCGGGCAGCCCGGAACGGGACATGTTCATCTTCCGCGACGGCGCCGGCCCCACGGGCGAGGAGCCGCCCAACAACTGGCAATCACACTTCGGCGGCTCGGCCTGGACCCGCATCACCGAACCCGACGGCGAGCCGGGTCAGTGGTACCTGCACCTGTTCGATTCCTCGCAGCCGGACTTCAACTGGGACAACCGTGCCGTCCATGACGAGTTTGAGCGCGTCCTGCGCTTCTGGCTTGACCGGGGAGTCTCCGGGTTCCGGGTGGATGTGGCGCACGCCCTGGTCAAAGCGCCGGGCCTGCCGGCATGGGACGGGCGCGCGGACGGCAGCAGCTCAGACGGCTTTCCCGGCCATGAAGCCCCGATGTTCGGCCAGCCTGCGCTGCACGACATCTACCGGGTTTGGCGGCGGATTCTTGAGGAGTACGGGCCCGATCGCATCCTCTGCGCGGAAGCCAACGTTGACCCGCTTCCCCGGCTGGCCGACTGGGTCCGGCCGGACGAAATGCACCAGGCGTTCAACTTCCCGTACCTGCATGCCGGACTGGACCTCCAACGGCTACGCACCACTGTCACGGAGTCTCTGACGTCGCTGGATGCCGTCGGCGCCCCCAGCACCTGGGTGCTCTCCAACCACGACGTCGTCCGGCACGCCACCCGCTTTGGCTACGACTGGTCGGGGCCGCGCGAAGGGGACGGGATCGGGCCGGAGGACCCCCAGCCGGATCACGCGCTGGGCAGGTCCCGGGCCGCGGCCGCGTCCTTGTTCACGCTGGGCCTGCCGGGCGGCGCCTACCTCTATCAGGGCGAGGAACTCGGCCTCCCTGACGGCATCGACATCCCTGGCCACCAGCGGCAGGACCCGACGTTTAAACGGACGGGCGGCGCCCGGCTGGGCCGCGACGGTTGCCGCGTACCGCTGCCGTGGCGTGCCTCGGAGCGGCACAACGGCTTCGGCGACGGCGAGCACCCCTGGCTTCCGCAGCCGGAGAGCTTTACGGAGCTGGCCCGGGATGCCCAGGCCGCGGATCCGTCGTCGCACCTGAATCTCTACCGGCGCATGCTGGCGGCCCGCCGCGAGCTCGGCCTCGGGCGTGGTTCCCTGTCGTGGGCCGAGGAATGGTGCACGGGCTCTTCGCTGGCGTTCCTCAACGGCGACGTCCTGGTGGTCATGAATATGGGCAACGAGTCCATCGAACTTCCAGCCGGCGAAGTGCTGCTCCGCAGCTCCTCCGCGGACCATGAATTGGCCGACGGCTGGCATGGAATAAGCTCTGGAGAGACCGTTTGGTTGCGGATTTCAGCAGAGGACTCGGAAAGCTAGGTACATGGCCGGCATCAAGGACGTCGCGGAACGTGCCGGGCTCTCCGTGGCCACCGTTTCGCGTGCCTTGAGCGGCAGGGGCCACGTGTCGCCTAAGAGCCGTGCGCGTGCCCAGGCGGCAGCTGCGGACCTCGGCTTCGTGCCGTCGTACCAGGCGTCAAGCCTCGCCTCCGGCCGGAACTACAACATCGGCCTCGTGGTGCCCTCCGTCCACCGCTGGTACTTTGCCTCGGTGGTGGAGGGGGTCTCGGCGGCGCTGCTGGATGCCGGCTACGACCTGACCCTGTACAACATCACCGAGCGCTCCGCGCGCCGGCAGAGTGTCCTCAACGACTTTCTCCTGCGCAAGCGCGTTGACGCTGTCATTGCGGTTGCACTCGCCCTCACAGAATCCGAGATTGCGCAGATGCTGGCGATCCACCGCCCCATCGTGGGAATCGGCGGGCCGTTGCCGGGGGCCTCCACCATCCGTATCGACGATCATGGCCTCGCCGAGGCAGCAGTGAATCATCTGATACGGCTGGGCCACACTCGGATCGCGCACCTGACCGGGGACTCCACGTACGAGCAGGACTTCAAGATCCCCCGCACCCGCCTTGCCGGCTATGAAAAGGCAATGCTGGCCGCCGGGCTCAGTGTGCGGCCGGAGTGGACCGTTACGGCGGACTTCACGGTCCAGGGTGCCTACGCTGCAGCCCGCTCGCTACTGGGTGGGGTTACAGAGCGGCCGACGGCCGTCTTCGCCGCCTCCGATGAGATGGCAATCGGCACCATCCTCGCCGCCCGCGATTTCGGGCTCCGGGTTCCGGATGACCTGTCGGTCATCGGAATGGACGGGCACGAACTGGGCGCGCTGTTCGGCCTGACCACCATCGACCAGGATCCGCGTGGCCAGGGCGCGCTGGCGGTTCGCCTGCTGCTGGACGGGCTCGACGGCGGATCGGACCAGGAGGTGCTCGACACCGAGTATCCGACGAAGTTCGTCATCCGGTCGAGTACGGCTGTGCCGCCGGCCTAGGCTTCCGCGCCGCCCATGAACCGCACGAACCGTTCCAGGACGTCGGGCCACGCCTTCTCGTAGCTGGCACGCGTGCCCGCCGGGTCCTCGGCGCCTTCCCAGCCATCATGCACCACACGGACCTCGGTGCCGTCATCGACCGCCCGGAACGCAATCCTCAGTTCCGTCGACCACAGTGCCGTGGTGCCGGGGTACCAGGAGGCGTGGAAGGACAGCGGAGGCTGCCAGTCATCGATCGTTCCCCAAGTGGTGCTCCTGCCGTCGTCGGCAGTCTCAAGGATCAGGTTCTCCTCAAACTCCACGTAGGAACCCGGGCCGTACACGCTGTTGGTCTCCATCGGCCACCACAAGTGCGTGTGATCGGTGAAGCCCATGAAGGCACGCGACACCAGTCCGGGTACTACCACGGTGCAGATCACCGGGTCCAGGCTTTCGGCCGGGATGGGCTCATTGGAGCCGGGGCCGGCGGCGTGGCTGAAGAGGTTTTCCATGGGCACCAACTCTACCGGTACACGTAAGGCTCATGGTGTCGAACATACCCCCAGCTACCAGGCGTAGCCGCAGCCGGTATTCGGCGCCTGGATCTTCGCCGCCTGAATCTCGAGAAGCCCGATCAGCGGCGGCCCGTTGGTTGAGCCCGGTCGAAACCCCCTCTCACCTCCCGCACTCCCTACGGCGACGCTCTCTCACTTCCTGCCCAGTAATCGCGGACGCTCTCTCACTTCCTGCCGGATCGTCGCGGACGCTCTCTCACTTCCTGCGGGCTAATCACGGACGCTCTCTCACTCCCTGCGGGATGATCGCGGTCGCTCTCTCGGTTTGGCCGGTGACGACGGCGGCGCGTTGGCGTGGGTGCCCGGCCGGCGTTAGGGGTGATGAGAGAGCGTGCGGTCCTACGCGGCGGGTAGTGAGAGAGCGTCCCCCGGAAAGGTGCAGGATGTGAGAGAGCGTCACGTAAAAAGTTGCGGGTGGTGAGAGAGCGTCCGGTCCTGCGCCACGGGTAGTGAGAGAGCGTCCGGTCCTGCGCCACGGGTAGTGAGAGAGCGTCCGGTCCTGCGCCACGGGTAGTGAGAGAGCGTCCAGCGTCTGGCCTGGTTGTGGGTGTCGGAAACAGCCGAGTGCGTTTGATCGAGGTGTCGTTAAAAGGATCAGGCCCCGACATACGTTGTCGGGGCCTGAGCCATAAATAGTGTCCGGCGGTGACCTACTCTC
>NZ_JAGGPM010000070.1:753-6649 GCF_018613835.1 Arthrobacter sp. ISL-5 | reverse complement strand
AACACCCAACGGCAGCGAGGCCCGGCGCTCCGGCACGCCCTCAGCCCGAAAAACCGCCGAAACCGGAATCAGATCATCCAACCAGGCAGATCGGTGGATCAAGGCTTAGCTTCCGACGATCAGCCCATGGAACCTGCAGGACGTCCGCTAAAGGATCCCTTGGCGGGCACTTGGTCGTGGACAGCCAGCAGATGCCCCGAAGACGAACATCGACCGTGCGTAGGCGCCTAACGGCATCTCGTGGGGTATAGGCTGCATGCCATGATGACCAACCAGCGCCTCAAGCCACTGCTCGAGCAGTACGACTGGGCGACGGAACGACTACTCACTCGCCTCGCCGGGCCCACCAGCAACTCGGGTGATGACAGCGACGTCGACGTACCGGTACTGACGGACGCCGAGTACCTCTGGGAACCGGTCGACGCGTGCTGGTCGGTACGGAGGCGCGCCGATGGGCCCGGACCGGGCGCGATCAAGCTCATCGGTGCGGGTGAGTGGGGGCGAGATGGCGCCCCCGAAAGTCCGTGGCCTCCGCCCCTCACGACGATCGCCTGGCGGCTTGACCACATCTCCGAGACGCTGTTGGGCCGATCCAACCACCTCGGGGGCGACCGAACGTTCGATCGAGCGACGTACGAATCACGACCAGATGCAGCTGGCGCTATCGAGAGGTTCCGTCAGGCCGCAGCCGACTGGCGCCGGGTACTACTCAGTGTCGATGAGTCCGACTATGACCGGACCGGGCTAAGCAGCTACCCGTACGGCAGCGATGCCGAGGAGACGTTTCCGTCGATCGTGTGGTGGGAGAACCAGGAGATCCTGCACCACGGAGCCGAGATCGCGCTGCTCCGCGACCTCTACGTTCACCACGCTCAGTAGCGACGAGCGCGCACCGCGGACAGCTCAGCTGGCGGAGTCTCTACGAAGTCGGCAATTCCATGAATGTGTCCCGCGTCATAGAGAATTTAACGTCATCTCGTGCACGAGATGATAAAGAGGATTACGTCCGCATCGGTGCATAGGTGCCCGCAAGCCGATCCCCAATCGGACGCAGCGGCGTCCGCTGAGCCACCGTCTAACGGGCGGTCGCAACCTGGGGCCGGCCCACCGATGTCATTTTCCGAAGTCGTCTGCACGGAACGTCAGGAGTCCTCTGCACTACAGGAACAGCTCATCTGGGGCGGGGCGGGTCGAGCAAGGATCCAGCGGGCCCGCCTGATTGGTGGTGCGGTTTGGCTAACTCGTTGGTGAGGCGTGCATGCCACAATGAGGCCCATGACTCGAATCCTCATGATCGGCATCCACGCGCGAGCCCTCGACTATAGCAAGCTGCCTCCTGGCCTCGACGAGGCCACGATGACCGAACGGATCGAAGCGGGGTTCGGGGCCACTACGGCCGCCGGCTTCGACGCCGTCAACTGCCTGATCGGCACCTCCCCGGACGAGGCCGAAGCAGAGATTCGCTCGGCGTTCGGTCGTGATCGTTTCGGCCTCGTGATGATCGGGGGCGGCATCAGGATGATCCCGGAGTACACCGAGCTCTTCGAACGGATCATCAACGTGTGCAATGCGGAATCGCCCGGAATCACCTTCTGCTTCAACACATCGCCCGAGACGACTCTGGACGCGTTGGAGCGTCACGCCCAGCCGTGAACGTCTGCGACGCGATCCGGTGCGTCGACTAGCCTCGGCGTTTCGTGTCGGCGGTCATGAGATGCGCCTCTGCTCACGTGCGGCTGCGATGTATTGGGAATAGGTGCTCGCCTTACGGGCACTGTTGCGACACGGAGCGACCAAAAAACGCCGCCACAGAGCGACCAACTCCACACGTCCAGTGTTTCGTGCAAAGGTCAGTGTCGGCGTTCCGCGAATTGGCGCGGCGTCAGGAGCCGCGGACGATGCGGTGTGGCCAGCGCACGAATACGACCGTTACTGGTCACGCTCACTCGCGGCGGCGCCCGGTAAAGGATCCCCTTCCGTGCAGCTGAACCCTGCTACGAACCGAGGCGATGTGTCTCATAACCCGGGCGCCTCGAATCCCGTCAGCCGGGCGCGGCCATATAAGACATCTCGGCCTGAGCGATGCGGCGACGCCCGGTTAAAGACCCCTGCCTGCACCATTGCCGAACGCACGGTTTGGTCCTTATTACTCGTCCGTACCTGAACGTGCTCCTACACGCCCGGAAGTCGCGGACCGCGCGGCCGAGTCTTGACGTCGCACTTGCATTTTGCAAGTATGGGACGCATGAGCCTTTTCATCACCTGCCCGGTCGAGAGCGTCGAGCGCGCGACCGCCTTCTACACCGCTCTCGGCTGGACCCTCAACCCAGAGATGTCCGATCACAACGTGTCATGCTTCGCGATCGCGCCCGAGCAGTACGTCATGCTCGGCAGCCGCGAGATGTATGCGAGCGTCGGCGGCGCCGAGGAGCTGGTCGGCGGACCCGACACCCCCTCGAAGGTCACGGTCTCGTTCGACCTCGGCAGCCGTCAGGCGGTCGATGAGCTCGTCGAGCGCGCCGGTGCCGCCGGCGGGCGGATCGGTGATATCGACGACTACCCCTTCATGTACCAGCGCCAGTTCGACGACCCTGACGGCTACCACTACTCACCGTTTTGGATGAAGCCGGACGCCGATCCGACCGAGTGAGCGACCTCGCCGCGGCCCTCGATATCGTTGGAGCACGGTGGGCCCTGCTCATCGTGGAGCGGCTGCTCGACGGGCCGCAGCGCTACGGAGATCTGCAGCGCGACCTCGGAGTGCCGACGAACATTCTCGCGACCCGCCTGCGCGAGCTCGAAGCGGCCGGGGTACTGTCCCGGCTGCCCCTCCGGCACAACACCCGGGCCTACGCGCTGACCGATCGCGGGCTTGCCTTGCGTGAGGCGATCATCGCGCTAGGACGCTGGGGCAGCGATGAGGCCTAGGCGTGGCGCGGAATCGCGATACGCTCCGGCGAGTTGGCTGGGCTCTGCCCCTGCAACATGTGGTCGGGCTGGATCCATGGAGGCGTAAAGGGTGTTGAGCTGACGGTAAAGGGTTCGGGCAAGGTAGCGCTTGAGGGATCTTCGGATTTCGCGGTAGCCGCGGCCTTCTTGGGTGCGTTTGGCGACGTACTCCCGCGTTCCGGGATGGTGAACCATCCGGGTCATGGTGATGGTGTGCAAGGCACGATTGAGGCGCCTATCACCGCCCCTGTTGAGCCTGTGACGGACAGTGTTACCGCTTGAGGCCGGCAAGGGATTCACCCCTGCCAATGACGCGAAAGCAGCTTCGCTGCGAACCCTTCCTGGATGCGACCAAGCCGTCAGGACGGCAGCGACTGAAACGGCGCCAGCGCCCACCATCTCCAACAGCGGGGCGGCGGGACTTTGCTGGATCAGTTCTGTCATGCGCTTCTGGTTCGCCGCGAGCTGAGTGGTCACTTCGAGAACGCGGCGCGCCAACCGAACTGCTTCCTCGCGCGCGATCGATAGTTCTATCTGCTCCTGTCGTTCCCGCCATCTAGTGATGGTGGCGATCTGGGCGGGAACCAGAGGTTTACGGGCGTCGATTCCAAGGTCATGTGCCCGGAGGAGGGCGATGAGTGCATTGACATTCATTGTTCGTTCCCGGGTCAGCTGATCCCGGGCTGCACCCAGGATCCTGAGTCCGGCACGGGTTCCTTCATTCTGTCGCGGAGCCCGGAGTTGGGACTCCTCCAAGCCCAGGACAGCGGTTCCGATGGCGGCGGCGTCCAACGGGTCGGATTTGCCCAGCCCTCGGCGGCCGCGGGCGTTCATTCGTGGTGCTTCGGCGACGTCGTAGCCGGCGTCGGTTACTGCCTTGGCCAGACGTGCACCATAGGAGCCGATACCCTCAACAGCCCACAGACACCCCATATCGCCGTCTGTCCGTCGGCCCGCCCAGGCAAGTGCGCGGGAAATCCCTGCCGGGGTGGTCGGGAACTGCTCGCACGCGACCTGTCGCTTGGTACTGGCCTCGATGATGGCGTAAGTGTGTGTGTGCGGGCGTGACAGTCCACGCCGATGACGAACGGGCGGGTCTGCGCAACGATAGTCAACGCGGCCACCCTCCTTCCTTTCGAACGGGCAAGAATGGCCGCAGCACGACCGGCGCCGGACCTGGGAAGAGTCACCCCGCGGCAAAACTGTGATGAGCCACAACCTCTAAAGGCTGGACAAGCTTCTAATCAAGCCAACGACGTGGGACAGGCCAGCGCCGGCCGCTCCACCAAGCGCGGACAAATCGGGGGAAACGCACCCTCAAGGGCAATTGTTTTTTCGAGTCACGCACCAGGCAGAACGACCGGCATCAACACTGCCAGCTAGTCCCAGACCAGCCACGTAAAGACTCACAGTTGTTTTTTGCCTGCTGGCGAAGCTTGCGGAGCTGTGCCCGACGGAGGCCCTGTCCACCCGAAGGGCAAGGCTTGTGCAATCTGCGCAGGAAATAAGCGACGAAGGAGCGCCGGAGCCGATTGTGCGGGCCGCAGGCCCCGACGAAGGAGGGGTTGGATGGGGCCGGAGCGGGCACGATAATCCGAAGGAATCTCAATGATGTTGTCAAGCAGCCGAGACCCGTCGGCACCGGCGACGGCAACCTTCTGCATGGCCAAAATGCCCGAAGGCGCTCCTGTCCAGCAGCGGGTGCTTGGCGCAAGCAAGCACCGGTGCGGTGTGCCGCAATGATCAACAAGGCATAGGGGATTGACCTTCCACGGCCCCTAGGTAAGTCTGGCGTGGGACGGGTCAAAGAAGACTGAGGAGAGTTCGATGGCTATTGCACGGGTGAACGGCGTGAACCTCTACTATGAACTCCACGGAGCGGGGGATCCAGTGGCCCTGGTGCACGGGTCATGGGCGGATACCACGTCGTGGGGACAGGTACTTGAAGGCTTGGCCGAGTCCTTCCAGGTGCTGGTCTACGACCGGCGAGGTCACTCGCAGAGTGAGAGGCCCGAGACCCAGGGCAGCTGGGATGAGGACGGCGACGACCTCGTCGGGCTGCTGGAGGCCCTCGACCTGGCTCCGGCACATGTGGTGACGAACTCTGCGGGCGGCAATATCGCCTTAAGGCTGGCCATCAGGGAGCCGAGGGTGTTCCGGTCTCTGACGTGCCACGAACCCCCGCTCATGGACCTGCTCGAAGACGATCCCGAGAGCCAGGCAATGCTGTCACAGACCTCCCGGAGCCTAGAGTCCGTGGGCCGGAGTATCGCGGCTGGCGACCACGCAGGCGCGGCACGGCAGTTCGTCGAGGAGGTGGCCTTTGGCCCCGGCACCTGGGACACCCAATTCCCGCCCCCTGTGAAGGAGATGTTCATTCGGAACGCCCCCACCTTCCTCGATGAGATCAAGGATCCTAATGAATACAGCATCGACAAAGGCGCTCTCGGCGGTCTTGCCATGCCGGTACGACTCACGCAAGGATCTGAAAGTCCGCCAATATTCCCACGCATCATTGATCAACTGGAAAGCCTGATTCCCCAGGTCACACGCGAGACGATTGAAGGCGCCGCACACGTGCCTCACCTGACCACGCCCGGACCCTACATAGAGGTCACGAAGCGGGCGGTTCAGTTGGCGGGAGGAAGTTCGCCGACGACCACGCCGACCCTCTGATAGGTGCTAACACCTGGGCCGAAGCCTAACTTCGAGTACAACAAGCAAGAGGTCAGGCCGCGGTTGGAACTGAAGATCCCCACACGCCGGGCGGCATCATTGACCGGTGTTTCCAGGACGACCGCGAACCGGAAACCGGCCCTGCCGCGGGACCATGCGCCGGTGGTGCCGCAGAACAAACTCACCGCCGCCGAGAGGGCGGAGATCCTGGCGGCACTGAACTCACCGGAGTTCGTGGACCTGGCACCCATGCAGGTCTATACGAAGCTGC
>NZ_JAGGPM010000070.1:0-678 GCF_018613835.1 Arthrobacter sp. ISL-5 | reverse complement strand
TGGCCACGGCCCCGGGACAAGTTTTTACGTGGGATATTACCAAGCTCGCGGGCCCGGTGAGGGGGAAGTATTTTGACTGCTACATGATGGTCGATATCCATTCCAGGTTCATCGTCGGCGCGCACGTCCACGCCACCGAATCCGGGGTGCTGGCCGTGGAAATGATGAAGGGAATCTTCGGGATCCACGGCATCCCCCAGGTTGTGCACGCGGACCGGGGAACGTCCATGACGTCGAAAACCGTCGCCGCGCTGCTCTCGGATCTGGAGGTCACGAGGTCCCACTCCAGACCTCGGGTAAGCAATGACAATCCGTACAGTGAGGCGCTTTTCAAGACCCTGAAATACGGTCCGGAATTCCCCGAACGCTTCGCCTCAGTCCACGACGCCGGGGCATTCATCAGCGGCTTCGTGGACTGGTACAACCATCACCACCAACACTCCGGAATCGGCTTCCACACCCCCGCAAACGTCCACTACGGCCACGCCGCCGGCGTCGCCAAAGAACGCTCGGCAACCCTCGCTGCAGCCCGCGCGAAACACCCCGAACGCTTCAACAAAACCACCGACCCGAAAATCCTCGCGCTCCCCGGACCAGCGTGGATCAACCAACCCAAGGAAATCACCGAACAGTTAGCCGCCTAACTCCCGTTGGTACCGTTCAGCTTGAAAAATTCCG
>NZ_JAGGPM010000069.1 GCF_018613835.1 Arthrobacter sp. ISL-5 | reverse complement strand
GCCTCAGAGGATATGCCGGACGGGCCCCGGTCCAAGAAACGCTGATGGCCACCTACCGGTCGATGCTGGAACTGAAGATCCCCACACGCCGGGCGGCATCATTGACCGGTGTTTCCAGGACGACCTCGAACCGGAAACCGGCCCCGCCGCGGGACCATGCGCCGGTGGTCCCGAAGAACAAACTCACCGCCGCCGAGAGGGCGGAGATCCTGGCGGCACTGAACTCACCGGAGTTCGTGGACCTGGCACCAATGCAGGTCTATACGAAGCTGCTGGATCAGGGGACCTATCTGGGGTCCCTGTCGACGTTTTACCGGGTGCTGGAGGAAAACCGGTTGGTCAAGGAGCGCCGCCGGCTGGCCAAACACCCACCCCGGACGGTTCCCGAGCTGGTGGCCACGGCCCCGGGACAAGTTTTTACGTGGGATATTACAAAGCTCGCGGGCCCGGTCAAGGGAAGGTATTTTGACTGCTACATGATGGTCGATATCCATTCCAGGTTCATCGTCGGCGCGCACGTCCACGCCACCGAATCCGGGGTGCTGGCCGTGGAAATGATGAAGGGAATCTTCGGGATCCACGGCATCCCCCAGGTCGTGCACGCGGACCGGGGAACGTCCATGACGTCGAAAACCGTCGCCGCGCTGCTCTCGGATCTGGAGGTCACGAGGTCCCACTCCAGGCCCCGGGTGTCGAATGATAACCCGTACAGTGAGGCGATTTTCAAAACCCTGAAATATGGTCCGGAATTCCCCGAACGCTTCGCCTCAGTGCACGACGCCGGAGCCTTTATCAGCGGTTTCGTGGACTGGTACAACCATCACCACCAACACTCCGGAATCGGCTTCCACACCCCCGCAAACGTCCACTACGGCCACGCCGCCGGCGTCGCCAAAGAACGCTCGGCAACCCTCGCTGCAGCCCGCGCGAAACACCCCGAACGCTTCAACAAAACCACCGACCCGAAAATCCTCGCGCTCCCCGGACCAGCGTGGATCAACCAACCCAAGGAAATCACCGAACAGTTAGCCGCCTAACTCCCGTTGGTACCGTTCAGCTTGAAAAATTCCGCTGTGAGCGGAGGCCTCAAGTGCCCGTTCGCGCTAGGTGCGGAGTCGCTATGGGCGGCGAGGCGGGCAGAAGGCTGCCGGTCAGTTACCCGCGGAGGTGAGTTCCGCCGTCGGGCTTTCCTGCCTTGATACAAACGGGTCTTCTTCGCGCGGCTTTGCAGGGGGCTGGATGTCCACCGTGCGGCGCAGCGGGCGTTCCGTGATGAGGAGGACGGCGATGAGCGCCACCACCGCAATGGCGCCCGCGATCAGGAAGATCTCGGCCGTTGCGTCGCCGTAGGCTGCCCGCATGATGTCGCGGACGGGGGCAGGCATGTCGGCGAGGTCGAGCGTCGCTCCTGTCGAACCGCCGCCCGCGGGGATGCCGGCCGCCGCGAAGCCCTGGGCCGCGAGTTCCTTCACCCGGTTTCCGAGGACTGCGCCCAGGACCGAGACGCCGATCGCGCCGCCCACGGACCGGAAGAAGGCCACGGATGCGCTCGCCGTGCCGATGTCTCGGGCGCTCACGGTGTTCTGCACTGCCAAGACGAGGTTTTGCATCAGCATGCCGAGCCCCAGGCCCAGGATGGCCGTGAAGATGCCGGCCTGCCACAGTTCCGTGGTGTGGTCCATGGTGCCGCCGAGTCCCAGTCCGCCGATGAGCAGAATGGAGCCCGCAACCAGGTAGCGCTTCCATTTACCCGTGCGGCTGATGAGGAGTCCCGAGACCACCGAACCGATCAGGTTGCCGGCGATCATGGGCAGCGTCAGCAGGCCGGCTTCGGTTGGCGTGGCGCCCCGGGCCACCTGGAAATACTGGCCGAGGAAGGTGGAGGAACCGAACATGGCCACACCTACGGCAACTGAGGCGAGGATGGCCAGTGCAGTGGTGCGCTCGGAGATGATCTTCAGCGGGATGATGGGCTGCGGCACCTTGGACTCCACCAACACCAGCAGCGCCAGCAGAAGCACACCGCCGCCAACCATCAGTCCCGACTGCCAGGACCACCAGTCGTAGTACTCAGGGTTGCCGGCGAACGACACCCAAATCAGCAGGAGGCTGACACCGGAAGTGAGCAGGATGGAGCCGAGCCAGTCGATCTTGGCGGGACGCTTGATGTGCGGGATCTTCAGGGTGATCTGCAACAGGATCAGGGCGACGACGGCGAGTGGCACGCAGACGAAGAACGTCCATCGCCAGCCCAGCGGGCTGTCGACGATGAAGCCGCCGAGCAGCGGCCCTCCGGCAGTGCCGACGGCCATGACGGCGCCCATGTAGCCGGAATACTTGCCGCGGTCGCGCGGCGGAATCATGGACCCGATGATCGCCTGCGCCAGCGCGGTCAGTCCGCCCATGGCCACGCCTTGGATGACGCGGGCGGTCAGCAGCAGGGGGATGGTGGCGGACAGCCCGGCCATGACCGAGCCGGCGACGAAAATCACGATGCTCAGTTGGACCAGGACCTTCTTGCTGAAGAGGTCCGCGAGCTTGCCCCAGATGGGCGTGGTGGCCGCGTTGGCCAGCAACGCTGCGGTGATGACCCAGGCGAAGTCGGTCTGCGTGCCCTTGAGCTCGGACATGATGGTGGGCAGCGCGTTGGCCACGATGGTACTGCTGAGGATGGCGGTGAAGAACGCGGCCAGGAGGCCGGTGAGGGCTTCCATGATCTGGCGGTGGGTCATCGCCGCGGGCGGCGCGGATGTCTGGATCGACACGGAATCTCCTAAGAAGTGGGGTTCGTGGTGGTGGGTCCGGCCGCCTTTGCCCGGGCGGAATCCCTGAGGGATCCCGCGAGATTGCGGAGAACTCTCGCCATCTCCTCGGCGTCCTGCTGGCTCCATTCCTGCAGGTATCCCTGCAGGGTGGCGGTGCGGTGCTCCTCGATTTCGACGAGCCTGGCCCGCCCCGCCTCGGTGAGGGCGACGAGCTGCGCCCGCCCGTCTTCGGGGTCAGGCCTGCGGTGAACAAGGCCCAGGTCCTCGAGTTCGGCGATGTGCCGGCTGAGGACAGGTGCACTGACGCCCAGCCGCGCGGCCAGGTGCGTGGCGCGGGACTCCTTCTCCCCCACGAAGCGCAGGACGCCCTGCAGGGCCACCCCGGTGTCCATCCCTCGCGCATTGGCGACCGCAACGCACCGGACCGCCCGCTGGAGGTCGAAAATCTGGTGGACGAGTTCGGCCGCTGTGTTGGGCTCGACTGCCATATTGGACTACTCCTAATCGCTTGCCTTAGGCAACCATATCGTTAAATGGTTGCTTTGGGAAACTAACCGTGGGGCCTGCGGTTAAACGCCAAGCGCGAACCGGCAGCTAATGCCCTCAAATTCGTACAGAGAGGGCATTAGCTGCCAGTTCGCGCTGGGTTGTTGCGGGATAGGAGCTGGGGCGGGGGGCTTAAGTGTTCGTTCGCGTTTTGGGGGCGGTTAGGGGGCCAGGTGCGTGGGGGCGAACATCTTGAGCAGGGTTTCGACGACGACGACGTTCGGGCCGTCCGCAGCGAAGCCCGCCTTCAGCGCGTCCCCCACGTCCTCCGGGGCCACCCGGGTGGCCGGCACGCCGAACGCCTCGGCGAGCTTCACGAAGTCGGGGCGGGCCAGTTCAGTGGCGGTGGCCTTGCCGAACGCTCCCACCATGTATTCACGCAGGATGCCGTAGCCGCCGTCGTCCACGATCAGCCACGTGACCGGCACGTTGTGCTGCGCGGCCGTGGCCAGTTCCGAGATGGAGTACATGGCCGAGCCGTCGCCGGACACGGCCAGCACCCGCGCCGAAACGCCGGACTTGCCCACCGTCTCCAGCCCCACGGCGCCGCCGATGGCCGCCGGGAAGCCGTAGCCCAGCCCGCCGGCGCCCTGGGCCGAGTGGAACTGCCCTTCGCGGGCATCCCAGCAGCTCCAGCCCCAGTAGGAGGAGATGGTCATGTCCCAGAACGTCTGCATCTCCGCGGGCACTGCTTCGCGGATATCGGCCATGAACTTCAGTTCCTTGCCGAGGTCCTGCGATTCGAGCCGCTCCTTGACCCTGGCCAGCGATTCCCGGACCAGGTCCTCGGGGGACGTGCCGTGCCAGCTGGCGCGTTCCCCGTGCGGCTCAACCAACGCCACGTCCAGGGCCGCGAGGGCCTGGCCGGCGTCGGCGCGGATGCCGAGGCCGGGCCGGTTGGATTCCAAAACGCGCGGTTCGGCGTCGATCTGGATGATTCTGCCGCGCGGTTCGAAGGTGAAGTAGTTGGACGTGACCTCACCCAGCGAGGAGCCGACGACGATCAGGACGTCGGCGTCCTCGAGCAGGTCCGTCATGTGGCGGTCCTCGATCCAGGACTGCAGCGACAGCTCGTGGTTCCACGGGAAGGCGCCGTTGCCGCCGGGCGTGCAGATGACCGGGGCGCGCAGCTTCTCCGCGATGGAGAGCAGCGACTTTTCTGCCCGGCCGCGGCGCGTTCCGCCGCCGGCGATGATGGCGGGACGTTCCGCCGTCGACAGCCACTTGACCGCTTCGCGGACCAGCTCGACGCGCGGCGGGTTGTCCGCCGCTTCGGCGAGCGCATCCTCGACGGGCGGCACCATGATGGGGTCCAGCAGCACGTTCTGCGGGATTTCGAGCCAGACCGGACCCTGCGGGGACGAGATGGCCTCGGTCCACGCATCCTGGATGGCAGAGGGGATGCCGGACGCGTGCTGGATCAGCCGCTGGCTCTTGGTGACGTTGGCGGCCGAGGCCTTCTGGTCATCGAGCTGGTGCAGCATGCCCTTGCGGCGCGCGCCGAGGCCCTCGAGCGGGATCTGGCTGGCAATGACAACCATGGGCACGCCGGTGGCATAGGCCTCCTGCAGCCCGGCGAGCGAGGTCAGCGCGCCCGGACCGGTGGACAGGAACAGCACGCCGACCTCGCCGGTGGCACGCGAGTAGCCGTCCGCCGCGAAAGCGCTGTTGTTCTCCACGCGGGAGGACACGAACTGGAGGTTTCCGCGGCCCATGGCGTCAAACAGGCCCAGGGCGTGCTGGCCCGGAATGCCGAAGACCGTCTTCGCCCCCAGCGCTTCAAGGGTCTCGACGACGAGATCCCCGCCGTTGCGGACGTCCGTTCCGGCGTTTGCTCCTGCGGGAGCAGCTGCTGTGCCCGGGTCGAAGTCGATCACTTGACGGCCCCGGCAGCCTGGGAAATCTCACTGCGCTCGGCGGCCTGAGTGCCGGAAACGGGTGCGGAGAATCCGGCCGGGCGGCGGGATTCCCGCCCCAGGGACTGGGCGGCGTAGCCGGTGTCGGAACCAAACCGGTCCCCCTCGACGGCGTTGTCCGCCATCAGGGTCACCAGCTCGTAGGCCACGTGGCTGGCGGCGACGCCCGTGATTTCTGCGTGGTCGTACGCAGGGGCGACTTCAACGACGTCGGCACCCACGAGGTTCATGCCGCGGAAGCCGCGGATGATCTCGAGCAGTTCACGGCTGGTGATGCCGCCGGCTTCGGGCGTCCCGGTGCCCGGGGCGTGGGCGGGGTCGAGGACGTCGATATCCACCGAGATGTACAGCGGGCGGTTGCCGATCCGGTCCCGGACCTTCGCCACAGTCTCGAGGACGCCCTGGTAGTAGACGTCCGCAGAGCTGACGATGCCGAAGCCGAAGCGGTGGTCGTCGTCGAGGTCCTTCTTGCCGTACAGCGGGCCGCGCGTGCCGATGTGGCTGATGGCCTCGGTGTCCAGGATGCCCTCTTCCACCGCACGGCGGAACGGCGTGCCGTGGGTGTACTCGGCGCCGAAGTAGGTGTCCCAGGTGTCCAGGTGGGCGTCGAAGTGCAGCATGGCGATGGGACCGCCTGCACGTTCCGCGGCGGCGCGCAGCAGCGGCAGGGCGATCGTATGGTCCCCGCCGAGCGTCATTAGCTTGCTGCCGGATGCCGTCAGGTCCAGGGCGTTCTGCTGGACGGTCTCGATGGCCTCGTTGATGTTGAACGGATTGACGGCCATGTCACCGGCGTCGGCCACCTGGCAGTTCTCGAACGGGCTGACGTCCCAGGCCGGGTTGTACGGGCGGAGCAGCCGGCTGGCTTCGCGGACGTGGTTGGCGCCGAAACGCGCGCCGGGGCGGTACGAAACACCCGAGTCGAAGGGGACGCCGACCACCGTGATGTCCGCCCTGGACACCTGGTCCAGCCGGGGCAGCCGGGCATACGTGGCCGCCCCGGCATAGCGGGGAATACGGGATGAATCGATGGGGCCAAGGTTGCCGTTGGCTTCGATGCGTAGCTCTTCCAAAGGAACGCCTCTCCTTCGAGGATGAAAGGTTGGGTGTGACAGCCATCATACACTCAAAGTTGCCTAATGCGCATCAGCTGTTTACAAATCTCTCCGACAAAGGGGCATGGAGGCACAGCGAAAGACCCGGCCCACCCGGCGGCGGCCGGCTCAGTTTCACGGGGAGGGGGCTACCGGCTCGCTGCGGGAACCAGGACCCACAGCACCTCAACCGATTCGTCCGTCGGGTTCACCCAGGTGTGGGGCTCGCGGCCGGGGAAGGTGACGGTGTCGCCGGTATTGAGCTCATACTCCTCGTTGGTGAGGATCAGCTTGATGGTGCCCTTGATGACGTGCAGCACATCGACGTCGCAGTCAACGGCATACAGCTCCGCCTCGCCGCGGCCCCTCGGGGCAATGACGGCCTGGATAATCTGAACCCGCCGTTCCGAGCGCGCCGTCAGCAGCCGCTCCACGATGCCTTCCCCGCCCAGCGAGATGCGCGGTCCGGCATCCCGCTTTGTCAGGTGGGTTTCAGGGGCGGCGAACAGGTCGCCGATGGAGATGGACAGAACCTGGCACAGCGTCACCAATGACGCGACCGACGGCGACGTCAGATCGCGCTCGACGCGGCTAAGGAAGCCCTTGGTGAGGCCGGTGGCGTCCGCCACCTGTTCAATGGTGAGCCGCTGCGACTGGCGTGCGGCACGGATTCTTGAACCGATGGCAACCGGAACATTGCTCGGTTCAACTGGTAGTGCCTTCATTTACGAACCTTTCACGGCCGGCCGCTCGGCCCCATCTTTGGAGCCATACTAGCGGCCCGCCCCCGATCTGACGCGGCTGGAACCGCGTCACAGAAGATTGCGTCTTGACTGTTACTCCGATCACAGCCTACGCTTTTATGCAACAAGTGTTGCTTATCGAGCAACCGAAGGTAAATCCTTCACCCTTCCACTCCCAGAGCAGCGGAATCCGTGCACCACCAACTGCACTCCCCCGGATTCCTGCACCAGCTGCCAAAGCTCCAAGGAGCCCCAAAATCATGGACGCAAACTTCGTCAATATCGCCATCGTGGTGACCTATTTGGTCGCCATGCTGGCCTTCGGCTGGTGGGGCAAGTCCCGCACCAAGAACAACAGCGACTTCCTCGTGGCCGGCCGCCGCCTTGGTCCGTTGCTCTACACCGGAACCATGGCCGCGGTGGTCCTCGGCGGCGCCTCCACTGTGGGCGGCGTTGGCCTCGGCTACAAGTTCGGCATCTCCGGCATGTGGCTAGTGGTGGCCATCGGCGCGGGCGTGCTCCTCCTGAGCCTGCTGTTCGCCGGCACCATCCAGCGGCTGAAGATCTACACGGTCTCCCAGATGCTGAGCCTGCGCTACGGCCAGCGCGCCACCCAGACCTCCGGCATTGTCATGCTGGCCTACACCCTGATGCTCTGCGCCACCTCCACGGGCGCCTACGCCACCATCTTCGTGGTTCTGTTCGACTGGGAGCGCTGGCTCGCCATCGCCGTCGGCGGCGCCATCGTGCTGGTCTACTCCACCATCGGCGGCATGTGGTCCATCACCCTCGCCGACCAGGTGCAGTTCATCATCAAGACCGTCGGCATCTTCGTGCTGATGCTTCCCTTTACGCTCAATGCCGCCGGCGGCCTCGACGGCATCCGTGCCCGCGTTGACGCGAGCTTCTTCCAGATCGACGGCATCGGTGTCCAGACCATCATCACGTACTTCGTGGTGTACACCCTTGGCCTGCTGATCGGCCAGGACATCTGGCAGCGCGTCTTCACCGCCAAGACCCCAACGGTGGCCCGCTGGGGCGGCGCCACCGCTGGCGTCTACTGCATCCTGTACGGCGTCGCCGGCGCCTTGATCGGCCTGGCCGCCCGTGTTGCCCTGCCCGACATCGACGTCGCCAATCTGGGCAAGGACGTTGTCTACGCCGAGGTTGCGACCCAAATCCTGCCAATCGGCATCGGCGGCCTGGTCATGGCCGCAGCCGTCGCAGCCATGATGTCCACCGCCTCCGGCGCCCTCATCGCTGCTGCAACGGTGGCCCGCGCCGACGTGGTCCCGTTCGTAGCCAGCTGGTTCGGCAAGACGATCAACACCGACGATTCGGAGAACCCCGAGCACGACGTCAAGGCCAACCGCTACTGGGTCCTCGGCCTGGGCATCGTGGCCGTGCTGATCTCCATGGCGGCGCAGGACGTTGTGGTGGCCCTGACCATCGCCTACGACATCCTGGTGGGCGGCCTGCTGGTTGCCATCCTCGGTGGCTTGGTCTGGAAGCGTGGCACGGGCATCGCCGCGGCCTGGTCCATGGCCGTCGGCTCGGTCCTGACCTTGGCTTTGCTGATCGCCTACGCAACAGGGATTATCCCCAGCGAAGACGGCGTCTACGCCAACGATCCCATTTACTGGGGCCTCGGAGCGTCGCTGCTCGTCTACATCGTGATCTCCTACCTCACACCTCCCACGGAGCCCGAGGTCCGCGAGGCCTGGGACCGTCGCGTTGCCGGAGCGGTTTCCGAAGAACTCCCGCTGGAGGCCCACCCGGTGGCCAGCCACTCGGCTCACTGAGCTTCACGGAATTAACTACGACGGCGGTGCCTTCCCTTCGCGGGGAAGGCACCGCCGTCGTCGTTCGTCGTCGTTACAGCCAGGTGGTGGTCCTCATTCGTTTTCCTCGGGCTCCAGGAATTCGTCCCCGTCCAATGGCGGTGGCACTATTGGCTGGTCCTCGCCGCGGAAGTCGTCCACGTCCAGCGGAACCACCCGCTCGGCCTCGTCGAGCAACTCCTCCTCCTCGGTCTCGTCGTCACTAACGGGGGCGTCCTCGGCGTAGTCGTAGGCGGGATCGGACTCGAGGGAATTCCGGACGGGCGGGATGGGGAGTGAGCCGTTGGTGTTCATGGTGAAACCTCCGTGCGCTAGGGCTGACGGCAGCCGATCCGGACTATGCCTTCAGCCGGGCCTGAACCCGAATCGGCCGGGGGCGGGCCTGCCGGCGAACCCGCCCTGGATTTCATTCGAACACCGCTGGCCCGGAGGGTCAAGGGCAGCGCGGAAGGCCACGCAAAACCCCGCACGGGACCGGAAATTTAAGGGTTCCCTAAACTTTTGCCTGAGGAGTACCGGCCGAAAATCCGCGGAATCGCGGGGTAAGCTGGGCATGCAATGGGGCCGAACCATCCCCCATCTAGCCCAGGAGCTCACGTGTCTCAGCACGCAAAATCTGACCGCCACCCCGACGCCTGCAAGGCGGCCGCAGGCCAAGGCCCGGCATCCAACGGCGCCGCATCGAACGGCGCAGTCCCGAACGGCCCAGTCCCGAACGGCGCCGCTTCGAACGGCCCAGTCCCGAAAACCGCCGCACCAAATGCCGTTCCCACTGCAGCGGACATCAAGCGCTGGCGCCAGTACCTGGCCGACGAACGTGCCGAGGCCGCCGTCTACCGGGACCTCGCCCAGAACCGGACCGGCGAGGAGCGCGCCATCCTCCTGTCCCTCGCCGAAGCCGAAGGCCGCCATGAAGCCCACTGGCTGAAACTGCTCGGCGATCACGCCGGCAAGCCACGCCACGCCTCCCTCCGCAGCCGGCTGCTTGGCTTCCTGGCCCGCCACTTCGGTTCCGTCTTCGTACTCGCGCTGGCGCAGCGCGCCGAGGGACGCTCCCCCTACACCAAGGAACCCTCTGCCACACCCGCCATGGCGGCCGACGAACAGATCCACGAGGAAGTGGTGCGCGGCCTGGCCACGCGCGGCCGCAACCGGCTCGCGGGCACGTTCCGGGCAGCCGTCTTCGGCGCAAACGACGGCCTGGTCAGCAACCTGTCACTCGTCATGGGCATGGCGGCCACCGGCGTGGGCAGCGCCGTGGTCCTGCTGAGCGGAATTGCCGGGCTCCTCGCGGGCGCGTTCTCCATGGGCGCCGGCGAGTTTGTGTCCGTGCGCTCGCAGCGGGAACTCCTGGCCGCCACCCGTCCCACCCAGATCACGCTCGCCGCGGCTCCCCAGCTGGACATCGAGCACAACGAACTCCTACTGGTGTACCTCGCCCGCGGCATGTCACATGAGGCTGCAGAGCACAGGGTGGCCGAGCGCATGGGCCTCTTCACCTGCGACTGCGATCCGAGCCTTTCGCTCCGGCCCGAACTCCCGCAAACCGAGGATGAGCACGAGGCTGTCGGCACGGCGTGGGGTGCGGCGCTCTCCAGCTTCTGCTTCTTCGCCTCCGGCGCCATCGTCCCCATCATCCCGTTCATTTTCGGCATGACCGGACTCGGCGCGCTCGTGGTGGCCGCAGTACTGGTGGGCATCGCGCTGCTGGCGACCGGCGGCGTCGTCGGCCTGTTGTCCGGCACCTCTCCCCTGACCCGCGGCCTCCGGCAGCTGGCCATCGGCCTGGGCGCGGCCGGCGTCACCTACCTGTTGGGGATGGCGTTCGGCGCCGTGGTCGCCTAGTGGGATCCGCAGGCGGAGTGGGATCGGCAGGCGGCCGGACCACCTCAGGGGCGCAGTAGTGGACGATCCGGTTCAACAGGGCGAAGGGGCCCAGCATCCTGATGGCGAACGCCGGCGCAGGAAACACCCGCGTCATTCGGCGTCAGCCGTGGCAGCGGCCAGGTTTGTCCGCAACCTTGTCCTCATCGCCGTCATCGGGTGTGTGGCTTTTCTTGCGGCAGGACTCGCCTACGGAGATCCGCGCCTCGTTGGCTTGCTGGAATTCCGCATCGGCGGCGGCGATCCCGCGGGCGGGGCAGACGGGTCCGGGCAGGCGGAGAAGACCGGGCAGGCCGCGCAGCCGGGCGTTCAGCCGGGCGCGGCAGGCCGTGCCGTGGACTCGCCGCCGCCCGGCCTCGAAGAGTCGGACTCGCCCCTGGGAACGCCGGAGCCGCCGCCGGAGCGCAGCGACTCGTACAAATTCCTGGCCGTGAACGCCGACGGCACCCCGGTTGGCTACTCGCCGTGCCGTCCGCTTCACTATGTCGTGAACGCAGATCTGGCCCCGGAGGGAGCGGCGGGGCTGGTCCACGAGGCGATCGAGACCGTGTCCCGAGCGACGGGCATCCGGTTCATCAATGACGGCGCCACGGACGAACAACCCTCGGAACAGCGTGCCCCGTACCAGCCCGGGGCCTACGGCGAACGGTGGGCGCCGCTGCTCATCGCCTGGACCAACCCGGACGTGGCGCCGAAACTCAAGGGCCAGATCATCGGCACCGGCGGCAGCACGCACTACAGCTACGGTGACGGACCCAAGACCTTTGTCACCGGCAGCCTCGAGCTGGACGCTCCGCAAATCGCGGAGGAACTGGACCGCCCGGACGGCGCCTCTTACGCGACCGCCGTCATCCTGCATGAGCTGGGCCATGTGATGGGGCTCGAGCATGTTGATGACCCCGTCCAGCTGATGTACCCGGAGATCGGTGCCCCGGACGGACTGGCTTCCGGAGACCTCAACGGCCTCCAGGAACTGGGCACGGCGCACTGCCGTAAGGACCTCTAGGCCGTGAGGACCTCTAGCCGCGGTGCCAAGGGCAGGCGCCGCTCAGCCGTCCAGTACGGCCAGTGCCTCCTCCACGCTGTCCACCAGGAAGATCCGCTGCTTCATCATCCTGCCCTCGGCGAGGTTCTGGAGCATGGGCCAGACGGGAAGCCGGCGCTCCCAGTGGTCTCGCCCCACGAGCACCATGGGGGTCACGGTCTCCGGGGCGCCGTAGTAGTTCTCGCACGCATCCTGGAAGATTTCCTGGACGGTTCCGGCGGCACCGGGAAGGAACACAATCCCGCCGTCGCAGAGCTCCAGAAGCACGGCTTCGCGGACCGAATTCGCGAAGTACTTGGCGATGTGGGTGGCGAAATAATTGGGCGGTTCGTGTCCGTAAAACCAGGTGGGAATACCCAGGGATGCGGTTCCGCCCGGAAAGCGTTCGACGACGGCTTCCGCGGTCCGCGCCCACGCGGACACGGAGGGGCGGAAACCGGGGACAGCGGACAGTTCACTGAGCACGCCGTGAAAATCCTTTCCGGGCATTGCGCTCAGATATGTGAACCGCAGAGCTATTTGGCATGTTTCTAGTGGCGCTATTTGGCATGCGTTAGCCGATTTTGTATGAGGTCCGTCCGCGGCCAGTGAACATTCAATCCACAATGCAGTTCCATAGAACCGCCCATGGTTGGAAGGCCACAGGGTCAACCTCCACCGTCTAATAAGGCCTAATCAGAAGCGGCGCAGCGACACCGGCCGGCTGGAGGCCGCCGGTGATCTCGCGGGTCGAAGGAAGAATGGCGGCTTCACAGGAGGCTCCCGTTTGACGGCCGTCTGTTCGTAAACGCCCACGAGCGTCGCCATCAAGGGAGCGCAGTTGGCGCGGGCCGCGATGGTGGATCGTTGCGAGTGATAGCTGGGGTGTTTCCGGTCGTCAGACGGTGTTGCGGCTGATCTGGTAGCCGCTCTTGGCCAGGGTGCGTGCCATGTGTTGGGCGTACCACTGGGGCCATTCGACGTCGTGCACCCCGCCTAGGACCTCGGCCTCGTAGACGCCGTGCGCCGTGGCGGCACGTGTCAACAAGTCGCGGAGGATCTCTGTTGTGCTCGCCGGGTCTGCTGCGCCCCTGCTCGGGCTTGTCCGCAGTCATCGTCCCCGGCCCTTGGTGAGGACTTCCCGGACGAACCGGTCGCTGCTCTCCGGGTCGCCAAAGGAGGCGAACGAAGCACGGTCAACATCGGAGCCTGGCAGGGTCAGAACCTCGGACTTCGTATCCATGAGGAAAATCACCTTCTTTTCTTGTTGGTTGCTGGGTTGGTAACGCTGGGTCTAAGCCTTGATCCACCGATGT
>NZ_JAGGPM010000006.1 GCF_018613835.1 Arthrobacter sp. ISL-5 | reverse complement strand
AATCAACGACACGCTACACTAGCTGTAGCAGCACAAGATGAACGGTCAGAGTCGGCGGTCTGCTTCAGCCTCGGGCGCCGGACACTGGCCTCGAGCTCGTGTGTTAGCGGTTCGAGAGGATGGATGGCCCCCCTGCTGCTGGAAGGCACTGAAACCGGCCTACCGCCGCCACGGCTCCGTAAGGAAAACGCCTCAAGTCTGTCTGCCACAGGTTCACTTCCGGCTGATCAACTGCATTGGAGCTTGCCCACATCCACTTCTTGGTGGAACCCATAGGTAGATCTAACCTCTGAGGGAGTAGCGGCACGAGCGTGAGCGCGAACCTTCCTACTTATCGTGTTGTCGGCGCACCATCTCGGTGATCCAGATGGGCACGAACGGAGACGTGCAGCCCGGGGAAGTCGGGTAGTCCTTGAGAACCTCCAGGCGCTCACCGATGTCAATTGCACGGGCACGGTGCCCGGCGTGCTCGATCCCGATCTGACCAAGGCACTCGTTCATCGCCCACTGCAGGCGATCCGGGGCGTCTTTCATCTCCACCTCGATGACATCGAGCAGTCCCGCGAGGTCGAGACCCTCGGGCTTCTTCGTCACGCGTTCCGTGGTTAGCGCCCAGCCGGCACTCGCGACCACCGGATCCGGATCGGCGGACCAGGCCAGGCGCAGCTCTTCGGAGTGCGGGTTCTTCTTCACCACGTAGTTCACGAGCCAGCCGTGCACCTTGGGCGTCCGCGCCTCGCGCGACATGACGTCCAACTCGTCAAGCTCGAACGCCTTCGGGCGGCAGATCAGGATCGCCAGCAGTCTCGCCGCGGTGTCACCCGTCTCCCAGAGCTGGCACGCGAGTTCCTGCTGCGTTTTCAGCCGCTTCGCGAGCGCGCGCAGCTTGCTGAGGTTCACACCGTGATCGTCACCGTGTTTCTCGTTCACCTCGCGTGCCCTCGGGTCCTCGAGCTCGGCCAGCTCGGCCATCACCCCGGCCACCATCGTCTCGGTCAGCGTCGTCTCGGCCACCTCTGCCCCCTGTTCGTCACGTGCGAGATTCAGCCTACGACGGAAGTCGGCCCGGCGGTTGGATTCAACTGGGCTGCAGCCGCGCCGGTCGCTGTTGCAGCGCGTTTCACGAACCTCGCTGATGAGCGGTCGGATTGATTTCTCACGCCCGCGGCGCACGCATGAACCTGCGTAAATTTCGTCCCGAGGGGGCGGGACGCCTTGATCCAACGCAGGTTCGCCGCCCGCTCAATGAAGGCGGCACGGCACCGACACAGCCGACATTTTCGGACTTTGTATTGCGTCCGGCCCTTCGATCATCCACACTGACTACAGATCCGCAGGAGATTGTCTCCGCCGATCCAGCCCGCCGGGTACAACGGCCGGCCACCGCCCCATCCAAGAATGCCGGGCAACCCCTCTCGAACCACCGCTTTCCGCCTCCCCGGGTGCGCCCGGCCCCGGAAGCCCGCGCCCGCTGAGAACCCCGGCACATCCATCGAGAAAGAGACCACGATGATCAAGCGCCACTCGGACGTCGTCCTGGAAATCACCGCCCACGACCCGGACACCGTCGAAAACGACCTGAACGCCGCCGTAGAGATCGCCCGCGAACAGGCCATGAAGGAATGCCGCCACGGCATCCTCGTTACCCAACACGGATACACCAGCTACACCGTCGCTGTAAGCCGCGATGTTCCCTACGGGCAGACACACGAGCGACGCGAAGAGCCGGCGAACTAACAGACAAAAGACCGGTCCGGCGTAGTGCCTTGAGGGCACCAGCACCGTGGAGTTATCCGGCCGGGCCTGACTGTGCGGCGTAGGCGATGGCCTGGTCGCGCACCTGGCTCACGTAGTACTCAGACTGGTTGTAGGAGTAGATGGCGCCGGTCCATCCCTCGGCGGTGGTGACATCACGGCCGCCAGCGCACAGGTACGAGGCCGCACTTAGGGCGGCGTCGTCGATGTTGAGGGGGTCGGATTCTCCGTCGCCGTTCCCGTCCTGCCCAGCCATCTGCCAGGTGGAGGGAATGAACTGCATTGGTCCGACGGCGTGGTCCCAAAGGGCATCGCCGTCCAGGACGCCGTCGTCTGTATCAGGGATGGCGGCGAAACCATCGCCGTTGAGGCCGGGGCCGACAATGGGCCGGCTCGCCTGCCCGGCGGAAGTCAGGCTTCCCCCGCCGTGGGTTCCGTGGGCCGATTCTATGAAGCCGATGGCCGCCACCGTGTTCCAGCCGATCCCGCACGTTGGTGCCGCGGCGTTGGCCATCCCGGCCGCAGCCGCGTAGGCCCGGAGCGCGCGGACCGGTATGTCGGTCCGCGCCGCAGTCCGGGCGAGCCACTGGGCGTCAAAGCTGCCCTGGGTGATGTTCACGGCCGGAGTGCTGTTGGTTGACAGCACCTCGAGTTTCGCCTCAGATTGTGGCGGTGCTGACCTGGCCCCGCTGGTCTCCGCACCGGTCACACGGAGCGCCCAGAACGTGAAACCGGTGATGACACAGAACGCGAAAAGGGTGAGGACCGCAAGGCGTTTCAGGCGAAGCATGGCCTAGCAGAACCGGCCCGCGGGCATCCCGCTCCGGAGCATGGCCTTAGCCAGCGTCCGGGGCGTTCGCAGACTGCGCCTCCAGGGAATTATCCTGCGATTCCCGGACGTCGGATCGGACTTCGTCGTAATCGGTTGCCACTAGGTGATTCACTTTCCGGGGTTGGTTGTCGGACCGGAATGCAACTTACACCATTGCATCGGCATTCCCTGGCACGAGGCCCGTCAGCGCCGGAAGGGCGCCGTCGCTTGCCGGCCTAACCGACAACCTAGAGGGACTCTGCGTAAATTGCGGGGCGGCGAGAGAATCCATATAGAAGAGACTGAACAGGACCCAAAGGAGTGTGCAGTCATGATCACTGCTGCGCATGCGCGCGCGGTGGTTAGCCGGGACTGGTATCTCCCGATCGAGGACCATGGGCTTATCGGCGACGGGTCCACCTGCGCGCTTGTGGGACGTGACGGGGCAATCACATGGCTCTGCCTCCCCGGAATTCGACAGCCCTCCGTTCGGAATGTACGGCCCTGCGGGAACGTTAATTCCATTAACGTAATTTGGGTGACTGCCCGCTCTGGAATCGCTGGCAGGCTACGGAACAGGAAGGGAATGCGTAACACCATAGAATCCGTGGAGGACGACGCCGGCAATGTCGCCACCTACCGCCGCCACGCCAACGGCGGCGGCCTCGTCGGCCGTGGCGCCAAGGTAGGCAAGTCGTCAGTCATAAAGGCCGCCACCTATGTGGAAGCGGGCGCCCGGGTAGGCTCTGGATGCCGCATCGGCGCCGGCAGCTGGATCGACCGAAAGGTGCACATCGGTGACCACGCCGTCATCGGCGACGCCGTCTACGTGGGCGCGGGTGCAGTCCTGGGCAACCGCGTCCGCGTCGGAAGCCACTCGCGCATCGGGGCCCGCGCTCAAATCGGGGACGGCGTCCGACTGCACGCCGACAGCACCGTTCCGGAGGGCGCCGTCATCTCAGCCGCCATTGGGCCGTCCTCACACCCCTCTGCGGACGCGTTGTCCGGCCACAAACAGCCGAAGCGGAGCGCGGCGTGACAAAGCGCGTCCCCGGTCAGCCGGCAGACAGCCTGATCGCCTCACTCGTTGACGCCGATGGCCGGCGGATCGTGGAACCCGGGGTGTAGCGGAACCGGGAGGTCAGCGGACCGGTGCCGGTCAGGCCGGGACGGCAGCCATTACCGGCTCGCCGTTGAAGTATTCGAGCTGCCAGCCGTCAACAGCATGGTGGTGGGCCAGGTTGAGCACGGCGTTGTCGATGCTTTCCAGGGTGCGGCCGATTGCGCGGCTGAGGCTCACACGGAGGAGCGTGCCGTGGGCTACGACCAGGACGCGGCCGCCTCGGAACTCCTCGGCCAGCGCTTCCAGCGAGGCAAGCCCGCGGGAGGCTGCCTGGTCCTCGCTCTCTGCGCCGTGGAAACCTCCACCGGGGATGCGCAGTGCGTCCAGTTCAGGCCCGGCCTGCAGGCCCTCCGCGGGTCCGAAGCTGCGCTCGGCGAGCTCCGGCACGCGCCGGGCCACAATGAGCCCCAGCCCGGCGGCAATCAGGTTGGCGGTTTCCGCGGCACGGCTCAGCGGCGAGGACACGATCGCATCCCACTCGTAGCCGGACAGGGCGGCGACGGCGTCGCGCGCCTGGCCGCGGCCGACGTCATTCAGCGGAATGTCGGTGGATCCCTGCAGCCGGCGCTGCGCATTCCAGTCTGTCTGGCCATGGCGGACAAGGGCGAAGGTCGTTAGGGTCATGCTTTCCATTGTCCGTTACAGCGGGGACTGACCCGTCACACGCCGGCGAGAACCCCGTCGATCCGGGGAAGCAGGCCCGGCCACCCGCTGCCCATGCCCTGGAAGGCCTGCTGGCCCATTGGCGTGTCGAGACGGAAGCCCGCGTGCTCGAGGTGCAGGACGGTCCCATCGTCGATCGCCTCGAGTCGCCACGTCACGGTGGTGTCCAGCTGGCCCTCGGCGAAGAGGAAACTGATCAGCTCGCCGGGCTCCACGGCGAGGACTTCGCACTGCTGCTGGCCCCACGCGCCCATATCCATCGTGAAGCGGTGGGCGCAATATCGCCCTGGGCCCACCAGCGGGACAGCAATTCAGGCGTGGTGAGCGCACCCCATACAACGCTCCTTGCGCCGCGTTAGACGACGTCGGTCGGGGCGGCGCGGTGATCGATCTCGGCAGTCAGTTTGTCGATCCGGTCAAGTGCGGCGTTGAGGTGCTCGACCGTCGCCCACAGCGCTGGATGCTGTTCCCGGATTTGTTCGAGCGTGGCGCCCGCGGAGGTGAGCGCAGCGAGATCGAAACTCACGTTTGTGCGCGCCCCTGTTACCGCTGCCCTGAGGGCGCCGAACGCGACGACGATATCGGCAATAAGCGCCGGGTTGCCGTTGGAAGCAAGCCACCCCAGATCTCCGATGGCATCGATGGCTCGCTCGCCCAGCACGGCGGATGCCTTGGCGGCTTCGACGGATGCCCGGTGTATTGCGTCCTCGCGTTCCGGCCCCGGGTCCAGGCGGAACGCGGCCCCGAAAGCCTTGGATGCCGAAGCGTCGTCATCGGCGAGCCGAAGAGCGGCCTCCCGGAGTGAACGCGCCCGCGCGTGAACATCGGCGAGCTCCGTGCGCTGGTGTTCCTCAGGTTCCGTATATCCCGCAACCATCGATGTCAGTGACGCAGCGACGGCAAGCATCAGTCCCGCCCCGGCCCCGCCGCCTGGCGAGCCGATGGACTCTGCCAATGCCCGCGTCCAGTCCTCAACCGTCGAGCGTTGCGTAGTTACCGCTTCAGAGTCAGCCATGACACCAAGTGTGCCCCTTGGCTGGCCTGCCGCACGAGCAGGTCAGGGGATCGGAAGCGGTGACAGCGGCTTCGTGACTGCGAAGGCGAAGGTCGTCTTGATCGATGCGAGTGACGGAATGGCGCGGAGATCCGTGCGCAGGAGCTCCTCGTAGGTCGCAAACGAATCGACGACGATCTTGACGAGGTAGTCGTCATCACCGGCGAGCAGGTATGCCTCGACCACCTCCGGGACCGAGCGGAGCTTTGCCTCCACCGCGTCGACCACCTGCGGGGTGTGCGAAAGGAGCGTCAGTCGGGCAAATGCCGTGATCGCAAGCCCGACGGCGCCCTGCGAAACAACCGCGGTGTAGCCGGCGATGACTCCGCTGTCCTGCAGGTGCCGTACTCGTCGAAGGCACGGAGACGGGGACAGGCCCACACGGTCCGCCAACTCCTGGTTCGTCAGCCGGCCGTCCTGCTGAAGCTCAAGCAGGATATGCCGGTCAATGTCATCAATGGTCACCATTGGCAGATTCTACTACTGGACGGCTATCTCGCGGCAGAAATGGCAATCGCCTGCCCTTCTCACTTCCCTACGATTGCTCTAGTAGCGGGAGATTGAAGGGAGTTCGCCGGTGAATAGCCAGGTGCGTGCGAGGCTGATGGGCGCAGGTGCACTCGCCGCCACAGTTGTTCTTTGGTCCTCATTTGCGCTGTCGGCCAAAGGAATCGGCGCATCGAGTCTGACCACCATCGACGTAGCGCTTATCCGCTTCCTGACGCCGGCAGTGCTCCTCAGTCCGTGGATTCCGCGCACGGTGCGGGCACTTCGGCGGGAGCGGCCAGGCGCACTCCTCCTGCTCCTCATCGGCGGATTGCCGCACTTCCTGCTCTTTGCGTTCGGGGCGCACCTGACGACGGCGGGCCTGACCGGCCTGCTCGTGCCCGGCACGGTACCCCTGTTCGTCACCGCGATCGCCTTTATCGCGTGGCGCAGCAGCATCCCCGGGCGGCAACTGCTCGCCCTCGGCGCGATCGTCACGGGCGTCGCGGCGAGCGCGTTCCAGGCGACGACGGCGACGACGGTCGCCGGCATCGGCGTGCTGCTCGCCGGCGGGCTGGCCTGGGCCCTGTTCACGATCGGCCTCCGGCGCACGCAACTTGACCCGATCGGCGTCGTCGTCCTCATCTGTGCGCCCTCGGCGCTGGCCGCCGCCGGCCTCGCCATCTCCGGCCTCATGCCGTCGCACCTGACGGACGGCACGGCAAAACTGCCCGACGTCCTGCTGTTCACCGCGCTTCAGGGCGTCGGGACGGGGCTCCTGTCCACGCTGTGCTACGCCTACGCCGTGCGCTCACTCGGCAGCAATATTTCCGCAGCCACGGGCGCCATGAGCCCGGTCCTGACTGCAGTGGTCGCGGTCCCGCTCTTTGGCGAGCACGTTACCCCGACCCTTGCCGTCGCTTTGTCCCTCATCGTTGCCGGCGTCATCACCTTCAACCTCACGCCAACGCGCACCAGCGGGAACGCCGCGGACGGGCGGGTCCAAGGCGTCGGCGCGGCGCCCGGCCGGCCTCATCCCGCGCAGGAGCAGGACGACACGCTCGCGGGAGTGCCCCAAGCCGCCGAAGTCACGCCAAGCCGTTCCGGCCTACTGTGACGGCGTCAGCCGGCCTGCGGCCTCCTGCTGGATCCGGGCGGCCCGCCTGGAATAGTCGGCAATCGTGCGCAGCTGCTCGTCGCTGTAACCCTCCAGGAGTGCCGCCAGTCCGCCCATGAAGTCCGCAAAGTAGGGCGCGGCGGATGCTGCCTGGTCGCCCACGAGCTCGATCAGGACCTTGCGCCTGTCGTCCTTATGCCGGACCCGGCGTGCCACGCCCTTGCTCTCCAGCCGCTGCATCAATCCGGTCACCGACGCAGGCGCGAGCCCGGAATGCTCACCGAACTCGCCGGCCGTCATGGGCCCGAAGCGCATCAGGATGTCGATCGCCTTGCCTTCCGTCGCAGAGAGCCCGCGCAACTCGGACAGCGCCGTGTGGAACATGACGGCCGCCGTCGACAACTCCCGGCCCGACTCGTACACCGCGGCCAACAGGGCTTCTCGCTGCTCGGATTCCATGCCTAGGGCACACTGGCGGATGGAACCACCGCCCGCACCATGACCCGCTCGCTGCTCTACGCCCTGCTCCGCAACGAGGCCGTGGAGCGCGGCGCCCGCATCGAGTACGGCAAGCGTCTGCAGGCGGTTGAGGAAACGCCCGACGGCGTGACCGCCCGCTTCGACGACGGCACCGCCGCTGCCGGCCACCTGATGGTCGGCGCCGACGGACTGCGTTCCGCCGTCCGACCGCAATCCTGCCGAGCTGGACGCTGCCGCACTCAAGGGCTGGCTGATGGGGCTCGTCTCCGGAGACCGCACACCGATGGCCGGGATTATTGAAGCCACGGACGGCATCATCACCCCGTACATGACCTATGACTTCCCCACCATTCCGAGCTGGCACCGCGGCGGCATGGTCCTGGTCGGCGATGCCGCCCCCTGGCACGTTACGAATCGGGCGCCGCGGCAGGGCCGAAGCGGTGGTCGAGTGGGGGCGCCGGAATGCGGCACCGAAGATCAGGGGCCAGTTCCAGCGGGTCTTCCAGGACGTGGCCCTCAGGGTGGTCTTCCGCTCGCTGTCACGCGGCGCCGCCGACAGCTTCGACTGGGTATACGGCCACCACATTCCATGGGGCCCCGCCCGGAGCGAGGCGGCTGCATAGCCCAACGGACGCATCGCGGTGGAGCCTGCCCTAAACGAGTGCGATGTAGAAGTTGGTCCACGCGGGCGGTGTGCCTCGGTCATCGGACGGGCTCGGTCCCCGGCGCACTGTCCTCCCCCAGCAGGTACCGCACAAACCAGTCCCTGGCCAGGACAGCTGCCTGCTCCAATGTCCCGGGTTCCTCGAAGAGGTGGGTTGCGCCCTGGACGAGCTCCAGCCGGTTGGCACAGCGCATCTGGGCTTGCGCGCCGCGGTTGAGTTCGAGGACCCGGTGATCTGCGCTGCCGACAATCAGGAGCGTCGGGGCGCGGACAAGGGCAAGCCACGGGCCGGCCAGATCCGGACGGCCTCCCCGGGAGACGACTGCGCCGATCTGTTCCCCTTGTTCGGCCGCCGCCCACAACGCGGCACCTGCTCCTGTACTGGCGCCGAAGTACCCCACGCCGCATGAGGCAGTGTCCGGCCGGCCGCCAAGCCAGCCCTTGGCCGCGGTTAGCCTGCGTGCAAGCAGTTCGATGTTGAACACGTTGGCGCGATCCAGCTCCTCCGCGGGGCTGAGAAGGTCCAGGAGCAAGGTGCCGAGTCCCGCCTGCTGGAGCACCGAGGCGACGAACCGGTTTCGCGGACTGTGGCGGCCGCTGCCGCTTCCGTGGGCGAACACCACCACCCCTGCAGCCGACCGGGGAAGGTTCAGGTGCCCTTGAAGCCGCACCCCGTCCGAGCGGATCTGGAGGTCCTCATCGAGGCCAGGGTTACCGGAGGGCGAAGACGCTCTCTGCGCACGCCGGGCGGCGGCTTCGAGCAGCAACGCCACTTCGTCGTCGCTCGTCGGTGAGAAGTCACGGTAGTGCTGGCTGACAGCCGTGAGTTGCCGGGGAGTGGCGAGGCACACCACCTCGTCCGCCTCCGTGAATGTGCGCAGGATGTCAGCAGGGGCAACAGGAACGGCCAGGATCACCCTTGCGGCACCCAGGTTGCGCGCGATGCTGCAGGCCACCCGGGCAGTTGACCCCGTGGCGATCCCGTCATCGACGATCACGGCGGTGCGGCCGCTCAGATCCAGCGTCCGGCCGGCACGGAGTCGTGCCACCCGGTCATCCAGCAGACGCCGCTCCCGTTGTTCCACGGCCTGCAGGTCTTCATGCTTGACCCTTGCGAGTGAGAGGATGCGTTTGTCCAGGGTGCGTGCCCCGTCTTCCCCGATGGCTCCCATCGCGAGTTCGGGCTGAAACGGTACGCCCAGCTTGCGCACCACGATCACATCCAGCTGCGCGTCGAGTGCCCGTGCAACCTCGAAGGCCACCGGAACTCCGCCGCGAGGCACGCCCAGAACGACGGCGTCCCCGCCACGCAGATACTCCAGCCGCAGCCCCAACTGCCGCCCTGCATCAGCCCTGTCCGCGAAAATGCCCATCACCGCGACGTTCCCATCAACACGGCGGCCGCAGACTCCTCCCGGACCAGGGATCCGGCCGCCCAGGGAATGGGGGCGCTGCGGCCTACTGCTCCTGCTCCAACTATCCCTCACGAATCCGCACCCTGCGAGGCCTTTTTGCTACGCAGAACCGCTGAAGCTCCCTGCGCCGGTTCGACGGCGGATATCGCCTCCGCCGGCTGATTGGCACCGGGCAAGGAAGCGGTGCATCCTGATAGCAAAGGCCTTTCAAGTGGAGGTGGGCCATGCAGATCGCGCTCCTGGGGGACGTCATGCTGGGCCGGCTGGTCAACGACGAGCTGAAGACGGCCGATCCCGCCTATCCCTGGGGCGATACCCTCCCAATCCTGCGACAGGCCGACATCACGTTCGCCAACCTCGAATGCGTCCTGGCGGACGACGGAAAACCTGTGGCCCACAAGGTGTACCACTTCCGCTCGGACGCCAAGAACGTGGAGAGCCTGAGGTCCGCGGCGATCGATGTGGTCGGGCTGGCCAACAACCATGTGCTGGACTTCGGCGTTGAGGCGCTGCGGGAGATGTTAGTGACACTCGATGATCACGGGATCCTGCGGGCGGGGGCCGGGACGGACCTGGAAGCGGCCCGGCGGCCGGCAGTCCGGCGGGTGGGTCCGAATGCGGTCGGCTTCATTGCCTTTACCGACAATCAGCCGGACTGGGAGGCAACCGGCCGCGCTCCAGGAATCCACTACGTCCCTGTGGACCATGTGGACGCCGGCGATCGCCGGGTGACGGATTTGTTGGAACTGGTCGGGCGGACGAAGGGCCGGGTCCAGCTGCTAATCATGTCGGCCCATTGGGGCGGGAACTGGGGATCCGACGTCCCGCCTGCCCATCGAAGCCTGGCGCGGGCACTGATAGAGGCGGGGGCCGACGTCGTGTTCGGGCATTCGGCCCATATTTTCCGCGGCGTCGAGATATACCGGAACCGGCCCATTGTCTACAGCGCCGGCGACTTTGTGGATGACTATGCCGTGGACCCGGTTGAACGCAACGACCAGTCGTTCGTCTTCCTCCTGGAAACCAGCGGAAGCGCACCCAGCAAGCTGCGTCTGCACCCGACGGAAATCGCCCGCTTCCAAACCCGGCTTGCGCGTCGGAGCGCGGGGGAAATTGCCGGGCGGATGCAACGGCTGAGCACGCAGCTCGGCACGCGGAGCAGCTGGATCGAGGGCGATAGCGTCTTGGAGATACCGACCGGCCCGGGCCTCACCTCGACGGATTGACCACCATCGCCGACCCGCCCCCGCGCCTGACCGGCTCGGCCGCGGCGACCATGCGCCCGTCGGACCTGAACTCGATTGCGGTTGCCGCGCCGATTTCTGCCGCCGACGTGAAGGCGTCACCCGACGGAGTGAACACATGACCGTACGGCTTCAGTCGCCTTTCGTATGCCGCGATGAAGGCCGGTTCGGCCGTGACCTTGGCAGCGTTCCGCTGCGCCGCGCGCGGTGCCGCAATCGCGTCGGAGATGCTCATGCCCAGGTCCACTCGGTTCAGGATCGTCTGCAGGACGGTGGTGATGATCGTTGATCCGCCGGGTGAGCCGAGCGCGAGGAACGGATCGCCGTCTTTCAGGATGATGGTGGGCGACATCGAGGAGCGCGGGCGCTTCCCCGGCTCGATCCGGTTCGGGTCTGCCGGGTCAAACACAGTCGAGAAGTCGGTCAGCTCGTTGTTGAGCAGGAATCCGCGGCCGGGCACCACGATGCCGGACCCGCCGGTCTGCTCGATCGTGAGCGTGTATTCCACCACGTTTCCCCACTTGTCGGCGACCGTCAGGTTCGTCGTCGAGATGTTCTCTGTGTCCCTCTCGTCGGCGGGGGCCGCGGCGGCGGCCGGGCACGCGCCGTCGTAAGCGGACACATCGCCCGGTGCCACGGGCTTCACGGCCGCGCGCTTCGGATCAATCTCGCACGAGCGCTCCTTCCCGAACAGCGGGTCCGTCAGGGCGTCCGTGGGAACGTCGACAAACGCGGGGTCCCCCACATACTTGCCGCGGTCCGCGAACGCGAGCGCGCTGGCCTCGAGGTAGTGGTGCAGGGCGTCGGGTGTTGACATCTCGGAAAGGTTGAATGTGTCCAGGATGTTCAGCGCCTCGCCGACTGTGGTGCCGCCGCTGCTCGACGGCGCCATGCCGTAGACGTCCAGGTCCCGGTATTCCACGTGCGTGGGCGACTGGTCCAGGGCGCTGTAAGCGGCGAGGTCCGCCGTCGTCAGGTGGCCGGCCGGAACGGGCAGCTTGGTGGTTTTGGTCTTCGGCGGAGCCTGGACGGTGTCCGCGATCTCTTTCGCGAGCGGGCCGCGGTAGAAGCCGGGCATTCCCTTCTGCGCGAGGAGCCGGTACGTTTCGGCGAGGTCGGGGTTCTTGAAAACACTGCCGACGGCGGGCGCGTCGCCGCCGGGGAGGAAGAGCTCGCTCGTTGAGGTGAACGCCGCGAAGCGGACCTTGTTGTCGAGGGTCTGCTGGCGGAAGGTTTTGTCGACCATGAAACCGCGATCCGCAACCTCAATGGCCGGCTCGAGTGCATCTTCGAGGTCCCAGGTGCCCCAGCGGTCCAGTGCGCGCTCCCAGGTGGCCGGCGTGCCGGGGACGCCCACGGAGACGCCGCTCGTGACGAGCTCCGGCGTGAAATTGTAGGGCTTGCCGGTCTTGGGGTCGATGAACGCGTCGGGCGGCATCGCTGCCGGGGCGGTCTCGCGGCCGTCGATGGTGCCCACCCTGCCGGTCTCGGCGTTGTAGAAGACGAAGTAGCCCCCGCCGCCGATCCCTGCGCTGTACGGCTCGGTCACGCCCAGGGTAGCGGCGGCCGCGACGGCGGCGTCCGCAGCGTTGCCGCCGTTGCGGAGGACCTCGATCGCCGCGGCGGAGGCCTCAGGGTCCACGGTGCTCACTGCGCCGTCACGCCCGGTGGCGGTCGCGGTCTTCTCCGGCTCCTGCGGATCGGCGAACGCGGGGCTGGCGACGGCGCCTCCCGTCACGCTCAAGGCCATCGCCGCCGTGATGGCAGCCAGTCGACGTCTCAGATGTGGCATGGTCGCTCCCGGGCTAGGGTTGTGCGGGTTGACGGTACTGCCACGCTACTCCGCCGGCGTAAGACACTCAACGCTTCATGAACAACAACAAACGGCCTCCTCAACCACGTCTACGACGGCTGGGATTCCGCGTTCCGAGGGCTTCCAGGGCAGCCCGGGCCCGCCGGAATGAAGATCGTCCAAGGCAGCGCTGTAAGCGTCCACGAAGCGTTGATCGTCGATCAGGTTGCCGAAGACCTCGCGGTTGGAGCCGAAGGCCAGCGGTTCCTCGCGCTGCCGCGAGGCGGCTGCCATCAGGGGTTCTTTCAGCCGGTCGACGACGTCGATGGGATCTTCGAGAACCCATTGTTCGAACGGCTCGCACACCACCTGCCAGCCCTCCTCGATGCCGAATTCATCGGCGATGGCGGCGCGGTCCGCGTCGGTGGTGACCGGGGTGATGCGGTCAACCATGCTGTTGGGGAAAGGGACATTTTCTGCGACCCAGTCGCCCAGCTCCGGGTCTTTGAGATTCGCGAACGCGGTGAACATTTTGCGGGCGACGTCGCCGTTGCCCTGGATGTTGTCGCAGGACATCACGGTGAACGGGTGAGCCCGCGTGCCCTCCGCCTGGTCTATCAGCGCGGGCTGCCGCCAAGAAGGCGTGCCCGCTGCCGGGGGTCCCTTGCCGCTGCCCCGGCTGCCGCCGCAAGACCGAACGCGCCGTCCAGCACCGCCCGGTCGGCGGATGCGGAGGACCCATAGGCGGCGAACTCCGCCGTGTGATGGACTGCGCCGCCCACGTCGTAGCCGCCCTCGCGGAACAGGGACTCGCGTGGATCACTCCGTCTCCGGGGCCGCGCCACCTCAGTGCCGGCTGGTCCGCTTTCATCCAGCTATCCTCCATCCCGGGCCAGCACGAGGCCCTCCTCCAGCGCCTCTGCGCAGAGCCCGCCTTCGGGACAATATCCCTGGTCTCGGGGCCCCACGCCTACGCCCCGGACCGGCTGGACGCCTCCCCGTTAGAGGAGCTGGCCGGCGATGGGCGGCCAGCTGGGCAGAGTTGGGCGCTGCCTGCGCCGTGTCGCCCCAGACGGCCCGACGGCGGGTGGAACGGTTCCTGGCGTCCGGCTACATGACGATGAGGTGCGATACTTCCGTTTCCGTCCAGCAGGGCCTGCGTGAAGTGAGCCTGGTCGACGAGTCAGGGCGCAGCCGGAGTGTGGTCCCGCTGCCGCTGTGGCGGGAGGCTTGAGTCGCCAGCCCTCGGGACGCCGCCCAGGGACCATTTACGGAACCCGCTGTTCATAGTTTGACCGCATGTCAGAACAAAGTATTGACTCTCCTATTAGAGCGCTCTAATCTGGGTAAACGGTGATCTGCACCACCCCTCACCATCCCTCAACCGAAGGCCGTCGCAGTTCCGGCCGACCGACCCCAGGATGTCAACAATGTCGTTGCAAGCAGCACGCCCGCCCGCATCGGGCTCCAAACATCGCGGATACCTCACCCGACTTACCGTCATCTCCACCCTTGGCGGACTCCTGTTCGGTTACGACACCGGAGTCATCTCCGGTGCCCTGCTTTACATGCAGGATTCGCTGGAGATGAACGCCGTCGAACAAGCCACAGTGGTCAGCGCCCTGCTGTTTCCCGGCGCCGCCGTGGGCGCACTGACCGGAGGCCGGCTCGCAGATGCACTCGGCCGCCGCGGGACGCTCCTTGTCTGCGCGCTGCTGTTCCTCCTGGGCGCCCTGGGCTGTGCCATTGCCCCGAACGTCGCCTTCATGGTAGCCGCCCGGGTGGTCCTCGGCCTCGGCGTGGGCGCCGCAGCCGTGACCTGCCCCCTCTATCTGGCGGAAATGGCGCCGGCTCATCTGCGAGGCCGTATGGTCACGATCAACGAGCTGATGATCGTCACCGGACAGATGCTCGCCTTTGCCATTAATGCGCTTCTCGACACCCTCATCCATGACACGTCCGTGTGGCGCCTTATGCTCGGCGTGGCTTCCATTCCCGCGATTGCGCTCCTGATCGGCATGCTCGCGCTGCCAGAGTCGCCGCGCTGGTTCGCGCTCCGGGACCGTTTTGCCGATAGCCGGCGCATCCTGGACCTGAGCCGGGACCCGCAAGAAGCTGACGCTGAATACAAGGAAATTGTCGAGTCGGCCAACACGGCCCGCAATGAGCGCTCACATGCCTGGCGCGACCTGAAGAACAACCCATGGATGCGCAGGCTTCTCTGGATAGGCATTGGACTCGCTGTGGTCCAGCAGGCGACCGGCATCAACACCGTCAACTACTACGCGCCCAGCATCCTTGAACGAAGCGGGCTCGGTGTGAGCGCCTCGCTGGTGGCAACCATTGCAGTAGGCGTGACGTCGGTGATCATGACGATCGTGGGCATCTGGCTGCTTGGCTTCATCGGCCGCCGCCGGATGCTGATCATCGGGTTCTCCGGCGTTGTCGGTTCCCAGGCACTTCTCGCCGTCGTCTTCATGCTCCCCCAGTCGAACGCCGTCAGTTACACGATCCTGGCCGCGATGATGCTCTTCGTCGCCTTCGTGCAGTGCTTCATCGGGACCTGCGTCTGGCTGCTCCTTTCGGAGATCTTCCCGATAGCCATCCGAGGATTCGCCATGGGCATTGCGGTGTTTGCGCTGTGGACCGTAAACGCGGCGATCTCCTTCCTGTTCCCGATCCTCGTGGTCGCCTTGGGATCGACGGGCACCTTTGCCGTGTTCGTGCTGGTGAATGTTCTGTCGCTGGTCTTCGTGGCGAAGTTTGTGCCGGAGACAATGGGCCAGTCCCTGGAAGAACTGGAGGTGCACTTCCGCACCGGCGCTTTGCCCATCATCGTTCCGGCGACCCGATGAAGTCCTGTCTCCGGACAGCCGCTCTCACCTGTCCGTAGCCGGAGCTGCTTCAGGGGTTTGTAGGGGCGGCGGCTGTCCGCCGCCCCTCCGCGATACGCTGGCCGGCAGGAGGTGGCCAATTGTCGGGGAATGAAGCAACGCAGCAGCGAAGGGGCAAGCGCGCCACGATTGTCGATGTTGCGCAGGAAGCTGGCGTCTCGCGGGCACTCGTTTCCCTGGTACTGCGGGGCTCGCCCAAGGTCAGCGAGCAAAAGAGGAAGGCCGTTGCCGAGGCAATGGCCGCCCTCGACTACAGGCCGAGCAACGCCGCGCGCTCCCTTGCCAGCGGACGCACGGGCATCGTTGGAGTACTGCTCGATGACCTGGCGAACCCTTGGTTCGTGGAGTTGCTCGACGGGCTAAAGAGCGTGTTCCTCGAGAAGGACCTGCGGATGGTCCTCGGTGATCCCCGCTATCTCGCCCGCCCCGGCGAAAGCCCGGTCTCCCCGTTTATGGATCTGCGCGTCGACGGACTCGTCATCGCCGGAGATATCCCGCCCGACGAAGACCTGGCGCGGGCATCCATGCACACACCCACAGTGGTGGCCGGTATCCGCGGATTCGACCTGCCCGCAGCGGACCTGGTCGGCAACGACGATGTCGCGGGCGCCCGCATGGCCGTCGAACACCTGATAGACCTCGGCCACCGCGACATCGCCCACCTTCTCGCACCGACCAGGTCCGGTGCACTGCGGGCCAGCGCCTACCGGGACACCATGTCCCGCAACGGCCTCCAGGATTACGTCCGGGTGGAGCAAACCGACATGACCGAAAAGTCCGGCTTTGATGCCATGGCCCGTCTCATCGACGGCGGCCGGCCGCCCACGGCGGTCTTTGCCGCGAACGACGTTCTCGCCGTCGGGGCACTCTCTGCCGCCGCCGAGCGCTCCGTTAGCGTTCCTTCACAGCTATCACTCGTGGGATACGACAACACCTATCTCGGGCAGATCCGGCACCTTTCCCTGACCACGGTTGACCCCGTCAGCCGTGACGTCGGCATACGTGCCGCGGAACTGCTGCTGGAGCGCATGGCGGAACCCCTCCTGCCCCAACGCACCGAAGTGCTGCCCCCTCACCTGGTCGTTCGCAGCAGCACGACGGCGGCCACCGGCTCCCGCTGAGCCGGACAGTGCTCAGGGGTTAGCTGAGCGAATACTGAGAGTTGTTGTGGAGAGGCTGAGAAATCCGCGTCCCGGGCTTTGTTTATGGCCCGTGGCGGCTGCATCCTTGGAGCATGGATGCTGTCCGGAAGGTTGCCGGTCGTGGCGTGCCCCGGACTCTCTGGGGTGTGCGAAAGCGCGCCACGGCCACTGCCGTGTTGGTCGTGGCTGCGGCGCTTATCATTGGCGGCCTGACGCTGCTGGTGCTGCTGCAGAAGTCGCTCGTCGCCACTGCGGAGTTCGCTGCCCGGGGCGAGGCCACGGAGGTCGCTGCCCAAATCTCCGACCAGGGCCTTGCTGGAGGGCGCCATTTCATCGAGTCTGCCGGCGAGGCCGGGCAGTATATCCAGCTCCTGGATCCGCAGGGGTCGGTCGTCGCCTCCTCTGTACCTGGCGCGGCAGCGGCTCCGCTGACCGGTTTGCGTCCGGACGCGGGGCAAACGCTGATCCAGGGCGTGCCCGAGCTGCCCAGCCTAGGTAACGACGACGAGTTCCTGGTTGTGGCGACCGGAGTCCATGACAACGGCGTTCTTTACACGGTGGTGGTGGCAGTCACGACCCAGGTCGAGGCCAACACCGTCGCCACGGTGTCGTGGTTCGTGCTCGGCGCCACGCCGCTGTTGTTGGCGCTCGTAGGGATAGCCGTCTGGATGCTGGTGGGCCGGTCCCTGCGCCAAGTGGAGAGAATCCGGGGCCAGGTTGCCATGATCAGCGCCCGCCGCCTGGACGGACGGGTGGAAGTCCCGCCTACCGCCGATGAGCTCCAAGCTCTGGCGCAGACAATGAACTCAATGCTGGAACGGCTTGAGGCGGCCGACCTGGAACAGCGGCGCTTCGTCTCGGACGCCAGCCATGAACTGCGCAGCCCCCTCGCCACCCTCAGCGCCGGGGTGGAAATCGCCGCCGCCGATCCCTCCGGACGAACGTGGGACGAGATGAAGTCGGTCCTTGCCGGCGAAACAGCCCGCATGCGGTATCTCGTTGAAAATCTGCTCACACTGGCCAAGGCCAATGACGGAGGGCTGCGCCTGGAGAAGACCGATGTGGATCTCGACGACGTCCTGAACGACGAGATCGTTCGGCTGCGCTCCACGAGCCGGCATCGGATCGTGGCACATCTTGAACCGGCGCGGATTACCGGCGATGCGCGCAGGCTCGCCCAAGTGGTCCGGAATGTCCTCGATAATGCCGACCGGTATGCCAAGTCCGTGGTTTCCATCGAGGTTCACAACGCCGAGGCCCAAGCCACGATAACCATCGATAATGACGGACCGCCCGTGCCGGCCGCAGACCGGGAACGGATCTTTGAGAGGTTTGTCCGGCTTGATGAAAGCCGGTCCCGCGAGCGAGGCGGCAGCGGCCTGGGTCTTGCCATCGCGGCCGCCGTCATGGCAGCCCATGACGGATCAATCAGGGCATCGGAAGCGCCCGGCGGCGGATGCCGCTTTGAAATGGTCTTCCCGCACGCCGCGTCCGCCGACGATCCCGGCAAGAAGGTCTCTGGCAGGAAAATCTCGCGGTAACCGGTAACGCCAGCCAGCTCCATACCTCGTAGCGCTATCCCACCGGGGTCCTGTCGGCGGTGAGAAGGTATCCCATGCCTCGGACGGTCATCAGGGTCTGCACGTCGAACGGGACATCGATTTTCCGGCGGAGGTACCCAATGTAGACCTCGACGACGTTCTCGCCGCCGTCAAAGGCCGCATCCCACACGTTGTCCAGGATCTCGCCCTTTGAAACCACCTGGCCGGGCCGCCGCATCAGGAAATGCAGCAGCGCGTACTCCTTGGCGGTCAGCGCAATCGCTGCCTCCCCGCGGCGCACCTGGCGGCTTGCCGTGTCAAGGCTCAGGGATCCCAGCTCCAGGACGACGGGCCGCTCCGGCGCTCCGCGGCGCATCAGCGCCCTTATCCTGGCCACCAGGACGACGAAGCTGAACGGCTTGGTCAAGTAGTCATCGGCTCCGAGGTCGAAAGCATCTGCCTGGTCATACTCGCCGTCCTTGGCCGTCAGCATCAAGACTGGCGTCCAGATTCTGCGGCTCCGGATTTCTTTCAGCACGTCGTAGCCATTCTTCAGCGGCAACATCAGATCGAGCAGAATCACATCGTAGGACTTCTCCGTCGCAGCCCAGACCCCGCTGACCCCGTCATGGACGACGTCCACCACGAATCCCTCGTTGGACAGCCCGCGGCGGACTGTGTCGGCCAACTGCTTTTCGTCCTCGACAATGAGAATTCTCACGCCCGCCTCCGCCCACTCATTCTCGAAGTATCCCTGACAGAGAGCTTTCCTGTCCCTACGGCACGGGCTTCTCAGCTTGCTCTCATGTCCGGTGCACGATCCTGTGCATAAGACTTTCGTAACCCAGTACAGGAAAGAATGCCACCATGTACGCCACTTCAGGGTCCGCGGTTACCCTCAGTCTTCCCCGGGTCCCAAATCTAAGTACGGACAAGCCACCGTGACCCTTTCGCGCCTCTGAACAAGCGAGAAGAGCCTACCGAGGAAGTGAAAGTCAGTGGCAAACGTACGATGGGAGCTTGTTCCCAACCCGGAGTGGGTACGAATGTATCGACGCGGCCTCAGCCGCGGGCAGATCTCGGCGCGGACGGGGGCGCCCATATCAACCGTGGGTTACCACCTGGCTGCCGCAAGGGCGGCCGATCCGGCGCTTCGTGAGGAGCACTTTGCCGCCGCCAACGGTGATCCTGCCAGAGCAACCCGACGAAGCGTCGAACGCATGAACGAGCTCGTCGGAATGGTGCGGCAAACAGGCCGGTATCCCGCAAATAACTCCTCAGAAGCCGCAGAACGCAACCTCGCAGCATGGCTGCGCCGCCGACGCCGGGACGCTGAGGCGGGGTCCCTTACCCGCATCCTCGATGACGGCCTAAGCGTCCTGCCGGACTGGAAGACCCCCAGGGGACGTCGGTCCGCCTGATGCGGGTACCCGGTGCTTGAGCCTGTCGAAACCTCGATCTCGACAGGCTCGATCAGCGGGCGGGCTCGATCAGCTGGCTCGCGCGATCTCGACAGGCTCAGTCAAGGGGCGGTCAGTCGTCCTCGGCGCCCTGGTTCAGGACCTGGAAGTCCGGGCCGAGGTTCACTTCGACTTCCGAGCCGCTGTTCAGCCGGATCTCAACTTCGTAGGCAGAGCCCGGGTCCCCGCCACCCTCAACGTCGGTCACGGTTCCCGGCCCCACCTTTGCAAGCGCGGCCTGGACTGCTTTGTCGCGATCGGCCTGGCTCAGGGTCCCTTGGGAACCTCCGTTCGTGGTCAAGTCGTCAACAACCAGGTTTCCGGCCGCCCCCGCAACCGTTGCGCCGCCCAGGGCTGCCGCGGCCACCGCTGCTCCGATGATCCATGCTTTTCTCTTGCGCACGACAGTCTCCTTTCACACCGTTTTTCCCAGTGTCCTACCGTTTTTTCGCCGGCACAACGCCACAAAAAGGTAACGCCCGCCCGGGCTACCCCCGGGCGGGCGATTCTGGTTCCTGAAGCGGGTGGCTTCCGCTACAGGAGGCTTGTTCCGATGTCTTTTCCGATCCGTTGGAGCAGCGCGGCGGAAGGTCGGGGTCCTTGGACGAGTCCCGGTCGGTGTATTCGGCCAGGGTGTAGACCCGGGTCAGCGCCATTTCGGACCAGCGCTCCCGGGGCAGGAGAGAGCGGCCGGCGACGGCGATGATCGGACGGCTTCCCGACCGGCGGGCGACGGCGGCCGGCATACTTCAGATTCCGCGTGTCCATGCCAGCTTCTTCACCGCTCCCGATCCCGGGGCTTCCGTCGCACAGCCCGGAAGCATAGATAGCCTACGCCTATCGGATGCCAGCCGCTGGTTGCGCCTGCCGAACCCGCGATCTCGACAGGCTCGATCAGCAGTCTCCTAGCGGCTGTAGATTCCCGTCAGCGTGGCCTTGCCCAGCAGGTGCTTGGCCAGCTGGGCTTCCAGCCCTGCGGGCCTGTTCCCGGCCTTCAGTTCTTCGACGTCCAGCGCATAGACGGTGACGACGTACCGGTGTCGGCCGTGCCCGGGCGGCGGTGCGGCGCCCAGGTAGCCGCGGAAGCCGGCGTCGTTCTTCAGCTGAATGGCGCTGGGCGGCAGCTGCTGGCCCGCCTCGGCTCCGGCTCCCTCCGGCAGCGACGTGACGTCCGCCGGGATGTTGAGCACGGCCCAGTGCCAGAACCCGCCGGCGCCGGGGGCATCGGGATCAAAGACCGTGACGGCGAAACTTCCGGTCCCCGCCGGGGCACCGCTCCAGCTCAGCTGCGGTGACTCGTCCGCGCCGCCTGCATGCAGCCTGCCGCTGCGCTGCGCGGGATGCAGGGTCTCGCCGTCCTGGAAGGATCGGCTGGTCAGCTCGAACGACGGAACGTCCGGGAGGTTGGGAAAGGGACTGGCGGATGTCATGGCTGCCTTTCAGATGATGGTGACTTCGGCTTCCTCTGCGGCCGCTTCCACGCGGTTGAGTTCGGCCCGCGTGGGCGGATTGGCCCCGGCGCGGGACACCGTCACGGCGGCGGCGCGAGTGGCATGCGCCATGAGGGCGGCGAGGTCTTCGGCGGGCAGGGCGCGGAGGTCGGCCCGGTTCTGGGCTCCGGCCAGGCCGCGGTCCACCACGCCGGACAGCAGCGCCGCCATGAACGAGTCACCGGCACCCACGGTGTCCGCCACTTCCACGCGGGGTGCGGCGAATTCGGCTTCACCGGCCGCCGTGATGCCCCACGGCCCGGATGCTCCGCGCGTCACCACCACCATGGCCGGGCCTCCGGCTCCGCCCAGCGACAGCCAGCGCCGCGCCGAGTCCAGCACGTCAACTCCGGGGTAGAGCCAGGCGAGGTCCTCGTCGGAGGCCTTGACGATGTCCGAAAGGATCACGAACTTCTCTGCCTGGCGCCGCGCATAGTCCGCATCCGGGATGATGCTGGGGCGGCAGTTGGGGTCGAAGCTGATGGTCGCGGAGGGGTGGGAATGTTCGACGGCGGCCAGGACGTCCGCGGCGCCCGGCGCCAGCATCGTGGCAATGGAGCCGGTGTGCAGCAGCGTGGTGCCCTGCAGCATGAACGGCAGCCGTTCCGCGAGTCCGGGAAGCTCCCAGGCGAGGTCGAACGTGTAGGTGGCGGCGCCGTCGTCGTCCACCAGTGCGGTGGCCACGCTGGTGGGCAGGCCGTCCGGGGCCTGCGGGAGCATGACCGAGCTGGCCTTCAGGTGGGCGGCCACCGACTCCCCGTAGGCGTCGCGGCCGTAGCGGCCGATGAACTGCACGGGGTGGTCCAGGCGCGCGAGGCCAACCGCGACATTGAGCGGGCTTCCGCCGACGTGGGCTTCGATTCCGGAACTGCGCTGGACCACGTCAACGAGGCTCTCGCCAATAACTGTGAGCATGGACATACTCTGCCAGAGAACGCGGCCCGGCGCTCAGGTCATCCGGGCAGGCAACAGTGCAGCGGACCGACCGGCCCGCTGCACACGCCCGCTGCGGTTTTTTGCTAGGACTTCTTTCCCGGCAGCGCGAGCTTGAAGACCTTGGCCCAGGACGATCCGACCTGCTTGAGCAGCGGACCGGTGGTGTACGGCAGGCCGTAGCGCTTGCAGATTTCCTGCACCTTCGGGGCAACCTCGCCGTACCGGTTGGACGGCAGGTCGGGGAAGAGGTGGTGCTCGATCTGGTGGGACAGGTTTCCGGTCATGAGGTGCATGAACTTGGAGCCGGAGATGTTGGCTGATCCGATCATCTGCCGGACGTACCAGTCGCCGCGGGTCTCGCCTTCCACCATTTCCTCGGTGAACGTGTCAGCCCCTTCGGGGAAATGGCCGCAGAAGATCACCGCATGGGCCCAGACGTTGCGGACGGCATTCGCGGTCAGCGTGCCGTACAGCGCCTGCTTGCCGGAGCCGGTCAGCATGGCGACGGCCGGAGTGGCGGCGTAGTCCTTGGTGAACTGGGTGACTACCTTGCGGCCCAGGGCCTTGAGGTCACGTTTCATGGAATCCTTGGACTTCTTGCCCTCCTGGTAATCCGCCAGCTCGAGATCGTAGATGGCGATCCCCCACTCGAAGATGGGCGCCAGGATGGCGTTGTACAGGGGGTTGCCGAGGTTGTGGGGCTTCCACGGCTGATCGGCGTCCATGCGGAGGAGGTTGTATCCGACGTCGTTGTCCCTGCCCACCACGTTGGTCCAGCGGTGGTGGAGGTCATTGTGGGTGTGCTGCCACGAACGTGCCGGGGTGACGAAGTCCCACTCCCAGGTGGTGGAGTGGATGTCCGGGTCCCGCATCCAGTCCCACTGGCCGTGCAGGATGTTGTGCCCGATTTCCATGTTTTCCAGGATCTTGGCGAGGCTCAGCAGCGTGGTGCCCGCGACCCAGGCGCCCTTGTTCCGGCTCACCAGCAGCGTCGCGCGGCCGGAGATCTCCAGAGCCCGCTGGATCTTGATAACACGGCGGATGTACGCGGCGTCTGAGGCGCCGCGCTTGGCCAGGATGTCGTCCCGGATGGCGTCCAGCTCGCGGCCCATCTCGGCAACCTGCTCGTCCGAAAGGTGGGCAGCGGCCGGCGGACGCACCAGCGGGCTCCCGGAAGATGCCAGCGCCCCGGGGCGGTGTTTTGCCGCCGCCCCGTTGATCGACGTCGATTTCGCGGCTGTGCGGTCAGATATTGCAGTCATGCGATGTTGCTCCTCAGATGTCGAGGTTAACGGGCCCGGCGGCTGCCGAAACACACGTCTGGATTAGTTGGCCCGGTTCGCCGTGGACCTCGCCGGTGCGCAGGTCGCGGACCTGGCCGGCCCGCAGCGGGAGCAGGCAGCTGTGGCAGATGCCCATGCGGCAGCCACTGGGCATCAGGACGCCCGCGTCTTCGCCCACGTCGAGCAGCGGGGTGTTGCCGTCCGCCTCGACCTCGCGGTCGGAGGCCTCGAAGGTGACCAGTCCGCCATCGTGCCCTGCTCCGCCCACCAGGCTGGTGTTGAAGCGTTCGATGATCAGGTTGATGGGGTCGGCCGCGAACGGACCCGGCGCCGCTTTCTCGTGGGCGGCGGCTTCGCTGGACCACAGGGCCTCGGCGTCGTCAAGGAACTCCTCGGGGCCGCACGCGTAGGCCGCGCGCTGGCGCCAGTCCGGGCACAGTTCCTCCAGCTGGGCGGTGGAGCCGAAGTCCAGCCGGCCGTGTTCGCCGGTGTACCAGTGGGTGACGCGGAAGTTGGGGAACTGGTCCGCGAGCTCGGACAGTTCCTCGTGGAAAATGCTGTCCTGCGGCGTGCGGGCCGAGTGGATGAGCACCACATCGGCATCCGGACGGTGCGGCACCAGGGTGCGGACCATGGACATGACCGGCGTGATGCCGCTGCCCGCAGTGAGCATCAGCAGCGGCCGCGGGTGTTCCGGCAGGACGAAGTCGCCCTGCGGCGGCGCCAGGAACAGGACGTCGCCGGGCTTGGTCTGCCGGACCAGGACGCCGGAAACCGCGCCGACGTCGCTCACGGTGATGGCCGGATCCTGCCCGGCGGGGGCGCTGAGCGAATACGAGCGCCAGTGGCGCACGCCGTCGAGCTCCACGCCGATCCGCGCCCACTGGCCGGCCTTGTGGGCCTTCCAGCCGCGGCCGGGGCGGAAGTGAATCGTGGCGGAATCCGCCGTTTCCGGGACAACCTGGGTGACCACGCCGCGCAGCTGGCGGGCGGAAAAGACAGGATTAAAAAGCGCAAGAACATCCTCCGGCGCCAACGGGGTGGTCAGAACGGAGGCGGCGCGCGCCAATTTGCGAAGCCGAATCATGTTGTCCACCACCTGTTGGATTCACCCATATATTTCTCCTAGTGAAACCGGTGATCGTAATATACAAAACTACCCCAACCCCCAGCTACTAGAGTCCCCCATGCAGATGCCGCTAGCAACCGGGAGCGGTGCAGGGCGCCTGACCGGGTAGCTCCGGGGGCAGGGCTGGTGCGCCGCTGACCGGCAACAACCGGCAGCGGCTTTACTATCTACCCCATGACATTGCAACGAACGGACGTCGACGGAGTTCCCGTCTTCTGGGTGGACGGGCCCCAGCCATTCACGGCCCACCTGATCTTCCGCGCCGGAGTCCGGGACGAATCCTTCATGACAACCGGCCTCACCCATCTGGTGGAACACCTGGCCATGTCATCAATTCCTGACCTCCGCCAGAACCACAACGCCGGAGTTGAGCCGACATTCACCTCATTCACGGCCAGCGGCAAGGCGGAGAGCGTGGGCTCATTCCTCGCCGCAGTCTGTTCCGCCGTTTCCGCCCCCGACTTCGGCCGGCTGGACGTGGAGACGAAGGTCCTCACCGCCGAGGGCTCCGGCACTGTTCCACCGGCAACCGCGGAGCACCTGCGGCACCGCTTCGGCCTGTCGTCGCTTGGCCTGGTGGATGTGTCCCCGCCGGCGCTGGAGGCGATCGGATCCGCCGAGATCCTGCAGCTCCTGCGGAGGCATTTCACCGCCGGGAACGCCGCCTTGGCCCTGAACGGCGCTCCGCCCGAGGGGCTCCGGCTGCCTCTGCCCGAGGGACCGGCCCGCCCGCCGGCCGCTGCCGAACCCCTGGGCAGGCGGCTGCCCATGTGGTTCGAACAGGGCGGACCGCGGCTGGGCGTGTCCTTCGAGGTTCCTGCTGACACGGAATCCCGGCGTGAGGCCGCGCGGGCCTTGTCACGGATAGCCTGCCGGCGTGCCCGCCGCACTTTGCGGCAGGAGCACGGCTGGATCTACGACATCGACTGCCTGCACATTTTCGAGGACGACGGCCGGGGCGTGCTGTGCTTCGAGTCGGACCCCACGGCACAGCATGCGGAGGATGTGCGGCTCGGGCTTATGGCGATTCTCCGGGATCTGCGGCTCAACGGGCCCACCGCCGAGGAGCTGAACCTCGAAGTGGAGGAGGTCCAGGAGTATCTGGATGATCCGGCCGCCGCTATTGAAGTGGCTGTGGCGGCCGCGGAGTCCCATCTGCTCGGCCGAGCCGCCGTGTCTCCGGGGGAAAAGGTGGCGTTGGCGCAGGGCGTCACGGCGGCGGCCTGCCGGGCAGCCCTGGATTGGCTGGAGGAGACGGCCATCTTCGGGATGCCGGAGGGGACCCGTCCCGGCGACGACAACCTCAAGTCGGATCAGGACAGGACCGTCGACTGGCTGGGCGGAAAGGAGTTCCGGCGCAGCGTGCGCGGCGCCTTCTACGGCGTTCCGGGCGGGAGCAAGCTGTTCGTCGGCGACAAAGGCGTGACCCTCTCCACCGACTACACGGCGAGCATCAGGTGGGAGGACCTGGTGGGAGTCGCCGTCGCCCCGGACGGCCTCGTCACCCTCATCGGCGCGGACTCGCAGGAGATCACGCTCCGGGATGTGTGGTTCGGGAACGGCAGGCAGGCGATCGAGACCATCCTGGACAGGGCAGGCGAAGGCTGCCGGTTCACTCCGGCAGCCCTCCCCTAAAGTTCCAGCAACTCCTGCACCAGCTCGCGGCATTTCCGGTAGGACGAGGCCTTCGGGTCGATCAGCGCAAAGTGGTCCCCGGAAACCTTGACCACCTGCACCGGCGCCCCCGCGGCACGGGCGGCGGCCACATAGGCCTCCGACTGGCTCATGGGCACGGTGTCGTCCTCAAGGCCGTGGACCGCGTAGATCGGCACGTCCAGCGGGACGGCGCTCATGGGATCGGCGTACTTGTGGCGCTTGGGGTACTTGCCGGACGAGCCGCCCATGAAGTTGCTCACCGCGCCGTTGCTGAGGTCGAGCCAGTCGGCCTGGGCCAGGTTGAGCAGCCCGGACTGGCTGACCACGCCCGTCAGGTGCACTGCCTCGCCGTTGAGGTTCCGCAGGACCTGCCGGTCCGCGTCCGGCGTCCCGAGCCCGGCGAGCCGGTCCCGGCCGGCGGCCCAGACGGCGAGGTGGCCGCCGGCGGAGTGCCCCAGCGCCACGACACGGGAGATATCCAGTCCGTGTTCTTTGGCAATTTCGCGCAGTTTGTCGATTCCGGCGAGCACGTCCTCGAAGGTGTGCGGCCAGCCCCCGCCGTTGCCTGCCCGCCGGTATTCGAGGTTCCAGGCCGCCATTCCGTGTGCGGCGAGGTCCTTGGCGAGCGGCTCGCCCAGCTCAGCCCCGTACTGCGAGCGCCAGTAGCCGCCATGGATGACCACCACCACCCCGCGGGTCACGGTGTGCTTGCTCCGGGACGGGGATGCTGGGGGCGGTTCTGGCAGAAAGAGCTCGCCCCATTGGCTGGGGTGGTCACCGTATTTGTACTTCTGCCGCTTCACTGCATCCTCCTTGGGTCCCGGTGAACAGGAAGCGCCCAGCGCCGCCAGCGTCACCACTGCCGCAGCACCCGGCAGTCCATTGGACAGCAGGGCACGACGGCGCACATCAGCCATATGCCGAGCCTACAGGGGAGCTGGTCGCGCCGCGCGGAAGCCGCTGCCGCAACGGGGCGAACGGTCCGGTTTCAGGACAACGACGGCGGCTGGCGGCGGGTGTCACCCGCGGCCACTGTCGCACCCCCTTGATAGTTTGGAACCATGGCAAGCAATTGGGATCGCCTGGGCGTCAGTCAGCGCGACTCCGTGCAGGAAAACGTAGAACTGTATGAGCGCGTCCGGCCTGCCCTGAAGCTGGTCACTCGCGAGGTCTTGCTTACTCTCCGGACCATGCTCAAGGACACCGAAGTCACGCCGCTGTTCGTTACCGGCCGCACCAAGTCCGTGGAGTCCTTCCGGGAGAAAATCTCCCGGACCGAGGAGCCGCTGGAATCGGGCGGCCCAAGGGTGCTGAAGTTCCCCGATCCGTTCCGCACGCTCAATGACATGGTGGGCGTCCGCGTCATCACCAAGCTGCCGGCCGAAAACGCCGCGGTGGCCAACCTCATCAAGCGCCAGCGGCAGCTCTTCGACTGCCGCGGCGACCGCGAGAAAGACATCGGCTCCATCGAGTCCGGAACGTACGGCTACTCCAGCCGCCACCTCATCCTGCGGACCATCCAGAACGAGGCCGTCAAGGACTACCAGCAGGTCTTCAATCCGGAGGCGCAGCCCAACGGCAGCTACTTCTTCGAATGCCAGATCCGCACCGTGTTTGCGCATGCGTGGAGCGAAATCGAGCACGACATCCGCTTCAAGGCGGAGGACCCGCGGGCCTGGACCCCCCACTTTGACCGCCAGTTCACCGCCACCGCCGCCATGCTCGAAACGGTGGAGACAGCCTTCGCTGACCTGCATGAACGCTACGAGGAGGTCCGCGGCTACTGGGACATGGACGGCGAGGGCGCGGCCCCGCTGACGCCCAACCGCATCCGCGACGTCTGGCGTACGCTGCTGCCGCACGTAGACCGTAAAGTGGACGACGACTGGGGATGGGCGGCCGAGCTCATGGCAGCCCACGGCCTTAACCAGACCGTGCAGCTCGCCGGGCTGCTCAGCGCCAACCGGATCACCGAGGTCCGCAAGGCCCTGGACCACCGCTACTCCCCCGGCCCGGACCGGCTGCTGGACGACCTCCTCCTCTGGCAGTACGGCACCAAACACGTTGACCTCACCGCCGAGGCGCCCGACGCCGTTCCGCACCCGCGGCGCGACAGCCTCCAGCGGCGGCTGAAACAGATCGAGCGCTACCGCCAGACCAAGAAATAGGGATCCATGAAGCCCGAACAGCTCCAGTCCGTCCGGGCAACACTCCGCTCCCCGCGCCGCCTCAAGACCGAGGCGCTGGCTGGACTGGTGGTGGCCCTCGCGCTCATCCCCGAGGCCATCGCCTTCTCCGTGATCGCAGGGGTGGATCCCCGAATCGGCCTGTTCGCCTCCTTCACCATGGCCGTGACCATCTCCTTCGTGGGCGGCCGTCCCGCCATGATTTCTGCAGCCACCGGCGCCGTGGCCTTGGTGATCGCCCCGCTGATGCGCAGCCAAGACGCTGGAGACCTTCCAGACCATCGCCCCGTTTGCGCTGTCCATGGCGCTCGTGGGGCTGCTGGAGTCACTCATGACCGCCAAACTCGTGGACGACATCACCGACACCCGCTCCAACAAGGCCCGCGAGTCCTGGGGCCAAGGCGTGGCCAACATTGTCACGGGCTTCCTGGGCGGCATGGGCGGCTGCGCGGTGATCGGCCAGACCATGATCAACGTCAAGGGCTCGGGCGCGCGGAGCCGGGTTTCCACGTTCCTGGCCGGCGTGTTCCTGCTGGTGCTGGTGGTGGTGCTGGGCGACGTCGTGGGACTCATCCCCATGGCCGCGCTGGTGGCCGTGATGATCTTCGTTTCGGCCATCACCTTCGACTGGCACTCGGTTGCCCCGAGAACCCTGAAGCGGATGCCCCGCTCCGAAACGGCCGTCATGCTGATCACGGTCGCCACCGTGGTGGCGACCCACAACCTGGCGATCGGCGTCGGCGTCGGGGTGCTCGCCGCGATGGCGATGTTCGCCCGGCGCGTTGCCCACTTTGCGACGGTGGAACGGACCGAGGTGGAGCTGAACGGCCGGACCGTGGCCACATACACCGTGGACGGCGAGCTGTTCTTCGCGTCCTCGAATGACCTCTACACGCAGTTCGACTATGCACGGGACTCGGAGCCGCACATCGCCGGAGTGGTGATCGACCTGCATGCCTCGCACCTCTGGGACGCCTCCACCATCGCCGTGCTGGACGCGGTGACGGAGAAATACCGCAGGCACGGCAGGGAAGTCGAACTGATCGGACTGAACGCTGCCAGTATCCAGATGCGCGAACGCCTCGCCGGGAAGCTCAACGCCGGACACTAGGGCGTCCGCACAGGGCCGCCGGGGGTGCCGTTACCTTAATGTGACATTCGCAGGAGCCTCCCGTACCGTGGAAAAGGTGTCCTTTTCACCGAAGAGGGCATTCCCGCGCTGATTGCCTAACTCTGCCGCAGCCCGGGATACGTTCGCAGACCATGTACGGCAGAGACGGGGAAACCAAATTTCGGCCCGCTTGAACGGGCCTTGGGGTGAAGCCGCGAAGATCCTGCTTCTGTTCAGGACGCGCGGCCGGGTGTCTCCCATCCGAATCCGACAGCTCACCTCGCAGGCATCGGGAGAGGCTCCTTCATGTCGTCACGCAACACCCATGGCCGCCGTGCAGCGGCCACCCGCTCAAATCCGCTCGTTTCCGCCTCCCGCGCCGTCACGGCAAATGCCGGAGGACTGGGACGCCAGACCGCCGTCATCCTCGCGGCGTCCGGGCTTGCCTTCACCGGAAGCATCGCGGCGAATGCCGCCAACGGACCCGTCCAGCAGGAGGCCGCCCCGGCCGCGGCACCCGAGGCCGTCAGCCAGGCGCAGGCTCCGCTGAGCGCGGACTCCAGCGTCCGGATTGACTACGAGCGCCCCGCCGTGAAGTCCACCCCGGCTCCCGTCGTGGAGGCTCCCGTAGCGGAGGCACCGCCCGCGGCGGAGACCCCGGCGCCCGTGGCCGCACCGGCACCGGCGAAGATCACCGTCCAGGCCGCAGCGGCTCCGGCCAAGGCCCCTGCGGCTGCCGGCAGCATCAACGCCTCCATGGTCTCGTCCGCCTACGCCCAGCTGGGCATCACCCAGGACTGCACCGCCATGGTTGAAAAGGCACTCGGCGCCTCAGGGATTCCGGTGGGCGACCTGGCCCCGATGCAGTTCATGAACTACGGAAACGTCGTGTCAACTCCCCAGCCCGGGGACATGGTGGTCCAGTCCGGCCACGTGGGAATCTTCGTCGGCGACGGCAAGGTTCTCAGCGGCGGCATGAACGGCTCCAACCAGACCGTGGTCCACCCGCTGTCGTGGCTGACTGCCACAGGCCCGGTCACGTTCGTGCGGGCCGCGGCCTAACAGCGTCCCAGCCAGCGTTCACCGAAGCCCCAGGGCATCGCGAGGAGGGCCGGTGTTCCGCTGCCTTGGGGGCAGCGGAGCGCCGGCCCTTTCGCTGTTCTTATGCCGTATCTCATGATGCGCTTCGCATTTCCCTGCACCGGCCGCGAACTTCTCAGTATGCTGACAGGACAGCCAATGTGACTGCCCGCCACCGGGAGGAAAAGACCGTGAATGAGAGCAACGGAACAATCGACGACAAATCGTTGTCCGCGTATCTGCACAGCCATCTGATAGCGGCAGCCGCCGGCGAGCGCCTCTTCGAACAGGCAGCCAAGAGCTGGAACGGCACACCGCAGGGCGCCACCCTCAGCCACCTTGCCGTCGAAGTGAGCGCGGACAAGGCAGCGCTGCACGAGATCTCCGACCAGCTGCATCTGCACATGCCGGCTTATAAGAAGCCGTTGTCGTGGATCAGTGCCCAGCTCGGCACCATGGATCCGCTGAATCCACTGCACTCCCCCGACGGAGCCAGCGGCCAGCTCGCCCTCGAAGGCCTCCTCAGTGCCGTCACCGGAAAGTCCCTGCTCTGGAAAACACTGATGGTCCTCTCCCGAACGGACGAGCGCATCGACCCCGCCACGGCCAATGGCCTCCTGGACCGCGCGAACGAGCAGATCCGGGAAATTGACGCGCTTCTGCTGGACTCGACGCCGGAGCGCTTCGCCAAGTCCGACGGATGACGGGCGGCTAAACCTCGGCCGCACCTTACGGACGTGTCCGGGCTAGCTCCCATTCACTTCGGGTGATCGCGTACTCGACGTCGCCGTGTTCATCGCCCGGGATCGACACCGGCCAGTCCGCGACGAAGGCCCGCACGAGACGCATCCCAGATTTCTCCATCACTCTTCGCGAGGCTGTGTTGACTGCCATGGTCGAAGCAACGACCCGTTGCACTTCGAACTCGGCAAACCCCTTGGCGATCAGCGCGCGACAACCCTCCGTCGCATACCCCTTTCCCCAAGCCGCGCACCGCAACCGGTAGCCCAGTTCCGGCTGATCGAGTGGGTCACCGGGGGCTGGTCGGTAGTGGAACCAGCCGAGGAAGTCCTGGGTTGCCTTCTCGACCGCGGCCCAGAATCCGTAGCCGGGGAATTCCCGGTAATAGCCGAGGAATGCTGGAAGTAACTCGTCTTCAACCTCGCCTCGAGAAGTGGGGGCGCCGCCCGTGATGTATCGCATCACGCGCGGATCGCCGTCCAACTCCACGAGTAGGTCCACGTCGAAGAGATTGAACTGACGCAGCAGTAGCCGTTCCGTCTCAAGGAATACGAGCATGCGGACATTCTCGCATCTCCGCGGGGCCATGCCGAGCAGCAGCTTCTCAGCCGTTTTGAACTGATTCACTCCACGGAAGCGGAAGCCGAGTCGGTAAAGATGCGGGCGTAGCCAGCCGCAAGCGTCCCGGCGCCTCAGTGATCGGGGTGCAGGCCCTCTTTCAGCCATAGCGTGTCGCCCTCGACTCGATCGAGCTCATCCGACGCAACGTAGGCGTGGCCTGCAAGCAGGCCGGACTTGTCGATCTTTACATAGCCAATCCGCAGCAGCCGCTCGGCGGTGTGATGGGGGAGCCTGGAGGCCTTCACAAAGTCGTCGATCACGGTGCCGACAAGGCCTCCGGTTGCCGGGTCAATCTGGCCGTCCGCGGTCACCGCCTCCGGATCACCCATCTCCAACCGCACTCATCTCCCGCGTGGTAAGCGCCGCAACTGGGGCAAATTGCGGACAGTTCAGCCCTGGACGGTGCGGTTGCGCCCCTGCGATTTTGCTTCGTACAGTGCTACGTCGGCGGCAGCGATCAGCTCGTCCAAGTCTTCCGTTTCTGCCGTGAATTTGGAGAGACCGTAGCTGACAGTCGGCATCCTGAGCACCTCCGGTATGACGTGCTGGGCCAGCCTTCGGCTGATCTCCATGGTGATGGCCTCGGCGCGGCGCGGACCAACCCCCGGAATCATGAGTATGAACTCCTCCCCGCCGTATCTCCCCACAAGATCCGTGGAGCGGACCGTCTCCGTGCAGGCATCCGCGAATGCCTGCAGGGCAAGGTCGCCGGCGGCGTGTCCGAACGTGTCATTCACTGTCTTGAAGTGGTCCAGATCGGCAATGATCAGCGTTCCGCAGTTCCCGGACTGCCGGCAGCGGTCCAGCTCTGCCGCCGCCAGCTCAATGAACGCGCTGCGGTTGAGGAGGCCGGTCAGGCCGTCCTGCCGGGCCACGGTCCGGAGTGCCCGCGTCTGCTGCTCCGTGCTGAGTTCGGCCATGCTGAAAGAGCCGACCACGAGGAACACCATGGTAACCAGCGTGGTCACGGAGGATCCGAAGTATGTGACAAAGGTGGGACCCGCCGGCCCCTCCGCGATGAAGGCGACCAGACGGCCCACGTAGAAGGCCGCGACGCATCCGGCGGCTACGGCCGTTGGTATCCGGACCCGGGAGTAGCCGGGCTCCAGCTGCCACAGCTCGCGGGAAGCCAGGCCAATAAAGAGGCACATGGAGGCCAGGAATACGGCACCCCCGGCCCAGGTATTGGATGCCGGATTATCCAGGGCAGCAGCAATTCCCGCGATGACCGGCACAGCGATGGAGAGCCAGACGTTGCATTTGAGCATCCGCAGAGATCGTGCAGCGGCCCATACGCTTGCCACCCCCGAAATGAGCAGGACGTTTCCCAGCGGGTTGGCCCACACCTGGTGGGGCGTGCCGTCGAGAAGGAAGCATGCCGAGCCCGCGAGGAACAGCAGCAGGGCCACACACCACCAGCCACTGTACGCGGAACGGGTGCTGCGGAACGCGGAGAAGTAGAACAGTGCGCCCATGACCAAAGCCATCAAGGCGAAGGCAACGCGGAGTGTTGCCGTGTCTAGGATCATTTGCGCCCCCTGCATCGCGGTCCGGTGCAAGACTCAGTATCGCACCCGAAATGCGCCAACGATTAGTCTCGCGTGGACCGATTCTGTGCGGCTGACACATTTGTCTGACATCAGTCACGAATTGGTTGGGGCCGCTCCTGGGTGCCAGCATTATTGAATGCTTGAGGCAACAAAGACCCCCGAAACTGCTCCGTTGGCCATGGCGGCCGACGTCGAGCCCCTGAACCCGGCTCTCGCGGCGGAGGCCAAGGTGGCGCGTGTTGCCGTGACCGTGTTCCCGCTGCTGGTGCTGGTTGCCGGCGTGGCCGGATTCCTGCTCCCCGGCGCCTTCCAGCCCCTCGGCCCCGCCGTTCCGTACCTGCTGGGCATCATCATGTTCTGCATGGGACTGACGCTGACGCCTCCCGATTTCGCTGCTGTTGCCCGGAGGCCGTGGGCCGTGGTCCTGGGCATCGTTGCCCACTACGTGATCATGCCCGGGGCGGGATGGCTGATCGCCCACATCCTTCAGCTTGAGCCGGCCCTGGCTGTGGGCCTGATCCTCGTGGGCTGCGCCCCGTCCGGCACCGCCTCCAACGTCATGGCCTTCCTGGCCAAGGGTGATGTGGCCCTGTCCGTGGCCGTGGCAAGCGTGTCAACACTGATCGCCCCGATCGTCACGCCTATTCTGGTGCTCTTCCTCGCCGGATCCTTCCTGAGCATCGACGCCGGCGCCATGGTTCTGGACATCGTCAAGACCGTGCTCGTACCCGTCATTGCCGGGCTGATGGCACGCCTCTTCCTCAAGAACCTCGTCGCAAAGGCGCTCCCGGCGCTGCCCTGGGCATCCGCCGTCGTCATCTCCCTCATCGTGGCGGTAGTGGTGGCGGGAAGTGCCGGCAGGATCGTGGCAGCCGGCGGCATCGTGTTCCTGGCCGTTGTGCTGCACAACGGCTTCGGCCTTGGACTCGGGTACCTGGCCGGCAAGCTGGGCCGCCTGGACGACAAGGCACGCAGGGCTCTGGCGTTCGAGGTGGGCATGCAGAACTCGGGGCTGGCGGCGACACTCGCCACCGCGCACTTCACCCCGCTGGCCGCACTTCCGTCCGCCGTATTCTCGCTGTGGCACAACATTTCCGGTGCCATCGTGGCCGCCTGGCTGGCCCGGAAGCCCCTGCAGGACTCCACGCCCAGCGGCTCCTGACGCCGCCGCCGGGGCGCGCGGCGGACGAGGGTCCTAAGCGGAAGCCGCTAGATGACCGCGGTTCTGCGTGTTCTTCCCGGCCGGCGGCCGCAGCACCTTTAGCGCCCCCGCCCACGCAATGACCTGATCGAACACCGTGACCAGGCTCTTCTCCGCCGCGGCGGACGGCGTGAAGGTCCGGTAGTGCTCGAATTCCGTGGACAGCGGCAGCGCAACCTGGGCGCGGACATCGGCCATTTGCAGCTCGGCCGCCACGCCGCGCAGGTGCTCCACGGCGCGGATGCCGCCCGCGCTGCCGTAGCTGACGAAAGCCGCCGCCTTGTTGTTCCACTCTGCGTAGAGGTAATCCAGCGCGTTCTTCAGCGCGCCCGGAACCGAGTGGTTGTACTCGCCCGTCACGAAGACGAAGCCGTCAAAACCGGCCACCGCTTCCGCCCAGGCCCTGGTGTGACCCTGCTCGTGCCTGCCCAGCGACGGCGGCAGCGGCTCATCCAGCAGCGGGAGGTCAAAGTCGGCGACGTCGAGGAGCTCGAACTGGGCGTCGGTGCGCTCGGCAGAGCGCTTCAGCACCCAGTCGGCCACCGCCTTTCCCAGCCGGCCGGGCCGGGTGCTTCCCAGTACGATCGCAATCCTTGTCATGACAGGCCTCTCTCGGCGCGACCTTGCTTTACCACTATGTATTAACAACAGGACACCGCCCGTTCTTCCCTGGAAGGCTCGGCTGAAGGCCCGTGCGCGGCCGGCTCAGCTACGCGTAACTGGGCACCTGCAGGCTCCGGAATTCGGACCCCTGGAAAATGAGCGGATCGCTGCTGCTGTCCCGGACCGAGTATCCGTGGACCCTGAGCAGGACCACCGCGTGGTCGCCGGCGGGGACTTCCGTCTCCACCGAGCAGTCCAGCCAGAGCCCGGCGTCGCTGAGGAAGAGCGCGCCATGTGCCGTGGTAGTGAGCCCGATGCCGGCAAAACGGTCCGCCGATTTCGAGGCGATCTGCCGGCAGGCGTCCGCCTGTCCCGCGGCCAGGACGGAGACGCCGATCCGGCCGCCCGCCCGGATCAGCGGCCACGTCCGGGAGCTTTTCTGCACCGCGAACATCGCCAGTGGCGGGTCCAGCGAGACCCCGACGGTGAAGGTCGACGCCACGATCCCCTGCGGAGCTCCGTCCACGAGCGTGCACAGCGCCGCGACGCCGGAAGGGACGTGGCCGAAGGCTTCGCGGAGGGAGGCCGGGTCTAAATCACGGTTCAGAAACAACGAGTTCTCTTTTCGTCGGCGCGGTCGGCGCGGTCGGTTCGGAAGAGTCGGAGGTGCCGGTGCCGCCGTCGGAGGTGCCGCCGTCGGCATAAACGCTGGCGGGCCGGGGCAGTCCGTAGTGCTCCCGCAGGGTGCTGCCCGTGTATTCGCGCCGGAACAGTCCCCGGGCCCGCAGGATCGGGATGACGTGGTCCACGAACGCGTCAAGTCCTGACGGAAGCACGGGCGGCATGATGTTGAACCCGTCCGCCGCGCCGTTCTCGAACCAGCCCTGGATCGCGTCCGCCACCTGCCCCGGGGTGCCGGAGAAGGTGCGGTGGCCGCGGCCGCCGCCCAGCCTGCCGATGAGCTGGCGGACGGTCAGCCGCTCCCGCCGGGCGAGCTCCACGATCAGCGTGTACCTGCTCTTGGCGCCCTCGATCTCGTCCTCCGACGGGAGGTCCTCCGGCAGCTGCCCATCCAGCGGGAGCGATTCGGGCGACACCCTCAGGATGCCCGCCAGCTGCTTCCGTGCGTGTTCCGGGTGGATCAGCTCGTCGAGTTCGCGTTCCAGGCGGCGCGCTTCCTGCTCGGTGGAGCCGATGATCGGAACGATGCCGGGCAGGATCTTGATGTGGTCCGGGTTCCGTCCGACGCCGGCTGTCTTCCGCTTCAGGTCCGCGTAGAACCGCTGGGCCTCCGCGAGGGTCTGCTGCGCGGTGAACACGGCTTCGGCGTAGCGGGCAGCGAAGTCCTTGCCGTCCTCGGAGGAGCCTGCCTGCACAATCACCGGATGGCCCTGCGGCGGCCGCCGCACGTCCAGCGGCCCCTGGATCCGGAAGTACCGGCCCGTGTGGTTGACGGCGTGCACCCGGGAACTGTCCGCCCAGACGCCGGCGGCCTTATCCCCCACCGGAGCCCCGTCTTCCCAGCTGTCCCAGAGCTTCCGGGAGGCGTCCAGGAACTCGGCGGCCCGCTCGTAACGGCGCCAGTGTGCGGGCTGGTCATCCAGCGAAAAGTTCCGCGCCGCGGCTTCGCCGGCGGTGGTCACCACGTTCCAGCCTGCCCTGCCGCCGCTGATGTGGTCCAGCGTGGCGAAGCGCCGGGCGAGGTTGTAGGGATCGTTGTAGGTGGTGGACGCCGTGGCGATCAGCCCGATCCGTTTGGTGACGGCGGCGATGGCGCTCAGCAAGAGCGTGGGTTCCAGCGTGCCGTAGGGGCGTTGGCGCACGTCGCCGTGCAGCACCGGTGAGTCCGCGAAGAAGATCGAATCGAAGGTTCCCCGTTCAGCCGTGCGGGCGAGCCGCTGGAAGTGGGCCACCTGGGTCCCTGCAAAGCTGTCGCTTTCCGCCAGCCGCCACGAGGCTTCGTGGTGTCCGGTGCTCATGAGGAAGGCGTTCAGATGCAGTTGGCGTTCGCCGCCGGCCGCTTCGCGCTTGGTTTGTGTACGTTCTGGCATGACGTTCCTTCGTGTTCAGGGGCGGGTATGGGGGGCCGCTCAGGCGGCCTGGGATCCGACGGCGGTCCGCCAGCGGGAGAAATGGCGTTCGACGGCGACCAGCAGGTAGTTGACCAGCAGGCCGAGCAGCGAAACAGTCAGGATCCCCGCGTACATGTCCGGGATCAGGAAACTCATTTGCGAATTCACGATCAGATAGCCCAGGCCGGCCTTGGCTCCCACCATTTCCGCGGCAATCAGGACCAGGATCGAGGAGGTCCCCGCCATCCGGATGCCCGTGAAGATGGTGGGCACGGCCGAGGGCAGGATGACCTTCTGGAACAGCTGGAAGTTCGACAACCCCAGTGAGCGGGCGGCCCGGATCAGCAGCGGGTCGACGGTCCGGACGCCGGCGATGGTGTTCAGCAGGACGGGGAAGAATGCGGCGTAGGCCACGATGCTGATCTTGGATGTTTCGCCGATGCCCAGGAGCAGCGTGAATACGGGCAGCAGCGCGAGCGCCGCGGTGTTCCGGAACACTTCCAGGAGCGGATTCAGGAAGCGGTCCAGGGACCGGTACCACGCCACCAGCAGGCCGAGGGCGACGGCGGACACCACGGCGATGCCGAAGCCGCTGGCCGAGCGGGTCAGGCTGGCCGCCAGGTGGTTCTGCAGCTGGCCGTTCTCGATCAGTGTTCCCAGTGCCTGGAGCACCTCGTGCAGGGGCGGAAGAAAAACGCGCGTTGACGCCGGCGCGAGGTACGTCGGGCCCAGTTCCCACAGCAGCAGGAACAGGAGGATGGCGCCCGTGCCCCAGACGGCGCGCCCCGCCGTCAGCGCGGCCAGGCGGAACCGTGACGGTCCGGCGTGGCCGGCATGAGGCGCGTGGGCCTGCGCCGGAGTCGCGGCCGCCGTTGCAGGGGCGTCCGTTGCAGAACCGTCCTGGGCGGGACTGTCCGGGGTGTTCGTGTCTTTGGTCAGTGTTGGCGTGCTCATCAGGCTGCCTTTCCGGTGGGGATGGTCCGTGCTTCGTCCGGTGCCGAGCCGTCCGGCTGGATCTTGGCGTGCCCGGCTTCCTGGGCCCGGCGCACCTCGTCGTGAAGAAGCGACCAGACCTTGTGCCGGTGTTCCACGAATGCCGAGTTCGAGCGGACGTCCTCGTCCCCGGACCTGTCGCCCAGATCGATGTCCACGATCTGCTTGAGCCGGCCGGGCCGGGAACTGAGCACCGCCACCCGCTGGCCCAGGTACACGGCTTCGTCAATGCCGTGGGTGATGAAGATGATGGTCTTCCCGGTGGTGGCCCAGATGCGCAGCAGTTCCTCCTGGAGCTGCTCACGGGTCTGGGCATCCAAGGCCGCGAACGGTTCGTCCATCAGGAGGACGTCAGGTTCGTAGGCCAGGCTGCGGGCTATGGCGACCCGCTGCTTCATTCCGCCGGACAGCTCATGCGGGTAGCGGTCCTCAAAGCCGCCGAGTCCCACGAGATCGAGATACTCGCGCGCCTTCTCGGCACGTTCCTTGCGGTTGAAGCGCTTCCCGTCGCTGCCGGCCCCTTCGAGGCCGAAGGAGACGTTCGCCGCCGCGGTTCGCCAGGGGAACAGCGCGTACTGCTGGAAGACGACGGCGCGGTCCCGGCCCGGTCCGGTGACTTCCCTGCCGTCCACGAGTACTTTGCCGGTGTCCGGTTTCGTCAGCCCGGCCAGCAGGTCGAGGAGCGTGGTCTTGCCGGAGCCGCTGGGCCCGACGAGCGTGATGAACTCACGGGCGGAGACGTCCAGGGAGATGCCGTCGAGGGCTGTCAGGACGGACCCTTCGGGGTTCTCCCTGGTGGGCCGGACGGTGAACTTCTTGGTGATGTTCTGGAGGCTGATTTTCGGGGTGGGGCCGGTACCGGAGGTCATGCTGTGCTTCCCTTCAGCAGGTCGTTGGATTCGTTGTGTCCACCATCAGAACAGAGATGAGTCCGGGCCTGAAGGGCACGGTCATGAGGGGCAACGGGACGTAACCTGCTGCCCCCGGTCGGCGTTCCGGCGGCCCGCCTAGGCCGACGGACACACGGTGAAACAGTGCGTAGAACGGCGACGCACGGGGACATCTCCCGCGGTGTTTCCGATGCTGCCCGTGCCGCGGGCAGCTCAATGTGACGCCGGGGCTACTCGCCGCTACGGCATGTGACAGCGACCGTCACAGTGGGTGTCATGCGCAGGCGCAAGGGAAGGGCGCGGCGGAGCGCCGAATGTTACGCCAGCCAGGTCGCCGGAAGGCGGGTGCCGCAACTACGCCCGGGCGACCTGCTGCGGGAACAGTCCGACGGCGGACGGCACCGCCCGGTGCACGTCAAGGGTTGCGCCCCGCAGCGTCAGTTTCCGCGGCACGGCCACCCGGACTCCGGCCGGCGGCGTACGCCCGTCCAGCCGGTCCACCAACATGGAGACGGCCCGTTCCGACAGGTGCTGCGAACCCCCTGCTGAAGGCTCCGGATGGCCGGCGGAGGGCACCAGGACGTCAAAGCCTGCCGGGTGCATGGTTCCCGAGATGACCACCTGCGCCACTCCGCGCCTGGCGAGTTCGGTGATGGTGCCGTCCTCGGCGGCGGCGTGCGGGGCCACGCCCACAATGACGCCGTCCGCACCGCCGGACAGCATGAACTGCCGCCACGACTGGCCCAGCAGGATGACCGGCTGATAGCCGTGGCGCGGCAGGATGGAAGCGGCCGCCGTGGCAAGCGCGCGGTCCGGCGGCCACTCAAGATCGCCGACGGCGATGGCCACGAGGTCCGTCCGTCCGCGGCGCATTCCGCGGGCCGCCTGGTTGGGTACGTAGCCGAGGTCCCCGACGGCGGCCAGCACGCGCTCCTGGGTTGCCTGGCTGATGCGGGTTGTGCCGCCGCTCCTGCCGGACAGCACGTAGGAAACGGTGGTCAGGGAGACTCCCGCCCTTTCGGCAACATCGCGAATGGTGGGGTTGGATACGCTCCTCACTGCTTACTCCTGTCACTCTCGCCGCTGAGCGGCGCCGGCATTTACGTGCCGATTTGATGGAACGTGGTGGCCACCTTCGTGGCTGCGGCGGAATCGCTCGCCGCGGCGACCGGCGGCGCGATCAGGAGAAGACGCTTCATCCCAGGTGCCTGCCGGGCAGGCGGCCCTGTAGTTCGATGTGCCTTCGTGTCTCCACGCATTCCTCCAAGTTCCTGGCAGCTCCCAATACACCGGAAGTGGAACAAGGCCATCGTGCGCCGGCCGACTTCTGAAAACCTTGGGGAAGGCACCCATCAACGCGAGTTCCCACCCTGAATGGGTGGTTTACTCATGGGTATCCGCAACTGCGGGTCAGGCTGCGCGGCGCTGCTGCGCGTTTATTTGGGGGATAAATTGAGGCTTTTTTCGGCGAACCGTCCGTCCGGATTGCGGCCCCTGGTGGTTTCAGTCCTGGTCCTGCTTCTGGCCCTGGGGACTGTTCCTCCGGCGGACGCCGCCGCCCAGGTCTACAACGCCTGCGCACGGCTCTCGGCAGGGCAGGTGCAGTTCAACACCTACGGGGCCGCACGGGTCACCTTCGCCACGGCCCCGGACCGGAACCAGACGCGGGTGGTCATCACGGGCTGCGTGAAATCAGGGGCCGGCTACACAACCGAATGGCAGACCACCGGCTTCGCGGGTAGCCGGGGGTTCTCCGCGCCGGGCCAGGCCTGGGAGGACACTTACCGCTCCCCTACCGGATCGTTCACTGTCACAGAGGCCCTGGGCCGGAGGAATCCAGGCACGGCGCTCAGGTACCGCGCCATCAACCGGTCTTCCCGGTGGGGAGGCGAGCGCGGAGCCACCTACAACCAGTACTTTGAGGGCCGCGGCGGGCCTGCGGACGAGAACCTGTGGACGTACATGAACCAGGGCTACTACGAGCAGGCCGCCGTCATTAATTACAACCGTCTTCCGGATGCCTCCACGGTCCAGGGCGCGTCGTACGCCATCTTCCTCCACGCCGGAAACGTCCCGTCGGCAGGCTGCATCTCCACCACGCTCTCCACGGTGACCAGGTTCCTGCGGACCAGCAGGCCGGGAGACCGCATCGTCATGGGCGCCGTGGGCGACGTGTTCAGATCGGCTTCACGGACGGGCCCTGCGGATACCGCAGGAAAATCCCTTGCGTCGATCCACAGCAGTTCAGATGCCCTGGTTGTGGCCTCGGACGGAACACTGTGGAACTACCCGGCCCTCGGCAACGGCGGCCTTGGCCAGCGCGCCGCAATCGGCAAGGGATGGGGAACTGCCCGCTCCGTGTCCAAAGTGGACTGGAACCGGGACGGCATGCTGGACCTGCTGGCCCAGTGGCCCAACGGCACGCTGACCGTCCACCCTGGCCGGTCTGCAGGAGGCTTCGGTGCCGCCTTCACGGCCGGAACCGCCGGGTGGCAGCAGATGTCCATCACGGCCGGCACGTGGGACACCTCGCGGCGGTACCCGGGCGTTTTGGCACGGGACGCCGCGGGGAAGCTCTGGCACTATGACAACCCTGCCGGGCGGGGGCTGGCGGGCCGCCGCCTCGTGGGCAGCGGGTGGGCAACCCTGACAAACGTCACCATTGCGGACTGGGACAACAACGGGATTCCGGACCTGTTGGCACCGGGCCGGGACGGTGTCCTGCGCCTCTACCGCCAGGACGGCCGGGGCAACTTCCGCAGCGAAGCCCGCCCGCAGATCGGCACCGGCTGGGGTGGTGCCCGCGCCATCACGGCCAGCTCCAGCTTTCAGGGTGCAGGCACCCGGGGGCTGGCTGTCCTGTTCCATGACGGCAACGTGCGGTATTTCCCGCTGGGCCAGGGAAAGTGGGGCGCACCCAGCAACATCGGGACGGGCTGGGGCGGATTCCGCACGTTCGTCCGCTGAGGCCGCTCGTCATTTCCTTGCTGGCCAGTTGGTGCGGGGCCGTGGGAAGACTGCCGCACCAACTGACCGTCCGAGGCGGGTCCGTTAGAGAACCTTGGAGAGGAACTCCTGGGTGCGGGCGTGCTGCGGGTTGCCGATGACTTCGCGCGGGTCACCGCTTTCCACGACGACACCGCCGTCCATGAAGGTCAGCGTGTCGCCTACCTCGCGGGCAAAGCCGATCTCGTGGGTCACCACGATCATGGTCATGCCGGACTTGGCCAGGTCCTTCATCACGCTGAGCACGTCGCCCACCAGTTCCGGGTCCAGGGCCGAGGTCGGCTCGTCAAAGAGCATCAGCTCCGGCTCCATCGCCAGAGCCCGGGCGATGGCCACGCGCTGCTGCTGCCCACCGGAGAGCTGGGCCGGATAGTGCCCGGCCCGGTCGGCAAGGCCGACGCGGTCCAGCAGCTCCAGGGCCTTCGCACGGGCGGCGGCCTTGGACTGCTTCTTGACCTGGATGGGGGCCTCGATGATGTTCTGCACGGCGGTTTTGTGCGGGAACAGGTTGAAGCGTTGGAAGACCATGCCGATTTCACGGCGCTGGGCGGCAATCTCCCTGCCGCTCAGGTCGTGCAGCCTGCCGCCGGCTTCCCGGTAGCCGATGAGCTCGTCGCGGACGTAGATTCTGCCAGCACTGATGGATTCCATGAGGTTCACACAGCGCAGCAGGGTGGACTTTCCGGAGCCGGAGGGACCGATGATCACGGAGACCTCGCCCTCCTTGACATTCATGTCAATCCCGCGGAGCACATGGTGTTCGCCAAAATACTTGTGGACGCCTTCAATGCGGACCAAGGCTTCCTTCGTCCTCACCTCGTGGGTAAGTGTCACAGTTCCTCACCTTCTTCCTTGCGTGCGTGGGCTCCCTTGGCTGCGCGTGCGGCGGCCGCGGTCTGGCTGGCCTTCACCGGGGCTTGGACCAGGTTGTCCACGCCCTTGCCGAAGTGCCTCTCAATGTAGAACTGGCCCACCATCAGCAGGCTGGTGATCACCAGGTACCAGAAGGCCGCCACGATCAGAAGCGGAATCGGCAGGTAGGTGCGGTTCGCGATTCCATTCGTCGCGAAAGTCAGGTCCAGGGTGAAGGGCACCGCCAGGACCAGCGAGGTGGTCTTCAGCATGCCGATGGTCTCATTTCCGGTCGGTGGCACGATCACGCGCATGGCCTGCGGAAGAATGATCCGCCACATGATCTTGGATTTGCGCATGCCCAGCGCCTCGGCGGCTTCCATCTGGCCCCCGTCCACGGACTTCAGGCCGGCCCTGAAGATTTCGGCCAGGTAGGCGGACTCATTCAGCCCCAGGCCCAGGACGGCGGCGAACCCGGCAGTGACCAGGTCCTGCGTGCTGAAGTGGAACAGTTCCGGACCGAAGGGAACGCCCACGGAGATCTTCGGGTAGAGGACGGAGACCAGGCCCCACAAGACCAACTGCGTGTAGACGGGGGTCCCGCGGAAGAACCAGACCCAGAACCAGCTGACATAGCGGAACAGGGGGTTGTCCGATTGCCGCATGAAAGCCAGCAGAATTGCCAGTGAAACGGCAAGGACCATGGAGAGGACCGTCAGCAGCAGGGTCCATCCGATGCCCTGGATCACCAGCACGTCCATGATGTAGGTGCCCACAATGTCCCAGCGGAAATTGGGATTGGTCACCAGGCTCTGGCACAGCTGGGCAAGAAACAGAAAGAGGACGACGGCGCCCAACCAGCGCCCGGGGTGCCGGACCGGAACGGCGTTGATCAGTTCCGGCGCGGGGGCTGCATGCCCGCTCCGGTCCGTGGCGGGGAGGTCAGGTGCCTGGATGCTCAACTTGTCACCGCCGGATTCACTTCAGACTTGGTGACGGCTCCGGCGGAGTTGTTCCATCCATCAAGGATCTTCTTGTAGGTGCCGTCGCTGATCAGTTTGTTCATGACTTTGCTCATGACTTCGGCCAGGGCTGGGTCGCCCTTGGCCACGGCGATGCCTTGCGGTGCGGCGTCGTAAACATCGCCCAAGACTTCCAGCTTCCCGCCGGTCTGGGAGAGAGCGTAGCCGATGATGGGCGAATCGGCGGACATGGCGTCGATGCTGCCGTTCACCAGCCGGGTGGTCACGTCCGTCTGGGTCTTCAGGGTGACAATGTTGATGGCTGGCTTGCCCGCATCCGCGCACGCCTTGGAGCGGCCGGACACGTCAGGGTCTTCCTGGGTGGTGCCGGTCTGCACGCCCACGGTCTTGCCGCAGATGTCATCGACGCTGAAATTCTTGGGGTTGCCCTTCTGGACGGCCCACAAGGTGCCGGCGTTGAAGTAGCTGACCATGTTGACGGCCTTCAGGCGCTCCGAGTTGATCGTGAAGGAGGAGATTCCCAGATCGTACTTGGAGCCGAGCGCAGGCAGGATCCCGGTGAATTCCGAGGTCTGGACCTTGACTTTGAGGCCGAGGGTCGCGCCGATGGCCTTCGCGAAATCCACGTTGTAGCCCACCGGTGTCTGGCCGTCGGAGCCGCCAAGGGATTCGGCAGGCGCATACGAGGTGTCGGCGCCCACGGTGATGGTGCCCTTACTCCTGATGGCGTCGGGGACGCTTGCGGCGAGGGCATCATCCCTGGCCACGGATGCGGGATCGAAGCCGGTGGAATCGGGGGCGGTTCCACCGGCGGTCTGGGACGCATTGGTGCAGCCGGTCAGTGCGAGAAGGCCGACGGCGAGAATTGCCAGCGCCGTTGACCTCTTGGACGAAGAAATCATCATTGATTACCTTTTGCTCGGGGTGGTCCCACGAAAGGGGATCCAGACGCGCAGCCACACAGCATGTGCGTGGCGAGACGCATTGTTTTTCTATTGGTCAACTGCCTGCGCCGCGGCCACGCTGGTTCTTGCAGCAGCGTGCGGCGCAGGTCTCACTTTCGGGACAGACGGCGGATCAGCCCAGTGGCAAACGCGAACCGTTGAGGTCGGCGGCGGACCCGCTGAACAGTGCGGCCGACGCTGCCCCTAGATCCTTCACATCGGTGAATCCCGGGAATTTCCGCTCGGGCTGGGAGGCCCTCATCCTGTCATCGACGAGCGCCTTGACAACGAAAACGACGGCGGCCGATCGCTGCGGCTGCGGGTCGCCGTTGCTGGCCGATTGCGAGCTGCGGAAGCCGTCGGCAATCGCCAGGGTCCAGGCCTCGGAAGCGGCCTTGATCGCTGCATACGCGGCACCACCCGCTGACGGGTTGGCGGCCGCCTGGGCTGAGACTATGGCCAGCCGGCCAGCCGGGGACTTTTCAAGGTCATCGTAGAAGGCGCGGCTGGTGTTCCGCAGCGTCGTCAGGACGCTCGTGTGCAGAAAGTCCCAATCCTCGTCGTTCTGGCCCGCTATGCCGTCGCCGCCGCGCCAGCCGCCCACCAGGTGGATCAGGCCGTCGAGTGGTCCAAGGTCACTGCGGACGGAAGACGCCAGCTCCCGTACGGCCGCTGGCTCTGCAAGGTTGCAGGTGTAGCCGGTGACGTTCGGACGGGATTGCGCGAGGTTTTGCACGCGTTCGGTGTCCAGATCAACGGCTGCGACGCGGAAACCGGCATCGCAGAGGGCAGACACGACGGCCGTCCCGGCTTCACTGGTGGAACCCGCCACCATGACCGTCCGGGGTCCGCCCAGCGCCGTCATGCCGCGTCCTTGTCAGCGCTGGCGCCGATGGACCCGCCAGTGATTCCGGCCGTTGAGTCGATGACGGTCCTCATCTTCTTATCGAGTGCTTCATAGAACATCGAGAGCGGGAACTCGTCATCGAGCACCTGATCCGTCAGGCCCCGTGGAGGGCCGTCAAGGGGCAGCGCGTCCGGCCCTTTGGCCCAGACGGATGCGGGGTTAGGGGTGACTGTCCCGCTGATGAGCTCATAGGCGGCAAGCCAGTGGGCGGTTTTCGGGCGGTCGATGGAACGCCAGTACAGCTCCTCGATCCGCTTGCCCAGTTCGATGACGACGTCGGGCACGTCCGCCCAGTCGATTGAGAGTGCCGAGTCCGTCCAGTGAAGCACCTTGTGCTGGTGCATCCAGGCGAAGAGGAGCTGCCCGCCCAGGCCGTCGTAATTACGGACCCGAGTCCCGGTCATCGCAAACCGGAAGATCCTGTCGAAAATGACGGCGTACTGCACGAGTTTGGCGTGGCTGCGCGCCTCCGGCGACGCACTTTCATCCCGCTCAATGCGTACGGATTCGCGGAATGCCGTCAGATCGCACCGCAGCTCTTCCAGGGTGTAGAGGAAGTACGGCATCCGCTGCTTGATCATGAACGGATCAAACGGCAGGTCGCCGCGCATGTGCGTCCTGTCGTGGATCAGATCCCACATCACAAAGGTTTCCAGGGCAAGCTGAGGGTCTTCGAGGAGCCGCCGCGCGTCGTCCGGAAGCGTGAGGGAGGTGGTCTCGCTCGCCGCAGCCACCACCCGCCGGAACCTCTCAGCCTCGCGGTCGGCGAAAATACCGCCCCATGTGAACGCCGGGGTTTCCCGAACGGCCACACTTTCGGGAAACAACACGGCCGAATTCGTGTCATAGCCCGGTGTGAAGTCGATGAAGCGGATGGGCACGAAAAGCTGGTTCGAGTATTCTCCGCTTTCGAGTTCCGCAACGAACTCCGGCCACGCCACTTCGAAGAGAACGGCCTCCACGAAGCGGTTTGCACTGCCGTTCTGCGTGTACATCGGGAAAACCACAAGGTGCGGCAGCCCGTCGATGCGGTGCTGCTGCGGCTGGAAAGCGAGCAGCGAATCCAGGAAATCAGGTACCCCAAAGGAGGAACCAGCCCACTGCCCGAAGTCCGCTTCAAGCAAGGCCAGATACTCCGCATCGTGCGGGAACGAGGGGGCCAGTTCCCGGATCGAAGCCGTGATCGAGTCGACGGCGAGCTGTGCGCGGTCGTGGTCCGCCGGATCGGGTATGGAGCCGTCCTGGACCTGGATCTGCTGCAGATCCCCGGCGGCTCGCTTCAGTGCGATCCACGCGTTACTTGAGGCCAGCACGTGCCCCGCTGGGGACTGAAGTTCTTTTTGAGCGGTTGTTGCAGACATTGCTACGGCGTCCTTCCTTCTCTGTGACGCGCATAACACTAATGAACGCAAAGGGCTCCTTGCCTCAAAAACGGTCAAGCATAAGACGCTCTTAGGCTAACCCGTCGAAATAGCGCCTGTGGCTAAGAACTCCCCCGCTACGGTCGCAACGGTTTGGAAGTTGACGTCAGCATGTGTTCCAGCACCCTCGAACTGGGACGGTCACAGGCGAACACTCCCCGCTAAGCAAAATTGTCAGTTTCCGAAGTTGCAGTTCGACACGCAGGATGCCCGCGACGCTCATCTGAAGGAGTGACCGGCCTGGGGCGGGCATATCTTGCCCAAGGGGGAGGCCCCTGCCACCATGGCATGGTGAATAGGCCTATCGGATACTGGGTCAAGCGGCTGGATGCGGCGCTGGAGACACACCTTGATTCCACCCTCGCGCGCCTCCATCTGAGCAGAAGACAGTGGCAGGTCCTCAATACGTTGAGCTCTGGCCCCATCACACCCGTCGAACTGGCGGACGTCCTACGCCCTTTCAGCGCAGCCAACGGCGGTGCCGCGCAGGAGAGGGACATGGCCGCGCTGGTTCGGAGGGAGCTTGTGTTCCTGCTGGATGGCCGCCTCACCCTCACCAACGACGGCTGGGCCCTGCACACCGAGGCGTCCAGGATCGTCGACGCCAGCCGCCATGAGCTAACGGAAGGCATCGGAGTGGATGAGTATGCCATGGCCGTGAGCGTCCTCGAACGCATGAGCAAAAATGCGGAACGGCTGGCCCCGCATTAAATAGGAAAACCCCTTTAGGCACACTGGCATACTGACGCCATGGCTGTCCGAGTGACCGGGGGTGGAATGGCGCTACGGTACTGCGCCGTCGTCGAAACGACGGACCAGTGCAGCGCGGGCCATCCCCCATAGCAGATGCAGGCTTAGCCATTCTGGCCGCAGTTTTCCAAAGTCCATTGGTCCGCATCGGCGGGCGCAATCGCAGCCATTGTTCTCTGCAAAGACACGCCTCCCAAAACAGGGGCTATCCGGGCTCCCTGAACGACTTGCGGTTCGTCACTGCGCCCTCTGCCGCGAAGTGATCCGTTGGCGGTCGAACCAACGTCGCAACAGTCAGTTTCCGATCCTGACAGCAGTGCGTGGATGGGCGTTGTCACTCCCCTGAAGCGAAGGCTGGTGCTGAGCGAACTGCAGCATCACGCCTCCGTCGAGCAGAATGTTGACGACTGGGCCCCAAGAAGGGGCTTCCGACGCTTCGATGAGGTGCAGACACCGCTACTCGATCCGTCCCACCACGGAGCCGGCGCTGACCACGCCGCCCGGCACGGCAACCAGTTCGGAGAGCGTTCCCGAGCGGTGCGCTGCCACCTGGGTTTCCATCTTCATGGCCTCCAGCACCAGCAGCGGATCCCCGGCAGTCACCTGTGCCCCGGCGTCGACCAGCCATTTCACCACGGTCCCGGCCATCTGCGAGCGGAGTTCAGCCGGGTGGGCGACGCTGCCGTTGGTTCCGGCTCCTCCGTTTGAACCGGCGGCGGCGCCGGGGGCCGTGCCGGTGTTCCCGGCGGCGGCAGCTCCGCCGTCGAACCCGTCCGGGAGTCCCTGCCCGGAGCGGGCCCAGCCGTCCAGCAGCGCCGCCGGAAGCCCGACGGCCAGCCGCTTGCCGTCCACGTCAACGGTGATGGTGCGGCGTTCACCGCCGGGGCCAGCCGCGTTGAACGCCTCGTCGGCCGGAATCTGACCGGCGAAATCCGTCTCGATCCACCGGGTGTGGACGCCGAGGCGCTCCACTGAACTGAAGTCCGGGGCCTCGACGACGGCGCGGTGGAACGGCAGGACCGTGGGAACGCCGGTGATGCGCATTTCCGCGAGCGCACGGCGGGAACGGCGCAGGGCCTGCTGGCGGTCCGCGCCGGTAACGATCAGCTTGGCGAGCAGGGAGTCGAACTGCGGCGGAACCAGCGAGCCGGCGCCGAACCCCGCATCGACCCGGACGCCGGGGCCGGTGGGACCGGTGAACTCCGCGACCGTGCCGGGGGACGGCAGGAAGCCGCGCCCCACGTCCTCGGCGTTGATCCGGAACTCGAAGGAGTGGCCCCGTGGAGCCGGGTCGGCAGTGAACCGCAGCTGCTCCCCCGCGGCGATCCGGAACTGTTCCTGCACCAGGTCGATTCCCGTGGTCTCCTCCGTGACGGGGTGCTCCACCTGCAGGCGCGTGTTCACTTCCAGGAACGCCACGGTACCGTCCGCGGCCACGAGGAATTCCACCGTTCCGGCACCGGAATAGCCTGCCTCGCGGCACACGGCCTTGGCGGCGTCGTAGATTTCCCGGGTCTGCTGTTCGCTCAGGAAGGGCGCCGGGGCCTCCTCCACGAGTTTCTGGTGGCGGCGCTGAAGGGAGCAGTCGCGCGTCCCGACCACCACCACGTTGCCGTGTATGTCCGCAAGGACCTGGGCCTCGACGTGCCGGGGCCTGTCCAGGTAGCGCTCCACGAAGCATTCGCCGCGGCCGAATGCGGCCACGGCCTCCCGGACTGCCGAGTCGAACGACTCCTCGATCTGGTCCATCTCGCGGACCACCTTCAGCCCGCGTCCGCCTCCGCCGAACGCCGCCTTGATGGCAATGGGCAGGCCGTGCTCCTCGGCGAAGGCCCGGGCGTCGCCGGCGGTCGCCACAGGGCCGTCGCTGCCGGCCACCAGAGGGGCGCCGGCGCGGACGGCGATTTCCCGCGCCGTGATCTTGTTGCCCAGCAGCCGGATCGCCTCAGGCGTCGGGCCGATCCACACCAGTCCGGCGTCCAGCACGGCCTGCGCGAAGTCAGCGTTCTCGGACAGGAAGCCGTACCCGGGGTGGACGGCGTCCGCGCCGGAGTCGGCCGCGACGCGGAGCAGCTTCGCGATGTCCAGGTAGGTTTCCGACGGCGCGTTGCCGGCGAGGCTGTATGCCTCGTCCGCGGCGGAAACGTGCAGCGCGTCGGCGTCGACGTCGGCGTACACGGCTACCGAGCCGAGCTCCGCGTCATCGCAGGCGCGGGCAATGCGGACGGCGATTTCACCGCGGTTGGCGATCAGGACCTTGCGCATCAGTTACTCACTTCTTGTGTTGTTGGTTGCGTTGGGGCATGCGGGGTGTGGGCATGCGGGGCGATCCGGAAGCGGATGCTCCCGCCGATCGGCACCTGGGCTGCCCGGTCCAGGTGCTCGTCGGTCACCACGCCGATCACCGGGTAGCCGCCGGTGATGGGGTGGTCGGCCAGGAACAGGACGGGCAGTCCTTCCGGGGGGATCTGGATGGCACCGGCCACGGTCCCTTCGCTGGGAAGCTCGCCGTCCCGGCTGCGCCGCAGCGGCTCGCCCTTCAGGCGCATGCCCACGCGGTTGGACTGCGGGGTGACCTGCCAGGACTGGCTGCAGAGCGAGGCAAGTGCCGCGTCATCGAACCAGTCATCCCGCGGGCCGGGGACGATCTCCAGTTCGGTGACGCCCGCCCCGGGGAACTCCGGCTGGAGCTCGGGGCTTCCCACCACTCCGGTATCGGTGACGTGGCCGGCGGGGAGCAGCTGGCCGGCGGCCAGCGGCGCGGGGCCGATCCCGGACATCGTGTCGGTGGACCGGCTGCCGAGCACCGGAGCAACGTCGGCGCCGCCGCGGATGGCCAGGTAGCTGCGGAACCCGCTCTCCGGCGCACCCATGCTCAGGACTTCGCCGTCGAGCAGGGCAAACGCCGTGGCGGCCGGCACCGTACGCTGCCGGCCGGGTTCTCCGGCGTCCGACGGCGATTCAATGGTCAGCGGGGCGGGCGCACCCGCGACGGCCAGGACCTGGTCCCCCACCGCTTCAACGCGGAGCCCGCCGGCGACGGTTTCGACGGCGGCCGCGGAAGGGCCGTTGCCCACGAGGCGGTTGGCGCGGCGCAGGGATGCACGGTCGAGCGCGCCGGCGGCGGAAACGCCCAGGGCGGCATGGCCCTGCCGGCCGAGGTCCTGGATCAGGCTCTGGAGCCCCGGGGACAGGATGCGGAGACCGGCCGCCGCCTGGCCTGCACCAGCGGCACCTGCTGTTTCCGGCACTGTTTCCGGTGCCGCGGGCGGCGCTATGGCGACCGCCTCGCGCACCGGGCGGAACTGCACGCGGTCGCCGGGCCTGGCAAGCGCGGGCTGGGGCCGGCTGAGGTCCCACATGCTCGCTCCGGTCCGGCCGATCAGCTGCCAGCCGCCGGGCGAACTGCGCGGATACACGGCGGAGTAGTTCCCGGCCAGGGCCACCGAGCCCGCCGGAACGGCGGTGCGAGGGGAGTTCCGGCGGGGAACTTCCAGAACCTGGTTCTCGCCCACCATGTAGCCGAACCCGGGGGCGAACCCGCCGAAGGCCACGGTCCAGACCTGCCCGGAGTGGGCGGCGATCACGCCGTCCTTGCCCAGGCCGGTCAGCGCCGCCACTTCGGCGAGGTCGTCGCCGTCGTACACGGTGTCAATGACCACCAGGCCGCCGCCGGCTTGGGGCGGCGCCGTAAGGTCCATGTCCAGCAGGAGGGCGGCCATGCGGCGCGCGGCCGCCGGCGACTCCGCCTTGATCATCACGGTTTCCGCCGCCGCGAGGACGTCGAGCTGCCCGGGCAGCGGAGCCTCCAGCAGCAGGGCCTGCAGCGCGAGCACGTCGTGCAGCCCGCTCAGCTCGGCGAGCACCGCCCTGGTACCGACGGGCCGTACGGTTTTCACCCTGTGCACGGTTTCACTTGTTGCGGTCATTTGATACTCCGGATGGGGTGTTGGAGTGATGGAGTGAGTTGCGGTGTCCTGCGGGGACGGACTCGGGCGGACACGCTGCGACAATCTGGCAAACACGGTCAGGCAAACGCGGCGAGGCTGACGCCCGCCCCGCTGAGGGCCGATTTCACCGCGGCGGCCATCGCCACGGCGCCGGAAGAGTCGCCATGGACGCAGATGCTCTCGGCCCGGATTTTGAGGATGGAGCCGTCCACAGCGCGGACGGCGGATTCGGTGGCCATCCGGAGGACGTGCTCCGCCACCTGTGCCGGATCTTCCAGGACGGATCCGGGCAGCGAGCGGGAGACCAGCGTGCCCTCGGGGGTGTAGGCCCGGTCCGCGAATGCCTCCGGAACGGCCCGCAAGCCGGCGGCCTCGGCCAGGCGCAGCACCTCGGAGCCCGGGAGGCCCATGATGGGCAGTCCGGGGTCCACGGACTTGACGGCGTCGACGACGGCCCGTGCCTGCGCAGTGTGGTGGACGATGGCGTTGTAGAGGCCGCCGTGCGGCTTGACGTATTTGACCCGCGCCCCCTCCGCTGCGGCCAGTGCCTGCAGCGCGCCGATCTGGTAGACCACGTCATCGGCCAGCTCGTTGGGGTCGATGTCCAGGAAGCGGCGGCCAAAGCCCGCGAGATCGCGGTAGCCCACGTGCGCTCCGATTACGACGCCGGCCTCCGCGGCTTTCCGGCAGGTGCTGCGGATGACGCTGGGGTCACCCGCGTGGAATCCGCAGGCGACGTTGGCGCTGGTGACCGAGCGGAACATCGCCTGGTCATCGCCCAAGGTCCATCGTCCGAAGGATTCCCCGACGTCACTGTTCAGGTCCATCGTTGGCATTGTGACCCCTGTCTCATTGAAGTGCCTGCTTCAAGGATGCAACACTTTTCTGAATTGTTCAACAATCCAGCAATTCAACGATCTAGGCTTGGCCTACGGTTCTTTCCCTACGAGGTCCTTCACGTGGGCATAGTTCTGCAGGAGTGTCGGGTCCGCGGTTGCCATTCGCCGAATGGCGACCTGAACCACGTCAACCGCGGTTTTGGCTGTGACCCGGACCAGTGGGTATCCCTCCTGGATCACCTCCCAGTGGGCTCCTGGAATGGTGTGGGTGAGCACGTCTCCATAGAACATGCCGATGGGTCGGACGAGTGTTGAGAGGGAGGTCTTGTCGTCGATGGAGTCGATGAGGTTATCGATGGCAGCAAGGCCGTCCACTGACCGAGGCAACTGCATTCCGTTGGATTGGAAGTGCGCTAGCAGTTCGTCGTAGCCGCCGACATTTGTTGGCGGAGGGCCGGGCTGTTGCCTGTCCGCCGGCCGGTATTCGGCGTATCTTCTGGGCATTCCCGGGGGCAGCCTTTGCAGCGGTTCGGCGGAGTCTTCCGGATCGATCATGCCGCCAGCCTACGCTCGGCGGTTCGGCATCCGTCAGCGCCATCAGGAACGGCCTTATCTAGCGCTTGCCCTTTTTCCGGGAGCCCTTGCCGCGGCCCTTGTCCGGGTTGGGGGCGTAGCGCTGGGCCACCTTGGGCTTCTTGACTCCGGTGCCGCGGCGGTCCGGCTTGGGTTCCTTCTTCGGCTTCTCCTGCTGGGCCGAGGGCTGCCGCGAGCTCTGCGCAGTCCTGCCACGGACAATGCCGATGAACTCCTCGATCACTTCGTCCGTTGAACCGCTGGGCCACGCCAGGGCGATCTCCGTCCCGGGCGCTCCGCTGAGGCGGCGCGCCACAGTGTCCTTGACGTTGAAATGCCGGGCCACGGACATGGGCACGATCAGCAGGCCCGCCCCGGTCGCCACCACCTGGAGGGCGGCCTCGGGCCCGCCGAGCTCGTCGGCGTCGAGGAAGGTCTCTGCCGCCAGGTCTTCAAGCGCCACGTCCTCAAACACGGAGATCTCATGGCCCTTGGGCGCCACCACCACGGGCTGTTCCTCATACAGGGGAATGACGTTCAGGCCCTCGCGGTCGACGGGCAGCCGGACAAAGCTGAGGTCCGCCGAACCGTCGCGCAGCACCGAAAGCTGCGTGCCGCCGTCGGACATGAACGAGCGCAGCGGAACATGCGGCATCCGCTCTTCCCAGCGCCTGATCCACTTGCCCGGAGTCACCCCGGCGACATATGCAAAGCGGAGCTCCCGCGCCTGGGGTTCCGGAGGGGCGGGGGCAAGCGTGGGTTCATCTTCAGCGGGCACACCTTCACAGTACCGCCAGCACCGCCTGCCGGTGCCGCTGTTGGTGCGCTGTGCGCGGCCAGCCAGATACCCTTGAAGCATGACCTCTGCTAACTCCCAGTCCATGAAGCCGGCCACCGTTGCCAAGAAGCTTGGCATCTACCTGCCCGCGACACCCCAGGAGTTCCAGGATTCAACCATCACCCGCGCTGAATTCGCCGAACTGCAGGCCAATCCGCCGGAGTGGCTGGCCGAGCTGCGCCGCAACGGCCCGCACCCCCGTCCGGTGGTGGCGCAGAAGCTCAACGTCTCCATCAGCGGCCTGGCCCGCGGCGGCGTCGAAGAGGCACTGACGACGGCGGAAATCACGGCGCTGCTGCAGGCTCCCCCGGCCTGGCTGGTTGCCGAGCGCTCCACGCATGCAGCAGTGCGCGCCGAGGCGCAGCGCGTCAAGGACGAGGCCGCCAAGAAGGACGCGAAGAAGGCCCGCCAGGGCTAATCCGGCTCCCTGGCAGCGCGGATCCCGTCGCAGCCCTTGGAGAAACCCCGGATCCCTGATCCCCCAGCCTTAGGGGACCGCCCACCCCCGTGGGGGTCGTGCCCCCGCACGGGACTCCCTTTCCGCAGGGACTGATCACAGCCTCGCATGCCTGCCGTTACGGCGATTCCGCGGGCGGGTCATCCCCTCCGTTCCCCCTCCTAGTGGGGGGACCAGGGGTGCTGTCAAATTGGTGGACGGGGGCGCTTGAACTCTCCGGGACGTACAGCATTTCCCCAAGGGGGACTTATTGATTCTGTGGTTGTGCGTGAAGGTATCGCGCACCTCGGATCGATGAGGTCATCATGAAATCAGCACAGAACGAGCCGGGAGCGCACACTTCTCGCCTTCCCGGGACCCGCAGGGCCGGAATCATTGCCACCGTTTCGGCCGTCATCTGCTCAACCTCCATGTTTGCCATCCCGGCCGCCAACGCGGCCGTACCCACTTTCCCGGACAACATCGTTGTCTTCCCCGACCGCGACTTCGTCTCCATCGAGGGCTACGAGGGCCACGCCGGCGAGACCGCCACCCTCGAGGTCAAGCGGGCAGGCAAGATCACCGGCTCCGCCGAGGCCGTGGTCGATGCCGGCGGCGTCGCGTTTGAGGTCAACCACCCCGGCGGTGTCTGCTGGGGCGCCGGTACCGGGCTCAACGTCACCCCCGACATCCGTCCCGGCGACGTCGTCTCCATGAAGTTCGGAACAACCACCGTCGGCGAAACGACGGTTCAGGACACCTATGTGACCGGAGATTCCGAACTCAGCGGCGACACAATCACCGTCAAGGGACACGTGGGCAGCGGAGTCAATCGCGCCCAGATGGAGCAGCGCATCATCGAGCCGGCGCTGAAGGACACCAGCGTCGGCCGCCGCGACATCCGGGCCATCCCCGGCCCCCTGACGCCCTCGGACAAGGGCGGCTACTCTTCCAGCCTTGAATTCGCGGGAGACACTTTCACCGCCACCTATGTCTTCGACGATGCCGCCAACGCAGAAATTGCTGCAAACGCAGGGCTCGGCGAACGCGCCATGGCATGGGAGTTTGAAGACGCAGATGCCAACCGCCAGGGCCTGACCATTGCCGAGTACGGCGAACCGGGCGGCCCCGGAATGGGCGGCTGCCCCAACGGCCCCCTGCAGTCCGGACCGCCCGCACCGTCCAGCATCACCGCCGCCAAGACGTCGACCGGCCTCAAGGTGAACTGGACCCCGGCCGAGGCCATCCCCGGCACCCCCGCCATCACGGGCTACCGGGCAGTGGCAGTCGGCAAGACCGAGACGAATAACGAGAAGGTGGAAATCGGCAAGCGGATTTCCGGGGCTGGAGCCACGGGCACCACGATCACCGGCCTGTCCAATGCGGAAGAGTATGACGTCTACGTCGTCGGCATGAGCAGCGTCGGCGAGACCTTCCCTGCCGCCCATGCCATTCCGGAGACAGACACCACGGCGCCTACCGTGACGGCTTCTCCCAACGGCGGAACCTCCCCGGTTGCCCAGAAGGTGACTCTGACCGCCAGCGAATCGGGCGCAGAAATCTACTACACCCTCGACGGGTCCGAGGTCCTCCTTGCGGGTGGCGTCCTCGCCGACGGTGCAGAGCTCTACACGGGGCCGATGGACATCGCCCAGACCAGCACGCTGAAGTTCGTGGCCATTGATCCTTCCGGCAACACCTCCGAGACCGGAGAAGTCACGTTCAGCATCACCAACGATCCCGTTCCGGCAGCACCGGTCTTCTCCGCCTCCACTGCCGGCCAAGGGACGGCCACCCTGTCCTGGACGGCTCCGGACCCGGGCGCTGCGGGACTGACCATCACCGGCTACACGGTCCAGGCCTACACCGCGGACGGCGCGCCGTTCGGCGCCCCCAAGACGGTCGCCGGCGACGTCACCACCCTGGTCTATGACGGACTCAATGGTGACACCGCTTACGAGTTCACAGTCAGGGCCAGCAACACCAACGGCATGGGCCCCGAATCCGAGAAGACCGCTCCCGTGACCGTCCAGGGTGCCCTGGTAGCCATGGCCGGTCCGGATCAGACCGTCGCACGCCGTACCACCGCCACCACCGTCACGTTGGACGGCACCGGCTCCACCTCAGCCGGCGCTACCTACCGGTGGGAGCAGGTCCTGTCCGGGGCAACCGACCCGAACGCGGTCACACTCAGCGGCGCGACCACCCTGAAGCCCACGTTCAGCCTGCCGGTCTTCAAGTACCCGATGACCAACAGCCCTCTCACCTTCAGGCTGACGGTCGCCGTGGGCACTGACGTCCGGACCGACGAGGTCAAGGTGACGCCGGTTGCGGACCGGGTGACGATCGGCTTGGCGCAGTGGAAGACCGGCGATCTCCGGATCAGCGGCACCGGCAGCGCGGTTGGCAGCGTGATCACCATCCACTCGGGCAGCCTGTCCGGACCCGTCCTGGGGCGCGTAAGCGTCACCGCAGCTGTGGCACCGGCAACCGGCGGCGAATACATCCTCCGGCTGCGCAACGCCGCCGCCGGAACCCGCAACCCCGGCACCGTCTGGATTGAGTCCAGCGTCGGCGGCACCGCGGGACCCACCACCGTAGCGAACCGATAGGAGCTCCGGCCTCAACGATCACGAGTGACGCTGCATAATTCCAAGCAGTTCCGCCACCAGTCCAATGGCTGCCGGCACCAGGCCGGCAGCCACCGGACTTCGTTGTGTCGGCATGCCTAGTTCGCCATCAACCGTCGCACGGGATGATGAGAACCGGCAGCCGCTGCTGACGGACCAGGGCTGCGTAGACCGATCCCTCGATGAGCCGGTCCATCCAGGCGAGCACACCGGACCTGGGGCAGCCGACGATGAACATGGACGCGCCGGCGCTCTCGGCGAGGCGGCCAAGCGCCGGCGCAATGTCACCGTTCAGCACGCGGAAAGACCAGTTCTCCCCCGGCTTCCCGAGAATGGCCTCCAGGCGCAGCAGCAGCTGCCCGGCGGGAAAGTCGGCCTCCTCATTGACGGCGGGGTCCATGGAATGGGCGGTCCGCAGCTCTGCAGCCTCCCATTCGGTCAGGTAGCTGGCCGGATCGACAAAAGCGCACACCAGGTGCAGGCCAAGATCCGAGGCGAGGTCAGCGGCCCTCCGGACCAGAAGCTCCGGAAACCCCCAGCTGACGCCGAGCACGATCGGCCCGTCCGGCCAGCCCTCCCTAGGCAAGGGTCCGACCTGCCCCGCCGTGCCGCTGCGGTCTTTGCTGCCGCTCAACCTGAACGACGTTCATGGGCGTCAGACTATCTGCCGGGGCTTTTGGCCGCGAGTGCTGGCTCAGTCGCCTAGGCGGTTGCCTTGCCTTCAATCCGCACCAGCTCCACCCGAACACCGGCGTTCCTGAACAATGCCACCTGGCCGGGGTCGGCGTCGGCGTCCGTGACGAGGGTCCACGGCAGCGGGATCCTGGCCCAGGCGTGGAAGGGGCGCTTGCCGAGCTTGCTGGAGTCGGCGAGGACGTAGACGGCGTCGCCACGGCGTGCCATGAGTTCCTTGAGCCTGGTTTGGGAGTGGTCTGCCTCGCACAGCCCGTCATCGGCCGTCACGGCATCCGCGCCCAGGAACACCCGGTCGAAGCTCATGCGTTCCAGGGCGGCTTCGGCGAGCGGACCCACGAACGTCTGGCTGACCCCGCGGAGCCGGCCCCCGAGGCAGTCCACCTGGATGCCCGGGGAGTCGGCCAGTTCCTGAAGGGTGTTGATGCCCGGCGTGGTGACCGACAGGTTCTCCCGTCCGCGCAGTGCGTGCGCGAGCGCGCCAACGGTGGATCCGCCGTCGAGCAGGATGTTTTCGCCGTCCTTGACCTCCGAAGCGGCCCAGCCCGCAATGGCATGCTTCTGCTCGAACGCCTGGCCGGTGCGCTGCCGCAGGGACGGCTCGGGGTGGGCGCCGAGCGCCACCGCGCCACCGTAGGTCCTGGCGAGCTTTCCTTCCTCATTCAGCTGGGCGAGGTCCCGGCGGATGGTGGACGCCGTGACCTGGAAATGCCGCGACAGTTCCTCCACCGACGCCAGCCCCGTGGTGACGGCGAGGTGGTAGATCTCTTCGCGCCTGGTCTTGGCGGTGGTCATCCCTGGTTCTCCTTTGGCAGCTGATGCCGCATCCTGGTCCGCGTTCGGCGGGCCATCACGCTGACCTCATCGTATTTGCCCGCCGGCCGAATCCGCTCACAGGGACGCGCCGCCGCAGATTACGTAGTTCTGCCCGGTGATGGATTTCCCGTGCGGTCCCAGCAGGAAACCGGCCAGCGCCGCCACGTCCTCCGGGTCCACCAGGCGGCCCAGCGCCGGCAGCTTCGGCGGGGTGGCCGACCTGCCGGGATCGGCCAGCATGGGCGTGTCCGTCGGCCCGGGCGAAAGGACGTTGACGGTGATGCCGCGGGGTGCAAGCTCCTGCGCCCAGGTCCTGCCCATGCCCAGCAGCGCGGCCTTGGTGGCCGCATACTGGCTCTTGCCCGGAGACCCGGTTGACGTCCGGCTGCCGATCAGGAGGACCCGGCCGCCGTCGGGCATCTTCGGCACCAGGGCGTTGGCCAGGGCGCTGGCAGCGGCCACATGGACCGTGAACATCCCGGCGAGCGCCTCCGGGTCCAGCTCGCCCAGGACGGCGGTCCGCTGGAACCCCGCGGCGTGCACCAGCGCGTCGGCAGGGCCGACTCCGGCCACGCCCTCCGCCAGCGACGCCGGATCGGACAGGTCCGCGCGGCGCCACCGGAAGCCCGGCCCCAGTGCGGTTTCGCTGCGGCTCAGCCCCGTCACGGTCCAGCCGTCCCCCAGCAGCCGCACGGCGATGGCCTTGCCGATGCCCGAACTGCAGCCGGTGACCACCGCGTGCCGCTCAGCCTGCGGACTGCTCACGTGTCGCCGCCGGGGGTGGTGCTTCCCTCGTAGGCCCACTGCGGGTCCACGCGCACGTACTTGATGGCCTGGCGGAAGTACGTGTAGGCGCTGTTCAGTGCGCCGTCCGGGCCCTGGTGGATGGACGGGTAGGAGTACTCGCGGTTCAGCCCGTCGCGGGAGTTGTTGGAGAGGCAGTAGCCGTCCCCGACGTCGAGATTCCGCCGGATGGGCCAGCTGCGGCCCGAGTCCTCCGAGATGGCCAGGGTCATCGGCGAGCGGGGCGTGCCCCAGAAGGCGCGGCGCTCTGCGCCGTCGCCGGAAACCGCACCGCCGGGAACTGCGCCGCCGGCCGGCGCGGCCGGTTCCACCTGTGCCTCGGCGAGTTGGCCCTGTTCGACGGCCAGCCCGTCGTCGTCGATCTCGTCGTAGAGCGAGAGCCGCCGTTCGGTGTTCTCCTCTGCGCGGCTGTGGTTGTAGACGAGCGCCAGCCGGCCGTCGGCCAGCGCCGTGAACTGGATGGAGGAGTTGTTGTTGGGCAGCTCGGTGGGGACGGGCTCGCTCCAGGTGGTGCCGTCGTCGGTGGAGCGGGATTCGTAGATCGAGTCCGCCCAGCGGCTGCGGAACAGGGCCAGCAGGGAGCCGTCGGCCACCGGCTGGATGTTCATGTGAACGCAGCCCAGGCTGCCCGGCAGGACGTGCTCGTTCCAGCTGGCGCCGCCGTCGTCGGAAATCATCACGGCGCTGTCGTCGCTGTTGCCCACCCACTTTTCGCCGGGCGTGGTGATGCAGCGGAAGATCGGGATGATCAGGCGGCCGGACGGCAGCACCACGGGCAGCTGCCGGACGAACACGCCGCCGGTTTCGTTGGCGGGGAACAGCGTTTCCACCTCACCCCACGTCCGGCCGCTGTCCGTGGACGTCCGACGGCGGACCTCGGCGGTGTCCTGGTTGCCCGCCTTCTGCGCGGTGTAGAGCAGCCACAGCTGGCTGTCCGGGGCGGCGAACAGGATGGGGTTCTGCTCTGACCGAGTGCCGTCGTCGGAGAGCTGCTCCGCCGGGGACCACTGCGTGCTCCCCGGTTCCAGGGTGGAGAACCAGATGGAGATGTCCGGCACGCCCTCCTGGGTTCCGCCGAACCAGACGCAGCCGAGCCGCCCGTCCGGCAGCGTCAGGAGGTTGGCGGCGTGGCTCTGCACGGTGGGAGCCGGCAGGTACGCGAAGTCCGCGCCATCGGCGTGCTTCACGGCGCCGTCCGGGGTGATGGAGCTGTAGGCATTGCTGACGGTGTTCTGCATGGTTCAGTCCTTGCTGATGGCCGCGGCGAGGTGGGCCTTGGCGATCTGTTCCAGGTGCGTGAGGTCCGAGGCGATGGTGGTGAAGGTGTAGCCCTGGCTCAGCCGGAGGGCCGCCACCTCCCCCGCCGGGGTGTGGATGCCCGCGGCCACGCCAGCCGAGGCTGCTGCTTCTGCGATCGCCTCCAGCGCTGCGTTGAACTCGGCTTCGATGGCGGGGTCGCCGGGGAAGGCGCCGCCGACGGCGATGGCAAGGTCGGAGGGGCCCACGTAGATGCCGTCGAGCCCGGGCGTCGCGCAGATCTCCTTGACGTTTTTCAGGCCGTCCGGCGTCTCGATCATCGCGAACACCAGGGTGGCGGCGTTGGCGTCGGCGGGAACCGGCCCGATCCGCAGGGCGGAGCGCATGGGCCCGTACGAGCGGCCGCCCATCGGCGGGTACTTCGCAGCGGCGACGGCCGCGGCGGCGTCCTCCGCCGTGTTCACGAGCGGCACGATGACGCCGACGGCGCCGGCATCCAGCGCCTTGCCGATCGCGGTCAGGTTGTTGTCCTCAACGCGCACCATGCCGACGGCGGTGTGCCCGGCGTCGATGGCCATCAGTCCGTTGAGGATCCCCGAATAGCCGAGCAGCCCGTGCTGGGCGTCCAGGGCGACGTAGTCGTAGCCCAGGCGGCCGATGCGCTCCGTGGCCACGGGCGCGTCCAGCACGGCCCAGTATCCGACGGCCTGCTCGCGGGCGCGGATCTTGCGGGCGAATTCGAGGGCCAGTTCCGATGTCATTTTTCTACCTTCAGTCATGTGTGGGCTGTTGTGGGGCCGGGGTCAGCTGGTGAACAGCTCAGCGGTTGTAGGCGGGCATGGGGCCACGGAGCCCGGCTCCTATGGCGTCGCACGCAGCGGTGACGTCCGCGGGGAGCGGGCCCTTGGCCACGGCCTCGATGTTGGCGCGCAGCTGCTCCACCTTGGACCCGCCCAGCAGCATCGAACCGACGCCGTCGCGGTAGGCGAGCCAGCGCAGCGACAGCTCCGCGAGGCTGATTCCGGCGTCCGCGGCGATGCCGGCCAGGGCCGTGACGGCCTCGAACAGCTGTTTGTCCCAGTAGCGCCGCGTGTACATGGCGGCAAGCTTGGAGTCGCCGAAGCGGCCCTCGGAGGGCTTGGACTCAAAGCTGTGCTTTCCGGTGAGCAGCCCGCCGCCCAGCGGGTTGTAGACCATGGTGTGGACGTCGTGCGTGGCGGCGAATTCGAGGTACTCCTCCTCCACGCGCCGGGCCACGAGGTTGTAGAGCTGCTGCGCCACCACCGGCCGCGGCGCCCCGACTTCGCGGGCCACGTGGATGACGTCGGCGATCTGCCAGGCGGCGAAGTTGGACACGCCCAGGGCGCCGATCTTGCCTTCGGCGGCGAGTTCCGCCACAGTGGCCAGGGTGTCGCGGAGGGGAGTGGCGCGGTCCGGCTGGTGCAGGTAGAAGAGGTCGATGCTGTCCACTCCGAGGCGGCGCAGGCTGCCCTCGACGCTCTTGCGCAGTCCCTGGGGCGACAGGGGTGAGTGCTGGCCGTGGTCGGCGTGCGGCATCCCCGCCTTGGAGGCCAGGACAATGTCCTCCCGGTGGTCCTTGAGGAGCCGGGCGAGCATTTCCTCGGTGGCACCGCCCACGTAGGCGTTGGCGGTGTCGATCGTGGTGATGCCGGCGGCGAGGGCCTCATCCACCATGCGGCCGGCGGTGGCCTCGTCGGCGGTGTCGCCGAATGTCATGGTGCCCAGGACGAGGCGGGAGATGGGTAGCCTCAGTCCGTCGACGGGAGTGCCTTCTGGCTGCTTGCTCATGTGTTGGTTCCTCATGGTTGCAGTGTGTTTGGTTCGGTTCGGGTTCAGGTCAGCCCGGCTGGTTGGCGAGGGCCAGCGACGAGACAAGGTGCCGCGGCTTGAGCCCGCGCATTGTTGACGGGTCCAGTGCCGCGCGGCGGAGCTTGCGGGTGTAGTCCTCCTTGGGGGACGTCAGGACTGACTCTGTGGTCCCCGACTCCACGAGCTTGCCGCGCTGCATGACCATGACGCTATCGCTGATCTCCTGCACCACGCCAAGGTTGTGCGAGATGAAGACGTACGTAATGCCGGTCTCCTCCTGGATGGATTTCAGCAGCCGCAGCACCTGGGCCTGCACGGACACGTCCAGGGCGCTGGTGGCCTCGTCACAGACCAGCAGTTCCGGCTTGGACGCCAGGGCCCGTGCGATGCCGATCCGCTGCCGCTGGCCGCCGGAGAATTCCGCCGGATGACGGTCCAGGGATTTGGCGGGCAGCCCCACCTGGTCGATCAGTTTGGCCGCCGCCTTGTTCCGCTCGCCCCGGGACCTCACGCCCTGCAGCTTCAGCGGCTCGGCCACGATCTCCTGGGCTGTAAGGTGCGGGTCCAGGGAGCCGTAGGGATCCTGGAAGACCATCTGGAACTTGGAGCGCAGCGGCCGCAGCTTCGCTTCGCTCATCGCCGCAATGTCCGTTCCGTCCAGTTCGATCCGGCCGCTGGCCGGCGTCACCAGGCGCATCAGCGCCTTGGCGATGGTGGACTTGCCGCAGCCGGATTCACCGACGACGGCGATCGTCTTGCCTTTGTCCACCGAGAAGGAGACGTCGTCCACGGCCCGGAAGGTTCCGCCCGGCACGTGGTAGTCCACCACGAGGTTTTCGACGGAGAGGAACGGCTTACTCATGGCGGACTCCAGTCCTGGTCAGGCCGGCGCCGGCCGTGGTGGTGGTGTCGACGGCGGGATTTCCGACGGCGGCCCCGTCGCCGCCGTTTGCGGCCGGGTCTTCACTTGCGGGGGTTTCGCTTGCGGGAAGCGCGGGGGTTTCGTCCCACGGGCCCAGGACCGGCACGGCCGCCAGGAGGGCGCGGGTGTACTCCGTGGCGGGATGCTCCACGATCTGCTGGACCTCGCCGGACTCCACGAAGGAGCCGTCCTTCATCACGTGGATCCGGTCTGAAATGAGCCGGGCCACCCCGAGGTCGTGGGTGATCATCAGGATGCCGATGCCGCGCTGCTCTTGGAGCTCCAGCAGGAGGTCCAGGATGCCGCCCTGCACAGTGACGTCCAGGGCCGAGGTGGGCTCGTCGGCCACGAGGAGCTGCGGTTCGCTGGCCAGCGCGATGGCGATCAGCACACGCTGGAGCATGCCGCCGGACAGCTGGTGGGGGTACTTCTTCAGCTGCTTGTCCGGCGTCGGGATATGGACCTGCTCCAGGAGGCGGATGGCCCGGGCCCGGACGGCATCCTTGTCCTTGGACGCGGCGCCCGCGATCCTGATCGCTTCGGAGAGCTGGCTGCCGATGGAGTGCACCGGGCTCAGCGCGGTCATGGGGTCCTGGGGAATCAGCGCGAGCGTCTTGCCGCGGACCTTGTTGATCGCCTTGGGCTCGGCGATCACATCGACGCCGTCGATCAGCACGGTGCCCGAGATCACGGCAAGGTCCTCCGGCAGCAACCGCAGGATGCCCATCGCCGTCGTCGATTTCCCGGAGCCGGACTCACCGATGATGGTGACGGTCTCGCCCCGGTGGATGCTGAAGCTCACGGAGTCCACGGCACGGATGATGCCGGCGTCGGTGATCAGCTCCACCTGGAAGTTGCGGACCTCCAGCAGGGCCGGCTCCTTATGGCCGGTGTCAGCGTGCGCTGCGGTGTCAGTGTGTGCGTTCATGTCAGGCACCCTTCTTCTTGCGGCGGGGACGGTCGCGGAGGCCATCTCCCAGCAGGTTGACGCCCACCACCATGAGCACGATCACCAGACCGGGCAGGGTGACCATCCACCACGAGGTGGTGATGTAGTCCTGGCCGTCGGAGATGATGCGGCCCCAGGTGGCGAACGGCCGCTGCGGGCCGGCGCCGAGGAAGCTCAGCGCGCTTTCCAGGAGCACGGCCTGGGCCAGAAGGAGCAGGACAACGAGGGTTGCCTGCTTGATGACGTTGGGGATGATGTGCTGGATCAGGATCTGGATCCGGTGCAGGCCCAGGATCCGGGCCGCCGAGACGTAGGGCTTTTCCCGTTCCACCAGCACCATGGACCGCGTCAGCCGGGCCACTTCCGGCCATTGGGCTATGGCGATCACGAAGGTGATGACCGGGATCGAGGGGCCGAACAGCGCCACCACCAGCAGCAGCATCATCAGCAGCGGCAGCGACATCTGGGCTTCGAGGACGCGGGAAACCACGGTGTCTACCCAGCCGCCGAAGTAGCCGGCCGCGGCGCCGAGGATGATGCCGATGGCGCCCGAGACCACCACGGCCAGGACGCCGATGGTCAGCGAGACCTGGCCGCCGTGCAGGACACGGGAGAGCAGGTCGCGTCCGAGCTGGTCGGTGCCGAAGAAGTGGCCGTCCATGAGCGGCGCGAGCCGGCGCGCGGACAGGTCCTGGTGGTTTGCGTCCGGCAACGGAAGCAGCTGGGCGAGCAGGATGGGGATGATGACGATCAGGGTGCAGACCGCGCCGATCCGCAGCTTCCATTGCGCTGCCTTGCGGCGGCGGGTGGCGCCCGCCTTGGCGATCAGTTCCTTCGTGACGGCGCTCGGGGACGGCGTCCTCGCCGGAGGTCCGGTCGGCAGGTCCGATGGGACTCCTGCCGGAGGCGGTGTGGTGTCGAGGCTCATGCTGTTGCCGCCTTTCCAAGACGAACACGGGGATCAAGAAGGGGGTAGGCGAGGTCGATGACCAGCTGGACGGCTACGGCCAGCAGTGCCGTCAGCAGGACTGTGGCCTGGATCAGGGGGTAGTCGCGGGTCTCGAGGGCGCGGACGATCAGGGAGCCGACGCCCGGCCAGGCGAACACCACCTCCACCACCACCACGCCGTTGAGCATGGCGGCGAACCGGGTGCCGAGGGCGGTGAAAACGGGAATCGCGGAGTTGCCCATGGCGTAGCGCCAGGTCAGGACCGAGTTCCGGACGCCCCGGGACCGTGCCACGGTCAGGAACGGTGCCGCGAAGTTTGCGGTCATCTCGCGCCGGACCATCCGCGAAATCAGGGCGATCTGGAGGATGGCGATGGTGATGGTGGGGAGCACCAGCCCGCCCCAGGTGGCGAAGCCCGACGCCGGGAACAGCGGAATCAGGACGGCGAAGCCGGTCAGGAGCATGATGCCGGTCCAGAAGTCCGGCATGGACTGCCCGGCGATGGTGAGGACGTTGACGCCGAGTTCCCGGTTGGTGTCCGGGCGGCGGGACATCCACACGCCCAGCGGGATGGCGACCACAGCGGTGAGGAGGATCGACGCCGTGGCGAGCGTCAGCGTGTAGGGCATCCGCTCGGCCACCACCTGCATGGCCGGCGCCTGGAAGGAGTAGGAGGTGCCGAGGTTGCCGGTGAACAGCTGCTGCAGGAAGATCCAGTACTGCTCCAGCACGGGGCGGTCCAGTCCGAACTGCTCGCGGACCTTGGCCAGCTGCTCGGTGGTGGCCAGCGGACCGGCGTAGGACACGGCAGGATCACCGGGGGCAAGGCGGACCAGGATGAAGACCGTGGAGACGGTGAGGAACACGGTCAGCAGGCCTTGGCCGAGCCGCTTGAGGATGTAGTTCGTCATGACTCAGGCCTCCAGCCGGACATCAACAAGGGGGTAGGAGTTGGTGGGCGCCAGCGAAAGGCCACTGACGCGCTTCTGGTGGGCCAGCACGGACTTGGGCACGAAGGCCCAGGCGCAAGGCCAGGTCACCCAAATGGCCTGCTGCGCCACGGCGAGCAACCGCTCCCGCCGGACAGGGTCCACCTCGGAGGATGCTGCCTGGATCTTGGCCTGCACCTCCGGGAACACGTAGCCCTGGTAGGTGTCGCGGGTCTTCTCCTTCTCGGGAGTGCCGGCGTACATGCCCTGCATCATGGTGATGGCCAGGCCCGTGGGGCTGCTGAAGCCGTTGCCCAGGAGGTCCCAGTCGCCCTGCTTGCCCTGGCGCCAGGCCAGGATGTTGCCGCCGGGCTCGAACTGCTGGAGCTGGGTTTTCACGCCGACGGCGCCGAACATTTCCACAAGGGCCTCCATCACGGAGGTGTCGGACGCGAACTCGCCGGTTTCCCAGATGATCTTCAGGTTCAGGTCGGTGACGCCCAGGCTCTTCAGCGTTGCCTTGGCCTTGTCCGGATCGTAGGTGTACGTGCCGGTCTTCGAGTAGCCGGTGAGGCTGGACGGCACCACGCCTTCGGCCGCGCTGACCGAATCGACCAGCACGTCCTTGACCAGCGCCTGGCCGTCGACGGCCCAGCTGAGGGCCTCGCGGACCCGGACGTCGGCCAGCGGGTGGCCGGCGGGCTTGCGGAAGTTGTAGAAGATCTGGTTCAGCCGGAGGCTGGAGGCTTCAGCAAGGACGACGCCGGGAAGCCCCGCCAGCTGTTCGCGCGAGTCGGGGGTGATGGAGTCGATGACGTCCACCTCGCCGCTGCGCAGGGCGATCACGCGGCTGGACTCCTCGGGGAGGAAGCGGACCTCGACGTTGTCCACCTTGGGAGCAGGCCCCCAGTAGTTCTCATTGCGCCTGAGGCTGTAGGTGCCGGCGCCGCGGTTGAACTTGGTGACCACGTAGGGGCCGGAACCAACGCCCTCCTGAAGCTCCTCGGGCTTGTTCTTGGCGGCGGGGCTGATCAGGATCATGCTCATGAGCGAATCCAGGATGGGGATGGGGTTCTTGGACTCCATCAGGAAGGTCCGCTCATCGACGGGCACCACAGTGGGGAACTCGGGGAAGAACCCGGCCACGAAGGACCCCTGCACCTGCTGGTACATCTTCAGGGCCGTGGCGATGTCCTCGATCACCACGGGTGTGCCGTCGGAGTATCGGACGCCCTCGCGGAGCCTGACCGTCCACTGTGTGGGCTTGGTCATCTTGAAGCTTTCCGCGAGCACCAGTACCGGCTTGGTTTCGGGCCCGATCGCCGTGAGTCCCTGCCGGACGGCGCGCTGGACGGTGACGGCGGCGTCGAACTGGTTGAGTTTGTTGTCCAGGCTGACAAGGGACCTGTTGAGCGCCAGGGTCAGGGTGCTGGGACCCGGCAGGCCCGTGGGCCCGGCACACCCGGCGATGGAGCCTGTGCCCAGGAGAAATCCGGCGGCTGCGCCGAACTGCAGGAGGCGGCGCCGTGAGATCTCACTTCCTTGAGGAAGAACGGTCATCGTTGACCTCTCGGTTGAACGGGACGGCTGCTGGCCGGTTGGCCTGCGCCGTGTTACATGGATCACTCTGCCACTCCTGCGCGAAATGCGCAAGCGCTCTAGCGCATTTCGCGCAGTCGTGCCATGATGGTGCTACCGACGACGCGGCCCGGGACCCAGCCCGGCCGGTTCTCCATCGGGGCAGACCTACAGAAGAAGGGAGGACGACGTGACCGCAGTCCTTATCCAGGCGGATGACTTTTCCGGCGCGGCCGAGGTGGGACAGTGCTTTGCCACCCAGGGCCTGGGAACGCGCCTCCTCCTGGCCGGCACTGAAGCTGGCATTGAGGCCGGAGGGGCCAATGACGCTTCGGACGTCCTCGTGGTCGACACGCATACCCGGGCCGTTGCCCCGGAAGCAGCCGAAGCAGCCGTTTCCGGCGTCTTTGGCGGCGCCAGTGCAGCCCGTGCGCACGTCCTGTTCAAGAAGATAGATTCGCTGTGGCGCGGCAACGTGGGCCCGGAACTGGGCGCGCTGACGGGCCTGGGCCACCATGTTGTAGTCGCCGGGGCGCTCCCCCAGCTTGGCCGAACGGTGGTGGACGGCGAGCCCATGGCAGGCGGCGTCCGCCTGGACCGCACGGGGCTCTGGAACGCGGAGGCCGCCGCGCCGCCGTCGTCAGTGGAACGGTTGTTGAACCAGCCTGTGGGATCCGCCCTCGCCCTGGCGGGCCTCGACACAGTGAGGTCCGGTTGCCTGGCGGCGTTTCTCGGTGAGGCCCTGTCAGGCGGCGGCCCCGCCACGGTGATTGCCGACGGCGAGACTGAGGATGACCTGGAAGCGGTCGCGGACGCGCTGCTGGAACTGGAGTTCGCCGCCTCCGGCCGCCGGATCGTGTTGGCCGGAACAGGCGGCATCGCGGCCCTCCTGGCCCGAAAATTGGGCACGAAACTGGCCAAGGAACTGGGCAACCAACCTGCGCGAAACACGCAGAGCCGGCATTTCCGGTGGCAAGACCAATCCCGGGCGCGCGCTATCACTCCGGTGCTGGCCGCCGTCGGCTCCGCCTCCGCCACGGCGGCTGCGCAGCTGCTGGAGCTGGAAAAAGCCGGCTTCAGTTCGCTGCGGATAGCTCCCGCCGAGCTCCGCGAGCCGGAGGCCTGCGTGCAGCGGCTCCTGTCGGCGAAGCAGCTCCTGGCGGCGGGCACGCCGACCGTCCTGACGGTCAGCGCCGACGTCGTAAATCCGCAAGAGTCCGGCGCGATCGTCCGCAGCCTCGGGCGGCTGGTGGCAGATGCCGCCGGCACCGCCGACCTCATCCTCACCGGCGGCGAAACCGCCCGCGAAGTGCTCGATGACCTCGGCATCCGCCACCTGACGCCGGTGGCGTCCGCGCAGCACGGCGCCGTGGTCAGCGTGTCCGATGACGGGCGCCTCGTCGGCACCAAACCCGGCAGCTTCGGGGACGATCACGCGCTCGTCGAGCTGTACCTGTCCATCAAAGACCTCCGCCCCGCGGCCTTTCCCGCAGGCCCGGCCACAGAACACCCTGACAATCCCTCCCACCAATCTGGAGCAGACATGACATCCGCAGCAGCGAACAACACTGACGCGAGCAACACCGGTCAGGACACCCGGCCGTTCATCGCCGTGACCATGGGCGACGGCGCCGGCGTCGGCCCCGAGGTGACGGTGGGCGCGCTCGTCGCCGAGAACGCCTACCGCGACTGCCGGCCGGTGGTCATCGGGGACACGTACCGTCTGCAGCTGGGCGCCAAGGCGCTTGGCGTGAAGGCGGACATCGTGGAGGTGGCGAGCGTCAGGGACGCCGTGTTTGAGCCGGGCCGCATCAACGTGATCGATCCGAAGCTGCTCCCGGTGGACCTGCCCTGGGGCAAGGAATCGGCCGAAGCCGGCAACGCCGCCTACCACTACATTAGGATCGCGTGCGAGCTCGGCATGAGCGGCCAGGTGCAGGGCATCTGCACCGCGCCGCTGAACAAGGCCGCCCTGCACAAGGCCGGGCACATCTACCCCGGGCACACGGAACTGCTGGCCCACTTCATGGGCATTGAAGAAGTGTCCATGATGCTTTCCACCCCGAAGGTGAAGGTCATCCACGTGACCACGCACATCGGGCTCATAGATGCGATCAACAAGATCGAGCCCGGGCTGGTGGAACGGACGGTCCGCCGCGGCTACGACGCCATGCAGCGCGCCGGCATCGCCAAACCGAAGATCGGCGTCTGCGCCATCAACCCGCACGCCGGCGAGAACGGACTGTTCGGCTATGGCGAGGAAGCGGAGAAGATCACCCCCGCCATCGAAAAACTCCAGGCCGACGGCATCGACGCCCGGGGCCCGCTCCCGGCCGACACCGCCTTCTTCCTCGCCGGGCGCGGCGACTACGACCTCATCGTCGCGATGTACCACGATCAGGGCCACGGCCCGGTCAAGGTCCTCGGCATCGAGGCCGGCGTCAACATCACGGTGGGGCTGCCCGTCATCCGCACCTCAGTGGACCACGGCACGGCCTTCGACATCGCCGGCAAGGGCATCGTCGAAGTGGGGAGCATGATCGAGGCGCTGCGCCAGGCCGCCGAAATGTCACCGAGCCCGGCGGCTTCGCCGATCCAGCCACCGCGCGCCTAGTCGGGCACCTCAGGAAAGCGGCACCTTCAGGAAATCTGCAGCCCGCCGTTGATGTCGTACGTCGAGGCCGTGATGTAGCCGGCGTCCTCGCCCATCAGGAACACCATGAGCGCTGCGATGTCGCGGACCGTGCCGACCCTGCCCACCAGGATGTCAGCCGACATCGCGGCCTTGCGTTCTTCCGTCAGGGTCCCTCCCATGATGTCCGTGTCCACGGGACCGGGGGCGATGCAGTTGACGGTGATGCCGTGCTGGCCCATTTCCCGGGCCAGGGCGCGCGTGAACCCGATGATGGCGGCCTTCGAGGCGCTGTAGGCCACCTTGGAGTAGGTGCCGCCACCGCGCTGCGCCGAAATCGAGGAGACACTGACGATCCTGCCGAGCTTGCGTTCGATCATCCCCCTGAGCACACGTTGGGTGACGAGGAACGTGCCGGTCATGTTGATTTTGAACACCCGCTCCCACGCATCGAGCGTCTCGTCCATGAACTCCGTGGGGGAACTGATGCCGGCCAGGTTGGCCAGGCCCACTATCGGAGGCAGTGTCGACTCGACCTCGTCGATGGCCGCGTTTACGTTGGCCTGGTCGGAGACGTCAGCGCCCACGCCGAGGGCCTTGACGCCATAGACGGATGTGATTTCCTCCGCAGCCCTCCGCGCCGCATCGCCGTCGATGTCCAAAATACCGACCGACCACCCCTGGCTGGCCAGCATTTCCGCCGTGGCGCGGCCAATGCCTCGCGGAGACGCGGCGCCGGTCAGCACCGCGGTCCGCTCGGCCGGGAACGTTTCGTGATGAGTCATGTTCCTCAGCCCCTCGTCGCCTGGATGTCAGTTCTTGATATCGAACTCGTCGGCAGCAACTGCTTCCTCGCCGACCGTGGACGGCGTACCCGGCTTCACATGGCCCTCAGGACGCTTGCGCGCGTAGAGATAGGTGGCCACTGCCGTGATGGCCAGGACGGCGGAGAGGAACATGAGGCCAGAACGGTTGTCGCCCGTGGCGTCGTTGAGCAGCCCCACTGCGTAGGGTGCGACGAAGCCGCCCAGGTTGCCCAGCGAGTTAACCATGGCAAGGCCGGCTGCGGCCGCTGCACCCACCAGGGCGGTGGAAGGCATCGCCAGGAACGGCGCAATGGCCGAGTAGATGCCCATCGCCGCGAGAGTCAGGGCGATCAGGGCCAGGACTGCATTGACCTGAACGAGGTTTCCGGCTGCCACAAGGCCGATGGCGGCCATGACCATGCTGATGCTGGCGTGCAGGACGCGGTTGCCGGTGCGGTCGGACCGCCTGCCCCAGAAGTAGACGAAGACGGCGGCGATCGTGTACGGGATCGCCACGATGAAGCCAACTTCCGTGGTGCTGAACTTGCCCAGGGCGGCAACGATGGTCGGCATCCACAGGCCCAGGCCGTAGATGCCGCAGACCAGTCCGAAGTACAGCGCCGAGTAAGCAACGGTCCGTGGGTCCTTCAGGCCGGCCAGGAAGTGGTGCGGCTGGCCCTTCTGCTTGTGGGCCAGTTCTTCGTCCATGGTCTTGGTCAGCCACTCCCGTTCATCCGTAGCCAGCCAGTGCGCGTGGCTTGGCCGGTCCGTCATGAGGATCGGGGTGAGCAAACCGAGGATAATCGCGGGGATGCCCTCAATAATGTAGAGCCACTGCCAGCCGTGGAGGCCCATAATGCCCTCCATCTGGAGAAGCAGGCCGGACACCGGGGCGCCGAGGGCGTTCGAGATCGGCTGGGCCAGGATGAAGATGCCCAGCACCGTGACGCGCTGCCGTGCCGGGAACCACAGCGTCAGGTAGAAGAGGATGGCGGGGAAGAATCCGGCCTCCGCCGCGCCCAGCAGGAAGCGGATGATGTAGAAGGTGGTCTCGCCGTTCACCAGGGCCATCGCCGTGGCGAAGATGCCCCAGGAGATCAGGATTCGGGCAATCCACTTACGGGCGCCGAACTTGTACATGCCGCCGTTGCTGGGAATTTCCAGCAACGCGTAGCCGAGGAAAAAGATGCCTGCGCCGAGGCCATACGCCGAGGCGCTAAGCCCGATGTCCTCGCTCATGGTCAGCTTCGCGAAGCCCACATTGTTGCGGTCGAGATAGGCGACGAAGTAGAGCAGGACGATGAGCGGCATGAGGCGTCCGCGCACTCTCCGCAGAGTTCTTTGGCCCAGCTCGTCCAATTGGTTCGCAGGGTTCATGGAAGACATGGTGCACCTCGCTTCAGGAAACGGGCCCGCCGGGTTTCCTCAGCGGAACAGTTAAGGTTTACCACTCTGCAACCTAATAGTCACCATGCTTACCAAGTGCAGTTCCGGCCCCGTCCCAGCACGGTTCCGCCCTCTCAGCGCCCGGATTTCAGCCAGCCCAGCAGCCGTTCCAGGGGCCAGGTGGTGATGATCCGTTCCGCCGGGACTCCATTCAGTTCCGCGCGCTCCGCCCCGTATTGCAGGAAGTCGAGCTGGCCGGGGGCGTGCGCGTCACTGTCGATACTGAACAGGCAGCCGGCGTCGAGCGCCAGCTGCATGAGGTTGTCCGGCGGATCCTGCCGCTCGGGCCGGGAATTGATCTCGACGGCGACCCCGGCTTCCGCGCACGCCGCGAACACCCGTCCGGCGTCGAATTCAGACTCGGGACGGGTGCCCCGCGATCCCTGCAGCAGGCGGCCCGTGCAGTGGCCCAGCACATTCGTGTGCGGATCGGTGATGCCGGCGAGCATCCTGTCCGTCATGGTGCGGCGGTCCGAGCGGAGCTTGGAGTGCACGCTGGCCACCACCACGTCCAGCCTGTCCAGCATCTCGGGTGTCTGATCCAGCTCGCCGTTCTCCAGGATGTCCACCTCGATGCCGCTCAGCAGCGTGAAGCCTCCGGCGCCGTCGGCATTCACCCGGGCCACGACGTCGAGCTGTTCGCTGAGCCGCTCGGCGCTCAGCCCGTTCGCAATTTTGAGGTTGGGGGAATGGTCCGTCAGGGCAAGGTAATCGCGGCCCAGGAGCCGGGCGGCGTCGGCCATCCGCTCAATCGGCGATCCGCCGTCGGACCAGTCGCTGTGGCTGTGCAGATCGCCCCGAAGCAGCGGGCGCAGCCCGTTGCCGCCGGCGGCAAGCGGTGCCGCGCCGCTCTGCCTCAGCTTCTCCAAGTAGTCCGGCACGGCGCCGTCCACCGCCTGCCGGATGACCTGGAACGTGGTGTCCCCGATCCCCTTCGTCCGCTTCAGCCGGCCGTCCCGGGCCCGTTCCGCAATTTCGTCCGGGTCCAGGTCGCCGATGATGCCGGCCGCTTTCCGGAAGGCCTGGACCTTGAAGGTTGGCGCGGCCCCGCGCTCTAGCCAGAACGCGATCTCGTTCAGGGCATCAACGGCGTCCATTCAGTCCCCTTCCCGGCCCGCTCCGGCGTCAAATACAGCGGGCGTCAGTCCTGGTGCAGCTGGACGAAGTTGCCGCAGCCGTCGTCGAACACGGCCGTGATCCCGTACGGATTCTCGGACGGTTCGCCTTGGAATCGGACGCCGGCCGCGGTGAGCCGCTGGTGCTCGGCCCGCACGTCAGGAACGCCGAACACGATGGCCGGGAGGCCGGCGTCGTGAAGTCCGTTCATGTACGCCGCCGCGATCGGGTTGTCACTCGGCTCGAGAAGGAGCCCCACGTTGCCGGCATCGGAACCGGGATCCTTCACGATGAACAGGTTGTGCTCAGGCATGGCCATGAGCGTTTCGAAGCCGAGGGTCCCTGTATAGAAGGAGTGGGCCGCGGCCGGGTCCTGGACATGGATGCTGCACATTTTGAGTCGCATGCGGCCAACGCTACGCCGCGCGGCGCCGGCTGCAAACCGTACACACCGGCGGCTATTGCCGACTTGACCAATAGCCCAGAGCCCCGGCCCGATGGGCGAAAGCGCATCTTTAATCCAATACCGCTGTCCCTCCCTGCTCGTAGGTGAGAGGCAGACGTGAACCATTTATGGCTTCCACGGCATCGTCGATGCGGCGTTTTTCATTCGCCGATAATGGCCATTTGTCCCGGGCGACGGTGATGTGCAGTCCGCCGGAGTGCATGTCTGGGCTGACACCCATAACGAGGCCCTGTATGTCTGGGCTCTTGAGCACCTTGGTACCTGCGGCGAACAACTGGGAAATAGAAGCTGTGGTTGTACGGGTGATCACTTGCAGATCGGGAAATTTCGAAGCTACTCCTGCGATGCTTTGCCGCACATCATCACTCGGCGACACAACATAGATCGCTGCTCCTTCGTAATGCGAGCACAGCGCAACTCCCGTTGTCTGGTCGTTGTGCTCATCGACGATGGCCTGAAGCTCATTTCCCAAGGCGGTCACGCTAGGATTCGCCTGGCCAAACCATACTTGTTGGCCTGACTCGTCACGGGTGATGCAATCGGTTCCGTTCGTATCGCCAACTCCCGCTGGTGCAGTCGGAGGCATGGTTGCGGTAGTTGACGTCGCCTTATTGGCAGTTGACACGGGTGGTTGAGTGCCTCCGACAGGGCCACAGCCGACAAGCACAGCCATGAGCACGATCATTCCGCCGATTGCTCTGACAGTGCGCCTGTTGCGCCTGACCGTCTCCGGGGAGCGGTAGCGGCGACTCATGTTCAGTCAGTCCCCTCGTGTAATGACCACGCATGCCTGTTGCCCGAGAAATGTATGCGGAGCATACCGCCGGCTGACACCCCCAACAAGAGCTCGCGTTGACTGCCGACGGCTTCCAGCGGCAGCCCACGGAGCGATCAACGCCTAGTGCATTCACCAATTCTCGGAGAGCAAGTAACTTTCGCCTGAGTGGTTCCGAAACTGGGATGGCACCACCGTGATTTCCATGGTTCGCCAAAGGGAAACGTCCATTCAGGTAACTCAGCTGGGTCTTCACCCCTGCAGACTGGCCTAAGCTTCGCGATATGAAACCTCGTTTCATCCTCACTGCCGCGCTGCTGTTGGTCCTTGTTGTTGCGGCGATCATCGTCAGTTGGATCATTTGTCCGGGTAGCTGGACCCAAAAACTGGCTCCAAGAATGAATCATCTGGCTTTCAGGTTGAGATTGCGGCGAATCGGAGAGAGGGGGTGACAGCCGCGGATATGGTGACAGGCATGGAATCAGTTCTGAAAATTGCACGGCATTGGGGCGCCCCCGTGGCGGCCGTCATCTTCTTCTCCCTCTGGTGTGTCGCTGAGGCCGGCCGCATGGGAGGGTCCTGGCTGACATGGTCAGGGAACTGGCCACTGGCCCTGATGACATTGGCTGTTGCCACCGCCTCGTGGAAACCGCTGGTGTCCCTGGGGTTCACGGCCGCACTGCTCGCCGGGCAGTTGAGCTATTCCATCCCGGCAATGGCTTCCAATCACTGGGCCATCTACGTAGGCTCATTCGTCGCTCTGGGCTTCATCCTGTGGACGGCCCCACCCAAGATGCGTTACATCGCTGCCGGCGCCAATTTGGCGTTCGTGGCCGTGATGACCGTTCTAATGCTCTCGTGGAGATACGGCGGCGGCGTCGGCTGGTTCATTCCCCTGCATTACGGTGACAGGCTGACGTTCACGACGTATGGCTGGCAGTTGTTCGCGCTCCTCTTAGTGATCGCCGGGGCCTGCGCCGCCGTCGGACTTCTACTCGCCCTATATCAGGAACGGGGCAGTCTGTTCCGGGCCCGGGAACAGGCCCAGAGCAGCCTGAAGGAAACCGAGATCGACCTGATCGTGGAGCAGGAGCGGACACGCATCGCCAGGGATCTCCACGACGTCCTCGCCCATTCCCTGGCTGTCATCGCGGCGCAGGCAGACGGAACCCGCTACCTCAGCAAGGGCCAGCCCGCGGCCGTCCTTAACGCACTGGACACCATCGCCCGGTCAGCTCGCAGCGCACTCGTGGATGCTCAACGCGTGATCGAGGGAGTCCGTGATGACGGCATGGTGACGCCCCAGCCCCGGCTGAGCGATGTCAAGCCGTTGATCGAAGGCATGCAGCGCGGCAGTTTGAACATCCACTCCAGCGAGTCCGGGACTCCCGTGGAGCTCTCGACGGGCCAGCAGGTGGCGGTTTTCCGGATCGTCCAGGAATGCCTGACCAATGCCCTCAAACACGGCGGCCGCGGCACGGATGTGCGGCTCCACTTCGACTGGACCGGGCCCGGCCTCACCCTGCACGTCGCCTCGGAAATAGCACCCATCGATCACGAAACCGCCGATGATCCAGTCCTGCCCCGGGTCGGGCGCGGACTTCCCGGCATGCGCGAACGCGCCCACCTCGCCGGAGGCTGGCTGACGGCCGGACCGGACGGCGAGCACTTCCGGGTGACGGTCTTCATCCCCTACGGAACCCGGGAAACCCGCCCTGGCAACGATACATCCCGCGCCGATGCGGAGGGCTCCCTCACCGAGATTGCCGGCGCTGAAGCCCAGACAGTGCCGGCCGGATCAGGCCTCGCGCGGCAGACAGCGGCTGGACCGGAAGCGATCGACCGTGGCTGATGCCGGCGCACGCGTCACCGTTGCCTTAGTGGATGACCAGCCCCTGTTCCGTGCGGGCATCCGCATGCTCATAGAGAGTCAAGAGGACATGGAGCTCTCGGGCGAGGCAGGCGACGGGGAGCAGGCCGTAACTCTGGCCGCCTACCGGCGCCCAGACGTCATGCTGATGGACCTGCGAATGCCTGTCGTTGACGGCGTCGAAGCCACCCGGAGGATCGTGCAGCAGGCCGAGGCAGCCGACACGGACAAGCCCAGAATCATCGCACTGACCACATTCAACCGGGATCAGGCCGTGGTGCAGGCGGTCCAGGCCGGGGCCAGCGGTTATCTGCTCAAGAGCGCGGAACCGGAATTCCTGCTGGCCGCCATCCGCACCGTTCACTCCGGATACTCCGTCGTCGCGCCAGGATCCATCCACTCACTCTTTGAACATGCCGCCCGCAGCGCTCCCGCCAGGGGGCCGGACTTGTCCGTCCTCGACGTTCTCTCCGTGCGAGAGCGGGACGTATTTCTTCTCGCGGCCAAGGGCTTGAGCAACGGCGAAATGGCGGAGAGCCTGTTCGTCTCCGAAGCCACTGTCAAAACTCATCTGCGCAGTGTGCTGGACAAGCTGGAACTCCGCACCCGGCTCCAGCTAGTTGCCTTCGCCTATGAACGCCGTCTACTGGGCAACTGAACAGGCACCTGGCCGCAACTGCGCAGACAACGCTCCAGCCACACTCCAAAAGACGCTGACTGCTGAGCGGAAGCGCTAAACGTCGGCCCAGACGGTGGGCTCGGGTGCATCGAGGAACGTGATCACGACGTCGCGCACGAGCTCGGTCCGCGCGAGGCCAAAGAAATGTGTCGTGCCGGGGAACACCGCGAGCTGTGACGCGGGCACACCCTCGAAGTCGCCGTTCACGTCTCCCCCGCGCAGTTGGAGGAACTTCACCGCGTGGTCGAGCTTGACCATGTCGCAGTCGCCGACCGTGAAAAGCGTCGGGGCGGCGATTCCGCGGATCTCGTCGTCGCTCCATCCGGTCTCGCCCTCGCCGTAGCGTGCGAGCTTGTCGAGCAGGCCCTGCAGGTGCTCGCGATCAGGATGCGGCGACACGGCGAGGTAGCGTTCCTCCATCGGGGTTCGCGCGATCATATCCACCGTCATCTCCGCGACCGCCTCGGCGTTGCCGCCACGGTCGCCCTCTGGCCGGAACGACACCGACGAAACGATGAGCTTGCGCACGAGTTCTGGGTGGCGGATCGCCAGGTCCAGCGCGACCGCACCGCCGACGCTGAACCCGAACACGTCGACGTTGTGGACACCGAGGTGCTCGAGAAGCCCGATGACATCGGATGCCAGGTCGGGAGTGCCCAGCGGCCGATCGGTGTCGTTGGTGTCCGTGCCCTTGGAAGTCCGTGGCGATCACCCGGCGCCCGGCCGACAGGCTCGGGATCAGCGCGCCGAACTGCTGCTCGATGTCGAAGAGCCCGCCGTGCAGGAGCAACAGCGGGGTGCCGCCGTCACCGTCGCCGTGCAACTCGTAGTACATCTGGAGCCCATTGACCGACGCGTATCCGGTTTCAGGTGCGGCTGTCGTCTCGTCAGTCATCCACGAGCCTCCTCTGGCCTACGTGTGTGTCGTGGCTTCAATCCTGACACTGCACACGGTGCGCCGGCCAGTGCTTGAGGAGTCTGGCCTTCTCCGCGCAACATTGTCGTCGCGCGCTGGTGGGCGGTGCAGTGTGCGGGCGTAGCTCACCGCTGGCGTAGCGGACTGCTTGACCTGTGCGGCCGCAGGGGCTGGAATTGAAGCAGCCCGAATTACCGGGCAGGGCCCGTCGCTTGGAGGTGCTGTGGTGCCCGCCGTATCCGAAGCGGTCCCGCTGGGGCCGCTGCAGCTTCTCATCTGGGCCGCGGTGCTGATGACCGCCGTGGCCTGCACGGTTGTCGCCGTCCGGCATCATGCCGGGAAGCCCGACGCCGATGGTTCAGACCCGCTGTTCTGGGACCTCTTCGGCGGCGCGGCCGTGATCGTCCCGGCGCTCCTCATTCCCGCGGTGGCGTCTCCGCTAGCCGGACTGGCGCTGGCGGCGGTCGCCGCCGCGAGCGGCGTTGCCGCCTACCGCGGCAGCCCGCGGATCCTGGACTGGTATGGCGCCCGGCGCCAGCGGCGCCTGGACATCCCGCGGCGCGAGGCCGCCGTCGAGGTCCACAATGCCGTCCTAAGCCGATGGCGGCGCTACGAGCTGGATCCCGCGCTGGCCATCGGCTACCCGGACATGGCGGACGTGGCCAGGCCGGAAACCTCCGCGTTCGTGAAGGCGATGCGGGAGGCGGAGCTGTTGAAAGCCTCGACTGACCCCGGATACGCGCCGGCCGTTGCCAGGCTTGAACTCGCCCTGGGCCGTGCCGAAACTGCAGCAGGGGTCCCGCTCGGCGGAGGGCATTCATCGCAGGAGCAGCCCCGCGGCGCCGAGGCCGCTCCGCAACCCTGAACCTGCCTGATGCCGGTGACGGAATCTGCCGGACGCTTTCGGTCCGGCCAGACCGGGCTGTCAGCCCGGTCCGATCTGGCCGACCATCCAAAGTGTGCCCTTGGCGCAGTCGCGTTCGGTCCACGTGTCCTTGAACGAGCCAGCACCGCCCCCGCCTATGGCCAGGGGCACTCCCGAACCCGCCACAACGTTCTTGCCGGCGTCGAGGATTTCGAAGGACTTCGAATCGCCTTTGACGGTGTACCCCTGGGGCCATACAGGGGTAGTCACGGAATCTCCGGCCGTCTTCGAGTGAACGCAGCCGTTTTCGTCGGCTGCCAACGTGCCCCGGTGCAGCGCTTCCATACCGCTCAGCTGGGGTATGTCAGATGTGACGATTCGGAGGGGCGAGGATGAACACCCACTGACCGCCGTTACCAACGCCACAGCTGAGCCAAGAATTGCCAGTCTTGACCACTGGGTATGCAGGGGGCGACGCACTCTACGTGCCGGCTGCGTCTTCGAGCGTCGAAGGAGCGAACAAGGCGGCGGCCACGTCCTCCCGAAGGAAGTAACTCCGGTGTTCCAGCGGTTGCAGGCTGCCGCGCACGACGTAATAGCCCCTGCCTTCTCCGGGCCCGCCGGCGGCGCGGTCAATGGCATCGATCAGGTCCTTGTCCAACGGGAAATCCGGCCCGCGTTCCTGCAGCAAGGCAAGGTCTTCCGGCAGCAGTGAACTGATCATTCCGTGGATATCCGGCATGGTCCGCATCCTTCGTCTCGGCAACGCTCCAATATGGTGACGTCCCCCCGTCGGGCAGAACCGGTGTAACTATTTCCAGGTTCGCCCACCCCGATTGTAAATGCCGGACAACGGCGCGGCCAGACCTCCTCCCGCGGGCCGGTAACCGGCCATAGGATGGGCCCATGTCAACCTATTCGGTCACCCGCAGCGCCCTCATCCCCGCCCCCGCCAAGGACGTTTTCCCGCTGGTCAACAATTTCCGTGAATGGACCAAATGGTCGCCATGGGAAGCCGTGGACCCCGCACTGAACCGCACCTACTCGGGCCCGGAATCAGGCGTGGGCGCGAAGTACGCCTGGAACGGAAACCGCAAGGCCGGCGCAGGCAACATGGAGATCGTCGGATCGCAGGAACCGGAGAACGTCAGCATCCGGCTGGAATTCACCAAACCGTTCCCGGCAATCAACCCGACCACCTTTACCTTCGTTCCCGAAGGCACCGGCACCCGCGTCACCTGGACCATGACCGGCGAGCACAAGGGTATCGGCAAGGTGTTCGGCCTGTTCATGAACATGGACAAGATGGTGGGCGGAGACTTCGAAAAGGGCCTGGCCTCCCTGGGTGCCGCCGCGGCATCGCGCAAGGCCTAGGAAAGCATGAAGTGATCCGGCACGCCCCCAACGGCGTGCCGGATCACGGATATCGGCCCAAACACTAGCCCCGGCCGGCACCCCCAGACGGCACGAGCCGCTGGGCCGCCAGGTAGCCGAACAGCTGCCGCAGGCCGAAGGTCCACTCGGGCAGTTCCTCCGACGCGCCTACGCGGTTGATCAGGGCACCGAGGTGCCGGCTGCGGATGGTGACCAGGTCGCCGTGCTTGTGCGTGAAGCCCTGCCCGGGTTCGTCCCGGTCCTGGGTCGGCGCGAACAGTGTTCCGGTGAACAGGGCGAAGCCGTCCGGATATTGATGGTGCTTGCCGTGGGTGGCCGCCACCAGCTCCTCGAAGGGCCGGCTGATCCGGGCCACGGTGTTGCGGCCCTCGAGCCGGTAGCCGTCCGGACCCTCCACCCCCAGCAGGATCTCCTCCTCGCGCAGGGTGTCCAGGGTGAACGCACCGTCGAACAGCCGGATCAGCGGCCCCAGGGCGCTGGACGCGTTGTTGTCCTTCGCCTTGCCCAGCAGCAGGGCACTGCGGCCTTCAACGTCCCGCAGGTTGACGTCGTTGCCGAGCGTCGCGCCCACCACCTCACCCCGGGAGGTGGCAATCAGCACGAGCTCCGGTTCCGGGTTGTTCCAGGACGAGAAGGCCGGGATTCCGATGCCCGCGCCGAGCCCCACGGAGGACAGCACCGGCGCCTTGGTGAATACCTCGGGGTCCGGGCCGATGCCCACCTCCAGGTACTGCGACCACAGCCCCTCCGCGATCAGGACCAGCTTGGCCTCTGCCGCCTCCGCCGACCCGGGGCGCACGGCACCGATGCTCCCGCCCAGGGCCTTGCCCACCAGTTCGCGCATCTCCGCCGCACGCCCGGCATCTCCGGCGCAGCGTTCCTCGATCACGCGCTCGATCATGCTGTCCACGAACGTCACGCCGCAGGCCTTGATGACCTGCAGGTCAACCGGCGCCAGCAGGTGCGGGCGGTTGGTGTCCCCTTCCAGCGATGCGGTGACGACGTCGGAGGTCACCCAGCGCGGTTCGGCCAGGTCCGGGTCCAGCAGCGCGGCGCGGACCGCGCCCGCCGGGTCCGGCAGCTCGAGCAGTTCCGAAACGGTGCCGGCCACGCGGTGCAGATCAAAGACCTCGGTGCCGCCGACCGCCACCACCCGGGGCCCGCCCGTCTCGACGTCCCAGACCCGGCCCACGAGCAGGGCCTGCCCCGCATCCTCCGGCAGGACCGACGCTGCCAGGCCCGGCACACTGCTCACAGCTGATCCTCCTGGTTGATAGCTTCCTGCGGGCGCCCCGACGACGGCCGGCGCCAGACGCCGTCGACCCTTTGCGGGACGTTCCACGGATTGCCGTCCCGGAGAGGTTCCGGCAGGCGGGCGGCGGGGAACGACTGGTACGCCACCGGGCGGAGGAAGCGGCGGATGGCGGCCGTCCCCACGGACGTCGTGGCGGACGTCGTCGCGGGGTAGGGGCCGCCGTGATGCTGGGCGTAGCTGACCGTGACTCCGGTGGGCCAGCCGTTCCAGAGGACCCGGCCGCTGATGTCGGTCAGGCGGGCCGCTAGCTCGGCGACGTCGTCGTCCTCTTCGGCCTGGAGCGTGGTGGTCAGCTGGCCCTCCAGGAGTCCGGCCAGCCCGGCCAGTTCGGACTCGTCCCCGTACTCGACCACCAGGCTGGCCGGGCCGAACATCTCCTGCCGCAGGATATCGGGGTCCCTCCGCACCGCATCGGCGGTGGTGTGCAGCACTTTGGGCGCCGGCGCATCGGCGAAGTCGCCCTCGACCAGCAGCTCCACGCCCGCCGTGTCCTGCAGGCGGCGGACGGCGCCCGTGTAGCCGTCGTGGAGGCGTTCGCTGAGCAACTGTGCCGGTTTGAACTCCGCGAGGGCGGCCCCCAGGACGGCGCGGACTTCCGCGTTCTCCCCCGCTGGCGTAGCGTCCGAGGTGCCCGCCGACGTGCCCGCGGGGACGAACAGCAGCCCCGGCTTGGTGCAGAACTGGCCCATGCCCAGGGTGAAGGAGCCCGCGTAGCCGGTGAGGATTTCCTCGCGGCGGGCCGCCCAGGCATTCCGGGTGACGAAGACGGCGTTGATGCCGCCGAGTTCCCCGAAGAAGGGAATGGGCTCCGGCCGCGCCGCGGCGCGGTTGAGCAGCGCCCGGCCGCCCGCCGTCGAGCCGGTGAAGCCGATGGCCTTCACCAGCGGGTGGTCCACCAGCGCTTCGGCCGCCTGCCGTCCGGTGACCAGGGCAAAGAGGCCCGACGGCGCCCCGGCGGCGTCGAGCGCCGCGGTCACTGTTTGGGCGGTGCGGACCGCGAGCTCCCGGTGCCCGTCATGTGCCTTGTGCACGACGGCGCAGCCGGCGGCGATGGCCGAGGCGCTGTCGCCGCCCATCACGCTGAATGCGAAGGGGAAGTTTGAGGCTCCGAAGACCCCCACCACGCCGAGCGGAACGTTGTAGCGGCGCAGGTCCGGCCGCGGTCCCATGCCCCAGGAGGGGTCCGCGTGGTCGATCGTGGCGTCGAAATGCTCACCCTGCAGGATTTCCGCGGCGAAGAGCCGGAGCTGGAAAACGGTGCGTTTGAGCTCGCCTTCCAGGCGCGGTGCGCCGAGGTGCGTCTCCCGGACGGCGATCTCCACGAGCGCCGCAGAGTCCTGCTCCAGGCCGGCCGCGATGGCCTCAAGCCACGCGGCCCGGGTGGCGGGATCCGCCGTCCGGCCCTGTTCGAAGGCGGCTTGGGCAGCCTCGACGGCCGCATTGAGCTCCCCGGTTCCGGTGGCCGCTGCTGCTGCGGACGTCCGGACCGCGGTGTCCGCGGCGCTCATCGGCTGGCCGCCGCAGGAACCAGCGAGGCGCCCGTGACGGCTGCCCGGTTGCCCACTTCCTGCCATCCCGCGCCGGCGGGGAACTCCCAGCGGGTGCGTGCGGCGCTGAACATTTCGGCGCCCGTGCCCGGGAGCTTCGGCGCGGCGTAGCGTCCGTTGACGATCCGGACGGGCTCCGCGAAGTGCCCGTGCAGGTGGTCGACGTATTCGATCATGCGGCCTTCCTGGCTGCCGCTGACGGCGGCGAAGTCGAAGAAGGAGAAATGCTGGACCAGTTCACAGAGGCCCACGCCGCCGGCATGCGGGCAGACGGGTACTCCGAACTTCGCCGCCAGCAGGAGGTTGGCGATATTCTCGTTGACGCCGCCAACGCGGGTGGAGTCAAGCTGGAGGACATCGATGGCGCCGGCCTGCAGGAGCTGCTTGAACACGATCCGGCTGGCCACAGCCTCGCCGGTGGCCACGCGCACCGGCGAAATGCCCTTCCGGATCTCGGCGTGACCCAGGATGTCGTCGGTGCTGGTGGGTTCTTCGATCCAGTACGGGTTGAACTCGGCGAGCTGGTTGACCCACTCAATGGCCTCGGACACTTCCCAACGCTGGTTGGCATCGATGGCGATCGGGAGGTCCCCCACGGCCTGGCGAGCCAAGGCCATGCGGCGGCGGTCGTCATTGATGTCGCCGCCCACCTTGAGCTTGATCATGGAAAATCCGTCCGCGGCCGCTTCCCTGCTCAGCCGGACCAGCTTTTCGTCGCTGTATCCCAGCCAGCCCGGCGAAGTGGTGTAGGCCGGGTAGCCGTCGGCCTGCAGCGCGGCAATGCGGGCGGCCTTGCCGTCCAGGCCGGCGCGCAGGATGTCCAGCGCCTGCTGGGGGTTGAGGGCGTCGCGGATGTGGGTGAAGTCCACCACGTCCACGATCTCCTCGGGGGACATTTCGCTGAGCAGGAGCCACAGGGGCTTGTTCTCGCGACGGGCACGGATGTCCCACAGGGCGCTGACCAGGGCGCCGCAGGCCATCTGCGTCACGCCCTTTTCCGGTCCCAGCCAGCGCAGCTGGGAATCGTGGATGAGGCGCTTGGACGCACCGCCCAGGTCGTAGATCAGCTCGTCGATGTCCCGGCCCATGAGCAGGCGGGCGTAGGCGTCGATGGCGGCTGTCAGGATCTCGTTGCCGCGGCCGCAGCTGAACACAAAGCCGTGGCCTTCGTCGCCCGCGTCGGTGCGGATCACTACATAGGCGGCGGAGTAGTCGGGGTCGACATTGACCGCGTCGGAACCGTCGAGTTCCAGGGACGTCGGGAAGCGGACGTCCTGGGTGGTGATGGAGGTGATGGAAGGCATGTATCTCTTCTCTCATGGTCGTGCTGGAGGGTTTGCATGATTTCCTATACGAATTTCACCAATCATATAGGACCTGTGATGCAGATCAAGTCCCAGCCTCCCGGATCCCGCCTTTTGGGGCACCACGGGGCAGAAAAAAGCCCCGGCCGCAAAGGCCGGGGCTGGGTTGCTGAGGATGCGCCTACCTGATGATCCGCTTCCGGGGCGGTCCACTCTCCTCCAAGGGCGACAGTTCCGCGTGCCCCTCGAAGGCCTGGGCGAAGCGGTCAAAGGAGTTGCGGATGTGTTCCGCCATCGCGGCCTCGGCCTGCTCCGGCAGGCACGCCTCGATCGCGTCCCGGACGGCCGTATGCTCGGCCACGGTGATGGCGCCGTCGACGTCGGCCGGGTACAGGCGGAAGGTGTGGAGATGGCAGTGGGTCTGGGCAAAGGCGTGGCGCACCACCGGATTGCCCGAGGCTGCGAGGATGGTGTCGTGGAAGCGGGTGTCATGGGCCACGAGGTCCTGCCGCAGGTCTCCAGAGGAGGCCATGGTTTCCCGGAACCCGGCGAGCTCCTTCCCCAGGGCCGCCGCGGGATTCGCCAGCCGGTCCACGGCGGCCGAGCGCGCCGCCCAGGGCTCCACGAGGAGCCGGAATTCAAACAGCGACCGCAGCTCGGCCAGGCCCAGCAGTGGGGTGGTGCTGTAGCCTCGTCCGGGGCTGTAGACCACCAGGTTGTCGCCCTCGAGGCGCTGCAGCGCTTCCCGCACCGGTGTCTGCGAGACGCCGAGGCTGCGCGCAACGGCATCGATGTTGATGCGCGTGCCCGGCGCAATTTCGCCCTCCAGGATGGCGGCGCGCATGGACGAATAGACGTCACTGACAGCGGCCTTGCCTCGTGAAGTATCGGACGATTGACGTGGTGGCACGTGCTTACCTCTTGGTTCTGGTCTGACTGGAGTCGCTTGGGGAATCATAAGCCACGGCGCTCCGCGAACGGCGTGTGGAACTTTTTTCGAACAGGACTTGATCCGGATCACATTATCTATATGATTGACCAGATTCCTATATGATTTTGGCGCCGACATCTTCGGCGTCTTCCCTCCCGCCGGTGCCCAAGGCACCCGAAGCCATGTTCACGTCGAAGGAGACCGCATGACTGCGCTCGGAAGTAAGACCGCCACCAAGTCATCCCCCACACCACCGCGCATGATGACCCGGAAACGCTGGGTCATCATCTGGCTCGCCTTCATCGGGCTCAGCATCAACTACCTTGACCGTTCAAGCCTGAGCGTCGCCCTGCCGTTCATGGGCAAGGACTTCGAGCTCACCGCCACGCAGCAGGGACTCATCTTCGCCGCCTTCTTCTGGGCCTACGACTTTTGCCAGCTCGCTGCCGGCTGGTACGTGGACAAGGTGGGACCGCGCCGGTCGTTCTCGCTGGCGGCAGTATGGTGGTCCGTCTTCACCATGGTGACCGCCGCCGCCACGAACTTCTGGTCCCTCTTCGCCGCCAGGTTCCTCCTCGGCGTCGGCGAAAGCCCGGCCCCCAGCACTGCCGCCAAGGTAGTGGCCACCTGGTTCCCGATCCGGGAGCGGGCCTTTGCCACCAGCATCTGGGACTCCGGATCGCGCGTGGGCGCCGTCATCGCGCTGCCCATCGTCACCCTGATCGTGGCCCTCACCTCCTGGCACGCGGTCTTCATCATCATCGGCATCGCCGGAGTCATCTGGGCGGCAGTGTGGTGGAAGGTGTACCGCAGCCCGCAGGAACACCCGGGAGCCAATGCCGCCGAGGTGGCCTACATCGAAGAAGGCGGCGCCCGCAGTGAGGGAAGCGACGATGCAAACGCAGCAAAGCTGCCGTGGCGTTCACTGTTCAAGTACCGCACCGTCCTCAGCATGATGTTTGGCTTCTTCTGCCTGAACAGCGCCATCTACTTCTTCATCACCTTCTTCCCGAGCTACCTCGTGAAGGAACGCGGCTTCGACCTCCTCAAGCTCGGCATGTTCGGCGCGATCCCCGGCATCTGCGCCGTGCTGTGCGGCTGGCTCGGCGGCTACCTGGCCGACCGCGCAGTCCGGGCCGGGGCATCCGTCACCAAGGTCCGCAAGACCGCCATTGCCGGCGGCCTCGCGGGCGGCTCCGTCATCATGTTCGCCGCACTGGTTCCCGAGGCATGGATGGCCCTCGCGCTGCTGTCCGTGGCGTACTCGAGCCTCACGGTTGCCGCCACCGGAATCTGGTCGCTGCCGGCCGACGTCGCACCCAGCTCACGGCACGTGGGCTCCATCGGCGGCCTGCAGAACTTCGCCTCCAACCTGGCCGGCATCTTCACCCCGATCCTCATCGGCGTCCTTGTTGACCAGACCGGATCGTTCGTGGCGCCCCTCGCCGTGATCGGCGCGGTCTCGCTCATCGGTGCCGCCAACTATCTGTTCGTCATGGGCAAGATCGAACCCCTGAAGGTGAAGGAGCCGGCACCGGCGGCCTGAGCGGCCCTCCCCTCGGAACCAGCGCCCCAGGAAGCGACATGAAAAAGCGAAGGCCGCCATCCGGGTCATCCGGATGGCGGCCTTCGCGTGCCTGCCCTGGTTATGCGGTTACAGCTCCACGGTCCGGCTTTCGCCGACGCTCATCGGGCTGTGGGTGACCTTGGACCTGACCCACTGCAGCACGGTGGCCGCAGTGCCGCCGGGGCTCGTCCAGTATTCAGCGGAGTCGGAATCGACGTGCAGCAGGACCACCTCGGGGGTGTCGGGTCCGTCCGGGAACCACGCTTCAACGGTCTGGTTCCACAGTTCCCGGATCTTCGCCCGGTTCCGGCCACGGACACCCATTCCGTCCTCCTCCCGAGGGACACGTTGACCCGTGGATCCGCGCCGATGTGGGCCACCTGGGAGGTTCCCTCCCCGGTGAAGAACCACATGTCGCCGTCGTCCTGGACGTCCTGGACGGCGAGCGGCCGGCTGACGAGCGCGCCCTCTTCGTTGATGGTGGTGAACATTCCGATGTGGGAATCGTTGATGATGTCCGTAACCTTGCCGCTACAGACCTCGCCCGAGCACCTGGCCCTTGAAGAACTCCGGCCTGATCCTGGCCATCACCAGCATGATCACCACGCCCAGCAGGATCACGCCCATGCCCAGGATGAACACCATGCCCACGCCGCCCACGGATGACCCGGACCCGTATTCGGGATCCATCGAGTCGTAAGCGGTCTTGAAGAACATGACCAGCAGGATCACACCGCCCAGCAGGGGTGCCAGGAACTTGAAGAAGAACGCACGGGCGCTGCTGAACGCCAAGGCCCGGAAGAACCAGACGCAGGCCAGGGCCGTGATGCCGTAGTAGAAGCAGATCATCATGCCCAGCGCCGTGATGGTGTCCCACAGGGCGTTCTCGGACGTGGTCCTGGTGATGACGTAGAACGCTGCTGCGGCGACGGCGGCAGCGATCGTGGCATAACTCGGGGACTTGAACGCCGGGCTGACCTTGCCGAAGGTCCGCGGCAGTGCCTTGTAGTGACCCATGGACAGCAGGGTCCGGGCCGGGGACACAAACGTGGACTGCAGCGACGCCGCCGAGCTGCTGAGGATGGCCAGGGACATCAGGATGGCGAACGGGCCCATCACCGGCCCGGACAGCACGGCGAAAATGCTGGACTGGTTGTCCGGATTCCCGGCGCCCAGTCCCGTCTCGCCCACGCCGGCGAAGGACAGGGTGGCCAGCGCGGCCGTCATGTAAATGGCCATGATCACGACGACGGTCACGGTTGCCGCCCGCCCGGGCGTCTTCTCGGGGTTCCTGGTTTCCTCGTTCATGGTGAGCGTCACGTCCCAGCCCCAGTAGATGAAGATCGAGAGCGAAACGCCGGCCGCAAAGGAGGAGAAGGAATCCACGGCGAAGGGGTTGAACCAGTCGGGCGAAATCGCCGTGGCGTCAAAGGCCGAGCCGTTGGCCACGTGGAGGAAGGCGGACACCGCAAACCAGCCGAGCACCAGCAGCTGGAAGCCCACCAGCACGTACTGGACGCCCTTGGTGGTTTCCATGCCCCGGTAGGAAATCCAGCAGGCCAGGCCGATGAACACCAGCGTGGTGGCGATGTTCAGCGGCAGGTTGGTGGCCAGCTCCGCGAGTTCGGGGTTGCCGAACAGCTGGGAGAGCATGAGATAGAAGAAGTCGACGGCCACCGCCGCCAGGTTGGACAGCACGATGATCGTGGCGGCGATCAGCCCCCAGCCGCCCATCCAGCCGATCCACGGGCCAAAGGCCCGCGTTGCCCACGTGAAGGAGGTCCCGGCGTCGGGCATTGCGTTGTTCAGTTCGCGGTACCCGAGCGCAACGAGCAGCATGGGGATGAACCCCACCAGGAAAATAGCCGGCAGGTGCACGCCCACCTCGGACACGGTGGGACCGAGCGCGGCGGTGAGCGTGTAGGCGGGAGCGATGCACGACACCCCGATCACCACCGCGCCGACCAGCCCCACGGACCCTGCCTTCAGGCCCTTTTCACTCAGGGTCTTGTGCGATGCATCCGCGCCCTGGGCGGCAGCGGCTTCAGTGCTCATGGAATTGCCTCTCCGGAATCTTCATTCGTCTTTGAATGGGTGGGGGCCGGGGCTTGTCAGCCGACGGCGGCAGCGGCGTCGGCCAGCTCTGCCTCGCCGAACGCCACTACGCTGTGGGCCGCAGGGGTTTTCCCGGCTGCCGCGGTGATGCGTGCCGCCGTGAATTGGCCCATGCGGACGGCGCCGTCCACGTGCTGGTAGCCTTCGGCGGCAAGGTCGGAGGAGCACCAGTAGATGGGGCCTACCGGCGCGTGCTGGTCCTTGCCGTAGCGGTGGAGGCCGCCGAGGTCGTAGCTGGAGGCATAGGCGCCGCGGGTCCATTCCTCCGAGCCCCAGTCGGATTCGTAGTAGACCTCCGGCTGCAGCGCCTTCTCCCCGAGGAAGCCGGCGATGGATTCCAGGACGGCGCGCTTGCGGTCCTCCACACTGAGTTCGAAGACGGCGTCGGCCTTTTCGTCCGAGATGAAGCCCACCAGGGTTCCGCGCGAATCCCCGTGGTTGGTGTTGTCGTAGACCTCCTGGACCAGGGACCCGGCGCCGAAGCCGGTGCCCGACAGCCCGTCCTCGCGCCAGAACGGCGTGCTGTACACGGCGTGCACCTTGATCACCAGGCCCAGCGACTGGTGCTGGTGCATCTGGTGCTGGCGGCGCGGCAGCGGCGGGTTAAAGGAGACGCGCGAGTACAGGTTGGGCGGCACGGCCATGATCACGAAGCATGCGTTGACCGTGGCGCGCTCGGAGACAGCGGTGACGCGGTAACCGGAGCTGTTTCCACCGTCGGCGATTGGCTCCCAGTTGATGGTGCGCACCGGACTGTCAAGAACGACGTCGGCACCCAGTTCCGCTGCCTGCAGCAGGGATACCTGCTGCATTCCGCCGATCACCCGCTTGTCCAGGATGAAGTCCTCGTCCGTCAGGTGGGTGAAGGAGCCGGCGGAGGCGGCCATCAGCACGGCCTGCAGCGCGGAGAAGGCGTGGGCCGGCTTGGTCAGCATTCCCCCGGCGATGAACAGGCCGATGTTGTTGCAGGCTTCCTCGTCCGCGGAGTTCTGGCGGAGCCAGTGATGGAACGAAATGGTGTCCAGCTCCCGCGCCTTGGGGTGGGCCCAGGGCTCGGTGGGGCCGATTTCCGCAGCCAGGGCGTCGAGAAGTCCCGTGAGCTTGTCCATTTCGGCGGCCGTGGTGGCGCTGACGGGGAAAGACTCCCCGGCATAGCGGACGGGGGCGCCGTCCGCGCCGATGTAGACCGACTCGCCCTCGCGGTAGCGGGAATAGGTCTCGAGGCCGAGCTCGTCCAGGAGCGCCAGCAGGGCCGTCTGGTCCGGGGAGACCCACTGGCCGCCGATTTCCAGCATGGCCCCGTCCACGGTGTCCGTCCAGGTGCGGCCGCCCACGCGGTCGCGGGCCTCCAGTACGGCGACGGTGAGGCCGGCCTTCTTCAGTGCACGGGCCGCGGTGAGCCCGGAGGGGCCAGCGCCTACGACGACGACGTCGCGGTCAAGATTCAGCATGATGTCCTCTCTCTGTGGCCGCCCGAGTGATGCGGACCACTAAATGAATGCCATTCATTTACGAGAAACTATAGCGCCTTTGGCCTGCCCGGGGAAGAGGGGGTCGGAATGAAGAGGCATAGGGAATAATGCTGAGGACACCGCCCGCAGAAAGGCCAGCCATGCCGGCATCACCAGCCGCCCCCGGAAGCACAGCCCTGGGGGAACCGAGATCCGACGCCGGTCGGCGCCGTGCCGGCCGCCCGGTGGGCGGGGTCCTGGACAAGGCCGGCATCACGGCCGCAGCGTTGAAACTCATTGAAAAGAAGGGCTACGACGGCCTCACCATGGCCGCGCTGGCCCGCTCACTGAACGTGGCGCCGTCGGCCCTTTACAACCACATGGAATCCAAACGCGACGTGCTGCTGCTGGTCGAAGACCACCTCGCCGCGCTGGTTGACGTGTCAGCCTTCGGCGCCGAGCCTTGGGAGGAAGCGGTTCGGAAGTGGGCGTGGAGCTACCGGGATGTTTTCTCGCGGCACACCCCGCTGATTCCCGTGATCGCGGTGCTGCCGGTGACGGACGCCCCGCAGACCCTCGCCATGTATGAGACCGTGAGCGCGGGATTCCGCGACGCCGGCTTCCCGGAAGAGCGGATTGTGTCGTCCATCGTGGCGCTGGAGTCATTCATCTTCGGCTCGGCCTACGACGTCACCGCGCCGGCGGACATCTTCGACTCCGGCTCCATGGCCGAAGCCACGCCCAGCTTCACCGGCGCGGTGCGCAGCCTGGCCGCGCAGGGGCACGAACGGCCGGCGGACGTGGCGTTCAGCCTGGGGCTTGAGGCACTCATTGCCGGGCTCGGGGCGCTTCGGGGTGCCTGACCGCATGGCCGCCCGGGCCTCGACACGGCGGACATCAACCGTCGACATGTTACTGCTCGCCGTTGCCGTGGCCTGGGGTTCAACGTACTGGGTCACCAAGGAGCTGGTCAGCGGAAGCTGAGCCGGCTGTTTTACCTGGCCGCGGTTGCCGGCGTGTACTTCCTCGCCACCGGCGGTGCCTCTGCGTCCTTCGGCTTCGGGGACTTGATGATCCTGCTGGCTGCCGTTGCGCGGGCGGTCCACGTGACCGGAATGCACCGGCTCTCAGCCGGACGCCGCATCGATTCACTGAACCTGACCTTCGTGCAGATGGCTACTTGCGGGCTGGTTTTCCTCATCATGTCGGGTCTCTGGGGCACACCGGTGGCGGCCTATGCCGGAAGCATGAACTGGCCGGCGGCGCTGCAAATGGCCTATCTCGTGATCGTGTGCACGGTGTTTCCGTTCTTCATCCAGATGTGGGCAGCACGCAGGACTTCTCCGACCAGGGTGAGCCTCCTGCTCGGAACCGAGCCGGTCTGGGCGGCAGTCATCGGCGCAACACTCGCCGGCGACGTCCTGGGCCCTGTCGGCATCCTCGGTGTGGTGCTCGTGCTGGCTGGCACCATGTGGGGCCAGCGGCTGGAACTCAAGGCACCGCAAGGGGCATCGACTGTCACGGGTCAACCGGAGAAAGTCGGCAATCCGACGGCATAAGTGTTGGATCCGACCATTCCAGCTGGCTCGCAGGTGTCACACGTGCGGAGCTATCCATGGACTCGCCTTCTACACTGTCTGGATGGAAGCTACGGTCAGCGAATTGCCTGTGCATTACGCCGAGTACGGCAGCGGCACGCCGGTTCTCGCTCTGCACGGGGCTGGTGCGGATCACAGAGAGATCGCCGGCGCTCTTGAACCGATATTCAGCACCGTGCATGGCTTTCGGCGCCTGTACCCGGACCTGCCTGGGATGGGCCGCACCCCGGCGCCCGGGACGATCACGAGCAACGATGACGTCCTGGACGTTCTCCTCGGCCTTATCGACAGCACCATTGGTGATGAACCGTTTCTTGTCATCGGTCATTCCTACGGTGGGTACTTAGCCCGTGCGGTTGCCAATCTCAGACCTGATCAGGCTGTCGGGCTGGCGCTCATCTGCCCGGTTGGCGCGCATACGCGTGACGTGCCTCAGCACGAGATCCTTGTGTCGTCGGCCGATCTGACCGGCGAACTGGACCCGGATCTCGAGGCCACTTACCGTAGCTACTTCGTGGTGCAGACGGCTGAAACTCTGCGCCGATTCCGGGAGCATGTGGCTCCCGCAACGTCACTCGTTGACGAGTCGAGCCTGATGCGAATCTTTTCGCACTGGGAGCTACGGAATCGGCCGGAAGCTGCGAAAGCCTATCCGCATCCAGTGTTGGTCCTTGCCGGGCGACAGGATGCCACGGCCGGGTACACAGGCCCCTGGGAGTTGATCGAGCACTACCCTCGCGCCACCTTTGCCGTACTCGATCGCGCCGGCCACGCTCTGCTACACGAGCAACCCGACCTCGCGCAGGCCCTCGTTGCCGAATGGCTGGCGCGCGTTCGTGAGCGCTCGATGACATGACGTAGTCGACCGAGGTGCGGGTTCCTCAAACGGGACTGGTTTGCAACCCTTGAGGCATGACCATGGATGAGGTTGTTGAATTCGTGAAAAGCACCGACGGCACACTGGCAGTCATGCCCGGCCCGGGAGATGGCTCGCCCGAAATTGCCTGGGGTGATGTCTTCTTCTATTACGCCCCGGACGGCACCATGCCCAAGGCGACTCAGCCGTTTGCGACCATCGTGACGAAGAACTATCCCGACGACGAGCGGTCACAGCTTGATCGGCCAGGATCCTTCCGCGTCAACGTCGCTGCCGGAAAGCCTGCCTTCGTTGAGTGGACCGGCCACCAGCCAGGCGAGCCGGCGGATGATGTCGACCCGAGCGTGCCTGACACTATATTTGCCCATCCTGTGTACGGATCCCTGGGGTGGCTGGCTGTTGTCAACCCGGGACCGGCGACTACTCAGGTTACGCGGAATATGCTCCGCAAGGCATACGAACTCGCCCGCTCCCGTTATGAACGCAGAATGTCCATTTAGCTCCATGGAAGGACCGCACAATGTCTGATTCTGATCTCGCCGCCTTGCGGGAACGAGCCGCCCGCGGTGACCTCGACGCCGTCGGGGAACTCGTCGAGCTTGCCGCCGAGCGGGAGGATTTCGGGGAGCTGCGGCGTCTTGCCGACGCCGGCAGCAGCGATGCTGTGGATCAGCTGGTTGAGCTCGCCGCAGAAAAGGGCGACGTGAACGAGCTTGGGCGCCTCGCCGCAGGCGGCAACAGTGACGCGGCCGATGTTCTCGCGGAGCTGGCGGAGGAAGCCCCCGACGAGGACTAGGTCTGACGGGGTTAAGTAGCGGCCTGCGCCTGCTCGTACCACTTGAGCACTCGCAGCGCCCTGAGGGTGTTCCACCTGCTCGGTCGCCCGTCGCCGTCCTCGAGTGCGAAGTGGATCCGTCCGGGATGGGTGTTTTCCAGCAGCCAGGTGCCGTCGGGTTGCCGTTTCGAGCGCAGCACCCCGACAGCCTCGGCGAGGCGTTGGTCCGGGGCGCCGCCGGCATCCCGGAAGTAGTCCAGGCCGCGGAGCACATCGTAGAACCACCGCGTCGGGTACGAGAACTCCAGCCAGTCCGCGTCGATCAGCTCGCCGGTGCTCTTGCGCCGGAGGAGTGCGCGCTCGAGCAGGTACTCCCCAGCGCGCTGCCGGGCGGCCACCGATGCCGGCGTCCCGCCGGTGGCGCATTCATGTTCCAGCAGGCCTTCGAGCACGTTGATCGTGCTCCCGAAGGATGACCTTACGGAGCCCCGCTCCGCCTCGCAGTTCCAGCCGCCGTCCGCGAGCTGCTCCCCGAGCAGCCGCGCGACCACGCCGTCGACGTTCTCGCCGAAATAGGCCCCGAGAGTGACTGCCATGCCGTTGATGCACGGCTCCACTTCCCCTTCGAAGAACGGCTGGCCGCCCTCCTCCCAGCGGCTGTTCTCCCGGACGAGCTTGACCGCGCGGCGGGCTTCGTCGCTGCCGGGTTCGATCCCGAAGTCACGCAGGAGCAGCAGGCTGTAGGTCGTCGCGGTCCAGGGCTGGCCCTCCTCGGAGTCATCGAACGGCCACGGAAAGTAGGTGCCCCCGCCCCACTGGCCGTCGTCGCCTTGCAGCGCGAGCAGCCGGGCGCCCCAGCCTTCGGTGGCGACACGGGCCCGTTCGGCCAGGACGTCCTCTGCCGGCGCGTCGGTGAGGTCGCGCAGGACCTGCCACCGGATCGAGGGGTCAGAGTCGAGCAGCCAGTCCAGGACCTCCATCCCCTCAAAATACACGCGCACGCGATCGCGTGGCGCCATTCACCCGGAAGTCCTAGTCACCCTGTTCGTTGATGACCTCGAGCACGCGGTGCAGTGCCGGGTTGCGGGAGTTGCGCATCCAGATGGCGTGGAGCTCCACCGGATCCACCTCGAAGCCGCCCAGCTCGACGTATTCCACCCCGTCAATGCCCAGGACTGTTGCCGACTGGGGCACAAGCGCAACGCCGCGGCCCGCGGCCACGAGAAAAATCATGGTCAGGATCTGGCTGACGGTGTGCACGAACGTCCGGTGCGAGGACACCAGGCTGATCACCAGGTCGTAGAAGTAGCGCGCCTGCGTGGGTGAGTGCATGATGAGGTCCTCACCGTGCAGGTCCTCCGCCGTCAGCTGCCGGTTCAGCTGCGTCAAACGGTGACCTGACGGAACTGCCACCATGATCGGCTCACGGTACAGCAGGCGGGAATCAAACAGCTCGTCGTCGAACGGCGGACGTGCCAGCCCAAGGTCGATGTCGCCGTTGATGAGCGCCGCCGTCTGGTCCTTGGTCACCATCTCCCTGAGGTCGATGTCCACATCGGGCAGCGCACCGGAGATTTCGTTCAGGAGGGCACCGAGGAGCCCGAACGTGGACGCGGCGGTGAATCCGATCCGGACGGCGCCGGCGGAGCCCGCGGATATCCGCCGTGCGAGGCTCGGGGCGGCCTCGGCGAGTTCCAGCAGCTTGAGTGCGTCCGCCAGAAAGGCCGTGCCGGCGGCGGTCAGGGTGACGCCGCGGTTGTCGCGGTCAAACAGCTGCACCCCAATGGCCTTTTCCAGTTTCTGGATCTGCCGGCTCAACGGCGGCTGGGTCATGTTCAGGCGAGCGGCCGCGCGGCCGAAGTGCAGCTCTTCTGCGACGGCCACGAAGCCGCGTAACTGGTCCAAGGAATACATAATACCGTGAGGGTATCACGCAATGCAGAAATGAACTTGGACATGCATTACTGGACCACTCTAATCTTCAGTAGCAGCCTTCGGAGTGACGGAGCTCACGGGCGCAGGATTTCCGCTCCCCCCAGCGGCAAATGTTCAAAGGAGAATTCATGATCAAGTCGGCATTCACACGTCGGTCCATTCTGGCTACGGGGTCTGGCCTTGCCCTCGCGCTGGCACTGACTGCCTGCGGCGGGAACGTCGCGGGCAGCAGCTCGACGGCGGACGCCAGCAAGTTCCCGGCGGGCCCGGTCACCCTCACCATCGGCGCCGATCCCGGCGGCAGCACAGACCTGATCGGCCGTGCACTGGCTGAGAACGCCAGCGGTGCGCTCGGAGCTCCGATCCCGGTCGTCAACAAGCCGGGCGCGAACGGCGCCCTGGCGACGAAGGAAGTCGGCGCCTCGAAAGCGGACGGACAGACGCTCGTCATCCTGAACGCCTCCCTGTTTGCCATCACCCCGCTGGCGGTTTCCGCCGGCGAGACGGTCAAGATCGAGGACTACGAGGTCATCACCGGAATCTCGCAGGACGACTACGTCCTGGTCTCCAATGCGAGCTCAGGCATGAAGACCATGGATGACCTGACCAAGGCGGGCAAGAAGTTCAACTTCGCCACAACCGGCGTCGGAACCGGAAGCCAGCTGGCACAGGCATTGCTGTTCAAGCAGGCAAAGATCGACGGCACCGACGTTCCGTTCGACGGCGGATCCCCCGCCATGACGGCGCTGCTGGGAAACCAGGTTGATCTGGCCACCATCCAGCTCGCCGAAGCCATGCCCCAGATCAAGGCCGGCAAGCTCAACCCGATCGTGGTCTTCTCGAAGGAACGCAACCAGTACCTGCCCGACACCCCCACCGCCGTCGAAGCCGGCTATGACGTGCCGGTGTCCCAGTTCCGCGCGGTAGCCGCACCGAAGGGCACCCCCGAAGCTGTCCTGACGAAGCTGCGTGAGTCCTTCAAGAAGGCGTTCGAATCCGAGGCCTACAAGGCCTTCAACAAGCAGAACCTTTTCACCGCGGCAGAGATCGACGGCGATCAGGTCGCCAAAGACTGGTCAGCCAACGCGGCCAAGTACAAGGAACTGACCGTGAAGTACGACGTCGATCTTGGCGGCGGCAAGTGATTTCCGCATCAAATGAAGCAGTCCCCGGCGGCAGCCTTAAGCACGCTGCCGCCGGGAACGGCACTTCTCCCGGAATCGCCGACGACCTCGTGGAGCCGCTGACACCGGAACAGCTGGCCGCGGAGTGGGACGAGGAACGTCCCCCGCACGCCGGTCCGCTCGCCAACGTGGCCGCGGCCGTCGCCGCCGCTGCGCTTGGCATCGCCGGCCTGGCAATGTCGGCGGGCATGGGGCTCGGCAGCCCCGAAAAACCCGAACCGGGACTGTGGCCGTTCATCATCAGCCTCGTCATGATCGCCATGTCCGTGGCCCTCCTCGTTTTCGGACGGAAGAAGCTGGACGCCGAGGCATTCTCATCGTCAAGCTGGCAAGTCGCCGCCGGAGTAGCGACTCTCGTCGGGTTCGTCCTGGTGGTCGGAGTGGCGGGCTTTGAAATCCCCGCCCTGCTCCTGACCTTTGTCTGGTTGAGATTCCTGGGCAAGGAAACCTGGCGGATGTCCGTCCTGCTCAGCTTCGCCGTGACAGCGGCCTTCTACCTGATCTTCGTCGTGGCGCTTAGCGTGCCCATCCCACATCTGTTCTAGGGAACCTCATGGACTTTCTTGCACCGGTCATCAATGGTTTCGGCGTCGTGCTGGAACCGATGAACCTCCTCTATTGCCTCATCGGCGTCGTCATCGGAATGCTCATCGGCGTCCTGCCCGGCCTGGGTCCGGCAGCCACCATCGCCATCCTCCTTCCGCTGACCTACGGCGTCGAGCCCGTGACAGCCATCATCATGCTCTCGGGCATCTTCTACGGGGCCCAGTACGGTGGAACCATCACGTCCGTGCTTCTCCGGCTGCCCGGCGAAGCATCCTCGGTGGTGACCGTCTTTGACGGCTTTGCCCTTGCCCGCCAGGGACGGGCCGGCACGGCCCTCGGCATCGCAGCCATCGGATCCTTCTTCGGCGGCACGGTCTCCATTATCGGGCTGACCCTTCTGGCACCGATCGTCGCCGGGTTCGCCCTCGACTTCGGGCCCCCGGAATACACCGCCCTGGCCATGCTTGGCATCCTGCTGGTGGCGACGGTCAGCAACGGCAGCAAGCTGAAATCCATCATCGCCGCGTCGCTCGGGCTGATGCTGGCCACGGTCGGCCGCGACACGTTCACGGGCGAGGCACGCTTCACGTTCGACAACCTGTCCCTCGCCGACGGCCTCGACTTCGTGCCGATCGCCATGGGCATCTTCGGCCTGGGTGAGATCCTGTACAACCTGGAGGAACGGCACAACAAGGTCCAGGCGCCGGCCAAGGTGGCGAACGTCTGGCCCTCCCGCAAGGACCTGAAGGAATCTTCCGGTGCAATCGGCCGGGGATCCCTGCTGGGCTTCTTCCTCGGGATCCTGCCCGGCGGCGGCGCAACAATCGCCTCACTCGCGGCCTACGCCATGGAAAAGAAGCGGGCCAAGAACCCCGAACGCTTCGGCCGCGGCGCCGTCGAAGGCGTCGCTGCGCCGGAAAGCGCCAACAACGCCGCCGCGACGTCCTCCTTCATCCCGCTGCTGACCCTCGGCATTCCCGCCAACGCCACCATGGCCATCATCTTCGGCGCGCTGCTGATCCAGGGCGTCACCCCCGGGCCCCAGCTCGTTCAGAACGATCCGGAACTTTTCTGGGGCGTGGTCAACTCGATGTACATCGGCAACATCCTCCTGCTCATCATGAGCATCCCCCTGGTCGGCATCTTCGTGAAGATCCTGCGGGTCCGGGCGGCCATCCTCGCCCCGATCACGGTGCTCATCACGCTGATCGGTGTCTACACCATCAACAACAGCATCTTCGATATCTGGCTGGTCATTGTCTTCGGCATTCTCGGATACCTGATGAAGAAGTTCGGCTTCGAGCCCGGTCCGCTGGTACTGGCTTTTGTCCTCGGTTCCCTCCTCGAGGAAAACCTGAGGCGCTCCCTCCTCGTCTTCGGAGGCGACGCCGCCGGCTTCGTTACCCGGCCCATCTCCGGAATCCTGCTGCTCGTCTTCGTAGTGGTGATGTTCTTGCCGCTGCTCCAGAAGGCCTTCAAGAGGACCCGGACCACCGCACCCGCCGTCGAGGCCCTGCACGATGAAAAGGAAAAAGTATGACCATTCTGATCGGCTACCTGCCCACGCCCGAAGGCGAGGCGGCCCTCGAAGCGGGCATCGCCGAAGGCCAGCTACGACGCGAGAGCATCGTCATCCTCAATTCACCGCGCAAGGGAGCGCCGGTGGACGCTGCCCTCGCCTCCGTGGAACAGGTCGCCGAGCTGCTGCGTCGGGCCGAAGTGGCCGGAGTCCAGGCCACAATCCGGCAGCCTGCCCACACCGACGACCTGACCGACGAGTTCATTGACATCGCCGACGAAATCGACGCCTCCCTGATCGTCATTGGCCTCCGCAGGAGGTCCCAGGTAGGAAAGTTCATCCTCGGAAGCCACTCCCAGCGGATCCTGCTGCAGGCAGACCGGCCAGTGCTGGCGGTCAAAGTCCGGGAAAAATCCTAACCCCACCCCATCGCAGTCCACGCCCGGCGCGAACGTCATGCGCCAGGCTAAGAAGCCAGGAGCAACCAGAGCCGTGAACCACCCCCTCAGCCCCGCCGGGCCACACCGCATCAAGGACATCGCCATCACCCCGGTGGCATTCAAGGATCCACCCCTTCTTAACGCGGTTGGCGTGCACGAGCCGTTTGCGCTGCGTGCCATCGTGGAGGTCACCACCGACACCGGCATCTCGGGCCTCGGAGAGACCTACGGGGACGCCCCGCACCTGAAGCGGCTGCAGCTCGCCGCGGAAGCCCTGGCCGGGACCGATGTCTTCAACATCAACGAGATGCGCCAGCGGGTCACCAGGGCCCTCACCGCCGACACCACCGTCGGCGGCCACGGGATGTCGGGAATGGTGACCGGTTCCAGCACGCCGGACCGGGTGTTGTCCCCCTTCGATGTGGCTGCGCTGGATATCCAGGGAAAGGTCCTCGGACGTCCTGTGAGCGACCTGCTCGGAGGCGCGGTCCGGGACGAGATCCCGTTCAGCGGCTACCTCTTTTACAAATGGGCGGGGCATCCCGGCCACGAGGAGGATTCTTGGGGAGCGGCACTGGATCCGGAAGGAATAGTGCGCCAGGCCCGCCGCATGGTGGATGAATACGGCTTCACGGCCCTGAAGCTCAAGGCCGGCGTGTTCCCTCCCGAGCAGGAAGTGGACGCCATCCGGGCTCTCCGGGCCGAGTTCCCGGACCTGCCGCTGCGAATCGACCCCAATGCCGCCTGGACTGTGGACACGTCCATTCGGGTGGGCAAGGAACTCGACGGGGTCCTGGAATACCTTGAGGACCCCACGCCGGGCCTCGCCGGGATGGCCGAGGTGCGACGCAACGTGTCCATGCCCCTCGCAACCAACATGTGCGTGGTCAGCTTCGGCGACGTGCCCCCGTCCGTTGCGGCCGGCGCCGTCGACGTCGTCCTCTCGGACCACCACTTCTGGGGCGGCCTCCGCCGCTCTCAGGCCCTGGCCGGCATATCGGAAACCTTCGGCCTAGGGCTGTCCATGCACTCCAACTCGCACCTGGGCATCAGCCTGGCGGCCATGGTTCATCTGGCCGCCGCCACGCCAAACCTGGACTACGCCTGCGATACGCACTGGCCGTGGAAAGACGCCGGGGAAGATGTCATCGTGCCCGGACCGCTGGTTTTCCGGAACGGGGCCGTCGGTGTTCCCACCGCGCCCGGACTGGGCGTGGAACTGGACCGCGATGCCCTGGCCCGCCTCCACGAGCAGTACCTGAAGTCCGGCATGCTCAGCCGTGACGACACCGGTTACATGCAGAGCCTCCACCCCGACTACGAACTGGAATCCCCGCGATGGTGAATGACCGGATCAGTTCCGTCAAGGTGTCCCTGGTGATCCTGCCCCTGCAGAAGCCCGCCAGTGACGCCAAGGTGCTCACCGGGAAGCAGAAGCCGCTCTCCGAGGTGGCGTTCCTGTTCGCGGAAATCCAGTCCGAGGAGGGCCACGAAGGCGTCGGCTACAGCTATGCCCTGCGGGCAGGCGCGCCGGCCCTGTACGCCCACGCACGGGAACTCGCTCCCGCACTGATCGGTGCGCACCGGGACTCGGTCCCCTGCTACAACACGTCGGGCGGATATCTTTCCACGCCCATCGATGAGTTGATCACCAACGCCCAGGCATCACTCGCCGCCGGCATCGGCGGGATCAAGATCAAGGTCGGCCAGCCTGACCGCCGGCTGGACCTCAGCCGTGTTGCCGCCGTCCGGTCGGCCCTGGGCGACGATGTCCCGCTGATGGTCGATGCCAGCAGTGGAACCGCACCACCGCAATCCGCATGGGGCTCGCCCTTGAGGAACACGGGCTGACCTGGATCGAGGAGCCGCTGGATGCCTACGATGCCGACGGCCACGCCGAACTCGCCCGCCAACTCGCAACTCCGATAGCCACCGGTGAAATGCTCACCAGTACCGCCGACCACTACGAACTCATCCGGCGCGGCGCCGTGGACTTCATCCAGCCTGACGCTCCGCGGGTCGGAGGCATTACGCCGTTCCTGAAGATCATGGCGCTGGGGGAACAGGCCAAGATGGACATGGCGCCGCACTTTGCCATGGAAATCCATATCCACCTGTCGGCCGCCTACGAACTGGATACGTGGGTGGAGCACTTCGACTGGCTGGAGCCGCTCTTCGACGAGCGCCTCGAGATCAGCGGCGGGCACATGCATGTGCCCTCCCGTCCCGGGCTCGGATTCAGCATCGCGAACAGGCCAGGTCATGGACGGTCACGACGGACACGTTCACCGAGACGCACCGGCCGAACCCGCAGGACAGCAATGCCTAAAGGGTATTAATCAATACATAAATAGGCTTAGACAGGCATGAATTAGCTGCCTAGGCTGAAGACGAACCACACCACCTCCGCCGCCCGCGGCGCCAACTCCAAGGACCATCCCGTGGCAAAATACTCACCCCAGGAACTCGCTAACGTCCTCAAGGAAGGGCTGCTCTCCTTCCCGGTGACATCCTTCGACGCCCAGCTGCAGTTCGACGAAGAGAACTACCGCAAGCACCTGGCCTGGCAGGCCAGCTACCCGGTGGCGGGCCTGTTCGCAGCCGGCGGCACGGGCGAAGGCTTTTCCCTCACGCCTGCCGAGTCCGAGCGCGTGGTGCGTGCCGCCGTCGAGGAAGTCGGACACCTGGTTCCTGTGCTGGCCTCGGCCGGCGGATCCACGGCCCAGGCCATCGAAAACGCCAAAGCGGCCGAAGCCGCCGGGGCCGAAGGCATCCTGCTCCTCCCGCCGTACCTGACCGAAGCAGACCAGGGCGGCCTGATCGAGCACGTCAGCGCCATCTGCAAGGCCACGTCGCTCGGCGTGATCATCTACAACCGCGCCAACGCGATCTACAAGGACACCACGGTGGCCACGCTGGCCGACCGCCACGAAAACCTGATCGGCTTCAAGGACGGCGTGGGCGACCTCGAACACGACGCCCGCGTCTACGCCAAGCTCGGGGACCGCCTGTTCTACCTCGGCGGGCTCCCCACGGCCGAAACCTTCGCGCTTCCGCTGCTGCAGCTGGGCATGAGCACCTACTCCAGCGCCATGTACAACTTCGTCCCGCAGTTCGCCCTCGATTTCTACCAGGACGTCCGCAACCACGACCGCGTGGCGGTCAACAAGAAGCTCAACGAGTTCGTCATTCCGTACCTGGACATCCGCGACCGGGTCAAGGGCTACGCTGTCTCCATCGTCAAGGGCGGCCTTGACGCGATCGGCCGCTCGGCCGGCGGAGTTCGCCCCCCGCTGCAGAACCTGGCGCCCCAGGACCTCGCCGATCTCAAGGCCCTCATCGCCACCGTCTCCTGATCCACCCTCTCCTGATCCACCGACTCCTAGGAGGAACCACCGTGACCCTCACCGGACACTCCCTGATTGCCGGGCAACCGGTCGCCGGCGAAGGCAAAACCGCCTTCGGCTTCGATCCCGCCACCAACGAACAGCTCGAACCCGCGTACAGGCTGATCACCGAGGAACAGCTCAAGGCCGCAACCGCAGCCGCGGCGGAGGCCTTCGAGTCCTTCAGCGCACTGGACCCCGAGACGCACGCCGCCTTCCTTGAAGCCATCGCTGACAACATAGAAGCCATCGGCGACGAACTCATCATCCGTGCTGGCCGCGAAACCGGCCTGCCGGCAGCCCGCCTGCAGGGTGAGCGGGCGCGCACCACCGGCCAGCTGCGGCTGTTCGCCAACGTGGTCCGCCAGGGCGACTTCCGCGGCGTCCGGATTGATCCGGCCCTGCCGGACCGCACGCCCCTGCCTCGCGCCGATATCCGCCAGCGCCAGATCCCGCTCGGCCCGGTGGCCGTTTTCGGCGCCAGCAACTTCCCACTGGCCTTCTCGACGGCGGGAGGAGACACCGCCTCCGCCCTCGCCGCCGGCTGCCCCGTGGTCTTCAAGGCCCACAACGCCCACCCCGGCACGAGCGAACTGGTCGGCCAGGCCATCGTGAAGGCGGTCAAGGACTTCGGGCTTCACCCCGGCGTCTTCTCCCTGATCTACGGCCCCGGCAGCAGCATTGGCCAGGCCCTCGTGGCGGACCCGGCCATCAAGGCCGTCGGCTTCACCGGCTCCCAGAGCGCCGGCATCTCCCTGATGCGCACCGCGGCCGCGCGCCCCGAGCCCATCCCGGTCTATGCGGAAATGTCCTCCCTCAACCCCGTGTTCGTCTTCCCCGGCGCCCTGAACGGCTCCGCCGAACAAATTGACGCACTCGCCCGGCAGTACGTCACCGCTGTCACCGGCAGCTCCGGGCAGCTCTGCACCTCCCCCGGCCTGCTGTTCGCCCCCGTCGGCGAGGCAGGCGACAAACTGGCTGCCGCCGTCGGCCGCGCCGTCTCCGCCTGTGCGGGCCAGACAATGCTGACCGAAGGCATCGCTGTGTCCTGGAATTCCGGTGCCGAGGCGCTCGGCGGCGCCGACAACGTCAGCGTCGTCGGCAAAGGCACCGAAGGTGCCACGAAGAATGCGCCGGCGCCCACCATCTTCGGAACCGATATCTCAGACTTCGTGTCCAACGATGTGCTGCACGCCGAAATCTTCGGTGCGGCCAGCCTGGTGATCCGCTACTCCACCGCCGAGGAACTCATCCAGGCGACCAAGCGGATCGAAGGGCAGCTCACCGCTTCCCTGCAGCTCACCGAAGAGGACTACCCGACGGCGGCGCAGCTTCTGCCCGCACTCGAGCAGAAGGTCGGCCGGATCATTGTCAACGGCTGGCCCACCGGCGTCGAAGTGGGCCACGCCATGGTCCACGGCGGTCCCTTCCCGGCGACCTCCGACACGCGCACCACGTCCGTGGGCACTCTGGCCATCAACCGCTTCCTGCGGCCTGTCGCCTACCAGAACCTGCCGCAGGAACTGCTGCCGGCGTCGCTCCAGGACGCCAACCCGTGGCAGTTGAACCGCCGGATCGACGGCACTGTAGAAGCCGCAGCCGACGCAAGGCACGAGGTCAACGCATGAGCACCCAGCCAAGCGTTGCCCGCGTCGAAGTGGTCCCGGTCGCCGGGCACGACAGCATGCTGATGAACCTCAGCGGCGCGCACGGACCGTTCTTCACGCGCAACGTCGTCATCATTACGGACTCGGACGGCCGCACCGGCCTCGGCGAAGTGCCCGGCGGGGAGAAGATCCGCACCACCATCGAGGAGGCCGGAGCATTCATCACCGGCAAACCGGTGGCCCGCTACCGTTCCCTGCTGCGCGAGATCGCAGCGGAATTCGCGGACCGCGACGCCGGCGGCCGGGGCCTGCAGACGTTCGACCTGCGCACCACCGTCCACGCCGTCACCGCCGTCGAATCCGCACTGCTGGACCTCCACGGCCAGTTCCTCGGCGTGCCGGTCGCGGAACTGCTGGGCGACGGGCAGCAGCGCACGTCCGTGCCCATGCTGGGCTACCTCTTCTTTATCGGCGACCACAGCAGGACCAATCTGCCGTACCTCGTGGAGGACGCGCCGTCGGACCGGTGGGAAAAGCTGCGCCGCCAGGAGGCCATGACCCCGGAGGCCGTGGTTGCCCTGGCCGAGGCCGCCCAGGAGCGCTACGGATTCAGCGACTTCAAGCTCAAGGGCGGGGTGCTGTCCGGTGATGACGAGGTTGACGTGGTCACGGCCCTGGCCAAGCGCTTCCCCGAGGCACGCGTCACGCTCGACCCCAACGGCGGCTGGCTTCTTGAGGAAGCCATCCGGCTCGGCAAGCGGATGCAGGGTGTCGTTGCCTACGCCGAGGACCCTTGCGGCGCCGAAGGGCGCTTCTCCGGACGCGAGGTCATGGCCGAGTTCCGCCGCGCCACCGGCCTGAAGACCGCCACGAACATGATCGCCACGGACTGGCGGGAGATGTCGCACGCCATCCGCAGCAACGCCGTCGACATCCCGCTGGCCGACCCGCATTTCTGGACTATGCACGGGTCCGTCCGGGTGGCGCAGATGTGCCACGAGTTCGGCCTCACCTGGGGCTCGCACTCGAACAACCACTTCGACATCTCGCTGGCCATGTTCACCCACACCGGTGCGGCCGCACCAGGCGAGATCACGGCACTGGACACGCACTGGATCTGGCAGGATGGCCAGGGCCTCACCAAGCAGCCGCTGCAGATCAAGGGCGGCGCCATCGAGGTTCCGGATGCTCCGGGTCTCGGCATCGAGCTGGGCCGCGAGGCGCTGGACAAGGCCCACCAGCTGTACCTTGAACACGGACTCGACGCCCGCGACGACAGCATCGGCATGCAGTTCTACATCGACGGCTGGTCCTTCGATCCGAAGCGGCCCTGCCTGGTGCGGTAGCCCGGATCCACGATGCGGTAGAAAGTTACTAGACCTTCCGCACGGCCGGACCTCCCCCGCAACAGGAGGCCCGGCTGTGCGGAGCCACGTGTACACAGATAAATAGAAGGGCGCAGAGTGCTCGGCGTTGTCTCCGGAATACTCATCGTCTCCGTGGTCATCGCCGTCGGCTATCTGGCGGCCAGGCTGCGGATCCTGGGCCCCGAGGTCCAGGGCGCGTTGACCCGCACGGCCTTCTATATCACCAACCCGGCCCTCCTCTTCACGGTGGTGGCCGGCAGCGATATCCGGGCAGCCCTCGGAACCGATGCCCCGCTCGCGCTGCTCTCAGCGGCGATAGTGGGACTCCTTTATTGCCTGCTGAGCTTCCTGTTCTTCCGCCGGCCCGCCGCCGAAACGGCAGTGGGCGCCATGGCCAGCAGCTACGCCAACGCCAACAACATCGGCATTCCCGTCTCCCTCTACGCGGTGGGCACGGCCCAGCATGTGGCGCCGGTGCTGCTGGTGCAGATCCTTGTCATGGCCCCGTTCTACCTCACCGTCCTGGGGTTGGCAGGGGGCTCTAAGATTTCCTGGAAGCGGCTGCTGGTCCAGCCGTTCGCCAACCCGATGATCATCGCCTCGGGGCTCGGCGCCGCCGTGGCACTGACCGGCTGGACAGCGCCGGACTTGCTGCAGAAGCCGATCGACATGCTGGCCGGCGGCGCAGTCCCCATGGTCCTGCTCGCGTTCGGACTGTCACTGGCCGGCAAGGCTCCCCTGCAAAAGGACGACGGCCGCACCGAAACGCTCGTGGCAACCTTCCTCAAGATCGCCGTGATGCCACTCATTGTCTGGGTGCTGGGCCGCTTCGTCTTCGGACTCGAGGGGCAGCACCTGCTCGCCAGCGTGATCATGGCCACGCTCCCCACCGCCCAGAACGTCTTTCTTTTCGCGTCGCCCTACGGCCGGGGCATGAGCGTGGCCCGGGACGTCATCCTCTGCACCACGCTGCTCAGCGTGGGCGCACTGCTGGTGGTCGCATGGGCGGTCGGATAGGTACAGGGGCGTTGGCAGAACTCTTGGTCGCGGTGTCAGCCGGAGATATGCTTCGCATACATTCTCGGGTCAGCCGACATGCGTGGCCAGTCTCGTATGGAACATGAGTCGCCGTTACCGCTCCCCGGAGTCGTTCAGGGTCAACATACGCAATGTCAGATCGATCGCCTGGATGAGCATAGCCAGCGCTGTGCTGGCTGGCTGTGCCCCTGTCGGGGCTGATCAACCACCCACACCTCGGCTGCCGCCAAGGGATTTACCGTCGGGATAAGAAACGCTTTTCGGAGCTTGGAGGAAGCCAAGGCAGTGCAACGCCGCGTGGACGGTGACACGGACCATCTTCGCACGCAGGCAATCACCATAACGGCCACCGGCATTACCACGAATGGCGACACCGTCCTGGTGGACGTACTCGGAGCCAGCGACATTGATGCGGTCAGGCGTCAGCTAATTGCCCGCTACGGACAGGGCATTGACGCACAAGTCGCCGTAGGATAGGCCACGCACTAACGCCCCCGGCGTGCCGAACGTCCCATAAACCAACGCCACTCTCGGTCGGTGTTGCGATATTGGCGAGAACCGCCCTGCCCTCGTGTGCAAGCCTCGTCTGCGACATTGGCTGTCCCCGTTAAATGTCAGACCCCTCTGACAGAGTTTCCATATGGAAGCCATTGGGGAAGGCGCAGCGGATCACACCGCGGGGCAAGCGGTCACGCCGGGCCCTAGCGCAGCTGCCCTGCTGCGGGGCCGCCGGCTTCGCAGCGTTCCTGCTTCCGCCTCCCGCACGGATTGCCTGGCTTCCGACGGCGGTGCTGCCGCCGGCGTTGGTACCGCCGGCGGGGATGCCATGACTACGGGGGCAACCGACAGCCTCAAACGCTGCCTGGACCTGCTGGGGGCAGCGATCGCGTCCGCACCCGGTGAGCTGGCCCTGGCCGATTTCCCGGCCGCCGCGGATTTCGCCGGGCTGGCCGAGGAGATCTCCCGCGGTGCCGAGTACCTGCAGCTGCTCGGCGCAGCCGCGGTGGACCGGACCCGCACCGAGGCGATCAGCGCCGCCGGACCCGCGAGCAAAGCCGCGGGCTGGACCACCGGCTGGGGCACAGGCACGGACGACGGCACCGAAGCCGCTGCTGCCTCCGGCTCCGCTGCCACTTCCACGTCGGTCTCCGTCCCGGTCCCGGCGGTGTCGCCGGCCGATGACGGATCCCGCAACACCGCCGAGTTCCTCAGGACCCGGCTAAGGATCGGCGCCGGAGAAGCCCGCCGCCGCCTCGCCCTCGCCTCCGCCATACTCCCCCGCACCGGCATCACCGGCCAGCCCATGCCCCCGGCCTACGAAGAAACCGCCGCCGCCCTCACCAACGGGACCATCGCCTCCCGCGCCGGAACCATCATCACCACCGCCCTGGACCGCGTCCGCCACCTCGCCGCCCCCGCCGACCTCGCCCGGATGGAACACACCCTCACCCGCACCGCGATCCAGAACGACCACGACTTCCTCACCCGCATCGCCCACCGCTGGGCCGACGCCATCGACCAGGACGGCACCGGACCCACCGAAGAAGACCTCCGCCACCGCCAAGGCGCCTTCCTCCGCCGCCCCCGCCGCGGACTCCACCACCTCGAAATCTTCGCCACCCCCGACCAATACGAACACCTCCTCACCGTCATGAACACCGCCACCAACCCCCGCACCCAACCCACACCCAGCCCCGATGCAGGCACAGGCGGAGACGGCGGAGACGGCGGAGACGGCGGAGACAGCGGAACCGACAACGCGGACGGCGCACTACCGGGGCCCGGGTTCGGCGAGGAGGCCGAAACCGCCGCCGCAGACGCGCCGCTGGAACGCCGCACCCGGCCCCAGCAACTCCTCGACGGCCTCATCGGCGCCTGCAAGGCTGCCCTCGCCACCGGAACCCTGCCCGCCACCGGCGGCCTCCGACCCCAGGTCATGGTCACCATCAGCTACCAGGACCTCCTCAACCGCCTCGAAACCACCGCAACCAACGGACCCCGCTACACCACCGGAAACCCTAGCCCCACCCGCGGCAACCACCCGTCCCTGGCAGACGGGCCTCCCGGCACCGCGACCGGCACCGGAACGTTCACCTTCACCGGCCCCGTCACCCCCGCCACCATCCGCAAAATCGCCTGCGACGCCGACATCATCCCCGTCCTGCTCGGCAGCGAAGGCCGCATCCTCGACATCGGCCGCACCACCAGAATCTTCCCGCCCCACATCCGCAAAGCCATCACCGCCCGCGACCAAGGCTGCGCCTTCCCCAACTGCACCATCCCCGCCCCCTGGTGCGAAGCCCACCACACCACCTACTGGTCACACGGCGGACCCACCAACACCGACAACGGCACCCTCCTCTGCACCCACCACCACCACCTCATCCACAAAGAACAATGGACCATCCACATACGATCAGGCATCCCCTGGTTCATCCCGCCACCCCACATCGACCCCAAACAAACACCCCGCCGCAACCACCAATTCCGGATCTGACAGCCAGCAACGCAAATGTGCCCCAACCGGATGCTTGATCCGGTTGGGGCACATTCTGACCGCGACATCAGCAGGGCGGCGCTGCTTCCGCTAGCTGCTGATGGCGGATTTCATTTCATCCACGGCCTTCTGGCCGGCTTCCTCCGGTGAGAGCCTGTCGAACAGGACCTCGGAGGTGTACCGCTTGACGATTTCCTGGATGGCGCCCGCACCCTTCGGCGGCGGAGCCGGGGCCTCACCGAGTTCGCCCTTGATCTGGTCGATGAAGCCAACCACCTTGACGTCCGCCGGAGTCAGTTTCGAGGCGATGGCCTCGCGAACCTCGGAGTTCGGTGCCACGCCCCGGTCGGCGAGCAGGGCTTCGCCGGCCTTGACGTTGTTCGCCAGGAAGTTGATGAACTTGGCAGTCTCCTCGGGGTGCTTGGTGCGGGACGACGCCGACCAGAACTGCGAAGCTTTGTACCAGAGTTTGGTGTCTGCGGAATCCCCCGTCTTGGACGGCATGCGGAGGATCTTCAGGTGGCTGCCGGTCGCCTTCTCCAGCGCGGGCAACTGGTTGGACCACCAGAAGGCCATGCCGTTTTTCCCTGTCGCCAGGCCGCTCTGGTCCAGCGGTGCAGCCTCCGCTTCTACCACTTCAGAAGCCGAAGGCACTGCCTTCTTCGCGCTCAGTTCCTTGAGCAGCGACCACCACGATGCAATGTCCCCCGACTCGAATCCGAGCTTGCCATCCTGGGTGTACAGCGACTTTCCGTCCTGACGGAGCCACACGCCCAGGGAGGCCTCATCGGTGCCATAGGCTGCCGCCCCATACGTGCCTTTGGGCGATTTCGCTGTGACCTCGGCGGCGATGCGCCCGAAGTCCTCCCACGTCCATTTGGAATCGTCCGGCAGGGCTACTCCGGCCGCCTTGAAGACTGCCGGGTTGGCAAGGATCGTGGCGGCGTTGATGCCGGCCGCGATGCCGGTGAGGCCTTTGCTCCCCTTGCCCGCGTTGAGCGCTGCTTCATCGAATTTGGAGGTGTCGACGTCGTACTTGGAGAGGTCGAGAAGGGCGCCACGGGTGGAGTATTCCGTGATGAACTTTTCGTCCATCTGGATGATGTCCGGGGCGTCGTTGGCGGCAACCTGGGTGGCGAGCTTGTCCCAGTATCCGCTCCAGTCGCCGAACTCCGGCTTGATCTTGATGTTCGGGTTCTCCGCTTCGAAGGCGGCGATTGCATCCTGCGTCAGCTGCGCCCGCTTGTCGCCTCCCCACCAGGAAAACCGCAGTTCGACTTTGCCGTCGGCACTCGTGGGGGCGGCTCCGCCGCCACAGGCGCTGAGGGCGAGGACGACGGCGGCCGCTGCGGCCACCGCGCCGGTTCGGCGCAACCTCCGCGCAGGCTTCGTGGATCTTGCCTCGGCCGCGCCGGGATTGGCGGCTTTGGAATGGCGGGAAAATGGCACTGTATTCTCCGATCTTCTTTGATCTTGAAAAGCTGGACTGAATCAATGTCTGACTGAGGGGAATTTGGATTGCGTTGATAGCTAGCTGAGGTGAATCTGGACTGCGTTGAAAGCTGGATTGAGTTGAAAGCTCAGTGGCTCTGGGTGCTGAACTGACTGCGGAAGAGAGTTGGGAAAGCGCTTTCTGATAGCTGATCATACAAGCAAGATACTTGTACTACAAGCTGTTTTTGGCGTAGATCCTGGGTCTTAGTTCCGGCATCACTCGCCGCGGCATGAAGTACCTACAGAGGACCGCGGAAAGCCTTACTTAATTCCGGTGGTCGCGATCCCCTTGATGAGGAACCGCTGGCCGAACAGGAACACCAGGAACACGGGCAGCAGCGACACAATGGACATCGCGAAGAGCGAGCCCCAGCTGGTGGCGGACTGTGAGTCCACAAACGCCCGCAGGGCAACCGGCACGGTGAACATCTCGGGATCCGTGAGGTAGATCAGGGCACCGAAGAAGTCGTTCCACGTCCAGATGAACGTGAAGATGGTGGTCGTGGCGAGGGCCGGAACCATCAGCGGCAGGATGACCCGCAGGAAGATGCGGGGGTGGCCGGCACCGTCGATCCGCGCGGCCTCATCCAGTTCCGTGGGAATACCGCGGATGAACTGCACCATGAGGAAAACGAAGAATGCGTCCGTTGCCAGGAGCTTGGGCACAATGAGCGGCCAGAACGTGTTCACCCAGCCGATCTGCGAGAAGAGGATGTACTGCGGCACGATGATCACGTGGAACGGCAGCATGATGGTCAGCAGCATGATGCCGAAGAACAGTTTCTTGCCGCTGAACTGCAGCCGGGCGAACGCATAGGCGGCCATGGAACAGGAGATCAGGTTGCCCAGGATGGAACCGATGACCACCACGGCCGAATTGAGCATGTAATGCCCAAACGGGTGGGTCAGGGCCGACCATCCGTCGGTGTAGTTGCCCATCTCCAGGCTGTTCAACCAGAGGCCGGGCTCACGGAAAATCAGCTCGTTGGGCCGCAGCGATGAAACCACCATCCACAGCAACGGGTAAATCATGATGCCGCCGGCGATGATCAGGACGGCGTGCTTCGCCATGGCCTTGAGGCGCGCGCTGCGGCTAAAGGCGAGGGTGCCGCGGGATTCGCGCTTCCGGCCGCCGGCCCGGGGGCTCCCGCCCCTCGACTTCCCGCCGGAGGCCGGCACTTTCTCCGGAGCCGGCAAGGTCCGTAGTTCAGTCATCGTAGAACACCCAATACTTTGAAGCGATGAAGTTGATGGCCGTAAAGGCGCCGATGATCACCAGCAGGAACCAGGCCATCGCCGAGGCATAACCCATCTCGAACTGGCCGAATCCCTTCTGGTACAGGTAAAGCGTGAAGAACATGGTGGAGTCGGACGGCCCGCCGTTGCCTCCCGAGACAATGAACGCCTGGGTGAAGGACTGGAAGGAGCCGATGATCTGCAGGACCAGGTTGAAGAAGATGATCGGGCTCAGCATCGGCAACGTGATCCGCCAAAACTTCTGGAGCGTGGTGGCCCCGTCCACTTCGGCCGCTTCGTAGTACATGTTCGGAATCTGGCGCAGCCCGGCTAGGAAGATGATCATGGGGCTCCCGAAAGTCCAGACGTGGAGCAGGATGATGGAACCGAGTGACGTGGACGGGTCCGAGATCCAGCCCGGTCCCGTGATCCCGAACATGGCCAGCACCTGGTTCACAAGGCCGGAGGTTCCGAAGATCTGCTTCCAGAGGATCGCGACGGCGACGGAGCCGCCGAGCAGGGACGGCAAGTAGAAGATGGACCGGTAGAACGGCAGGCCGCGGAGGCCTTTGTCCAGCACCAGGGCAATAAGGAGTGCCACCGCAAGCTGCAGCGGAACTCCCACCAGGACATAGGTGAAGGTCACCCGCAGGGAATTGTGTAGCCGCGCATCGCCAAGCATGCGGGTGAAGTTATCCAGCCCGGTCCATTCCGGCGGCTGCAGCAGGTTGTAGTCCGTAAAGGACAAATAGAGGGACATGAACATGGGGCCGACCGTGATTGCCACGAGGCCGATCAGCCACGGCAGCAGGAAGATGTAGGCCGCCTTGTTATCACGGCGGTTGGCGCGTTTTTCCTCGGCAGTCGCCGGCCGTTTTCGCCGGCTCATGGAGGACAGTTCGCTGATGGCGCTCATTGCCTCCCCCTCGGTGGACGGACGCCTGCCGGCGTCCCGCGGTGATGCTGTGCGGCCATGCGGTCTCCTTTGGTCATCGTGGCCTTCCACGGCGTGCTGGGTGAAGTGCTCTTGCCGTCCCGGGCGGCGCCGAAGAGGTCCGGCACCACCCGCCTCATGGCTTCCGGAGTGACCGGGCCAACAGCGGCTTTGTACCAAAGTAAACGCTTTCTTGACCGCTGTACACCCTTTTGCTAATTTTTAGGAAAGCGTTTTCCAAATTCGACCAACTCCGTATCAGAGCAGCTGCGAGAGGCAGGACAACCATGTTTGCACCGGGCAGGCCGAGCCGATGAATTCTGGTCTGATAAATGACGCACCACGGCCAAGCGCCATTGGCGGCTATGAGGACTGGCCCGCATTCATGCGTTCCCGACCGCGGCATGCGGCAGGCTCCGTGCCATCGCAGGAGCTGGCCGACGCCCTCGGGGTTCCTGCCGTTCCCGAGGCTCCGCGCGCTGTGCTGGAGTCGGCTGAAACGCACGACGGCGTCACTACTTCTCGGGTCAGCTGGCAGTTGGGCTTGGGTCCCCGCACCAGCGCCTGGTACCTGCGTCCCGCCGGTGAGACCGGCCCGCTGCCGGGAGTCCTGGCACTCCACTGCCACGCCGGCGTCAAGTCGGACGGCGCGGCACGCCTGCTGGCTGTGGGCGCAGTCCCCGGGACGTCTTCCGCGGACGCCGCTGCGGGGAAGGCCCGCATGGATCTCCAGCGACGGCTCTACGGCGGCAGACCCTTTGCCACCTGGCTAGCATTACAGGGCTTTGCCGTCCTGGCCCACGACACCTTCGCCTGGGGCAGCCGCCGCTTCGACCTCGGCACGCCCCCGTGGCGGGCAGCCGCCGTCGTCGAGGGCCGCAAGGCACTATGGCGGGAGGCCGGCGTCGTGCCGTCCGAAGAGGAACAGTACGACGCCGCCGCGGCGGCGCACGAGGACACCGTGGCGAAGGCAGCCGGCCTTCTGGGCACGAGCTTCGCCGGGATGGTGGCGCACGACGACCTCGCGGCCCTCCGCGTCCTTGCGGGTCTTCCGGGCGTGGACGCCGGCCGGCTGGGCACAATCGGCTTCTCCGGAGGTGGCGGCCGGTCCCTCATGCTGGCCGCGCTCAGCCCGCTGGTCCGCACTTGCGTGGTGTCGTGCATGATGACCACGTACCGCTCGCTCTTCCCGGCGTACCTGGATGCCCACTCGTGGCTGCTTCAGACACCGGGACTGTCACGGCTGGGCGAATATCCCGAGTTGGCAGCCCGCTCGACGGCGGACCGCTTCCTGGTGCAGTACGGGCTCGCCGACGAACTGTTCCCGGAGGACGGCATGCGCGACGCCGACGCGATGCTGCGTGCGAAGCTCGCGCCCGGCCGCTACACGGGAAGCTTCTGGCCTAGAGGACACGCCTTCAGCACCGGCATGCAGGGCGAAGCCGCCGGCTTCCTGGCCGGGTCGCTGTCCGGTTCACGGTCGGATGTGCCCGCCCTGCCCCGGCCGAGCCACATCGCGGATGATCTGGCAGGCTCACTGTCGGGTTCCTTGTCGGGCCCACTGTCAGGCTCCCTGTCGGGTTCCTTGTCCGCGGGCGCCGCCCCGGTTCCTTCTCCGCAAGCCAGCCAGGACGGTTAGACATGACACGCAGCTCCCCCGGCGCTTCGGCGCCCGCATCTCCTCCGGACACGTCTCTTCAACCGGACACTTCTTTTCAACCGGAAACTTCTCTTCGCCAGGACACGGCGGCCGCACTGAATTCCGCCCCGGACACTCCGGCGGCAGCTGGTCCCCCGTCACCGCGGATCGCCCTCGTGGGCGCCCACGGCTACGGCGCGCGGCATCTGGAGAACCTTGCCCGCCTCGCCGCGCTCACCCAAGTTGACCTCGTCGCAGTAGCGGACCCCCGTCCGCCGGCCGAAGGCACCCTGCCTGACGGTGTTGCTACGTTCCCGTCCTTGGAGGAGCTTCTGGCCACGTGCCCGGCGCCGGACGTCGTCATCTTGGCCACCCCCATCCAGACGCATGCCCCGCTGGCACTTGCTGCCCTCGCGGCGGGTGCCGATGTCTACGTGGAGAAGCCACCGATGGCCTCCTTGGCCCAGTACGACGACGTGCTGGCCGCCGCAGAAGAGGCTGGCCGCCTTGTCCAGGTCGGCTTCCAGAGCCTCGGCTCGCACGCGTTGACCGCCCTGGACCGGCTGGTGGCGGACGGAGAAATCGGCGATGTCCGGGGCGTCAGCGCCGTCGGCACGTGGGTGCGCACCACCGGCTACTTCAAACGCTCCCGCTGGGCGGGCAAGCGCAGCCTGGACGGCACGGACGTGGTGGACGGTGTGGCCACCAACGCCATGGCGCATGCGGTGGCCACCGGACTGAGAATCGCAGGCGCGGCTTCAGCGGCCGACGTCGCGTCCGTCGAGACGGATCTCTACCGGGCGCACGCGACCGAAAGCGACGACACGTCCGTCATCCGCGTGCGGACCGCCGCGGGCACGGTCCTGATGTGCGCCCTGACGCTGTGCGCGGAGGAACAGACTCCGCCGTCGGTGACCGTCCACGGCACCAGGGGGCAGGCCGAATTCTTCTACACCGAGGACCGGCTGACGGTTTCAACGCCCGACGGCGAGCGCACGGAGACGTTCGGCCGGACCGACCTGCTGGAGAACCTGCTGGCGGCCCGCCGTTCCGGCGACCTCGGCACCCCTCTGCTGAGCCCGCTGGCCGGCAATGGGGCTTTCATGCGGGTGTTGGAGGCCATCCGGACAGCGGAACCTCCACGAGGCATCGGCCCCGGGCATGTCACATGGAAAGGCGACGGCGACGACGCCCATCCCGTGGTGCACGGCATCGGCCAGCTGGTGCGCAGGGCCGCGGCAGCGCAGGCAACCTTCGCGGAGCTCGGCGCGCCCTGGGCCCGGGAACTGCCTGGGCCGGGGCACGCCCTGGCCGGGACGCCCGGCCCCGGGACCGCCCTCTCAGGGACCGCCGGCCCCGGGACAGGTTCGCAGCCGGCGTTCACCGTGAACGGGAAAGTGGTGGCCCGGTCGACTGACGGCACCCGGATCAGCCCCACGTCGTCTCCCCGCCCCTACCTCCATCCGCTCAGCACCCTGGCCGGCACCACGGTTACCGATCACATGCCTGAGGACCACGTATGGCACCTCGGCGTGGGCGTTGCCATCCAGGACGTGGACGGCGTCAATTTCTGGGGCGGGCGCACCTACACCCGCGATGCCGGGGCCTACGTCTGGCGCAAGGACCACGGCCGGATCATCACCGTCGCGGCGGAAAATGCAGAGACGGCGTCAGCCGCAACACAGGGCGAGCATTCGCGGACCGAAACCCTTAGGTGGCTGGCACCGGACGGCGCTCCCCTGCTGAGCGAACGGCGGAAGTGGAGCTGGGCCGCCGTCGGCTCCTCCAGTTGGCGGCTAACGCTCGACTTCGAGCTCACTCCGGCAGGATCTGATCCGGTCACTCTCGGCAGCCCCGGTTCCAACGGCAGGCCGCAGGGCGGCTACGGCGGCTTCTTCTGGCGCCTGCCGGCAGGCGACGAGGCGAGTGTATGGACCGCAATCGCGGAAGGTGAAGACGCGGTGCACGGTGCGCTCCCCTGTCCAGAGGCTCCGTGGCTGGCGTGGTCCGGCATGTTCCGGAAGGGAGAGCCCGACGGCGGTCCGGCCACCCTGGTGTTCCTGCCCCGTCCGGCAGGGGCTACGGAGCCGCAGGATCCGTGGTTCGTCCGCATGGCCGGGTATCCCGGCGTCGGACTGTCCCTGGCGTGGGAACACGCGGCGACGGCCAGCCACGACAACCCGCTTCGCCGAACAGTCACGGTGCTGGTGGCCGACGGCCTCCTGTCCACTATGGACATCGAACAGCTCATCACAACTTTGGGGGAATCCGTATGAACGCGACCGTGAACACCGCCGTGACCGCCACAGCGGAGGCGCTGCGCGGCACCGCCGCCGCGGACGCGGCCCCGGGGAACATCGCCGACCGCGCCGTCAAGAGGCAGCGCGTGCTGGACATCCTCGCCGACGCCGGCCGGGACTCGCTCCTGCTCACCACCAACACGGCGCTGACTTGGTATCTGGACGGGAGCCGGGTCCACATCAGCCTTGCCGGCGATCCCATCGCAGCGATGCTCGTGGACCGCGACGGCGACCACCTTGTCACATTTAGCAACGAGGCTGCCCGGATCGCCGCTGAGGAACTGCCCGACGGCGTCGAGCTCCACTCGGTGCCCTGGCACGGGCAGCTGCACGCCGCGGCGGCCATGTTGTCGCCCGGGGGCAACCCGCTGGCCGAGGCCGAGGTTACTGCCGAGCTGAGGGCTGCGCGGCAGCAATTCCTTCCCGGCGAAAGCGCCCGGTATGCCCGGCTCTGCGCCGAAACTGCTGCCGCCTTGACCGATGTCCTCTCGGAGGCGACGCCCGAAACCACGGAGTTTGGCGTGGCCTCCGCCTTGGCTTCGCGGATCGTCGGCATGGGAGCTGAACCGTTGGTGCTCCTTTGCAGCGGAGCCGGCCGCAGCGAGTTCCGGCATCCGCTGCCTACGCACTCGCCGATCGGGCGGCGGGCCATGGCTGTGGTCTGCGCGCGGCGGAACGGGCTGGTGGCCAACGTGACCCGCTGGGTCAGGTTCGACGCCGGGACACCCGGGGAGCTCGACGCCGAAGCCCGGATTGCCGCGGTGGAGGCCGATATCTTTGATGCGACCGTTCCAGGTGCCCGGCTGAACGGTGTCTTCGCCGAAATCCGGGAAGCCTACGGCCGGCATGGATTCGGAGCGGGCCAGTGGACCCTCCACCACCAAGGCGGTCCGGCGGGCTATGCAGGCCGGGATCCCCGCGCCACTCCCGCGACCGATGACGCAGTGGTCCTCAACCAGACGTTTACGTGGAACCCCTCAGGACCGGGAGTGAAGATCGAAGATACGGTGCAGCTCACGGAATCCGGTATCTCCGTCCTGAGCGTCGATCCCCGCTGGCCTGCGGCCCTGGTGAACGGAATCCAGCGTCCACTGACGTTGGAACGCTGACCCTCGGGCGCTGTAATCCAGCGCCTACGAGGTCTGAAGATCCGGAGATGGCTGGCGGAAATCGAAGCCCAGCCCCGGCCGGCCCGCGAGCGTGAGCCGGCTGTTGCTGACCTGCACGGGCGAGGGCCCCTCCAGCACGCCAAGCTGCTCAAAGGAGGCGTCCTCGACGTCCTCCACCAGGGTGGGTTCGGCCATGGTCAGTGCGAGCTGGCCGGACAGTTCCGGCAGCAGGTGCGGCATGACCCTGATGCTGTGGGCGCGGGCCAGTTCCACGATGCGGCGAAACGGGGTGATGCCGCCGACCCGGATGATGTTGGGCTGGATGATGTCCACCGCCCCGGCCTCGATGAAGTCGCGGAACCGGTAGATGTTGTGCAGGTTCTCACCGAGCGCGATGGGCACCGGTGAATGTTTCCGCAGCCTGCGGTAGGCCCAGAGGTCATCCGCCCGCAGGGGCTCCTCCAGCCATTCCAGTCCGAACTCCCCCAGCACCTCCAGGGCGCGGAATGTGGCGGGCAGGTCCCAGCGCTGGTTGGCGTCGATCATGAGCTTCCGGCCCGGACCCAGGACAGCCCTGACCGCAGATACGCGTTCGGCGTCCTCCCGGATGTCCGGCTTGCCCACCTTGATCTTGACGGCGCTGTGGCCGGCGGACACCCAGCGTTCCACCTGCGCCACGAGCTCCTCGAGGGTGTAGTGCAGGTTCACGCCGGAACCGTATACCTCCACAGAATCCTGGCGCTGCCCCAGAAGCCCGGTGACGGAGGTGCCGGCCCGGCTGGCCTGCAGGTCCCACAGCGCAAGGTCCACTCCCGCCATGGCGATAGTGGTGAGTCCCCCGCCACCGGCTTCGTGCAGCCGCTTCCACAGCTGGTCCCATACTCCCTCGGGGTTGGCTTCGAGCCCCGTGATGAAAGGCGCGACGTCTAAGTCCAGGAGGGCTTTGATGGCCTGCGGACCGATAGTGGGCGTCCAGGAGAACCCGCGACCCGCGCCGCCGTCGTCCGTCTGGATTTCGGTGACGATCACATGGTTCTCCGGCGCTTCCTCGCCCCAGCTTCGCAGCAGCGGAACGGTCACGTGGCGCGTGGAAAGCCCGGTAATCCGGGGCACCGCCCGGACCGCTTCGGCAGCTGGCGCTGCGGCAATTCGCGCTTCGGCAACTGGCGAGCCCATCAGCGGCCGGCCAGCTCGTAGCCCCTGGCCAGGATGGCCTTGAGCTGGAGCAGCTGGTCTTCGGTGGGGTCAACGAGCGGCGCCCGGACCGGTCCCACCGGCAGACCGCCAAGGCGCAGCCCGGCCTTGATGAGGGAGACGCCGAACCCGGGAGTCTGGTCGCGCAGCCGGACCAGCGGAGCGTAGAAGCCTTCCAGCAGTGCGTTCCGCCGGTCCTCGTCGCCGGAGGTGTAGGCGTCGTAGTAGGCGTTGGCGATTTCCGGGGCCATGGCGAACGCGGCCGAGGAGTAGAGCGGGATGCCCAGGCCACGGTAGGCGCCCTGGGTGAGTTCGGCGGTGAGCAGGCCGTTGAACAGCAGGAAGTCTTCGCGTCCGCTGGCGTTGATGGCACTGACGATTTCCTGAGCCAGCCCGACGTCGCCGAGGCCGTCCTTGAAGCCGATCACCTTGGGGTTGGCGGCCAGGCGTGCCATCGAGGCGGCCGTGTATTTGGCGTTCCCGCGGTGGTAGACGATCACCGGCAGGCTGCTGGCAGCTGCCACCGCCTCGATGTACGCCACCAGGCCGTCGGTGGGACCGGTCACCAGGTACGGCGGGAGGACCAGCAGGGCATCGGCTCCCGCTTCCTCGGCCACCCGCGCGGCGGCGACCGCGTGGCCCAGGGGTCCGCCGGCACCGGCAACCACCGGCACCTGGCCCGCCACGGCCTCGACGGCGGCAGTCACCACGGTGCGCACCTCGTCAATGCTCAGGGCATGGAACTCCCCGGTGCCGCAGGCGGGGAAGACGCCGCCCGGACCGTGCGGCAGGCGGGACGTGATGTGCTCCTTGAGGACTTCCACGTCCACTGCTCCTCCCGGCGTGAAGGGTGTGACGGGAAAGAACAGTACGCCGTCGAATTTCATGGGGTCTCCTTGGATCCTGTGCCGGCCGCGACAAGCGCGGCGGAGGTCTCATCGTTGAGGGGCAGTGCAGTGGGCGGCAGCGCGTTAAGAGGCTCGGCAAGCTCGGTCCGCCAGCTCCGCCTGGGCTCCCAGCCGAGCAGTTCGCGGGCCTTGGCAATCGAGAATGCCGGGCTGGTGCCCGTGAGCCCGGCGGCAAGGTGCGAGCTGCCGGGCAGGAACTGCGGCATCAGTTCGGCAAGCGGCGCGGCGGCCAGCGCGTCGGCGGCCCCCACGAAGAAGGTCTGGCCGTTGGGGATGGTGTCCATCTTCGCCAGCAGCACGTCCAGGAAGTCGGCCACGTCGCGTGCATCCACATAGTTGAAGAGGGCCGGCGCGGACAGTGCCGGATCGGCCAGCCGTTCGCGGACCGTGTGACCCTGCTGGGTGGGCGCGCCGGCCCACTCCTCCGGCGAAATGACATAGCAGGGCCGGAAAGCCGCGTAGCGGATGGCGTCCCCCTGGGCGGCGGCAAACATCTGCACGGTCTGCTCGGCGATGAGCTTGGACAGCGCATAGGTGTTCCACGGCCGCGGGGTGGTTTCTTCGTCCACCGGGAAGCTGTCCGGCAGCCAGCCCGCGGGCGAGCCGTAGCCCAGCACGGTGGGGCTGCTCGCCGTGATGATCTTGCCGATGCGCAGTTCCGTCGCCGCACCGATGACCGCGTAAGCAAGCCTGGTGTTGGTGCTGAGGATGACGTCTTCCGGCGCGCTGAACGGCACGGCGATCGCGGCAAGGTGGATGACGGCGTCGGGCGCTGTCGCCCGCAGGAGGCGCAAGGCCTCCCCCGGCGCCAGGAGGTCGGCAGTGCGCTGCTCGACGCCGTCGGGCAGCTGGGCGGCGGGAACAGCGTCTCGGTCCACGGAGATGACATGGTGGCCTGCGCCGGCGAGGCCGGCCACAACGCTGCGCCCCAGCCGGCCTGAACCGCCGGTGACGAAAATCCTGCTCATAGTGATCGGTTCCTTACTCGGGTCTGTTGGCGCAGGTCACTGGGCTCGGGTCACTGGACTCGGGTCACTGGCCGCGGCGAAGGTCGACGCCGAGCCCCAGGTCCGCGGTGCGGACAGGCAGCCCGGATTCCAGCGACTCGTTGCCCGCGATGCCGACGGACACGGAGCGAAGTCCGTCCAGGTAACCGGACGGCCTTCCCAGGGGGTCCTCGCCGGGGCCATTGAACAGATCGGACAGGAGGAGTTCGTCTCCGCCGCCGTGGCCGCCTTCGCCGTTGATGATCGGGACCTCGTAGGCCGGCTCCCAGTGCCGCTGGACCACCAGGCGTTCGCCGTTGCGCCGGACCTGGTCGTCCTCCTCCACGGGCGTGGCGCTCGGATCGACCACCGTCTTCTTGTCCGTGCTGTGCTGGACCGCGGCGCGCTCCACCACTTCCAGCTCCGCCCGTCCCTCGGTTCCGTTCACCGCCACGCGGTAGCCCTCCCACGGACTGTGCGCGTTGAGCGAGTAGCTGAGGACGGGCCCGCCCTGGTAGTCCACCACGAGCGCCAGGTTGTCCTCGATGGTGATGCCGGACGTGAAGACATCCTGGTCGCGGCGGTAGCCGTCGAAGTGCTCGTTGTCGTAGTACAGCGCGCGCAGGCGTTCGTCCTCCCGCAGGTCCAGGACGAAGGGGTCCTTGTCGACTGTGTCCGTGCCGGCGCCGGCGTCCGGGGTGCCGGCGTCCGCGCCGGCGCCGGCGTCCGGGGTGCCTCGCTCGGGCCGGGCACCGAGGCCGCGCTCCGCGGCGTTCGTGTCCCCGTAGAACTTCAGGCCGCCTGATGCGAACACCCGCTCCGGAACGTCGTCGATCCACCAGTTGACGAGGTCGAAGTGGTGGGAGGACTTGTGGACCAGCAGGCCGCCGGAGTTCTCCTTTTCCCGGTGCCAGCGGCGGAAGTAGTCGGCGCCGTGCACCGTGTCCAGGACCCAGCTGAAGTCGATGGACGTGACCTTGCCGATCACGCCGCCCTGGATGATTTCCTTGAGGGCGCTGTTGCGCGGCGAGTAGCGGTAGTTGAACGTGACCACCACGTTGCGGCCGGTCCGCGCCACAGCGTCGGTGATCCGCCGGCACCCTTCAGCGTTGATGGTCAGCGGCTTCTCCACCACGACGTCGGCGCCGGCCTCGAGGCCCTCCACGATGTAGTCAGCGTGGGTGTAGTCGGGCGTCGTGACCACCACCCGCTCGATTCCGTTCTCCGTGATGAATGCCGTCAGCTGCCCCGGTTCGAAGGCTTTCACCGGTTCCGCCGCACCGAGGTCGCGGATGAGCTTCTGGTAAAACTCCACGCGGCCCGGGTTGACGTCCGACAAGCCCACCAGCTCGGCCGTGTCCGCATGCCGGCCGTAGATGGCCCGGATGTACATTTCGGAACGTCCGCCCGTGCCGATCAGGGCGATCCGCGCCCTGCGGGCCGCGGCACCGGACGGGGCGGCGGCCGGGGCTGCGTCGACGTCGATACTGCTGCCGGGGGTGGCAGTGTTGGCTGTGTTGCCCATGCGGTGAATCCCTTTCGGAAGGCAGAAACGCTGGCCGCTTGACGGCCCGGAGTGGTGCGGGAAGAATAGTGAGAAAGCGTTTTCTCAGAGCGTTATAAGCTTTGTATCAACACTCTGGCAGCCGCGTCAACCGTCGCCCTGAACGGGGCGGGGGCCAGAGACAGCCCGGAAAGGGGCAGCATGGGCAGGAGAGCCACCACGCGGCGCATCGGCATCGCCGACGTCGCACTCAAGGCCGGCGTTTCGCATGCCACGGTGTCGCGTGTCATGAACGGCAACTTCACTGTGGACCCCGCGATCGCCGAGCGGGTGCGGGCCGCAGCCACCGAACTGAACTACCAGCCGAACCCTGTCGGCCGCAGCCTGGCCCTGGGCAAGACGGACACCATCGGGATTGTGGTGCCGGACCTCTCCAACCCCACTTTCCAGGCCATCCTCCGCGGCCTCAGCATGGCCGCGGCGCAGGATGGCTACCGGGTGCTGATTGCCGATTCCTCGGAGGTTTCCAGCGAGGAGGCCATCCTTGCCGGCGAGGCACGGCGGCGTTGCGACGGCCTGGTGCTGTGCGCCCCGCGCATGGGCGATGCCGAGCTGGAAGAGCTTGCGCCGTCACTTCATCCCATGGTGCTGATCAACCGCAGCACCTTGGACACCAGGGCGCCCAGCCTCATGGTGGACTACGGCCAGGGGATCCAGGAACTGGCAGAGCTTTTGGTGGGGCTGGGCCACACACGGTTGGCATTCCTGGCCGGACCCACGCGGAGCGCCTCGAACGGGCTGCGCCTGCAGGGGCTGGAAAAGTTCAAGGCGGCCCACCCGGAGATCAACCTCCGGATGCTCGACGCCGGCTCCAGCTTCGAGGCGGGCCACCAGTCCGTGGATTCGGTCCTGGCCAGCGGGGCCACCGGCGTCATGGCGTTCAACGACCTCGTGGCCATGGGCCTGCTGAGCGGGCTTCACGAGCGCGGCGTCCGGGTCCCCGAGGACATCTCCGTGACCGGCTTCGATGACATCCCCTTTGCGCGCTACACCACCCCGACGCTCAGCACCGCCGCCGTTCCCATCAACGAGCTCGGCCAGCAGGCGTGGCACCGGATGCGGGACCTGATCCGGAACGTGTCCCCCGACGCCGGCACCGAAGGACCCACGATATTCCTGCCCCGGCTCGAAGTCCGGGGCAGCACGGGGCCGGCGAAAGCCTAGCGCGCTGGGGGCGCGAGAAGGACGTCGACGAGCTCCCTCAGCCCCGCAGCCATGTCCACACTCTTGTCATACAGCCACTGGAGCTGGAGGCCGTCGAAGGCCGCGATGATCAGGCGCGCCAGGTACTCGGCCCCGACGTCCGTCCGGATCGCGCCGGACTCCTGGCGCCGACCGACATCCTGGGCGAGCTCCTCGACCAGCCTGGCGTACCTGTCCTGAAAATAACCATGCGGGGCGTGCCCGGGGTCATTGGCTGTTGCGGAGGCGACCGCGTACAGCGTGGTGAGCCCCGGCTCCAGGCGGTTCCGTTCCGCCACCGGCACTAGGGCCTCCAGACCGAATTCGGCCGTCCCGCCGAGCTCTTTGCCGCGCCGGTCCCGTTCCGCGAGCACCGCCGTCAGCAGCTCCTGCTTGCCGCTGAAGTAGTGGAACAGGGTGGCTTCCTTGACACCCACCAGCTCGGCCACGCGCTTCAGCGCCGTGCCTTCAAACCCCTCGGTGGCGAAAACATCGGTGGCCGTCTGGACGATCTGCTCGCGGCGTTCCGCACCCTTCGCGTACTGCCCGCGCGGCTTCGTAGTAGACATTCCGCCAGTTTATTTCAATGCCGCAGGCCGATCCCACAAAAACCTAGTCATACTAGATTTCTGCTGGTACGATTTTCCCCACGGCCCAACGGAGGGTCAGTTTCCGTCAGCAGGCAATGTGGCCGTCAAGGCCCTCGTTACCCGTAAACCGGCGCGGACGTCTGGTCCACGCACGCCCTGCCGGAAATCGGCCTCAAGCGCATCGTGCTCTCCGACGGTCCCGCAGGCGTCCGCGGCGAAGACTTCGACGAGCGCCACGACTCAGTCTCCCTGCCGTCGTCGTCCGCCCTGTCCGCCACGTGGAGCGTGGACATCGCCCGCCGGTACGGCCAGGTTCTGGGGCAGGAGGCGCGCCGCAAGGGCGTCCACGCCGTCCTGGGGCCAACCATCAACCTGCACCGGTCACCGCTGGGCGGACGCCACTTCGAATGCATGAGCGAGGATCCGCGGCTAACCGCCACCCTGGCCGCTGGCTACGTCTCGGGCGTGCAGTCCATGGGCGTCGGTGCCACGCCCAAGCACTACGTGGCCAATGACGCCGAAACGGACCGCTTCACCGCTGACTCCGTAGTGGACGAGCGAGCCCTGCGTGAGCTGTACCTCGCCGCCTTCGAGGACGCCATCACCGAGGCCCGCGCCTGGCTGGTGATGAGCTCCTACAACTCCATCAACGGCACCACCGCCAGCGAGAACACGCTCCTGGAAACGCCGCTGTCCAGTGAGTGGGGCTTCGACGGCGTCGTGGTTTCCGACTGGACCGGAGTGCGCTCCGTGGAGGCGGCCAACGCACACCAGGACCTGGAGATGCCGGGCCCCGTGGGCCACTGGGGCGCCAAGCTGCTCGCCGCCGTCGAAGACGGCCGCGTCAGCCGCGAGGCGATCATTGAGAAGGTCACGCGCATCCTGCGCCTCGCGGCGCGCGTCGGCTCGCTGGCGGGCTTCGATCCCGCGGTGACGGAGGTCCCCGGCACGCTCGACGGCGCCCTGGTGGCCCGCGAGGTGGCCGTCCGCGGCGCCGTGCTGGTCCGCAACGAAGGCGGCCTCCTCCCGCTCGACGCCGCTGCGCTGGGCAGCGTGGCCGTGATCGGCCACAACGCCGAGGAAGCCCGCACGCAGGGCGGCGGCAGTGCCACCGTCATGCCCAAGTACACCGTCTCGCCGCTGGAGGGCCTGCGAACGGCACTGCCCGACGACGTCACGGTCACCTATGCGCGCGGCGCCAAGGTTGCCGAGGGGCTGCAGCCGTTCCCCAGGAAGTCGCTGCACAACCCCGTCAGCGGCGTCCCGGGAATGCGGGTGACCTTCCTCGATGCCGAGGGCAAGGAGATCTCCGGAGAGGACCGGCTGGCTTCGCACTTGATCTGGTTCGGCGTGGGCATCCCCGAAGGCACCGCGGCCATCCGGATGCAGACGGAATGGACCGCCGAAACGGCCGGCATCCACCACCTCGGCGTGCGCACGGTGGGCCAGATCGCCCTCTCGGTTGACAGCACCGACGTGTTCAACGGAGAGCTGGAGGACGATACCGACGTCCTCGGCGCGGCGCTCTTCGATCCGCCGCAGACCGTCCACTCCGTGGAGACCACCGTCGGCCAGCGGGTCGGCATCGAGGCGCTCTACCAGTTGCCGGCGCAGCAGGAAATCCCACTCACCGCCATCCTGCTCGGCGAGGAGACCGTCGTCGCCGACCCCCAGGCGGAGATCCGGGCGGCCGTCGAAGCGGCCCGCACGGCCGACGTCGCCATCGTGGTGGTGGGCACCAACGCCGCCATCGAATCCGAAGGCTTCGACCGCAAGGACCTTGACCTGCCCGGGCACCAGAACGAGCTGGTCGAGGCCGTGGCGGCAGTCAATCCGCGCACCGTTGTGGTGGTGAACTCCGGTTCGCCGGTGCTGATGCCGTGGCTGGAGGAGGTCGGCGCCGTGCTGCTCGGCTGGTTCGGCGGCCAGGAGTTCGGGGCGGCCATCGCGGACATCCTGCTCGGCAATGAAGAGCCCGGCGGACGCCTGCCCACCACCTGGCCCGCGGCGCTCGGCGACGTGCCCGTGCTGAACACCACGCCCGTGGACGGCAGGGTGGTCTACATCGAGGGCATCCATGTGGGCTCCCGCCTGGCTCAGGCAGCAGGCCGGCGGGGGCGCCGCACCGCTGCTGCCGTTCGGTTTCGGCCTGGGCTACACCACGTTCGAACTCGGCGGGGCACATGCGCCGCAGTCGGTTCCCGCGGGCCAGGACGTCGTGGTGCACGTTCCCGTCCGGAACACCGGCGCACGCGCGGGCCGCGAAGTGGTGCAGGTCTACGTTTCCCGTGAGGACTCCGCGGTGGAGCGGCCGGTCCGCTGGTTGGCGGGCTTCGCCGGAACGCACCTGCCGGCTGGCGGCGCGGAAAGCGTCGACGTCAGGATCCCGGCCAGGGTGTTCGGCCACTACGACGGCGGGTGGCAGTACGAGCGCGGATCCTTCCGGCTGCTGGTGGGACGCCACGCGGCGGACGACTTCCAGGCGCTGGAGATCGAGGTCCGCTAGCACCTTCAGCCCAACTGGCTCGCAGTTGTCGTCGTTTTGACGGCTCATAACGACATTAACTGCGAGCCAGTTGGGGAAGCCGTGTCAGTGGTGTTCGCGCCCCAGCCCCGCCTCTTTGTAGTAGCCCTCGATGTGGGCAGCCACCAGCTTGGCCGCACGGCCGCCGTCGTCGTTCATAATGGCCGCCAGGATTTCCCGGTGCTCCGTCCGCAGGCGCGCCGCGGTGGCGTCCCAGTCGGGCAGGTTGGCGGTCAGCTTCTCCGCGTAGCCCTGAATGGCCTCGCGGAGGGAACCCATCATTGCGCTGACCACGGCATTGCCGGCGGCATCGGCCACGGCCAGGTGGAAGCGGACGTCGAGGGCCAGGAAATCATCCACGCCGTGGTCCGAGTCCATGTCGTCCAGCAACGTGGCCGCGAGGTCGAGCTCCGGGGCTCCGGGCTTCGCGCGTGCCGCGGCCCAGGATTCCAGCAGCACGCGGGTTTCCACGATGTCCGCCACCGGAAGGTGCTGGGTGGCAACGTGCAGCCGCAGCGCCGAGCCGAGGGCCGCCGTCGGGTCTGAAATCACGACGGTCCCGGCGTCGGGGCCGGAACCAACGCCGGCGCGCACCACCCCCATGGCCTCCAGGATCCGGATGGCCTCGCGGACTGACGTGCGGGAGACGCCGAGCTGCTCGGCCAGGCTCCGTTCGGCGGGGAGGCGCCCGCCCACCGCCACCTGGCCGCCGGAGAGCTGGTCCTCGATCCAGTGCAGGACAAGTTGGTGCGTGCGCATGTGCCAATGGTACTTGATGTGGTTGGACCACATGGCCTACAGTGTGGTTAGACCACACAGGGGCACCGGTCCAGCTGACTAACGTCCCGGCCCACCATCGGAGGAAGCCATGACCCACACCATCCAGCCGAGCAATCCTGAAACCACTCCGGCGCCGGAGGCGACGGATACCCCTGCCGCAGCAGGATACGCCGGGCCCGGTGGCGTGTCAGCCGCTCCCCTGGTTCCGGCCGCCCTCAAGCGCCGGATCCCGAAGTACTCGGACCTCGCCCCGCTCATGCAGTTCAAGAAGCCGGAGTTCAGCCGCGCCGCGAAGCTCCAGCGTGCCAGCACCATCTGGGAGCTCCGGGACATGGCAAAGCGCCGCACGCCACAGGCCCCGTTCGACTACACCGACGGCGCGGCGGAAGCCGAGATCACCCTGCGCCGCGCACGCGAGGCGTTCCTGGACATTGAGTTCCGGCCTGGCATCCTGCGGAACGTCTCCAGCATCGACCTGAGCACCGACATTTTGGGCAAGCCCTCACGGCTCCCGGTGGGCATCGCCCCGACCGGCTTCACCCGCATGATGCAGTCCGAGGGCGAGTACGCCGGATCGCAGGCCGCCGAAGCGGCAGGCATACCCTACACGCTCTCCACCATGGGCACGGCCTCCATCGAGGACGTGGCCGCAGCGGCGCCCAACGGCCGGAACTGGTTTCAGCTGTACCTGTGGACGGACCGCGACCGCTCCCTCGAACTGATCGAGCGCGCCGCGAAGGCCGGCAACGACACGCTCATGGTCACCGTGGACACGGCGGTGGCCGGTGCCCGCCTGCGCGACGTCCGCAACGGCATGACGATTCCGCCGGCGCTGACGCTGAAGACCGTCCTTGATGCGTCCTACCGCCCGGCCTGGTGGTTCAACTTCCTGACCCACGAGCCGCTCACGTTCGCGTCTCTGTCCCGCTTCACGGGCACCGTGGCGGACCTGATCAACTCCATGTTCGACCCCACCCTGACCTTCGAGGACCTCGACTGGCTGCGCGAAACCTGGAAGGGCAAGCTCGTGGTCAAGGGCATCCAGACCGTCGAAGACGCCCGCAAGGTGGTGGACCACGGCGCCGACGGCGTGGTGCTCTCCAACCACGGCGGCCGCCAGCTGGACCGCGCACCCATCCCGTTCCACCTGCTGCCGGACGTCAAGGAAGCCTTCACCAAGGACAACTCCGACGCCGCCATCATCCTGGACACCGGCATCATGAGCGGGGCGGACATCATCGCCGCCCTGGCCCAGGGTGCGGACTTCACGCTGATTGGCCGCGCCTACCTGTACGGGCTCATGGCCGGCGGACGGGCCGGCGTTGACCGCGCCCTGCAGATCCTCGAAAAAGACATGGTGCGCACCACGGCACTGCTCGGCGTCAGCAAACTCTCCGAGCTCACGCCGGACCACGTGCGGATCCTCGGCAAGTAAGCCGGTCCCGCCCGCCCAACTGACTCGCAGTTGTTGTCGTTTTGAGCCGTCAAAACGACACTTATTGCGAGTCAGTTGGGCTATTTCTTGCGGCCGAACTTCGGCAGGTTGGCCAGGAGGTCCGCTGCCTTCTTGGCGCCGCGGCCCACGGTGCGGCCGATCTGCTGCGGGACGGTGTCGTCGTGCGCGGCGCCGCCTGGAACGGTGCCTCCCGGAACCACGACGGCGGGACTCAGCTGCCCGCTGCCGGGACGTCCGGGCGCGTGCGTGGCCTGTTCCGCCGCGGCAGCACCCGGGGCTCCGCCGGAATGTGCTGCCGCGAACGGCTCCGGCACCTCCGCGGCAGAGCCGGCGGATGCAGTGGCCGGTTGCCGGGACGCGGCCTGGGGGCGGGCAGTCTGGGATTCCTCGGCTGCGCCCGGGCGGCTGTCCGCCTCCGGCGACTTCGCGACGGCGGCTGCCGGCCCGACGTCGAACGTCTCCAGCCAGCTGGCGATCCCGGCCAGCGGCTTCGGGTTGAGCGCGTAATAGCGTTTCTGGCCCTGCGCGCGCATGCTCACGAGGTCGGCCTCGCGCAACACTTTGAGGTGCTTGGAGATGGTGGGCTGGCTGGCAGCGAGCTCCTCGACCAGCTCCCCCACTGCTTTGTCCCCCTTGCGGAGGGATACGAGAATGTCACGCCGTGTTGCCTCAGCAATGACGGCAAATACGTCGTCTGTCACCATGTGTCCCACCCTAGCGACATATACGCCGGATGGCATCTACTATTTCGCCGGTCGCCGAGCGGCAGCGGGTCAGTCAAACCAGGGATCCAGCCCGTACAGCGGGAAAACTTCCTTGCGGGTGGCCATCACGGTTCGGTCGATATCGTCATTGGGGTCGAAGCCGACCTCCCAGGACCGCCACCACACGTCCGCGTCATCCCCCATGAGCTCGGGCGCGGCAATCCCGTACCGCTCCTTCACGTACGTCCGCCACGCCTCCGGCACCGGGGTGCGCAGCGGCACGGGGCGGCCCGCGGCGATGCCGATCAGGTGGCTCCAGGCCCGCGGCACCACGCCCGTGATGTGGTATCCGCCGCCGCCCGTGGCGATCCAGCGGTTGTCGCAGTGGCGGGCGGCGAGGTTCGCGACGGCGGTGGCCGCCTCACGCTGCCCGTCCACGCTGACGTTGAGGTGCGTCAGGGGATCCAGGCGGTGCGAATCGCAGCCGTGCTGGCTTACGATCACCTCGGGCTGGAACGCCCTGACGAGCTGCGGAACCACCGCGTGGAATGCCCGCAGCCAGCCGGCGTCCCCGGTCCCCGCGGGCAGTGCGACATTGACGGCGCTGCCCAAAGCGTCCGGACCGCCGATCTCGTTGGCGAAACCGGTGCCGGGGAACAGGGTCATGCCGGACTCGTGCAGCGAGATGGTGAGGACCCGCGGGTCGTTCCAGAAGATGCTCTGCGTCCCGTCCCCGTGATGGGCGTCAATGTCGATATATGCCACGCGCTGCACACCGCCGTCGAGCAGTCTGCTGACGGCGAGGGCGGCGTCGTTGTAGATGCAGAAGCCGCTGGCGCGGTCACGGGAGGCGTGGTGCAGCCCGCCGCCGAAGTTCACGGCCCGGACTGCCGAACCGTCCAGGATCGAGCTGGCCGCGAGCAGCGAGCCGCCGGCCAGGCGCGCGGCGGCCTCGTGCATTCCGGCAAAGGCCGGATCATCCTCCGTGCCCAGCCCGTGGACCTCGTCAGCGGTCCACGGATTTTCGCTGACCCGGCGGACCGCGGCAACGAACTCCGGGCTGTGAACGGCCGTCAGTTCGTCGTCGCCGGCCACCTCTGGTGCTGCGAGCAGAACGTGGTCGAGGTCCAGCAGCCCCAGGCTCCGGGCCAGCCGGGCGGTGAGGTCCATCCGGTCCGGCGCCATCGGGTGGCCCGGGCCGAAGTTGTACGCCGTCATGGCAGCGTCCCACACCACCGTCGTTGGCAGTGCGGGGAGGCTGAGTCCGTGGGCGAAAGTCATCACTGACAGGCTACCCGAGCCGGCTTCCGCCCTCAGCCCGGCCACGGCCCGGACTTTAGTGGTTTACTACTTGAGGAAGCAGAGTCAACCGAGGAAAAGCCACACATGACGCAAAGCCAGTCGAGGTCAAAGAGCCCGGCGAGCTGGCAGCCTGCCGCACCCGAACGCGAAGGCCTCTGGATTTTCACGCGGCTACGCGACTTTATCGATGACATCGCCAACACATCGCCTGCCCGGCTGGCCCTGAGCGCGTTCGTTGTGGTGATCGTCCTCTTCACCGGGCTGCTGTCGCTGCCGGCCGCCTCGGCCACCGGCGACTTCACGCCGATCCACCAGGCCCTTTTCACGGCTGTCTCCGCCGTCTGCGTTACCGGGCTTACCGTGGTGTCTACGGCGGTCCACTGGTCCTTCTTCGGGCAGCTAATCATCCTGATCGGCATCTTCGTCGGCGGCCTGGGCACGTTGACGCTGGCGTCGCTGCTGGCCCTGATGGTGAGCAAGAAACTCGGTGTCCGCGGCAAGCTCATCGCCCAGGAAGCCATGAACAACGCGGGCCGCCTGGGCGAGGTGGGCACGCTGCTGCGGATCGTCATCACCACATCCGTCATCATTGAGGGCGTGCTCGCGCTGGCTCTGGTCCCCCGGTTCCTGACCCTGGGCGAGCCGTTCTGGCAGGCCGTCTGGCACGGCATTTTCTACTCGATCTCGTCCTTCAACAACGCCGGCTTCACACCACATTCGGACGGCATCGTCCCCTACGAGACAGACCTGTGGATCCTCACTCCGCTCATGCTGGGCGTGTTCTTCGGCAGCCTCGGCTTCCCCGTGGTCATGGTCCTGCAGCAGAACGGCCTCAACTGGAAGCGCTGGAACCTGCACACCAAGCTGACCATCCAGGTGTCGTTCATCCTGCTGGCTGCCGGAACGCTGCTGTGGGGGCTGATGGAGTGGGACAACGCCCGGACCATCGGAGGAATGGCCCTCGGCGACAAGATCACGCACTCGCTGTTTGCCTCCGTCATGACGCGCTCGGGCGGCTTCAACCTCGTGGACCAGAACCAGATGGAGTCCACCACCATGCTCCTCACGGACGCCCTCATGTTCGCCGGCGGCGGTTCCGCATCCACGGCCGGCGGCATCAAGGTGACCACCATCGCCGTCATGTTCCTGGCCATCGTGGCGGAAGCCCGCGGTGACGCGGACGTTAAGGTCTACGGCCGGACCATCCCCGAGGGCACCATGCGCGTGGCCATCTCGGTCATCGTCGCCGGTGCAACGCTGGTGTCCGTCTCGGCATTCCTGCTGCTGCACATCAGCGGGGCATCACTGGACCGGGTGCTGTTCGAGACCATTTCGGCCTTCGCCACGGTGGGACTCAGCACGAACCTCAGTGCCGAGGTGCCGCCGTCGGGCGTCTACGTGCTCTCCGCCCTGATGTTCGCCGGCCGCGTCGGCACCGTCACGCTTGCGGCTGCACTTGCCCTGCGCCAGCGCAGCCAGTTGTACCACTACCCGGAAGAGAGGCCAATCATTGGCTAGTACGTCAGGCGCCGTCAACCGCCCCGCCCATAATGCTCCTGTTCTGGTGATCGGACTCGGCCGCTTCGGCTCCGCCACCGCGGAGCAGCTGGTCAAGCAGGGCCGCGAAGTGCTGGCCATCGAGCGCGACCGCACGCTCGTTCAGAAGTGGTCCCCCGTCCTCACCCACGTCGTGGAGGCGGACGCCACCAACATCGACGCCCTGCGCCAGCTCGGCGCGCAGGAGTTCAGTTCCGCCGTCGTGGGCGTGGGCACGTCGATCGAGTCCTCCGTGCTGATCACGGTCAACCTGGTGGACCTCGGCATCGAGCACCTCTGGGTCAAGGCGATCACACCCTCGCACGGCAAGATCCTGACCCGGATCGGCGCCAACCACGTCATCTATCCGGAGGCCGACGCCGGTGTCCGCGCCGCGCACCTGGTCTCCGGGCGCATGCTGGACTTCATCGAGTTCGAGGACGACTACGCGATCGTGAAGATGTACCCGCCGCGCGAGACCGTAGGTTTCACCCTTGAGGAATCCAAGGTCCGTTCCAAGTACGGCGTGACGATCGTGGGCGTGAAGTCGCCGGGCGAGGACTTCACCTACGCCCGCCCGGAAACCAAGGTATCCGCCCGCGACATGCTGATCGTCTCGGGGCACGTGGACCTGCTGGAGCGCTTCGCCGCCCGGCCGTAACCCGCCGCTACGCCAACAGCGGCAGACTTCACCACAGAAAAACCCGGACACCGCGGTGCCCGGGTTTTGTGGTTCTGAAGTCTAGCCCAGCTGCTTCGTCATCTCGGCCGCGCGGTCGGCCGCGGCACGTGCGCCGGCCGCGATGATTGCCGGCATGCCGCGCTCATCGAACGTGGCAATGGCACGTTCCGTGGTGCCGTTCGGGCTGGTCACGGCCTTGCGCAGGGCAGCCGGCACGGCGCCGGGTTCCGCCAGCATGAACCCTGCTCCGGCAACGGTTTCGCGTGCCAGCAGGAGCGACAGCTCCTCGTCGAGTCCGAGTTCAACCCCCGCAGCCGCCATGGCCTCCGCAAGGTAGAACGCGTAAGCGGGGCCGGAGCCGCTGATGGCGCCCAGTGCGTCCACCTGCTCTTCCGGAATTTCGACGACGGTTCCCACGGCGGAGAGGATGTCCTTCGCCTGCTGGAGCTGCTCGGGCGTGCAGCTGGTGCCCGCGGACACGGAAACCACTCCGCGGCCCAGCTTTGCCGGTGTGTTGGGCATTGTCCGGATCACCGGCTGGCCGGGCGGCAGGGCGGCTTCAAGCTGGGCAATGGAAACTGCGGCGGCGACGCTGATGACGATTGCATCGCGGGAAAGAGAGCCACTGATTTCGCGGGCCAGGTCGGCGATGCCGACCGGCTTCACGCCGAGAATCACGACGCCGGATCCCTTCGCCGCCTGTTTGTTGTTGTCAGGCTCTTCCTCTCCGGCGATGGCGGTAATGCCCTGATGGCGCTGCGCCAGCTCGGCGGCCCGCTCGGCGCGCCGGACCGTTGCCACGACCTCCATGGGGTCTGTGCCCGCTTCCAGGAGGCCGCCCATGATTGCCTCGTTCATTGATCCACAGCCAAGGAATGCGATTCGGTTGCTCATGGCTCCATCATTGCAGTTCACCGTCCGCGATGCAGGCCCGCGCCATTCACAGGAAGCTCACATGTTGGCCGAAGGTTTCACACAAAATTGGGCCCTAGGTTTGTTATTACCTCATTGAGGGTGCGAGTGATGAGGCAAGCATGGGGATGTTTGCCTGGCACCGACGGCCTGCAGCAGTTTTACCCATTTTCCTGCAGCAGGCCGTCGGTGCCTTCGCTTTTTAAGGTTGCAGGTTCAGCTCGGCAGGATTCCCAGCGGGCATTCAGGAAAAACCCGCTGAACACTCAAACTCGCTCGCTAGTGTCGTTAACGCCTCACAAGGTGCGAGTGATGGAGCCGGTCCCCAGGGACTGGCACGGCGCCGGTCGGTTGCAGGAGTGTTCCCCCCAGCTCCTTCTGCGAAACCGTCCGGCGCTTCCTCGCTTAAGACGTCAACGTTGTTTAAGACGCCAACGTTGGACGTTTATGCCGGCAATCATTTAGACGGCGGGCAACGTCGCGGGCTGCTGGGCCCCCACGTGCGGGGCGGGTTCCAGCCCGTCAAAGACCAGCTGGTCCAGCCGGCGCAGGATGAGGCCTTCGCGGAGGGCCCAAGGGCAGATCCTGATCTTCTTGAATGCGAAGAGTTCGAGGGCTGCCTCAGCCACGAGCGCCCCCGCGAGGAGCTGGTTGGCACGCGCCTCCGAGACTCCCGGGAGGTGCAGCCTGTCCTCCGTTTTCATGGCCGAAATCCGCTGCGCCCAGATTCCGAGGTCCGTGGCGAGCAGTTCGCGCTTGACGTACGGACCAGCAGCGCTGGGCGCCGCTCCTGCGATCCGCGCCAGCGAACGGAACGTCTTAGACGTCCCGGCCACCAGGTTCGCGCGGCCGACCGCGTCGAAGCTTCGGACCGCCGGCTTGAGGGTTGCACGGATGTAGCGCCGAAGCTCCTTCACGCTCCTCGCCGAGGGAGGATCCTGGTCCAGCCAGTCCCGTGTGAGGCGGCTGGCGCCCAAGGGCACTGACGTGGCCAGCTCCGGCAGCTCGTCCTGGCCGGAGGCCATTTCGAAGGAGCCGCCGCCGATGTCCAGGTTCAGGACGGGTCCGGCACCCCAGCCGTACCAGCGTCGGACGGCAAAGAACGTCATGGACGCTTCCTCGCTGCCGGTCAGTTCCTGCAGGGTGACCGTGGTTTCATGCTTCACGCGTGCCAGCACGGCGGGGCCGTTGGTGGCCTCACGGATGGCCGAGGTACAAAAGGCGAGCAGGTCGTCCGCTTTGTGCCTGGCGGCGAATTCCCAGGCCTCAAGGACGAACTCCGTCAGCTCATGCTGACCGGCGTCGGTGATGTTGCCGTCGCCGTCGAGATACTGCACGAGCGAGAGGGGTCGCTTATGTGAAGCAAAAGGTACCGGTCGCGCGCCGGGGTGGGCGTCAACGAGCAGGAGGTGGACAGTATTGGACCCGATATCGAGGACGCCTAGCCGCATCCTGCCATTATTCCCCCGGAGGAGCAGCAGGTGTAACCGGGCAATCACATTTCGCGGGCCACGGTTCCCGGAGCCGGGCTATTCGCCTTCGAGGCCGGCCGGGTCGGCATCAGCTTCATCGGCGCGCTTGAAGTCCCGCTTGATGTTGGCGATGCCCTCCGGGTTGATTTCGAAACCGTACACGGCGCCCGGGTTGATGACCATGCCGAGTTCGTCCCCGATGTTCGCGATGATCGCGGCGCCCTGCGTGCCCAGCACGTTCGGGGCCGCTTCAAGGTACTGCTCGTCAACGCGGCTGGGGTGCGAGAACACGGCCAAAACGGGCTGGCCCTCCGCGTTGCCGAGCACGAGCGGCTCCACTTGGGAGTCCTCGCCTTCGAGGGCGTCGGAGCTGATGATGTAGACCTCGTTGTTGAGGAAGGAGAGGATGACATCCACCGGGTTGGCGTCCGGCTGGTCCCCGAGGGCCAGCTTCTCTTCGAGGTCGTTCAGCGGCGTGGTGTCTGCGGGTCCGGGCTGTTCAGTCATGTATCTACTCGACCACGTTGAGCACAGCGGCGCAATTCCAGCCCGGTTTCGCCCCCGCCTGAAGTCCGCCCCTGAGCGCGGGTCGAGCCTGTCGAGACCCGGCAGGTTGCGCTCCCCACCCGCACCCTAACCTCGCAAGCTCGGTCAGGGAGACGGTGGGGAGAACGAGCGAGCACGCCGAGGATGGCTCGCGTCCCGAGCCGGTCGCGCCTTACTTCTTGGCCGCTGCCTTCTTGGCGGGTGCCTTGCGCGTGGTGGTGCGCTTGACCGGGCCCTTGGCCCGCTTTTCCGCCAAAAGTTCGACAGCCTGTTCCCGCGTCAGTTCCTCCAGGGAGGTGCTCCGGGGCACGGTGATATTGGTGACGCCGTCGGTGATGTACGGCCCGAAGCGGCCTTCCTTCACCACGATGTTCTTCTCCGAGACCGGGTCCGGGCCGAACTCCGCCAGCGGCGGCACGGCGGCGCGGGCACCACGCTGCTTGGGCTGGGAGTAGATCTCCAGCGCCTGATCCAGCGTAATGGTGAAGATTTCCTCTTCCGAGCCGATGGAGCGCGAGTCCGTGCCCATCTTCAGGTACGGTCCGAAGCGGCCGTTCTGGACCGTGATCACGTTGCCCTCGGCGTCCGTGCCCAGCGCCCGCGGAAGGCTCATGAGCTGCAGCGCCTCGTCCAAGGTGATGGAATCCACGGTCATGGACTTGAACAGCGAACCGGTGCGCGGCTTGGCCTTCACGGGCTTCTTCGGCGGCTTGGGCTTGCCGTTCTTGTAGTACTCAACCGGCTGGTTGGCCAACTGCTCCTCGGTCATCTCCGGGATAACCTCGGTGACGTAGGCGCCGTAGCGGCCGTTCTTCGCCACCACGGTGTGCCCGGTGTGCGGATCGGCGCCCAGCACCCGTTCCTCCGGCGCTGCGGTTTCCATGAGCTCCACGGCCTTGGCGGCGGTGAGCTCATCCGGGGCAAGGTCCTCGGGGACATTGGCGCGTGCAGACTCCACGACCTCGCCGGTCTTGGGATCGACCGTGGGGACCGAGCTTTCCAGGTAGGGCCCGAACTTGCCGACGCGCAGCGTGATGCCCTCGGCGATGGGCACCGAGTTGATTTCCCGGGCATCGATTTCGCCCAGGTTGTTCACGATGCTCAGCAGCCCGGGATCGGCGTCTTCGCCGTAGTAGAAGTGCTTGAGCCAGGCGGAGCCAACGGCCTGGCCGTTGGCGATCTTGTCGAGGTCGCCTTCCATGTCGGCAGTGAACTCGTAGTCCACATAGTCATGGAAGTGCTGCTCGAGCAGCCGGATCACCGAGAACGCGATCCAGCTGGGGACCAGCGCCGAGCCCTGCTTACGCACATACCCGCGGTCCTGGATGGTGGAGATCGTGGAGGCGTACGTGGACGGGCGGCCGATGCCCTTCTTTTCCAGCTCGGCCGTCAGCGAAGCTTCGGTGAAGCGCGGCGGCGGCGACGTCTCGTGACCCACAGCAATGATGTCAGCGGCGGTGAGGGAATCATCCTTGGCCACGTTGGGCAGGCGGCGCGCTTCCTCGGACTCGTCGTCTCCGCGGCTTTCGTCCTTGCCTTCCTCATAGGCGGCGAGGAAGCCGGGGAAGGTGATCACGGTGCCGGAGGCCGAGAACTCTGCGTCGCGGCCGTCGGAGGCCACGGCACCCAGGCGGATGGTGGCCGTGGATCCCTTGGCATCGCCCATCTGGGACGCTACGGTGCGCTTCCAGATCAGCTCGTACAGCCGGAATTCATCGCCGCTGAGCTGCTTGGCAACCTGCGCCGGAGTGCGGAAGGAGTCACCGGCGGGACGGATGGCCTCGTGGGCCTCCTGCGCGTTCGCGGCTTTGCTGGTGTACACGCGGGGCGACTGCGGAACGTACTCGGGACCGTACAGCTCGGAGGCCTGGCGCCGTGCGGCCGTGACGGCCTCGTCGCTCAGCGCCGACGAATCGGTACGCATATAGGTGATGTAGCCGTTTTCATACAGGCGCTGGGCCACCTGCATGGTGCTCTTGGACGAGAAGCGCAGCTTGCGGCCCGCCTCCTGCTGCAGCGTGGAGGTGGTGAACGGCGCGGCCGGACGGCGCGTGTAGGGCTTAGTGTCGACGGAGCGGACGCGGAAATCGGCGTCCTGCAGCGCGGCCGCCAGGGACGTGGCGAGTTCCTCGTTGAGGTGGGCCACATTGCGGGAGGTGAGTTCGCCGTCGTCGTTAAAGTCACGGCCGGTGGCGACCTTGGCGCCGTCAACCGCGGCGAGCTTCGCCTTGAACGAGCCGGAATCGGCACCGAACTGTCCGGTCAGGTCCCAGTAGGACGCCGCCTTGAAGGCCATGCGCTCCCGTTCACGGTCAACCACCATGCGGGTCACCACGGACTGCACGCGGCCGGCGGACAGGCCGCGCGCCACCTTGCGCCACAGCACCGGGGAAATCTCGTAGCCGTAGAGGCGGTCCAAGATGCGCCGGGTTTCCTGTGCGTCCACCAGCGCGGCATCGACATCGCGCAGGTTGTCCATGGCGCGGTGGATGGCTTCCTTGGTGATTTCACCGAAGGTCATCCGGTACACCGGGACCTTCGGCTTGAGGACCTCCAGCAGGTGCCACGCGATGGCCTCGCCCTCGCGGTCCCCATCGGTTGCGAGATAGAGGGCGTCAGCGTCCTTGAGCTGGGCCTTGAGCTCGGCCACCTTTTTCTTCTTGTCCGGGGACACCACGTAGTACGGCTTGAAGCCGTTTTCGACGTCGACGGCGAACTTGCCCACGGAGGTCTTCTTCAGCTCCGCGGGGAGTTCCGACGGCTGCGGCAGGTCGCGGATGTGACCGATGGAGGCCTCAACGATGAAGCCCTCGCCCAGGTACTTGGCGATGGTCTTGCTCTTGGCCGGAGACTCCACGATCACGAGTTTCTTGCCGGTTTTGGCCTTGCTTGGCACAGTGCTCCTACAGAAAAAGGTTGCTCGGGCAGATGAGCCCATATTGGCCTAGTTCACCATATTTTGGAGAATCATGCGCTGTCATGTGGAAAAGAGGTGGCCACCGTCACTGCCGAGCGGGCCTACTTAACTCCCGCCGGATGCACCGTTCCGGGCCGCCCCTGCCACCCCGCGGTCGTCCGGAATCATGGACCACATCGTGGCGGTCCGCTCAGCTCCCGGGGGGATGACACTCGGATCCTCAAGCTCATATTCGCGCAGCAATTCGAAGACTCGCCTGCTGAGTTCACTGCGCTGCCCCGGTGTCAGGTACAGGAGGTTGCTGGCCAGGACCACCGACGAGGACTCCGGAGACTCGCCGCGCTGGCGCTGCTCGTTCCGGACCCCGGCGTAGGCGTGGGTGCGGCGGCGGAAGGCATCCAGCTCGAGATCGATCACCGCGAACTCGGGGCTGGCCACACGCCCGCCCGAGTTGATGGCGAAGTCCGTGCCGGCAGCCTTCCAGCGGCGTTCGCGGGCGTCACCGGCGGTCTCGGCCGGCACCACGATCCCCCACTTCTGGAGGGCCCGCAGGTGGTAGCTCATGGCGCTCGGAGTCAGCCCGGTCTGCTGGGCCAGTTCCGTGGCCGTGCGGCTGGACTGCGTGGAGTACAGCTCCGAAATCACTTCGAGCCGCGCGGCATGGGCCAGCGCCCGGATTGCCTTGGGGTCGGTGATCTCCACTTTCTTTTCCTGGCGTGGCCTGCGCATCGATCCCGTATTCGCACCGGGCGTCATGTTGTTTGCCGGCTCCGCGGAGGGCGTCTCAGTACTCACTTTCCCAGTCTACCCAGCAGGAATGAGTTATGAAATAAATGCTTGACATTCTCGACGCGGCAGAAATGAGCCTGGCAACCCGCCGGACATTAGCCGCTTCCGGTTTGCCCAAAAATTACTAAGCATGCTTTCCTTATTGGGTAAGCAGACCTCCCGCAAGCAGTTCGCGGCGGGGCCGCCAAGGCTGGCGGCCCCGTGAAAAGCCCAAAGGACAGCCATGATTACCCTCACAGAAGATGCCCTCCCGGCGGCCGATGCCTTTGCCGCGGAAGGGAGCGGCCCAGGCACCGAAGCCGGCGCGGCTGAAGATGACGGGTTGCTGGCTACCTTTAGCACCAGGCTGCATTGCCGCAAACCGATGCAGCGCGTGGACCGGGAACGAGTGTCCCTGGACATGGCGCTCCATGTCGACGGTTCCCACCCAATTCGCTTGCCGAAGGGTCCGGCGGCAGACGATGTGATCACATACCGCTGCATGTGCGGTTTCACCATGGACGCGCCTTCGGCCGCCGTGGAATTAGCGGCCGCTAGCTGAGGGAGCCAGCCGCTCTAGGCATCGTCGGACGGAAGCAGGAAGCCGTCGCGGACCAGGTTCGCGACTTCGGACAGCAGCCCGGCGCGGAAGGCATCGCCGTCGAACCCATCCGCCCCGCCCAGCAGGGCCTCGAGGGCGCCCATGATCTGCCCGACGGAGAGGTCGCCGTCGCATGCTGACACGAAGCCGGCCAGCTCGGTGCTCAGGAGGTTGGTCCGGCGGAGTCCGGCTCCCTGCCGCAGCAGGATGACACCGGGATGTTCGGCACCGGGGCGCTGGTGGCGTTCCTCGGTGACGTCGTCAGCCACGAGCAGGTGTGCCGCCGACAGGTCATTGGCGGCCAGCCAGTCCTCGCGGTCGACGCCGGCGCCAAGGTGCGGCCCCACGGGCTGCTCGATCGGATAGGTGATCTCCTCGAACCGGTAAACCCTAGGCTCTCCCCTGGCGGGCCGCCGCAGCCAGATCATTCCGAATCCGACCCCGCCCACATCCCGCGAGGCAAAGTCGTCCAGGTACGCGGCGTAGGCGTCCTGGTAGTGCCGCCGGTCCCGGTTTTCCGAGGCGTCCTGCAGCCAGGTCTCGGCATACTGCTCAGGGCCGAGCTGCTCGCGCTGGATGAACCAGACATCCGTGTCCGGACTGGCCCAGCTTTGCGGCCGTTCCTCCCAGGAAGTGCCCGCCGCAATCTCCCAGTTGCCTAAAAGTTGGGCTGTTCCGCCAGGGGCAAGCACACCGGGCAGGGACCGGACCAGCGACGCCACGATGTCATCGCCGGGCAGGCCGCCGTCGCGGTACGTGAATTGGTCCGCAGCCGCTTCGCCGGTGCTGCGCGGCGTGATGACGAACGGCGGATTGGACACCACGAGGTCGAATTCCTCGCCGGCCACGGGCTCCAGGAGGGATCCGAGACGAAGGCTCACCCGTTCCTCCGGCCGTGCCCGGTCCACGTACAGGGCCTCGGCATTGAGCAGGAGGTTGAACCGCGTGAACGCGAGGGCGCGCTCCGAAATATCGGTCGCCGTGACGTGCTCGCTGTGATGCAGGAGGTGGAACGTCTGGATGCCGCACCCGGCGCCCAGGTCCAGGGCACGGGCGGCGTGCCGCCGGATGGTGGTCTGCACCAGGGTGGTGGAGGCCTGCCCGATGCCGAGGACGTGGTCATGCCGCAGGACGCCCGCGCGCTGGTGCGCGGCGAGGTCGCTGGCCACCCAGAGTTCAGCGCCGCCGCTGCCCTCCCCTGCGGTAGCTTCCCAGCCGTAGGGCCGCAGGTCCGCTGCGGCCGCGATCTGGCCCTCCACGGTCTCGGCCAGCCGCAGCGCCACCAGCCCTTCCGTCCGGACGCGCGGCAGGGCGGCGTCCAGAGCCTCCGCGTCCTGCGGGACGGCCAGGAGCCACAAACGCACGACGGCGGCGAGCGCCGCCGCGCGCGGCTCACCGGTGGCGGCTGCTTCGGTGACGATCAGCGCAGGAATCAGTTGGTCCCGGCTCAGTGCCGAGTACGCCGACGCGCCGAGCAGGTCAGCGACACCGTCCACCGTGTAGTCGACGTCCCGCAGGTCAGCAGCCAGGGCGGCCAGGAGATCGGGCAGGTCGCTGCGGGGGGCGTCGGGCGTGTTTCCGGCCGTGAAGCGCGTTGATTCAGTCACCGGGCAAGTCTATTTCCCGTGCCCGGCGGCCGGATGCCGCGGCTCCTCCCAGATGGCCTGGCCAGATTGGCGGGTCTGCCTGCCGGTCTTGGCTGTGCAATGCCGGGCCTGTTTGCCGGGTCTATTTTGTCGCGTCTATGTCGCGTCTATATTGTCGGGGCGGGAGGCTAAAGTGGGGCCATGCTCGGAACCCAGGCAGCGGTGGCTGATCCCGGATGGCTGCAGTACGTGGCCGCATTCGCCCCCCTCAGCACCCTTGTGGCGGCCATAATCGCCGGATGGATAGCGTGGCGGACCCTGGCCCAGCGGCGTGAAGCGGACCGGCGCGACCAGTGGTGGCAACGGACGCAGTGGGCCATCGACCTTGCCATGGACCGTGACTTCAGCCGGGCCATCGTAGGCCTGATCACGCTCAAGCACCTGGCCACCAGCGATCTCTGCACCAACGAGGACTACCAGATGCTGGACAAGATCGGCGGCGCCAAGATCGACGCCCTGACGCTTTCGGAGGCAAGCGCCGACCACGAACCGAGCGCAGCGCCGGGCCACACCCCCTGGCCGTCAACGCATCCTCCGGAGCACGGGCCCGCAGCCCGCGCCGACGTTATTCCGGTTCAGCTCGAGTCCCGTGGCGAGCGGGTATTCGCCACTTCCACCGGCATGGCGCAGGCCCTGACGGAGGCAGACAGACTTGTCTCTTTCGTGGGATCGCGGCATGCCGGACGCTGACAAACTCGGCGTCCGCAGGCTCAGGCGGTGACGCCGACGATGGCGGAGCTGCCGCCCACAAGGTCAGGGCGATGCCCCGGCGGCTCAGGCTGGGACGGGGCGTCTCCGGCCGGGCAGGAGGCTCAGGCCCGGCAGCTCCGGCTGGGCAGGGGGCTCCGGTTGAGGCCGGGCAGCTCCGGCCGGGCAGCTCCGGTTGACGCCGGGCAGCTCCGGCCGGGCAGCTCCGGTTGACGCCGGGCAGCCGTTTCAGCAGGTAAGTTGGAGGCATGGCTGAACGTTCCCCTGCGATGCGCCGTGTCCTGTCCGGTGCCGCGGCAGCTGCCCTCCTTTTGCTGGCGGTGCCCGCCTGCTCGCCCGTGGTCTCGATCGAAAACGCCGACGTGCCCGCGTGGAAGGCCACTGCGCTGCCGTCCGTCAGCGGCGCGGTGCTTGAGGACGCCGGCAAGATTCTCAACCGGGACCGGATCATCCGCGAGGCAGCCAATGTGCCGGCGGGCCGCTACACGCTGACCATGACGTGCGACGGCGGCGGCAAGGCGTTCTTCGCCGTGACACTGGCAGGGAAAGAGCTCGCGGACGCCGGCGCAGCGTGCAACGGCAGCCGGGAAACCGTGAAGATCACGGTGCCGGAACCCGGGCCGGTGGAGATCAGCACGTCCAGCGTGGACGCCCCGCTTATTTACGCGTACCAGCTGGTCCCCGTTCAGTAGCTTTCTGTTCATCAGCTTTCTGTTCATCACCGGCCCGAGGCCGTGCCGGAAGGCTTCGCCCCCTTGCAAGTTCCCAGGTTCCAGGTCACAGTCGGGAACCATGCCCCACGGGACGGCGGGCTGCGCTGAACTCCGCCGACATGCGCTTGCAGCCAGGTGTTCATCCGCCTATGGTCTCGCGCCACCGGCAGGCTTAAAGTCGGAGTATGCCCACGGTGCGGATGTTCTCCGTGCATTGTCTCGTTGGGCGGTATCCGCGGGTTCCGCGACAGCGGAACCCGGCAGCCGCCGTCGTGGTTTCCGCTGTGCTGGCCGCCGCAGCCGCCCTGGCCGGATGTGAATACAGTTACGACGACGGCCGCGGCGAGCTCCCCCGAGCCCCTGTGGTGACCGACGCGGCGATACCGCGGGATCCCCTCCAAGACCGGCCCGTCTCGGGCGCCGAGCTCGACGCGTGGGCCAAGGAGGTACTGCCGGACGCCGAGGGGCAGGTTTTTCACATTAACTACGGGACCGTGACCGCGGGCCGCCAAAAGACCGGGACCACGGGACAGCTGCCCAGCGGAACATACTCCCTCACGCTGGCCTGCCGGAGCGAGCGGAGAGTCTCCTTCACGGTGCGCGACGCCGAATTCGCGCTGGTGGACCTCAGCCTGCGGTGCGGCACGTCGCGGGTCAACGTTGTGCACCTTTCTAAGGACTCCGTGCTCCGGATGACGGTGGAGGCCAGGTCGGACGCAAACTTCGCCTACCGCATCAGCAGGATCTGACGGGTTGCCAGTGCGCCGGTGCCAGTGACGCTCAGGCACGCGGGGGGCCGGGCGGGGTCAGGCCGCGCAACCGTCCGGGCAGCGCAGGGTTTCCGGGCTGGAGGCGCACCCGGCGCAGTACAGCGTGAGCGTGCGGCAGCTGGGGTTCGAACAGTTCTCGAATTTGTTCGTGGGTGCCGCACAGCGGACGCACTCGCCGATGGTCTTGGCGTCCTCGCTAAATTCAAGGTGCATGCGCTTGTCAAAGACGTACAGCGAGCCTTCCCAGAGGCCCTGGTCCTTGAACGCTTCGCCGTACCGGACGATGCCGCCGTCAAGCTGGTACACCTCCTTAAAGCCCCGGTTCACCATGAGGCTGGAGAGCACCTCGCAGCGGATGCCGCCAGTGCAGTAGGTGACCACCGGCTTGTCCTTGAGGGAGTCGTACTTGCCGGAGTCGAGTTCCTTGATGAAGTCATGCGTGGTGGCGACATCCGGGACAATCGCATCCTTGAACTTGCCGATCTGCGCCTCGAAGGCGTTGCGCCCGTCGAAGAAGACAACCTCTTCGCCGCTCTGCTTCTTTGCGTCCACCAGCTCGTGGAGCTCCTCGGGCTTAAGGTGCGTTCCGCCGCCCACGACGCCGTTCTCGTTCACCTTCAGCTCCCCCGGGGCGCCGAAGGAAACGATCTCGTCGCGGACCTTGACGCTCAGCCGCGGGAAGTCCTCCGCCCCGCCGTCGGACCACTTCACGTCGATGCCGTGGAAGCCCTTGTATTCACGGGTGGTCTTCACGTACTGCTTGACGGCGTTAAGCTCACCGCCGACGGTGGCATTGATGCCGTCCCTGGAGATGAGGATGCGCCCGGTCAGACCGAGCTTTTCGCAGAGAGCTCGCTGCCAGAGCCGGACGGCGTCCGGGTCCGCGATGGGGGTAAAGCCGTAAAAGAGCACGATTCGGTTCAAAGCCACGTATTTAAGGGTACTTGGTGCATAGAAACCTCCGGACTCAGGGGACTGAAGGCGAAGGCACGAGGTACGGCACTCCGGTTTTCGGGGCGTCCGCGAGGGAGCCCCACGACGGGCCGCCACGTTGCCGGGCCCAGCCCATCACAATTGCATAAGCAAGTTCCAAAGCCCTGTTACTTGTGACAGCGCTGGAATAGTCTCATCACATGACGCCAGAAGCCATGGTTGGAGATATCACCCATCTGCTTGAAGTCTGGGTAGCCGGCTGGGCTGGCTGCCGGGGCTACGAGACCGCCACAGAAGGTCGGTTCCCGGCCGCCCTGCGTGCCGACACCACCGGGGACTGGGAGTATTTTGCGTCAGACCCCTCGGACACTGAGTTTACTGCGCTGGCCGCCAAGACGGCCGAGGTTCCGGCCCGGGTGCTAACCATCCTGACCAATGATGTACTTCGCTACAAGACCTTGGCAGAGCAGCACGGGCTCAACGTCACGTCGGCGTCCCAGAGCATGATGGTCGTGGACATGGAAACCCAGGACGCCGAGGATCCGTGGCTATCCGACGATGAACTGTCGCTGGAAACGACAGAATCCAACGGCGTTCACCATGCCGTGGTGCGCGCCGGCGACACGCTGGCGGCGAGCGGGCAGGTCTTCGTTGTCAACGGGACCGCGGTGTTCGACAAGATCGTGACCGAGCCGGCCTTCCAACGTCGCGGGCTGGGCAGCTTCATCATGAAGGCGCTGGCGGCCCAGGCGTTCGAGCATGACGTGGAGGACGGCCTGTTGCTGGCGTCCCTCGACGGACAGAAGCTGTACTCGCACCTTGGCTGGACCTCGGTATGCCACGTCCTGATGCTCTCCGCCTCCGATGAGGGCGCCGACCTTTCCGTAAGCTGACAGTCCTCTCCACGCGGCTCCGGGCAGGCTCCGGCCTGGGTACCGGATTGGGTTTCGGCGGCGATTTTTACCCGGATGAAACAATGTTGGGGTGAACCCCCATGACTCGCTGATTCCTTTGCTGGGCCGCGGCCCGGACCCGGAGCAGCTCCGGCATGTGCGGACCATCCCGGCCCGCGAGGCGGTGCACGAACCGTGGCCTGACTGGGCCCATCCGGACATTGTGAGGGCTTACGGCAATCTGGGCATCCAGCAGCCCTACCGTCATCAGGTCCGGGCGGCCAACATTGCCCATGCCGGCGAGCACGTCGTGATCGCCACCGGCACGGCGTCCGGAAAGTCGCTGGCCTACCAGCTGCCGGCGCTGGACGCGATCCACCGTTCCGAGCTCCGCGTCCTCTCCGAGCCCGGAAAAATCCACGACGACGGCGCCGTGACACTCTATCTCTCCCCCACCAAGGCGCTGGCCGCCGACCAGCTCGCGGCGATCCGCTCGTTGAAGCTCCCGACCGTCCGGGCCGAAACCTACGACGGCGACACGGACCAGGCCTCGCGGCGATGGATCCGGGACCACGCCAACTTCATCCTGGCCAACCCTGACATGCTGCACTTCGGAATCCTGCCCAACCATGCCTGGTGGGCGGGGTTTTTCCGGCGGCTGCGCTACGTGATCGTGGACGAGGCCCACAGCTACCGGGGTGTCTTCGGATCCCACGTGGCCAACCTGATGCGGCGGCTGCGGCGCATCTGCGCCTACTACGGAGCCGGCACGTCCTTCCCCGGCCCGGTCTTCATCGCGGCTTCCGCCACGGCGTCGGAACCCGAGACCTCATTTGGCCGGCTGATCGGCGCGCCCGTCCGCGGCGTGGCCGAAGATTTCTCACCGCACGGCGCCACCACAGTGGCGTTCTGGGAGCCCGCGCTGACCGAGGTGCGGGGCGAGAACGGCGCCAAGGAACGCCGGACTGCCGTGGCCGAGACCGCCGACCTGCTCGCGAACCTTGTCTCTTCCCGGATCCGTACCATCGCTTTCATCAAGTCCAGGCGGGGCGCCGAAACCATCTCGTCGATCGCTAAACGGCTGCTTGACGAGGTTGATCCGAGCCTGCCCCAACGAGTGGCCGCGTACCGGTCCGGCTATCTCCCGGAGGAACGCCGCGCCCTGGAAAAGGCGCTGAGGGCAGGCCAGCTGCTAGGCATTTCGAGCACATCAGCCCTCGAGCTGGGCATCGACATCTCTGGGCTTGACGCGGTGCTGGTCGCCGGCTGGCCCGGGACCAGGGCATCCCTTTTCCAGCAGATCGGCAGGGCGGGCCGCGCCGGGCAGGATGCGATCGCCGCCTTCGTGGCCAGCGACGACCCGCTGGACACCTACTTGGTGAACCATCCCGAGGCCATCTTCGACGTGTCGGTCGAGGCAACCGTCTTTGACCCGTCGAACCCCTACGTGCTCGGACCCCATCTGTGCGCCGCCGCTGCCGAGCTTCCGGTGGGCGTGGCGGAGCTGCCTCTTTTCGGTGCCACGGCCGAGAAGCTCCTCGGACAGCTGGTAGCCCAGGGCTACCTGCGGCGACGCCCGGCCGGATGGTTCTGGACTCATCCCCAGAGCGCGGCCGGCATGGTGAACCTGAGGGCCGACGGCGGAGGACCGGTGAGCATCGTTGACGCAGACACGGGGTCACTGCTGGGGACCATGGATTCGCCGCAGACCCATTACCAGGCGCACACCGGCGCCATCTATGTCCATCAGGGCGACAGCTATGTGGTGGAGGACCTGAACGAGGCCGATCACTGCGTGGTGGTGCGCCGAGCCAACCCCGACTACTACACCACCGCCCGGGACATAACCCAGATTGAGGTGCTCGAAACCCGGCGGTCGGTCCAGTGGGGGGACGTCGCCGTGCACTTCGGCGATGTGAAGGTAACGACACAGGTGGTCTCATTTCAGCGGAAGGCACTGATTTCGAATGAGGTGCTGGGCGAGGAGCCCCTGGAGCTCGGCGCACGGGAGCTGTTTACGAAGGCCGTGTGGTTCGTCATGGACAACCGGTCGCTCACCGGAGCCGGCCTGATCGAGGCACAGTTCCCCGGCGCCCTCCACGCCGCAGAGCACGCCGCCATCGGGCTGCTGCCGCTGGTTGCGTCGAGCGACCGCTGGGACATCGGCGGCGTTTCCACCGCGATCCACGCGGACACCGGCGTGCCCACCATATTTGTGTACGACGGGCACCCCGGCGGCGCGGGCTTTGCGGAGCGGGGCTTCGACAAGGCCAAGGTGTGGCTTACTGCCACAAGGGACGCCATCGAGGCATGCGAGTGCGAGTCCGGATGTCCCTCGTGTGTCCAGTCTCCGAAATGTGGGAACAAGAACAACCCGCTGGACAAGGACGCCGCCGTGACGCTGATCGACGTCCTGCTCCGGGACGCGACGGAGACCGCGGCCCCGCCGCATGAACGTGCGGCGGATCCTCGCGCGTCCACTGCCCTTTAGGGCCGCGGCCTTTGGTCTGCCGCCTCTTTAGGGCCCGGCCTTCCGCTGCAACCCCGTCAGGGCCGCGGCTTTTGGGCTGCCGCCCCTTAGGGCGGCGGCCCGGCCCGGGCATGCCCGGCGGCCGCGCCGAGAATGGCACCGGCTATCAGTTCGGTGCGAACCTCAACGGACTGATCACCTCCCTCGACACAACTGACCAGCCTCGCATCGTGCCGGGCTGCCACGGCTGCCGCTACCAGGCAGGGTTCCCCGGCAGAAACACCACGCAGTGCGTCCGCAGCCGCCAGGGCGGCGAGATCGGCCGCGGCCGCTGCCCTGGAGGCCATCACCGCTGCCTGCGCCAGCAGGAGGAGCATGACCATGGCCGCAAGGACCACCAGGCCGAGGCCTGCAGCCAGCACGGTGCCCGAGCCCCGCTCCGGATCCTGTTCCCCGTCCGGCTGTTTGCCACGGCTCATGCGTGCCCCCTCGCGGAAGGGCCCTCCCATGTGCCGGGCACGGCCGGAGCGACGGTAGGCGGGAATGACACGGATTCTGCCGTTTCGCCCCGGGCCTCGGCCTTGGCTGTCAGTGTCCACGGAACCACGGTGCCAAAGGGTCCGGCCACACGGTCCGACACTGTAACGCTCAGCCATTCGCCGTCCGCCACCACAGCTGATGATGCCGTGGCACCCGCCAGCTTCCTGACCGTTCCCTCGACGGCGAGCGGCTCCTCTCCGCGGGCCAGCGCCCGGGCGCCGGCCCGGGCCGCCTCCTCCAGCCGGAGCTGGGTAATTCCTGCCGCAGACCCCGCCAGCAGCATGGCCAGGAGCAGCAGGACGGCAGGAAGTGCGACTGCGAATTCCGCGGTCACGGCACCGCGGGTGTTCCTTCCGCGGGCCCTCCCCCGGCCGCGGGGATTCCCCGCCCAGCGGCCCAATCGCTGCTGCACCGTCCTGCCCCGGGAGCGTCCGGTCCCCGACGGCGGTGCCGCCGCCAGTGGGGCCTGCGGTAGCAGGCTCACGGCAAAGCCAGCGCCGTACGGATCAGGTTGAGCAGGAAGCCTCGGACTTCGTCGCTGCGCAGGATGAACACGAGGAGCCCGGCGAATCCGACCGCGGCCAGGGTGGCTATGGCATACTCGGCCGTCGCCATCCCGGCCTCGGAGGCCATGAGGCGCCGCCGCGTGCGCGCTTTGATGCGAGGCGCAGAACTGGCTCCCGGGTAGATCTCCCGGACAGCTCCGTCTCCGCCGTCCGGATACAGGGGCTGGGCCTCGCTGATGCCGTGTTGATTCAGGGACATAGTTTTCCTTTCTGGGTATCCGGCGGGATTGCCGGTTAGTCCGACTGTTCCGCCTGCCGTGCGGGCCGGTAAGTGACGAATCTGCCTAAGTGGATAAGACGCGTCGGTGCCGCCGTGTGGAGGAAAAGTGCCTGTTTGGCAACGGGACGGCGGTCAGGCTCCGGAGGGCACCAGCGCAAGCAGCACGGGCACGACGCCTAGGCAGATGAACGCCGGGAGGGAGCAGAGGCCCAACGGAATCACGAGCTTGACGCTGAGGGACGCTGCGCGCTTTTCGGCAGACCGGAACCGCTCGCGCCTCATTCCGGCGGCCTGGGCATAGAGAATGGCCGAGGACGGCGCGCCGGTCAGCGCGGCGAAGCCCAGGGCGTCGCGAAGGGCAAGTATCTCGGGTGAGCGCGCCGCTGAACTCCGCCAAGCGGTTTCCCAGTCAGCTCCAATGGCCATGGCCCCCACGACAGGCCTCAGCGACCCGCTGTACTCGGGTGAGGCTGCGGCTGCCACCAATTCCAGGGACCGCCCGATCCCTGATCCGGCGTCGAGCATGGCTGCGACCAGCTCCAGCATCATTGCGGTGTCGCGCAGTCCGGTCCTGTGCCCGGCGGAAGCGGACCTGCCGGAGGCGCCGCCGTGCGTCGCAGTGGTCAGGATGAGGCCGCTTCTGCCGAGAAGGCGCCTGCGTGTGCGCGAATGGCCGGTGAAGGCGAGCGCCGCAGCAGCGGCCAAAACCATCGCCACGAGCGCAGCGGAAAGAGTCGGCCCGGTCATGCGTCTGCACCCGTCATGCCGGGGTTCAGCGGCGCTGCTGCCCCCGCCATATCGGGGCCTCGTGGCACCGGGGCCGGAACAATTCGCCAGCCCGGTCTTGCCGCCCGACACAGGCCTGGAGCCGGGCACAGGCCTGTCACTTGCTTGTCACGTCGCAGCCCAGTCATGGCACTGCCGCTCCGGCCGCGGCCCGCACCAGCCTGGCCGACCACAGCCTGCCAGCAACGGTTAGGACGATGCCAGCGACGAGTGCCGCCACGCCGATGGGTGTTCCGAGCAGCATCGCCAGCGGATCCACGCCCAGGCAGAATCCCAGCCCGAGTCCGAGCAAGGGAAGCCAGGTCAGCAGCGTAACTGTCGCCTTGGGTCCGGCGAGGGCGGTCTGACGGGCTGCTTCGGCGTCGTCCTCAACCTCGAGCTGCGCCGCGAAGCGGGTCAGCACGTCGGCCAGCGGACAGCCGCTTGCCTCAGCGATGTCGAAGCAGGCGGCCAGCTCCTGCCAAATCCGCGGTTCGCGGCTGCCGCCAGCATGACCGGATGACGCCGCTGCAAAACGAATCGCCTCGGCCACGGGCGAGCCGCGCATGGCCGCCCCGCGCGCCGCAGCCAGGACCGCCGCAGAGCCGGGACTGAGCCGCGGCCCGCCGGAGCCTCCGTCTGCGGGACCGGATCCTCCGTACACCCGGCACAATTCGTCCCAGAGGCGGGCCGGCGTCCGCCCGCCCTTCAGCAGGGCAGCAAGCTGCTGAACAAGTACTGTGAGGGGCACCGCGGCGTCCTTGCGCCCCCGGCCAAGGCGGCGGCCGTTGGGGCCACTGTGGCCAGCCGCTGACAAGCCCTGACCGTCCCGGACCTCGCGGCCGCTCCTCTGACGATGGTGCAGGGACGGTCCGCCCCTGGGAGGAAATCCGGGGGCATCCGGGGACCTGGCGCTTCCCCGCCCCGTCGCTCCTCCCCTGTTCCAGGCGGCCCGGCTCCCAGCGGCGCTCCCGGCGAAGGCCTTGCGGACCCTGCGGTGCAGCCCGCGCGGCGGCCGCAGGATCAGCCAGAGGGCAACAGCCATCACGCCAATGAGAACGGCGATCACGCTGCAGCTCCCCTTGTTCCAAGCACCTCTTCCTGCGGCGGCGCTTGTGCCGGAACAGACGCCAACCGGGGGTCCATGCCGAGGCGGCAGGCCAGGCCATCCCACGCAGGCCCGGTGACCAGCCGTCCGCCCGAATTCTCCAGTGCCACGGCCACGCCAAGTCCGCCGGACGCCTCCGTCAGGACACCCACGCAGGCCACATACCGTCCGTGCCGGGATCTTGCCACGTGCACCACGATGTCCAGGGCGCTGGCAACCTGCAGCCTGACGGCGTCCTGTCCCAGCCCGGCCAGGGCCCCGAGCGCAGTGAGCCGCGCCGGTACTGCGCCGGCGGCGTTGGCGTGGATGGTCCCGCCGCCGCCCGTATGTCCGGTGTTCATCGCGGTGAGGAGCTCACGCACTTCAGCGCCCCGGCATTCCCCGACCACCAGCCGGTCCGGACGCATTCTCAGCGCCTGGCGGACCAACTCACCCAGATCCACCTCGCCGCCGCCTTCCAGGTTGCCGTGGCGCGATTCAAGCTGGACAACGTGCGGGTGCACCGGGTTCAGCTCGGCGGCGTCCTCGATCAGGACCAGCCGTTCGCCGGGATGACAAAGTCCGAGCAGCGTGGACAGCAGGGTGGTTTTCCCTGACCCCGTGGCACCGCTGACCAGAAAGCTCAGCCGCTGCTCCACCATGCGCTCCAGTACAGACTGCACCAGCGGGCCGAACATCCCTCCCTCCCGAAGCTCGGCCATGGAAAAAACCTGTTCTCGCCGGATCCTGACGCTCAGGAGCGTCCCGGATGCGGAGATGGGAGGCAGGACTGCGTGAACACGGTAGCCGCCCTCGAGCCGAACATCCACGCAGGGTGATCCGTCGTCCAGGCGCCGTCCGCCCGCTGCCACCAGCCTGGCCGCAAGGGCCCGGACCTGCGCTTCCCCGGCGAACACCACAGGTGCCCGTTCAATGCCCCTGCCGCGGTCCAGCCACACGGAACCGGGCGCGTTGACGAATATGTCGGTCACCGACGGATCCCTGACCAGCTGCTGCAGGGGCCCGAGCCCGTTTAGTTCAGCACTGATGCGTTCGACGGCGGCGAGGGACCCGGCGGTACCGAGCAATTTCCCGGTGGCCTGGACGGCGGCCGCCACCCGCGACGGTGTGACCGGCCCGGCGTCGGCCATGACGGACTCGCGCACGGTTTCCAGCAGGCCCGCGTCGAGGACCCTCGCCGCCCGCCGCCGACCGGCGCTCTCCGTCAGCCCTGAGCTTGCGGCGGCGCCGGGCCGCGGGCCGACACCTGGCCCGGGGACGCTCGAGTGTGCACTCACCGGATGTCCCCGGCCAGCAGCTCATCGTCAAGCAGGTCCAGCACCGACGCCGCGAAGCGCCGCACGCTCTTCCTCTTGCCGTGTTCCAGTAGGCGACCGAGTTCGGAGGCCGCTGCGGTGCCGCGCACTTCCGGCATCCGCCCGTGCAACGGAAGCCCTACAGACTCCGCAATCAGGGCTTCGTCCAGCGCAACGCCGGCTTTGCCCCTGACAAGCAGCGCCGACTCCACGGGCGGAAGCTCCTGCAACAGCCGGGCGGCAGCGACAGCGGCCTTCAGCTGTGCCGGGACCACGATGAGCAGGCGGTCGCAGTCCCAGGCAAAAGTCCGCAGGGGTTCGGCATTCCTGCCGATGTCGACGATGACCAACTCGTAGCCCCGCCGTGCGGCGTCGAGCACGCCGCCTACGCTGGCCGAGTCGACAGCCGGCGGCCTTTCCCTGGTGCCGGGCCACGACAGGAACGAAAACCCGCCAGCCAGGGGCAGGGCGTCGGCGAGCTGCTCTGGGTCGATACTGCCGCTGGCATCAGACAGGTCCGGCCAGCGGAGGCCTGGCGATTCCTCTGCCGCCAAGGCAAGTTCGAGCCCGCCGCCCCAGGGGTCGGCGTCCACGAGCAGGACCCTTGCGCCAAGGCCCGCCGCTGCCTGGGCAAGCCAGATCGCCGCCGTGGTGGCACCTGCACCCCCGCAACCGCCGGTAACGCCCAGCACCACTCCTCCGGCCTCCGGTGCACGTGAGCGGCTGAGGTATTCGGCGAGCCACGCCGCGGCGTCGGGAAGGACGGCCACGCGCTGCGCGCCAAGGGCCGCTCCGAGGTGCCACAAGGCGTCCCCCTCCCCGCTCAGGCCCACCAGAACGGCTGGCGCGCGGCGGCGTGGGGGCAGGTCACGAATATCGCTGCCCAGCAGTACGGCCGCGGCAGAATCCCAGTAGGGAGCGGCCTCCGCAATGTCGGCCGCCACGCGCAGGCGGCCGCCGGCGGCCGCCACGATCCGCTCCACCTCAGCCTGGAGAAACGCGAAGGCGGTGACCAGCAGTACCTCGTTCGCCTCAACGGGGAGCCACGGTTCCGGACCACGGTCAGTCTGCCGGATCCTCCCCGCCCGCTCGGCGGCAGAAGCCCGCAACGCAGCCGGACGGTGCCCGGCAGGTTCACCTGGTTCACTGGCCGCCACGCGCTGCGCGGGGATGCCTGGACCGGGCGGCAGGGCCGCCTGAACGATATCCGGTTCGGACGCTCTTTCCTGGTTCCGTGCGTGATGCCTGCTCATGCAGCCACTCTGCCGAAAAGGTCAGCGGACGGTCAGGGTCAGATCGTCCTATGTGGACAACCGGCCGGCGCGCCCTGTGGAAGACACGTCCTGCGGAGAATGCGTCCTGCCACGCGGCCGGTCAGGTACAGCGCCCGGATCCCGGTCCCGACATGTCCCGCAATCGCCGGAAAGCGAGGCGGCTGAGAAGATTATCCGTGGCAAGGCAGAATTGAGGCATGTATCTGTTGCTCGCCGCCCACGCTGACGGCGCAGTCATCCAGGAACTCACCGCCGCGGGCCTGCCCCATCCCGGCAATCCGGAACCCCGGATCATCAGGCGGAACCCCACTGCAGAATCCTCCGCACCGGGCAACCATGCCGGCCCGCCCAGCCACACGGCTCTGGGAAAAACCGCACACGCCAGCCACACCAGCGGAACCGGAACAGGAACCGGAACAGGAACCGGCACCGGCAACGGAACCGGCCCCAACAGCGGAACCGGACTCGCCGCCGTCGTGCGTGAACTCGAAAAGCAGCGTCCGCGCTGGATCTGGCACCGGACGCAGGACTGGTACCCGGCACTGCTGCAGGCCGGCGTCGAGCTGGAGCGCTGCTACGATCTCGCACTGTGCGGCGCCATCCTGGCGCATTCGGAGTTCACGGCGCACACGTCCTATGCGAAAAACGCCGAGAAGCTGACGCAGGATGACGATCTCCAGCCGCCGCGGGCGCTTCAGCCACCGCCTCCGCCCGCCGATCAGGGTGCACTCTTCGACGACCCCGGCCTGAGGTCCGAACCCCGGCATACCCCCGGGGAGCTCCGCGCCGAGTACGCCGCCCAGCAGGAGGCTCTGGCGGGCGCGAGCGCGGACGGCAACCGGAGGCAGCGGCTCCAGCTCCTGCTCGCCGCCGAATCGGCCGGGGCCATGATCGCCGCCGAGATGCAGCATTCCGGCGTGCCGTGGCGGGAGGAGCTGCACCAGCAGATTCTCGCCGAGTATCTGGGCCCGCGCCCGCCGCTCGGGCACCGGCCTGCCAAGCTCGAGGCACTCAACATGGAACTCCGGCGGCTCCTGAATTCGCCAAGCCTGAACCCGGATTCACCGCAGGAACTCATGCGCGCCCTGCACCGGAACGGCATCGAGGTGAAGTCGACCAGGCAGTGGGAGCTGAAGGAGTCCAGCCATCCGGCCATCGAGCCCCTGCTGGCGTACAAGAAGCTCTCGCGGCTGCACACCGCGAACGGATGGGCGTGGCTGGACGCCTGGGTGAAGAACGGCCGCTTCCAGCCCGAGTACGTGGTGGGCGGCGTAGTATCGGGGCGCTGGGCCTCACGCGGCGGCGGTGCCCTGCAGATCCCGCGCCAGATCCGCGGCGCGGTGCATGCCGACCCCGGCCACAAACTGATCGTCGCGGACGCCGCCCAACTGGAACCGCGCGTTCTGGTGGCCCTCGCCCAGGACTCCACCATGGCCGAGGCGGCCCGCGACCAGGACCTCTACGCGGGCATCGCCGCCAAGGGATTCGGCGGCGACCGCGGCAAGGCCAAGATCGCCCTCCTGGGCGCCATGTACGGCGCCACCTCCGGCGAGGCAGGCCGGCTCATGCCGCAGCTGGCCCGCACCTACCCGCGCGCCGTCGGCTTCGTGGAGCGGGCGGCCCGCGACGGCGAAGCCGGGAAGACCGTCACCTCCCGCCTGGGCCGCAGCAGCCCGCCTCCGTCCGAGCGATGGCTCCTCAGCCAGCGGTCCACCTCAGCGGAGGAGCAGCGGCGCGCCGATTCACTGGCCCGCTCGCGTGGGCGGTTCACGCGCAACTTCGTCGTGCAGGGCTCTGCGGCGGACTGGGCCGCCTGCTGGCTTGCGGAATTACGACGCCGGCTGCGCACCTTGCGTGCCGACGGTTCCGCTTCCGGGGAGCTCGTCTTCTTCCTGCATGACGAGGTCATGGTCCATGCCCCCGATGCCGCCGTGGATGCGTGCATCAGGGCGATCGAGGAAGCCGCCAACGCCGCCAAGGAGCTGCTGTTCGGCCCGATTCCGGTGGAGTTCCCGGTGAGTGTGGCAGTGGTGGACTCCTACGACAACGCGAAGTAGGGACGCCCCGCTCCCGGCCGGTCATCAAAACGGTTCATGAAAACAGCTCATGAGTCGCAGTCAAGGCGTGAGAGTAGCCTCTCAACTGCGGGAAATAAAGTCACATCCGTCCGTCAAGGACACGCACCGTTGAACGAAGTAACGTACCCGCGGGTAGCTCGCCCCGTGTGGTCCAAGACACTAGGCTCGAAAGTGGCCGGGCAGTGGCAGAATCGTTGGCCCGGCATGTGCAAGGAAGCATCAGCAGGGGGTTCCACGCCAATGGCGGGTAAATTTGAAATACACCAGGACGGCGATCAATCCTATAAGTTCCGGCTCATAGACGGGGACGGCAACGTGGTGGCATTGTCACCGCGGTTCAGGACCGTTTCCGGGGTTGTTGAGGGCATCAACGCGATGCGGGAAAATGCCGCAACGGGACTTGTGGTGGACCTGCGGAAGACGCGGCCGCAGGGCTAGAGATCCAGCGGGTGCAGCCGGGTCCGGTCCCAGGGAACGGCCCACCCCAACTGGTCAAACAGTTCATTCAGGATCATGCCGGTAAAGCCCCAGACCACGACTTTGTTCACGGTGAACGCAGGGCTCTGGAATGTCTGGTTCATCCGCGTGACGGTGGCCATCGCCCGGTTTTCCGGATCCAGCAGGTCCCGGACCGGGACGCGGAAGACCTGGGCGGACTCGCCATAGTCCACAACCCGCACGGGCGACGGCGAGGCCCACCATCCGAGGACCGGCGTCACGAGGTAATTGCCGCGGGGAAGCGCCAATTCGGGCAGGACCCCGAGCACATCCACTCCCTCCGGATCCACGCCGGTCTCCTCCTCGGCCTCGCGCAGTGCCGCCGAGACCGGTGACTCGTCCGGATCGATGCCGCCACCGGGAAACGCCACCTGGCCGGGATGGTCGTCCAGCGTGTGCGCGCGCTCAAGGAGCAGGACGTCCAGGTCCGCGGCGACCAGTGGCTTTCCCGAGGTCGCCGGAACGTCGTCCAGCGCACCGAACAGGATCAGCACGGCGGCCTTCCGCGCCACCGAAGCGTCCACCGTAAGTTTGCGCCAGTACGGATTCCGGGCCGGTCCCGTTCCGGCCTTGATCGATTCCACGAGGTCCACCAGGTCCTGGCGGGCGGTCAAGGGACCCTCCGCTGGGATTCCATCCGGATTTCGGCCGCACGGTGGGTCTCGGCCAGGAGCTTCCCGAGGAGTTGCTCGTTTCCCGGCGCAAGCTCGTACTTGAGAAGTTTCGCGGCCTTGGCCGGGTCCGTCTCGCCCAGGCCAAAGCTGGGACACCAGTTGGCCACGGCGCAGGCACCGCACGCAGGCTTCCGGGAATGGCAGACCCGCCGGCCGTGGAACACCACGCGGTGGGACAGCATGGTCCAGTCCCTCGGCTCGAAGAGTTCGGCCACATCGGATTCAATGCGAACGGGATCGTCGGACTCGGTCCAGCCGAAGCGCCGCGCCAGGCGCCCGAAGTGCGTGTCCACGGTGATGCCGGGAATGCCGAAGGCATTTCCCAGCACCACGTTGGCGGTTTTACGTCCGACGCCGGGAAGCGTCACCAGATCTTCCAGCCGGCCCGGAACCACGCCGTCGAACTCGTCCACGAGCCGGTTTCCGAGGGCCAGGAGGTTTTTCGTCTTGGCCCTGAAGAATCCTGTCGGCTTGATGATCGCCTCAAGCTCCGCAGCGTCCGCCTCCGCCATGGCACGCGCATCCGGGTAGCGGGCGAAAAGCAGCGGCGTGATGAGATTGACCGTCACATCTGTGGTCTGCGCGGACAGCACCGTGGCCACCAGGAGCTCAAACGGGTTCCGGAAGTCGAGCTCGGCGTGGGCATAGGGGTACTGCTCGGCAAGTGCCCGGTTGATTCGCCGGGCCCGCCGCTTCAGCGCCAGCGTTGACTCGCCGGAACGGGAGCCGGCACCGGCGGTCCCGGCTCCCTTAGCCGGGACGCCCCCACCCGGGGCGCCCCCAACGTCGGCACCCGACGCCGGGACGGCCGCCGTCGAAGCAGCCGCCGTCGGGCTTCCGGGCACAGTGGTTCCGGGCACAGTGGTTCCGTTCCGGGGAGTGCCGTGCCGTGGTGTGCGGGAGGTGGCCACGGGAGGCCGGCTAGCCGCGCTCGATGTTGCTGAGGTCGCGCAGGACGCCCACGCGGCCGTCCGTGTGCTGGACCAGGAACTCATCGCCCCGGTCCTCGAGCGCCAGCACCCAGCCGCCAGGCTCGATCCCGAACAGCGGTGCGCCGGTGCGCTCATCCACGGCCGTCCGGTGCTGCGCCACCGCGAACCAGAATGCCTCGTGGACCGGCTGCTCCTCGGTTTCTTCGGGCCGGGTCGCGGGATCAACCGTGGCGCCGATCGGCTCCTGCGATTTCACCTGCTCCTGCGGCTTCACCTGCGGATGGACGGCGGTGGCCGGAGTGGCCGACGCCGCCGAACCCGTCACGGCGCCGGTGCCAGTGCCGGCGCCAGTACCCGCGGGCTGGTTCCCCGACTCCGTCCCGGCACCTGCCGCCGCAGCAGCGGTGACCGGAGTACCGTCCAGCTGCGTCTCTTCGGCGGCCGGCGTTGCCGGTTCAGTTGCCAGAGGCCGGGCGGCTGTGGGTGCCTCTGCGGAAGGCACGACGGCGGCAGGTCCCGTCTCGGGGGATGCTGCGGCGCTGCTGGCTGCGTTGGCGGCGGGCCAGGCACCGGCAGACGGCGCCATTCCGGCGCCGGCAGCCGCGGTGCCGGCGGCTGGAGTACCGGCGGTTGGAGTGCCGGCTGCTGGAGTGCCGGCTGTGGCGGCACCCGTTCCCGGCGCCTGGGCTGCGGACTTGCCGCCGAACTTCTGGCCGCCAAAAATCCGGTCGGCCGCCTTCTGGACACCCGCCGCCGGGCCCTGCTCGGTTGGCTTGGCCGGCTTCGGTGCCTTGGCTGCCTTCGGTGCCCGGGCGGGCACGGCCGACTCGCGGGCGGGCACCGCCGACTCGCGGGCGGCGATGTGGGCCGGCACTTCGGCCCGGTCCAGGAAGTCACCGGCGAAAAACGGGATGAACCTGGCCAGCACCGTGGCGGCGAACAGCACCAGGGCGCCAATCAGGGCAACCAGCAGGCTGGGCGTGAACGCTCCTGCGACAGAGAGGAAGAAGAAAGCCACGGCAAAGGAGGCCACAACAGATCCGAACTGATCAATGGACAGCGAGCCGATCCGGACCTTCGTCTCCGGGGCCACCCGGCGCGCTACAAACAGCGCGGCCAGGATGAGCGGCAGCACGATCCCGAGCCCCAGGAAGAACAGGCTCCCGAGGTTCCACAGGTTGTACCGGACGGCAAACATCGGAATCAGCGATGCGATGAAGAGAATCAGCGTGGCCGCGAAAACAGTCAGGTCACGGACGGTGAACGGGCCAAGGACCGCCACGTTCCGCATTCCCGGACCCCTGGCGCCGGCGGAAGCTTTGGAGGGCGAGGCCGCGGAGTTCGCGGATGTCCCGCCCTGCGACTTGGCGGGGTGTGCGTCGTGGCCTCCGGCGGGCGAATCATCCCGCGGCGCTTCCTGGTGTCCGGTTGAACCCCCTTCGGCTCCAGCCTTTCCGGCCGGACCCTGCCCGGCTGGAACCTGCTGACCCAGGTCTCGCTGGGCCGGACCCTGCTGACCGGAGTCCCGCTGGCCTGGACCCTGTTGGGCCAAACCCGGCTGGCCGTGGCTTTGCTGATTCATACTGTTCTCCTTAGCGTGGCGGCACCCGAGCGGCTGTCCAATGCCGGGCGACGCCTAACGGCCGGCGCGCCCGACCTCAAGCGGTCAGGCTGCCTCCGGCCTCTGTCACGAGTCTTTCTCAGCCTAGCCAAGTGCATGGATGATCACTAGCTGACGGGCCGCGGCGGGGCGCCGCAACGCCCGATTCCTGGCGCACCTCCGCACCAATGCCGCGAAGGCACGCGAACCATTCGTCGCTAAATACGCACCGCTCACTGTTCACTTTGTGACGCGGCACACGTGGCCGAACCCGAAGGCGCTAGTCTGTTTTCGGAACAGCTCTTTGCGGTATGTCCGCGATCGGCCGCTGCCCGACGCCGCGCACTGCGGCCGAGTGCCGGCCGGGGACGGCGCATCCCGCGCAGCAAAGATCGATGAATGATGAGGTTCACCATGTCCCACGACACTCCCGGCCCGACGGCCACCGCCGCCACCAGCCAGCAGGGCGATGCTCTCGAAAACCTGCTGCATGAGAACCGGAAGTTCGCCCCGTCCGCGGACTTCGCCGCGAACGCCGTCGTTGGCGCGGAGGTCTACGCCGAGGCCGATGCCGACCGCCCGGCCTTCTGGGCCAAGCAGGCGCGCGAACTACTGACGTGGAACAAGGACTTCACGCAGGCGCTTGACTGGTCCAATCCACCGTTCGCGAAGTGGTTCGTCGGCGGCCAGGTCAACGCCGCGTACAACGCCTTGGACCGGCACGTGGAGAACGGGCTCGGGGACCGGGTGGCCATCTATTTCGAGGGCGAACCCGGCGATTCCCGCGCCTACACCTACGCCGAGCTGACCGAAGAGGTCAAGAAGGCCGCGAATGCTTTCGAGTCCCTCGGCGTGGCCAAGGGCGACCGGGTGGCCGTTTACCTGCCCATGATTCCGGAGGCCGTGATCACCCTGCTCGCCTGCGCCCGGATCGGGGCAGTGCATTCTGTGGTGTTCGGCGGCTTCTCCTCTGACGCCCTGCGGTCCCGGATCGAGGACGCCCAAGCCAAGCTCGTGGTCACCGCCGACGGCACCTACCGGCGCGGCAAGCCCAGCGCCCTGAAGTCCGCCGTGGACCAGGCCCTTGCCACGGACGGGCACAGCGTGCAGAACGTGGTGGTGGTCAAGCGCAACGGCCAGGACGTGGACTGGCACGAAGGACGCGACCACTGGTGGGCGGACACCGTCGAAGCGGCCTCCGCCGAACACACCGCCGTGGGCCACGACTCCGAACACCCGCTGTTCATCCTGTACACCTCCGGCACCACCGGCAAGCCCAAGGGCATCCTGCACACCACCGGCGGGTTCCTCACCCAGACGGCGTACACCCACAAGGCCGTGTTCGACCTGCACCCGGAAACCGACGTCTACTGGTGCACTGCCGACGTCGGCTGGGTCACCGGGCACTCGTATGTCGCCTACGCGCCGCTCATCAACGGCGCCACCCAGGTCATGTACGAGGGCACCCCCGACTCCCCGCACCAGGGCCGCTGGTGGGAGATCGTCCAGAAATACAAGGTCTCCATCCTGTACACCGCGCCCACCGCCATCCGGACGTTCATGAAGTGGGGCCGGGACATCCCGGACAAGTACGACCTCTCCTCCATCCGCGTCCTGGGCTCCGTGGGCGAACCCATCAACCCCGAGGCCTGGATGTGGTACCGCGACGTCATCGGCGGAAACAAGGCCCCGATCGTGGACACCTGGTGGCAGACCGAAACCGGCGCCCAGATGATCGCCCCCCTCCCCGGCGTCACGGAGACCAAGCCCGGCTCAGCGCAGGTGCCGCTGCCCGGCATCGCCGTGGACGTCGTGGATGAGAACGGCGCCTCGGTGCCCAACGGCCACGGCGGCTTCCTGGTGATCCGCGAACCGTGGCCGGCCATGCTCCGCGGCATCTGGGGCGACCCCGAGCGGTTCAAGGAAACCTACTGGTCCCGGTTCGAGACCATGTACTTCGCCGGCGACGGCGCCAAGAAGGACGAGGACGGCGATATCTGGCTCCTGGGCCGCGTGGACGACGTCATGAACATCTCCGGGCACCGGCTCTCCACCACGGAGATCGAATCCGCCCTGGTGAGCCACCCGGCGGTGGCGGAAGCCGCCGTCGTCGGAGCCGCGGACGAAACCACCGGCCAGGCCGTGGTGGCGTTCGTCATCCTGCGCGGCGACGCCGTGGACTCGGGCGATGAAATCGTCCAGGACCTCCGCAACCACGTGGGCAAGGAGATCGGCCCCATCGCCAAGCCCAAGATCGTCCTGGTGGTACCCGAACTGCCCAAGACCCGCTCCGGAAAGATCATGCGCCGGCTGCTCAAGGACGTAGCCGAGGGACGCGCCGTCGGAGACGCCACCACCCTGGCCGACAACACCGTCATGGCCCAGATCGCGGCATCACTGAAGAAATAAGCACAAAACCGCACTTCGCAGGGCCCGGCCGCACCCAGCGGCCGGGCCCTGCTTGTTGGACTGCGCATGGGACCGCACATCGGACTGCAGAATGTTGTTTTTCGATCTTTCCTGTTCTCTTTTGCGAGGTTATAGTCATTCCTATGTGAGGTGTCTCACAAGCAGCTGAGTTTCAAGGGAGAGATCATGGCAGCACACACAGAACCGTCCCTTACCGCCGGCCCCGGCCGGCGCACCATCCTGAAGACCATGGGCGTGGGTGTTGCCGGGCTGGCCGGCGTGCCGCTGCTGGCAGCCTGCACCGGAGGTGCCGGACCCTCCGGCGGGGGAACGGAATCCTCAGGACTCACCTTCGGTTCAGGGTCCTCCGACGAGGTGCCCAAGAAGGCTTACCAGGCAGTGACTGACGCCTTCACCAAAAAGACGGGCAAGACCGTCAGCACCAACGTCGTGCCGCACAACGATTTCCAGAACAAGATCAACTCCTACCTGCAGGGCTCGCCGGACGACACCTTCACCTGGTTCGCGGGCTACCGGATGCAGTTCTACGCAGGCAAGGGCCTGCTTGCTCCCGTCGATGATGTCTGGGAGAAGATCGGCGGAAACTTCTCGGATGCCCTGAAGACAGCCTCCACCGGGCCCGACGGCAAGATGTACTTCGTGCCGAATTACAACTACCCGTGGGGTTTCTTCTACCGGAAGAGCCTCTGGGCGGAGAAGGGCTACGAAGTTCCGGAGAATTTCGACGCCCTCAAGACCCTGGCGGCGAAGATGAAGGCCGACGGCATCATCCCGATCGGCTTTGCCGACAAGGACGGCTGGCCCGCCATGGGCACGTTCGACTACATCAACATGCGGCTCAACGGCTACCAGTTCCACGTGGACCTCTGCTCACACAAGGAATCCTGGGACCAGCCGAAGGTGACCGAAGTGTTCACCACGTGGTCCGCGCTGCTCCCCTTCCAGGACCCGGCCGCGCTGGGTCAGACCTGGCAGGACGCGGCCAGGGCGCTGGCGGCCAAGAAGACCGGCATGTACCTGCTCGGCTCCTTCGTCACCCAGCAGTTCACGGATCCCGCCGTGCTGAAGGACATCGACTTCTTCCCGTTCCCGGAGATCGCCACCGAAGGCCGCGACGCCGTCGAGGCCCCCATCGACGGCCTCCTCCTGTCCAAGAAGGGCGGCGAGAACGCGGCGGCGCGCCAGTTCATGGAATTCATCGGCACGCCCGAGGCCCAGGACGCCTACGCCGCTGTGGACCCCTCCAACATCGCCACTGCCAAAGGCACGGACACGTCCACATTCAGCGAGCTGAACAAGAAATGCGCCGACACGATCGCCAACGCCAAGTTCATCAGCCAGTTCTTCGACCGCGACGCCCTACCTGCCATGGCCAACAACGTCATGATCCCCGCCCTGCAGACCTTCCTTAAGGACGGCAAGATGGACGTCAAGAATCTCGAGGCCCAGGCCAAGACGCTTTACGCGGCCCAGTAGCAGTCAGGGGATTCCCATGAGCACTACAGCAAGAGACCTGGTCCCGCCGGAATCCAGGGCCCCGTCCGGAGCGCAGGCCAAGGGCGTCAAGAGCGGGAAAGTCCGGCGGCTTTCCAAACGGGATAAGGTCGTCCTGTCCCTTATGGTGGGCATTCCGACGCTCATCCAGCTGGTGTTTGTCTGGCTGCCCACGCTGATGTCCATCGCCCTGAGCTTCATGCGCTGGAACGGCCTGGCCCTGACCGACATCAGGCCGGCGGGCCTCGGTAACTACCAGTACATTTCGCAGGACTACCCGCCGTTCTGGCCGGCAATGCAGCACAACCTGCTGTGGCTTGCGTTCCTGGCCCTGGTGGCCACGCCGCTGGGACTTCTGCTGGCCGTGCTGCTGGACCAGCAGATCCGCGGGAGCAAGATCTACCAGAGCATTTTCTTCGCTCCCGTGATGCTGTCCCTGGCCCTGGTCGGCATCATCTGGCAGCTGTTCTACCAGCGGGACAACGGCCTGCTGAACTTCCTCCTGGGCACCTCCGGCACTCCGCAGGCGGTTGACTGGTTCGGTGATTCCTCCGTCAACATCTGGGCAGCCCTGATCGCGGCCACCTGGCGGCATGCAGGCTACGTCATGCTGCTGTACCTGGCCGGCCTCAAGGGCGTCGACCCGAGCCTGAAGGAGGCTGCGGCGATCGACGGAGCGAATGCGGTGCAGACCTTTTTCCGGGTGGTTTTTCCGGCCATGCGCCCCATCAACATCGTGATCGTCGTGATCACCATCATTGAGTCACTGCGTGCGTTCGATGTCGTCTACGTCATCAACCGCGGCACCAACGGCCTCGAGCTCATCAGTGCCCTGGTGATCCAGAACCTGGTGGGAGAAGGGCAGGTGATCGGCGTCGGCTCGGCCCTTGCGGTGGTTCTGCTGGTGATCTCCCTGGTCCCGATCGTCTTCTACCTCAGCCGCACCTTCGGCAAGGAGAACAAAGCATGAGCACCACGGCCACGCGCGCAGGCCTTCCAACCGCGGAGCAGCACCGTTCCGGCAGCAGGCCAAAACGCCATTACGGAACCCACATCTTCCTCACGGCGATGGCGGTCATGTGGCTCATCCCGCTGGGATGGGCTCTTCTCACGGCCCTGCGGCCCATCGCCTCCACGAATGAGCACGGCTACTTCAGCGTGGCCGGCGACTTCAACTTCGACAACTTCGTCCAGGCCTGGACGCAGGGCGGCATCGCGAAGTACTTCTGGAACTCGGTGATCATCTCCGTTCCGGCCGTCCTGCTCGTGCTCTTTCTTTCCTCCATGATGGCGTTCGCCGTCAGCCGGGTGAGCTGGAAGTTCAACGTCACGCTGCTCATCATGTTCACGGCCGGCAACCTGCTCCCGCCCCAGGTCCTGGCGGCGCCGCTGTTCGAGATGGCCAAGCACTTCGAGGTGCCATACGCCTTCAGCGATTCCGGCAACATGCTCAACACGTACATCGTGGTCATCGCCGTGAACACCGCCTTCCAGATGGGTTTCTGCACTTTCGTCCTGTCCAATTACATGAAGGCGCTGTCCCAGGACCTGACCGAGGCCGCACTGGTGGACGGGGCGGGCATCTGGCGCCAGTACCGGGAGATCATCATGCCGCTGTGCCGGCCAGCCTTCGCCGCCCTCGGCACGCTGGAAGTCATCTTCATCTACAACGACTACTTCTGGCCGCTCATTTTCATCCAGAGCGGCGACAGGCTCCCCGTCACGACGGCCATCAACAACCTTCAGGGCGAATTCCTGAACGATTACAACCTGCTGGCGGCCGGAGCCGTGATCACCGTGATTCCGACGCTGATTGTCTACCTGCTCCTGCAGCGGCAGTTTGTTGCTGGGCTGACTCTTGGTTCCAGCAAGGGGTAGGCGAAGATGGGCAGTAGCAGCCACGCCGCCGCCCACGATTGAGAGGATTCCAATGCTTCCCGCCGCACGCCACCAGTCCATAGTGGATGCAGTCCAGCGAGAGCGCGTGGTCCGCGTGTCGGACCTCGCCCAGCAGCTGGGTGTCTCCCTCATGACCGTGCGCCGGGACATCGAGATGCTCGAGGAAAGCGGGCAGGTGGAGCGGATCCACGGCGGCGCCAAGCTGCCCGGGGACGCGAGCACCCACGAGCCCGGGTTCGAGCTCAAGTCCACGCAGCTGACCGCGCAGAAGCGCGCCATTGCCCTGGAGGCTGCCACCATGGTGCATGAGGGCATGGCGGTGGCCCTCAGTGCTGGCACCACCACCTGGGCGCTGGCCAAGGAGCTCGTGAACGGGCCGCGGATAACCGTGGTGACCAACTCGATCCGGATCGCCGACCTCTTCCATCACGGTGCGGCGTCGGGCGGCCCACGGCACAGCTCGACAGTGATCCTGATAGGCGGCGAGCGCACGCCGTCGGACGCGCTGGTGGGACCCATAGCCACCGCGGCGCTCAGGCAGCTGCACCTGGACCTGCTGTTCCTCGGCGTGCACGGCATGGACGCCGAGGCCGGCTACACAACCCCGAACCTCCTGGAGGCGGAAACCGACCGCGCCTTCGTGGCCGCCTCCCGCAAGGTGGTGGTCCTGGCTGACCATACGAAGTGGGGCACCCAGGGCATCAGTACCATTGCCGAACTTGAGGAAGCCGACGAAGTGATCAGTGATGCCGGCCTGTCCGGCGAGGCCCAGCGGATCCTCCGCGACCGGGTGAGCCGGCTGCGGCTCGTGTAGCGTCAGGGGCAGCCGCAGGACTGCCTGACCAGCAGACGTGTCGGGAAGACGTGGTGGCGGGGCGGCTCGCCGCGGTCCGCTCCGACCAGCGCGCGCACCGCGGCGTCCGCCATGTCGCGCACCGGCTGCTCCACGGTAGTCAGCGGGGGCCACGAATATTCTGCCTCCACCGAACCATCGAAGGCGGCCAGGGCAATGTCCCCCGGAACGGTGAGTCCAGCTTCATGGAGGGCCCGGAGGATGCCCACCGCCTGCATGTCCGAACTCGCAAAAATAGCAGTGGGGCGGTGCCCCGCCGCCAACAGGCGTTTTCCTGCCGCGTAGCCCCCATCCCTGGTGAAGGCGCTGCGCGCGATCGGGCCCTCCGGCAGGCCGGCGGCCTCGAGAGCCCGCAGCCAGCCCTGCTCGCGATCATCGGCCTCATTGGCTGTGGTGGTACCCATGGCGAGTCCGATGTTTGTGTGGCCATGCCCGATGAGGTGTTCCACGGCAGTGCGGGCGCCCTCGGCAAGGTCAACGCCGACGCTGGTGACGCCGGCCGGCCTTTCACTGTGGCTTAGCAGGACCGATGAAATCTCCGCCGCTTGCAGGTCCGCCAGGTCCGGTTCGGAGAGGACGCTCGCAAGCACGACGCCGTCCACCTGTCGGGCGGCCAGGTTGCGGATGTGCCGGCGTTCCTTGGCGAGGTCGCCGTCGGAGTTGGTCAGGAACAAGGCATACCCGAGTTCGCCGGCGGCGTCCTCTACGGCATGCGCCAGCAGCGAAAAGAACGGGTTGCTGTTGTCCGGGATGATCAGGCCGATGGTCTCACTGGATCCCAGTTTCAGCGCGCGCGCGGCGGCGTTGGGGCGGTAGTCCAGGACGCGGATCGCGTCCTGGACCTTCGCCTCCGTGGCCGGCGCAACCCGCTTGGGCCCGCCGTTCACCACGTAACTGACCACCGCCGTGCTCACGCCTGCATAGCGGGCAACATCCTTGCGGGTTACCGGGCCTCGGGGCGCGTGCGTTGCGGAAGTGGTCATGGAGTACATGCTAGCTATGCACCCCGCGGAGCGTCGCCAAAATCGCGGATGGGCAGGCGTTCGCCGTTCTGCTGGGCCGAGGCATGGGCCACGATCCCGGGCAGGGTAAAGCGGGCGGCCACCCAGGCGTTGACCGGCGGCAGGGTTCCGGTGTTGACCGCCGTCACGAAGTCGTCCACCAGGAACTGGTGGCTGCCCTCATGGCCGGTCGGAGCGCCGAGGTATTCGTCCGGCAGGCGTCCGCGGTCGTGCACGGGGGCAAGCCCGGAGATGAAGGCATCACGCAGTTCGGGGGCGACGCCGGCCAACGAGGGATCATCCAGCGGGATGCTGGGCCTGGTTTCCACCTGGTCCGAGATGTCATGGACGTTTTCCTTGTCCTGCCACACCGTCACCTTCGCGATCTGCTCGAAGCTGGCCTCGGTCCCGAAGAAGCGGAACCGGGATTCGCGGATGTGGGAGGGGTAGCCCACCCGGCGCATCTCGTTGGTGCGCATCGCACCGCCGTCGTTCAGTTCAAAGAGCGCCGTGGCGTTGGAGAAGTCGTTGTCGAACATGCTCACGTCCTTGTCGAAAACGCCGTCCCCGCGGTCGTCCTTGACGCCGATGCAGCTGACACTGACCGCGTGCGAGGGCAGCACACCGAGGACGCCGCCGATTGCGTGCGTGGGGTACAGCATCGGCGGGTAGCTCGCCGTCGCCTTCCATTCCTCTCCGCCGCTGTACTGGTAGGCGTCATAGAAGCCGAGGTCCATGTCGTGGACGTAGTCGCCTTCGCTGTAGAAGATCCGGCCGAACTTGCCGGCGGCGTGCTGGTTGCGGGCGTAGACCGTGGCGGGGTTGTAGTAGCTGGTCTCACCCATGGCGTAAACGAGGCCGGTTTCCTTCACGGCCTCGATGATGCGTTCGATCTCTTCTTCCGAGACTGCCATGGGAACAGCGGAGTAGACATGCTTGCCCGCACGCAGCGCCTGCTCCACGAGGGGACCGTGGGTCCAGCGCTGCGTGAAAATGGCGACGGCGTCGACGTCGGACGCCAGCAGCTCCTCGAAGCTCGCCTTGGTGCCGTCGAGCCCCCAGTGCTCCAGCGCCGCGGCCGCGCGTTCGGGCCGCTCGTCCACGACATAAACCTCGCTCACGCCCGGGTGGAGCTTGAAGAGGTGGGCAAAGTGGCCGCCGAACTGTCCGACGCCGACGACTCCGATAGAAAACGTCATTGTTTACCTTTCCTGGCTGCCCGCAGGTCCGGGCACGAAGAGCCCCGTGTGGGCTTGCCGAAAGTCTTGCACTGCAATCTACTCGAGTCAACGAAATTCAGCGCACAGCCGTAAATTTCAATGTTTTCAAGACTTTTTCCTTGCAACGGTGTATCTACTCGTGTAGATTTCCATTCAGTTGTTACCCACATCACAGTCAGGAAAGGGTCGAAGATGACCACCCTTACCAAGCAGCAACAGGACCCGGCAGCACCGGTCCGCCGCCCCAAGGCAGCGAAACCCGATCGGAAGAGCTTCATCCACCGCCTCGGAGACTTGAAGGTGGCACTGTTCTTCATCTTCCCGGCGATGATCGGCTTTGTTGTCTTCTATCTGATCCCCACCATCCGGGGCGTCTACCTCAGCTTTACCGAGTACAGCATCCTGGGCGAACCCACCTGGATCGGCATCAAGAACTACACCGCCATGCTCGGCGATGAACTGTTCTGGAACGCCATGGCAGTCACCGTCCAGTACGTCGGGCTCAACATCGGCTTCCAGACCGTCATCGCCCTCGGATTGGCCCTCCTGATGCACCGCGTCGCTAAGTCCACGTTCATCCGCGGCGCTTTGCTGCTGCCCTTCCTGGTGGCCAACGTGATCGTCGCCCTGCTGTGGTTCTGGATGCTCGACTACCAGCTGGGCATCGTCAACGAGGTCATCAGCTGGATGGGCCTGCCGCGCATCGCCTTCTTCGGCAGCGAGCAATGGGCCATTCCCACCATCGCCGCCGTCAACGTCTGGCGCCACATGGGCTACACGGCCCTGCTGATCTTCGCCGGCCTGCAGTCGATCCCCAACCACGTCTACGAGGTCGCGTCCCTCGACGGCTCATCCCCCACCCGGACCTTCTGGAGCATCACCATGCCGCTCCTGCGCCCCGTCATGGTGCTGGTGCTCGTGGTGACAGTGATCGGGTCCTTCCAAGTGTTCGACACCGTGGCGGTGACCACTGCCGGCGGCCCCATCAACGCCTCCCGAGTGATCCAGATGTACATCTACCAAAAGGCCTTCGGCGAATCGGACTTCGGCTACGCATCGGCACTGTCCGTCATCCTCTTCGTCATCCTCGCCCTGGTGGCCTTCGTGCAAATGAAGTTCCTCAAGGGCAACGAATCGGACCTGGACTAAGGAACCCCGCCATGAGCACCTCCACACTCACCCGCAAGAAGTCCGTCAACAACAACTCTTCCCACAGGAATTCGGTTAGGAAGCCGGTCAACTGGCGCCGCGTCGGAGCCTGGACCCTGGTGGTCCTCGCGATCGCCGTGACGGTGGCCCCGTTCCTCTGGATGCTCCGCACCGCCTTCTCCAGCAACGCGGCGCTGGCGTCCAACGCCGGCAACCTTTTGCCCGCAGAGTTCAGCCTCGGCGCCTTCAAGCGAGTCCTCGGGATGCAGACCCCGGAAGAGGCCATCGCCGAGGGAGGCTCGGGAGCCGCGATCAACTTCTGGCTCTACCTGCGGAACTCGGTGATCTTCGCGACCGTCACCACCGCCGGGCAGGTCTTCTTCAGCGCCATGGCCGCCTACGCCTTCTCGCGGCTCCGCTGGCCAGGACGCAACGCGGTGTTCGGCCTGTTCCTGGCGACCATGATGGTCCCGCCGATCTTCACCGCCCTGCCCAACTTCCTCATGATCAAGAACCTGGGCCTGCTCAACACATTCGCCGGCATGACGCTGCCTTACCTGTTCATGACGCCGTTCGCCATCTTCTTCCTGCGCCAGTTCTTCCTCAGCATGTCCAGGGAAGTGGAAGAAGCCGCCATGCTCGACGGCGCGAAGCACCTGCGGATCTTCTTCCAGATCGTCCTGCCCAACGCCGCTGCTCCGCTGGCCACACTGGCTCTGCTCACCTTCATCGGCCAGTGGAACGAATACTTCTGGCCGCTGCTGGTGGGCCAGGACGAAAGCGTCCGCGTGCTCACGGTCGGCCTGGGCGTCTTCAAGTCGCAGTCTCCGCAGGGCGCACCGGACTGGAGCGGGCTCATGGCAGCCACCCTGGTCGCCGCAATCCCCGTGCTCCTGCTGTTCATGGCCTTCGGCAAGAAGGTGGTCAACTCCATCGGCTTCTCCGGAATCAAGTAACCCCTTCACTTCACGTCACCCCCTGCAAAACCCTCGAAAGGTCCATCATGAAGAAATCCATCGGCGCCATTGCAGCCGCCGCTGCCATAGCCGTATCCCTGTCCGCCTGCGGCGGTTCAGCACCCGCCTCCACCGAGGCAAAGGGCGAAATCAACTACTGGCTCTGGGACGCCAATCAGCTCCCCGCCTACCAGAAGTGCGCCGACGACTTCACCAAGGCCAACCCGGACATCAAGGTCAAGATCACCCAGCGCGGCTGGGACGACTACTGGACCACCCTGACCAACGGCTTCGTCGCCGGAACCGCCCCGGACGTCTTCACCGACCACCTGGCCAAGTACCCCGAGTTCGCGTCCAAGAAGCAGCTCCTCTCCCTTGACGACGCCGTCAAGAATGACAAGCTCGACCTGGACATCTACAACAAGGGCCTCGCGGATCTGTGGGTTGCCGAGGACGGCAAGCGCTACGGCCTGCCCAAGGACTGGGACACCGTTGCCATGTTCTACAACAAGAAGCTCGTCAAGGACGCCGGCTACACCGAGGAGCAGCTGAAGAACCTCGACTGGAACCCGCAGGACGGCGGCAGCTACGAGAAGGCCATCGCACACCTCACCGTCGACAAGAAGGGCAAGCGCGGCGACGAGGCCGGTTTCGACAAGAACAACGTCGCCGTTTACGGCCTGGGCCTTGAAGACGGCAGCGCCGGCATGGGCCAGACGCAGTGGAGCTTCCTGACCGCCACCACGGGCTGGACCCACACGGACAAGAACCCGTGGGGCAAGGAATTCAACTACGACGACCCCAAGTTCCAGGAGACCATCGCCTGGTGGACCGGGCTCGTGGAAAAGGGCTACATGCCCAAGCTTGAAACCACTGTGGGCACCGAGATCCAGGACTCCTTCGGCGCAGGCAAGGCCGCCATCAACACCAGCGGTTCCTGGATGATCGGCCAGTACACCAGCTACAAGGGTGTGGAAACAGGCATTGCCCCGACGCCGAAGGGACCCAACGGCAAGCGCGCCAGCATGTTCAACGGCCTGGCCGATTCCATCTGGGCGGGCACCAAGAACCCGGCAGCCTCCGTCAAATGGGTTGAATACCTCGCCTCGGCCGAATGCCAGGACGTAGTGGCCAGCAAGGGCGTCGTGTTCCCGGCCATCACCACCTCCTCCGAGAAGGCAGCCGAGGCATTCAAAGCCAAGGGCACCGACGTCTCAGCCTTCACCACCCACGTCAAGGAAGGCACCACCTTCATGTTCCCCATCGCGGACAAGGCTGCCAAGGTCGAGGGCATCATGAAGCCGGCCATGGATGCTGTGGTTTCAGGCAAGAAGCCAGCCAGCTCCCTGTCCGAGGCCAACGAGAAGGTCAACGCCCTCTTCAAGTAGGACTGAATCCGGGCCAGAATCAAAGCCCGGGCATCCACTGCAGCACCACGTTCGCGGGGCCGGCACAAGCACACGCTGTGCTGCGCCGGCCCCGCAACGACTATTTTTATCTACCGCTTTTGCTCCTCACGAAAGAGAATTACTTATGGATCCCTTGCACCTCCGTTCCGCCGGCACCAGCCTGGTGATCAGCTTCAGCAGCGGGGAAGCCGAGGTTATCCATTGGGGCGCCGATATTGGCCCCGATCTCCCGGACCTCGCCATCCTCGCCGAACCGATCCCCAACTCCGCCATCGACGCCACCGTTCCTGCCGGGCTTCTCCCCCAGGCCTCCTCGAGCTGGCGCGGACGGCCGGGGCTGCGCGGCCACCGCATTGCCGACGGCGTCTCTGGCCTCGACTTCTCAGCCCGCCTTCGCGCCGTGCATGCCGCCGTCACGGACAACTCAGCAGTCGTGGTGCAGCAGGATGCCGACGCCGGCATCGCCGTGGAGTCCACGCTCACACTGCACGACGGCGGCCTGCTGGAACTGCGCCACACCGTCACCAACACCGGGACCTCGCCATTCCAGCTCGACGAACTGGCCACGGTCCTCCCGGTGGCGCCGGACGCCGTCGAACTCCTGGACCTGACCGGACGCTGGTGCCGGGAACGGCACCCGCAGCGCCGGCCCATCCAGCAGGGCACCTGGGTGCGCACCGGACGCCACGGCCGCACCGGCCACGACTCCTCGCTCCTGTTCGCCGCGGGCACCGCCGGCTTCGGCAACCGCCACGGCAGGGTCTGGGCCACGCACCTGGCCTGGAGCGGCAACCACGAACAGTTCGCGGACACGCTTGCCGACGGACGGACCATGATCGGCGGTTCCGAGCTGCTGGGGCCCGCCGAGGTGGTCCTCGGACCCGGCGGCAGCTACACCACGCCTGCCCTCTTCGCGGCCTACTCCGACCGCGGCCTCGACGGAATCAGCGAGGCGTTCTACAGCTGGTTCCGTTCCCGTCCGCACCATGTTCTGCCGGCCGCGGGAGGCGGTACGCCGCGCCCCGTGGTGCTCAACACCTGGGAGGCCGTGTACTTCGACCACAACCTCGGCACCCTGATCGAGCTCGCTGACTCCGCCGCCGACCTCGGCGTGGAGCGCTTCGTCCTGGACGACGGCTGGTTCCGCGGGCGCCGCGACGACAAAGCCGGCCTGGGCGACTGGTATGTGGACGAGACCCTGTGGCCGGACGGACTGACTCCCCTCATCGAGGCCGTCACCTCCCGGGGCATGGAGTTCGGCCTGTGGGTGGAACCCGAGATGATCAACCTCAATTCCGACGTCGCCCGCGCCCACCCGGACTGGATCGTCGGCCCAGCCGCGGCATCCCACAAGGATGGCGGCCGGCTGCCCCTGGCCTGGCGCAACCAGCACATCATCGACCTCGTCAACCCCGAGGCCTGGCAGTACATCTTCGACCGGATCGATGCCCTCCTCCGCGAAAACAACATCAGCTACCTCAAGTGGGACCAGAACCGGGACCTCACCGAACACGGCCATGCCGGCCGCTCCTCCGTCCACGAGCAGACCCTCGCCGCGTACCGCCTGTTCGACAAACTCCGCAAGGCCCATCCCGGCGTCGAGATCGAAAGCTGCTCCTCCGGCGGCGCGCGCGTGGACCTCGGAATCCTGGAGCGCACGGACCGCATCTGGGGCTCGGACTGCAACGACGCCCTGGAACGGCAGACCATCCAGCGCTGGACCGGCATGGTGGTTCCGCCGGAGCTGGTGGGCGGACACATCGGGCCCACCACGTCCCACACCACGGCCCGCACGCACGACCTGTCCTTCCGCGCCATCACGGCACTGTTTGGCCACTTCGGGATGGAATGGGACGTCCGCGAGGTCCAGGGCAAAGAGCGCGACGAGCTCAAGCGCTTCATCGGGCTCTACAAGGAGCACCGCGGGCTCATCCACAGCGGCAGGATGGTCCGTGCCGACGTTCCCGACGACTCACTCATGCTGCACGGCGTGGTGGCCGGCGGTGAAGCTTCCGCCGGGGACACGGCAGCGCTCTTCGCCCTGGTGAGCACGGCGACATCGTTCGCCGAACAGCCCGGACGGGTCACGGTCCCGGGCCTGGAGCCGGCACGCGGCTACCGCCTGGAAGCGGTGTTCCCGGCACCCGGCGACGCCGATTACGCCCACACCTTCACGCAGATCCAGGCACCGGCCTGGCTGGCCTCCGGGGCGGAAGCCAGCGGCAAATTCCTCGCCGAGGTGGGCCTGCCCATGCCCAACCTGAACCCGGAGCACGCACTGCTCCTGAAGGTCACGGCGCTCTGACAGATGAACTGGGCGGCGGCTGCCGGGTCACCTTTACGGGTCCCTGGCGGCGCCTGGCAGGTGGGGGCGTAACGAAAGTCCCGCGCAGAAGTGGACCGGCAGCACGACGCGATAGATTTGCATCCATGACTGAAGCCTCCTCCGCCACCGAAGCCAGCCGCGGCACCATCCTTGTCCTCAATGGCCCCAACCTGAACCTCCTCGGCACCCGCGAGCCCGAGAAGTACGGCACGGCAACGCTGGCCGACATCGAACAGCTGGCGAGGGACGCCGGAGCGGCGCACGGCCTGGACGTTGAGTGCTTCCAGTCCAACCACGAGGGCGCGCTGGTGGACGCCATCCACGCGGCACGGGGCAAGGCGATCGGCATCGTCCTGAACGCCGGAGCCTACACGCACACATCCGTGGCCATCCGCGATGCCATCTCCGCGGTGCAGGTGCCTGCCGTCGAGGTCCACATCACGAATGTCCATGGCCGCGAGGAGTTCCGGCACCACTCCTACCTTTCGGACGTCAGCAAGGCGGTCATCGCCGGCGCGGGAATCATGGGGTACCGGTTCGCGGTGGAATACCTCGCCGACCTGAATGCCGGCAAGGCCTGACCATGGCCGGCGCGGTCCTCGGCACCGCAGACTGGTACCGGCATTTCGGCACCATTGACGCTCCCGGTTCCTCGGCCTGCTATGCCGACTGGTCGCTGCACATCGCCGATGATCCCGCGCTGATCGCGCGGATCGACCAGTGGCCGCACAACAAGCGCCAGCCTCTGCTGCTCCTGGCTGCTGCCCGCTACCTGGGCGCCAAAGTGTCTCCCTACGCCGAGTTCCGGAACTTCCTGGACGAGCACTGGGCTGACGTGTCGCGGACCGTGCTGTCGCGCGCCACGCAAACGAACGAGGTGGGCCGCTGCGCCACCCTGCTGCCGTCGCTGGCGGCCATCTCGGCCGCCGAGCGTAAGCCCCTCGCGTTGATCGAGGTGGGCGCCTCCGCCGGACTCGCCCTGTTCCCGGACCGCTACGGCTACGAGTACGACGACGGCACAACGGTCACGCGGCTGGCTCCGGAACCGCGCCGACAGCCGGCGGCACCCGAGCCGCCCGTCCTGCGGTGCACCGTCTCCGGCGCGGTTCCCTTGCCGGACAAGCTCCCGGAGGTGGTGTGGCGGGCCGGAATCGACCTGAATCCCCTCGACGTCGGAAACGACGACGACGTCGCCTGGCTTGAGGCGCTGATCTGGCCGGAGCAGGACTTCCGCCGCGAGCGGCTGCGCCGGGCGATCGCCGTCGCCCGCGAAAACCCTCCGCTGCTGGTTGCCGGCGACCTGAACCAGCAACTGGTGTCCCTGGCCGGCCGGGCCCCGGCTGACGCGGCGCTGGTGGTGTTCCACAGCGCCGTCATGGGCTACCTCAGCGCGGACGGCCGTTCACGGTTCCGGAGCACCGTGCAGGAGCTGGCGGCCGGCCGCGGGTGCCACTGGCTGTCCAACGAGGGCGAAACGGTGATTGTCCAGGCGGACGGTTCAAGCGTGGTTCCGGAAATGGCGGCGGGCCGGCTCCGGGGAAACTTCCTGCTGCTCCATAACGGCCGGCCTGTGGCCATCACGGGTCCTCACGGGCAGAGCCTGGAGTGGCTCCAGCGGTAGCGCGGCTGCCGCGGGCCAGTGCCGGAAAGACATATGCCCGGATCCGCTTACTGCTGGATGCACTGCCCTGGCGACACGGCGTTGCTCAGGCTCGGTGCCCGCTCCGCGACGGGCCGCAGGTCGATCATGGGGATCGCGAAGCCCAGGGCGGTGTTAGACGTGGCCTTGGCGAAGATCACACCCGCCACCTGCCCGCCGGTGGTCAGCAGCGGCCCGCCCGAGTTTCCGGGCTGGACGTCGCCTGCCAGCTTATAGACCTCGTCCGGGACGGGGTTGTTCCCGTAAATGTCCGGCACCAGCACAGTGGAGATGCCCTGCACCGTAGCGGGCTTGGACTGGAAGGGACCGCCGTGGGGGTAGCCGGCAAACGCGGCGGCGGTGCCGGCCGGCAGATCCGGGCTCAGGGCCAGCGCCGCGGTGGGCAGGCCGTCGACGGCGAGGACGGCGAGATCGCGCTTGCCGTCGAAATAGACCACCCGGCCGGGCATCGCTCCGCCGCCTGGAATCTCTACGACGGGCTGCGACACGCCCGCCACGACATGCGCATTTGTGACAACCCTGCCGGGCGAGACAACGAAGCCTGTCCCGGTCTGGTTCTGCCCGCACTGGAACGCCGTGCCGGCGATCTTCAGGACCGAACCCGCGGCCCTGTTTAACGCGGGGGTGTCGGTATTGGCGTTGGGAACAGGGACCTGCTGTTCCTGCCCGATGCCCTCGATCAGCCTGGGGATCCCGTCCCCGATCATCGCCGACCGCAGCTGGGCCATGGCGGTCTTCACGGGGTTGGGCGTCAGTCCGTCGATGAAGCGGATGACCTTGGATTCGGCAAGCTGCTGGGAGACGAAGGGGACGCCGAGAGAGCTGATACTGAAAGCCAGCATGGACATGACCAGCGCTGCCACGACGAGATTTACGGCCCCGCCAACCGTTCTGTCCACGGCACGCAGCGGTTTCAGCCGGACGGCGCTGCGGATGCTGCGGCCGATCATGGTGCCCAGCGCGTTGCCCAGCACCACCAGCACGACGGCGGTGCCGATGATCGCGGTCAGCCTCCAGTCACTGTCTTCCACAAAGTCGCTCACGAGCGGCACCGATAGGAACGCGGCGATGGCGCCGACGGCAAAGCCCGCCAGGCCACCGAGGGTGACCAGGAACCCGTTGCGCAGGCCGTAGATCAGGTAGGACAGGAGCGTCAGGATCAACGCAAGGTCCAGAACGGTCAGGCCAAACACCGGGTCTCCTCACAGGCAGCTTCGCCCTGATTCTACTGGCCGAGTCTGACAATTTGCCGTGGACCGCGGGGCCCGGCGCAGCTGTCTCGCGCCTTTTAGGCGTTTCAGCTGCCAAGTACGTCACAGATCGTTCAAAATTCTGAAACAATGGCACAAGCGCCCCCCAGACGACACTTTTTACTCAGGAGAATTCATGGACATCGAGGTATTGCGCCGCGCACCCCTTTTCGCCACGCTGGACGACGAAGCATTCCGTCTGCTGACGGACGAGCTGACCGAGGTTGACCTCTCGCGTGGGGCATCCGTTTTCCGCGAGGGTGACCAGGGTGACCAGCTGTACTTCATTGTCTCCGGCAAGGTGAAGCTCGGCCGCACGTCCCCCGACGGTCGCGAATCCCTGCTGGCCATCCTCGGCCCGGGCGAGCTCTTCGGCGAGATGGCACTGTTCGATCCCAGCCCGCGCACCGCCACGGCCACGGCCGTTTCGGAAACGCGCCTGGCCGGACTCAAGAACGAGAGCCTGAACTCCCTGCTCCGCACCCGCCCGGAGGTCTCGGCGCAGTTGCTGCAGGCACTGGCACGCCGCCTGCGCCGCACCAACGACTCCCTCTCCGACCTCGTCTTCTCCGACGTGCCCGGCCGCGTGGCCAAGGCCCTCCTGGACCTGGCCGACCGCTTCGGCCGCCCCGCCACCGACGGCGTCCTGGTGGCCCACGAGCTCACCCAGGAAGAACTGGCCCAGCTGGTGGGAGCCTCCCGCGAAACGGTCAACAAGGCCCTGGCCGAGTTCGTCCAGCGCGGCTGGCTGCGCCTCGAAGCCCGCGCCGTGGTCATCCTGGACATGCAGCGCCTCCGCCAGCGCTCCCGCTAGGCAGTAACGTCGAGGCCCACAGCCCGACATCCCCGTGTGCTCGCTCGTACCTCGCTTAGACGCACGCTTCCGGATGTCGCGCCGTGGGCCTCTTTCGCGTTCCCCGCCGCCTTCACGCTCGAAGACACGGCAGGAAGTGCAGGAGCGTCGCAGAAAAAGCGGCAGGAACTGCGAGAGCGTCCGAGAAAGCCGGGCGGCGGTTCTTCGCGAAGGAGCGCATCGCGATCGATCGCGGCACGGAGGTCGCTCAGCGACCCGAGTGACGCCTATCGAGCGTGTCTAAGCGACGGCGAAGGGCCGGTGCCCGGCGGACCCAGCAACGGTGCGACGGCGAAGGGCCGCTGTCCGGCGTTGGTGACAAAGACGCGAAGCCGGGGGTTACCGCTCCCGCTGGGGTGCTCCGGCTACGGTCTTTGCGGCCTCAACCTCGAGCATGAGGGTGCCGTTTTCTTCGACCAGCTTGGGCTGGTACACGTGGGGGGTGCGCTTGTAGCTGAGGTAGGCGATGCAGCCGTTGGCCGCCGCCATTTTTTCGAGCATGATCTCGGACCCGGGCACCAGAAGCTGGCCGAGCTTGAGGCCCACCGTGTTTTCCTGGCCCACCTCGTCGCCCAGCGCGGTCGTGTCGCGTTCGCTGACCACCTTGGTGACACACACCCACCGGCCCCAGACGCCCTTGCTTTCGAGCAGGCTGGGCTGCTGGTTCATGGGGACGGTCGCAGCGAAGTACCGGGTGTTGAAGCGGTGGTGGGCGAAGTCAGGGCTGAGCCAGTTCACCAAGGACTTGAGCAGGTCGGTCCGGACGGACAGCCCGCGTTTGGCCAGCACGTCGGTGAACGACTTTTCCTGGGAAGCCACTGCCTCGCGCGCCTTCATCCACTCGGACGTGGACGTGGCCTCCACTGTGGAGGCCAGGTCCGGCCCGGCCAGGAGCACGCCGGTCTCCTCGAACAGTTCGCGGATGGCGCCCACCACGTGGCGGCGCGCCAGCCCGACGTCGTCCGTCCCCATCTGCTCCGCCCAATGCTGCGGTGAGGGGCCCAGCCAGCCGACGGCGTCGTCGTCGGACGCATCCAGGGAGCCGCCCGGAAACGCGAGGACGCCCAGCGGCGAGGACCCCGGCCGGTACCCCAGCCAGGTCTCCAGGCCGGTGGGCGAATCACGGAGGAGCACCACCGAGGAAGCCAACCGGGCGGCGCGCGGCGTCCGTTCGCCGTGTTCGATCCAGCTTTGTGCTGCCCCTTCGAGTTCGGGAGGTAGTACAAACAGGCGACGTGCTAGTTGGGGCAAAGGAAGCGACCGGTCCTTAGCTGAATTCGGCGATCAGCTCGACCTCGACGGGAGAGTCGAGCGGCAGGACGGAAACACCGACGGCGGAGCGGGCGTGCTGGCCCGCGTCACCCAGGACCCGGCCGAGGAGCTCCGACGCGCCGTTGATGACGCCCGGCTGGCCGGTGAAGGACGGATCCGAGGACACGAAACCCACTACCTTGACGATGCGGGTGATGCGGTCGAGGTCGCCGATGACGCTCTTGACGGCGGCCAGGGCATTGACGGCACAGACAGCGGCGTAGGCCTTGGCGTCTTCGGGAGACACGGTGGGTTCGTCGGATGTTCCTTCCGTTCCGGAGGACACCTTGCCCGTGGCTTCGAGCTTGCCGTCAATAAACGGCAGCTGTCCCGAGGTGTACACGTGGTTGCCGCTGATGACGGCCGGCACGTAGGCGGCCACGGGGGCGGCCACCTCCGGGAGCGTCAGCCCGAGCTCGGCAAGGCGCTGTTCGACGGCGGAAGAGGGCGCCGCCGCAGCGCCGGAGGCGGTTTCCTGAGGCGTGGTCATGCTACTGCTTCTCCCTCTTGAGGTAGGCAACCAGACCGTTGCCGTCGGGGCCGGGGACTACCTGGACGAGCTCCCAGCCGTCCTCTCCCCACTGGTCCAGAATCTGCTTAGTGGCGTGGATGATTAGCGGAATCGTTGCGTACTCCCATTTGGTCATGAACTAAAGCCTAGTACTTGCCGGTAAAGTGGAGAACATGGCGATTCGTAGGAACCCCTTGTTCGACACAGCCACCACCCTCGGAAAGATTCTAGGTTTCCTCGGCGTGAGCGCTATTTGCGGTGTCCTGGTGGCCGGCCTTTTGGTTCCGGCCGCTGCTGTGTCAGGCAGCACAGCCAGTGGCTCGATCGAATTCTTTGACACCCTTCCCGCGGAGCTGCAGGTGGACCCGCCCAGCCAGTCCACCAAGATCCTGGCAGCGGACGGGAGCGTCATCGCCAACCTTTATGCGGAGAACCGCACCCGCGTACCCCTGGACCAGATCTCCCCGTACATGAAGGACGCGGTGATCGCCATTGAGGACACCCGCTTCTACGATCACGGCGGCGTCGACACCACCGGCATCCTGCGGGCCCTCGTCAGCACTGCGCGCGGCAACAAGCAGGGAGCGTCGACCATCACCCAGCAGTACGTCAACAACGTCCTGAACGCCTCCCTTGAAGCCGAGGGCCGCGGCGAGGACATCAAGCTCAACGGCGTCAACAAGGGCGTCGGCGACAAGCTGCGCGAGATGAAGCTCGCCATCGCGCTGGAGAAGAAATTCACGAAGGAGCAGATCCTCGAGGGCTACCTCAACATCGTGTTCTTCAACCGTGACGCCTACGGCATCGAAGCCGCCTCGAAGTTCTTCTTCAGCACCACGGCCAAGGACCTCACGCTCCCCCAGGCCGCACTTCTTGCCGGCCTGGTCAACAGCCCGTCGGCCTTCGACCCCATCACCAATCCGGAGAACGCCAAGGTCCGCCGGGACCTGGTGCTGAACTCGATGCTTAGCCAGGGCAAGATCACCAAGGCCGAGCACACAGCTGCCGTGGCAACCCCGGTGAAGCCCAAGGTCACCCCGGCACGCCAGGGCTGCGCGTACTCGCCCACCGCGCCCTACTTCTGCGATTACGTCCTGCACCTCCTGCTCAACAACCCGGCTTACGGAGCGGACGCCACCGAACGCGAAAAGAAGATTTTCCGCGGCGGCCTGACCATCAAGACCACCCTGGACCCCAAGGCACAGAAGGCCGCCCAGGACCAGGTGAATGCCTCCGCCGGGGCCAACCCGGACAAGTGGGGCGCGGCGCTCGTTTCCGTCGAACCCAAGACCGGCAAGATCACCAACATGGCCCAGAACACCTCGTGGTTCCCGGGCAAGGGCAAGTTCGATTCCCAGATCAACTTCAGTGTGGATCAGTATGACGACCAGGGCAACGACCTGAACGGCCTCGGCGGCGCGCAGCCGGGGTCCACCATGAAGCCGTTCACGTTTGCCGAATGGCTCGAAGAGGGCAAGTCGATGAACACCATCGTCAACGCGTCCCAGCGGCGGTATCCGCAGTACTTCCCGTGGCGGAACACGTGCTCCACGCCCACCGTGGGCTGGTATGACAGCAGCAACGGCACCGACGACCTCCAGAACGCCGAAGAGGGCTACTACCGGAACATGACGGTGCTGGACGGCCTGAAGAACTCCATCAACACGGCCACCTTCGCCTCGGCCTCCCAGGTTGACCTGTGCGGCATCCAGAAGATCGTGGACGCGGTTGGACTGCACGGCGGACTGCCGGCCCGCGACAAGGAAACGAACGCCATCGTGGATGCTAATCCGAAGGTCACCATGACCACCCTGGGCAACCTGCTTGGTTCCACGCAGACGGCTCCGCTGACCATGGCCAGCGCCTTCGCCACGTTCGCAAACGACGGCAAGTACTGCGCGCCGATCGCCATCACGTCCGTGACCGACCAGACGGGGGCGCAGCTCCCCGCCCAGTCGAGCGCCTGCCGGGATGCCATCAAGCCCGAGGTGGCCCGCGGCGTGAACTACGCGCTCCAGCAGGTACTGAACGAGGGCTCCGGTTCGCTCATCCAGCCCCGGATTTCCACCCGGACCACCTTCCCCATCGCTGCCAAGACCGGTACGTCCAACAACAACGGCTCCACCTGGGTGGTCGGCCACACCATGGGCCTCGCGACGGCGGCCTGGTTCGGTGATGCGCTGGGCGCCCAGGACCGGGCCGGACAGAACGTCACCGTGAACGGCAAGTTCTACACAGGCATTGACGGTTACATGATCGCCGGGCCGATGTTCTCCCAGTTCATGTCCCAGATTGCCCCCGCGTACGGCACCGATCCCTTCCCCGAACCGCCGTCCAACCTGCTCTACGGGACGCCCCAGTTCCAGCCTTCGGTCCCGGTACCGAATAATCCACAGCCGTCGCCGACCGGAAGCACCGGCGGCAGGACCGGCGGCGGAAACGGCAACAAGGGAAATGGCTGAGCGTGATCGACACATCACAACTGGCGAGCCGCGTCCGTAGCATCGGGCGCGGCTTTGCCGTAACCGCCGGAGCGGGAGCCATGGCAGCCCTCGCGGCCACGGGGTACGGGCTGTGGGAGAAGAACCAGTTTGTGCTGCGGGAAGAAACCCTTCCCATCCTGCCGCGCGGCCGGGATCCGTTCCGGATCCTGCACCTGAGCGACATCCACTTTGTTCCGGGGCAGAAGGCGAAAGCGGCATGGCTGTATTCCCTGGCCGGGCTGAAGCCAGACCTCGTGGTGAACACCGGCGACAACCTCAGCCATCCCAAAGCGGTGGATCCGCTACTCAGGGCTCTGGCGCCGCTGCTGGAATTCCCGGGCGTATTCGTTCCGGGCTCCAACGACTATTACGCGCCGCGGCTCAAGAACCCGGCGTCCTACCTGCTGGGCCCTTCCAAGGCCAAGCCGGACGAGGAGGAACTTGACTGGCCGCGCCTCCGGTCAGGTTTCGGCATGGGCGGCTGGGTGGACCTGACCAACCGGCACCAGTCGATTGTGCTCAAGGGGATGCGGTTCGATTTTTCCGGCGTGGACGATCCCCACCTCAAGCGCGAACGGTATGCGGGCTGGCCGAGGGGAACCAGGGGCCAGGACGCAACCGAGCACCTGCGTGTGGCCGTCATCCATGCCCCGTACCAGCGCGTGCTGGACCACTTCACCGAGGACGGCGCGGACCTGCTGCTCGCCGGCCACACGCACGGCGGCCAGCTCTGCATCCCCGGTTTCGGCGCCATCATTGCCAACTGCGACATTCCCACCTGGCGCGCCAAGGGCCTCCATGACTGGCAGAGCAACGGACATACGACGCCGGTGAACGTGTCGGGCGGCATCGGCACCTCGCGCTTCGCCCCCATCCGCATCGCCTGCAAGCCTGAGGCCGTGCTTCTCACACTCACTGCCCGCCCCTGACTTCTGATCCCCGTGTGAACCGCGTCACCGATGGCATAGGGTAGTTGCTACGGGACACTACATTCGCGAGTTGAGAAGCGGGCATGGCCAAGCAGAGTTCATTTTTCAGATCCGTCAGCCGACTGTACCCCCACGTTAAGCCAATCCTCCCCCGGCTGCTGATGGGGCTGATGTGCGCGCTCCTGGCCAGCGTGGTGGCACTCACCATCCCTCAGGTGCTGCGCGGCCTCATCAACGATTCCCTCAGGCCGGGCGCCACCGCGGCGGCCGTGTGGTCCTCCGCCGGAATCATCCTCACCCTGGGCATCGCCGAAGCCGCTCTGGTTGCGCTCCGCCGCACGTTCGTCATCAACCCGGCCACCACTGTGGAGACAAGGATGCGGGTCTCGCTGTACGGCCACCTGCAGGACCTTACGGTCTCTTTCCATGACCGGTGGGGATCGGGGCAGCTGCTCTCCCGCGCCATGACGGACCTGAACTTCCTGCGGCGCTGGATGGCGTTCGGTGCCATCATGCTGGTGGTGACCACGCTGACGGTGGTGATCGGCGTCGTCGTGATGTTCACCATGAGCTGGCAGCTGGCCCTCATCTTCCTCGCCGCGGCGGTGCCCATCATGGCCTACGGCTTCCGCTTCAGGACGCGCTTCAGCAAGGTGGCGCGGCGCAGCCAGGACCAGGCCGGGGACCTGGCCACCACGGTGGAGGAATCCGTCCACGGGATCCGCGTGCTGAAGGCCTTCGGCCGAAGCCGGGAAGCGCTGGAGACCTTCAACGGCCAGGCCGAGGAACTCCGCCAGACCGAGATCGCCAAGGCCAGGCACCAGGCCACCTTCAGCATGGTGGTCACGCTTTTGCCGGAACTCGCGCTGGGCGCCGGCCTGGTGGCGGGCATCATGCTGGTGGCGGACGGGCAGCTAAGCATCGGAGCCCTCGTGGCATTCTTCGCCACCGCGGCCGTCATAGCGGCCCCCGTGGAATTCTCCGGCATGCTGCTGGCCATGGCCCTGACCGCCAAGAGCGCCCTGGACCGCCACTTCGAGGTCATGGATTCGCAAAACACCATCACCAGCCCCGCGGTACCCCAGCGTCCCGCCGAGCTGAAGGGTGCCTTGAGCTTCAACAATGTCACGTTCGCCTTTGACGATGCCCCGGACAAGCCGATCCTCAAGGACATCCGGCTGGATATCCGGCCCGGCGAAACCATGGCGCTCGTGGGCATCACCGGGAGCGGAAAGAGCGCGCTGCTGCAGCTCGTTCCGCGGCTCTACGACGTCACGGAGGGCTCCATCACCATCGACGGCGTGGACCTGCGCGCCTTCAGCGTGGAGGAACTGCGCAGCGTGGTGGGCGTGGCGTTTGAGGACACCACGCTCTTCTCCAGCTCCGTCCGGGACAACGTGCTACTTGGCGCCCGGACGGCGAGTGCCCGGACATCCGTCACCGGCCAAGACGCAGGGGGCGGCCTCGAGCAAATCCTGGAGGAGGCGCTGGACACCGCCCAGGCCCACTTCGCTTACTCCCTGCCGGACGGCCTGGATACGCTCATCGGCGAGGAGGGGCTGAGTCTGTCCGGCGGCCAGCGGCAGCGCATTGCCCTCGCCCGCGCCATCGCGGCCAGGCCCACGGTGCTGGTTCTGGACGATCCGCTGTCCGCCCTGGACGTCAACACCGAAGAGCTCGTGGAACACCGCCTGCGGGAGGTGCTGGCAGGTACCACCACGCTGATCGTCGCGCACAGGCCGTCCACCGTGGCGCTGGCGGACCGGGTGGCGCTGCTCGAGGAAGGACGCATCGCCGCCGTCGGAACCCATGCCGAGCTGCTCGCCGCCAACGCCCACTACCGGTACGTCATCGCCAGCCTGGAGACGGAGCCCCGCGACCTGGACTCCGAACTGTCGGCCCTCGAAGACGACGCAGGGGAACCCATCCGATGAGCACAGCAGCATTCGGCACCGCCAACGAGGACAACGCCCACCTGAGCAAGAGCGACAGCAAAGCAGTACGACGGCGGTCGCTCGCCCTGCTGGGGTCGCTGATCCGTCCCGTCCGGCTGCGGTTCTGGCTGACCATCGCCACGGTGGTCCTGTCGCAGGCGGCCCGCGTGGCCGGGCCTGCCCTGATTGCCTTCGGCATCGACCACGCGCTGCCGGCCCTCCGCGCCGGCGACAATCTCCCGCTGGCGATCACCGGCGTCGCCTATCTCACGGCGGCAGTGGCCGCCTCCGTGCTGACGGCGCTGTATGTCACGTCAACGGCCAAGCTCAGCCAGGCGATGCTGCTGGACCTGCGGCTGCGGGTGTTCCGCCACACCCAGCGGCTCAGCCTCGAATTCCACGAGAAGTACACCTCGGGCCGGATCATCGCACGGCAGACCTCGGATCTCGAGGCCCTCCGGGAACTCCTGGACTCCGGCGTCAGCTCCCTGGCATCCGGGATGCTCTTCATGGTGTTCACGGCCGTGACGGTCCTGGTCCTCGACTGGCGCAGCGGGCTGATCGTGCTCGCCGCCGGCGTGCCCATGTTCTTCCTGGCCCGCTGGTACCAGAAGCACTCCCAGATAGCGTTCCGGGAATCGCGGGTGGTGTCGGCCCGGCTGATCGTCCACTTTGTGGAAACGATGACCGGCATCCGTGCCGTCAAGGCCTTCCGCAGGGAGCGCGAGAACGCCGGAACCTACGGAGAACTGGCCGACGACTACCGCAGGGTGACAGTCCGGTCCATCAACCTGAACGGCGTGTTCCAGCCGGGCCTGGTCCTGATCGGCAACTTCTGCGTCGCCGCGGTGCTGCTGTTCGGCGGGTTCCGGGTGCTCACCGGCGATCTGGCCGTAGGCGTGCTGCTGGCACTGATGCTGTCCACGAAGCGCTTCTTCCAGCCGGTGGACCAGATGGCGATGTTCTACAACTCCTTCCAAAGCGCCCAGGCGGCCCTCGAAAAGGTGTCAGGCCTGCTCGAAGAGGTTCCTACCGTCCGCCCGCCCCGGAACGCCGTGGAGCTCCGCGAGGCGCGAGGCGCGGTCGAGTTCAAGGGCGTCGAGTTCCGCTACGGCAACGGACCGCTCATCATCCCGGAACTGAACCTCACCATCCCCGAAGGCCAGACGGTGGCGCTTGTGGGCCAGACCGGCGCCGGCAAATCCACGCTCGCCAAACTGATTGCCCGCTTCTACGACGTCACGTCCGGCTCGGTCACGCTTGACGGCGTGGACCTGCGCCGGCTGACCACGGCGGACCTGCGCCGGAACATCGTGATGGTCACGCAGGAGGCCTTCCTGTTCAGCGGCTCAGTGGCGGACAACATCGCACTGGGCCGGCCTGAGGCGTCACGTGACGAGATCGAGGCAGCCGCCCGGGCGGTGGGCGCGCACGAGTTCATCAGCGAGCTCCCCGAGGGCTACGACACGGACGTCAACAAACGCGGCGGCCGCGTATCCTCCGGGCAGCGCCAGCTGATCAGCTTCGCCCGGGCCGTGCTGGCCCGGCCGGCGGTCCTGATCCTTGACGAGGCGACGTCCTCGCTGGACATCCCCTCGGAGCGCCTTGTCCAGGGCGGCCTGGCCCGGCTGCTGCGGGGAACGGACGACGGCGGCCCCGCCGGCTCCCGCGCCGGCACCGGGCGGCGCACCGCCCTGATCATCGCGCACCGGCTGTCCACGGTGGAGACGGCCGACCGCGTGCTGGTCATCCACGCCGGCCGGGTAGTGGAGGACGGCACCCCGGAGGAGCTGATCGGCGGCGGCGGACGCTTTGCCCGGCTCCACGGGGCCTGGAAGGATTCGCTGGTCTGAGTCCTGGCCTGATGCACCGCCAGGCGGCCCGCCGGGTTTCCCCCACCTTTGGAGGAGGCCGGCGGCGGGTTCCGCCTTTCTGGCGCAGAAAGGCAACCAAAAGTGGGGAGAATCAGCGGCCGCAACACCCTCCGAGCGGCAATGCAGGGGATTTTCAACGGGTCCTGGCCTCGATTTCGCATGTGGGCCCTGCATCGGCTATCCTTGTAAAGTTGCTTTTGCAGCGGATCGGGATGTAGCGCAGCTTGGTAGCGCGCTTCGTTCGGGACGAAGAGGTCGCAGGTTCAAATCCTGTCATCCCGACCAAACAAAGAGGGTCTCCCCAACGGGGAGGCCCTCTTTTTTGCCCTGATTTGTCCTTAGTGCGGCTCTTGTACCTTGAAGGCTTAGAGGCCTTCGTGGGTGATGTTCTGCCGCGCCTGGCCGTCCCCCAGCAAAGGAATCTGGAACCGGTTGGAACCGTCGTCCGTCAGGTAGTCGCCGCGGCTCTCGTACCCCTGGACCTGGTTCAGGTACCGGTGGCGCAACCGCAGGCCGAGTACGAAAAGCACCAGGGACTCCAGCAGCGCCGCGATGCCGACGATCCCCCAGGCACGACTCCCGGCGTCGGCCGTTCCGCTGAGCACCTCGATTACTGACGCCCCGGCCACCGCCGCCACAGTACAACGTGGTGAAAAGGAAAGGGCCCCGGGACATGGTTCGCGCATGTCCCGGGGCCCTCTTCCTGAGGAAAGCCTGTTACATAGGGTCAGGCCAGTTGCCGATGTTCATGTAGTTGACGCTCATTGGATCCGGCCAGTTGCCAATGGCAACAGTGGTCCCCGCGCTCTCAGCGGCGGAACCGGCGGACAGAATGGCAGGGGCCGTGGCGGAGAATGCGAGGGCCCCTGCCAGTACGGCAGCGGCTGCAATCTTCTTCAACATGTGTGGTCCTCAATACGAGTCGGATTCGTTACAAAGTCAGCACTTTCCTTGTTGACATACATTGTAAAATGTTTTCCACAGGGCGTGTCAAGCATTATGTACAAGACGTGTCCGGAATAAGGAGGATCCCGTGGGTAACGGATTCGGGGAGAAGCTCCGAGCAGAGCGGCTCGAGCGCGGCCTCACCCAAGCGGAGCTGGGCAAGGACCTCTACTCCCCCAGCTATATTTCCTTGCTGGAGACCGGCCGCAGGGAACCCACAGCAGATGTCATCGAGGAGCTCGCCCGCAGGCTTGAGCTCGCGCCCAAAGCTCTCGAAGCCTGGAGCCAGCCCATCTCGGTCAGCGACGCCGAATACGTACTGGCGGGGCTGTATGCCCGGCAGGCCTGGGATCTGCGTGACTATGCCCTCGCCGCCGAACATGCCGCCACGGCCGCGCGCATCGCCCTCGAAGGCAAGAACACCAGCGCGTGGTGGAACATGACCTACATGCAGGCCGAGTGCCTCATGAAGCAGGGCCAGCTGAAGGAGTGCCAGAAGGTCATGGAGCACCTGCTGGAGCACCCCATGGCCACGGAATCCGCCGGGCTGGGGGTCCGTGCCCGCCAGATGCTCGCGGCGTTGTGCCACGGGCAGGGCCAGCTGAGCGCCGCCGTCGAGCATGCCCAGAAGGCCGTGGAACAGTGCACGCAGCTACCCAAGGGATCCACGCTGATCATCGGCGCGCTCCGGGCCCTGATCGGCGCCCTGGCGGAAAGCGGCCGGCTGGACGAGGCCTGGAAGTACTGCCAGGACATGAACGAGCAGATGGACGAGCACTCCATGTCCCAGCTGGCCGGGGAGGTGGCCTGGGTGATCGGGAACGTCGCGTTCATGCGGCACGACTACCCGGAAGGCATCAAGCACCACGAGCGCGCGGCCAAGCTGCTCTCCCCCGCGAACGACATCGATCTCTGGGCCCGCTTCAACAAGGCGTCGGCCGCCGTCAGGCTCTCCTCCGGGATCGTCGAGCCCGAAACCCTGTCCGCCATCGAACGCGCCGAACTCGCGCTCTCCATCGTGGGCGGCAACAAGACGGACCAGCTCGAGGTCGCCTTCATCCGCGCCCGCTGGCTCTACCTCACCGGCGACATCGTGGCGGCCGTGCAGAAACTGCGGGAGATCCACGCCGAGCGCGCCGCCCTGGCCAAGCACACGGCCGGCGAGGTGTCGCTGCTCCTGGGCAAATCGCTCAAGGCAGCGGGCGAATCCGAGGAAGCGCTGGTCCACCTCGAGGAAGCGCAGAAGGAGTTCAGCGCCGCCGGCGCCCAGGACCGCGTGCAGCAGGCCCTCGACGCCATGCTGGAGATCAGGCTCGCGCAGCGCCGGGCAGCCGCGGCCGAAGCAAGCTAAGAGAACGAAAAGGCGCCCTCCGGGAACGGATCCCGGAGGGCGCCACTTTCGTTGGCCAGCTGAACGCGTCCGCTGGCTGAACGCGACCTTTAGTTAAACGTCCGGCCGGTCAGCTTCTCGTACGCCTCAATGTAGCGGGCACGGGTGCGTTCCACGACGTCCGCGGGCAGGGCCGGCGGAGGGGTGTCTGAGGCCTTGTCCCAGCCGGACTCGGCCGAGGTCAGCCAGTCACGGACATACTGCTTGTCGTAGGAGGGCTGGGCCTTCCCGGGCTCGTACGTGGCGGCGTCCCAGAACCGTGAGGAGTCGGGCGTCAGGACTTCGTCGCCCAGCGTGATGGCGCCGGTCACCACGTCGTAGCCGAACTCCACCTTGGTGTCCGCCAGGATGATGCCGCGGTCCCGTGCCGTCTGCTCGGCCTTGGTGTAGATCTCCAGGGTCAGTTCTTTCAGGCGCCCGGCGATGTCGTCGCCCACCATTGACGCGACGGCGTCATAGGTGATGTTTTCGTCGTGTTCGCCCACCTCGGCCTTGGCCGACGGCGTGAAGATGGCCTTCTCCAGGCGCGAGCCGTCCACCAGCCCGGCCGGCAGGGGAATGCTGCACACCGTGCCGGACTGCCGGTACTCCACGAGGCCGGACCCGGTGAGGTAGCCGCGGGCAATGCATTCGACCGGGAACATCTCCAGCTTCTTGCAGATCATGGCCCGGCCCTCAACGGCGGCGGGCACCCCGTCCTCCACTGAGGAGGCCAGGACGTGGTGCTCGACGCCCAGCTGGTCGAACCACCAGAGGCTCAGCTGGGTGAGGATGCGGCCCTTGTCAGGAATTTCGCTGCTGAGCACGTGGTCGTAGGCGCTGATGCGGTCGCTCGCAACCACCAGCACGCAGTCCTGCCCGAACTGCTCGCTGATGGACTCGTCGACCGGGACGTACAGATCGCGGACCTTGCCCGAATAGACATGGTTCCAGCCCGGAAGCTCCAGGGGCGCGGTGTCCAGTCCGCGCCTCGGCTCGCTGAGGTTGCTCTCAAGTTCAGCCACTGTCATGCCTTTTCTTTAGGAGCGGAGGCGGCCTTGGCAGCCGACGAGGCCGCGGCGCCAGACGCCACCTTGATTTCGCCGCGGGCGGCCTTGCCGCCGATGTCCGAACGGAACTGGGCGCCTTCCAGCTGAACCAGCTCCACGCCGTCGTACGCCCTTTCCCGGGCCTCGACGAGGTCGGAGCCCAGCGCCACCACGGCGAGCACGCGGCCGCCGGCGGAAACCACCTTGCCTTCGTCGTCGAGCTTGGTCCCGGCGTGGATCACGTGGACGCCGTCCAGCTCGTCCACCTTCTTCAGGCCGCGGATGCGGTCGCCGGTCCGCGGGGTGTCGGGGTAGTTTTCGGACGCCACGACGACGGCGACTGCCGTGTCCTTGGACCAGCGCAGCTCTTCTGCCTTGTCCAGTTCGCCCTTGGCAGCCGCCAGGAGCAGGGAACCGAGCGGCGTCTTGAGCCGGGCCAGCACGGCCTGGGTCTCGGGATCGCCGAACCGGACGTTGAATTCGATGACGCGGGTGCCTCGGGAGGTCAGCGCGAGGCCGACGAAGAGGACGCCCACGAAGGGGGTGCCGCGGCGGGCCATCTCGTTCACGGTGGGCTGGGCCACGCGGTCGATGACTTCCTGGACGAGGCCTTCCGGGGCCCATTCCAGCGGCGTGTAGGCGCCCATGCCGCCGGTGTTGGGGCCTTCGTCGTTGTCGTAGATGCGCTTGAAGTCCTGGGCCGGCGACAGGGCGACAGTGTTGCGGCCGTCGCACAGGACGAACACGGAAACCTCGGGGCCGTCCAGGAATTCCTCGATCACCACGGTGCCGCCGGCGGCGAAGCAGCTCTGCGCGTGGGCGAGGGCTTCGTCGCGGTTGTGGGTGACCACCACGCCCTTGCCTGCGGCCAGGCCGTCGTCCTTGACGACGTAGGGTGCGCCGAAGGTGTCCAGGGCCGCTGCGGCTTCCTCGGCGTTGCCCGCCACGAGCGCCATGGCAGTGGGCACGCCGGCTTCGGCCATGATCTGCTTGGCAAAGGCCTTGGAGGCCTCGAGCTGGGCTGCTGCCTTGCTGGGGCCGAACACGGGGATGCCCGCGGCGCGGATGGCGTCGGAAACGCCGGCAGCGAGGGGCGCCTCCGGGCCTACGACCACCAGGTCGACATCCAGCCGGGTGGCCAGCGCCGCCACGGCATCAGGATCGTTCCCGTCAATGGCGTGCGTGGGGACAAGCTTGCTGATACCGGCGTTGCCCGGAGCCGCGTGGACTTCGGAAACGTTGGGGTCTGCAAGCAGGGAGCGGACAATGGCGTGTTCGCGGCCGCCGGGGCCAATGACGAGTACCTTCACAGTCTCCAAGCGTACTTTGTGGACCGTGCTGGATCCTAAGCTGTGTCGGCCCGGCCCATTGTTCCCGGCCATTGTTCCCGCCCATTGTTCCCGGCCTCGGGAACAATCCCCCGGACCGGCCGCTACGAACCACGGTCATGAAGAAGCTCACGAAGTGGCTCAAGGGCCCCGCCCCATTGGCGGCGTTGGCCGGCGTGGCGGCTGCCGCCGTCGTACTGTCCGTCGCGGAAATGATCGGCGCGTTCTTTACGGCCCGGGCCGCCCCCGTCATCGCGCTGGGCTCCACGTTCATCGACTTCACGCCGCCGTGGATGAAGGACTTTGCGATCGCCACGTTCGGCACGAATGACAAGGCCGCGCTCTTCGTGGGGATGGGCCTGACCATTTTCCTGCTGGCGTGCGTGCTGGGAGTGGTGGCCTACCGGAAGTGGGCACTGGGTGCGGCCGGCGTGCTGCTGATGGGCGCCATCATCGTGGCCAGCGTGGTGACCCGCGCAAGCGTCAAGCCGGTGGATGCCGTGCCGACGCTCCTCGGAACCGTGGCCGGGCTCATCGTGCTGCGGCTCCTGGTCGCCCGGGTGTGGCGGCTACAGTCCTTTCCCGATGTTCCGGCTGATGTCGCGGCGAAGGGGCCGGGCCGGCCGGTGAGCACCCGGCGCGCCTTCTTTACGGCGACCGGCCTGACCGCCGCGGCCGCAGGCATTGCCGCGATCGGAGGCCGTTTGCTGAGCGCTGCGCGCAGCAACGTGGCGCAGGCCCGCGAGTCGCTCCGGCTGCCGTCGCCGGGCAAGGCCGCTGCCACAGTTCCTGCCGGGGTGCAGTCCGCGGCGCCCGGCGTCACGCCGTGGCTGACGCCGAACGGCGACTTCTACCGGATCGACACAGCCCTGAGCGTTCCCGAAATCAACGCCGAGGAGTGGGAATTGCGCGTGCATGGCCTCGTGGAGCAGGAGGTCCGGCTGACGTTCCAGGACCTGCTCGACGCCGAGCTGATCGAGTCCCATGTGACCCTCACCTGCGTCTCCAACCCCGTGGGCGGCAATCTTGCCGGCAACGCCAAATGGCTCGGGCTGCCCATCCGCGAAGTCCTCAAGCGTGCCCGGCCCAAGGACGGGGCGGACATGGTGCTCTCCACGTCGATCGACGGGTTCAGCGCGTCCACTCCGCTGGAGGTCCTGCAGGATGACCGCGACGCCATGCTCGCCATCGGCATGAACGGCGAGCCGCTGCCGCTGGAGCACGGCTACCCCGTCCGCATGGTGGTGCCCGGGCTGTACGGCTTCGTCTCCGCCACCAAGTGGGTGGTGGACCTGGAGGTGACGCGCTTCGCGGACAGCAAGGCCTACTGGACGCAGCGTGGCTGGTCCGAACGCGGCCCCATCAAGACGATGGCCCGGGTGGAGGTGCCCAAGTCCTTCGCCGTGGTGCCCGCCGGGCGCGTGGCGATCGGCGGCACTGCGTGGGCCCAGACCCGGGGCATCACCAAGGTGGAGGTCCAGATCGACGGCGCCGACTGGGCCCCGGCCGTCCTGTCCGAAGAGGCCTCGGTGGTGACGTGGCAGCAATGGTCCTTCGACTGGGACGCCAAGCCTGGTTCGCACTACATCAAGGTGCGTGCCACGGACGGTACCGGCGAGGTGCAGACGGAGAAAAGGGCGGATCCGGTGCCGGACGGCGCCTCGGGCTGGCAGTCCGTCATGGTCACGGTGGAGTAGGGGCGGACCGGCCCCTGATGGGTCCCGGGGAATGGGAATCCGGCACCTAGACTTGGGCTATGCCACTACATTCGCATGCCACGTTCACTGTGGAGTCCGCCGTCGAACTTGCGGTTGTGGAACGGAGCGGATTCGTCGAATCCCGGCACATTGGAGCAGCAGTGGTCCTCGCCGCGGACGGACTGGTGGTCACGCAGCTCGGTGACATCACCACGCCGATTCTTGCCCGCTCCACGCTGAAGCCGCTGCAGGCGCTCGCGTCAATGCAGTCCGGCGTACCGCTGCGGGGCGCCCAGGTGGCGCTCGCCTGCGCCTCCCACACCGGCTCGCTGGACCACATGGACGTGGTGGAGGGCATGCTGAAAGCCGCGGGCGTCAAAGAGGAGCAGCTTCAGTGCCCGGCCGCCTGGCCGCAGGACGAGACGGCCCGCACCTGGCTCACCCGCTCCGAGAAGGGAAAGTCCAGGCTGGCCTTCAACTGCTCCGGCAAGCACGCTGCATTCCTCTGGGCCTGCACGGAAAACGGCTGGGACACCCACAGCTACCTGGAACCCAACCATCCCCTGCAGCAGCGCATCCGCACCGTGATCGAAGAGTATTCGGGCGAGCGGATCGCCCACCTGGGCATCGACGGCTGCGGCGCCCCCGTGGCCGCGATTTCCCTGACCGGGCTGGCCCGCGCCTACTCCAAACTGGCGAAGGCGCCCGGCGACAAGAACTCCAACGCCCGGGCAGCCACCATCGCCACCTCGATGCTGGACTACCCCTGGGCTGTGCAGGGCAAGGGCGAAGCCAACACCATCGTGATGGAGGAGCTGGACGTCATCGCCAAGATCGGCGCCGAGGGCCTCCTGGTCATGGCCACGACGCAGGGCGTCTCGGTGGCCGTGAAGGTGCTGGACGGAAACCTGCGCGCCACCTCCCTGATCGGCCTGACGCTGCTGGCTGCCGCCGGCGCCGTGGACATTCCCGGCGTGTCCAGTGTGCTTGAAAAGGTGGTTGAGCCCGTCCTCGGCGGCGGCCGGCCGGTGGGCAGGATCCGCCTGGGGCATGCGGTTTCGGCTCTGCTGGACTAAGTCCCTCCTGCCCCGCACGCCCGACGGCGGAAGCTGCCCTCCTGCCCGGCACGCCCTACAGCGGAAGCTGCCCTACAGCCCGGCACGCCTACAGCGGAAGCTGCGTGGCAGGCTTCTCCACGTTCTGCCGGACCCGGACGGCTGGCTGGTACGGCCGCCCCAGGGCGCGGTACTCCCACCCCTTAGATGTGTAGCGGTCCGGATCGAGGGCGTGCCGGCCGTCAAGGATGCGCCGGTGCCTGACCCGCGCACCGAGGCTGTTCGGATCCGCCTGCCGGAATTCTTCCCACTCGGTGAGCAGGGCCACCACGTCAGCCTGGTCTGCAGCCTCGGCCAGCGAACCGACGTAGTTCAGGTCCGGATAGAGTCGGTGGGCATTGGCGTTGGCCTCCGGATCATAAACCGTGACCACGGCGCCCTCCATGTAGAGCAGCCGGGCCACGTCGAGGGCCGGGGCGTCCCGGACGTCGTCGGAGTTGGGTTTGAATGCCGCCCCGAGCGCGGCCACGCGCACGCCGGTCAGGTCTCCGCCGGCCAGTTCCCTGATCAGGTCAACGGTGCGGACACGGCGGCGGTTGTTGATGGAATCGACTTCGCCGAGGAACCTGACGGCCTGGCCCACCCCGAGCTCCTCGGCGCGGTGTTTGAAGGCCCGGATGTCCTTGGGCAGGCAGCCGCCGCCGAAGCCCAGTCCCGGCTTGAGGAACCGCCCGCCGATGCGTGAGTCCAGGCTCAGGGCCTGCGCCAGCAGGCTCACGTCCGCGGATGTGCACTCGCAGACTTCGGCCATGGCGTTGATGAATGAGATCTTGGTGGCCAGGAAGGAATTCGCTGCCACCTTCACGAGTTCGGCTGTGGCCAGGTCGGCGACGATGAGGGGAATTCCTTCGTCCAGCAGCGGAAGGAAAGTCCGCCGAAGCATGGCCTCTGCCCATTCCGATGCCACGCCAAAAACCAGGCGGTCCGGATGCAGGGTGTCCTGCACGGCGAAGCCCTCCCGCAGGAACTCCGGATTCCAGGCGAGCTCCAGTTCCGGGCCGAGCGGTGATATGTCCTGCACCATCTGCGTGAGCCGGGCGGCCGTTCCGATGGGAACCGTGGACTTGCCCACGAGCAGCGCCTTGCGCGTGATGCGGGCTGCGAGTTCCGAGAACGCTGCGTCGACGTAACTCAGGTTTGCGGCGGTGGAATCAGCCGACTGCGGGGTCCCCACGCAGACGAAGTGAACGTCGCCGAACCCCGCCACCTTATCCATGTTCGTGGTGAAGTGCAGCCGGCCCGACGCCAGCGCCTCCTCCAGCTTCTCCGGCAGGCCGGGTTCGAAGAAGGGAACTTTGCCGGTGCGCAGCTGCGCGATCTTGTGATGGTCGACGTCGAACCCGAGGACGTCGAATCCCAGGACGGCCATGGAAATGGCGTGGGTGGCACCGAGGTATCCGGTTCCGACCACCGTGATTTTGGGCGCGCTGAAGGAAGCAAGGTTGTTCATTGGTTTCTCGATTCGAACTTGAGCTAATGAAGTGGCCGCGAGCTGATGAAGGGGCCGGGCTGGCCCGGCTGTTTCCCTAGCCGGAACTGCAGGGTTCGTTTGAGAGACCCTGGCCGGCTTGAGTGGCTCTGTTGCTGCATTCGACGACGTTGCCGCGCACCGGTTTCAGCGAGTAGCCGAGCCCCGGGCCGTTGACTTCCGCCAAGTTGTTGCGGAAGACATTGCCGGTCCCCCAACCGTCAATTATTTCGTGCGTCTGGAATCCATCCCTGGGCGAATTCCTGCCCGTATTGCCTTCGATGGTCCAGCCCCTGCCCTTGACGTCAACCCAGGAGTCGGCGTCGGCCAGTGAAGAACCGTCAAAGGTGTTGTTGAACAGCACGCCGTCGGACGTGCCTTCCTTGATGTCGATGCACTCCGCCGTGGTGCCGGAGATGGTGTTGCCGATTATCCGATTTCGATCGCTCCTGTCTGGTTCGCAGTTGCTGATGTCACACCAGTTGCTCTCTGCGGTGCCCACGTAGATCCCTTCCCCGAACTTGGGCTTCCTCGAACCGGCTCCACGGATGGTGTTCCCCACCACCTCGTTGTCGGAGCTGAACCTGCGCAGGTGGATTGCCTCGTCTCCGGTCCCGCTGACGGAGATGCCCTGCAACAGGGAGTTTGTTGTTTCATCGGCCATGATGCCTTTCTGCCCGTTCCTGACCGTGAAGCCCTTGACGATCCAATAGGAAGCCCGGTTGAGGTGGAGCACGTAGCCGTCCTCGGTTCCCCCACCATCCAGCACGGCACCCGCCCCTCCGCACAATGTGATTGGCCTGCCGGCAGTCGCCTTGCCTGTTGCCACGAAGTTCCCGGTGTAGAGGCCGTCGGCAAGCCTGATGACCGCACCGGGTTCCGGATTGGCCAGGGCCGCCTTCAGTTCCGACCCCGTGGTGACGGTTACTGTTGCGCGTGGACAGCCCGCCGTAACCGGCGGCCGAGCCGTCCCGGTCGGCCTGGCCGACGTACTGGCCCCTCCCGTTTTCGCGGGTGTGCTTTCCGCGCCGGGGCTTGTCCCCCCGGTGGGCGGGATGCCCTGCTGGCTCAATGCGATCGCGGCAGCCACAGCGGCGCTAACCACGGCGACAGTTACGAGGCCGAGGAGGATCATCCACCGAGGGGCGAGCCACGTGCGCGCCATCAGTGCGGCGGCCTGACGTCTTCAAGGGCGATGATCCCCCTCGTCAGCGATGTCAGCGGCACGCGGTCTGCGTACGGGCTGCGGAACACGTGGCGGGACCGCCGTCCCTTGGCGGCTGCCGTCACCAGCAGCAGGGCGCCGAGCATGAGCCAGATGAAGGTGAGCGGCTGGAAGACGGAGTCCACCACCCGCTCCACGGTGTAGGCCGGGGCCCACCCCAGGAGGTCGTTCTCCCCCAGTTCTGCGGCAGTTGATTCTTCCTTCCAGATGGCGGTGGATCCGTAGCCGGCAATCGCGTTGCCCTCTACGGCTGTGTCCTTCACGTCGCCGAGCAACGTCACCGCGTGGTTGGAGATGTCCGTCAGCGTGTTGCCCGTGATGTCGGCGTGGGCGTCCCGCACGTATATCCCGGTGTCGCCGCCGGCGATCGTATTTCTGGTCACGTTGGCCCTTGCGTCGGCATCACGGACAGCGACGGCCTGCCGCACCTGGTCGCGGAACTCGTTGCCGGCGATCGTCACGCCCGTGGCGCCGTTGTTCACCACCACGCCGACGTCGTTCTTCACGAGGACGCTGTCCGCGACCGTGAGGTTGCTGCCGCCGCTGAGCTCGACGCCGTAGCGCGCGTTCCGCTCGGCCCGGCTGCCCGTCACGCGGTTGCTGCCATAGGCGTCCACCGGGGTGCCAACGGCATTGGGCCCGTCGGCGAGGGGCCGCCCGTCGAACGTCATGCCGTTGCGCCCGTTGCCGCGGGCGTCCACGGCGTCAAGGGAAACGCGCGTTGTGGACCTGCCCACGCTGAAGCCGTCAACGGCGTTGTCCGAGGACGTGGTCCGGGTAATGGAGGCGTCCGTGACATAACGGTGCAGCACCAGGCCGTCGACGAGGCTGCGGGTAATGGCCGTGTCGCGTATCGCGATGTCCCTGGCGTTGGTCACAAAGAGGCCGAAAGCATTCTTGTCCACTCGGAGGTTCTCGATTCCCGCGGTGACCAAACTGTAGTCCTGCCCCGACTGCTTGAACAGGGTGGTCAGCTCTTTGTCGGGGAGCAGCCGCGCTCCCGCGGAGGCCGCCGCTGTCTCCGCCGGCGTCGGGGGCTTCTCGCTGAAGGTGCTTATGGCGTCTGTGCCCGTCAGCGACAGGCCGCCGGTGTTACCGCTCCAGAAGCCGAGGTTGGACATGTGGGAATGCGAAATCGACGCGTGGCCCCCGATGACCCTGATGTAGGCCCGGCCGTCGGCCGTTATGGTGTCCGGCGCGCCCTTGGCGCTATCCCAGCTGGTGACGGTTGCGGTGGACTCCTTGGCACCGCCGATCGCGAGCGAGCCGCCCAGGGTCACGACCGAAACGAAAGATTCCGGGCCGCTCTCCATGCGGAGCTTCAGTCCCTGGTTCGGCGCCGGCGCGTTCAGGAACAGCGTGGCGCCGGCCAGCACCACGACGCTCTCGGACAGCAGGTAGTGGCCGCCCGCCTGCGCCCGGAACGACCTGGGCGCGAGAGCCAGAAGGTCCCTCGTGGTGTACGCCGCCTTCCGCGCAGGCAGGATCAGGGTATAGGCGGATCCGGTCCGCAGACGGTAGGGGCCTTCCAGCCCTTCGACGCGCCAGCGGGCTGCGGAGGCGATCGTGCGGACGTAGACCAGGCGTTCATCCTCGCGCTCAACGAGATTGGCTTCCGTGGCCGGGTTTCCGGTGTAGAGCCGCCCCTGCACGTTGCCGTTGCTGGCAATTTCGTTCCGACCCCTGGCCTCGGCGGCGCTGATATTCCGGGCGTTTCCCACGTAGATCAGTCCGGCTGCCACCGCCCCGACCACCAGGAGCGCGAGAATGACCCAAGGTCCCCGCCGGCCGCTCATGCCGTCAGCCCCGGGGCGCCGATTGACGTTCCGTTCGAGGCGGTTGCGTCGAGGGCGCTGGTGTCGAGGGTCTTGGCGTCCTGGCCGTCTCCGCCCGTTTGGTCGGCGTGCCTGGTCAGCCAACCCTGTTTGTTCATGGTGGCGAAGGCATAGACCTTGATGGGGAGGGCCACCAGGATGACGGTGAAGGCCAGGACCGGGAGGATCACGATGTCGCCCGGGTGGCGGCGCAGGTGGGAGATGCCGCGGATGCCGCGGCCCAGAAGCAGCCAGCAGAGCGCGGCCGTGGCCCCGAGGGGAGTCGGATCAAGCCTGTTGAAGATGAGGTAAAAGAGCGTCAGTCCCATGGTGACCGGCGTCAGCAGGATCTGCAGGACAGTGACCTTGGTGACGAACGGAACCCGCCACAGCCAGCCATTGGCTATTGCCGTCAGGTAGCAGCGGTAGGAGTTCCGGCTCCAGCGGACCCGTTGCTTGACGAAGGCACGGAAGCTGGACGGGAACATGGAGACTGCCCGCGCCGTGGACTGGTGGACGGTCTTATAGCCGGACGCGAGGACCAGCCACGTCAGCCGCCCGTCATCCCCTGAGATGCAGCGGCGGCCCATGAAGTACTCATTTTCGAGATGTTCCAGGACGGGGAGGACGGCGCTCTTCCGGTAGACCGCGGTCCGGCCTGAGACGCAGGGCACAGCCCCGGCCCGGCCCAGGGCCGGCACATAGTCGAGGTACCGCAGGTTTACGAGCCAGTCGGCGACCCGGCGCCACACGCTCGAGTTCCGCTGGTACACGTTCTGGTGTGTGCCCACGGCGCCCACCGAGGCGTCCTCGAAGGGCATCTGCACGTTGGCCAGCAGCCCCGGCTGCCACCAGGTGTCGGAGTCCGTCAGCACCAGGATCTCGTGCTTGGCCAGCCTCACGCCCGCCCCCAGGGCGGAGCGTTTGCCGACGTGGTGGAAGAGGACGGGCCTGACCGTGCTGTCGCCAAGGTCGGTGATGCGCTTGAATGCTTCGAGATCCTCGACGTCAAGGACGATGATGATCTCGTCCGGCTTCTGCGTCCGCCAGGACTCCAGCGCGCTCATCAATATGTCCGGGTCCTCGTGGAACGACGGGACGATGACCGAGGTTGTGGCGCGGAAATCGGTCAGGATAGGCCTGGCGCGCCGGGAAAGGACAAACCGATAGATCCACAGCCCCCAGACGATGGCTCCTGCTACGGCCAAGGGGAAATAGGGCGAGATCTCGGTATAGAAGTCGCTTAGGCTCGTCCAGCTGAATTGGTTCGGGACATCAGTGATTTCGTGAGGAAGGGCGCTCATGACCGGTCCTTCGGGGTCGTGGATGTCGGTGAGGAACGGCTGTCAGGAGTTTTGGCCTGCAGTTGTCCGTCCGTGCCCGCCACCGGGGTCCGGCAGTGGGCTGCATCGCTCTTTCGGGCCCCACCGAAGAGTCGGCTTTACTTGCTGTTGATTCTCCGGAGACCCTCACTAGAAAGCATGCTGGCCACCCATAGAGGGCGCTATGAGGCAAAACACCTGAATTCCGAGACCGAGTACTCGATTATTTTGGGGCCGAGTACCTGCTTTCACTCGGATGAAGCCCCGGAATCTACTCGCCCTACGCGCGCTCGGTACCTAGTGTGGCGGGCTAAAGCAGTCTGGATCCGGAGCCGGTGGCGTAGGGTAATGACGGAAGAAACCGATGTGGAGGTGCCAGGACGTTGGCTGTTTCCCGACGCCGGATTGACCCTGAACTGGGCCGCGCGGCCGTGGCCCAGTGGGTGGCTGCCGGCACGCCGCCGGCCGCAACTTCCGCCGCTCCGGAAGTCCCCCGATCCGTGATCGCAACGGCGGTGCGGTACTCCCTTGAGGAAGTCACCGCCCGGGCACCTGGCAACTCAGTTGAGGTCCGGGTACCACCGTTCGGCGTTACCCAGTGCGTCGAAGGTCCGCGCCACACGCGCGGCACTCCGCCGAACGTCATAGAGTGCGACGCCGCCACCTGGCTTGCGATGGTGACCGGGAGCTTGAGCTGGGCGGACGCCGTGGGGGCCGGACGGGTGGCCGCCTCCGGGCTCCGCGCCGATCTGTCGGCCCTGCTGCCCCTGTAAGCGCCAAAACGCGTAAACGCCATAACGCGCGAAACTCCGCCCCGGATATTCGGGGCGGAGTTCGCGGGCTAGACGCTGGAGGCTTTGGCCGCAGGGCTGGGGCTATTCGTGGTTGATGGCCGCCGAGGGCTTGCTCATCTGGAATTCAGGGATCTGGTCGGCCGTCGGGCCGCCACGGAACTTGGGAGAAGGCTGCCCGCCCCCGCTGATCCGTTCAAGTTCCTGGTCTTCGAAATCGTCTTCGACGCCGAGCATGATCGCCGAATCGTGGTTGGTGATCTCGCCCTTGAAGGCCCGGACCATGACGTCGCGGTCGAACTGGCCTTCCCACTTGGAGACCACGAAGGTGGCCACGCAGTTGCCCAGCAGGTTGACCACCACGCGCATCGAGTCCATCAGGCGGTCAGCTCCCAGGAGGAGGGCGACGCCGGCAACCGGGAAGATCCCCAGGGCCGCTGCGGTGGCGGACAGGGCCAGGAAGGAGGAGCCGGGGACGCCGGCCATGCCCTTGGACGTCAGCAGGAGGACACCCAGTGCCGCGAGCTGCTGGCCCAGGTCCAGGTTGTGGCCGAATGCCTGGGCCAGGAACAGCAGGGAAATCGAAAGGTAGATCGCGGCGCCGTCGAGGTTGAACGAGTATCCGGTGGGAACCACCAGGCCGGTGGTGGCCCGGGAACAGCCGGCGTTGGTCAGCTTGGTCATGATGCGTGGCATGACGGCTTCGGTGGATGCCGTGCCGAGGGCCAGGAGGAACTCCTCCCGCGTGTATTTCAGGAACTGCCAGAGCGGGACGCGGGCGAACCCCCAGGCCACGAGGAACAGGAGCCCGATGAAGACGATGGCCGCGCCGTAGCAGGCGGCGATGAGCAACGCATAGGTGCTGAGGGTGTCCAGTCCGTACTGGCCGATGATGAACGCCATGGCACCGAAAGCACCGATCGGGGCCACCTTCATGATCCAGGACATGATCTTGAAGATCAGCTCGAGGACTGTCTCCATGAGGCTGATGACAGGCATGCAGCGCTCGCGGCCGATGACGACGATGGCCGCGCCGAAGAACACCGAGAAGAACAGGACCTGCAGGAGGCTATTGCTCGCGAAGGCGCCGATGACGCTGGTGGGGATGACGTCCAGGATGAAGGCCGCGGCGTCCTTGGGCACGGCGTGGCCGGTCTTGGCGTCCAGGGCTTCCTGGGAAAGGGTGCTGGGATCGATGTTCAGGCCGGCACCGGGCTGAACGATGTTGCCTACGATGAGGCCGAAGACCAGCGCGAACAGCGTGGCCGCGGTGAAGTAGAGAAGGGCTTTGACTCCGACCCTTCCGACCGCCTTGACGTCGCCTACGGCCGAAATGCCGGTGACGATCACCAGGAAAATCAGCGGCGCGATGATCATCTTGATGAGCTGGATAAATCCATCACCGAGCGGCCTCAGCTGCGAGCCAAGGTTCGGCCAGAAATGTCCGATAAGAACACCTGCCACGACGGCGATCAGAATTTGGAAGAAGAGCGACCTGTACAGGGGCTTCTTCTTCGACGGCACCGAACTCGCCTTCAGCGCCGCGGAATCTGGGATCTTCATTGATCTGTACCTATTCAATCGGGGACAGCCCCGGAAAATCGGGGTCTGGTTCCAAAGTAACCCCGCTCACACTTTTCCGCAAGGGGATAAACAGTTTCCATATTGTGGAACTTTATGAACGTGTTTTGGGCAGCAAAAATCCGCTGCGCCATCGGACATCCGCGCACGGGATCCCCGGTGCGAATGTCCGAAAACGTAGCGGAAGCGGTGTGGCGGCGGGGCTAGCCGCGGCCGATGAAGGGCATGCCGGCGGCCGTGATGACCACCGACCCCACGCTGGCCGACGGCGGCATGCCGGCCATCATGAGGACCGCGCGGGCGGCGTCCTCGACCGGGAACATGGGCTCGACTTTGCGTGTGCCGTCGGCCTGGAGCGCGCCGGAGCCGACGCCGATGGTGTCCATGATTTCGGTGGCGGTGTTGCCGATGTCGATCTGGCCGCATGTGATGCCGAAGGCGCGGCCGTCGAGCTCGATGCTCTTGGTCAGGCCCGTCATGGCGTGTTTCGTAACGGCATAGGCCACGGTCCGCGGCCGCGGCGAATGCGCCGAGATGGATCCGTTGTTGATGATCCGGCCGCCCGGCGGGCTCTGCGCCTTCATGGCGCGGACAGCCGCCCCGGCGCACAGCAGCGATCCGGTCAGGTTCACGGCAACGGTGGCTTCCCAGTCCGCGAGGGTGATGTCATCCACCGACGCCGCCGGGCCGAACACGCCCGCGTTGTTGAAGAGCACATCCACTCTCCCCCACCTGTGGAGGACGGCAGCGAAAAGGCGTTCGACGTCGTCGGGCACTGTGACGTCGCACGGCACCGCCAGTGCGTCCGGGTGGCCGTCCGCCGTGTCGAGCAGCTGCGCCTCGCGGCGGCCGGCCAGGGCTACGCGGTAGCCTTGCGCGAGCATCTGGCGGGCCACCGCCCTGCCGATGCCGGACCCGGCACCGGTGACGACGGCTACGGGTCCGGGTCCGGGCGTTGGCGTGGCGGTCATGCTGTACTCCTGCTGGTTACTGGCTTACTGGGTGGCGGGAACATCCGCTCCCACCAGTGGCCAGCCTATGACGGTCTTGGGCCGGGGAGTGGCGTAGGTCCGGACCTTGGACGTGGAGAGCCGCATCCGGACGAGCGATTCCGCAATGGTCACCGCGGCCGCCACGCCGTCCACCACAGGAACTCTGGCCCGCTGCCGGATCTGTTCGTCAAGGCCCGCCATGCCGCCGCAGCCCAGGACGATCACCTCGGCCTTGTCCTCGCGGACAGCAAGCAGCGCCTGTTCGATGATGGCCTCGACGGCGCGCTCGGGCTCCTCCTCCAGCTCCAGGACTGCCATACCGCTGGCCCGCACGGACGCGCACCTGGCATCGAGGCCGGCCAGCTTCAGCCGGTCCTCGATGAGCGGCACGGCGCGGTCAAGGGTGGTGACCACGGAGTACTTGTGCCCGAGGAACATCGCAGTGCTGGCCGCGGCCTCGGTGATGTCGACGACGGGCACATCCAGCAGCTCCTGGAGCCCTTCCCGGCCATGCTCCCCGTAGCCTGCCTGGATGACGGCGTCGAACGGCTCGGGATAACTGACCACGCGGTCCATCACGGCGATCGCGGCCAGGTAGCTTTCAAAATTGCCCTCGCAGGAATCCGCGCCGAACCGCGGAGTGAGCCCGATGATCTCGGTGCCGGGCGCCGCGATGCTGCGTGCCTGCGCGGCGATGGAATCGGTCATGGACTGCGTGGTGTTCACGTTGGCGACAAGTATGCGCATGGTGTCCTCTTGGATAGGTTGCCCCAACTGACTCGCAGTTGTTGTCGTTTTGGGGGCTCAAAACGACAACAAGTGCGAGTCAGTTGGGTGGGTGGCGGTTAGTGGGTGCTCGCGACGGCGATGGACTCGCCGTCGACGTCCTCGTGCCGGTGCGAGCGGTCCGCGATGAAGTAGTACACCACCGCGGCGATGCCGGCCGCGAAGAACCACGCAAACGGGGCTGTGGCCTCCAGCGCGGGAACGAACGCGATCAGGAGCGCGACGGCGGCTGCCGGGACCAGGGCGATAATCGCACGGGGGTTGAAGCCCTTCTTGTAGTAGTACGCTCCGGAGGGGTCTTCCGAGTACAGCTCAAGGACGTTGACTTTGCCGCGGCGGAGCAGCCAGTAGTCGGCCATGACGACGCCGAACAGCGGGCCGAGCAGTGCCCCGAGTCCGCCCAGGAAGTACACGATCACCAGCGGGTTGTTGTACAGGTTCCACGGCAGGATGATGAGCCCGATGGTGCCGCTGACCCAGGCCGCCTTGCGGAAGTTCAGGTGCTTCGGGAAGAGGTTGGTCAGGGCGTAGACCGGAGCCACGAAGTTGGCCATCAGGTTCACGGCAATGGTCAGGATGAGCAGCGCGAGGCAGGCCAGGACCAGGAATAGCGTGTTCGGAATGGTCTGGACAATGTCGGACGGGCTCTGGATGACCGTGCCGTTGATCTTGAACTGGCCGCCGGCCATGACCACCACGATGGCACCGAAGAGAAGCATGTTGATGGGAATGCCCCAGAAGTTGCCGCGCACCACTGCCTTCTTGGAGACGGCCGAGCGGGTGAAGTCGCAGAAGTTCAGGACGAAGGTTCCGTAGATGGCCACCCAGAGGGCGCCGCCAGCGAAGATGGTGCGCCACATGTCCCCGCCTTCGAGGGCGTTATCCGAAGCCCAGGCGATAGAGCCGGCGGCTTCCACGAAGATCCAGATGGCGATGGCCGCCATGGTCACCAGGATGATGGGGCCGGCAAAAGCCTCGTACTTGCGGATCATTTCCATGCCGAAGCTGACGATGACCAACTGGACGATCCAGAGGAACACAAAGGCGGCCCAGCCCAGCGTGGACAGGCCAAGGATGGAGTTGGTGTCCAGCTCGTGGAGCGAAGGGACCATGGCCACGAGCATGACGCGAAGCACCACTGACGCGAGATAGGTCTGGATGCCGAACCAAGCCACTGCAACGGCGCCGCGGAGAAGGCTGGCGATCTGGGCTCCCCTGATGCCGAAACTGATCCGGCTCATGACGGGGAACGGCACACCGGTCTTGACGCCCATGAACCCCGAGAAGCTCAGGAGGGCGAAGAGCAGGATGGCACCGACGCCCAGGGCCAGGAGGATTTGCCAGCCGCCGAGCCCGAGCGCGAACAGCCCGATCGCGAAGGCATAGTTTCCGAGGCTGTGGACGTCATTGGCCCACAGGGTGAAGATACTGTAGCTGGTCCAGCGGCGGCCTTCCCGCTTCGTCGGGGCAAGGTCGATGTTGTAGAGGCTGGGGCTGATCGTGCGCCCGGATGCGGCGCTTGCTGTTGCGCACAGGGCTTCAACGCCCGTTGCAGGATGGACCGGCTGGCCCGACAACTCTGTCGGGACCGGAACCGTGTCGACGCCGACTGATGGGGTCGTCTGCATCTGGATCTCCAGTTCTAGGGGATGGGTATAAAGGGAATTCTGCGCTTCCGTATGCTATTTCCATATGGTGGAAATTAGGTTTTGAAGAGTGGAATAACTGTATGACCTGGATCACCTCCGGGTCAAGGAGTCTTCGTGGCTGCCGTCGGTCACAATCAGTCCGCAGGGCCTGCCGCGTGCGTCCGGCAAGCCAATCGGATGCCACCGTCTTGACCAGCGGGGCCCTTCTGCATAATCTCGAATAGCAAGAATGTTTTCTCACAATACGAAAACTTGAGCCCAACATTCAAAGATGAAACGAGGCTGCCGTGGCTGCAGGAGAAGATACC
>NZ_JAGGPM010000068.1 GCF_018613835.1 Arthrobacter sp. ISL-5 | reverse complement strand
ACTGGCCCGCGTGGACCAGTGAGACCACCGCCCCGCTGACCCTGTTTGACCCAAGAACGACGGCCGATTTGGGCAAATCCTCCCGGTCTTTCAAGACGGACATCGGCCGCGGCCGCTTCACAGTCAGCCCGCTGGAGTATCTCACGCCGCCGGACGGCCACCTGGTGCTGCCGCGGCCTGCCAAGGAAGTCTTCAGCTCCTAGGGGGTTCAGGGGGCACTTCGCCGGGGCTAAGAGCTTCGTCTGGTTCGGCGGCCGGGCCGAATCCCGGGACATGGATGCCGCCAGCGAGAATCCACCAGTAGGGGTCGTCCGTTCCTAGACGTCGAGTGAGTATCTGTTGATCGGACTCTTGGAAGGGAAACCGGCGGCTCACTTGAGTGCGGCCCGCCGGAGCGGAGCGCACACCTCCGCCAAGCCAGTAGATTCTCTGCACCCACATCAACGGCCACCCTCCCGCTGGCCGTTCATGAGGCGCGGAACTGCCAGGGGGTTGTCCTCGCGGAGTGCCTCCGGCAGCAGGTGCTGCGGGAAGCCTTGGTAGGCAATCGGGCGCAGGAAGCGTTCCATAGCCGCCGTGCCCACCGAGGTGCTTCCCACGGCAGTGGTCGCCGGGTAGGGTCCGCCGTGCTGTTGTGCGTACGTCACGGAGACACCCGTTGGCCACTGGTTCCAGACCACGCGCCCGGCCTTGCGGGCAAGCACCTCCACCAGTGCCTCTACCTGGCAGGAGTCCGTTCCGTGGATCGTGGCGGTCAGCTGCCCCTCGAAAGTCTCGGCAAGCTTGGGAAGCTGGGACTCGTCGTCGTACGTCACGACGACGGCGGTGGGCCCGAAGCATTCGGTTTGGAGGGCATGTGGCTCGGCGAGCATGTCCGCGGCGGTGGTGCGGAGCAGGGTCGGGCCCGGCGGATCGGCCAGCGGCCCTGCTCCCTGGACCAGCACCTCAAGGCGCGGGTTTGACTGCAGGCCCTGCAGGACTTCGCCGTAGCCGGACTGGATCCGCTCATTGAGCAGTGGCGCTGCAGGTGGCAGAGCGGCGTCGCGCAGGGCCTCCACTAGCCCCGAGTCGGCTGGGACGAAGAGCGTTCCGGGCTTGGTGCAGAACTGTCCGGCCCCGAGCGTGAAGGAGCTAACGAAACCCTCGGCTATTTCCGCGCAGCGTTCTGCGGCCGCGGCCTCGGTGACGAAAGCCGGGTTGTTGCTGCCCAGTTCGCCGAAGAAGGGGATCGGTTCGGGCCGGGAACTGGCGATGTCGAAGAGGGCGCGTCCGCCGGGGATGGAACCTGTGAATGCTCCGGCCTTGACCCTTGGGTCGCGCAGGGCGGCAGCTCCGGCGGCGGTCCCCGCGATGAGCGCGAACGTGCCGTCAGGAGCGCCTGCGTCGCGGAGTGCCGAGACGACAACGTCCGCCGTGAGCCGGGACAGCCCGGGATGGCCTGAGTGGGCTTTGAGTAGTACGGGGCTGCCCGCGGCAAGCGCCGACGCGGTGTCTCCGCCGGCAACGGAGAACGCGAAGGGGAAGTTGCTGGCGGCGAACACCACCACCGGCCCCAAGGGTGCCAGGACACGCCGCAGCTCCGGCCGCGGTGCGCCCATCGGCCAGTCGGCGTCGGCATGGTCGATGCGGGCGTCAAGGTAGCCGCCGTCGCGCAGCACTTCTCCGAAGAGGCGCAGCTGGAAGGTGGTGCGCTTGAGTTCGCCGCGGAGCCGCGCCTCGGGTAGCCGGGTTTCCCGTTCGGCCACGGGAACGAGCTGGTCGGCGGCAGCATCCAAAGCGTCAGCCAAGGCGTCGAGCAGCTCGGCGCGCTCGGCGGGACGGCGTGCGGCCAGTGGTGCCGCAGCTGTCTGGGCCGCTGCCAGCAGTTGTTCCAACTCGGCGTCGGTGGTCGGCGGCAGTACGGCGGCGGTGGTCTGGGCGATCGCGGTCATGCGCGGTCTCCTTTCGGGAGGCAGTTCAGATGGGGAAGTTCAGTTGTCCGAAGTTTCAAGGGCGGCGAGCTCGCCGATGCCCACTGGCGCGGCCAATGGTCGTTTTGCTGAGCCGGACAGGCTTTCAACGGTGGGAGCGGAGCCGGGGCCGGCCCCAAGGCAGGCGGCCGCGAAGCCGCACACCCGGCCTTGGCACCAGCCCATTCCGGCGCGGGTGAAAGACTTGAGTGTCCGGGCGTCGCGGGCTCCCAGGCTCTCCCGGGCATCGGTGAGCTGGCGGGCTGTGACTTCTTCGCAGCGGCACACGATCGTCTCGGGAGCGAGCCAGTCCTGCCAGGCCGGAGGCACGGGGTGCGCCAGGTGCATGGCCTCTGCAAAACGCCGGTGCCGCGCGGCGGTTTTCTCCGGCGAAACGGTCCCGCCCGCTGCAGCAGTGCCCGCCGCGAGGCCCTCAAGCACGGCCAATGTTGCCCCGCCGACGCCGGTGACCTCCCCCGCGAGGAACAAGCCGGGGACGCTGGACTGCTGGCGTTCATCGACGACGCCGACCAGCGATCCGTCCGCGTCGAGCCGAGTCTGGATCCCGAAGGACAGCGGCAGTTCCATCTGCGGCGTGAAGCCCCAGCCGAAGCCGACCACGTCCACGTCCTCGTACACACGCTCAGTGCCGGGCCGCACCCGGCCGCCGGCGTCGACCTTGGCCGTCTTTACGCCGGAAACGTGATCCGTTCCGAGGACCTCGGTGACGATGGTGCGCGTGCGGTACGGAACCCGGTGCCGGGCGAAGACGGCCGCGTACTCCGCGCCCTCAAGGGCCTTCTCGGGCACTCCCGCAGCAGCACGCAGATGCGGGAGCCAGGCGGTCGGGGAGGAGGACTCAAGCACCGCGAGGACCTTGCCGCCAGCCTCGGCGATATTCGCGGCAACCGGGAGCAGGAAAGGACCGGTCCCAGCAATCACGAAGCGTTGCCCGGGAAGAATTCCGTTGGCCTTGATGAAGGCCTGGATGCCGCCGGCAGCCATCACGCCGGGAAGGTCCCAGCCGGGAACTGGAAGCTGGCGGTCGTAACCGCCGGGACCCAGGACAAGACGGCGCGCGACGACGGTTTGGCTGCCCACGCTTGCCTCTAAAGCAGCCACCGCGGCGGTGGGCGTCGTGCGCAAGGTGAAGCCGCCGTCGTCCCCTTGAACTGGATGGATTTGCTGCGCCATCCAGACCTGGAGCCCCGGAAGGTAGGTGATCCGCCCGCGGCCGCGCGCGGCGTCGAAACGAGCGCGTAGGTCGAGGTAGGTTGGCCAGCCATGGTGCCCGCGGCCATCCTGTTCCGGCGCCACGGTCTCGGGCCGGTGTCGCCAGAACTGGCCGCCCGGTTGGGCGCCCGCGTCCACGAGCACGACGGCAGCTCCGGACTCGGCGGCCGCGACTGCCGCGGCCAGCCCGGCGGGACCTGCGCCCACGACGGCGACGTCTGCGCTGACGATGGGCGTCATGCTCGTCCTCCCCGATCCGCGCAGGAACCCTCGATCTCCATGCCCTCTTGCACCTCGACGAGGCAGGCACGCTGATTCGCTTCGCCGTCGACCGTTACGAGGCAGTCGAAGCAGACTCCGATGCCGCAGAAAAGTCCGCGGGGACGCGCGTTCTTGCGCGTGCTGCGCCAGGCGGTGATGCCGTTGGAGACCAGGGCAGCGCCGATGTTTTGTCCTGGTACCGCAACCAGTGGACGGCCGTCGAAGCTCACGTTGACCGCACCCTGCGTATTGACTGACCAGGTCTCTCCTGATGAATGGGTGCTCATGCTGTGGCCTCCTCTCGGTGAGTTGTGCTGTTTTCCTTTCGCTCGCCGAAGCGGGCCGGCGCGAAGGGGGAAAGGTCAAGGTCCGGGGCCTGGCCGGAGAGCGCTTGGGCAAGGAGCTTGCCGGTCCCGGCGGAGAGGCCGATTCCGGCGCCCTCATGGCCGGCGGCATGCCACAGCCCGGGGGCGCGCTCGTCGTGGCCTATCACCGGAAGGTGGTCCGGGCAGTACGGGCGGAAGCCGTGGTAGTGGCGGATGGCCTTGACGTGCTCAAGGAAGGGGAACAGTGCGACGGCGTTGCCCGCCAGGAGCCGAAGGGCATTGGTGCTCACGGTGCCATCGAAACCGACGCGTTCGCGCGTTGAGCCGATGAGAATAGTGCCGCTGGGAGTGCCCTCGACTACCGGCGAGGCCTGGAGTCCGGCGTCGGAACTGCCGACGTTATCGATGTATTCGGCTGCATAGACCTTGTGGTGAACCATGGGCGGGAGTGGTTCGGTGACCATGACGAAGCCGCGGCGGGGCAGGACCGGGACGTTGACCCCGGCCAGGGCGGCGAGTTCGCCGGCCCATGTACCGGTGCAGTTCACCACAGACCCGGCGGAGAAGTCACCGCGAGGTGTCCTCACACCCGTGATGCGGTCTCCGCTCCGGAGGAAGCCAGTGACGGGGGTGTCGGCGACGAAACGGGCCCCTGCATCGGTTGCCAGCCGAACCAGATGTGCGGCGACCAGCATTGGTTGGACCTGGCAGTCTTCGGGGTAGCGTGCCCCGCCCAAGGCGTCAGGAGTGATGTTCGGTTCGGCGTTCCGCAGGGTATCCGGGTCCAGCTTCTCCACCACAACGCCGTAACGGGCTTGCGCGGCCATCACACGGTTGAGGGATGCCAGGCTGCTTTCCCGGGAGGCGACGATGATGCCGCCCTTGGACTCGAATTCCCAAAGCCGCCTATGCTCAGCGAGGTCGCCATGCCAGACGCCAAGGGAGTAGCGGGTTAGTTCGAGTTCGGGACCGAGTTCCTTGTCCGAGACAAGGATGTTTCCTTCGCAGGCGGAAGACGTGCCGCTGGCGGGGAGCCCCTTGTCCAGGACAGTGACGGTGAGACCCTGCTGAGTTGCGAAATAGGCAGTGGCCGCGCCGATAACCCCGGCGCCAATGACGAGCACATCGCTCGCTGAGTTCATGTCTGTTGCTCCTGCGGTGGCTCGTTCTCGCCCGTGGCCCAGAGACCGCGGGCGTGGCCAATGTGGCGGCGCATGAATTCCTGCGCCGCCTGCCCGTCCCCGGCTTCGATGAGGTCGAGCAATTCGTGGTGTTCCTGGGCGGAGTCGGCCAAGCGGTTGCTATCGCTCAGGATCTTGAGGCCGTACATCCGGGTACGGGAACGAAGGCTGGTAGCCAACTCAACGAGCTGGTTGTTGCCGGCGTACCGCAAAAGCTCGGCGTGGAATATGCGGTCCGCGGCAAGGTAGGCAGTGAGGTCGCCTTCCCGCGCGGCGTCCACGATGTCGTCCGCCATGGAGCGCAGCACCTTAATCCCCGATGGCGGGACCGCCCCGGCCACGTCGCCAACAACAGGCGGCTCGAGGAGCAGGCGGATTTCCGTGAGCTCGTCCAGTTCGCGGTCGCTCATGGTGGTGATGCGGAAGCCTTTGTTCTTCAGTGTTTCCACCAGGCCTTCGCGGGCGAGATCCATCATGGCCTCGCGAACCGGTGTGGCCGAGACGCCAAAAGCCGCGGCAAGGGCCGGGGCGGAATACAGGGTGCCTTCCGTTAACGTGCCGGCGATGATCGCTGCGCGCAGGGACTCGGTGACGGACTCGCGGAGGCTGTGCTGGCGGCCGAGCGGCGCGATCGGTAGCTGGTTGTTGGTTGGCACGTTAAGCACTCCTTGTGCGGATTTCATCTTCAGGTGCCTCCTTCATACACCACGGCAGCGGTCGCGAGGTCTTCCCATGCCATGCCCACACCTGCGTACAGGCAGGGCTTGCCTGGGGAGCGCTCAAACTCTCCTTTGACAAGGTCGAGGAGGTTGGCGGGACGGATCGCTTCCCATTCCTCCGCGCTGCGTGCGGGTATCAGGTCCCCGGCCTCGCGTAGTGCCGAGGCGCGTCCCTCCACCACGACGTCGCTGCGCAGCACAAGGCCGGCGTCGACTTCACGGGCGTCCAGGCCGTGCTGGCCTACAGCGGCCACCACGGCACCAGGGGCAACCAAACCGCCGTCGAACAGAGGCGTACGGGAGGAGGTTGCGCAGATCACCACATCGGCGTCGGGCACCTCGGCCAGGCTGCCCGGGCGGACTTCGATGCCCTCGGTGGCCAGTTGCCCGATCAGCGCCGTCACCCGCTCGGGGCGCCGGCCGACGACGGCGAAGCTCGCCTCCGGGAGCACGGCGTGCGCCGCGCGGAGGTGGTTGAGCGCTTGGACTCCAGTGCCGAATACGAGCACGCGTTTTCTTTCGGTGCTTTCGTGGCTTCGGGGAGCGCCGTCGGGGGCCGAAGCCAGGATGTGTTTGACGGCCAGCAGCGTGGTGGCCGGCGTTCGGATGGCCGTGAGTTCGTTCCCGTCCATCGTGGCCAGCGGCGCCAACGTGTCCGAATCGAAGAGGATGTAAACCCCTTGGATCTTTTCGAGCGCCCGTACCGGGTTGGCAGGGGCTACGGTGAGCGCCTTGATACCGCTGTAGCGCTGGCCTGATGCGGGCATGAGCAGGAACTCGCCGTTCGGTGCGGGGCTGAACAACCGTGGACTGTCGTCCTCGGGGTCAACGCCGTTCAGGAGCGCGTGCTCAAGGGCCGCGATCGCCGTCGTCCACGGGGCGGCGGCTCGCACCGCCGTCGAATCGAAGTAGGGAAGGCTCACAGCAGGAACCCCGCGGGAAACGGATCGGTGGGATCCAGGAAATACTGCGCGGTGCCGGTAAGCCAGGCCCGGCCGGTGACCGTGGGGACGACAGCTGGACGGCCGGCCACCTCCGTTTCCTCAACCAAGCGGCCGATGAAACGGGAACCGATGTAGGACTCGTTGACGAAGTCGGTGCCCAGGGCCAGTTCGCCGCGCCCGTGCAACTGCGCCATACGGGCGCTCGTGCCTGTACCGCACGGGGAGCGATCGAACCAGCCCGGGTGGATGGCCATCGCATGCCGGGAGTGCTCCGCCGTCGAGCCGGGCGCCTTGAGATAGACGTGGTGGCAGCCGCGGATATCGTCGCGCTCGGGGTGGACGGGTTCATCCGTGGCATTGATCGCCTCCATGATCGCCAATCCGGCCTTGAGCAGGTCGTCCTTGCGCTCGCGCTCGAACGGCAAATCCAGGCTGTCCAGGTCCACGATCGCGTAGAAGTTCCCGCCGAAGGCCAGATCGTACGGGACGGCACCGAACCCAGGAACTTCCACCTTGGCATCGAGGCGGTCCACGAAGGAGGGGACGTTGCGGATGGTCACGGACTCGGCGTGACCATCCTTGACGGCGACCTGGGCGACGACCAGGCCGGCGGGCGTGTCGAGCCGCACGGTGGTAACTGGCTCAACGACCTCCACCATGCCCGTCTCCACCAGGACGGTTGCGACGCCGATGGTGCCGTGGCCGCACATCGGCAGGAGACCGGACACCTCGATGAAGAGCACCCCGAAGTCCGCGTCCGGCCGCGTAGATGGCTGGAGGATCGCCCCGCTCATCGACGCGTGGCCGCGCGGTTCGGTCATGAGTAGGGTACGGATCCAGTCGCTGTTCTCCATGAACCACAGGCGGCGCTCGGCCATGGTGGCGCCGGGGATCGTCCCGATGCCGCCGGTGATGACGCGCGTGGGCATGCCTTCGGTATGCGAGTCCACGGCGTGGAAGATGCGGCTGGTTCTCATGCTTTCCTTCTCCTCTTGTTGTGGCTGGTTTGGCGGGATTCGGCGGCTTGTGCGTCTGTCACCGGCCGCTTAGGTCCAGATTCGGATCCGACCGGCCCGGTCACCAGACCTTGGTTATTTGTAGCCCTTGGCGAGGGCTGCTTCTGTGTCGCGGACGACGGCGTCCCGCACCTCCGGGGCGAGCGGTCCGCGCGGCGGGCGGCAGGCGCCGCCACGGAGGCCAACGACGTCCATGGACAGCTTGATGGACTGGACGAATTCCGTCTTGCTGTCCCAGCGAAGCAAGGAGTGCAGGTCGCGGTAGATTTCCCGCGCCCGCTCAAGGTCTGCGACATCGCCGGAGGTGGAGAGCCGGTAGAGCTCGAGGGTAGATTCCGGAATTGCGTTCGGGTAGCCCGCCACCCAGCCGACGGCACCTGCCAGGCCCATTTCGACAACGGTATCGTCCGTACCGATGAGGAGGTCCACCTCCGGAGCGAGTTCTTTGATCTCATAGGCCCGGCGGACGTCACCAGTGAACTCCTTGACGCCGACAATGAGGCCTTCGCCGTAGAGGCGGGCGATGAGCTGCGGAGTCAGGTCCACTTTGGTGTCGATGGGGTTGTTGTAGGCCACGATCGGCAGCCCGACGGCGGCGGCGCGGCGATAGTGGTCCACCACCTCGTCATCGTTGGCGCGGTAGGCGTTCGGGGGGAGCAACATGAGCGACTTGGCGCCGGCCTCGGCGGCCTGCTCTGCCCACTTCTGCGTCTGCAGCCCGCCGTAGGCGCCCACGCCGGCCATGACGGTGAAGCCCTCAGGCGCGGCCTCGACCGCAGTCGTGATCACGCGTGCACGCTCTTCTTCGCTCAGCGTCTGGTACTCGCCCAGCGAGCCGTTGGGGGCTACGCCGTCGCAGCCTGCGTTGGCCAGGAAACGGACATGCTCAGCGTAGGCGTCGTAGTCGATGCTGAGATCGCCCTTGAACGGCAGCGCTGTGGCGACAAGTACGCCGTGCCAGGGCTTGCGGGATTCAGTCATTGTGGGTCCTTTCGGTGGGGCACGCGCGGCGCCGTCATTGTGCTGCCGTGAGCTACCTCACAGCATAATCTACCATGTGACATTGCACAGGTGGTCTAAATGGGTGCCGGGCCGAAACCCGGCACCCGGGTTTGCTGACTTGCGTCAGCTGGAAGGGGCAGGGAGGGCTAGCTTGCGGGAACTACGTACTGCTTTTCGGCAACCTTCCCGAGTCCTTCGGACAGGCCGGCATCGGTCAGGAGCTTGGTGATGGCGCCATCCGTGCGCTGCGCGGTGATGCCGGAGTCGAGTGCCTCCTGCAGGCTCTTGTTGCCCTTGGTCATCGGGAACGCGGCTTCGGGTGCGTGGGCGATTGCCCCGACGCGTGCGTCCGGCTTCTCGTTAGCGAGCGCAATCTTGACGCCGGCGGCGCCCTTGAACTGAAGCACCTGCACGCCGTAAGCGTCGACGTCGGCGTCCAGGCGGCCGGCGTCGAAATCTGCCTTAAGCTCGACGCTGCTGGGGTAGGTGACGAGCTTGTCGCCCAGGATCTTCTTGAGGTCCTCAACCCACAGGTAGCCGTCGATCGTGCCGATCTTATTCATCTTTTCAAGATCCGAAACGGTGGTGGCGCCCGACTTGGAAACGATGCCCATGCCGTCGAGGTAGGTGGAGGCGGAGAAGTCGACCGCTTTGAGGCGCTTCTCGGTTGCGTCGATGGTGCCCACCGCGAGGTCGATGTTACCGCCCGAGATCGACTGCACGGCATCTGCGTAGGTGGCCTGCTGGTAGGCGGGTTCGAGGCACTCGTCCTTGGCAATCTTGCTGACGATCGCGATGTCTATGCCGTTGGGCTTGCCGCTGTTGTAGCTGCTGAACGGCGGGATGTCGATGACGCCCACCGTGAGCTTGCCCGGTGCGACGGTCTGGATGCCGGGGTGCTTCGGAGTGCATGAGGCGGTGCTTGCGTCCGAGGCTCCGCCGCAGGCTGTCAGGCCGAGGCTGAGGGCGATCGCGCTGGCAGTCAGGATGCCGATGCATTTGAGGCGGTGGGTATTCATGGTTCCTCCTGTGGTGTTGGGGGTGCTGCAGGATGTGGTGGAGCGGTTAGGTGTGGCGGGCCATGCGCTTCTCGAAGAAGACGGTGATCCACGTGGCCGGCATCGAAATGACGGCGTAGCAGAGGCCTGCGAGGGTGAAGATCTGCAGATAGTTGAAGTCCTGGCTGCCGATGTTGTACGCCGTCTTCATCAGCTCGGGGACGGCAATTCCGTATGCCAGGGAGGTGCCTTGGAACATCTGGATCGCGACTCCCATGAGCCCGGGGATTGCCGACCTCATGCCTTGCGGCATGACGACCCGGAAGAAGGTGTCGCGCTGCGACAAGCCAAGGGCATTGGAAGCCTCAAGCTGTCCGCGGGCCACCGATTGGAGCCCTGCCCGCATGATCTCGCTCGAGTACGCCGCTGAGTTCCACGTGAGGGCGAGGCAGGCGGCCGTGATGCTCTCGAACGCGATCCCGAACTTCGGCAAGCCATAGTAGAAGAGGTAGAGGATCACCAGGGCTGGGGCACCGCGGCCAATTTCGACGACGGCGAGTCCCAGGGTGCGGACGGCCAGGTTCTTTGCGGTGACCATGAGGCTGAGTACCAGTCCCAACGGATAGCCGAAGAAGATCGAGATGCCGGCGATCAGGAGGCTGACACCGAGGCCTGACATCAATTGCGGGAGGTAGCATGCCCATTCGGTAAGCCATGTCATACGGAAACAGCCTTCCTCATGCGGGAATCGAGTCTGCGGGACAGGTAGGCGACCGGCAGGCTGAGCGCGATGTAGAGGATGCCCACCATGATGTAGGGCAGGATCCCCTCGACCGTCGGGTGTTGCCGGGCGAAGGCCTGGGACTGGAAGACCATCTCGGTGACGATGATCGTGGAGGCGATCGACGAGTCCTTGAGCAAGCCTGTCAGGTAGGTGGCGATGGACGGCGACACTATGCGGAACGCCTGCGGGACCATCACGCCGTAGAAAGTGGTTCCGCCGGTCAAGCCCAGGGCATGAGCCGCCTCGCCTTGGCCGCGCGGAACGGACTGTAGCCCACCGCGGTAGATTTCGGCGAGATAGGCAATGGAGACAACGCCCAGGCCGACTATTGCGGCGCCGACGGGGTTGAACTTGAACGTGCCGATCTGGATGCCGAACTTGAGCAGGAAAAGCCAAACGATGATCGGGACTCCGCGGACCAGGTCCACGAAGAGCCGCGACGCCAGCCGCACAAGAATGTTCGACGACGATAAGCCCACGGCCAGGGGCACGGCGCCCACGATGCCGATGGAGAATGCTGACAGCGTCAGCATGATCGTCATAGGCAGTCCCTGAAGTACTGCTGAAAGGGCGTCCATATCAGCGCTCCAGCACGGCCCGGAGGAAGCGGCGGGTGCGGGCTTCCTGGGGGTCGCTCATGATGGCGCGCGGATCGCCCTGCTCGATGATTTTGCAATCGGCCATGACGACGAGCGTGTCCGAGACGTCCCGGGCGAACTGCATTTCATGGGTGACCACGATCATCGTCATGCCGTCCGCGGCCAGTTCGCGCATCACGGCCAGGACTTCGAGCCCCACCTCGGGGTCCAGGGCCGATGTCGGCTCGTCGAAGAGCATGATGGCCGGATCGAGTGCCAGGGCTCGGGCGATGGCGATGCGCTGCTGCTGGCCGCCGGAGCACTTCCCCGGATGCTGGTCCGCCTTCTCCTTGAGGCCTACCCTCTCCAGCAGTTGCCTCGACCGTTCGTCGGCTTCTTCCTTGCTGCGTCCGAGGACCTTCTGCTGGGGGAAGCTGATGTTCTTCAAGGCGGACATGTGCGGAAACAGGTTGAAGGACTGGAACACCATGCCCACTGTGCGCCGCAGGGCCGCAAGGTCGCGGCTGTTGACATCCTTGCCGGGCTCGATGGTGTGTTGGTCTACCTGGATGGTGCCGGAATCGGGGCGCTCCAGAAGGTTGATGCATCTCAGGAATGTGCTTTTACCGGCACCTGAGGGTCCGATGAGAGCCGTGACCGTCCCCGGTTCAACGTGCAGGGATACGTCGTCGAGGACGGTGTGTTCGCCGTAGCGCTTCGAGATGTTGTCTAGCTTGATGCCCAGACGAGGTGCGAGCTTACCGTCTGCGATTTCTGAAAGGGTCATAGCGATCTTCCATGTGGGGGCCAAGGGCCGTCGATCGATGTGGGCTATGTCACGTGATATGTGAAATGGTACATGTCACACTCAACTAAGGGAAGACCTAACTTTCGGTACCGCAGTGGCCGAAGGCTGGGCGGGACGGACGGCCCTCAGTCCTGCCGCGGCTTCGTCAGCGGTGGCTCAGAGCTTCAGCGGGCGCGTTCCCGAACGCTCGCTCAGTCCCTAGTCCCTTCCGTGCATCGTGGCCTTTTGCACCAGGTCGGCCATCCACAGGCCGCCCTCGGAAACGTGCGGGTCGGAGCGCATCAGGGCACAGGCGCACAGCGGCGTCGCATCGACGCTAACCTACGCGGCGAGCTAGCCGAAGAAGACGGTCAGGCGGCCCGACGCCATATCTGCAAATCGCGCTATTGGGACGGTCGGTTCCCCACCCGCAACTGGAGGTAATCCGGGGCGGTGGCTGAACCGTGCACGCAACAGACGGATGCTCCGTAAGGGTCGCAACCACCTAGTACTACAGTCGCGTTTACTTTCTCCTTGTCGGCGTTTTAATCGGATTTCGCTGTACTTCCGTGTTAATTCTGTCCGGTGGGTGATGATATTTGCGTGGCGGATGTGCGGGAATGGGCCGATGGTTTGGTCGAGGTCGGGGAGCTAATCGGAGCGAGGTTCGCCCGGTCGGAGCCGCGGGCGAATGCGGTGGAGTATGTCAGGGGACTGCTTTCAGAGGAGGAGCGGAAGAACTCCTGGACGCTCTCGGAGCGCGCTGGCCACCGGGTTCCGGATCGGATGCAGCGGCTGCTCTCGACTACGGACTGGGACCCGGACGGGCTGCGGGATGATCTGCGCTCCTATGTCATGGACAAGATCGGGGACCCGGACGGGGTGCTGGTCGTCGACGAAACCGGCTTTCTGAAGAAGGGGCGACGGTCCGCCGGCGTCGCCCGCCAGTATTCGGGGACCGCGGGCCGTGTGGAGAACTGCCAGATCGGCGTGTTCCTCACGTATGCCACAAAGCACGGCAGAACGTTCCTGGACCGTGAACTCTATCTCCCCAAGGAATGGACGGAGGACCCGGACCGCTGTGCGGGAGCCGGCATCTCGGAGGACCGCGGGTTCAAGACCAAACCGGCGCTGGCCATTGAGATGATTGAACGTGCCCTGGACGCCGGGGTTCCGGCGAAGTGGGCAGCCGGGGACGCCGTCTACGGGCAGTACCACCGGTTGCGCCGCACCCTGGAGGAACGCGGAATTCACTATGTCCTCGCGGTCCCGGTTTCCCAGCGCGTCGTGGTCAAGGACGGGTCCTTCCTCGGCACCGAAAAGCGCGCCGACGCGGCGGTCGCGGACCTGGTTCCGTCCGCGTGGCGGACCCGCTCCGCCGGGCCCGGGTCCAAGGGTGTCCGCGACTACGCGTGGGCGCGGGTCCGGATCAACGGCGCCGAAGACGGTCATGCCGAGCACTGGCTGCTGGCTCGCCGCAGTCTGGCCAACCCTTCCGAGCTCGCATATTTCATCTGCCACACCCCCAAGCGCGTCCAATTGGCCACCCTCGCTTCGATCGCCGGGGTGCGCTGGTCGATCGAAGAAACCTTCCAGACCGCCAAGGGCGAGGCCGGGCTCGACCACTACCAAGTCCGCCAGTACACCGGCTGGTACCGCCATGTCACCCTGGCCATGCTCGCCCACGCCTTCCTCACCGCCGTCAAGGCCAAAAAAGGGGCCCAGGAACCGGACCGGACGGCCTCGTAGCGCTCTCCCTGCCCGAGATCCGGCACCTCATCAC
>NZ_JAGGPM010000067.1 GCF_018613835.1 Arthrobacter sp. ISL-5 | reverse complement strand
CAAGCTGGCGCCGAAAACACCAGCACAACGCCCGTCGGCACCACTACAGAAAACGCTCGAAGCTGAAATAAACGCGACTGTAGTACTAGGCGGCCAGGGGGTCCCAGCTCGGGTGTTGCAGCGTTCGGTGCTGTCGGCAGGACCATGAGAACGACGACCGCCGCCGATGCGCCAATCGTTTTCAGTCCTTGGAAGAGCGTACGTGCAACGTCAGCAGATTCACTGATGGTTTCCGCGATGTGTCCCAAGGGGCAATGATGCGGGGAGGACAAGATTTCGAGGATCCGGACACCGGTGAGTGGCGAGAGTACCGCCGGGAGGAGGCCCGGATTCAGGAGACCTTGCATTCTGGACCGGACACCATGCAAACCGTGGAGTGCCCCGCGGCAGTTCCGGCACGTGCGGACATGTCCGTCGACTTTGGCCTGGCCTGCCACCGTGGTGCGGTCGAGAGCAGAATCGGCCAACATCCGCAGCATGGAGTCGCAGCCGCGGCTTTCGGAGTCGCGCAGATACACCAAGAGATAGGCCTCACGAAGTCCTTTGCGAGCACGCCGGAGGAGGGCGGAGAGTGCGTTGGGGGCGACGTCGAGAAGCGGCGCGGCCTCGCGCGGCTTCAGCCCTTCAATCTCGACATACCAAAGGACTCTTTGCCAACGAAGGGGGAGGGTCGCGAAGGCCTCCGCGACGAAGTCGTGCTCCTGCGAGCCGCTGTGGAGCCCGTCGGTGTTCTGGCCGTCAGCCAGCTCGATGATCCGCCCTGACGGATGCTCGGCGGACGAATGGCGGTCAAATGCCGCAGTGCGGACAGCCCTCAGGAGATAAGGCCTGACCGGGCCGTCCGGCCCTTTTCCGCGTCGCATTGCGGTCAGGGATTTAAGGAATGCCGTGGCGGCGACGTCCTCTGCATCATGTGAAGATCTGCTCAGCGTGTTGGCATAGGCCAAGGCCGGTTCCCAGTGGGTTCTGAACAGTTCCAGAACGGCCCCGGTCTTGCCTTCCCGGCAGTCCTGTACGAGCCTCGCCTCGGCTTCTGCCGCGGCGGCTCCCGTAGCCGCAGACGTGCCGTCCGACGGGGTTGCGGTGGCCTTCACAGCACTGTCCGGCACGCGGACGCGACACGTGATTGACGGCAAACTGCATGCATAGTGACTCCGGGCGGACGATGAATTCCTGCTGGCGCGGGATGTGGTAGCGCTCACATAATCATCGAATGAGTCGTTCAAGGCGTTTTGGTCATAAAAAACATGAACAAGTCAGCGCGTGACGTTGGCGGCCTCTACTCGCGGTGGTCGGCGCCAGATGGTGCCTTGCTGTCCTCGCGGTCGATCGAAGCCAGCAACCGGTCCAGGGACCGCAGCACCCCGCCGGTTCGCCTTAGGGTGAGAACTGGGTCAACCGGGCTTGATCCCGCACTGGTCGCGGCGACGTAGTCAGCCCACTCACGGTTCAGTTTCTCGAACTCCCGCCGGCCCACCGATACGGTCAGCCGCCCGTCAGGTTCTTCAGACATACCGATCACCCCCCATTGCTGCGCATGCTGATTGGTTCTCATTTTACCGGTCAGCGGCGATCCGGCCTCTCGACGGGCCACGAGATCCCGTGCAGGAACGGCCCGCCGCAGTTGCGCTGCCACCAGCCGCAAACGAATCGCCGGCCACGATCTGGCAGCTGGCAGTCCTTTCGCGAGTGTTGTTGGACCACGCGGCCGGTGCGGACCAGAGAGGCCGGCGGAAATCGGCAATACTTCACTGAATTCTGTCCGCCTCTTTCAGGATCGGCAGGCCCGCCAACCAGGCCTGGTGGTTCCGGGCATGCCGGTTGAGCGGACGCGTGTACCGCAACGCTCTGCCGGCAGTGGCGAGGCTTAAGCCTTCCCGTTTCAGGGCTTCCTCAATGTCACTGATGCTGCCGATCCCGAGGCCGTGAAACTCGTTCTTTAGATCCTGCCGCGAGCGTGCAATCAGCTGTCCGATGGTGTTCACACCGTGCCGGGCGAGGCCGTTTGCTGCCCGTGCAGGCAGGCGTAGCTCAGATATCGGACGAGCCTGCTGCAGCTCTATGGAACGCGTCGACAACGTCCTCTGGCCGTCCGGCATCACAAGAATCCTCCCGCAATAATCAGGATCCCGCCGCGACGGCGGAATCACACGGAGTCTTAACCGTGCTGCCCGGAGTCCGTGACGGACAACTAGGGGCCCGACCCTAAAGGCTCGGACTTGCCAACCACCTGCAAACGCTTTCACAACAATTTTGGTTTCCGCGTCATGAAACAGGCTCGCCCGCGGTGAATGGTGTGAGGCGCTTGCAGTGCGTTCTCGCTTTTCGGCGTCGAGGGCAGGCAACCACATGGAAACAATTGTGCACGTTTCACAGGGGAGCGGGCATCTGCGCCGTGCAGCATCCGACGAGCCATCCGGCGGCATTCAGGGCGATGAAGCGGATTTGATTGCCGGCGTCCGGGCCGGGGATGCGGAGTCCATGGCGGTGCTGTATGAAAGGCATCGCGAGCCGGGGCTGCGGTTCATCCGGGGTCTAATGTCCGGCGCCCAGGAGTCCGAGGATGTGCTACATGACGCGTTCGCGAAGGCTGTTGGCGCGATCAGGAACGGATGCGGGCCCACGGATGTGTTTGGCCCCTATTTAAGCACCGCAATCCGTTCCGTCGCGATGACGTTCTGGAACAAGCGCGTTCGTGAGCAGCCGGCACCGGACGAAGACCTGGATCCGGGACCTGTCGATGACCAGGGACTCGAGACAGTCCTGACTGTGTTCGAGCAGGAACACGTCGCCGCTGCTATGCGTTCCCTGCCGGAGCGGTGGCGGACGGTCCTCTGGTACGCCGAGGTCATGGGCGAGAAGCCACGAAACATAGCACCGATCCTGGGCCTCGAACCCAACGCGGTGTCCGCCTTGCTAATCCGTGCCAAGGCGGGGCTGCGCACCGCGTACGAGCAACAGAGCGGATCGGAACTGAGTTCCGTAAGCGAAGCGAACTGACACTAGCGGGGAAATTCGGCGGAGTATCGGCGGGCCCCGCTCGCTGGCTTGGATCGATTGTGGAATTTCCTTCAGGCTGTGGGTTTCAAGCCAGTGAGATCCACGATGCTCCCGGTGACTGCTGCTTCTCGCACGGCCCAGATCCCGGCAATTGCGACGTCCTCGTACGCGAAAGCCTCCGAGGTGAGCATCACCTCACCATCCTCTGCGACCAGTCGGAACCTGAAGCAATCGTTCGCGTCCATATACAGTTCGAACAAAGCGGCCATGGGTCGTTCTCCTAACGTGATGCGAATCCTTCACAACGCAGGGTCTTAACCGCATGAAGAGGTGATCATGACGGCAGTCGCAGCCCGGTTGACCCTGTTTAGCCCGAGAACGACGGCGACACGCCGGCAAGTCCGGAGTGTCGCCGTCGTTTTTTGGCAAAGAGGGTCCGGCCGATTTGCGGAAATCCTTGGACCGCCTTGAGCGGATGTTGAGGCACCTTCGCAACACTCGAATAGACGGTACGAGGAATTGGGTCCGTGTGTTGGGGATGGTGCAGGTGGGAAGAATTCAGACCGGGCGGAAGCTGCGGGCCGTTGTGTCGGGCAGCCGCGAGCTGCTGAGGCAAAGCCCGGAACTCAAACGGCGGGCAGTTCACTGCATGAGGCTCTCGTGGAAGGTTCGCACCCTTTCCAAGGCATTGGCCAATGCCCTGGCCGACTCCCGTGAGGCATCCACCTGGCCCGGCCAGCGTCTCCCTGTCAGCTTCCAAATCTCCCAACAGGTGGAACTGCTCACGCAGCGCATCCAGGTCGAAACAGCGGCGGCCGCGGCGAGCTATGCAGCCCTTCGAAAGCTCTGCCGCCCGCTCCAAGGTGACCTTGTCTGAACCGAAAACGACGGCGACACCCCGGTAAGTCCGGAGTGTCGCCGTCGTTCTTGTGGCAAAGAAGGTCAGGAGCGTCAGCCGCGCAGCCGCTCCATGCCGGGATCGAACAGGGGCTCGGCGGTGACTGTCGCCGCGATGCGCTTACCGAAGTACTCGACCTCCACGGAGTCACCGATCCCGACGCCGGTCGGCAGCCAGGCGTAAGCGATCGGCTTGCGCACGGAGTAGCCGTACGCCGCGCTCGTGACGTACCCGGCGGGCTCGCCGTTGACGTAGACGGGCTCCTTGCCCAGCACAACGGACGTGCCGTCGTCCACGGTGAGGCACCGCAGCGCCCGGGAGGCCGGCTGTTCCTTGCGGGCGGCCAATGCCTCGCAGCCCACGAAGCCTTCCTTGTCCTTGGCGATCGAGAAGCCCAGGCCGGACTGGTAGGGGTGGTGCTCGGAGGTCATGTCCGTGCCCCACAGCCGGTAGCCCTTCTCGAGCCGCATGCTGTTGAACGCGCCGCGCCCGGCCGCGATGATGCCGTGCTCCTGCCCGGCCTCGAAGAGCAGGTCCCAGAGCTTCAGCCCGTACTCCGCCGTCGTGTAAAGCTCCCAGCCGAGCTCGCCGACGTAGGAGAGCCGCATGGCCGTGACGGGGATGCCGCCCACCGAGATTTCCTTGGTGCGGAAGTATTTCAGGCCGTCGTTGCTGAGGTCATCCTCGCTGACCTTGCCGATCACCTCGCGGGCCAGCGGCCCCCACAGCCCGATGCAGCAGGTGCTGCCGGTGATGTCGGCGACGTGGGCCCACTGGCTGGGGTCGGCGGCGGACTGCTTCCTGGCCTCGACGCGGAGGTAGTCGAAGTCCACGTTGCTGTTCACACCGAGCTGGAAGTCCTCCTCCGCGAGGCGGGCAACGGTCACGTCACTGCGGATGCCGCCGTCGTGCTCCAGCAGGAGGCAGTAGGTGACGGCGCCGGGCTTTTTGGCGATGTTTCCGGTGCTCAGGCGGTGCAGCAGCGCCTGGGCGCCGGGGCCGGTCACCGAGAGCCGCTTGAGCGGCGTCATGTCGTAAAGCCCGACGGCGGTGCGCGTCCTCCACGCTTCGGCCGCCGAAATGGGGGAGGAGAACATCGCCGACCAGGGGTCCCGTTCCGGGGCCTGCCACTCGGCGGGAAGTTCCTCGAGCAGGTCGGCGTTGGCCTCGAACCAGTGCGGGCGCTCCCAGCCGGCGGACTCCAGGAAGAAAGCCCCAAGTTCCTTCTGCCGGACGTTGAACGGGCTCACCCGCAGGTCGCGCGGGGATTCCTTGGGCTGCAGCGGGTGCAGCACGTCGTAGATTTCCACGAAGTTTTGCTGTGACGTCTCGCTGACGTACTGGTCGCTGGTCTGAACTTTCTCGAAGCGCGTGAGCTCACAGCCGTGCAGGTCGGTGCGGGGCCGGCCCTCGATGAGCAGCTCAGCCATGGCCTTGGCCACGCCGGCGGAGTGGGTGACCCACACAGCCTCGGCCACGAAGAAGCCCTCGACGTCGGGGGACTCGCCCATGAGCGGCCCGCCGTCCGGGGTGAAGGAGAAGATGCCGTTGAAGCCGTCCTCGATCTGCGCCCGGTGCAGGGCCGGGAGCAGGTCCTGGCTGTCCTCCCACGACGGAGCGAAATCTTCGAGCGTGAAGTCGAGCCGGGACGGCATGCGGTGCTCGGACATCTCATCGGCGCCGATCTTCGGCAGCGCGTCCATGTCGACGGGCATGGGGCGGTGGGCGTAGCTGCCGATGCCGATCCGGTCGCCGTGCTCGCGGTAGTACAGGTCTTTGTCCTGGTAGCGCAGGATGGGCTTGCTGGCCCCGTTGGGCGTCTCGTTGTGGCCGGCGAGCTCGGCGACCGGGGTGGACTTGACGTACTGGTGGGCCAGGGGAAGCAGCGGCACCTTCAGGCCGACCAGCTTGCCGAGTTCACGGCCCCAGAAGCCGGCGCAGGACACCACGATGTCCGCCGGGATGACGCCGGAGGAGGTTTCGACGCCGGTGACCTTGCCCGCCCACTGGGCGATGCCCGTGACGGTGGTGGACCCCAGGTAGGTCACCCCGGCCTCCCGGGTCCGGCTGATCAGCAGCTGGACCGCACGTGCGGCTGAGGCCAGGCCGTCCGACGGGACGTAGAGGCCGCCGAGGACCTTGCGGCCGTCGGACAGGGCGCCGCTGTTCAGCAGCGGCCAGTGCTTCTCGCATTCGTCCGCGTCGATGAGCCGGCCATCGATTCCCCACGACGTGGCGTAGCCGAGCTTGCGCTTGAGGTCCTGCAGCCGCGTCTCGGTGGTGGCCAGCTCGAGTCCGCCCAGCTGGTTGAAGCAGGACACTCCATCGGCGCTGAGGGAGAGCAGCTTGTCCACCGTGTAGCTGGCGAACTCCGTCATGGTCTTGGACGGGTTGGTCTGGAAGACCAGGCCGGGGGCGTGCGAGGTGGAACCGCCGGCAAGTTCCAGCGGCCCCTGCTCGACCACTGTGATGTTGGTCCATCCGCGGCTGGCGAGTTCATCCGCAAGGTTGGTGCCGACAATGCCGGCGCCGATGATGACGACGCGTGGTGATGCGCTCATTAATGTTTCTCCTGGTTCGCGTTAGCGGAATACGACGGTGCGGGTGTTGTTGAGCCGGACGCGGTGCTGGCAATGCCACTTGACCGCCCGGGACAGGGCCTGCGATTCGGCGTCCCGGCCCACAGTCACCAAGGCGTCCGGATCGAGGCTGTGGTCCACGCGGAAGACCTCCTGCTCGATGATGGGGCCTTCGTCCAGATCCGGCGTCACGTAGTGCGCCGTGGCACCGACCAGTTTCACCCCGCGGTCGTAGGCCTGGTGGTACGGCTTGGCGCCCTTGAAGCCGGGCAGGAAGGAATGGTGGATGTTGATGGCCCGGCCGCGCAGCCGGGTACACAGATCGTTGGACAGCACCTGCATGTAGCGCGCCAGGACCACCAGGTCCACGTCGTACTCAGCCACGAGTTCCAGCAGCCGCGCCTCGGCCTCCGGCTTTGTGCCGGGCGTCACGGGGACATGGATGAAGGGCAGCCCGGCGGTTTCGGCCATCGAGCGCAGGTCTTCATGGTTGGAAACCACGACGGCGATCTCTGCGCCCAGGCTGCCCGCCTGCGAGCGGAAGATCAGGTCGTTGAGGCAGTGCCCGAACTTCGAGACCATCACGAGAAGCCGCTGTGGCCTGCCGTCGTGGATGGCGAAGTCCATGCCGAATTCTTCGGCCGTTGGCTCAAACTCTGCCCTGAGGCCCTCCGCGACCGGGCCGTGCTCCCGACGGGCCCGGTCACCTTCACCGGAGGCGCCTCCGGTGAAGGCTGTACGCAGGTACAGCTTGCCGCTGACGTGGTCATCAAACTGCTGATGCTCCACGATGTCGAAGCCGCGGTCGGCCAGGAAGGCGGTGACCGCCCGGACGATGCCGGGCCGCTCTGGGCAGGCCAGAGTGAGGACGAAGTTCACCGGTCGGGTCTTGGAGATGGTTGTCGCGGCACCAGCTACGGCCGTCACTGGTCCGGTGGCGGCGCCGGTGCCGGCGGGGCGGCTTTCTATGATGGTGGTCACGGTTGCTCTCCTAGTTGCTGGCGTTGGCTTTGGTGGCGTCGCTGCTGGCGGCGTCACTGTTCGTTTCATCGCCAGGGCAGCGGGCGTCGGCGGAACAGCGCTCGTCGCACTCATGCCTCGTGACGAGGTCGAACTGGACGCCTCCGTGTTGTTCCACGCCGGTGCGGATGGCGCGTTCGACGACGGATGTGGCCAGGCGCCGTCGCAGGGCCAGCGGATCGCGGCGCAGGTCCTTGGTGAGGGCAAAACAGAGCAAGAGCATGACGATGACGAACGGCAGGGCTGCGACGATGGTGATTCGTTGGAGGCCGGCGAGGGCTTCCGAGGGTTTGTCGCCGCCGGCCAGCAACATGACCGCGGCCACGGCGCCGGTGAGGGTGC
>NZ_JAGGPM010000066.1 GCF_018613835.1 Arthrobacter sp. ISL-5 | reverse complement strand
CCCTGTTCGAGCACCTCTACCCGCCCCCGCAACCAGCCTGAACCCCCGTCAACCCAGCCACACGGCGCAACCAGGAACCACCAGTGGAACACCCAACGGCAGCGAGGCCCGGCGCTCCGGCACGCCCTCAGCCCGAAAAACCGCCGAAACCGGAATCAGATCATCCAACCAGGCAGATCGGTGGATCAAGGTTTAGCCGGCTTAGCCGCCGTGCCGCCGCTGTGGTTGAGTGGTGCCATGCCCATCACCTGGCCGTCACGGCTCCTGCAGTCCCCGGCGGTGCGCGTAGGCCTGTCCATCAGCATCGCCACCGGGCTGTACGGCGTCTCCTTCGGCGCCCTTTCCGTGACGTCGGGACTCGATTTCTGGCAGACCATGGCCTTAAGCCTGCTGCTGTTCAGCGGCGGCTCCCAGTTCGCGTTTATCGGCGTGGTTGCCGGCGGGGGTTCCGGCCTCGCCGCCATGGGCGCCGCCACGCTGTTGGGGATGCGCAACGGCATTTACGGCATGCAGCTCAACGTTCTGCTGCAGCCCAAGGGCTGGCGCCGCTACGCCGCCGCGCAGCTGACCATCGACGAGTCCACGGCCACGAGCACCGGCCAGACGGACCCCGCCGAGCAACAGCGCGGCTTCTGGACCGCCGGAATAGGCATCTTTGTGCTCTGGAACGTCTTCACGGCCGTCGGGGCGCTGGCCGGCGGTGCGCTCGGCGACCCCAAGCAGTGGGGGCTCGACGGCGCGGCTGTCGCGGCATTCCTTGGCCTGCTGTGGCCGCGGCTCAAGGGCCGTGAGCCGGTGGCCATTGCCGCCGTGTGCGCCCTCGCCACCGTGCTGGCCGTGCCGTTCGTTCCCGCGGGCGTGCCCATTCTGATTGCGGCAGTGGTTGCGGCGGTCATCGGCTGGTTCAGCCACGGCCGCCGCGATGAAGGGCTGGAACCGGACATCGATCCCTACACCGAGCACCATCACGGGCCGCGCCCGGGCTCCGGAACCATCCCGGGCGGCGCCGCATGAGCCTCTGGATGTGGCTGCTGCTTTCCTGCCTGTTCGCCTACGCCTGGAAGCTGATGGGGTACCTTGTGCCGGCCAGCCTGCTGCGCAACCCCCGGATGTCCAGGGTGGCGGGCACCATGACCATCGGGCTGCTGGCGTCGTTGACGATCGTCAACACAGTGGCGTCGGGGCAGGCGCTGGTCCTCGATGCCCGGCTGGGGGCCCTCGCCGCGGCCGGCGTTGCCCTGTTCTTCCGGGCGCCGTTCCTGGTGGTTGTGCTGGCAGGCGCCGGCGCTGCAGCCCTCCTGCGCCTGGCGGGCTGGAACTGACCGGACCCGGCGCCGCGCGCGTCGCCTAGTGGCGTGCATCACATGCGTTGTATGCTCTAAGAGGCTAAGCAGTCAGCCGCCATAACCCTACAAGTGGTGAATCATGGACAACCGACTGCCTCCCGGAGCTTCTGGCGTCCGCAGGCATGCCGTCGCGGGCTTACCCGAGAAACGTTTCTTCACTCACTTCAGGTCACTTGCCGACGTTCCCGACGCCGAGCTTTCCGCCCTCTGCCATGGTCTCGGGCTGGAGCTTGAGCTGTCCGGAAACCCCGCAAGGCTGGCGGCCCTGGCGGCGATCAACCGTGAGCTCCTGGCACGTGCCGCGTCCGCCGCCAACGACGACTGAGGCAAGGCGCGCCAAGCAACGAGGCGGCGCGCCGACCAGTGTGCAGTTGCGCGCAGAGTGAGTTAAGGGAAGCGCAGCAGCTGCTCGAAGTGAAGAGGAGTTGGAAAAATGAAAGCCGTCAGCCGGTTGTCGCGCACGCACGTCGCCGAGGCCCCGTTCGCCGTTAAGGCACCGGTGGACATCGTCCTGGAGCACCTGCGTCAGGTGGGTCCCGCCGTCGCCTCGCTCCGGCATGAATCCTCGCGGCTAGCGGGGTGGGGGGAGGAGCTGGCCCGGCGCCTCCTCGCCGGGAACCGCTTGGTGACTGCCGGAAGCGCCGGTTCGGCGGCCGAGGTGCAGCAATTTACCGCCGACCTGCTGGGCCGCCACTCCGGCGAGCGTCGGCCCTTCTCCGTCATCGCTCTCCGGGGAACCCCGACGGCGGCCGGGGCGGGGTCGGCCAACGTCATGGAACTTGCGCAGGGCAACGCAGAAGCGGTGGCCAGCCTGGTAGCGGCCCATATTCGCTCAGACGACGTGTTGCTGGTCGTGTCGGCCAGCGGCCACCGGCACGCCTTGCTGGAGGCAACTGCAGCGGCCAAGACGGCCGGAGCCACGGTCTGGGCGGTTACCGGGCGGGCGCCCAATCCGCTGGCGCAGGCTGCAGATGAGGCCATTTGCATCAGCGCTCCCACGCCCCAGGTCCGGGAAGCGCAGCTGATTGCGCTCCAGGCCATGGCTGAGTGCGTGAGCGCCGCCCTGCACAATCACACCACACGGCCGGAGGCCTTCCCGGGCGGCGATTGACCCCGGGGTGGCATTGACGTGTCAGGCCGGGTGTGACTGAGTAGATGGTGGGGCGACGCAGTTGGCGAAGCGGCGCCGGGTGTTGTTGGCTTCAGAGAGGACGACCATGAACGAAAAATCAACCGCGGGTGAACCGGAGTCCCACAAGGACGGGCATGAGCGAACGGGCGCCCCGTACATCGAGGTAAGCGGATCCCAATCCACGCGGGAGCTCCGCGACACGTCCCGGCGGCGCCGGGAAGCGGAGGAGAAGCTGCAGCAGCATCTGCTCGAGGCGAAGGAGCATGCCCACGAAGCGGAGCAGCATGCGCATGGGAAGGGGCACGCGAAGGACCCGGCGCCTGAATCCACGACGCAGGAACCCAAGGCAAAGGATCCCAAGGCAGGGTAGCCACGCGGCACACCCTTAGTGAAGGCACACCTTGGGTTGGACTACGGCGGGGTTGGACTATGCTGCCCCGTAGGCGTCCGGGGAAGAGGCTTGCCGGTAGGAGTCCGGAGAGCCGGGCGCAGTGCGCCGGGCCAGTTCTTCGGTGGCGAGGTCATACCAGTCCTGTGCCCCAAAAACCGGTTTGGGGGTGTCCAGGTTGCGGTAGAGCGCGTCCACAATGATTCCGAGCTCATCGGTGGAGGCTGCCGTCAAGGTGGCTTCGGGGTCCGCGGACAGCTTCAGGAAGCGTGCGAGCTGTGAGCGGTTCATGATGACGCAGCCGGGGAGAAGTGGTCACGAGTGGAGAATGACATTTTGTGCTCCGTTGTGGAATTCCCGAGGCTGGCTGCCTAACCACTGGTCCGACTAGCTTACTGTGCAAGCCGGTTGGACGGAATAGAGAAGACCTGGCGGGGACGGAGCTTGCCCGCGAAGACCTGCGCCTACTCGAACCGAAGACCTGCGCCTACTCGAACCGAAGACCTGCGCCTACTCGAACCGAAGACCTGCGCCTACTCGAACCGAAGACCTGCGCCTACTCGAACTGGGTGCCAGGAAGCGGCACCTGAGGCGGAAGCGGCCGGCCCGGCCGTTCGGAGCGGATAGCGTCTTCGACGAGCGCCGCAGGGCGGCGCCACGCGTCGGAGCCCGGTTCCATCGTGTCCACCACGCCGATCAGCATGGCCAGCAGCCTCACCATGTCCGTCAGGGAGATGTCGACGCGGAGCGTTCCCTGGTCCTGTCCCCGGCCAAGGAGCACGCCGACGGATTCGATCAGGCTGCCGGTGATGCCAGTCAGCAGGTCCCGCCGGCCCGCGACGGCGCCCAGCAGATTGGCGTTCTCGCTCGCGGCGGTCATGACGGCGTCGATGACGTGGAAGAGGCCTTCGGCTGCGTCCGTGCCCGCCAGCGCAACGTCGATGACGGGGTCGACCTGGAGCCGGAGCTGGCGGTTCAGCGCTGCCAGGACGAGTTGTTCCTTGTCCGAAAAATTACGGAAGAGCGTTGCCGGCCCCACTCCGGCAGTGGCGGCGATGGTCTGCAGTGGAACGTCCGGGCCGTACTCGCGGAAGCACTCGCGGGCCGCATTGATGATCTTGTCCACGTTGCGGGCAGCATCGGCACGGAGTGGTTTGCGCTCTACTGCGAGGTTCATGAATCAAGGTTAGCAACGCTGTGTCTCCCCGACTTCGTTACCCATTGGTAGCGCCAAATATGACGCAGCACACGCCCTTGGCCGTCTTCTGAACCGTGTCAGACTGGACCCATGTTGCTTGCATTTTCAGTCGCCCCGTCCGGAATTCCCGCCGATCCGGCCTACGCCGAGGCCGGCGGCGCAGACGCGTCCGTGCACGACGCCGTGGCCGCCGCCGTCAGGATCGTCCGGGACTCCGGGCTGCCCAACAAGACCGATTCCATGTTCACCACCATCGAGGGCGAATGGGACGAAGTGTTCGCGGTGGTCAAACGCGCCACTGAGGAGGTCGGGAAGTTCGGCAGCAGGGTGTCCCTGGTGATCAAGGCGGACATCCGGCCCGGCTTCTCGGGTGAGCTCACCGCCAAGGTCGATCGCTTGGAAAGCGCCATAGCCGAGGGTTCCTGACAGCCCCGGCGGGGGTTCGGCGGCCGTGCCGGACGCCCTAGCCCCCAAGTGCGGTTGCTGCGAGACTGGGGCCATGTTTGAGCACAAGGCGCGGCCCGAGTGGGTGGCCGTAGAAGAGTTCCTGTCCGACGTCGTCGTCCATCCGGACGGTGCGCTTCAGCGCGCGGTGCAGTCCGCCGTCGACGCCGGCATGCCGCCCATCGAGGTGACTCCCAACGCGGGAAAACTGCTGAAGCTGCTGGTCATGTCCTCCGGCGCGCGCCGGGTGCTGGAGATCGGCACCCTGGCTGGCTTCAGCACCATCTGGATGGCCCAGGGACTTCCCGACGACGGCCGGCTGGTCACGTGCGAATACCTCACCAAGCACGCGGAGGTAGCCCGCGCGAATGTGGACGCTGCCGGGCTGGGCCACAAAGTGGAGATCCGGATAGGCGCAGCGCTGGACACGCTCGCGGCGCTGGAGGCCGAGGGAGGCGCACCGTTCGACTTTGTCTTCATCGATGCGGACAAGGAGAACAACCCGAAGTACCTCGACTGGGCGGTGCGGCTCGGCCGGCCCGGCACCAGCATCGTCATGGACAACGTGGTGTGGGAAGGGGCGGTGCTGGATCCCTCCATGGACGAGGTCAACGCCCCGGGAATCCTCAGCGCGCTGAAGCTGATGGGGGAGGACGCCAGGCTCGACGCCACGGTCATCCAGACGGTGGGTTCCAAGGGCTGGGACGGCTTCGCGCTGGCCGTGGTCCGCTAGCCCGAAGTTACGACGGCCTTCCGCCCACATTCGTTGAGTTTCCGGGCCGGAGGCCCCTTTCAAGTCTACGTTTGTAGACAGAATAAATGGCGTGTCGCGCCGGGCACGTGTGTGGCCTCGCGCTATAGTGCTG
>NZ_JAGGPM010000065.1 GCF_018613835.1 Arthrobacter sp. ISL-5 | reverse complement strand
TCCAGCTGCATCGGGCCGCGTTCGCCGCGGGCGGCCCGGTCCATGGCGCGGCGTTCGGGCTGCTGCTGGCGGCGCTGGGCGTGGCGGGCCGCCGCTCTGGTCGACTCTCCCGGACCGTGACTACAGCGGCGGTGGCTGCTGCGCTGCCGAACCTGCTGTCGCCGCTCTACCTGAAGTGGCCCGGGCTGGTGTGGCTCATCCCGGCTGGCCGCTTCCCCGGGCTAATCGTCACCGCGATCGCCGGAATCCGTCTCGTCAGCTCGGGGAGCTCACGGTGACTGCGGGCCGTGGCCTCGACTTTGGCGGCAAGGTCACGCTGGTCACGGCGTCGTGGGGTACGGCTGTGGTGGATGGGGTGGTCTTGGTGGTGCTCCTGAGGGGTAAATGAGTAAACGAGTAATTGAGCGCAGCAGGGCAGCCGGCAGGGGACCCCTCGGCCGCGGGCAGCTGTAGCGTGGCTGCTATGAGAGAGGATGTGCCCCCGGCCCTGCACCCGCCAGTGCCTCTGCCTGACCAAGGCGGTTGAATCCGTCCCGGCGTCGTTCGCTGCCTTCGATCTGCTGGCCGTTGCCGGGCACGACATCAGAGACGCGCCCCTGGCGGAACGCCGCGAGCTGCTGGAACACAGGGTTCTTAACGAGGGGCGATGACACCGCCCAAGGAGGCGGGCTGAATGACCGGATCGCGGGACAAGCGGTCATGGAGAAGCTGCTGGCCGACGGGGAAGGCGCTTCGTCCCGGTCGCACAGCAGCGGGCCGCCGGCGCCGGCCGGACGTGCGGACCGCCGTGCCCGGCGTTCACATGCGGCACGGGGACGTCAGCCAATTCAATCGGCCGCGAACCCGCAAGCCACCGAAAGGAAAACATTGGTGAGGGCACTTGCGCGATCCGACGCCATCAGGGCCGCCATCTCGGCCACCTCGGTCACAGAAGGCAGCCTCCCGAGCAAGGTGCTGCTGCCCAGACCGGCAAGGAAATCCTCGCGGGTTTGGCCCGAGGCCTCCGTATGCTGGCGCACCATCTCCTGGAAGTCCGTCGAGTCGGGCGAGCCTGCCGAGCGAAGGCACACCACACGGACGCCGTGCGGGGCCATCTCGGCTGCGAGCCCGCGCCACAGGCCCTCTATCAGCTGGCAGGCAGGTCCAAAGCCGCCGATGTTTGGCGTCGCCTCCGGCGGCCCGGCGGTGATCGTCATCAGCACTCCCGAACCCTGACCGGCCATTTGACGAGCTACCGCGCACCCGGTCGTGAACTGCGATTTCGCCGCCTTAAGTATCGGTTTGGCGAAATCGTCGAACGGCAGATCGATAAGCAGCGGACCCTGCACGTCGTCCATGCCGATCGCGTTGAACAGGACGTCGACAGAGCCTGCCTCGGCCACCACTGCCCGCACGTGCCGTTCCACCGCAACGTCATCGGTCGCATCGACCGCATGGGACACCGCCTTGCCACCCGCGGCGGTGATCTCCTGCGCCAGCGCCTGAACGCCTGCCATCGTGCGTCCGGCCAGGAACAGGGAGGCACCCTCCCGGGCGAAGATACGGGCGGTAGCGGCGCCGATTGATCCGGCGGCGCCGTAGATGATGGCTGTCTTGTTCCGGAGCAACATGGTTAGGCACTTCCTTCACGGGCGGGGCCATCGATGCGATTCCACAAGCTGCCTTGCCCGATGGACCCCGGACTCTTGTCTTTCGAGCCAGTGTGGCCCGGGGCCACCGGCACGTCAACGGCTCGCCAGACCCATGGAAGCGAACCGCGCCATGGCCATCAACAACGAACTGTTGGAGATTTTGCGGGAACTGCGGGCTATGCGAGACCCGTCACCGCGAGGTCGCCAGCTCCCGCCAGCGCAGCCATAGCCTCGCCGCCACGTGGCTGGTTCCCACGACCCGACCCGCTCTCACACCCACGGGTGTTCCTGAGAAGGAGCCAAGTGGCAATCACTTTCATTAACCCTCGGCACTGCCGAAGGTCGACGTCTACCGGCAAGTAGCGGTTGCTACGGGATCCAAGCTGGTGTTTATCGCGGGTCAAGTCGCCCGCGATGCTGACGGCGGCAGAGTCGGCGAAGGAGACCTCGCTGCTCAGGTCGAGCAGTGCTACCTCAACGTCGGCACGGCCGTCGCGGAGGTTGGCGGCTCCTTCGACGATGTAGCGAAACTGACCTTTTACGTTGTCGACTGGACCCCTGACAAGATGCCGTTATTCCTGGACGGAGTCGCCGGGCGGCAGCGAAGCTAGGGATGGCTCCCGTTGCGCCTGGCACGCTAGTAGGCGTCCCCGTACTCGCTGAGCCCGATCTCCTGGTGGAGGTTGAGGGCATCGCGGTCATCGACTGATGCAACAGTGCGGCAAGCGTCTCACACGCAGGAAACTCCCCGCGCGTTCATTCCACGGTTAAGTTCCCAGTCCCAGATGCCCTGAAATCAGCGATCATGTTCGCCTTCGAGACGATGTGGCTTCGCAGCGGTTCGAGTCGGCGCTGCCGGTGCGTTCGTTCTTCGCTTGGCCGGGCAAACGCAATTACGAGGGCTCGTGGTGGTCCAGCACCGTTCGTGCTCACGTGGGGTTCGAGAGCCTTCTCGAGCGGGATTTCCTGATGTCCGCCTTCGAATACGGCTACGCGGTCATCTTTGATGAGCATCGCGAGTCATTGCCTCGTTATGCCCGCCGGACTATGCTGTGCCCTGCGGGCCCAAAATCGACCAACCCATGCACACCCAGGGCGCCTGGGACCGACCGGGGATGCCGTCGATTAGAACGGCTCCCCTTGCAGCAATGGCGACGTGTATCAGTGGCGGGAGGACATCATGACCGGTGGTACCGAGAGAAACAAGGAGACCATTCAACGCCTGACTGAGGCATTCGAGGCTGCGGACCAACAGGCGACGCGGGATCTGCTGACCGAAGATTTTGTCGCACACGGCATGCCGCCGGGCTTCAAGGATAACGTCGACGGGTTGCTGCAGCTGGCGGCCGACCTTAAGGCCGCTTTATCGGACCGCACCATTACCATCGAGGACGTGGTGGCCGAAGGGGACAAGGTTGTTTCGCGGTTCACGGACCGCGGAAGGCATACTGGCGAGTTGTTCGGCGTTCCGCCCAGCAACCGCACGGTCACCGTTACCGGCCTCGAGCTCTACCGGCTAACCGATGGCAAGGTCGCTGAGTATTGGGGCGAGGTCAACATGTCCGACCTGTTTGGTCCGCCCGGCTCAGCCGGAGGCTCTTCGTCGACTTCGGCGTAGGCAGCCAGCCGGTTCTTCCCCTCGCGTGACGCAGCCGGGCCAGCAAGTGAGGGGCCGGTGGCCTTGAAGCACTGACCGGGGGCAGACGCGTGGCTGGGAACCGACAGCCGCGGGCAGCTGCGACTCATCCGCGGTTGAGGCTGTCCGGGCCAGCGGCCTGAAGAGAATATCCATCGGTATAAAAAAATCCTTATATTGACCCATACTCGTCTATAGACTGCTCGGGTGGACTCCGACAGAGCCCCTTCGCTCCCGGCTCTGGCCTCAAGCCGCCAGCGTTGGAAGGACGCGAAGCAGAAATAGAAGCGTTTGACCGCCTGATCGTCAGGACCAAGCGCCAAGCCGCCGAGCGGGGAATACTTCTGTCCGGGCTCAGGGGTGTCGGAAAGACCGTTCTGCTCAACAACTTCGCACAGGCAGAGCGGCATGACTGGTTTGTTGTGCAGATAGAAGCCCAGCCCTCTCCTGATGGACGGAAGGCAACAAGGCAAAAACTGGCCCGTGCGATAGAGGCAGGGGCGGGAAGGCTGCGCACCAGGTCCGCTTGGGACTACGTGAAGGATGTCCTGGGACAGCTATGGGCAAAACCAGCAGCGGCTTCGGCATCTTCATCGACGAAATGCAGGACCTGGACGACGAGCTTTTGGGCGCGCTGATTTCGGTTCAGCACCTGGCCGGGCAGAAAGGTTGGCCGTTCTTCATCATCGGGGCAGGGTTGCCCAACCTGCCCGGAAAGCTCAGTGCCACGAGGTCATACTCCGAACGACTCTTTGACTACCGCACCATCGGAGCCCTCGACCACGCGTCGGCGGCTGACGCCATCAGCCTTCCCATGAACCGGCTGGGTGCGCACTTGGAGGCAGATGCCCTTAGGGCACTCGTGACGGCAGCAGACGGTTATCCCTTCTTCCTGCAGGTCTACGGCAAGGCCGTTTGGGACGTATCCTCCAGCAAGACAGTCAATCTTGACGACGCCCGGCTGGCCATTGAAATAGGGACGGAACAACTCGACGCCGGGTTCTTCCGATCACGTTGGCAGCGGGCGACACCGGCAGAACGTCAGTATCTCCGCGCCATGGCCGAGGACCACGACGAAGCCTCGTCCACTGCCCAGGTCGCATCACGGCTTAGCCGTGCAGCGAGCCAACTGACCGTCGCCCGATCCAGCCTCATCTCTAAAGGCCTTATCTACGCCCCGGATCATGGCGCCGTCCGCTTCACCGTTCCCGGCATGTCTGGCTTCATCAGTCGCCAGTTCGACGAGTAGCCATACGGGAAGCGCCGGCAGGGGGAGTGTCCCAGTTCCAACCCTGAGTGCCTCGAAAAGGTCCACGACCTCCTGGGCCGGCGCATCCGTGTGAAGTTGATGGGCCTGCAGACGGTGTGGGTTCATTGGAGGCGCCACCCGATCTTCCGGTCAGACAGCCGACGGCGTCAGCACCGGGCGGCTGACAGGCTGGTCAGCCCATCAGCCGCCGCCCCCGGTGCTGCCGCCGTCGTCGTTAATATTGGGAGACTAGTAATAGAGGGAAACTAGGCAGTCACGGCCAGTGCATCGATCTCTACGAGCATCACTTCGTGCGGGAGGTCAACGAAGACGGTGGTGCGGCTGGGAAGCGCGCCGCTCGGGACGTTTTCGCGGATGAACTCGCCATAAACCTCATTCATGGCCGCGAAGTCATGGCGCGTGGTCAGGTAGACGCGGAACATCAGCACGTCTTCCACGGAGGAGCCGCCGGCTTCCAGGATGGCCTTGACGTTCTCCAGCGTGCGCCGGGTCTGGACCCGGACGTCGCCGTCACCGATGTACTGGTTGGTGGACGGATCCATGGGCCCCTGGCCGGAGACCTGGAAGAAGCCGCCCTTTTTGATCCCCTGGGAGAAGACGTGCGCGGGAGCGGGGGCGTTTTCGGTCAGTACAACTTCTTTTTCACTCATGATGGGGTCCTTTCGTGGCTGATCCAGCCGAGGTCATGTGAAATGGCCTCGGTGCTGGCTTTGAGATCGGGCAGCAGCTCCAGCAGTCCTTCGTAGCTGAGCATCACCACCGGTACCGAACAGGAGGCTGCGGCCACAACGGTGCCGCTGGCATCGCGGATGGGTGCCGCGATGCAATGCACGAACGCTTCATGCTCGGCGTTGTCGTGGGCCCAGCCCTGGATCCTGACCTGCTCGAGTTCGGCCAGCAGGGCCTCCGGCGAGGTCAGGGTGTTTTCGGTAACTTTTACGTAGTCCAGGCCCGCCACGATGCGTTCCTGCCGGCTACGGGGCATGTCGGCCAGAAGGACTTTCGAAACGGCCGCGGAATGCAGGGAAGCAGTGAGGCCGATGCGCGAGTACATCCGGACGGGATGGTGGGACTCGAACTTGTCGATGTACACCACCTCGTTGCCCTCGAACTCGGCGAGGTGCACGGTATGCCCGGTGCGGCCGTTCAGGTCCGCAAGGTGCGGATGCGCCACTTTGCGGATGTCCCGCTGCTCCAGTGCCAGGGAGGACAATTCAAACAGCTTGGCCCCGAGGCGGAAGCGCTGGTCCTCATCACGAACCACGAACCGCTTCTCCTCCATGGCGTGCAGCAGCCGCATGATGGTGGTCTTGTGAACGGACGCCTTTGAGGCAAGCTCGTCCAAGGTGGCCGGCTTGGCCGCAAGTTCCGCGAGCAGATCCATGGCCCGCATCAGGCTCTGGCTCATGGTGCCACGCTCCGGTCCCGGGTAGTGAATTGCCCGCCGGACACATGGATGGCAGCCCACTGGGCATCGGTGGAGTCCAGGATGGCGGAGAGTTCCCGGGCTTCGGGGAGGGGGCCGCGGTCACCGTGGACGGTGAGGGTGCAGGCGGCGGCAACATGGCCGCGGCGCAGGCTGGCCTTTTGGTCGAGGCCGAAGAGCATTCCGCTGAGGTAACCGGCGGCAAAGGAATCGCCGGCACCCACGGGTTCCAGCACATCCACGGACAGGGCGGGCACTTCCGCGCGGGTGCCGTCTCGGTCAAGGGCGATGGCGCTGATGGCCTCGTTCTTGATGACCAGGACGGAAGGGGCCGGTAGGAGTTGGCGGAGCTCGGCCTCGTCGGTCGTGCCGAAGGCATGTTCGGCCTCGTCCTTGCCCACCAGGACAACGTCGGCGAGGTTGGCGAGCCGCCGCAGCACCGACCGGTCCTGGCCGGGACAGAGGGCCGGGCGCCAGTTGACGTCGAAACTGATGATCCGGCCTTGCCGGGGAGCGGTCAGGATGGCTTCGGTCAGCTCCCGGCATTCGGCCGAGAGTGCGGCCGTGATGCCGCTGAGGTGGATGAGGGCAGCGTGCTCCAGCAGCTTGGCGACGGCGGGATTGGCCAGCGTGCCCGGGCCCATGGCCGATGCGGCGGAACCCTGCCGGTAGTACAGGACTGAACTGCCGCCGTCGGGATCCGACTCCTGGGCCGGGACCTTCACGTACAGGCCGGTGGGCAGCGCGGGGTCAACCTCGACGCCGGTGACGCCCACGCCATGGCGGCGAAGCTCGTCCAGGATCCGGATACCGAAGCCGTCCTTGCCCACCCGGCCCACCCAGTGTGAGTCCAGGCCCATGGCGGCAAGGCCCATGGCAACATTCGATTCCGCACCGCCCACGCCGCAGTGCAGCTCCGTGGCCTGATCCAGCGGAACGGCCTCCACCGGGGTGAGCATCACCATCGTTTCGCCCATGCATACAGCTGACAGCATCTAACTCCCGCACTCCCTCTTGCGCTTTTCAGCGGCAGTTTTGCAGACCGGGGAAAGGAGATCTCCGCGGCCGGACAGGGGCCGGCCGGGGCATGCCCCGGCCTTGACTCCCAATCCTGCACCATGTTAGACATATCACTAACAGGTTTGCAACCAGCGTTGCAAAATACGCAACGCAGCGACTGCCCACCATGAAGGGAACGAACTGGTGAATACTTCCACGCCCGACGCCGGAGCAGCGGCCCCGGCCATTGCAGCAGACGCCGTGGCCCGCCTTGCAGACGTCCGGCTCGACTGGCGGCACAAAGCAGTGCCCGCCACAGCCCACGGCACTAACCACCGCGACTTCCTCGCGGCGGGACCGACCCTGGCTGACTTCCAGACGCCGCTCCTGACCCTGGACGCCGTGGCCCTTCGCTCCAATGCGGACCGCCTGGCCAGCTGGTGCGCCGAGCACGGCGTGCTGCTGGCGCCGCACGGCAAGACCACCATGGCCCCCCAGCTCTGGGCCGAACAGCTCAACCGCGGCGCCTGGGGCATCACCGTGGCCAACTTCGCCCAGCTCCGAGTTGCCCGTGAATTCGGGGTGCGGCGGCTGCAGCTGGCCAACAGCCTTACCGATCCACACGCCATCGAATGGGTGGCCGCCGTCGCTACTGCCGAGATGCCGATCCTGTCCTGGGTGGACTCCGCCGGCACGGTGGACGTCATCAACCGAACCCTCGAGGCAAGCGGCGGCACCGCCGTCCTGGACGTCCTGGTGGAACTGGGCGGAACCGGCGGACGCACCGGCGTCCGCGGCGTTGATGCTGCCCTGGATGTGGCCCGTGTCGTCGCCGCGTCCCCGCACCTGCGGCTCGTCGGGGTCAGCGGCTACGAAGGATCACTGGCGCACACTGCCGATCCGGACGGCCTCGCCGCCGTCCGCGGCTACCTCGGCCAGATGCGGCTGCTGCATGAGCAACTGCTCAAGGAAGGCCTCTACGGAACGGACGAGGTCATCCTGACAGCCGGCGGCAGCGCCTACTTCGACGACGTGGTGGACGTGCTTTCGCCGTGCATCGCCAGCGGCGGCCCCAGCGTGAAGCTCATGATCCGCAGCGGCGCGTACATCATCCACGACGACGGCTTTTACCGCGGCATCTCCCCGTTCTCCCGCCATGGCGGACAACCGTTCAAGGCAGGCATGCACGGCTGGGCCCGTGTGGTGTCCCAACCCGAGCCCGGCCTGGCCATCCTCGACGCCGGCAAACGGGACTTCCCGGTGGACGAGGGCCTGCCGCGTCCGCAGCTGATCGGCCCCGCGCTCGGCGGGCCCATGGAACCGCTTGGCGGAGCCGACATCACTGCTGTCAACGACCAGCACTGCTTCATGACCTTCGACGCCGGCACCATTACCGTGCGTCCGGGCGATGTGGTGCGCCTGGGCCTCTCGCACCCGTGCACGGCCTTCGACAAGTGGACCGTGATCCCGGTGCTGGCCGACACGGAAGCCGACCAGGCCGTCGTCAATCTCATCCACACTTTTTTTTAGGAGCACCGGATGAAAACACTCATCAGCAACGCCATTCTGGTGGATGGCACGGGGGAGCCCCGGCGGAACGCGGATGTCCTGCTGGACGGTGCCGTGATCACCACGATCGCCGACGCCGGAACCCTGGCGGGCACCCGCGCGGCCCGCACCATCGACGCCACGGGCCTGGTCCTTAGCCCCGGCTTCATCGACATGCACGCCCACTCGGACCTGCAGCTCCTGGTAAACCCGGACCACTATGCCAAGCTCAGCCAGGGCGTCACGACCGAGCTCCTGGGCCAGGACGGGCTTTCCTACGCCCCCGTGGACGATGCCACACTGGTGGTCGTTCGCCAGAAGATTGCCGGCTGGAACGACAATCCGGAGGACTTCGACTGGAACTGGCGCACCGTGGGGGAGTACCTCGACCGCCTGGATGCCGACAACGACGGCGGTCGGATCGGCACCAACGCCGCCTACCTCGTGCCTCAGGGCACCGTGCGGGCGCTCGTCATGGGCTTCGACGAAGGCGAGGCCACCCCCGCACAATTGGAGCAGATGCAGGAGGTGGTCCGGGCCGCCATCGCGGAGGGCGCCGTCGGCATGTCCTCCGGACTGACCTACACGCCCGGCATGTACGCCACCACTGAAGAACTCGGGGCGCTCTGCCGCACGGTGGGGGAACTCGGCGGTTTCTATGCGCCGCACCACCGCTCCTACGGCAAGGGTGCGCTGGCCGCCTACGCCGAGATGATCGGCCTGAGCCGGGACACCGGCTGCGCTTTGCACCTGTCCCACGCCACCATGAACTTCGCCGAAAACAAGGGCAGGGCCGGTGAGCTGCTGGCGCTCATCGACGAGGCACTGGACCAGGGCGTGGACATCACCCTGGACACCTACCCGTACCTGCCCGGCGCCACCACCCTCTCCGCGATCCTGCCCAGCTGGGCCTCCGCTGGCAGCACCGATGCCACCCTGGAACGGCTGCGCGATCCGGAAACCAGGACCCGCATCCGCGAGAGCGTGGAAATCTACGGCTCGGACGGCTGCCACGGCGTGGTGGCTGAATGGGACACCCTGCAGATCAGTGGCGTGCAGAACCAGGCGCTGGGCGGCTACGTCGGCAAGACCATCGCAGCGATCGCCGCCGATGAGGGCCGCGAACCGTTCGAGGTCTTCATCGGCATCCTCTTGGATGACCGCTGCGGCACCGGCGTCCTGCAGCACGTGGGGCACGAGGAAAACGTCCGCGCCATCATGGTGCACCGCACGCACACCGGCGGCAGCGACGGACTTCTGGTTGGCGCCAAGCCGCACCCCCGCGCCTGGGGCACCTTCCCCCGCTACCTCGGCCACTACAGCCGCGAACTGGGCCTGCTCACGCTGGAGGAAACCGTTCATCACCTGAGCGGCCGGCCCGCCGCCAGGCTCAAACTGGACCGTCGGGGGTTGGTCCGCGAGGGGTACGCGGCGGACCTTGTCCTCTTCGACCCGGAGACCGTCCGCGACGAGGCCACTTTTGAAAACCCCCGCCAGGCAGCCACAGGCATCCACTACGTGTTCGTCAACGGAACAGCAGCAATCGACGGCGGGCAGCCCACCGGGGCCCGCGCCGGCCGGGCACTCCGCCGCCATGGAGATGGCCTCGCCAGAACAGGAACCAGCACATGACTCCCGAAGAATTCATCCGGCAGCTCGAAGCCGACCGCACCCTCGCCGTCGTCAGGGCCGCCTACATCCCGGACGCCGGGGAGCTCTGCCAGGCACTGGCCGACGGCGGTATACGCAGTGTGGAGCTGACCTTCACCACCCCCGATGTGCTCACCCATGTGAGGCGGGCGGCGGACGCGGCCGCCGAGCACGGTGCCGCCGTCGGGATCGGAACGGTCCTCACCGCGGACCAGGCAAAGGCCGCCATCGATGCCGGGGCGCAGTTCTTGGTGACACCCGGCCTCCGGCCGGACGTCGCCGCGGTGGCTGCTGCCGCGGGCATCCCCTTCAGCCTCGGCGCCATGACCCCCACCGAGGTGGCGCAGGCCCTGGACCTGGGCTCCGACGTCGTGAAGATTTTCCCGGCCCGGCAGCTCGGTCCGGCCTATTTGAAGGACCTCCAAGGTCCGTACCCGGGCATCCGGCTCCTGCCGTCCGGCGGCATCGACGCCTCCAACGCCAAGAGCTACCTCGACGCCGGTGCCGCCGCTGTGTGTTGTGGAACCAGTGTTGTCCCTCCAGCCGCAGTCGTCGCCGGCGACTGGGCGGACATTTCAGCCAGGGCCGCCGTCTTTATCGGCGCCCTCAAATAGGAAAGCAACCACATTGAATGAATTCCTGGACTGGCTGCGGCACGACACCGCAGGCCTGCTTCTGCTGGCAGGCACGGGCATTGCCCTTCTGCTCTTCCTGATCATCAAGGTCAAGATCGAACCGTTCATCGCCCTGGTGGGAACCAGCGTGATCGTGGCCCTTGTGGGCGGCGTGAGCATCGAGGCCCTGGTCGGTTCGCCCACCAAGAGCGGCGACGCCCTCATTGAAAAGGGGTTCGCCGGCATTCTGGGCCACATTACCTTGATCATCGGCCTCGGCACCGTGCTCGGCGCCATCCTGGAGCGGTCCGGCGGTGCGGAGGTGCTGCTGGGGAAGCTCGTGAAGGTTTTCGGCGAAAAGGGCACCCCGCTGGCCATGGGCATCACCGGCTTCGTTCTCGGTATCCCGGTCTTCTTCGACATCGGCATCTTCGTCCTCGCACCGCTGGTCTACGTGGCCGCCATCCGCGGCGGGAAGTCCCTGGCCCTGTATGCGCTGCCTCTCCTGGCCGGCCTCTCCGTGACCCACGCCTTCCTGCCCCCGCACCCCGGCCCCGTGGCCGCCGCCGGCCTCTTCCAAGTTGAACTCGGATGGATCATCCTCATGGGCCTCGCCTGCGGCATCCCCGCCTGGTTCGCCTCAGGTATTCTCTGGGGCCAGTGGATCGGCAAGAGAGTAAACGTCATGGTGCCGGAGGACCGCGTGATTCCCGAGGCCGAGGAAGCCAAGGGCCACGAGCCGCCCCTGAGCCTGGTCGCCCTGGCCATTGGTCTGCCTATGGTCCTGATCCTCGGCGCCACCTTCGGCAGCGTCTTCCTTCCGGCCGGAACCTTGCGCGATGTCCTGGTGTTCTTCGGCAACCCCGCCATCGCGCTGACCGTGGCTGTTGCCTTGTCCATGTGGCTCCTGGGCATTCGCCGCGGCATGACCGCCAAGGATCTTTCGGACCTCAGTTCGGCCTCGCTGAAGCCGGTGGGCATGATCCTGCTGGTGGTCGGTGCCGGTGCTTTCTTCGGTGCGGTGCTCTCGGCAACGGGCGTCGGGAAGGCCGTGGCGGACTCCCTGGCCACGGCCGGGCTTCCCCTGATTCTCTCGGCTTACGTGATTGCCTGCGGCATGCGCATCGCCCAGGGCTCGGCTACCGTGGCCATCGTGACCACGGGCGGCATCCTGGCCCCTGTCCTCACAACCGGTGACTACTCGCAGCCGCAGCTGGCCCTGATCGCGATCGCCATCTCCTCTGGATCCATCATCGCCAGCCATGTTAACGACGGCGGCTTCTGGATCATCGCCAAGTACTTCAACATGTCAGTCAAGGACACGCTCAAGACCTGGACCGTACTGGAAACCGTGTTGTCTGTTGTCGGCTTTGGAATGGCAGCCCTGATCTACCAGTTCGTGTAGCCGTCGGGCCTTAGTCAGTCCTCCCGCTTCAGGCGTGCAGGACGACGGCGGGACGGCCCGCCGTCGTGCTCTGACGGGTTGAGGTTCCTGCTCAGTCGTGTTCGTGCTGCGGAGCCAAAGCGTCACGGGACTCCGTGGCTGTGCGCCAGGGCGATGGCCTCGGTTCATGAGCGGACGTCGAGCCTACTGAAGAGATTGCGCACGTAGAACTTGACGGTATTCTCGCTGATGTTGAGGGCGGAGGCGATGGTCCGGTTGCGTCGCCCGGCGGCATGGTGCTGGAGCACTTCGAGTTCCCTGGCGGCAAGGTTCCATCCGGCAACAACCCGGGTGAATACCAGAAACGGACTACACTCTCCGCTTTGACCTCATCCGGCCCTCCCGCACGTTGATTCCAATCTGATGGAATCAACGGTGAAGGTGGGTACCGGGCGCGGATTCCAGCCCGCCCCGCCGGCACAGATCAAACTGTCAGAAGCAGACCACGCGGCCTGCCGCCAGGGGCAAGGAAAAGGGAGGCCGCGCTGCTTGCCGGTCTCCCCTTTTCCCTAGCGGAGGAAACCTCCACCAGAGCGGATGGCTGCAGGCGATGTCGAAGACGTCTCCGCAGCTCAGGGCGAAGCATCTCCATGAACCCAAAGGCAGGTTGCCTGCTGGTTGCCTCTGCACGGTAACGGTGGCATCCGTGCAGAGGGGCCGGAGGATTCGGCGTCCGCGGAATTCCGGGGCTTCTGTGACTGTTCGTACAGAATGGCGGTTAAATCGCAGCTCAAAATGGCGGTTCTGCGGCCCCTTTCGAGGAACCACTGAGGGGCGGCCCGATGGGCGTCCCCGGCCGGTAGTCAGTTGCCGATTTAGCATCGGCCACTTCGCCCGCTGCCTTCTCAGCAAAGGATCCTTTATCAAGACGGGACGGCCGTGGAATTCCCCATCCCACGGTAAGCGCCGCAAAGGGAAGTATCAGCCACTGTGCCAAGAGGATCGGGCGTTGCCGTACGCCCAGGACAGAACCCACGGGGCGACTTAGCGGGTGTGCCACCGCACGGGCCAAGGGTGGCCCCTTCGCCTGCAGGCTTATTCGTAAACGTGCGGAGCCAGCGTGCCGATGAAGTCCAGATTGCGGTATCTCTCTGCGTAGTCGAGTCCGTAACCGACGACGAACTGGTCGGGAATGTCGTAGCCTACGTACTTGACGTCGATGTCCACCTTGGATGCATCCGGTTTGCGCAGGAGTGTGCAGATTTCCACTGTTGCCGGACCGCGGGAGAGCAGGTTCGTTTTCAGCCAGGACAGGGTCAGGCCTGAGTCTATGATGTCCTCCACGACGAGCACGTGCTTGCCCAGTAGATCTGTTTCCAGGTCCTTAAGGATCCGGACTACCCCGGAGAGTTGCGTTCCCGAGCCGTAGGATGCGACGGCCATCCAATCCATGGTGACGGGACTCTGCAGTGCGCGGGCCAGGTCGGCCATCATCATGACCGCGCCCTTTAGTACACCCACGAGCAGCACATCACGGCCCGCATAGTCCTCGTCGATCTCCGCCGCGAGTTCGGTGATGCGTAGCTGGATCTGCTCTTTGGTGTAGAGGACGTTCTTGAGACCGGACTGGACGTGCTTGAAATCCACCAAATTCTCCCGCTGTTGGACCTTAGTGCATGCTGGTGCCGCTGTTGCAGCTAGAGACAAGATTGTCATGACTGCGGCCCCGGGATGGAACGACGTGGAGGCGGACCTGCCCCTGGTGCCATGCAAAGTGAAGCGGGGTGGTCAAGGCGTCATGGAGCACGATGGGACTGAAATGTGGTCTTTATGCTCGGTTTTTAGCGGTCGTATCCATCCCCACTCAAATCCGGCGCCAGGACCTAGGCGCGCGTCGGAGAACCATCGCAACGGGAAACCGGTCCGGGCAAGTAAATCGACGCGTAGAGAGCATGGGGCTACTAAGACCAATGCGCTGCTACCCGACCTGATCGCACTCTTTAGCCTCCAAGCCCAGATTTCAGGTGAAGTACCAGCTTGGAGCAGGCGTCTCACTTCCTTGGTTCTCTCGGGGTCCGACCGCTTGTAGTGGACTGTGGCACAAGCTTGATTGCTTCCTTGGTGGACGACGGGTTCTCTCTGTGTGTCGGTCAGGTGTTCGTCGTTATGGCGGCCATGATTGGCATAGGAGATGACTATGCGAACTTTTCCGGTCCAGATGCCCTCTGGAGTGCGCTATGGACAGTGATCGGCGAGGACCTGCTGGTCATGTCTGTGGCGGATGCATATCTGCGGTATTTGCGGTTCGGGCGTGATGCTGCCGAGTCGACGACAAAGACCTATGCGGGCGCGGTCGCCCTGTATCTGTCGTGGTGCGCGGCCACGGGCGATCTGGCCGATGGCGGTGTGCGGTGGCCTGCCGGAAAGGTCGGCCCGCACTTCCTCATCGTCCAGGTTGAGGCTGCCGGTGCGGGGATCGAACCGGTACCCCTTTTCGGTGATTGTGAGGGTGACAATCCGGGTCGATGCGGCTGCGATGCGGTCCACGACCTTTTGTGGGTTGTCCCGCCCGAAGATGGCCTCGACGATGCTCGAGACCACGCGCAGCGGTGCGGCACCGTCGCCCCGCTCGGCTACGGTGAACAGGCCGTCCTGGGGCGAGAGTTGCCGGGCCACGGTGTCCGAGCGCTGGGTGACTCCAATGATTCCCCATTCGAAATCGCTGGAGGCCAGCATTGCTTCTTCGGTGAAGACCGCGGTGTGGGCGCGGGCGAAGGCGCCCAGGCCGAGGTGGACAATTCCGGGTTGCAGTTGCTCCCGCGGCAGCATGGCCTGGTGAGCGCTGACGGCCAGTGTGGAAGGACTTAGGCGTGCGATGACACGGTTCCTTCCGCGGAGTTGCCGGCAGTCGCGGCGTGGGCGAATGTCTGCTCGAAGGTGGGGATAAGCCCGGTCCCGCCCTTGCCGCCCACCACCAGAGAAGAGGCCGCTGCACCGTAGCGGGCCGCCGTCGGAAAGGAATCTCCCAGCACCAGCCGGGCAGTCAGGGTCCCCACGAAGGCATCGCCGGCACCGGTCTGGTCCACCACGGAGGGGGCGGGGATCGCCGGAACCCACACCGATTCCTGGTCCCATTCGAGCTGGATCCCCTCGGCCCCGCAGGTGACGGCCACGTTCTCCGTGCCCTGCCCGCGCAGCCTGGCTGCCGCTTCCTGCGGTGTGGAACTGCCCAGGAGCACACTGGTTTCGCCAGGGAAAGACGGGGTTACGAGGAAGGCCTGCGGTGCGAGCTCGGCGAGAACCGCCGTCGCCTCTTCCGGGGTGGTGAGCCTGGGCCGGAAGTTGGGATCGAACACGAAGCGCTGCGCGAGGGAGGTGGCTTTCATGACGGCGGCGCGGCAGGACTCGGAGATGGCGCAGGCGATGCCGCCGGCAATCACAGCCCCGGCCGCTTTGAAGACAGCCGGTTCGACGTCGTCGGGGCCAAGGCTGGATCCGACGCTGGCGCTGCGGGCGTAGGAGAACTCACGCTGCCCGTCGGGGTCGGAGTGCACCAGGTAGACGCCCTGCTGTCCGGTCCGGAACGTCAGCAGGTCCGGGGATACGCCGAGCTCGACGATACGGGAGGCGATCGCCCGGCCGAGGTCGTCGTCGGTCAGTACGGACAGCAGACCCACGCGGGCGCCGGCTGCGGCCGCGGCGGCCGCGACATTGAGAGCGTCCCCGGAAATGCCAAGCTGCGCCGGCACACCGTGGCCGAAGGGCAGGTCGGTCGCAACTTCAACGAGGATCTCGCCCATCACCACGACGTCGAACGGCGCGGAGGATTCTTGGTTTGTGTTGCTCACCAATCATGCACCGATCCGTCGAGCCGCCGGTTGATGGGCAGGTATTTGGGGTCGAACGGGAAGCGGGCGGCGGCTTCCTCGTTGAACTCTACGCCGATGCCGGGGGCGTCCCCGGGGTGCATATAGCCGTCATTGAAGGTGTAGGACGTGGTGAACACCTCGTTGGCTGGTTCCCGGTGCCCCATGTATTCCTGGATGCCGAAGTTGGGGATGCTCATGTCTACATGCAGGGCCGCCGCGAAGGAGGCCGGGGAGAGATCCCCCGCACCGTGGGACCCGGAACGCACACCGTACAGGTCCGCGAGGGAGAAGATCCGGCGCAGGTGGGTGATGCCCCCGGCGTGCGAAACGGAAGTGCGGATGTAGTCGATGAGCCGCTCGGTGATCAGCTGCTGGCAGTCCCAGATCGAGTTGAAAACTTCGCCCACCGCGATGGGGGTGGTGGTGTGCTGGCGGATCAGACGGAACGCCGACTGGTCCTCGGCCGGCGTCGGGTCCTCGATCCAGAACGGGCGGTACTGCTCAAGGGACGCGCCCAGCCGTCCGGCCTCGATCGGCGAAAGACGGTGGTGGACGTCGTGGAGGACGTGCACGCCGTAGCCGAATCTTCGCGGATGTGGGACATAATCTTGGGTGCGAAGTCCAGGTACGCGCTGGTCTCCCAGGTGTCTTCCTGCGGGACGTTGCCGCTGGCCGGCTCGTAGAGCTTCCCGTCCACCGGAGCGATGCCGTAGGTTTTCTCGAGGCCGGGAACCGCCGCCTGGGCGCGGATCGCCTTGTAGCCGAGGTCCAGATGGTGCTGGAAGTCTGCGCTGAGGTCTTCCAGGGAGGGGCCGCTCGCATGCCCGTAGACCATAACGCCCTCGCGGGCGGCGCCGCCCAGGAGCTCGTACACCGGCATGCCGGCGGCTTTGCCCTTGATATCCCAGAGGGCGACGTCGATCGCGGCGATCGCCGTCATGGTCACCGGCCCGCGGCGCCAATAAGCACCCTTGTAGAAGTACTGCCATGCGTCCTCGATACGGCGTGCGTCGCGGCCGATCAGCAGCGGGCACAGGTGCTCGGACAGGTATGACGCCACGGCCATCTCGCGGCCGTTGAGAGTGGCGTCGCCGATGCCGGTGACGCCGTCTTCGGTTTCAATAACGAGCGTGACGTAGTTCCGTCCGGGAGACGAAACCACTACCCGTGCGTCGGTGATCTTCATTGGTTTCCTAGTCCGAAAATGAGGTGGGGTGCGTTCTTTGGCGCGTGGGGGTGCGCGGGAGACGCGGGAATGCCTCCTGTGGATGGACAAGTATTGGGTTAGGCGGCTGGGGTCAGTGTGACGGTGTAGACAA
>NZ_JAGGPM010000064.1 GCF_018613835.1 Arthrobacter sp. ISL-5 | reverse complement strand
CGCCGGGGCAGCCTCGGCGCAGCGGATGAACGACGCCTGGCCCACCGCGACGCTCGTGCACCTGCCCGTACACGCGTCATGGCTCAACCAGGTCGAGATCTACTTCTCCATCGTTCAACGCAAAGTCGTCAAGCCTCAAGACTTCCCCGATCTGGCTGCCCTCGAAGACCGGCTCCTGGCCTTCCAAGACCGCTACAACGCGACCGCGAACCCCTTCAACTGACGCTTCGGACGCATCGCGCTCCACGACCTCCTCCAACGCATCGACCGACACGACGAGGCCGCAGCCTGAACCCCCGACGAACTAACGAACATGACCACTAGCACGCCACAGCCAGCCAAGCAGAGGCCCGTCACAATGGTCACAACGAATGCTGCCTTTGCACCAGCACATGCCGTGCGCGCAGGTCCATGTAGTTTTCTCTTCCCCATGCAAGGAGCCTACGGGAGCCTGGGCAGGGGGCATGCTCGCACTACTGCGGGCTTGGCTCGATAGGTATCTACGGCTCTGAAGACCGGACTCCAACCCGTGCCGGTCCACCTGATTCAGCATTCGGCCGGATCAGGAAAGACTGACTCGATCGCATGGATTGCGTACCGGCTCGCGTCCCTGTTCCGTGAGGACGGGACGAAGGTGTTTGACGGCGTGATCGTCATCAGCGACCGCACCGTGCTGGACGGGCAGCTGCAGAAGGCAATTGAACAGCTCGAAACCGTTGCGTCATGGTTTTACGTGCAAGCAATGCGCTGGGGGCACGACTACATCCTTTTCAGGAAGTCGATGATGTCACTTATGCCCTTTATACCCTGCCATCTGCGAGCTGTGATCCGGGGACTAACCATCCATTCTTGCCTCATTGGGTTACCAAGGTTGCGCGCGCGGGTACACACTTGGACGGTCCCACTAAAACCGCGATGCAGCAGCATCGGCATATGGAGATGCATGAAGCCCGACGTCCCGTCTCACACACTGACCGCCCGTCGCTTCCGGCCGTCACGTTTCACCTTGACCAAGCGAATCTCATTTCCTCCCTGCAAGGAAGCATTGGCAACCACGCCGTGCAGCGGTTGCTGGCCAGCGACCCCGTCGTGCAGCGTTACCGCCGTCCAGGCGCGATGAATTTCGGTGACGCAAACGGGAGCGCTCTTGTCGAGAAAAGCTTCAGAAGCAAGACCAAACAGCCTTGGCTCTCGCTAATCGCGGTCACTTTCGACAGTGTCACCCTCGATGACGACGGCCTCATCATGCCGAAGGGCACAGCTACGGCGACCTATTTCGCTAACTCGCACGCCCTGGCTTCGTTTAGCGTCCGGGTTACAGGAGGCCCCTTTAATGCGCCCACCGACTCTGGAACATTTACTGTGCACCGCATTGAAGGCGTGGGATACAACGATGCTATAAGTGCCTCCAAAATGCCGAAGAGTCAACTCGAGGGGCCGAACTTTGGTGGGCGTCGGAGGTACACCAAACCCACAAAGAGTGGGGGCCAACCAGCTACGATGCATCTTGCGGTGTTTTACAACCGCGGCGAGGCGCTCCATATCGGGGGTGCGACGTTGGCCTCCCACGGCTGCGTTCACGTTGCGGACTGGGACAGGATGGCCCAGCTGAATTACCACAGTGTCATCGGCCTGACGAAGATAACGGTGGACTACTCCGGCATATCTAAATGGATCTTCGGACCCTGAGTAAATGTGATGCCTCGCTGTGGCGCGGTGGACAGTGAGTCCGCCAATCAGTATGGCTTAGTTCGAGCTCTACTACGGCGTCCAATCCCTCTTCGGCGTAGCCAGCCAGTCCCCACGCCATGGTAAGGGCACAGAAATCCATCGAACGGGTCCTATGGAACACCCGGTGACTGACCCTGGCCGCTGGGATGCCCGCCGGCGAAGCCATCGTCGGGGACCTGTCCACGGTGTCGCCGCTTTACCTGAACTCCCAGCGCATCGTATGGAACCCGTACATGGGAGACACCGCCACGGAAGGCACCCCGGCACCGCGGGACCTGTTTCGCCGCAACGAGGTCGTGTTCCGCGCCGAAATACGGGTCGGCCTGGAAAAGATGTCGGCCAACCGCTGAAAAGTCAGCCGTGTGGGCTGTCCCGCCATGAGCTCGGCGTAAGAATCCGCCTGCTCTTGCGCGTGCTGGTTCGCAACGTTACCTCCACGCAGTTTTGGCCCCGGCAACGAATCAAGGGGAAGCCACACGACCTCAAAGCCCGGCCGCGGATACACAACAGGGTAAATTGTGCCCGCGATCTTCTGCATGGACATCGGCAGACTATGCGTCTTGGCGTTCCGCACATACCGCACACCGGGCAACAACCTGCCGCCGGGGTGCGTGGCCTTAAACTTCGAATAGCCCTTTCGCCCGCGAATTTGCTCGTCGATGGTCGCGGCCCAATAGACGCATTCAGCCGCCGAGATATACAAACTCGTGATTGGGTATCTGCTTAGCTGAAGTAGCCCATTGGCGTCTCTCGATGCGGGATCGCGCTATGAGGAATGATGTTTCGGGGTGAGTTCCGGCCGGAGAACTCAGGCGTGCTCCTAACACACCGTCTGCTCAACCGAGGTCGGCTACTGGCCGTCGAGGGCTGGGAGAGCGCGCTGTCGGCGGCATGGTGTGGACGACTAGTCAGGGTCTTCGCGGTCGATCTGGTCCCAGAGCTTGTCCGCGCTGGGCGCGCTTGAGGAAGTGGAGCGCGGTCGGCAGCGTAACTGTCGTGCTGTCGGATCGCTGACGACCGGCGTCCCGGAAAGTTCTTTAAAGAAATCCGGGAGGCGGTGTCGGATCGGGGTGGTGGGGTTCGTAGCAGGGGTGAGGCCGCCCACAAGGGGCGGCGCCAAGGCAAAGGAACCGCGATCATGAAGCTGACGACAATGACTCAGGTCACCATCGATGGAGTGATGCAGGGAAACGGCGCCGCGTCGGATGACCGCAGGAACGGATTCGAGCGCGGCGGATGGGCCCGGGGGAAGGGCGACGACGAGACCAGGACGTTCATCACGCAGACCTACCAGCGCGCAGAGGCGTTCCTGTTCGGCCGGCGCACCTACGAGCTGTTCGCCGGGTCCTGGGGATCAATCGACCAGATGCGCGCACATCCCATCGGCGTGGCCTTGAACGAGGCCCCCAAGTACGTTGCCTCGACCACGCTCACCGCGCCGCGTTGGGAGGACACGACCGTTCTCCGCGGTGACCTCGCGGCGGCCATCAGCGAGCTGAAGGCCAAGCCCGGGGGTGAGCTGCAGGTGCACGGCAGTGGCACCCTGACCCAGTGGCTGCTGGAGAACGATCTGGTCGACGAGATGACTCTGATCGTGATCCCGGTGATCCTCGGCCAGGGCGCGAGACTGTTCCCGGATACCGGTCCGGATCTTGCGCTCGACCTGGTCGAGTCGCGGGTCGACTCGAAGGGCGTGACCAGCCAGGTCTACCGGCCAGCCGGGCGCCCGCGGTATGCAACGGCCTGAAGTCCCTGACCACCGAACCACGCTGTCTTGACACCACAGGAGAGGATATTCACATGCAGTACCTGGTTTCCGTGATCGATGACAAGAACAATCCCGGCAGCACGGACAGGCGGCCCGCCATCAGCGCGTTCAACGAACGACTGATCGCCGAGGGCTACTGGGTTTTCGCGGGCGGACTCGCGGACACCGACGCGGCCACGGTCATCGACAACCGGGGCGAGCAGGCGGTGTTCAGCGACGGGCCTTTCGTGGAGTCGAAGGAGTACCTCGCCGGCGTCTGGGTGTGGGAGGCCCCCGATCTGGATGTAGCACTCAAGCTCGCCACCGAGGCGTCGAAGGTCTGCGATCGGAAGATCGAAGTGCGGCCGTTCCAGTGAGCGACGTCGAGGAGGCGGTCACCCGGGCCCACCACGAGGAGTGGGCGCGGGTGGTGGCCGCCCTGACCAGGCGTTTCGGTGACCTCGACATCGCCGAGGAGGCGGCGGCCGAGGCGTTCGCAACCGCCGTCGAGCGATGGCCAGCCGACGGCGTACCCGCCAATCCCGGCGCCTGGCTGACCACCACAGCGAAGCGCAAGGCCATCGACCGGCTCCGGCGTGAGAACAAGCGCGACGACAAACAGAAGGAAGCCTGGATGCTCTACGACGACCCGCCAGAGCATCTTGGCGCCATCGACGACGACCAGCTCCGGCTGATCTTCACCTGCTGTCACCCAGCCCTCGGTATGGAGGCCCGGGTGGCGCTGACGCTGCGCATGGTCGGCGGGCTGACTGTCCCGGAGATCGCCCGCGCCTTCCTGGTCCAGGAGAGCGCCATGGGGCGGCGGATCACCCGTGCGAAGGCCAAGATCAAGGCGGCCCGCATCCCCTACCGGGTACCGACAGCGGAGGACCTCCCGACGCGCCTATCTGGTGTTCTCACTGTCGTCTACCTCGTCTTCAATGAGGGCTACCTGGCGACCGGTCCGGACACTGATCCCGTTCGTCACGACCTGACGGCCGAGGCGATCCGGCTCACCCGGATGGTGCGCCACCTCATGCCGGACGACGGTGAGGTGGCCGGGCTGCTCGCGCTGATGCTGCTCACCGAGGCCCGTCGCACCGCCCGTGTCTCGGCCGGTGGCGAACTGGTCATCCTCGACGAGCAGGACCGTGGAGCCTGGGATGCTCCGTTGATCGCCGAGGGCCATCGGCTGGTGCGCGAACGCCTTGCCGCTGCCGCGGCCGGCGAGGCTCCAGGTCGATACCAGATCCTCGCAGCGATCAACGCCGTGCACACCTCCGCCCGCGACATGCGCGACACCGACTGGTCGCAGGTCCTCGCCCTCTATGACCAGCTCGTGCGCCTCGACTCCTCGCCGGTCATCGCCCTCAACCGGGCCATCGCGGTGGCCGAGCTCGACGGCCCGGAGGTGGCACTGGCGACCGTCGGCCGTCTTGAGCACAGGTTGGCCGGCTATCACGCCTACCACGCCACCCGCGCCGACCTGCTGCTCCGGCTGGGCCGCGGCCAGGAGTCGCGCGCGGCCTACGACAAAGCCATCGACCTGGCGGGCAACACCGCCGAGGCCGCCTACCTGACACGCCGCCGCGACCAACTGCGGTAGCGCCCACGGATCCCGATCGAAACCCCGCGGGCAGCGGCGGCCCGGCCCCCGGGGCGCCCTGCCGACGCAGTCCGCAACCTATCGCGCCCGCCACGGAATTCCCCACCTTGAGCGGCCACGTAATTCCCATGGGGGACGACGTCACGCACCGCCCGCGACACTCCGGTGCCCGAGCGCATCTTGTGAAGGATCGGTCAGAGGCATGCGCGCGGGCGGCGCCGAACGGATCTTCATTCTTGGGGTGGATTCGGGTCGACGTCGTGGGGGATGACCAGGTCCTTCAGAGGCGCGGGGTCGGTGTTCGTGCACTGTTGGAGGAGCCGGTAGAACAGCAGTCCGCGGCTGGTGGAGGTGCGGCGGTTGAAGCGGAAGGTGAACTCGTCGAGGTAGTAGGCGAGCTGTTCGCGGGAGATGCCCTGGTGGAGGGTGCCATCGATCCAGCGCTTGAGCTGGGAGGCTGCCATGTGGACGGCCGGCATGTTCACGTGCGCCGGGATGTCCGAGCCGAGCTGGGTGAAGTACTCGTGCTGGTAGCCGAGGTCCGCGAAGCGCCGCAGTTGCCTGGCGGTGGACCCCGCCGATGAAGCTCTCGTCGACCTCGACCAGCCCTGAGAGCATCTCGCGGTCCGGGCGGACCATCGCACGGCGGAGCTTGTGCATCCAGACCCACGCCGTCTCATAGGAGCCGAAGCCCAGGACGCGCTGGAGTCCGAGGGCGGATACGCCGTTCTTCTGGGACGTCACGAACCAGATCGCCGCGAACCAGGTCCGCAGCGGGGTGCGGGTGCGGTCGAAGATGGTCCCGGCCGTCACCGACGTCCGTCGCGAGCACCCTTTGCACATCCACAGCCCAGCGCCCGTGCGCCAGTAGTCCGTGCCGCCACACTTCGGGCAGACGAACCCGTCGGGCCAGCGGAGTCTGGCCAGGTACTCGAAGCAGGCCTCGTCCGTGCTGAACCATTCCTGGAACTGCCCGAACGTCTTGGGGGTAGTCCACGCCTGCACGCGGCACTTGCGGCGACAAATCGGCCATACCCCAGCGTACTTCAGCTAAGCAGATACCCAATAACTCGTGGGATCGGCAGTCAGCCGAAGGCTCTCGTGCCGTGCGTGCGCTTCGCGGAAACCTCGGAGAGCCAGGGGAAGCATGGGTGTGTTCATGGCTATTTTCCCGTCTGAATTGCTATTGATTCAGCATCGTCGCGTCCTGCAGGAGATCCCTGAATTGGCAGGTCTCGGTCTGCGTGACGAGGCTGCCGTCGGCGACCTTGCTGACCGAGCGGACAGGGACTTCCCATGCGATCTGTTTCCGCAGCAGGTCGACCTGCTTGACGTCCCCGAGGAAATCGATGGAAACGATGTCGTAGGGGTGGTCGGGGACCCCGGTGAAGTGCTTCTTGCTGCTGGCTGCTACGGCCCGGAGCTGGGCTTCACACGCGTTCTTGACCTTGGAGGCGGTGGCGGCATCAACCGAGACGACGGGCTCTGCGGTGTACTGATACGGGTTGGCCTTGGGCTTTGACATCTCGATGCTGCAACTGACGATGATGCCGACCATCAGGATCAGCACGACACCCAACGCCCACAGTGCGCATCCGCCGCAGCCCGATTTGTCTTCGGCTGCTCTCCCGCAGCCTCGCCCCCAAGTTCACTCATGGGCACAATCTAACCGCTGCGGTGCGCTGTGCGGGCATCGCCCCGCCGGAGTCGAAGGTGTCCTCCGGTTCGTCGGGGTCAGGAACGCGGCGGCGTCCCTGACCCGAGCATACGGACTGTTGGGCTTCCGGCTGCTACACGGTGTGCCACGTTTCGTGGCAACATTTTGGCAACATCTGAGCCGAAAACTACGTTAAATAGCGTGATCTGGGGCCATGAAAAAACGCCTAGAATCCGCGGTTTTTACCTATTTACTCCCCTCCTGCAGCAACGAGACAACTCGCAAAAAAGGTTTCGAATCCCTCATCTGCCACATTTGAAAAACCTCCGGAACCTACTGGTTCCGGAGGTTTTTTGCTTCCCTCAGAGTGTCGGGCAGGACGCACCGGGTGGAACTTACAGTGCAGGGTCCCTAGTAGTACTTTGTTAGATG
>NZ_JAGGPM010000063.1 GCF_018613835.1 Arthrobacter sp. ISL-5 | reverse complement strand
AGAACAGAATCTAGTCCTCGTCCTATGCAAAAGAAACAGTGAAGGGCCCACAGCGTGACCCCTACGCCCGGCTACTTAACGGCCTCAACGAACCATAGAAACACGGCGTTGGCAGGCGACCACACGGGCATTCTCAGCCCTGAACGGGCGCCCCGCAAGGGGCACAACGGCTACTTACGGCGTCGGAGGAGCGGAGCCTCCATTGATCGAACTCAGGCCCCCCGGTCTGCGCGATCGCCTTCTCTAGGGCCTCGGCCCTGTTGCCGGCCTGGACTTCCACGGTCTCCTGGAAGGTGCTGGACACTCACCCAGTCAGGACGCCCCGCTCTACAAGATGGGCGCACGGGACTACAGCCCCGTCGACGGAAGGTTCCTCTCCCCGACCCGGCGGGTATCCTCTGACGCGGCTACACGTACGCCGGCGCCAACTCCATGGCCAACATCGACCCAAGCGGGCTCAGCGAATATGACGGGCGTGAAATGGTCAACCGGCTCTCCAGTGGCATCGCCGAGGTCTCCGGAAACATAGCCCTTGTCTGCACGATCACCGTAGTGATCTGCGGAGAGATCGCACCTGTGGCCGGCGCGCTGTCCCTGGTGGCGTCGGCAGTTTCGGTCGCAACCAGCGACCAGACCAGCTCATGCCCTTCCGGCCACTCATCCTGCCCTGAAGCCATTGTCAGTGCGGCCATCGTCGCCGGAGCCGGCAGGTTCGGGGTTGGCGGGAAAGTAGCCAGGACCATCGAGGTCGATTCACAAAGATTCGGGGCGGCCGCACAACACATGCGTGAAACCTGTGGGAGCAGTTTCTGCGTCACCTACGATCCGGCAGGCGCCGCGGCGAGGCGGGCAGCTAACCTGAAGGAGTCTGGCCTTCCTGCGAAGTTAGGATACGACAGGGACGAGGCTCCCATGGCAGTCTTTGCAGAGTCAATTGCTATCTGTAGCGCCATCGACATGGCCACGGTGGCGGCGTTCGACATCAGGAGGGGGTTGGCGGATCCTTTGGGCAGGATGAAGGTTAGATAATGGTCTATTCGTCCCTTTGGGCCACGCAGAACTCCGGCCAGAACTCCCCCTTTGGCCTGGTTAGTGATTCCCAATTTCGCTCAGTCTGGCTGATGATTCGGCCGTCAGCTGCACCCACCGGCCGTCCCTTGCTGAAGGTGAGAGCCAAACCGGCAGCTCCAGCCACTGCAGACAGTGCATCTTTGGCGAGGGCGCGAGGCTTGGGCTGGTCGCCCATAGAAATTCTTCGCAGGAAGGCTTCGACTTCAGCATCAGCGCCGACGAGCATGGCGGCCTTCGATCTAGATAGATACCCAACTCGGATTCTTCATTTTCCATGTAATGCACTTTTTCATGCCGGCCAAGCAGCGTTCTACGCGACATTCCGAATTTCGGCATATCTAACCGGGTGAGAGGCACATTGGTTCTCTTTCCTGCACGGCTGCGGGAGGGCCGCTGTGGCGGGCTCTTCCCCAAACCTGGGTCCGTGCGGCTTCCTACAGTGCCGCGTCCCAGGAATCCCCGTGCGTGCAGGCGGTGGGGTACGGGCCCGAAGCCGTTGATGTGTGCACCCTGGCCTGGGCGACGCTGACCCCCGGGGGTTCGACACCCCGCCATCTGACCGGCCCAACAACTTTCCCGTACCCGATTTCGGCGCATGCCTGAGATCTGACAACGTCACAGGCGTATTCCCCTTGGTTATCAACGGTGACCGGTATCCAATGACCGGCTGTGCGAGGCGTTGGATCTGCGTCCGGCGGTTAAATAGCCTGGCTGCCGACATGCCTCTTGGGACGAGCAGTCAGCACCCAGTTTTAGATCGTAGAGATTCCCCTAATGCCTGGACTGCTCAAGCTCCAGTTCGTCCGGCAGCCGCTCCACGGGTTGGATGGTCTGATTTCGGAGCGCGTTAGCCCGGAAGTTCTTCATCACGGCGGTCGGGTATCCGCGTGAGGAGAACTTCTACCGCGATCATGACCACTCCGAAGCCAAAGTGCAGCCAGTTGTCTGCGGTGTTGACCGGTATGACATTGGCGGCAGTATCGCCGGTGAAGATTAGCCCATAGACCCACAGCACGAGATAGATGACTCCGCCGCCCAGCAGGAAGTTCCGTGCCTGCGTGGGCAATCCACACATAAAGAGTCCAGCTATTCCGTACAGCAGATGGACGATGTTGTGGAGGATCGAGACCTGGAAGTAGCCCAGCAGCATTGCTTCGGAATCATGGCCGGCGAAGTCCATGGATTGGTAATTGGTGGTGATCCCGGGTACGAACCCAAAGATACCGACCACCAAGAAGATGGCGCCCATTCCAAGGGTCACTTTTTGTATGTCCGTGCCTAGCCCGCGCGGGCTGTGTGCAAGCTCTTCCGTTGCCATCTTTACTCCTAGGTCCGGTGGATTAGGTCATCGGCAAAGATTAAGGTCAGTATATTTACTTTCTCCTTTGTGGCCACTGGTTGCTGAAGTCTCCGGCTTCCCGTCGGAATGATCCAATGATACGGATCAGCTGGTCCACGTCCTCGTCCTCGAACCCCGTCCCGCGCCTGGAACCGGATTTCCACGTCGAAATCCTTCTGATTCCGGCCCATCAGCTTGGAGTGTCAGCGACACTACTCAAAACCTACGATTGAGTATGTCAATCCGATTAAGGCCCCGGCGGTTCCTAGTCGGCCATCCTCGTCAAGGACGGCGTCGACATAAAAAACCTTGAACCGGAAGGATGGACCAAAATCCAGGAGAACAACCTCATCGCCGGTCAGTAGCCAGCAACCGTTCAGCGAGATCCAGCCGAAACGCCGACGGGCTCCTTGCCCACCCGGCCCATTCGACCAAATTGAATACCTCGCCATGACAACACCCATCCGCTAAGGGTTGCAATCACCGCAAGAACCCAAGGAACCCTGAACGGGACGGTTTCTAGGTGGGGACCTCAGGTGTATTCGTCCCACAGGCTTTCCCCAAGGCGCCGTTGTCAGGCTGTGATTACCTGGTCGGAAGGTGCCCCGCTGATTGGCTCGACCAGTCCATCGGGCACGGCAATTCACCCCTGTCCCTGCCGACTCCGGCGGCCCCAGACACCCAGCACCACGGCGACCCTGAGCACCGGGCATCATCTGCATTTGATGCAAATAAACAGTAAACCAATAGGAGCAAGACATGGCACTTAGCGATTATTACCCCAAGGCAAGCAATGAACTTCTTTCTCAGGAGGAAAAGAAGTTCCTTGACACTATGCCCGACGATGCTGTCAAGACTTTCCTTAGGGAATTGGATGGACAGACTAAGGGAAACATTCACCGGAATCAATAACGAAGGCGAATTCAAGCTCACGTTTGAGGGAGAGGACCGGTTGCAGGCAGTACGGGACTACTTTGAAATGCTGTTTGAATTCGGTGTAATAGAACGGCCTGCCGATGGTGGCAATTAGATTTATCGATGCTGTCTATATCGCCCTTCTACCATTGACCACGCAGGGATGGCATGGGCTCACGCGGCGTTTGTTCACCTCCTTCCTGACCCCGTCAGGGCTAGCCGTGCCCTTGCCACCGGCGCAGAGCAAATAGCGGTCGCCGGAAGCCTTCCTCCTGCCCCGGTGACTCTGGATCTTGGCTTTCCGGACATCAATGGCCTCGACGTGGCCCGCCCCATGCCGCTGACGTATCCGGCGCCCCCCCAGTTCGGTTCCCGGTGCCGGGGATAGACTCGGCTGGACATTATCTGGTGGATGTGGGGAGCAGCCATGGGTGAAGCATTTGGTGCATATAGACAGCTTCAGGATGGATTTCGGGACCACGACGGTGATCGGTGATCTAGATGGACAGGCTACTTGGTCCCGGGGTCCATTCCCTATCTTCTATTTACCCGGCGGCATTGGCTTGGCACTATCTTCTTGCAGCCAAGCTTCCGAGTGCCACCTCACTATCGAATCGTCAAGACCTTGCATTCGGGCCCTGCTCTTCTCCGCAGCAAGCGCAGCCTCTTCCCCGCGCCGCCCAATAGCGACCCTTTCGGTCGCCGACATCAGAACGACCGAAGACGAACCAGGCCGTGCGGATGAATTCCATTCCCCCTGAACACACTGATAGTTCGGTCGACCTTGTGGCAATGTAGACCACTGCTTCGGTTCGTTGCGGTTACTTCAGAACCTGCTGCATCGGGCATACGGATAGAGCCGATGACGGGATTGTGGCGCGTTTTCGTTTTCGGCGACCAAATTAGAAGGCCCGCACGCTTTCGCGTCGTGCGGGCCTTCTCAAGTTCCGAATCTCACAATCAGTTTCCATCCACAGTGGTTTCGAGAGGCACAACCACCAGACAGAACGAACGTGTGAGATTCCGAACAAGTTGGACCGTTCCGCGAAGTTGGCCCCACTGTTTCTGCGGGTTCCTCAAGCACCCGAGGTTAGCGCTGTTCCAAAGTACTTGACCTTTTCCTGACGCGTTACGCGACCCGACTGCTCGGCCGTCCTTGAAGTCCGCAATGGAGAATCGAATCAGCCTCGGTGGCGCGACTTTCAAGGGCTGCTGCTGCATCCCGACGAAGATGGATGGACATAAGCTCAGAGGGCCTTCATGAGGATACGATGCACTCAACACCACCCGGGCAGCATCTGGAGACGGGTGCAGCACTGATGGCTTGGGGGAACGCAGTGAAGCGAAAAAGCGGGATCATTCTTGCCGCGGTTCTGGCTGTTATGGCGGTTGCCGCAGCTGCCGGCTTCCTCCTTGTTCGTGCTGCCGAAGACAGAGTCACCGAGGAGTTCGTGGCCCGCGCCGACCGCTTCTCGATTCCTGCGGACTGGAGGCTGGAGGACAGCATCGTGCGCCGGGAGATGTTCCTCTGCATGGACACCAACCCGTGTCCAAGCATCGCCAAGCGCTGGAACGCCGGGAGACAACTCACTGTCGACGACCTGAAAGCCATAAGCGCCACATCGGGTTTTTCGATGAGCGTGGAAGGCACATGCAGCAGGCGGCCGAACGTCGGCGGCCCAACGACCGTATGCAGCTCGTCCGGAACTGATGGCGAATACGACTACAAACTCAATGTGACAAGCCCCGGCAAAGACGCCGGGGTGGATCTCGTGGTACTCATCGTCGAACCGCACAACTAAAACCTTGCAAACCTTCACCACCACAAAAGGCCTGTTTGTCACGTCGCCATTCACTACTGCGGGACCAACTGGAACGGACCATCGGTCAGGAATGGATGGCTGGGTCAATTAGAACGGAACATGGCCAAGTAGATCGGAATCCGGTCAGGTAGAAAGGAACAAGGCCAACTACGGCGGTTGGTGGTGTGTGAGATTCCGATCTATTTGGACCATTCCGCATAGTTGGCCCCATTGCTTCCGCGGGTTCCTCACCCACTCGAAGATGGCGCTATCCCAAGCTACTTGGCCTTTTTTCTCCTGCCTTTGCACCAGCCCTCAGGGCATCAGCGACGAGGAACGTCTCGACCCGGAGGAGCCCCACCACCACGATGGGCCCCAAAGGCCACGTTGTTGAGATCGGGGACGGCCTTACAAAAACGAGTACCCAATACTCATGCCTCGGCGCGTGCCAACGAATATGATCGGCACCGGAGCCCAGCCAGCGCAGCTCCACAACGTCGGCAGCGCCTGCCACAGCGCCGCGGTCAGGGCCACGTCCCGATACAGATGGGGCTTCTCCGCCACGGTCTGCGGCGCGACCATCGGAAGTCAGTCCCCACAGCCGAAGGAGAGACTCATGAGCATCACCGCCCCACGCAACACGGACAGCCCCGCCACCCGCCGGTCAGTGCGGACGACAGCCGCGACAGCCGCTTCCCTACTGGTCCTGGCCACGCTTTCGGCCGGATTCAGTGCGCCCGCACATGCCGCCGACGACTTCGCGGTCTCCTTCCAGTACAAAGCTGTCATAGACGCCACGCCCGTAGGCGGCAACGAAGCCACACCGTTGCGTCTCACCTACCGGATCGACCGGAATCTGCCACCAAGCAACGGCGACGGAGTTACTTGGTCGGCGTACGAACCGCTCGCGAAGCTGATTGTGGAATTGGGTGATGAATGTGTCGCCCTGTCCGGTGCAGGAGCAAGCATTGATGTGTTCAACGACGCCGGAGAACCCGCCTCGGATTACTATGGCATCGTCGCCGTGGCTCCAGCTGTTACCGGCAAGAAGCTGGCAGGCAGGGACATTGACGTCGTCCAGTTCGTTCTCGCCGACCTCGATTCCACCATGTTCTCCGACACGGCGTTGCCGACGTCGGCGGATTTTGCCGCTTCAGCGGATTTTTCGCAGAACCTTATCCTCCTGGATCGTGACCTTCTCTTCAGTGAAGGCGCCTTCCAGTTCTCCGCGTACGATCCGGCCGGGGCACTCGCGGCAATTCAGGCGGATCTGGTGGGCCTTCAGTTGAATGCAGGGGTGAACGCGTCGCTGCAGAACAGGCTCACCAAGGTCGCCGGCTACATCGACGGGATGTCATCAAAGGGCAACGCTAAGGCTGAGCAGGAGCTTCGGGGATTCATCGCACAGGTGCAAGGCCTGAGCGGCACAGGGATCCCATCCGGGGACGCTGCCCGGCTGATTGCAGCAGCGACGAATCTGATTGACCAGCTGCCCGCCTGCTCCTAACCACCGGGCACGGGCTTAATGGAGAACTCAGCGCCGGCCACGGGCCAACAGAATGCGCGAAGGAACTGCTGGTGCGGTGCGGTCAACGGCGCTGAGATCGCCAGGCGCAGCCTTGTGGCCGGCCTGACGATGAAAGCGCGGCGTCTCAGTTCCTAGTACTCGGAACTGCCTTGGGAGCCGGTGCACTTTTTTCAACCCTGCCTCTGAGCCCGGCTGGGTGGCCCTGAAAGTGGTGCTCGTTGTCTTCTGCTTTTTCTCGCCCTCGCAAATCTAGTTGGGCTACTTCTTCGACGTCATCGCTCTCGCAGGCTTGCCCTGCAGCTGTCGGCTTCGATGTCCATTTCGAGGGCGTCGCCAATGACATGCCAGCCAGTCACCGCACACAACTCATCCAGAATCGTCTTCTTGGCCGCCCGAGATGAGGGCGCTCCCGTACTCGGCGCCTTGGCCGGCCGTACTTAGGGATCGCGTGAGATTCGGGGCACCAGAGGGCCGCTCGTCCGCTGGTACCGTGCTTCAGCGTTGAACACGGGAACGCTGATCGGCGAGTAGCTGGTGGACGAAAGACAGGTAGTGAACGCTGATCGGCGAGTAGCTGGTGGACGAAAGACAGGTGGTGAATACTCTGGCCCGATGGTCTGTTGGGTCCGTAAGCTCCGATCCATCACGTCTTCGCGTGCGTGTTCCCAGTGATTTGAGCAATGGAGAGACCAATGAAAATGCATACCCGTGCCACGGCAGCCCTTGTGATGACCTGTGGATTAGGGCTCTTCGCAGCGGCTGCGCCTGCTGCTGCAGCCAACGAAGTCCTCGACATTAGCGACGGAACCCTGTTAGCCAAAGGCATCGGCTTCCAGATTTCCTATACGTACACGTGCGACCCAGGCCTCACTGCCACCTCGGCGGTCGATGTCGTCCAACGAATCAGTAAAAGCCAGGTGACGATTGCAGTCGCTGGGGACGCAAGCAAGACCGAATGCACGGGCAATCCGCAGACCCTCACGTTTGTGGGACAAACCAAGCCCGGTTACCTTCCTCTGAAGAGCGGCGTCGCCTTGGCGACTGTGACCGTGAATTTGAGCAATGACCAAAACCAGCCATTCCAAAACCTCCGGTTTGCTAAGGAGATCCGGCTCACCAACAAATGAGCACGTTTGGGCCGGGTAACCGGACCAGCCCGGCCGCCATATGGATCGGCTGACGCGAACTTTCCCTAGGCATGATTTCGGAAAGTTCAGGGCTGACTGGCTACCTGGAGCTGTTGATCTTCGCATCGGGATATGACGAGGTGGCCGCTGACCGTGGCGGCGCGTCGCTCGTTCCACATCCACCGGTTCGAGGCTCTCTGTCTTGTGCTCGTTCGGTTCCCGGCCTCAGGACGGCGGGCCGAGAACCGCCACCGTCAGAAACAACGCGGAGTCACTTACGGTCTGTCCCGGGCGGTTTTATGGGGCGCGAACTGACCCTGTATTTCTCTAAAAATTAAGGGGATATCCATGACCATGAAGTCTGCCCGACGCCGGCTGCTCACCATCGGGGCCGGCCTCGCCTCCGCTTCACTCATCTTTACCTTGACGGCCGCTCCTGCTGGAGCCGCGGTGGAGGTCAGCCCGCTGTCTCCCACCGCTGTGAAGGTTCCGGTCACATATGTGGGCCTGGGCGATTCCTATGCAGCCGGCACGGGCGGGGGTCCCACCGTCCAGAGTCCATTTCTTCCGCCCGAATGCGTCCAGACGGCAAAGGCCTACCCGACTCAGTTGGGAGGCACGAACCTGGGCTGCTTCGGCGCCACTACTGGCGACGTCGTAACCATCGCATCGGCACTCTCATCTGTGCTGGCCACCTCAAACGAGGTTAGCGTCACCGTGGGCGGGAACGACGTGGGAGCCGGTGCCGTTTCCGCCGCCTGCACAGCCGACCCCGGCGCGACCTGCAGCGCGGCCTTGGCCCAAGTCGACGCGGCGCTGCCCACTCTGACCACCAGCATCGGCGCTTTGGTGCCGTACGTGCGCAGGCTGGCACCCAATGCCGACGTCATAGTGACTGGCTACCCGCGACTCTTCACGATCGCGAGCACCACGCCTGAGCCCCTGAGGACCTTGGCCATCAAGGTCAACGCGATGACTGACAAACTCAATGCCGCGATCCGCACTGGAGCGACCCAGGCCGGCGTCCGGTTCGTCGACGTGACGTCACGGTTCAACACCCACGGCATCGGCTCGGACAACCCGTGGATCAACTACCAGCCGGGCGTACTCAACCAGGAAACCTTTCACCCGAACGCTGCCGGCTACAGCTACGGCTACCGCCCTGCAGTCAACACGGCCTTGAAGAGGTAACAGGTCTCAAGGGAAAGTGGGGCCTGCCCCGGAACTCCAGGGGCAGGCGCGTCAGACTTTCCAGTCGAAGAAGCCCTTGCCTGTCTTCCGGCACAGCTCCCCGCGCCACTTTGTCGCAGATGACGCCGGGTCGGAGCCAAAACGACCTCGGCAAGATTCCCGGTCAGGCTGACTAGTGCCGCGGTGCTGGCACGGCTTGTCCTCAGCCTGCGGTGCGTCCGGCCGCAGCGGTGCGGCCGCGGGGCCGAACCGATTTCGCACAGGCCAAATGATGGCCTCGTCGTCGGCCCAACGCCCACCATGTCTACGTCGACAGGACGTCTGGGCCACCATGGCTGTCCCGGAACCGCCCGCGGCTCACCGTGGACAGCCGCGGCAGCTGATCGTCACGCAACCGTTGGCAGGCACGATAGCGATACGCGTCGACGGCATCGACACGGAAAAGCACCGCTTCAGCGCGACGGTGAAGTAAAAACGGGGATCACCGGCATCGCAATGCCCCGTTGCCCCGAGACGCCAACCCACGGCAACATCATCGCGCCTAGCGGTCCGGGCCCGACCACCATCGTCTCGACCGCATCGCGTACGACTGTCGGTTGACCGCTGCCGGCCGTTTGAAGAATGGCGGACGGCCCAGGCGGAAGGACACCGCGCTGGAAAGCGAAGGGTTTGAGGAAAGCTGGGAGGACCAGCTACTGGGACGCATCACACCCCGGGGCTTATCCGCAACTGCTTGGCGCAGGTGCGCACTCGGGTGTCTAACGGGAAAGTAGCTTTTGGCCGTCTGGACGCAGTTCTCCCGACGGTGATACGTGCCGGTACAGGGTCTGGCGAGTGATGCCCAGTTCGGCGCAGAGGTCGCTGACTTTGGTGTCGGGCCGACCCATGGAAGCCAGGGCGAGACGGAGTTTCGCGGGAGTCATCTTGTAAGGACGGCCGCCGTTCCGGCCGCGGGCCCGGGCTGAGACGAGGCCGGCGAGGGTGCGTTCGGAGATCAACTCGCGTTCGAATTCTGCGAGGGCGGCGAAAATTCCGAAGACGAGCTTCCCGGAGGCGGTGGTCGTGTCGATGGCCGCACCCTGGCCGGTGAGGACCTTGAGGCCGATGCCGCGTTCGGTCAGGTCATGGACGATATTGACCAGATGCCGCAGATCCCGGCCGAGCCGGTCCAGCTTCCACACGACCAATGTGTCGCCGTGGCGCAGGGCTTTGAGGCAGGCAGCGAGCTGGGGCCGGTCATCCTTCTTGCCGGAGGCCCTGTCTTCGTAGAGGGAGTCCGCCCCGATGCCTGCGGCCAGGAGTGCGTCCCGCTGCAGGTCCGTCGTCTGGGAGCCGTCGGCTTTGGAGACGCGCACGTATCCAACGAGCACGGATTTCTCCTCTGTTATTTATACGTTCGTTTAAGTGACAGCCGGATCCGAAATCGGGATAACCCCGGCATCTGTCACTTAACCCGTTACTTATACTAAGTCATGCAAAGGGTTGCCCATTATCAGTATGTGACAGAAAGTCGAGGGGGATCTTGAGCGGTGACTGTTGGTTGGGAATGGCGGTTTCCTTTCAGTCTCAAATGCGGTTCCTGACCTCATGCCGCGGACCATCTGCCGCGGCTTACGGAGCAATCCCGTCTTCAACGCCAACAAGAACCGCCATTCCAAACTGTGAATTAACCGCCAAACGAAGTTAACAGTCACAGGTGGCGTCACTCGCTCTACGTGGCCGGCTTCGTGGCGGCAGCGTCCGTTTGCGCAGTGGGGTGTGCTTGTGCGCGATCGGCGCGGCCGCGCTGTTCACGCACTTCCTGCCGCAGCTCGGCAGCCTCGTCCCGGAGCAGGGTGAGCTGTTGGTCTTGCGCGGTGCGGAGATCACTGACGCGTTGGTCACCGTGAGTTCGCTCACGCTCGACGTCCGCCCATGCTGCGTCGCGTTCAACGGTTGCGGTAGCCAGATTCCCGCGCAGCGAACTGGCTTCCTCCCAAATGGTGTCGCGGACAATGCGTGATTGGTCGATTTCGTCCCGAATTTTCGCGAGGTCAGCCTCGGCGCGCTGCGCTCGTGCCGCGTTGTCGTCGGCGCGAGCGACCGCCCCTCGAGCACGTCCGTCTGATTCGGCCCGCGCGGTAGAAGCCGTCTCGGAGCGCGCATTGGCGTCGTCGCACTCGTGCTCAGCCTCCCCCAGTCTCGTGCGTACGGTCGCCAGCTGCTCGCGCAGCTGGGACAGCTCTGCCTGTGCCTGTGCGTTTTGGGCCTCGGCCGCGGCCCGGACGGCGGCCAGCTCGGCCGTCATCTGGTCGAGAGTGTGTGTCCGGTCCCCCAGCTCGTGCTGAGTGACGGCGAGGGTGGCGTGCTGCTGCTCGGCGAGGTCGGAAGCTTCACTTGTGGCGGCATCGGCTTCCAGCCGCTCCGCGTTGGCCAGACGTTGGGCTTGCTCGGCGCGGCTGGTTCGGGCGGTTGCGGCAGCAACTTCAGTGGCGGCCTCAGCCGTCACTGATTCGATCTGGGCCTCAGCGGCGTCCGGGTCAGCAACGGTCCGCAGCTCCTCTATGAGGGCGGTGAGTTGCTGGCCCAGGCGCTCGACCATCCCGGCGACCTGGCCGCTGAGCTCTCCCGCGCGCTGGCGCGAAGCGTCAACGGGGCGCTTCTCATCCGGGGCGCTCCGGCTCAGCTCGTCGGCCGGACGCCGCCGTGCGCGCCAGGCGGCGGTCCGGTTGTGCCCCTCGTTGTCGCAGTACCCGGGGGGCCTTCCAGTGCCAGCGTCCGCGCTGACGGCGGGGCGGACGCACCCCGGGAACCGGCACGTGCGTTGCTCGCTCTGCTGCACCTCGTCCCTGATATTGAGCCGCCAGGGAACCCAGCCGGCCGCACCCATCTGCTCCAGCTGGTCCGGGGTGACGCCGGTGCGTTCTGTCAGGACGTCGATCATGCCGGATGTCGCCGCCACGTCGATGTCCTCAGGGGGCCGCCATGCGAGAGTGAAGCCGAGGTCATCGGCGAGGACGTTGAGGTCGGTGCTATAGCAGTCCGCGATACGGTGCAGCCAGGAGGAGAACGTTTCACCGTCGATCGGGGCCGGATGCACCGGCCACCGGCGCGGCCCGGTCACGATGTCCTGGTCACAGCAGTTCCCGTTCGAATACGCGCCTTCGTTCGGCGGGCCCGACGTAATCGGCCATGACCAGGGTGCGTTGGTTGATGCTTTCCTCACCGCTTTCTACAGCGGCGATAGCCGCAGCGGTCAGGAGGTGGGCGAGTTCCCCGATGGTTCCCTCGCATCGAGCCAGCAGATATCGGGCCATGTCGTCGGTCGCGATGTTTGACGGATGCTGCAGCGGCAACGCGGCGGCGAAGCTGGCTAACAACGACACGGTGTCGGCACTGACAGTCCACAGGGGAAGTACGACGGGTTCGAATCGGTTCTCCAACTGGTCGTCAGATCGGACGGCAAGATACGCCTCTCGTGTTCCGACGCCGATGATGGGGATGCGCAACTCGTTGCCGAGAAAACGCAGCAGATTGAGGAACTCCCGGCGGCTGCTGCCCGCCCCGGCAAGGACGTTATGCAACTCGTCGATGATGAGCATGCGCACACCCGTTGAACGCAGCAAACTCAGCGACATCTGCTCCACGTCGACCAACCGCAACCGGGGTTGAAGAGGCGCGCCCAGCGCGGCGAGGAGCGCGATGTAGAACCGCAACACGGACGGGTCGGAGGGCATCTGCACGCACAACACGGGAATGTGTTCCCGGTCCGCTTCGGTCACCGGCAGGTGCCCTCGGCGGAACTTTTCCACGATCATCGACTTGCCGTTGTTGGTCGGCCCCACCAGCAACAGGTTCGGCATCCGCTGCTTGTCGGGCCAGCCCAGCAGGGCCTCCAGCCGGGCGACCGTCTCCACCGCCTTGGGGTAGCCGATCCACCGGTCCGCTCGGATAAGCTCTACCCTCTCGCCCGCCGGCAGCCGTGCACTGTCCCGCACCGCCGGATGCAGGTGAGACAAATCAGGTGCGACGTAGTCGGGCACGATCACCACTGCTCGATCTGATCGAATCGAACCACCCGTGCCGCAGCCGCCTCCGCGTCCTCCTGGCCCTCCTCAGACGGTTCCAGCGGCAATACGGCGGCAGGGCTCGGCGCACGGCTCTTCGCCGCGGCAGCTGTGGTTTCACGTCGTTCAGTATCGCGGCGCATGCGTTTCGTGGTTTTCGACGCGGCGCTGGCGATCTCCCTCATCTGCTCGATCATCCGGAACAGGGCTGCCTCATCCACCTGCGCGACGCCACGCTCGTGCAACCGGGCCAGGGCGCGTTGGTGCTCCCAGAGGCTCACGACCGGGTTCGCCATCGTCCGATACGGTACCTCTAAATAGAGGTGCCCGTCAGGTTCCAATACCCAGATCCGGCTGAGGTCCCGCGGATCGCGGCGGATCAGGAACGGCTCGAGGGTGTCGCGCCGGCTGATCCACGGTTTCAACGCGTTGGCGAAATAGTGGACGTGGTCGATGACGAATCCCGTCCGCGTCAGGGTTCGCCGCACAACGGGGAGGAAGTCGATCAGGAACGCTGTCGGGTTCGAGACCACCGCCGGCATCCCGGTGGCGGCGACTCCTTCGGCCCACCGGCCGGCGGGCGTCTGCCCCAAAGTGCTGTGAATACTGCCGTGGTAGCTCGCCACGGCCAAGGCCAACCATTTCTCCAACTCGTGCACCGTCAGCATCGCCATCCGGTCTGAGTCATACCGGCCACGCTCGACCGGGTTGGAGAAAGTGGTCCCAGGAAGTTCGTGGACCTGGGCCATCGCGGTCCCAATTACCCGCTCCACGATTCCGCCATAGTGCGGCCGGCCCGGCGGCCGGTACGCCAGCTCAATACCGTGCTGCTCACACCCGCGACGCAGCGCCTCGCTCTTAAATTCGCTGGCGTTGTCCAAATACAACTGCCGTGGCTTCCCGCACATCGGCCACTGCGCCTCAACCCCCAAACTCTCCAGCCACGGCCGCTTATCAGTGCCGGCATGCGCCAGACACAAGCCCACCGACACTGCCGACGGCGCGTCCAGCGTCACCACCATCCCCACAAGGGATCGGCTGCACACATCGATCGCGGCCGTCAGATATGGGCGGCCGATCGGTTTCCTCTCCCGCTCGTCGACGACGATCACGTCAATGACCGTGTGATCGATCTGCACCTGCTCCAAAATCGTGCCGATAACAGGCACCTCGCCGCCTGCGGACTGCAACGACCGCACCGCATCCGGACCGCCCCGCCGCCGGCCCACCTCCACCGGATTCAACGCCCGGATCCGCCGCTCCACACTGCTCCGAGACGGAGCCGGAAGCCCTCGTACCCGGCACGCCATCGCAATGTCACGATGCACCGCCGCCACCGTGCGCTTCTGCCGGGTCAGGAACTGCTTTCGCACCATCGCGCGGACGAGATCCTCAACCTCGTCCACAAGACGCGAGGTCCCTTTCCCACCGGAGGAGCGCCCCGGGGCCAAATCCGTAAGCAACCCAGACCCATCACGATGCCGCTTGATCAACACGTAGACCTGCCGCCGCGATATCCCCAGCGAAGCTGCGACCGCATCTACCGCGACTCTGCCAACGATGGACTGCGCTGCTAACGGCGCTATCGCCGCCGAAACCACCTTCGTGCGATCCCACACCACATCCGGCATCGTCAACGTGCCGGACTCAGCGATGCGCACAGATTCGGTGTCCATCCCGTTCCCTCCTTCTGGTGCAGAGGAGTACGAACAAAAGCGACATTAGTGCAGAGGAGTACGAAAAAACCACTGTTCACACTCCCCTGCACAACCCCGAAACCTCGACGGCTGTTGTGCAGACGACTTCGAAAAATGACATACACGTCGGCCAGCGCTCCGGTTTCTTCAAGGACCAGCAGCGCGGCACGGAGGTTCGGCGCAGGGTTCAGGATTTTGCCTTCCTCGTTCAGATAGAAATGCCAGTCATCCCCGCTCACGGCTTCGATATTCCCGGCCACGAGGGTTTGCAGGTTCTCCAAACCGGGATGCAAGAAAGTCAGCGTCATATGCCGAGTATCTGGACCTCTTAGCCAACTGAGGAAGGCAATTGCGGGCGCACCTGGGCCCAGGTCGAGAAGGACCATCGGCCCCGAACTGGCCAAGTCGTTCGAGTCGATGGAACGCCTGGATGTCGCCGTGGGGTACTTCGACCTCCGGGGCTGGAGAACCTTTCAGGAAATCGTCGATGCGAAGTCCGAGCAACACACCAAGCCCGTGACCCGGATTTTGGTCGGGATGGTTCTGGCGGGCGCCGACCGGCAGCTGCTGGATGCGCTCCAGGCAGACATGGCCCCTGCGGCCGTTAATACCGAAGTGAATAATTCCAAGGCCAAAGCGCGCCGTGATGAAGTCATTCGAAGCCTGCGTGAGCAGCTGGTCAGGGGCATTCCCAAAGCCACGGATCGAGAGACACTCCAGGCACTCAAGCGACAACTGGACAGCGGCGCCGTGGAAATCAAGGTTCACACTCGGCGCCCTCTGCATGGAAAGACATACATTTTCCACCGGCAGGACAACACAAACCCTGTCACTGGATATGTCGGGTCATCAGACCTCACATCGGCAGGCCTGAACCGTAACTATGAGTAAACGTCGATGTCTTGGATTACACCGCCGCGGCGGATCTCGCGCAGTGGTTCGAGGACCGATGGAACGACAAGTTTTCGCTGAAGCTGACCTCGGACCTGCGACGTCGTGGCGATGTACGCAAGCCGCCTGCCGCCTTAGCCACACACGAAACGTCCTGCTTAGGCCAAATAAAAATCACCGCCCGAGTCCTGTATGGGACCCGGGCGGTGATTAAGGAACGGGCTAGCTGAGGGCCGTCATGGCGTTC
>NZ_JAGGPM010000062.1 GCF_018613835.1 Arthrobacter sp. ISL-5 | reverse complement strand
CCGCGCCAGCCACGAAGACTACGAAGACTCCTGGCTCCCCAACGGGCTACCCGCAGGAACCCCCGAAGACGCCCTCGACACCGCTGGCGGACTCTACCTCGGCGATCCCAGCGCCTGGACATGAACCCCGACGAACTTCCAGAAACGACCACTAGTTCATCCGGGAACTCCTTCCCTTCTGCCAATGGCAGGGTGAACGCCCCGTTCGCTAATTGAAGTTGGCCTAGGATGGGAACTGCAATTAGGAGCCAGGGCCACCCGGCCTTGGGCGGAGCAGACACCGGGAGCGGATATGGCAGCGGGACAAAGCGCAGCAGTGGAGCCATCACCAGAAATAGAAGCGCCGGCCTCCGAAGACTCAACTGACCTGACTAACAAGTCGGTCATTAAAGCCACTGTTCTGCTCAGCGAACTTGGCCGCCATAAGCAGGGGATCACCGTCACTGAATTGGCCCAGGCCGTGGGAATGACACGTCCCACAGCCTTCCGCCTCCTCCTGAGCCTGGAACAGACCGGCTTTGTCGACCGTGTCGACAACCGCTACTTGCTTGGATGGCAGATGGCCCGGCTGGGCAGGCTTGCCGACCCCTATACCGGGGCCGTCGCCAGGATCCAGCCTGTCCTGGACGAGTATGCCGGCAAGCTCAACGAGACTCTCGGCTTCGCCATGATCAGAGACGAATCGGCCTACGACCTCATCGCGGAAGCCTCAGGCTCCCGCTACCTGAGTGTCTCCCACCGTTACGTCGGCGTCTCTTATCCGCTGCATGCCAGTGCCACTGGAAAAGTCATGCTTGCCGAACTGCGCGATGACAGGATAAAAGAGCTTCTGCCTGCGAAGCTGGACTCATACACCCCGCAGACCATCACGAGCCGGGACGTGCTTCTTCGTGAGCTCCAGCAAGTCCGGGAGCAAGGTTATGCAATCCTGGATAACGAAATTGAAGAAGGCCTCTTCGCAGTCGCATGCCCCGTGCGCGACGCCGCTGGCGTACTGGTCGGTGTTCTCTCGCTCAACGGACCCATCCAGCGACTCAAATCAGATCGGCTGCCTGACACGATCGTCCAACTGCGCCAAGCCGCAGACGAGGTCGCAAAGGCCCTGGCCTAAACACCGCCCAGGCCTCGCGCGATTTCTTCCCGGAGGCGATGGCTAGGCCACGCCCTAAGGTTCGGCCAAGGACATCAAGTTTTCACGGGAAGGGTATTTCCAGCGCACGTACTGGAGTGGTAGTCCTGTGCGTTCAGCGACCCGGGTATGGGTCACGGCGTCCGGGCCACGACTGCTGCTCATCTCGGTGATGCAGGCGATCAGGGCCGCGGTTGTTCGTTCATTGCGTTGGCGGAGGACTTCGGCGACCGGCCTACGTCACAGTCGAAGTCGCACCCGGAAACATCTTGCATTATGAGCTGAGTCCCATAATATGGGTTTAGCGATGTGGCCTCCCTCACTGTGCACATCTGTTCCCAAGCCTTCAACGTGGAAGGCCCAACGATCGGATTCCCCTCATGTCAGACATGGCTGTACTGATCAATACGGCGGTGGCGGTTCTAGCCGCCGTCGTGCTTATCGTCCGTTTCAGAGTCAATCCCGTCATCGCCCTGATCATCGGTTCGGTGTACCTCGGCCTCGCCGCCGGCCTCGGCGTCGAGAAAACAGTCAAGACCATCACGTCCGGTTTCGGTGAAATCATGGTGGACGTGGGCTTGCTCATCGCCTTCGGCGTGCTGATGGGCTCCATCCTTAACCAGAGCGGCGCCATCCGGCGCCTCGTGGAGCACCTGCTGAATACGTTCGGCCCCAAGCGCCTGCCCTACACCATGGGCCTCGCCATCGGCACGGTCCTGCAGTCCATTTTCCTGGACGTGCTGCTGGTCATCTCCGCTCCGTTGGCACGCAAGCTGGCACCGAAGATCGGCAAACTCGGCACCGCCCGGATGGCAACCGCCATGGCCATCGCTCTCGAATGCGGCATCGTCTTCACGGTTCCCGGCGTCGCTTCCCTCGCCCTGGCCGGCCTCCTGAACGTGCCCCTGGGCAAAATGCTGCTGTTCGGCCTGCTCCTGGTCATCCCCACCATCATCATCTCCATTGCCATCATGACGTTCCTCTTCCGCCGCGGCTCCTGGAACGAGGCGAAGGACGAGGACCACACTTTCGTCGAGGAGGAAGACCGCGAGGGCGAAGAGGAAGAGTACGACGGCGGCACGAAGCCTTCCGCTTCGACGGCACCTGGCGGACACAACCCCGGCACCGGAGGATCTGACACCCAGCCGGGGCGCGGAGCCGTTGCCGTGGCCGAGCGCGATCGGAAGCAGGCGCCGCTGATCCTGCTCTTCGCCCCGCTCCTGACCTCCCTGCTCCTCATCGGAGCCGGCGCCATCCTGCAGATCCTGAAGATTGACCTGCCCTGGCTGCAGCTTCTCGGTGAGCCCGTCATTGCCCTGCTGATCGGCCTGATCGGCACCTGCCTCGTCACGCGTTCCGCCATCGGCCAGAAACGGGTCGAGCAGGCCATCACCGTGGGCTTCAAGGAAAGCGGACAGATCCTGATTCTCACCGGCGTGGGTGGCTCCCTCGCGGCCACCGTCGCCGCAGCGGGCCTCGGCGACATCCTGGGCGGATTCTTCTCAGCGAGCACCGTTGCCCCGCTCCTGGTGGTCTGGGCCATCGCGGCTGTGCTGCACATCGCCGTCGGCTCCGTCACGCTCTCCGCCATCACCGCGGCCGGACTGCTGGCGCCGATCGCTCCGGCCATCGGGCTGGACCCCGCTCCTGGCCCTCGCCGCCGGCGCCGGATCCCTGTTCATGGTCCGCGTCACCAGCAACACCTTCTGGCTCTTGCAGTCCCTGCTGGGGCAGAGTGTGAGGGGCGCGCTGAAATCGGTCACCGTCGGGGTCTCGGTGGCCTCCGTCGTCGCGATCCTGCTGATCCTGCCCATGAGCCTGCTGTTCTGACCGGACACCGCCCGTCCGTCCCCGGCACACGCCCACGAAAGAAGAAGAACGAAATGACACAGACACCCATCGCGCCCCTGGACGGAGTACGCGTCCTTGAGCTCGGCAACTACATTGCCGCGCCCACGGCAGGCAGGCTGCTTGCCGATTTCGGCGCCGAAGTGATCAAGGTTGAACGCCCGGGAACCGGTGATGAGCTGCGCAACTGGCGCCTGCACAAGGGCGGCACCTCCATGCTGTACCGGACGATCAACCGCAACAAGAAGTCCGTGGTGCTGGACCTCAGGACCGAAGCCGGCAAGCAGGCAGTGCTCTCGCTCGTCGCAAAGTCGGACATCCTGCTGGAAAACTTCCGGCCGGGCACCCTCGAGAAGTGGGGCCTCGGCCCCGACGTCCTCAACGAGGCCAACCCGAACCTCATCATCACCCGCATCTCGGCCTTCGGGCAGACGGGCCCGCTGTCCGCGCGGCCCGGCTTTGCCGCCGTCGCCGAAGCCTACGGAGGGTTCCGCAACCTGGTGGGCGACCCGGACCGCGCACCGGTCCGGGTGGGGGTCTCCATCGGAGACTCCATTGCCGGCCTCTACGCCGCCTTCGGCTCCATGATGAGCCTGTACCAGAGGGAAGCACGACGCCGGGACGCGGCTGGCGCCGTGCCGCTCACCGAGCGCGTCATCGACGTCGCGCTCCACGAAGCGATGTTCTCCATGATGGAATCGCTCATTCCGGACTACCAGGCGTACGGCGTGGACAGGCAGCGCGTGGGCGGCCGGATGGAAGGGATAGCCCCTTCCAACGCCTACCTCTGCCGGGACGGCGCAAGCATCGTCGTGGCCGGCAACGGAGACTCGATCTACCAGCGGTACATGGACACCATCGGACGTCCCGACCTGGCCGCCGACCCGTCGCTGCAGACCAACGCCGGCCGCTGGGCGCGGCGCGAAGAACTGGACCAGGCCATCGGGACATGGGCAGCGGAGCTGGACGCTGCCGACGCCCTCGCAGCACTCGATGCCGCCGGCGTACCCGCTGGCCCCATCTATACGGCGGCCGACATCAGCACCGACAGCCAGTACGCAGCCCGCAACATGATCCAGAAATTCGACGTTTCCACCGGGGACGAGGTCCTGCCGGGCGTGGGCTTCCCCGGCATCGTCCCCGTCATCGGAGACCAGTCACTCCCCATCCGGAACCTCGGCCCTGACCTGGGCGAAAACACCGAAGAAATCCTTGGCGGGCTCCTCAACATGGACCCCGCAGAGATCAGTGCGGCCTCCGGCCGCGAGGAGGCCCTCCAGCCATGAACCCCGACACAAACAGCCTCGCCTCAACATTGGGCAGCACGATCCTCAGGGACGTGACCCTGCGGGACGGGCTCCAGCTCACCGGGAAGCTCCTGTCCACCGAGCGGAAAGTCGAAACGGTCCGGGAACTGCTGCGCCTGGGCGTGCCCGCCATCGAACTCGGATCCATGGCCCGCGCGGACCTCGTCCCCACCATGGCCAACACCCTGGAAGTCGTTCAGGCCCTCACACCCGAGGAGCTGGAAAAGTGCTGGATCTGGGTGGCCACCCCCGGGCATGTGGCCAAGGCCGCAGCCGCCGGAGCGCGGAACTTCCAGTACTGCCTCTCGGCGTCGGACTCACACAACAAAGCAAACATCGGCCGCACCACCGAGGAAAGCCTCGCCGCCTTGCCCGAAGCGGTCGAGTACGCCCAGACTGTCGGCGGACAGATCCAGCTCTGCATCGCGACGTCGTTCACCTGCCCGTTCGAAGGCTATGTACCGGAGGAGCGTGTCCTGTCCGTCGCCAACGACCCCCGCGCCGAAGGCACCACGGACATCGTTCTCTGCGACACCCTGGGGCAGGCCATCCCGGCCCAGGTCTCAGGGCTGATTACCCGGGTCCGGGAGGAATCACCACGCCGGAGGATCGTCTACCACGGCCACGACACGTGGGGCCTGGGAGTGGCCAACACCCTCGCCGCCATCCAGGCCGGCGCCGCCATGGTGGACGGCGCCCTCGGCGGCCTGGGCGGCTGCCCCTTTGCCCCGGGCGCCAGCGGCAACACCTCCAGCGAGGACATCCTCTTCGCCACGCGTCCGGAGTGGCTCACGACGGAAACCTTCGCGGAGCTGGTGGTCCTTTCCGAGAAGCTGCTTGCGGAATTGGGCGAACCCAACCGCTCCAAGGCTGCCCAGGGCGCCCGGTCCAATGCCGCAGCCTTCGACTGGGTTCTCCCGTCGGACAGCACCACCCCCACACCCTGCACCACGGGAGGGAACTGAGCATGGCCCACAGTTTCCTGGTCACCACCGCCATCCCGGAACCCGGGCTGCAGCTGCTTTCCGACGCCGGCCGGGTCACCGTGCTGCCCGAACCTCCCGGTTACGAGGCGCTGGCGGCGCTGTGCGCCTCGGGCGATTTCGACGTCGTCCTCACCCAGCTGCGCGACGTCATCGACGCGCCGCTCCTGGCCGGGGCCCGGCTGCGGGGCGTGTCCAACTTCGCCGTGGGGTACAACAACATCGACGTCGACGCCGCCACCCGCCACGGCATCCTGGTGGGCAACACCCCCGGCGTCCTGACGGACGCGACGGCGGACATCGCCATGCTGCTCATCCTCGGCACGGCCCGCCGTGTGGTCGAGGCCGACCGGCTAGTCCGCGAGGGCAAGTTCCTGGGCTGGGAGCCGGAGCTCCTGCTCGGCCGGGACGTCTCCGGCGCGGTGCTGGGCCTGGCCGGCTTCGGCCGGATCGCCCGCGCCACCGCCCGGCGCGCGCTCGGCTTCGGCATGGAGGTGCTCTTCGCGCCGCGGCCCCCGGGCGACCGGCCCGTCAGCGCGGAGGAACTCGGCGAGTTCGCGGGCAGGGTCCGGCAGGTGCCGTGGGATGAACTGGTGGAGCGCAGCGACTTCCTGTCCCTGCACGTCCCGCTCAACGACCAGACCAGGCACCTGGTGGACGCCGCCGTGCTGGAGCGGATGAAGCCCGGTGCCATCCTGATCAACACCGCCCGCGGGCCGGTCGTGGACGAGGCGGCCCTCGTGGACGCCCTCCGCAACCGGGTCATTGCCGGCGCCGGGCTGGACGTCTTCGAGGACGAACCGAAACTGGCACCGGGCCTGGCCGAGCTGCCCAACACGGTCCTCCTCCCGCACGTGGGCAGCGCCACCGTGCCCGTCCGCAGCGAAATGGCCCGGCTCAGCGCACTGAACGCCGTCGCCATCGCCGAAGGACGCATACCGCCGCACCCCGTCAACCACCTCGCCGGAACATGACATTTCTTGTTGCCCCGGACAGCTTCAAAGGGACGTACTCGGCGGCGGACGTCGCCGCGGCAATCGGCGCCGGCATTGAGGACGGCGGCGGCAGGGTCATCCAACTGCCCGTTGCCGACGGCGGCGAGGGGACCTTCGACGCACTCTGCCGTAGCCTCCGGGCGTCGGCAGTAACCGTCGAAGCGTTGAATTCCTGGGGCGAGCAGCTACCACCGACGGCGGAGCCGGTGCTGTCAGCGCAATCCGTGACAACGGCGGACTCCGCGGCGCCCGGATTACTGTCCTCTCCGATGTGACCTCGACGTTCCTTGAGGCTCCGCGCGTTTTCGGACCCCAGAAAGGGGCCGACCCGGCCAGCGTCAGGCTGCTGGAAGAACGCCTGGGCCTTCTTGCCGGTACGTATCCCCGCAACCCGGCCGGCGTGCCGCGTACCGGCGCTGCCGGCGGCCTCTCCGGCGGGTTGTGGGCACACTTCGGGGCAGAACTGGTGTCCGGGGCGGACGCTGTCCTTGACGCCGCAAAGTTCGACGAACACGTGGAGTCAGCCGACGCCGTCGTGGTCGGGGAGGGACGCCTCGATTCCCAGACCGGGGAGGGCAAGATCATCTCGGCAATCCTGGAACGGGTGCAGAAATCCGGCCGGCGCATCCCGGTCGTGGCCGTTGTGGGATCCGTTGCGGAGGACCTCGGCAGCTACGCCCGGCATTTCAGCGAGATTCTCATAGCCACCGATGCTGCGGAGATGCAGGCGGCCGGAAAGTCTGTTGCCGGCTACTCCAAGCTCAAGCGGCGCTAGCGGCGCAACCATTTCCCGCGGCCCGCGTTTCCTGGCGGGAGTTACGACTCGCCAGGAAACCGGCCGCCAATTAATCTCGTCATGTGCTCCGCCGTGGCAAGCAGGGGCTCCAGCCAGGCTTCACAGGTCTCCAACGGCATGCGCAGGGTGGGTCCGCTGATGGTCACTGCCCCCACCAATCCGGCTGCCGAGTCGAATACGGGAGCCGAAAGGCCCGAAGCTCCGTCTTCGCGCTCACCCACAGTTATCGCAAACCCGTCCACCCGGGTCTTCTTGACTGCGGCTTCCAGATCCTCGGAGCTGGTGATGGTGGATTCCGTGATGGGTTCCAAAGGATCCCGCAGGACGGCGTCCATCAGCTCCGGATCCCAGGCCAAAAGCACCCGCCCCGCTGAGCCGGCGTGGAGCGGAAGCACCTTGCCAAGATGCATCTCGCGGCGAAGCGCATGGCGCGTGTCTGCCATGGCCACGCAGACGCGGTAATGCTGCTCTGCCTTGAAGAAGCACGCAGTCTCGCCTGTGGTGTCACGCAGCGTCTTGAGGAGCGGGCTCAGGATGTCTATGACTTCCATTCCGCGGGTTGCCGGAGCCGCCCAGTACGCCATTCGCATTCCGATGCGGTAGGCATCTTCCTCCCGGTCAAGGAATCCCTGAGAGGTCAGGTTCGTGACAAGCCGCTGGACCGTGGAAGTCGGCATTCCCGTGTACTCGCGGATGTCGCTCAGCGACAAAACCGGTTTGGAGAGGGAGAAAGCATCCAGGATGGAGGTGATTTTTCCGAGAACAAGCAATGGGTTGCTGCTGGACTTCGCAAGAGCATCGGACGCCGACATAGAACTCACGCTAGACGCTGGCGGCAGCCGAATCCACTCGCCTCCCCGCAGGGACGACCGGCTGGCTGCGGGCACAGGGGCGAGGGAGGGGGAATGGACCAGGAGCAGTTGTGGAAGGGCAGGGATGGAGTTAACTTGGGGCATGCCCAAATCGCCCGAGCACGAGCTCATGATTGAGCTTCAAGACCTGATCATCGGCACGGAAACGGTGGCTGGTTTCCTCAGTGGCCTGTCAATCGTGGCCGCAGGGACCATCAGCCGCAGCGCCGGGACACCTGTGGAGTGCGGCGTCACGCTCAAGCGTAGGAGGGCGACGAAAACGGTCGGCGGCAGCAGCGACCGAGCGATCCTGTTGGACAAGATCGAGCAGCGCATCGGCCAGGGACCCTGCATCGAGGCGCTCCGGATCAAGTCACCTGTCCTCCTCAATGATGTCCGCAGTGATCCGCGGTGGCCGGCCTATCAGGAGCAGCTCGTCGCAGAAGACTGCCTGAGCGTCCTTGGTGTGCCGCTGGAGCTGAACGAGGACTCCGCCGCGGCGCTGAACTTCTTTGCGCAGTCACCCGGTGTCTTCACCGAAGCGACCGTCCGGCAAGCTGCCGGGTTCGCAGACATCGCCGGCGGGGCAGTGCGGCTCGCCGTGAAAGTCGGAACGGTGCAGGACGCGGCGCAGGACTTGCAGGCGGCGATGCGCAGCCGCACCGCGATCGACCTCGCCTGCGGCATCATCATGGCCCAAAACGGCTGCACGCAGGCCGAGGCCATGGACATCCTGGTCAAGGTCTCCAGCCACCGGAACCAGAAACTCCGCGACGTCACCGAGGAGATGATCGTCAAGATCTCCGGCGTTAAGCCCGTCACGCACTTCGACGGACATCAAGCTCTGCCCTAAGTCACGGCAGACGCCTCACGCACAGGATTACTCCAGGCGAGCCACCTAGCCCCGTTCCCGGGCGGCCCGCTCAGTCTCCTTGGCCGGCGTCGTGCCTTATTTTTTGGCAGGTTTGCTGACGATGGACGCCGGCGGTTTGGGGAAGGCCTTAGCCGGGTACAACTTGGCTACTTTGAGCATGTAGTTGGCCCACTGGGGGCCCGCGATCATATAGCCGTCGATGCGGCTGTAGAACTTGCCGTTGACGGTGATGTTCTGCCCCGGCCGTTTCTGGCCAGCCAAGGCGTCCCCGAAGAAGGAGGCCGTGGCCATTCCCGTGGTGTAGCCCAGCACCCACGTGGCGCTGTTGGTGTTGTTGGTGCCGGTCTTGGCTGCCACCGGGACGCGGCTCTGGACCTTGGGGTTGATGTAGACGCCCGAGCCCTTGGTGAGCATGTCCTGCAGCGCCTTATTCACGCCGCGGGCGACGTCCCGGTCCACGGCGTCGCGGCAGTCGGGGTCCTGGTGGGGGAATGCCCGTCCGGCGGAGTCGGCCACCCGCAGGATTGCCGTCGGCGCGCAGTAACGGCCGTCGGCGGCGAAGGTGGCGAAGGCGGCAGCCAGGCCCATCGGCGCCACTTCAGTGCCGCCCAAGAGGTTCCCGAGCTGGTGCATGTTGATGGGAGTGCCGTCCAGTCCGCTGCGGAGGCCCACCGCATTGAACATGTTCTGGATCCCGCAGAAGTCCAGTTGCGCCGCTTCGGCGAACGTGGCCGTGTTGATGGAGTTGTAGAGCCCGTAGTCGGCCGGCATCTTCCGGTAGTAGCCGGCGGAGGCGTTCTGCAGGTCATCGGCCGTTTCCAGGCCTGCCCTGCGTTGCTTGGTGCTGTAGCCGCCCAGCACTTTGGCGCAGGAGGACCGCCAGCGGAAACCCAGCGGATACTCGCGCCGTGAAGCGTCCACGACTTCCGTCATCGCCCGTCCCTGGTGCAGCCATTCGGCGAACGTGAACGGTTTCACCGTGGAGCCGGGCTGGAATCCGCCGGCGCCGTTGAGGTCATTGCCGTTGGGGTCCTTGGCGTCCACGTTGAAGTTCAGCTGGGTATCGAACTTTCCGCGCTGCGGCAGGAATACCGTGTTCTGCGCCATCGCCAGGATTTTGCCGGTGCCGGGCTGGAGCGTGACCAGCGAGGCGCCCCACTTGCCGGGATTCGGCCCGGCCGTGGCGTTCACCTGCGCCTGGGCCGCTGCCTGCAGCCGGCTGTCCAGCGTGGTGGTGATGGTCAGCCCGCCGCGGCGCAGCTTCTGCTCCCGGGCCTCCATGTCTGCGCCGAAGGCCCGGTTGTTGAGGATCAGATGGGAAACGTAGTCGCAGAAATACGGTGCCATGGCCGCTGCGGCGCAGCCCTGCTTCGAAGGCTTGATTTTCAGCCCGACACCGGTGGCGACGGCGGCGTCATGCTGTTTCTGGCTGATTTTGCGCTGGTCCAGCATGGCGTCCAGGACCTGGTTCCGCCGTGCGATGGAGTTCTCCGTGTTGGTCACGGGGTCATAGAAGCTCGGGCTGTTGACCAGTCCTGCGAGCAGCGCCGCCTGGGGCAGATTGAGCTTGCTGGCCGGAACGCTGTAGAAGTATTGGGCGGCCGCCTCGATGCCGTAGGCAATGCGGTTGAAGAAGACAATGTTCAGGTAGCCCTCGAGGATCTGGTCCTTGGTGAACTTCGTCTCCAGCGCCATCGCCAGCCGCATCTCACGCAGCTTGTCGCCGATGTTCTTCTGCCCGCTGAGGATCACCTGATCTTCACGGCCGGAGGAGATCTTGGCTTCATTGGCCACATTGGTGACGTACTGCTGGGTCAGGGTAGACGCGCCCTGCCTCTCTCCCTGTGTCAGGTTGCTGGTCAGTGCCCGGAGAACACCTTGGGGGTCCACCCCGCTGTGCTCGTAGAATCGGCTGTCCTCGATCGCGACGATCGCATCCTTGATGTAGGGGGACATGTTCTTGAGCGGGACCCGCACCCGGTTTTCCTCATAGAACGTTGCGACGACCTTCCCGTCCGCTGTCACCATCCGGGTGGTCTGCGCCGGCGGCGGCACGGCAAGCTCTGTAGGAAGTCCGTTGAAGAAGCTGATCGATCCGCTCACCGCGGTGCCGGCAGCGGCGACCTGCGGAACCAAGTACGCTGCCACCAGCACGCCGCAGATGCCGCTGAGGAGTACGAATCCGAGCATCCTTGCCAGAAACGTACGAAACCGGCTTTTCCGTGCCATGACTGCAGCTCACACCCCGTCCGATGTGACACCAGAATACGCGCCATAAAGCATGCGATCCAGACATGGAATTCAGTCCTGGCGGGCTCTCCTATACGAGCAACCGGAGCGGCCGTTCGCCCAGCTGCACGGTGATCTCCTGGCCCCAGGACGCGGTGAGGCGGTCATCTTCCATGCCATCACCGAACACCACGAGTTGATCGGAGCCAACGGTAATCCCGAGTGTCTCTCCTCTTTCCAGGACGCCCTCGGTCAGTGACGTTCCCGTGATGGGCGAGGGCCAGGCCTCGCGGACGAACCACGCAAGGCGGGGGTCCGAAGGCGCAGGCAGGGCACGTCCTCCGCGGTCGAGGGCGATGGAAGCACACCAGCCTGTGGCGCCCGTGCCGGTGGAGACGATCAGCCCCGACGAGGAATGGCGCTCGCTCCGGCCGTCCGGCGTCGTGAGCTGGTACCGGGCCGACTGGTGCGAGGCGTGGCCGATGAAAACCTCGTTGAGTCCGGAGAGTTCCTGCCCGTCGTCGAGCCGCGCTGTCACTGTGGCGAGCTCCTGGCAGCGCAGCCGTTCGGCCGTGCCGGCGCCCTGCAGCAGCCGGGCGGTCGCATCGGGGCGGTGCCGGACCAGGACGCCCGGATTGGCTCCCGGTTCCGGATCGATCCCGATGACGGGCTGGCCGTTGAGGTACTTCGCCACGTTCGCCACGAGCCCGTCCTGGCCCACCACGGCGATGAGGTCCTCCGGTGCGAGCAGGAACCGGCTCAGGTCCGCCCGTTCCACCTCGGCGTGGCGCCATTCGGGCGGAACGGCGGCACGCACCGTTGCCAGGGCCGCCGCGAGCCGGTCATGCCGCTCCTGTACGTCCTGGATGCTGCGGCCCCGCGTGCGGAGGAAGAACTCTGCCTGGCCGCGGGTGGCGTGCCGGTCCAGGAGTTCCTGGAGTTCGGTCCGCCGATGGACGATGACGAGGCGGGGGTTTGCCATGACCGGATCCTACTTCTCGCCCGGGCCGGCAGTCCCGGCCGCCGCGCGGGCTGGGGCACCCGCCACCGCGCCGCCGGCAGGTTCCCTGAACAGCCCGGCAAGCGCGCCGCTGAGGAGGTCAGGCGTGATCGTGAGGTTCCCGATATTGGGCAGGGAACCGGCCGCGTCCCGCAGTGCCAGGGCCAGCAACGTGGCCTGCTCCATGCCCCGGTAGACCTCCATGGTGGCTGCTTCGCGTGCCGCGGCAGCCTCGCCCACCAGCCGGATCTGGTTTGCTTCGGCGGCGGCGCCTATTCCCTTTCGCTCCGCGGACCCCTGCGCCTCGATGAGCCCCGCGGCGGCCTTTTCTTCGGCAGCGCGCCGGGCGTTTGCGCCTTCCTGGGCCACCAGGTGTTCGCGGCGGGACGCCAGTTCGATCTGGCTCGCCATCTCATTCTCGGAAATGGTCCGCTCGCGTTCGACGGCGACGGCCCGCCGCTCGTACACGGCCCGGTCGGCTTCGGATTGGAGCTTTTCGCGCACCGGCGTCTGCAGGGCCCGTTCGACGTCGGACTCGGGCCGGACCGCGAGGACCTGGACTCCGAGGATCTCGATGCCGGTGGAGAGCAGCCGGGCGTCGGAGCGCAGCGCGTCGCTGAGGACCATGCGGAGCTGGCTGACTCCGCGCTCCAGTGCTTCGGACAGCGTGGTGGTGGCGATCTGGTCGATCGCGTGGCTCTGGCAGAGCTGGCCGATGATCGTGGACACCTGCTCGCGCCCGGTGGCCGGCGGGGCGCCGGCAGCCTGGAGGCCGAAGTCGAGCCGGTTGGAAACAGCCACAGGATCGATGAAGCGGTAGGTCACGTTGGCTTGGACGCTCACGTCCTGGTGGTCTCGGGTAATTGCGTGGAAGAGCGTGGGCAGTTCCTGGTCGTCCACGGGAACCTCGCTCAGCACGGAGTTCGCAGGACGGAACCAGAACGCCTGTCCCACGCCTTGGTGCCTGACCTCGCCCTTCTGCAGGTGCACGACGTAGCCGGTGGGGCTGCCAAGAAGGTGGCTGACCCAGGGGTAGCGCTTGATGGTGGCCATGATGTTCTCCTTTACCGCTCCTAGTTGTCGTCGATCTGACGATAACTGAACGATAAGGGTGTTCGGGATTTATTGTCAAGGTGACGATAATTGCCTACGATGGCTTCATGCCTGAAACGCGTACGGCGCCAGCGCGCTTCCCGGTCACCGTCGACGTCGTTGCCCTCACCGTGCGCGACGGCGAGCTGAACGTCCTGCTGATTACCCGCCTTATCGATCCCTTCCGCGGCAAGCTCGCCTTGCCCGGCGGTTTTGTCCTGGCGGGCGAGGAGCTGCTCGAGGCGGCGGGCCGGGAACTTGCGGAGGAGACCGGCGTCGAGCATCTTCCGGGCCATTTGGAACAGTTGGGGAGCTACGGCCCGAAGGGGCGCGACCCGCGCGGGGATGTTCTCACCGTGGCTCACCTCTTGCTCGCGCCCAACTTCCCGGTCCTGTCCGCCGGGAGCGACGCCGAGCACGCCGCGTGGTACCCGGTCAGCCAGGTTCAGAACGGCGCCCTGCAGCTCGCCTTTGACCATGAGCGGATCCTGGGTGACGCCGTGGAGCGGGCGAAATCGAAGCTCGAATACTCGCCATTAGGGGCGGCCTTTTGTGGCGAAGAGTTCACCGTGGCGCAGCTGCGGACTGTCTATGAGGCCGTCTGGGGCACACGCCTCGATCCCCGGAATTTCCACCGCAAGGCCACGGGGACGCCCGGCTTCCTGGAAGACACCGGGCGCACCACCACGGGAGACGCCGGCCGCCCGGCGGCGCTTTTCCGGCTGGCCGGTGCCGCCCGTCCGGCTGCCGGGCAGCCGACGCGGGCCGTGCTTAACCCGCCGCTCATGCGGCCGCGCGACTGACGCCTCGGGGCCCCGGCCCCGGCGCAACCCAATGTGACGGCCCTTCTTCGCCGTTTTGGAGCTCAAAGTTAGGTTAGCCTAAACTGCTCATGGCCTTCACCGGTCATGACACAATCCTCTGCCACGTCTGCAGACATTGAATCTAGGTGGTTTCGTGCGCTTTTCCCTTCCCTCGTCGCTGTCCCTGGGGCTCGTGGCGCTGCTGTCACTGTCGGGCTGCGGCTTCAGCGGCTCCTCAGCGGGAACCAAGCAAGCGGCCAACACGGACCAGCGAATCGTCGTGGACAATTTCCGGGCGCCGGTGGCCAACTGGGCGCTGGAGAGCGATGCTGCCTACATTCTGTCCCTTTCCGGATGCCTCGAGACCCTGACCCGCTACGACGAGTCACAGGGAAAGATCGTGCCGTCGCTGGCCACGGAGTGGAAGCAGGTCTCTCCCCTCGAGTGGGACTTCACCATCCGCGAAGGGGTCACGTTCCAGGATGGAAGCGCGCTGACCGCTGCCGCCGTGGCCGGCTCCCTGCAGCATGTCCTCGGGGCGGCAGTCCCGGCCCGGGCCTTCAACCCCAAGGTTGTCAGCGGCGTCAAGGCGGTCGACGACCGCACCGTACGAGTGACCACACCGACCGAGAGCCCGCTGGTTCCCTACCGACTCGCGAGCGTCAACACCGGCGTCCTGGCCCCGGCAGCGTTCAAGGGCGAGACGGTGGACCCGTTCGGCCACTGCACCGGACCCTTCGAGCCGGTATCCGAAAAGCCCAAGCAGTCCCTGACCCTGGACCGCAACGAGGACTACTGGGGCGGAGAAGTGCAGCTTGCCGGCGCCGAAATCCGGTTCATCACGGACGGGGCGGCCCGCGCCGCGCAGGTCCAGACGGGCGAAGCGGACGTTTCCCTTTCCATTCCCGTCTCCGGCCTGGCCGCATTGGAGGGAGACTCCAACGTCAAGGTCCTCAAGGCCGATTCGCCGAGGACCGCCACGCTGTACATGAATAACGGAAAGGCGCCGTTCCACGACGTCGACTTCCGCAAGGCGGTCCGCTCGGCACTCGATCTGGATGCCCTGGCGGGAAGCGTCTATGAAGGTGCGGCCGTCGCGGCCCGCGGCCCCTTCGCCCCTTCGGAGCCCTGGGCCATTGAGGGTGCCGAGGCGCCGAAGCAGGACCTTGAGGCGGCCAAGAAGCTGCTCGCGTCCGCCGGCTACACCGCTGACCGCCCGCTGGAGATCGTCGCCATCGTTGAGCGCGCGGAGTTCGCGGACGTGGCAACGGTCATCCAGGACGACCTGAAGGCGGTGGGCGTTCCTGTCAAGATCCAGACCAAGGAATACGCCGCGGTGGAACCGGACCTGCTGGCCGGCAACTACGACATGGTGCTGAGCCAGCGCAACCGGCTGATCGACATCGCCGACCCCATCGGATTCCTGACGGCGGACTACACCTGTGACGGCAGCTACAACCTCAGCCACTTCTGCGACAAGGACTACGACGCGACGATCGCCAAGGCAGCCAAAACCGCGGACGCGGAGGAGCGCTACCGCCTGTATGCAGAGGCGGGCCAGATCCTTCAGGACCAGGCCGTGAACGTGTGGCTCGTCAACGAGCAGGCCATCGACGCCGTCCGCGCCGACCTCCAGTCCCACGTCCAGGACCCCCTGTCCCGCTATGTGGTCAGGGCGGAAACGGCCAAATCCGGATCGTGACCGTGACCGTCCCCGCTGATAGTCGACAAGAACGGGCTCCGGAATGATGCCGTTCCTCGCCCGGAGAGCGGCGGCCCTTGTGGCCGCCGTTCTTTTGGCGTCCTTCACCGTCTTCCTCATTCCGTACGTGACTCCGGGGGACCCCGTGCGGAAGATCATCCGGTCCCGCGTGGCCGGAGATGTGATCGACGACTCCGCGGTGGACGCCTTGAGTCTCCAGCTGGGCCTCAACGATCCCCTGTGGACGCAGTACCTCCGCTGGCTGGGGAGGCTCAGCAGCGGCGACATGGGCCTGTCCTACACCAGCCGCACTCCGGTGGCCGAGCAGGTGCTGCCGGCACTCTGGATCACGCTCAGCCTGGTGGTCCTGGCGCTGGGCGCGGCGGCCGCCATCTCCGTGGCCCTTGGTGTCACGGCCGCCCTGCAGGAGGGCCGCCCTGCGGACAAGGTGATCACCGCGGTCACCCAGGCGTTCATCGCGCTTCCTGAGTACTGGCTGGCACCGCTCTTTGTACTGGTCTTCGCGCTGCAGCTTTCCGTGCTGCCCTCGGCAGGATGGGAAGGGCCGCCCTCCGCGGTCCTGCCCGTGGCCGTCCTCGCCCTGCGGCCCACGAGCTACTTCACCTCGGCGGTGCGCGAGGGAGTGCTGGAGGCGCTGAGCGCGGAGCATGTTGCCGCCGCGCGAAGCCGGGGACTCTCCCACCTCCAAACCGTGTGGAAGCATGTGATCCCCAACGGCCTGCTGCCCCTCACCACGTTGGTGGCGGTGTGGTTCGCGGGGCTGCTGGGCGGGTCCGTCCTCGTCGAGGTCATCTTCGCGATTCCGGGCATGGGACGCTTGCTGTTCGACGGCGTCCTGAACAGCGACATTCCCCTGGCGCAGGGGGCGGTGGTGGTGGTCGTCGGGCTGGCCGTCCTGCTGACCACGGCCGCGGACCTGGTCCATGGCCTCCTTAACCCCCAGATCAGGATGAGCCATGCGTAAACTGCCCGTCCACGTCCGGGTCGCCGGGTCGGTTCTGCTCCTGATCGTGCTGTCGGTAGCCCTGGCCGCATGGATCGCGCCCTACCCGCCGGCCGAACAAAGCCTTGCCGCCAGGCTGGCAGCGCCCAACACCGCCCACTGGCTCGGCACGGACCATCTGGGCCGGGACACGCTGAGCCGGCTGCTCGACGGCGGCCAGTTCTCTTTGACAATCGCCGCCCTGGCCACGGTGCTGACGGCCGTAACGGGCACCGCGGTGGGCGTGCTCAGTGCCCGCCGGCGGGGCTGGCTGGACGAGTTCTTCACCCGCACCAACGACGTCCTCCTGGCGATGCCGGAGATGGTGGTGGCACTATTCCTGGTGGCCGCGCTCGGCACCGGCTATCCCTCCCTGCTGCTGGCCCTCACCGTGACAGGCTGGACGCCCTTCGCCCGGCTCGCCCGCGCACTCGCCTACGACGTTTCGGCCCGCGGGTTCATCGAGGCGGCCAAGGTGGTGGGCTGCCCGCCCTCATTCATCGTCCTCAGGCACATCCTGCCCCACCTCGCCGGGCCGCTGCTCGGACAGGCCACGCTCCGGTTCGGCCAGTTCCTGATCAACGTCGGGGCGCTGTCATACCTGGGGCTCGGGGTGCAGCCGCCGCAGTCGGACTGGGGGTCGATGCTCGCTGCAGCCCAGCCGTACGCGGTGCGGGCACCGTTGACGATCCTCGTCCCCGGCCTGGTGATCTTCGCCGTCGCTCTCTGCGTCACCTTGATCGGGCAGCATGTGTCCCGCATGACCGGAAGCCGCCTGCTGCTGTCAACGGTTCCAGCACGGGCGGTGGCGCATGCCTGAGGGGCTGATCATCGAAAGGCTGCGCATCAGCCACGGGGCAGACTCCCGGCAGGGTTCCGCGACGCGGATCGTGTCCGAAATGGACCTCTCCGTGGCACCGGGAGAGTTCGTGGCCCTGGTGGGAACCTCGGGGAGCGGCAAGACGATGACCGCCCTCTCGGTCCTGGGCCTGCTGCCGCCCCGGATCCACGTCGAGTCCGGTTCGATCCGGTTGGGCGGCACGGATCTGAGGGCTGCCGGCGAAGCGGAACTCAACCGTGTGCGCGGAGGCCGGATCGGCATGCTGTTCCAGCAGCCCAAGCGCATGTTCAACCCCCGGAAGACCGTCGGCAACCATTTGGCCGAGCCGCTGAAGCTTCATCGCGGGCTTCGGGGACGCAGCGCCAGGATGCAGGCGCTGGACCTGCTGGCGGAAGCAGGATTCGAGGATCCGGCGTGGTGCGCCCGTGCGTATCCGCACCAGCTGTCCGGAGGTATGGCCCAGCGGGCCATGCTCGCCGTCGCCATGGCCGGGCGGCCCGAACTGTTGCTTGCGGATGAGCCGACCTCTGCCCTCGACAAAGTGCTCGAGCTGCAGATCCTGGAGCTGATCGGCCGGCAAAGGCACAGCCACGGGCTGGGCGTCCTGTACATCACCCACGACCTCGCGACAGTGTCCGCCTTCGCCGACCGCGTAGTGGTGATGAAGGCCGGCCGCGTCCAGGAGTCAGGCCCCGTCAGAACGGTCCTGGACACTCCCCGGACCACATGCACCAAAGACCTGTTGCGGGCTTCGGCTCTTCCCGCGGCCCCGGCACCCTCGGCTGCCCCTTCGCGGACGGTCCTGGACCTGCACAGTGTCACCAAGCGGTTCCGGTCAAACCGTCGCAGCGCCCGGCCGGCCCTGGAGGACGTGTCGCTCGACTTCCGGGAAGGCGAGATCCTCGGAATCCTGGGGCAGTCCGGATCCGGCAAAAGCACCCTGGCACGGCTGATCCTCGGGCTTGAAACGCCCGAAAGCGGAAGCATCACCCGGTTCCCCGGCACGAAGGACAACCGGTCCGGGACATCCGGCACGGAAGTTCAGCTCGTCTTCCAGGAACCGCACGACGTTTTCGACCCGCGCATGAAGCTCCGCACCAGCCTGGAAGCTCCGTTGCAGCAACGCCGGGACTGCACGGCCGAGGACCGCACTGCGCGCATCGATAAGGTTGTTCGGGAGGTTGAACTCGACCCTGCGCTGCTGGACAGGTACCCCAGCCAATGCTCGGGAGGCCAGCTCCAGCGGCTCACGATCGCCAGGGCGCTTCTGCTGGAACCGGCGGTCTTGATCTGTGACGAAGCCACGTCGGCCTTGGACGCGGTGACGCAACGCAAGGTCCTTGACCTGCTGCTGCGCCTGCACCGCGACCGCCAACTCTCCCTGATCATGATCTCCCACGACATGAACGTCATCCGATACATGAGCCACAGGGTGGCCGTACTCTTTCAGGGCGCTCTGGTCGAGGTGGCACCCACGGCAGAGTTCTTCGCCCATCCCCAGCACGGGCACAGCAAAGAGCTCGTCGCGGCGGCACTCCCCGTCCCGCAGGCGGCCAGGGCATGTCAGCACGTTGCAAGCACCATCCGGGTTCCTGGCGCCCGTGACCTGGTCAGCAGCCCGGATCCAAGGTGAAGTGCAACTGATCAATGCCACTTAGTTCGATGCCATTTAGCCGCTACCGGGCTGAAACGCGGACCCTGCTCGGCGCCCAGCTCGTTTTCAACCTCGGCTTCTACGCAGTCATTCCCTTCCTTGCCGGCGCCATGGGCGACGAATACGGCTTGGACGCCTCCTTGGTGCCCGCACGTTCAGCCAGCAGGGGATGTTCCTGGTGGGCGGCCTCCTGGCCGACCGGTGGGGCGCCCGGCGGGCGATCCTGCTCGGTTGCCTCGTCCGCATCGCCGGCTACGCCGCCCTGGCGGCCGCCTCCAATTTCAGTTTGTTCCTCCTCGGGGCCGTGCTCACCGGCGCCGGCGGGGCCTTGTTCTCGCCGGCTTTGGAGGCCCAGCTATCCCAGGCCGATCGCGTCACCGAAAGCTCCAAGTCCGGAAACTCCGAGTCCGGAGGGAAGAAGGGCCGGTGGTCGGTTTTCGTCTGGTTAGCGGTCACGGGGGAAATCGGTGCGGGTCGACGATTGGCTGACGCTCATCTCCACAGGCATTGCCATGGGCATGTCCTCCGAAGCGACCGCTACGCAGTACCCAAGGCCCGGGGTGGTCTACAAAACCGTCCGCGACGCACCGCCGATATCAGTGTTCCTTGCATTCTGGAAAGATGGCCCGTCACGTCTCATTGCCGACTTCGCGCGCCTGGCCCGGCAAGCATTTACCGAAACTCCGGGTCAGGCCTGACAGGCGTTACCTAGTCACTGGCTTGGGTCTCGCCTGCCGGCGGCCACCCGTTGCGTCCGACCTGGTGACCGGGTCGCGAAGGTGGTCCAGCAGCGCCTTTTCCGGGTTCCCGGGATTATCCGCCAGGTGCTTCAGGAGGCCGGCGCGGACTTCCGGACGCACGGGTGCAGATTCCGAGAGAACGTCGAGAATGATGTCGATAATCTGTTCGCGAAGGGCGGTGCCGCCGATAGCATCATGCGCACCCCGGTCTGACTCGGGGAGATCCTGTACGCGGTCACCGGCAGCTTTCCGCCGGGCCTGAGACTTGGTGGGCATTCCGGCTCCTTTCCTCAGCCTGACACGCTGGTCCTGCCACTGCTTCCATGATGAACGCCCAGTCTGAGTCGTGGGTGAGACTTGCCTGAGAGTCTTCTCATCGTCGGTGCCACCGTGTCAGGATCGGTTATGCCCCACCGCCTGATGCTGCTGGACACCGCGTCGCTGTACTTTCGCGCGTTCTACGGCGTACCCGACACGATCCGCCGCGCCGACGGCATCCCCGTGAATGCTGTTCGCGGGCTGCTGGACATGATCGCTCGGCTCACCACCGACTACGGCGCGACGCATCTCGTTGCGTGCTGGGACGACGATTGGCGTCCGCAGTGGCGGGTCGACCTCATCCCGACCTACAAGTCGCACCGGGTCGCAGAGGTGGTGGCCGATGCGCCCGACGTGGAAGTCGTGCCCGACGCGCTCGAGGCGCAGATTCCGATGATCCGCCGGGTGCTCGACCTCGCCGGCATCGCCGTCGTGGGGGCTGCCGACCATGAGGCGGACGACGTCGTCGGCAGCTACGCAAGCCATGCCGAGCTTCCGGTCGACGTGGTGACGGGCGACCGCGACCTCTTCCAGGTCGTCGACGACGACCGTCAGGTGAGGGTGATCTACACCGCGCGCGGCATGAAGAACCTCGAAGTCGTGACGGACGCCGTCGTCGTCGGCAAGTACCGGGTGCTGCCCGTGCAGTATGCCGACTACGCGACCCTCCGCGGCGACGCGTCCGACGGCCTTCCGGGCGTCGCCGGCATCGGCGAGAAGACCGCCGCGTCGCTGCTCGGCGAGTACGGCACGCTCGACGGGCTGCTAGCGGCGTCGGCGGATGCCGGAAGCGGGCTGTCCGCCCCCGTGCGGTCGAAGCTCGCCGCGGCCGCCGACTACCTCGCAGTCGCGCCCGCCGTCGTGAAGCTCGTCCGCGACCTCGAGCTGCCCACGCTTGAGGAGGCAGGCGCGCAGCTGCACCCTGTCGCCGGCGATTCGCGGGCCGAACTCGAGCGCCTCGCCACCGAATGGAACCTCGGCGGCTCGGTCAAACGACTCCTCGACGCGCTCGATCTTCGGCACTGAGGGGGAACCCCGCTCTGTTCCAGGCATTCCCTCCTGCAACGGCCCGGTGTACTCTTGCCTGCGTCCGAACCGGATTCTGTTGCGGAAGCAGGGTGAAACCATGGCGCAGTCGGAAATAGCCCAGGCGATCAGTAGGTCCCGGCAGTACCTGAGGGACAGTCCGGAGAAGGCGCGCTCCCGCGACTCGATGGCCACGGCGGTGCTGGAAGACGGACTCCGCGTGCGCATTGACGGCCCGCGCGGCTGGTCCCTGGTGACGGATATGGCGCCAGGCGTCGGCGGGCGGGGTTCCGCGCCTCCCCCTGGATGGATGCTGCGCGCTGCAAGTGCCGCCTGCCTCGCCTCGCTCATCGCCATGCGAGCTGCGGAGACGGGGGTGACGCTGTCCCTATTGGAGGTCGAGGTGGACAGCGAATCTGATGACCGCGGCCTGCTGGGACTCGACGACGACGTTCCGGCGGGGCCCCTGGGTCTGCGAACAGTAGTGCGGGTGGCGGCCGAGGACGCCGACGAGGCCACCCTCCAAGCCATGGTTCGCTGGGCTGACGAGCACTCTCCCGTTGACGACGCCGTCCGCCGCGCGGTCCCGGTGGAACTGGCCATTGTGGTTGGCCGGTGACCACCGCAAAGGAAAGGCGGACGACGGCGGGTCCTCCCGCCGTCGTCCGCCTTTGTTGTGTTTTGCGTGGGACCTATGCCCGGAACGAGGTGTGAGACAGACCGGTCTGTCTCCGCTCCTTCGACGTAGTAAATTCCTCTGGTCGCCACGCGCGCACATGGGTAGAATCCGCACTGTCGCTCCCCGGATCGGCGGCACCGGGATCCGACGGCCCGATCAACGAGCGGTCTGCGAGGCGGAGGCATTTCCCAAAGGCCTGGACCGCGGAAGCCAGGAGCAAGTCATGAACAGGGTTGAAAAAGGCGTAGTCAACGCAGCTCTGGTCGCCGGCCTCGTGGGCGGCGGCATCTATCTCGCCATGGGCGGACCCGTCAGTGCGTCATCGTCGAATCAAACGGACAGCCGGTCGGCAGCCCAAGGAGGCCACCAGGCCAACGGGATCACGGAGCAGCTGCTGACAGGGACGGTGGCAGCCAGGGTGAAGGCGGCTGCCATCGCAGCAAACCCCGGGGCAACGGTCCAACGCGTCGAGACCGACGCCGAGGGCGCCGCCTACGAGGCACACATCATCAAGGCGGACGGCTCACCAGCAACCGTGAAGCTGAACGCTTCATTCACCGTCACCGCCACGGAGGCGGGACGCGGACACTAGAAGCGTCGACGACGGAGGCGGACGACGGCGGGAGGGCCCGCCGTCGTCCGCTCTACTTTCGTCCTGTGCCACTGTCACCGAGGTGCTCGCTGAGCGCGTCGAGGATCGGCACTTGCCCCTTCACTAACTTGGTGCGGGCTTCGGATTCCGTGAACCACCTCGCGGCATCGATCTCGGGATAGCTCTGCACCACGCCCGATCCTTTCGGCCATTCCAGCGCAAACGTGTTGCTCACAATTTGCTCGGGCTGGAAGTCCGCCTCGGCCGCGAAGGCCGTGATGAGCTTGCCGGAGGGTTGCCGGAAAGTCCCCAGCTGCAAGTAGTCAGCCGCCGGCGCCGGCGTACCCATTTCCTCGGCAAATTCACGCAGGGCGGCGGCCAACGGATCCTCGGCTTCGAGATACTCGCCCTTGGGAATGGACCAGGCATGGGTGTCCTTACGGGACCAGAACGGCCCGCCCATATGCGCAATCCAGACCTCCAGCTGAGATTCCGGGCTCCGCCGGTACAGCAGGATGCCTGCGCTTCGAACCGTCATTTGCCCTCCACGTCCCAAGGCTATCGGTAACCATTGTGCCGCGGGGGCATTCGGCTCTATGGTGAGGGCGTTCTCACCCAAGACCAGGAGGAACGATGTCCGGCGAGCCAGTATTCTTTGAAATCGGCCTGGAAGATCCCCAGCGGGGCAAGGCGTTCTACGGGGCGCTCTTCGGCTGGGACTTCACTCCCGGACCCTCCGAAGGCGGAGGATTCATGATCGGCACCCCGGGGATCCCCGGCGGCATGCACGGCGGCGACCCCGGAGCGGTGCCGTACATCTTCTTCCGGGTGGACGACATGGACGCGGCCTTGGACCGCGTGCGGAAGCTCGGCGGCTCGGTCGATGATCCTGAGCTCGGGGACGACACGGGTGCCGGGGAGTACGGAAGGTTCAAGCTCTGCAAGGACGATCAGGGCTCGGCCTTCGGACTCCACGAGCCGCCACGGCCGGCTGCCTAGACTCCCGGCGCCGACGAATCGCTTGGTGGGTCGGGTGACTTGCTACCGCAGGGCTTTGCTGGCCGCCGCCGCTGCTTTGCTTTTGTGCGGGTGCGCCAATGGCGACCCTTCCGGGGAGGTCTCCGGCAAGGTCCTGTCCGCGCCGTCCTGCCCGGTTGAACGCGTCGGTGAGGAGTGTCCGCCGCGCCCTGTGTCAGGCGCCGAGGTGGTCGCACTGGACGGAGACGCGGTCCGGGGCTCAACGCTCACGGACAGCTCGGGCACTTTCCATCTCACATTGCCTGAGGGCCGTTATGTAATAAGAGCCACCAACGCAGGCGGCTATGCTTCGACGGCCACAGAGCAGGTGGTGATTTCGGATGCTCCTGTGAGCGTCACGCTGATTGTTGACAGCGGGATCCGCTAACGCAAGAGGACGACGGCGGGAATCTCCCGCCGTCGTCCACTTACCTTTATGGCGCCGCGTGGCCTAGCGGTTCAGGCTGACCGTAAAGGTGTTCGGCCCGCTGCAGGTGACCGCGATGCTGTGCTTGGGGGCGTTGGCCCGGGTGGAAAGGTCGTGCACGGCTGCCTCCAGTGTGTGGTCAATCGCAGACCGGTCCCAGATTTTCAGCGTTACGGAGTCAGTGGTTTCGAACGTCATTATTCGGTGCCTCATTCATAAATTCGGTCATGGGCCATCGCATCGGTGCGAAGCCCGGAACGGGTCAATCCGTGAACGATCGGAGACCTAGTGCAGCTCGGCTGAGCACACACTGGTTTGGCCTCGTTGCGTCCACCAGGTTGGTTCTAACTTTTGCTTCTAAGCCACTGCGACGTCTACGCGTTAGAGTGAACCGTCAGGGCTGCGTCGGCTGGGAAATCGTCTTCTCATCCGTCCATTCCATGATGCCCGGCGGGGCGTTGACGCCTCAAGCGGATTTCCGATCATTGCAGGTGAGTCTCGTCACAGCGTGCTGAAGGGGCTCCGATGAGAGCCACGTTTTCGCGGGTCCGCCGCGGCGCCGGACAGTCAGTAGGCCTTGACCCGTTGTTCGACGACGAGGTGGATCAGGGCAAACACCCCGTTCCGATCGATGGCTTCGAACGCGGCGTCGAGGGCCGCCGGGACGTCCTTGTCCTGGGTGACCGTGACGCCGAAACCGCCGAAGGCCCGGGCCATGAGGCCGAAGTCGGGGTTCTTCAGCTGCGTGCCGGAGACACGGGACGGGTAGTGGCGTTCCTGGTGGGTGCGGATGGTGCCGTACTCCTGGTTGTCCATGACGATGATCAGCGGCGTGGCGCCGTACTGGGCCGCGGTGGCTAACTCCTGGCCGTTCATGAGGAATTCCCCGTCGCCGGCGATGGTGACCACCCGGCGCTGCGGGTTCGCCAGTGACGCGGCGATGGCCGAGGGCACGGAGTAGCCCATGGAGCCGTTTCTGGCGCTGATCATCGAGGCGTAGCGCCGGGTCGGGAAGTACCGGTGCGCCCAGTTGGTGTGCTCGCCCGCCCCGAAGGTAACCATGGCGTCCTCGGGCAGCCGCGGGACGAGGTTAGCCATGAGTGTGTCCATCCTGGCAGGTCCTTCGCCGGGCGTGGCCGACGGCAGGCCGGCGAAAGACGCCTGCTCGGCGCGCATCCTGCCCGTCCACGCCTTCCACTCCTCCTTCACGGGCAGCTCGATGTCAGCGAGATCCCGGACGAATGCGTCCGGTTTAGCCACTATCTGCCGCGAGACCGGGCCTGAGCGGCCGCGCAACGAGGGATCTATGGTCACCAGGAAATTCTTCTTGTTCCAGTCCTGCCTGCAGACAAAACCGTCCGTGATGACATCCCCCGGGACCGTGCCGACGAATACGAGCAGGTCGGTTTCCTCCAATAGGTCGTACGTGGGGCGGGGGCGGCCGTAGCCGATCGGACCGACGTATGACGGGGAGTCGAAGGGCACGGTTCCCTGCGTCCGCCATTCCGCGGCAGCCGGGATGTGGTGCCTTTCCAGCCACTCGGTGAGCTGGCTGGCCGCCTCTTGGGTCCAGTCGTTGCCGCCGGTCACAAAGAGCGGCTTCTTGGAATGTGCCAGTGCGGTGGCGAGTGCCTCGGCATCCGTGGTGCTCATACCGCCGGCGGCCACCGGGATGGCGGGGTGCAGGGCCGGATCCACATGCTGCCGGATGATGTCTTCCGGCAGGCCGATGACGACGGGACCCGGCCGACCGCTCATGGCCGCGAACATGGCTTCGGCCACGATCTCGGACGCCCGCTCGGCATGGTCAAGGACCATGACGCGTTTGGCACCCGTGTCGAACCAGGCCTTGATATCGAATTCCTGGAACGCTTCGCGATCACGGTGGGCAAAGGGGATCAGCCCGACGAAGAGCAACATTGGGGTGGAGTCCTGCCAGGCGGTGTGGAGCCCGACATGGGCGTTGGCCGCGCCAGGCCCCCGCGTGACCATGGCTACGCCGGGACGCTGGTTCATCTTGCCGTCGGCCTCGGCCATGTAGGCGGCGCCGCCTTCATGCCGGCAGACCACGGTGTCGATGTCCGAACCGTGCAGCCCGTCCAGCACGTCCAGGAAGCTCTCGCCGGGAACAACGTAGGTGCGTTCAACGCCGTGGGCCACGAGGGAGTCAACAATCACGTGCCCGGCGGATTTCAGGGCGCTACCCCGGGTCGGGCTGCCGGTCGGGCTGCCGGTCGGGCTGCCGCCCGGGCTGGACGGAGCAGCCGATGGGGTTGGCTGCGCTGCGCGGTGGTTGGGGTTTTGGCCTTCGAACGGATGCGTGTGGGTTGCGGTCATGGTGGGTGCGGACTCCGTTGTCATCACTACTTGTCTTCTTGGGTTGGGTGTTGGTTTACGTGCGTTGGGTGGAGGCGCCGGTGGCGCCTAGTCGGTTTCCGGTCCGGTGCAGAAGAAGCAGCCGTCCTCGCAGCTGTCGTTCGTCTGGCTGTCCGTGGGCGGCCGGTGGTGCTGAAGGCTTAGCAGGTTTCGTCGGTTCATGGCGGGCTTTCGGTCGGTTGTTGTGGGGTCTAGGGGGTGTGGAAACCGGGACGGTCGCGGGACTTGCTACCGGATTGGAGTCCGGTTTGCGACCACGGGGGACATGCCGGTGAAGCCGTCGCGGGTTTCGGCGATGTCGTGGATCCGTTTGCGGCAGGCGTACCAGCCGGCGACCATGAGGGCGCAGGCCACGAGGGTGACGAGCAGGGTCAGGGGTGAGTCGATGAAGACCATGATGAGCACGCCGACGAGGAAGAGCAGGGAGAGGTAGCCGGTGTAGGGGGCGCCGAACATCCGGAAGGAGGGGCGTTTGAGCCAGCCCTTGTCGGCCCAGCGTTTGAGCTGCATCTGGCACAGCACGATGGTGGCCCAGGTGACGATGATGCCGACGGAGGCGACGTTGAGGACGATTTCGAAGGCCTGGGAGGGGACGAGGTAGTTCAGCGGGACGCCGAGCAGGGAGACGCCGGCGGTGATGGCGATGCCGCCGTAGGGGACGCCGGCTTTGTTCATGCGCTGGGCGAATTTGGGGGCGGAGCCGGCGACGGACATGGAGCGGAGGATGCGGCCGGTGGAGTACAGCCCGGCGTTGAGGGAGGACAGGGCGGCGGTGAGGACGACGAGGTTCATGATGACGTCCA
>NZ_JAGGPM010000061.1 GCF_018613835.1 Arthrobacter sp. ISL-5 | reverse complement strand
GCACCGCGCCCGGCATGCCGGCGATGCCGGAACGGGTCGCCACCATCATGACGAAGCCCGGATCGGGCCTCGAGGACCTTCTGTACCTGTTCTACCCCGAGACCGACGAAGCCCGCACCAGGGGCCTGGACCACTTCGCACGCATCCAAGCCGAGATGCCCGAGGGCGCCCCGCAGGTCACCCAGGATGCCGCGATGGGTCAGCTCGAGGCCATCACAGCGACGCTGGCCGCGCCCTGGGACGACGTCGCGCGCGACCTGGCGACCATCACCGCCCCGGTGCTGTATGCCGGAGGGGCGCACGACGTCATGATCGACGCCTTCGGTTCCTACGCGGCGGTACAGGAGCTGCCCAACGCAAAACTCGTCCTCTACAGCGACGCCGGGCACGCGTTCCTGTTCCAGCACCTCGACGAGTTCGTCCGTGAGGTGCTGGTGTTCCTGACCGACTGAGCCTCGGCCCAAACGAGCCGGGCCGTGCGAAGGTGCCGCAGCGACAGCCGTCGTGCCGGCGTCCAGAGCATGGCCCGGTCAGGCGCTTCTTCTCCGCCACCAGTAACCATGCAGGAGGCGAGACCGGATGTCGCATCGCTGGCATGGCACGTTGGAGCGGCCGGATCATGGAGGAAGGCGTGGTCGCATGTCGGTCCGCCCGCTAGCGTAACGCCGGGACCGTGACCCGGCTGATCGAAGGGGATGGTCTCGGCATTTCCGGAGTTCTCCACTACAGCGGTTCACGACGGCGCGATAGGACAGAACCGTTTCGGCCTAGACTGCGACAGGAGTGGTGCAGGAGAGGTACTCCCCCCTCGGGAGCCAGGCACTTGCCGCTGTTCACGTTAACAATCTCGTAGCCCGATCCACTGAAGCTACGGGCCTGTCACCGCTGCGGGCCGGCCGACAACGGTGGGGCGCGGTTTGTTTGTCAGGGCGCGTGATACGACTGACATCCGCAGCCGTCGATGGCGATGGCGATGGGCACAATGCGTTGGCCGATCCACTGGCTGGTGATTCCCGCTCCGGTACCTACGACGACGCCGACCGCTTCATGACCCCAGTGTGACCGACAGCGCACCCATTCGTAGCCCGTGTCCTGACGCCATGCATGCACATCGCTGCCGCAGAGGCCGGAGGCCAGTGTCTGCTAAGGAGCTCTCCGGGAGCCGGGTCGGGCTTGGAGTGCTCCCGCACCTGCACGTCTTTAGGTGCGGTGCTTCGCTTTCTAAGGGCTTTGGTTGACGTAGTCGGCGCCGAGTTCTACTGCTTCGTAGAGTGGACTGCACACCCCGCTGATTCGACTCAGGAGCTCAATGGCCGATTCGAATCGGACCTCGATTGGGAGGTCCCCGTCATACTCTCATTTGGACGCTCAAGCAGTCACTCCCGATTCCGCAACCATTGAACGTGTCCAGTTTCAACCGTGGTATGCGCTTCCGCCAGATTGCAATGCCGAATGATTTACTGGACGCAAGAGCAGGGTGTCGGCATTGCCCACGTCGTCAGCTTCATTGGACGACCGTTGGCTGCGGCGCCGCATTTCTGTATGGGTGGAGGACCATCCCGTCCCTCTGCTCATCTGCAGCTCGACCGGACATACAGACAGGGGTGTAGTGCCGTTACTTCTACAGCCATTCTGACTCGCAAAGTCCAGGATGCACCCATAGGCGAGACTTTTTGACCCGAGACGCGTCTCCCATAAATAGGAAGGCCTGCTTCTCCGCCAGCCCGAGCGACTCACCCGAGCAGGGCTGCGGTGTCTTGGAAAGCTGTTGTTTTTCAAGACGCTAGGCTGCCGAACTAAGAAGTGTGTTTGCTTCCGGCCTCGCACTAATCAACTCGAGCCGACGGCCGCTCACCTGTCTCATAACCAAGGATGAGTTCCAAATTTTGGCTACGAAGTTATGAGACATAGTTACGAGAATCGCCCTTGCCATCGCGCGTGCAAGATTCCGTAGAAAATCAGCGACCGTGCAGGTTAGACGTCTATTCGCTCGATGAGGCGTCTCGTTTCCCAAGAGTTGCGAGACTGGCGGTGCATGCTTTCTGGAAGGATCTGATTGTCTGGCGGGGTGATCGCTATTCGGCCCGCAGGGTCCGAGGCTGCCCGCGTTTCGTTACCGCTGGATGCTGACGGTGAGATCCAGGTAGATGCCCTTGTCGGCGACAAGGCGGTCTTGAAGGTAGCGGGCAAGACTCGCGTCGGTGCTGGTGTGATGGCTTTGCGGAATCGCTCCCCGGAGGAAAGCCGTGGTGTGGGTGGACTTGACGACGTCCAACGGCGCCCAACTGCGGTGGCTGGAGGTGAGGCGTTCTAAGTCTGTGCGGAATGAACGCACATGGGTCTCGCGGACCGTGGCGCACATGGTGAACGGGATGAAGGCAGTAGGCAAAAGAGGTCCTCTCACTGGGCACCCGATGGTGGGAGCCCGTTTAGAACAAGGTGGCTGTGGGCCTTGATATTCCTATGAAGCAGGATAGGAGGCCAAGGTCACGGGGTGTATTCGGCGGCCGTCTGCCGCTGCATGCACTGCCGGGACGCCGATTGGCTGGTCATATTTCAGCGTCTCTTTTAATCTTTCTAGCGCTTTCATGAATCCTTCTGAGCATCCGCTGGATCCGGCGAGTCGGTCGATGTTGAGCTCGTCGATGTTCCGGCCGATGACTGCGTTGGGCAGCGCGGCGGCGAACCGTTGCTGGTATCCCAGCGAGGTCTGATCCTGGGCCGGGGTTGTGATCTCGATCGTGGTGACGGCGCCGCGGTCCAGTGTGAGGGTGACGTCTTGATGAGAGGGGAGGCTCCCGTACACTCCACGTGCGGTGTAGGACCCGTCCCGATACTGCACGGCCGCCGGTATTGCAGATGAATCGGAGACCGCCGCCGATGGTGCGATCTGGTCTGCGTTGTTCACCGGGACGTTGCTCCCGCTGCAGCCGGCGAGGGCCAGCCCAACGGCCATAGTCGTGCCGGTACCTGCGGCAAGTCGTGTGCGGGGTGCTATCCGGGTTCTTTTGATTTCGGTCGAAGATCGGACTCCAACCATCAAACTTTGTGGTTTCCTGCTGTGATTGCAGCGAGGTCATGGCGGAACGTTTCGGGCTCATTGGTGACCGGCAGGTCCACGCTGTCTTCGGCCGCGTCAAGGGACTCGCGTGAGTCTGGCGTAAGTGCAGCGAAGACGGGGGCGAGGTCGTCTTGTTCGGGTCCGTGGTCAGCGATGAGTTCGAGTGTTTTGTGGTTGGCGGCGTCGATGTGGGGGCTGTCGATGAGTACGCGGGCGATCTGGTCGCGGGCGATGACGCCGTCGGCGGGTGAGCCGGCCTGTCGTTTGTCGCCTTGGAGCATGACGATGGTGCGCTGGTCGGGTTGGTTGTAGTCGAACCAGCCGGGCCGCACGATTGTGTAGGGGTTGCCGCTGGCCCGGACGAGCCGTTCGCTGCGCAGCTTCCAGGTAGCGTAGGCGACTCCCGGGCGGGTGGTCCCGATAGCGGTCATGAGCGCGATATGTACCCGTCTGCCACCCAGGGCTTTGAGGACGTTGGCGACGCCGGCGTAGTCGTTATCCCGGACGTCCCGTTCACTGGTGGTGGATCCGTGGGTGAAGACGATCGCCTCGACGCCGTCGACGGCGGGACCAAGGGTTTTGGGGCGGGTCAGGTCCCCGACGACGAGTTCGACGTCGTCGGGGAGGATTTTGGCGGCGCGGGCCTTGTCGCGGACGAGGGCACGCACGGTGTAGCCCTGCCGCAGCGCTTCGGCCGTGGCGTAGCGGCCGATGCTGCCGGTGGCGCCGGCAATCAATACCGTTGACGGACGGTTTGTCATCGTTTCTCCTTGACTGAGGCTTCTGTTGTTTCGCGCTGGGTGGCGGCCCAGCTGGCGAGGACTTTCAGTGCGTCCTCTGAGGGTGTGTTGGGGTCGGCCGTGTACACGTTGATGCGCAGTCCCGGGTCGGCGGGAAGTTCCATTGCCTCGTAGCTCAGGTCCAGGTCGCCGACGATCGGGTGGTGCAGGTGCTTGCGGCCGGCGCGGTGGTACTTCACATCGTGGCGGGCCCACCGGGTGCGGAACTCTTCGCTGCGGGTCGAGAGTTCACCGACCAGGTCGGTGAGGTCTTTGTCGTAGGGGTTTTTCCCGGCGGCGGACCGCAGGACAGCGACGACGTCGTCAGCGGCCCGCTCCCAGTCGATGAAGAATTCGCGTGCTTTGGGGTTCAGGAAGGTGAACCGGGCGCTGTTCGGCGGAGCGATCCCCTCTTTCATCATGTCCAGATATAGTGCCCGACCCAGTTCGTTGGCGGCGAGGACATCCCCGCGGTCGTTGCGTACCCAGGCCGGCGCCGTCGTGATGGCATCGATGACGCGCTGCACGCTGGGGCGGACTGTGTGCGGGCTGCGCTTGCGCCGGACCCGGGGGGAAGAGGTCGCGGCGCGGGCCAGGTCGAAAAGGTGGGCAGTTTCGGCGTCGTCAAGTTTCAAGGCGCGGGCGAGGGCTTCGAGGACACTGTCGGAGGCGCCGGAGAGGTTTCCGCGCTCAAGGCGGATGTAGTAATCGATGCTCATGCCGGCGAGCATGGCAACTTCCTCGCGGCGCAGGCCGGTGACGCGGCGGTTGCCGCCATAGGCCGGAAGCCCGGCTTCCTCGGGCGTGATCCTTGCACGGCGGGAGCTGAGGAACTACCGCACGTCGTCGCTGTGTGTCATGGCAGCCACGCTACGCCGCCGTCCTGGGCGGAGGGAGGGACTGTCATTACCCGGAACGACAGTGACTCCCGGACCCTAAGAATCCACGGTTGCATGGAAAACATGAAACCGGCACCCACCACCACCCCGCACCCGGGAGCGATCCTGGCGATCATCCTCGCCAGCTACTTCATGATCCTGCTGGACAACTCGGTCATCTTCACCGCGCTGCCCAACCTGCAGGCGGACCTGCAGCTGAGCACCAGTGAGCTCTCCTGGGTCCAGGATGCCTACACCCTGGTCTTCGGCGGACTGCTGCTCCTTGGCGCGAGGGCCGGTGACCTGCTCGGGCGGCGGCGCGTCTTCGTGTTCGGGCTGGTGGTGTTCTCACTCGCGTCACTGCTAATCGGGCTGGCCCCGGCGGGCTGGTGGGCGATCGCCGGCCGCGCCGTGCAGGGTATCGGGGCTGCGATCGTGGCCCCCGCGTCCCTGTCACTGCTGATGGCGAGCTTCCCTGAAGGCCGTGAGCGCACCCGGGCGGTGTCCCTCTACGGCGCGACCGCAGGGATTGGTGCCAGCCTCGGCCTGGTCATCGGCGGCGCACTGGCGCACTGGATTTCCTGGCGCGCCGGGTTCTTCGTCAACGTACCCATCGGCGCGGCGATGATCGCGCTTGCTCCCCGGTTCCTCCCGGAAAGCGGACGTGCCAGCGGCCGTTTCGACGTGTTCGGGGCGCTTAGCGCGACCCTCGGCGTGGGTGCACTGGTATTTGGGATCATCAATACCGCTGAAGCGGGCTGGACCTCGCCGGTCACCGTTACGGCTGTGGGCGCTGGTGTCGTACTCCTGGTCGTGTTCGTGGTGATCGAACGCAAGGCGGCGCAGCCGATCATGCCGTTGCGGCTGTTCGCGAGCCGCCGCCGCACTGGCGCCTATGTGGCACGTTTCCTCTACCTCGGTGCGATGATCGGGTTCTTCTTCTTCACCACCCAGTTCATGCAGGAAGTCCTTGGCTTCAATCCGCTGCAGGCCGGTCTCGGGTTCCTGCCCATGACCGCCGTGAACTTCGCCGTCGCGATGAGCATTCCGCCGTTGGTCAGGCGGATGCCGGGCTCGGTTGCTCTGCTGGCCGGCATCCTGTGTTTTGGCTCAGCCGCGCCGGTGTCGACTCTAGCTACTGGACGGGAGTCGCCCTGCCGATGGTCTTCATTGGCGCCGGCCAGGGGTTTGCCTTCGCGCCGCTGACCTCATTTGGCATCATTGGTGCCCCTGCGGCCGATGCCGGTGCGGCTTCGGGCCTGGTGAACACGTTCCACCAGGTTGGTACCTGCCTGGGGCTCGGTATCGCGGTCGCGGCCGCCGCCACTGTCCCCACCGGAGGCCCTGCTGCGGAGCACCTCGCCGCGCAGGTCACCGCCGCGCTCACCACGGGCAGCGTCCTCCTTCTCCTGGCCCTGGTCATCACAGCGGCCCTTATCCTGCCCGCAGACCTCGCGGGCCGGAGAGCCGGAAAAACAAGGTCGACCGTGCCCGCACCGTGAGGCTGAGCCGGCCCGCTGAACTGTCTGAGACCCGGTCCCCTGAGGCTCCCCGGGCAACAACACGTATCTACTTTCTCTGCCTACTGAAGGGCAAGCTCTTCATTCCCCTCAACCCAAGCGTTCAACAACACAAAGGAAAAATGCGATGAAAACACGTAAGCTCGGCGACGGCCTTGAGACGTCGGCCATCGGCCTCGGTTGCATGGGGCTGAGCTTTGGCCTTGGCCCCGCTACCGACCGGACCGAAGCCCTTGCGGTCATCCGGTCCGCCGCCGAACGCGGCGTCACCTTGTTCGACACTGCCGAGGGCTACGGCCCCTACGTCAACGAAGAGCTGGTCGGCGAAGCGCTGCAGCCGATCCGGGACGAGGTTCTGGTGGCCACGAAGTTTGGGTTTGACATCAACGCCGACGGGGAAACGGTCGGACTCAACAGCCGCCCCGGGCACATTCGGGACGTGGTTGAGGCGTCGCTGCGCCGGCTGCGCACCGATCACATCGACGTGCTGTACCAGCACCGGGTTGACCCCAGCGTCCCGATGGAGGACGTCGCAGGCACCGTCAAGGAGCTCATCGCTGAGGGCAAGGTACGCCACTTTGGCCTGTCCGAGGCGAGCGAGACAAGCATCCGTCGTGCCCACGCCGTCCAGCCAGTCGCCGTAATCCAGGACCATTACTCACTGTGGATGCGCAAACCGGAAACCAAGAAGTTCGGGGTCTGCGAAGAGCTGGGGATCGGGCTGGTCGCCTGGGGTCCGCTCGGACAGGGATTCCTCACCGGTGGCATCACCCGGGACATGAAGTTCGACAACCCTAATGATCTCCGGGCGGACTTCCCGCGTTTCACGCCTGAGGCACTTGAGGCGAACTTCGCCCTCGTCGACTTCCTCAAGAATTTCGGAGCCGAAAAAGGCGCCTCCCCGGCGCAACTGGCACTGGCCTGGCTCCTGGCCCAGAAACCGTGGGTAGTTCCGATCCCCGGCGGCACCCGCCTGACCCATTTGGACGACAACCTGCCCGCGGCCGACCTCGAACTCACCGCATCCGATCTGCAGCGGATCGACGAAGCCCTCGCCGCTCTCGACCTTGTCGGCGCACCGCTTTCGGCAGGGCTGGACGCCGCCATCGACCGCGACTGCTAACCACACGAACCTGCTGGCCAATCATCGGTGCCGCCCACGGGCGCCGATGATTGGCCAGCCCCGACTCTCACCGAAACCGCCCGCTGAACCAACACACCTGCACTTCATGGGGGTACTGACATGCACTCCCAGGCGGTCCGTGCCGGGTGTTGACTGGAAGCCGGCTATCAACCACTAAGGAAGTCCCAACCATGCGAGCAACACTGATGTACGGCGCAGGAGACGTGCGCGTCGAAACCGTTCCCAACCCCACCATCCAGGAGCCTACCGACGCGATCGTGCGCATCGTCGCCGGCTGCATCTGCGGCAGCGATCTGTGGCCCTACGGCTCCAAGCCGGAAACCTCCGAAGGCGCCCGGATGGGCCACGAGTTCGTAGGCATCGTCGAAGAACTGGGCTCCGAGGTGACTGGCCTGTCCGTGGGTGACTTTGTCATCGCGCCGCCCTTCGTGGCCTCCGACGGCACCTGCGATTTTTGCAAGGAAGGACTGCAGACCTCCTGCCGCCACGGCGCGCACTGGGGCGGCCACGACGACGGCGGCCAGGGCGAATTCGCCCGGGTCCCGCAGGCAGCAGGCACCCTTGTCGTGGTGCCGGCGGCCTTCGATGAGAACCTGATCCCATCGCTGCTGAGCCTCTCCGATGTCATGTCCACCGGATACCACGCCGCCAAAAAGGCCGGCATCGAGCCCGGCCAGACCGTGACCGTGATCGGTGACGGCGCTGTTGGCCTCTCAGCGGTTCTCTCCGCCAAGCTCATGGGCGCCTCGCGCATCATCCTCATGGGCCGGCACGAGGCCCGCACCGAGCTCGGCCGTGAATTCGGCGCCACCGACGTGGTGGCCGAGCGCGGCGAGGAAGGCATTGCCAAGGTCAGGGCACTCACCAACGGCGACGGAACGCACGCCGTGCTCGAAGCCGTGGGCCTCAAGCCAGCGATCGAGATGGCGATCGGCGTCGTCCGCGACGGCGGTGTGATCAGCCGCGTCGGCGCGCCGCAGTTCTCCGACGTCCCGCTCGGGTTCGCTGAGTTCATGCGCAACATCACGCTCACCGGCGGCGTCGCACCGGCCAGAGCGTACATCGAGGAGCTGCTGCCCCTCGTGCTCGACGGCACCATCGAACCGGGCAAGGTCTTCGACCGCACCATCGGCCTGGACGACGTCCCGGCCGGCTACCAGGCAATGGCCGACCGCGAAGCACTCAAAGTGCTTGTCCGCCCCTAACGAAAGGACTTGAACCTTATGGACATCACACTCAACAACGGCGTCATCATGCCCGCCCTCGGGCTCGGCGTCTTCCAAAGCCCACCGGAAGAAACAACGGCCGCGGTCGAGGCCGCCCTGGCTGCCGGCTACCGGCACATCGACACCGCCGCCGCCTACGGCAACGAACGCGAAGTTGGCGCGGGAATCCGCAACTCGGGCCTCGATCGTTCGGACGTGTTCATCGAGACCAAGGTCTGGGTCAGCGACTACGGCTACGACCAGACGCTCCACGCCTGGGACAAGGCGACCGGCAAGCTCGGGGTCGACTACCTGGATCTGCTCATCCTGCACCAGCCCGCCCCGGACCGGTTCGAGAAGACCATCGCCGCATACAAGGCGCTGGAGACCCTGCTCGCCGACGGGCGCGTGCGGGCCATCGGCGTCAGCAACTTCATGCCCCACCACCTCAAGCAACTGCTCGCCGCGACCGACATCATCCCGGCCGTGAACCAGGTGGAGCTGCACCCCTACTTCACGCAGCCGGACGTCCAGGCAGCCGACGCCGAACACGGCATCCTCACCCAGGCCTGGTCACCGATCGGCGGCATCACCTTCTACCCCGGGTGGGGCGAGAACCGCCGGAACGTGATGGAAGACCCCGCAATCGCCGCCGTCGGGCAAACCCGCGGCAAGACCCCGGCGCAGGTCATGCTGCGGTGGCACCTGCAGCAGGGCCGCTCAGCTATCCCGAAATCGACCAACCCGGCCCGTATCGCGGAGAACTTCGACGTCTTCGACTTCGAGCTCAGCGCAGACGAACTTGCCGCCATCGATGCCCTTGACGCCGGGGTGCGCAACGGACCGGACCCCGACGAGGCCCGCATTGAGCGTTTCGCCATGGTCATCCCCGAAGCCTAATCACGGCAGAACCAGACCTGAGACAAGGAACCAGCATGGAATACCGCTCGCTTGGCCGCACCGGAGTCAAAGTCAGTCCCCTGTGCCTCGGTGCGATGATGTTCGGCCCTTGGGGTAACGAGGACCGCGCTGACAGCATCCGCATCATCCACGGTGCCCTTGATGCAGGGATCAATTTCGTCGACACCGCGGACGTCTACTCCGGCGGGGTATCTGAGGAGATCGTCGGGCAGGCGCTGGAGGGCAGGCGTGATGACGTCTTCCTCGCCACCAAGTTCTTCATGCCCATGGACCAGGATGACCCCAACCAGCGTGGCAGCTCCCGCCGGTGGATCATCCGGGAGGTGGAAAATTCGCTTCGTCGGCTGAACACCGACTACATCGACCTCTACCAGGTCCACCGGCCCAGCCCGGACACTGACGTCGAGGAAACCCTCGGCGCGCTCACCGACCTGGTTCGCCAGGGCAAGGTGCGCTACATCGGTTCCTCGTCTTACTCGGGATCACAGATCGTCGAAGCCCAGTGGATGTCGAGGGAGCGGAACCTGGAGCGGTTCGTAACCGAGCAGCCGCCCTACTCGATCCTGGTCCGCGGCATTGAGGAAGACATCCTTCCCGCGGCGCAACGGCACGGCATGGGCATCCTCACGTACAGCCCGCTCAGCGGTGGCTGGCTCTCCGGGCGCTGGCGCAAGGACTCAGCGTCGGCACCCACGTCAAGTGCCCGCCCCGGCGCACGCTTCGACATGACAAGCCCGGCCAATCAGCGAAAGCTCGACATCGTCGAAGAACTTGCCCAGCTCGCCGAACAAGCAGGGATGACGCTGATCGACTTGGCGATCGCGTTCGTGATCAACCACCCCGGCGTCACGTCCGCGATCGTGGGCCCGCGCACCATGGAGCAGCTGGAGTCTTACCTCCCGGCCGCCCAGGTCAACTTGTCCGCAGATGTGCTGGACAGGATCGACAAACTCGTAGCCCCAGGTGTCACCGTTAACCCCGACGACAACAGCTACGGCGCAAACGAACTCACCGCACAGGCACGGCGGGTGTCGGTGTGCTGCATCGGACGACAAGAAAAGTGAGGAGGACCTGATGGAGGGCCTGGAGACCGTTGTACTGCTGGGCGTGACTGTGCTCGCGGGCGCCGTGTTGGCTCCACGGCTCCGCATTGCCGCCCCCTTGCTGCTGTTGGTTTTCGGCCTTCTCCTTGGCTTCGTTCCGCAGCTGCGGCAGATCGAGCTTCCACCGGAGACGGTGCTGTTGATCTTCCTGCCCGTCATGCTGTTCTGGGAAAGCCTAACCACCTCGCTCCGCTCCATCCGCCGGGACCTGCGCGGCATCGTCATCATGAGCACCCTGTTAGTAGTAGTCTCCGCTCTCGCAGTTGCCGGTGTGGCGCACCTTCTCGGCCTGCCATGGAACACGGCTCTTATCCTCGGGGCGGCCCTCGCGCCACCGGACGCGACGGCCGTCGCTGCCCTCGGGCGGATGCTTCCACGCCGGAACTTCATGCTGCTCAAGGCCGAAAGCCTGACCAACGACGGTACCGCCCTGGTGTTGTACGCCATCGCCGTGGGCCTGACACTGGGCGGCAACTACACCCCGGTCGATATTGCCGGGTTGTTCGCTCTCTCCTACGCCGGAGGGGCCGTAGCCGGTGTGATAGTCGCCGGGGCGGCTTATCTGCTCCTAGCCCGGGTACGCGACCCGCTCATCACCAACATCGCACTGCTGATCACCCCGTTCGCAGCTTTCCTGCTCGCCGAAGCAGTTCGCGCCTCAGGAGTCCTTGCCGTTGTTGTAGCCGGCCTGATCATCTCCTTCATATCCAGCCGGATCAGCACGGCAGCATCCCGCCGTCAGACAGAGTCCGCATGGCCCTTGGGCTCCTACCTGCTCAACGGAGCCCTGTTCGTTCTCATCGGCATTCAGGTCCATGCCGCAGTACACGAGATTGAGCCACGTAACGTGGGCCGGCTTCTGGTGTCAACAGTTGCCGTGTGGGTCGCGCTCATCGTGATCCGGTTCGTGTTCCAGACTGTGAGCATCACCCTCATCCGGTTTCTGGACCGGCGCCCTTCGCAGCGCAAGCGCAGAATGACCTACCGTGCCCGCATCGTCAGCTCCCTCGCAGGTTTCCGCGGAGCAGTGTCCCTGGCGATCGCCCTGTCCGTGCCACCGATATTGAATGACGGCCAGCCGCTCCCCGGACGCGACGACATCATCTTCATGAGTGCCGGCGTGATAGTGCTGACCATGCTTGTGCAGGGACCTCTGCTGCCCCCGGTGGTTCATTGGGCCAAGCTGCCGGATGAGCCCGAGGAGGAAGAACTGCGCCTGGCCGAACTGACCATCTCCTCAGCCGCCGTCCAAGCCGTTGATGACCTCTCGAACAAACTCGGGATCATCCCAGAGGTCCATGACCGCGTCGCAGACGAATACCGATCCCATCTGTCCGTGCTCCAGGCGCTTAAAGGTGGTTCAGATTTGGAGGCCACCACGCAATCACGCCAGGAAGAACAAACGCTCCGCCACGCCCTGCTCGACAAAAAGCGTGAAGTGCTCCTCGGGCTTCGTCTCGCCGGCACCGTCGATGACACCGTCGCACGGCGAATCCAAACCAGGCTCGACATCGAAGAACTACGCCTCACCGGCGTCGAAACATACGACTAACGCCAACAGGCAACCAGCGGTTCACAACCGAAAGAAGGATCAACATGGCAGACCAGCCAAAGCAGGTCGGCGGCGGCCGAAAGATGTTCGGCGACTTCGCACCGAAGCTGGCCGAGCTCACCGACGACATGCTCTTTGAAGACGTCTGGAACCGGCCCGAACTGAGCGCCCGCGATCGCAGCCTCATCACGGTAGCTGTACTCACCGCCGGCGGAAACACCGAGCAGTTGGGTTCCCATCTCGGCCGGGCCCTCGACAATGGTGTGACCCAGGATGAGCTCATCGAAGCCATCACCCATGTCATGCTCTACGCCGGCTGGCCCAGGGGCATGTCTGCAATGGGCGTCGCCAAGCAAGTCTTCGCTGACAAGAAGTAAGGAGGCAATGATGAACATCGAACCCACCCTTCCGACCACAAAGAACCCGCCGGCCCAGTTTGCCGGTGACGTGTGGCTTGACCCGATCGCCCTTCCCCACGAGGATGACCAGACGATGGTCGTCGCGACCGTCCGCTTCGCACCGGGAGCACGCACGGCCTGGCACTCGCACCAGCACGGCCAGTACCTGCGCGTCACCCAAGGTGTTGGGCGCTTCGGCACCCGGGACGGAAAGATCACCGAAGTCCACCCCGGCCAGACGCTCTACACCCCGCCCGGCGAAGAGCACTGGCACGCCGCCGCCCCCGGTTGCTTCATGGAACACATCGCCATGCTCCAAAACGGCGAGGACCCCTCCAAAACCACCACTTGGGGCGAACACATCACCGACGACGAGTACAACGGTGGCTAACCGCAGCTCGTGATTCAAGGACCAAGAGAAGGTGGCGGTTCTCCTGACGAGGACAGCCCATCTCTTCAAGGAACGTCTCATAACCCTTGTGTCTCGAAACGCTAGCCGTTTCGAGACAACCGGGCAGCAGGCGAGAGCTGGCCTGACTGCCTCTTACACCCGCGGAAGGGCATCGGAGGGCGACATGTAGCGAGCCGAAACACTGGCATTTGACACCGCAAATCACCCTAAATCGCAGTCAGGTTGTACTCCAGGAACCACTTTCCGGGCACGGTGATCGAAAGATTTATGGCCGAACCAGACATCGGACTCAAGTCCTCACTCCCTCGAATAAAGCACACAACAGTGTGGACATTGTCCACACCCTCTTTGGCAGAACAATGGCGCCGCACGGCTCACGCGGGCGGTCCTACGATCGGCCTCCCGGTACTCCCTGTAGCGCATTCGCCACGGTCATGTCGTTCCTACTCCCCCGGCGCATGAATAGGTGTAGGCCACCCCGGCCCACCCGACCAAAACCGGAACGAGGAACCGCAAGAACCCAATGACAGCAGGCGGAAGGCCCACCAGCCAGGGACTCGAACCCGCCACCCCACACACCTGAATAGGCCACCGCGGCGGCCAGGCCACAGCCGCCAACCTAGCGTCAGAGGGACGCCCCCACAAGCTTTGTCAACACGTCAAAGCAAAATCGCCTCTGACTAGGGAATCTGTCGTGCCCGAGGTGGGACTCGAACTGCATTCCAGCCCTTGCAAACACTGGGAACTCGCGAAAACATAAGCAATCCGAGCCAGTCCGGCCGATATACGGCCCAGTCCGGAGCGAGAAGTGTGGACATTGTCCACACTTCTTTTTGCCATCCGGCGTCGGCTTCTCTAGCAGGGCCGGATGGTGAGACGCATGGGCCCACTCCTGCGCGTCCGGGGCCGAGCAGCCGGAGCCGCAGCCGAAGAAACCGAACAGCCCCGCCGATCTGGCGGACTCCCCCGCCATCAGCCGGTTTGCCGACCACAACAGAGCGCTGAGCTAGGCTGAACGCGAAGATTCTCGTGGGACGGCCTCCGGGAGGGAAGCGTGCAGCTTCGACAATGAGGGCTTAGGCAATGATCTGTCTGGGAACAGCGGCGGTACTACGGCTGTGAGCTGTTCAGTCGAACCGGGTCGTTCAAGAATCAGACGGGCCTTGCTGTGTATCGCCGGGCTGATCAGTGTAGTGCTCGGGTTGAGCATTCGCACGCTCAGCGATGCGGCGTGGACGGGCCCTGCCGGTGATGGCCTATTCGCGGTCCTGGTCTATATCCTCGTGGCCATCCTGGTTCCATCGAAGTCCAAGGCACTGATTGTAGCCGCCGGGCTCGCCCTGGCCATCGAATCCCCGATCCTGGCCGATCCAGGGGACGCAGTCATCCAGATTGCGCCGGACCGAAACGTCGAGATGATCGTCGTAGGCCTAAGGCACAGATCCATGGTCGGCAAGCTCATCCTAGGCAGCATCGTCCAGCGGATTCTGCTTGACGCCACCTGCCCGGTGCTAGCCGTCCGGCCCCACAAGCTATCCGCCAGCCCAGACTGCCGGACGCATCGTCCGGCGCGCGTGCTGCCGTTCCCGCACTCCATCGCAACAGGTAGCCCGACGGACGGGCGCGAGGACAGCGCAGCACGCAGGAGGAGGCAGGGTGACCACCAGATCACCCTGCCTCCTCCCATAACTACCCCAGAAGAACCATCCGCCCGAACCGCCCTAGATCAAGGACAACCGAGATGAACAGCCGCTCTCACATGGCCAAACCCCCTGGCTCCCCCACGCCCGAACCCATCCGCAACTGGTCCACACTCTCCCGCACCGACCAAGTGGAAATCCACTATCACGGGCGAGTCATAACCTCAGGCCGCATCGACATGCTCGCCATGGACGGCAGCGTCCTCTGGCTTCAGCAGGACGAAGGCCAGGGTCGTGCATTGTTCCTGCACAGCGATGGACTTCGTGTCTACCGACGCCAGCCCAGCACAAAGAAACATTGATAACGCGGTCCCCAGTGGGCGAAAGCGGTCTGAGATTAGTTAGCGCTGTGGGGGCAGCCTGTCGACTTCATGGGTGCCTCCGGGGGCAGCGCCGCCGTGATCGCCTCGGGGATGGCAGCGCGGCTCGTTCCTCCGGCGGAAGGTGCCCTCGTGGGGGTCACGATGACGACGCCGGTGCTACCGCCGGCCCGCGTGACATATCCGCATCGATCGCATCCAGCGCGTGATAGACGTCAATGGCGGCCAGGACCGCGGCGGTGAATTCGGAGGTGGAGGACGGGCCGCCGACGTCCCGGGTGCCAAGGCCCTCCCGGAGCGCCGACTCGAAGGCGAGCTGGAGGTGCTCGGCAGCCTCGGGGTGGCCGAGGTGCTGGAGCATCATCGCTCCGGACCATATCTGGCCCACGGGGTTGGCCAGGCCCTTGCCCGCGATATCCGGCGCCGAGCCGTGAACCGGTTCGAAGAGGGACGGGAAGTCGCCTTCGGGGTTCAGGTTGGCGCTCGGGGCCAGGCCGATCGATCCGCTGACGGAGCTTCCCAGGTCGGACAGAATGTCGCCGAGGAGGTTTGAGGCAACAATGACGTCCAGCGTCCAGGGCTTCAGGACCAGGTGGGCGGCCAACGCGTCCACCAGTTCGCTGGTCAGGGTTACATCCGGGTAGAGGCGGGCTGTTTCTTCGACCACTTCGTCCCAGAACGGCATGGTGTGGATGATGCCGTTGCTCTTGGTTGCCGAGGTCAGGTTGCCCTTCCGGGACGAGGCGAGTGAAGCAGCGTAGTGCGCGGCCCGCGACACACCCTGGCGGGTAAAGATGGTTTCCTGCACTGCCGTTTCCTGCGGCAGCCCGCGGTAGGCGCGGCCGCCGACCTCGGAGTACTCGCCCTCGTTGTTTTCACGCACGATGAGGATATCGATCGGTTCCCTGGACGCAAGCGGTGACCTCACGCCGTCGAGCGTTCTCACCGGACGAAGGTTGATGTACTGCTGGAACTCCCGGCGGATCGGGATCAAAAGCCCCCACAGCGACTCCGTGTCCGGCACTTCCGGTGAACCCACCGCGCCCAGGAAGATCGCATCGTGCTGCGCCAGCTGCTCCACCCCGTCCGCCGGCATCATGCGCCCGTGTTCGGCGTAATAGTCAGAGCCCCAATCAAAATAGGTGAACTTCAAGTCCAGGGCATGAATTTGCGCGATTTGTTCTAGGCATTCAATGGCCGCCGGGACAACTTCCTTGCCGATGCCATCGCCAGCAATCACCGCGATTCTGTGTGTACTCATGATGCGCTCCGTTCTGAGGTGCCGGCCAGCTGCTGCCATGGATGGCGGGCTCGGCAAGATGGATGATGGTGCTGTTGGGTAGGCCAGCTCAGGGACGCTGGACGGAGGGTGGCGGCCTGAAGGCCACGTGCTGCATGCTAGAGGCTTTGGCCCTCGCTGCGGGCCTCCAGCATCGATTCCCGTAGTCGGGACTGGGCCAGGGCCAGTCCGGCATGCGCGGCTCCCCGGGCCACTGATAGTCCGATCACCTGCGAGGCGACCCTGATCTCCGGGATGACGGGAAGGCTTTGTGCCAGTCGCCTGCGCGCCTCCGGGAGGACTTCGTCCACGAGCGGACTCAAGCGACCCACAAAATAGAGATACTCTGGGTCCAGCGTGACGGCAACGGCACCGACTGCGGTCACGATCGCCGTCGTGAACCCCTCCACGACTTCAGCTCGGGGCCCCGCTTCCTGCGGCTGGGACCAGATGGCTTCGATGCCTTCCAGCTGCAGTCCGCGCCCTTTGGCGAATTGGAGGAGACCCGTTGTGCTCAACAGGCCGTCGAGGGTCTCGTTGCCAACGCCGGAGAAGAGAACACCACCCAGATCACCGAAAGCGGGGGTCCGCCCCTGGGCGATCTCATGATCGGTACAACTGGCGAAGCTCAGTACCGTACTGAGCATGAACAAAGCAGCATTTCCTATGTTCGCATCATCCTTCAGGATCCCCCGTAGGGAAGAGGTGGCATCGCTCTCAAGGATCACGGGAGCCTTCAACCGTTCTTCAATGGCATTCTGGAGACGAGAATCAATGAAAATCTTCCCGGATTCTGGTGTCCCGGACCAGTTGGTGCTATTCAGGACGCGGCCGGGCAGCGCGGCAACGATTTGGCGCAATGGCCCCTCTGCTGAATCAGTGGTCTCCACGATCAAGTCCACCAGCCACTCGGCAGTGGCTCCGACATCGCCGCCCTCGGGGCTGGGAACAATTATGTGCCCAATCTCGCGACCTCTCAGGTCAATTACGAGGACGCACGTGGTTCGCGTCCCGAAAGAGATACCGACAATGTGCCCCGCCGTGCCGGGGACATCCAAATATGTGGAGGGCCGGCCTCGGCGCACAACTGCATCGACTCCCTGCTCCACGAGGAATCCGTCAACAAGAAGCTCATCCACCTTCCGAGACACCGTCGGCTGGCTCAAACGCGTCAATTCGATCAGCCTGTTACGCGTCAAGGGCGCCTCTGAAAGGACCGCATCAAGGACAGAAGCCTTAGTGTAGTCACGTGCTGTGGGGTAGCTACTCATAGCACAACCTTAATGAGATATCAGGCCAAAACCGGGACGTGATGGGTGCCCGGATTTCGTTGATTCAGGGGTTAGTGGTCTTCTTCAGTTTGCACGTTCGACGGCGATCGCCCGGTTCCGGCCAACGGACAGTACGCCCCGGCAGGGCAACAAACTGCCGGGGCGTACCGGTCAGTTGGGGCATTGGCGCGCCCACCGGTACTAGCGGATCGCGGCTTCGGTGATGGCTGATTCTGCCAGGCCCCAGTAGTCCAGGGCCTTCTTGTATTCGGGGGTTTCCAGTACGGACTGGATGGCTTTCTGCAGGGCCGGTGTCAGGGGTGATCCTTTCTTCAGCCCTATGGCGACGTTGGTGTTCGTGCGGGTATCCATCCTCGGTGACAGGATGTTGAAGTGGTCGGGCTGCTGCTCGTTGGCCCAGGCAAGGGCACTGGCGTCGTAGAAAACGCCGTCGATCCGCTTGGAATCCAGCTGCGTCAGGGCCTCCTGGACGTTGGGCAGCGTGATGGCGTTGATGGCCGGCTGGCCCTTGTCCTCGCAGGTCCATTTCGAGACGTTCGGCAGGTGCTTCAGTTGCTGGGAGGAGCCCTTGGTCACGGCAATGTTCTTGCCGCAGAGTGTGTCGTTGGTCAGATTCAGCGGGTTGCCCTTGGCTACCGCCACGGCCGAGCCGCCCTTAAGGTAGTCGATCATGTCCAGGACCTTCAGCCGCTCTTCCGTGGCGGACATGGTGGTGGCGGTGAAGTCGTAGCGGCCGCCGTCAATGCCGGGAATGATCGTGTCGAACGCGGTGTTCTCGAACTTCAGCTTCAATCCCAGCTTTTTGGCGACCAGGCGGGCGAGGTCCGGGTTCACGCCGATGGGGGTTGTGTTGTCCTCGGCGAGGAACGTCATCGGCGGGGAGCTCAGATCCATCGCGACCGTCAGTTCACCCTTGGCCTTGTACGACTCGGGCAGCAGCGCCACCGCGGCCGCGTCCGGCTGGACACCCTCTGAGATGTCCCGGGTGTTCTGCGTCTTCGGGATGTCAGTGGCCTGAGAGCCCGTGGCCGCGCCGCCACAGCCGCTCAGCGCCAGTACTACGGCGAGCCCTGCGGCCGCCGTCTGGATCTTCTTGATGGTTTTCATGGTGTTCCTTTTGATGGGGTGTCAGCTAAAGTAATTGGCTGAATGAGTGAGCTTGATTGGTAAGACTCCAGGGCCGATTTGGCCTTAGCGCAGTGTTTTGAAGGCGCGGGCCATTCCTTCGAGCAGGCGGTCGGCGTCGTTACTGGAGAAGGGCAGCGGGGGGCGGAGTTTCAGGACGTTGCCCTGGGCGCCGCAGGCGGAGATCAGGATCCGGTCCTCCCGGAGGGCATTGACGATGGCGGCGGCGGCTTCCCCGTTGGGTGTGAGTGTGGACCGGTCGGTGACGAGGTCGACGCCGATGAAGAAGCCGCTTCCGCGTACTTCTGCGACCTGGTCCAGGCCCTGGCTGAGGTCTTTGAGCCCGTTGATGATCTTTTCGCCGACCTTGGAGGCGTTTTCTATCAGTGATTCCTCGCGGACCACGTCCAGGACGGCCTGGGCAGCGGCGATGGCTACTGAGTTTCCGCCGAAGGTGTTGAAGTAGCGGATGTTCTTGCCGAACTCGACGAGTAGTTCGGGTTTGAAGATGGCTGCCGCGACGGGGATCCCGTTACCCATGGGTTTGCCGATGGTCACGATGTCCGGGACGATCCCGTGGCGTTGGAAGCCCCACCATTGGGCACCGGTACGGCCAAAGCCGGGCTGGACTTCATCGGCGATGTACAGGCCGCCGACGGCGTGTACCTCTTCGATGATCGGGCGCAGGAAGCCCGTGGGGCCGGCGAAGACACCGTCGGAGGAGAAGATGCTGTCGGCGATGAAGGCCGCCAGCCCGATACCGTGCCGGTGCAGGTCTGCGATGGCGGCACGGACCTGGTTGCGCAGGTGATCTTCCAGGGATTCTTGATCGGAGGAGTACCGCAGGGCGTCCGGGGCGTCGATGACCCGCACGTTGGCGCCCAGCGGAACACCGATGCCCAGGGACGGGGAGAATGACGCTACTTCGGTTGTCAGTCCGTGGTAGGCGCCGGAGGTGACAATGATCCCCTGGTTTCCGGTGGCGTATTTTGCCACGCGCATGGCGAGGTCGTTGGCTTCAGAGCCGGTGCAGGTGAACATGACATGGCCAAGCTCGGCCGCGAACGTGGAGAGCAGCTGCTCGGAGTAATCGAGGATCGATTCCTGGACGTAACGGGTGTTGGTGTTCAGGACCTGCATCTGCTCGTGGACAGCGGCAATAACCTTCGGGTGCGCGTGACCGACCGAGGGGACGTTGTTGTAAACGTCGAGATACTCGTTTCCTTCGCGGTCAAACAGTGTGGTGCCTTTGCCCCGGACGATTTCCAGGGGGGTGTCGTAGAAGAGCCGGTAGCCGGGTCCGAGGCTCTTGTCCCGGCGTCGGATGTTCTTCTGCATCTGATCCGGGAGCTCACCGAGGCGGTTGGGGTCAAAGCCATTGATCATGGCTCGGGAAGGCTTACGGATGGTTTGGGGAGTGCTGTCCATGGTTCTCCTTGAAGGCTTGCGGGGACGGGTTCAGGGTGTAGTGGTTAGTTTTGGTGTCGGGGCTGCCGCTGTGGAGGCGAGCCGGTCCCAGTCCGGTTGTGAGTGGGAGAGGAGATAGTCGCGTCTTTGGGGTAGTTGGGATGCCCGCCATTCGGTGATCAGGGCCCGCAGGAGGAGGCGGGCCGGCGCCGAGGCAGTCAGGGCTTCGAACTCTTCAACGGGCAGCGGGCGGATTTTCCGGTATCCGTTCATGGCGTGCAGTGCGTGTTTCCAAGGGCTGGACGGGTCTGCTCCCAGCAGGTTGGCCATGGTGACGCTGATGTCGAAGATCACGGGGGTTCGCACGACGTCTCCGAAGTCGATGATCCCGGTCACGTAGTCCGGGCTGTCCGGGTTGACAAGGACATTGAACGGACTGAAATCCCCGTGGACAACCTGGGAGGTAAGGGTGTCCAGAAGTGGAACCACCTTCTCGTCGAACTGATCGAAAATATCTTCGGCCAGGGAGCGTTTTTGCTTCTCACCGACGTGGTCAAGAAGCGGCCTCATCCGGTGAAAGTGCTTGAGGTCCCAGAGGAGCAAACGCTCGGCACGAGGATGATCGAAGTCCTGTAAAGCAATGCCCAGGCGGGCAAGGCTTGAGCCCACCAACTGAAGCTGACCAGCGGACGCCTCGTGATTGGCCAGCAAATCTCCAGGCATGAACCGCATCACCCGAAGTACGCGATCAAAGGCTCCAACAGACGCCGGGATGAGGACTTGCGGATCTCCGTCAAGGCTCCTGACTAGACGCTGGACCGGAAGTTCAGGGGCCGTCCGTTCCAAATGCTCCATGCATGCCGTCTGAAGGTGGACGATCACCGGATCCTCATCCGGTGAGGATAACTTCACCAGATAGGTTTCCTCGCCGTCTCGGAGGCGGAAAGTCTCGTCCTTCTCCGTGGGAATCCGGACAAGCGTCCCCTTCAGGCCGTAGGACTGCTCAACGAGCTCCAAGACAGTCGAATCAGCGAGCTGGGACTGCTCTGCCAGAAGTCCACTCTCTGATGCGACGGCGTCTATAAAAGCAGAGTCGCTATTGCCCCAGGCTGCCTGGGCGCTGTCGGCGGCCCCGATGGCCGGGGCCGGACCGGTACCAAGTGCGGTGGGATCAAAAGAGGGACTCATCTCACCCTTTCAAAGTCGAAGGAGAAAATCAGGACGTCGGCTGTCGCGAGCTGAACCGTTGCGGTCGGATGAA
>NZ_JAGGPM010000060.1 GCF_018613835.1 Arthrobacter sp. ISL-5 | reverse complement strand
CTGCCATCGAGTCAGGCCACGCGCGTATGTTCCCCCTGAGGCCAACCTCGGGACGCTCTTCCCTATTCAAGGCCCCCATGTTCGGGTGTATTGCACGGATCTTTGACGGATTCTGGCGGTTCTCAGAGGTACCTCGAACGACGGATCCGGAACCGCTCTTGACCCAGACTGTGACGGGGCTTACGATCAAACAAACGCATAAACCGGCATAAAGTCGCATCGGAATGCGCGAAACAGCACTTTGAAACTTTCACTTCGAATGGAGAGTCATGAGCAAGGATGCTCTAAGCAGGAGAGGGCTGCTGGCCGCCGTCGCGGGCGTTGCCGCAGTCACCATGATCGCCGGTTGCAGCGGAGGGTCTTCGGGCGGCAACGCGTCGCCTGGCGGGGAGGTCACGATCGAGTTTGCGCAGTGGTGGGAGCCGGAACTCCCCGCCGGTTCACTGCGTCAGATGATGGATCAGTTTGAGCAGGAGAACCCGGGCATCAAGGTCAAGCTGCTCAGCGGACCGTATGCCTCCACCAAGGAGCAGGTTGTGGCGGGAGCCGCAGCGGGGACCATGTCCGATGTTGTCGGGCTGGATGGCGCCTGGATCAGTGATTTTGCGAAGCAGGGCTCCATCGCGGACCTGGGCAAATTGATGGCCGACGCCGGCTATGACAAGACCCAGCTCTCCAGCGAGGTCAAGGTCAAGGACGCGACGTACATGATCCCGGTATTGAACTTCGTGTACCCGATGTTCTTCAACACTGACCTGCTGCAGAAGGCCGGAATCGCGAAGGCGCCGTCGAACCGCACGGAGTTCACGGCTGCGGCGAAGGCAATCAGCAACCTGGGCAACGCCAAGGGCTGGGTCCTGCCGCTCTCCCTCGAGGCTCCCAACGGCGTGCAGAACGATGTCATGTCCTGGGCATGGGCCTCCGGCCAGAGCATGCTCAAAGACGGGAAGCCGGATCTCACCAGCCAGGACATCAAGGGCACGGTGGGGTACGTCAAGAGCCTCTGGGATGACGGGGTGATCGCGCCGGGTTCCTTCACCATGAAGGAACAGGACAAGGTCGAGGAATTCACCAACGGCCGCGTCGGGATGATGATCGATTCCCTCGCGCACATCAACACGATCCGTCAGAAGAACCCGAACCTGAAGTTCCAGGTATCTTCCGTTCCGTCCCTCGATGGTTTTACCGGCAAACGGGGCATCCCCTTCGCCTCGTGGGGCATCGGGGTTGCCGAGAACAGCGCGCACAAGGCCGAGGCATGGAAGCTGGTCCAGTTTCTGATGAGCGAGAAGGCCAACGCGAAGCTCTCGACCCAGGCCAATGCCTTCCCCGGCAACAGCAAGGCCACGCCGGACTTCTCCGGCAAGGATGCCCTGTTCAAGGAGGCCTTCGACATCTACAAGAGCGGCTACCCCGCCAACGAGTTCGTTGGCCTCCCCGTCGCGGAACAGCTCATGCGTACCTTCGACGAGCAGTTCCAGAAGACACTCACAGGCTCTCAGCCGGTCGACCAGATGCTTGAAAACACTCAAACCACCTGGATCAAGCAGTTCTAGACCCACAAGCGGTCCGGGTGCGGCCCAACGACGACGAGGCCGCACCCGGACCGAGGAGGATTCCCATGGTGCTCCTGACACCAAAAAAGCTTGACGCGCCGGCACCGGTAGCGACCCGGGCGAAAAAGAAACGCAACCTCGTCCCGTTCGCTTTCCTCTCGCCTACCATCATTCTGCTCGTGATCCTGATGCTGATTCCGATCGTGATGGTCATCGGGTACTCGCTGATGGACAACGTCATCATGAAGAAGAACCCGGTATTCGCGGGCTTCAACAACTATGTGGAGGTCCTGGGCAGCGAGATCTTCCGTACGGCGGTCCTGAACACCACTTTCTTCACCACTGTCAGTGTCGGAGCGCACCTCGTGCTCGGTCTGCTGTTCAGCGTGCTGCTCAACAGCCGGTTGCTTAACGGGGCCACCAAAGCGCTTTTCCGCGTGATCTACGTACTGCCATGGCTGTTTACCGTTGCCATCATCGCCATTCTGTGGCGGCTGTTGCTGAATCCCAACGGCGTCGTCAACTACGTCCTGGTCACCCTCGGCATCACGGACACCGGTGTCGAGTGGCTCTCCTCACCCGGGACGGCGCTGTTCGCTGTCACCTTCATCAACATCTGGGCAGGGTACCCGTTCTTCATGGTGAGTCTGCTCGCCGGACTGCAGGGCATACCGCGGGACCTCTACGAGGCGGCCCGGGTCGACGGAGCTAACGGCCTGCAGCAGTTCGTGAACATCACTTTGCCGCAGCTGCGACCCATCATCGTCAGCATGGCCGTGCTCGATCTCATCTGGACCAGTCAGCAGTTTGCCCTGATCTGGATGACCACCGGAGGCGGACCCGTCAACGTAACCGAAATGCTCAGCACCATGACCTACAAAATGGCCTTCAGCAACTATCAATTCTCGCTTGCCTCCGCAAGCGCCGTGATCATCCTGGTCATGTCCATGGTCCTGGCCTACTTCTACGTCCGTCATCAAAAGGCGCGTGATTGACATGTCGAAAACCAAAAAGCAGCGTGAAGCCCTGGAAAGAACCGGTGTGCTCCTGGCCCTGATCGGCGGCGCCGTATTCGCAGGATTCCCGGTCCTGTGGATGCTCGCCAGTTCCTTCAAGTCCAACACTGAGATCTTCGAGTCACCGCCGCGGTTCATCACCGAAGGATTCTCCTTCGCTGCATATGCTTCCATACTGAGCGATCCGACCAAGATGAGATTCTTCGTCAACAGCTACGTTGTGGCTCTGGCGGTCACCGGTCTGACCCTGGTCGTCGCCCTGTTCGCGGCCTACGCCTTCAGCCGGTTCGACTTCCCTTTCAAGAAGACGATCAACATTGTCATCGTCGGCGTCCAGGCCGTGCCGCCGATAACGTTGCTGGTGCCGTACTTCGGCCTGATGGTTTTCCTCCGGATGTTCAACACCTACCAGGGGCTGGTCCTGACCTACATGGTCTTCACCCTGCCGTACGCGATCATCATGCTGACGGGCTACTTCAACACGCTGCCCCGCGAGCTCGACGAGGCCGTCCGGGTTGACGGGGGCGGGCCCATGACCGCTCTCTGGCGCATCCTGGTGCCGGTCTCCGTGCCAGGGATCGTATCCGTCGGTATCTACACCTTCATGATCGCGTGGAATGAATATCTCTTCGCACTGACGCTGACCAAAACCCAGGATATGCGAACCGTCCCCATCGGCATCCAGCTCCTCATGGGTCAACATTCCTACCAATGGAACGAAATGATGGCCATCAGCATCCTTGGCTGCATACCGATTCTCATTCTTTATATCTTCTTCCAGCGCTACTTCATGAGCGGTATGACCGCCGGCGCCGTGAAGTAAATCAACCCCATTCCATCACCAAAAACGTAGGAGAGAAATAAATGTTGGTAAACGGCAAGACCATCCTCGATGTGGCGAACAAGCACAACTTCGCGGTCCCGGCCTTCAATATTAGTGACTACGCGATGATGAACGGCATCTTCGAAGTCTGCGAAGAGAAAAAAGCGCCAGTCATCATTGCCATCCACCCCGACGAACTCAACCATCTCGGTGTTGACGTGCTGCCGGCCATCATCTCACGGGCACACCGCTCAACGGTGCCCGTGGCCATCCACCTCGATCATGGCGCGAGCTACGAGCAGGTCCTCACCGCGATCCAGGCCGGATTCACCTCGGTGATGATCGACGGATCCATGCTGCCCTTTGACCAGAACGTCGCCATCACCAAGAAAGTCGTCGATGCCGCGCACGTTGTGGGTGTGTCGGTTGAGGGAGAGCTCGGGACCATTGGCAAGACTGACGACGAGGCGGAGGACGGCACGGCAACCATCATCTACACCGACCCGGAGGACGCCGTCCGGTTCGTCGAATCCACCGGCGTTGACAGCCTTGCAATCGCGATCGGCACCTGCCATGGAATCTACCCGGCAAGCATGAAGCCGGAACTGAAACTGGACCTGCTGCAGGAGATCAAGAAGAAGGTGACGCTGCCCCTGGTGCTGCACGGCGGATCCAACAACCCCGACGGCGAGATCGGCGAGTCGGTGAAGCTGGGTGTCAACAAGATCAACATCTCCAGCGACATCAAGGTCGCCTATCACAACAAGATGCGCGAAATCCTCGCTGACCCGGGAGTCCGCGAGCCCAACACCATCCAGCCGCCCTCCATCGCGGCCATGAAGGTTGTCGCCGCCCACAAGATCGAGCTGTTCGCCGCAGCGAACACGGCCGAACTGTACTGAGGTAACGGAGTCTGATGTCGCGCGAGAATGTGGTGCTGGGTCTTGGCGGTACCGTCGATTACGAGGTCGAATGGAACTCGGCCGTCATCGAAGGCCTGATTCAGGACTTCGCGATCGACGCCGCGGAGCTTGACCGGTTCGTCCCGGTCGATTCCGAAAGGAACCTGGTCGTCTCCATTCTCGCGCACTTGCGCGACGGTGTCGGAGGAGAGCGGTTCATCACCTCCTCCGACACCGTCAAGACTTTCGCTTCCCGGTTCCAAAAAAGGATCACGCTGGGCGGCACCTGCGTCCGGGCCGGAATGGCCATGGCGAAGCTCGGAATCCCGAGCACTCTTCACCTGGTCAGCATCGATGACACCGTGCGGCGGCTGCTGCCTGCATCCTGCACCTACATCAGCAGCGCTTCGGCAGACTCGACTGATCCCCACCTGATCGTGCAATTCAACGGGGGCGCAACAGTGCGGGCCAGGGACATCGACCTGCGCGCGGACCACCCGAACCGGATCATCTTCACCAACGACCCGCCAAACACTGCGATGATGCTGAGCAAGGAACTCGGCAACGCACTCAGTACGGCGGATGCCTTCCTCATCTCTGGACTCAACGTCATCGACGAGCGGTCGGTCCTGGACGAGCGCCTGGCCACCCTGGGACGGGAACTGCAGAATCTTCCGCCCGGAGCGGTCGTGTTTTACGAAGACGCGGGCTTCCACCACCCTGTGTTTGCGCCTGTCGTCCGGGACTTCATGGCCGATACCGTGACCGTCTACAGCATGAACGAAGACGAGTTACAGGCACATCTGAACAGGCCGATCGACCTCCTGAACGCTGTTGACGTTTACGCGGCACTCCGCGAGCTGCACGGACTAATGCCCGCACGCACCACGGTGATCCACACCAAGTACTGGTCACTCGCCTACGGGAACGACGCCGGAAAGTGGCGGTCCGGCCTAAAAGGCGGCATCACAATGGCCAGCACCCGCTTCTGTTACGGCGACAACTTCACTCCCGCCGACTACGAAGCGGTCGGACAGGGACCCGCAAACGCCCTCGGGGCCCAACTGGCTGCAGAACTACGCCAGCGGCTGGGCGCCGACGTCGAATGCCTCCCGGCGCTCTCCCTGGTCACGCAAACCCCCACCACCATCGGACTCGGCGACTCATTCGTCGGCGGATTCATTGCAGCCATCACCGAGCAAAAGCAACGCCACAACGACCGGACCGAGAACGCGAAGGCGGCCTTCTCCTGAGCACCTTCGGAAGGCTGGTCACAGGCCGGCGCGACGAACCATCCTGCTCCGTCAAATATCCGATGGAAACAACGGTGAAGTGGACTCGCATCAAACTTCGATAGGCACTCCGGCGAGTCGCGGGTGGGCTCAAGTCAGATTGACATATCCAGCCAGCAGTCAAGACTATCCGTACAGACAACTTTGTCGGCGACCGCAGAGGGTTCCTCCTACGGGACGGTTTACGTTCAGTTCTCCCGGTCCTCGTCCGGGTGCCGGAAGGGCCGAAGCGGCGCTCCGGCGGGGGCGTCCGTGAAGATCCAACTCATCCCCACCGAGCTCATCATCCGCCGGTCCTGCGGCTGCTGACGCACTGCGGATCTCGTCTCGCCCTCGTATCGCAACGTAAAGCCAACCCCGACGGGCTTAGCGCCAACCACTGTTCCGTTGCAGGTCAGACCCCTTAATGCCCGGTTTCGTTCCGATGCCTCTCAGGCTCTTCTTACTCCTCGTTGCTGTCGCGGTGGTCGGGATCGCGCAGAGTGCGCCGGCCGCCGGCGAGGTCCGGAAGTTGGAAGGAGTAGTGACCGTGGACGTTGATGTGCCGGCGCACGTATGCCGACAGGCGGACGACGTCGGTGTCGAGCACAGGGTAGCCCTGTTCCCGCAGCGCGGTCAGGGCGTGGTCGAGGTAGACCGTGTTCCACAACGTCACACAATTCAAGACAAGTCCCAGGGCGCCAAGTTGGTCTTCCTGCCCGTCACGGTACGCCTGGTGGAGCTTGCCCTCGCGGCCGTGGAAGATGTGCCTGGCCAGGGCGTGACGGCCCTCCTGGAGGTTGCGCATCGCTTTCATCTCCCGGCGGTAGGCCGGGTCATCGACGAAGGTGAGGACGTGCAGGGTTTTGAAGATCCGGCCGTAGTGAGCAACCGCCTCGCCCAGATCGGTCGGACGGCCGTCGCGTTGCAGGATGCGGATCACATCGTGGGCGGAGACCTCGTGGGTGTGGATCGAAGCGGCGATCCGGCAGATGTCCGGCCAATGCCGGCGGACCTTCTCAACGTCGATCTTTCCCCGGGCGGTCCTGTCGAGCCGGCCGTAGTCCGCTGACCGATTGATTCGCCACAGCTTGGCATCGGGCAGGTCCGCGAGGACCGGCCGGTAGTCGAACCCCAGCAAGGTGACCAGTCCGAACACGATGTCGGAGTAGGAACCCTGGTCGGTGATCAGCACCTCGGGCCGCTGGCCGCCGTCTGGGTTGTAGAGCAGGTCGACGAAGTGAAGGGTGTCCTTCGGCGTACCCGACACCACCTTGGCCGCCAGCCCGACGGACTGATCGGAGATCATGTTCAGCCAGGTCACGCCCTTCTTCCGGTGGAAGTACTTCGGGTTTGGGCGAGCGTCGACGGAGCGGACCGGCACGATGAACCGCATCCCGTCGACAGCGGCGACCAGCCCACCGCCCCACGCCTGCGCCAGGTCGCTGGCGCCCTGAGCATCGATGAGCACCGCGTTGGCGGCGGTGTAGGAGTCCGAGCCGAGGTAGTTCTGGTCTACGTGGGAGAGCCGGTCGCGGGTCAGCGCCGGAGCGTCGGCGATCACCGGTCCGAACCCGATATTAAGCGCGTGCGCGGTCAGCAGCGCGGCGACCGAGACGTTCAGGTCGGTCAGCCGGGAGGACGCGCCGGCTGCGGAGGTGAAGGAGGCGGTGAAGTCCGGGTGCCAGCCCATCACCTCGAGCACCAGTTCGGACAGATCCACGCGCGGGATCATGCCCGCTACACGGGTACGCAGGTCTTTCAGACTCGGCGACTCCTCCAGGGCGTCGTCCTTGCCCAGGTGCATCCGGCCGTCGGTGTCCACGGTGATGTCCCCGCCGGCGGTCATCCCGCCGGACACCGTTCGCCATGCCGCATCCAAGGTCCCCGCATGCTCGGCGAGCAGAGAGTTCCCGACGCACCTCGGGGCAGGATTCCGGCCAACGCCACACTACGGGAACGGATGGCGAGGAAACTCAAAACCAAGAAGAGCCGGGCCGCCCGCGCAAAGCGATCATCGAACCGGTCTTCGGCCAGATCCGTACCCGCCAAGGCAAACACGTCCTCCTGCTCGGGCTTGAGCAAGCCGCCCGCGAATGGGAGCTCCTGGCCGGTTGCCACAACCTGCTCAAACTCTTCAAACACCGGGAAAACACCCGGATCCTAGCCACCGCAGGAGCCTAAAGGAACGACGGCGGAGCCCGGAGGCACTGACAGGACCCACGACCACGAACCAAGCTGACCGGTCCCCGCGTTCACACCGAAAACCGTCAGGAACCAAGGCCGGCACCAGCAACCAAGGTCACGAACCGTCAAGCCACCAAACCACTACAGACCCGCGCTCCTAGCCGGCTTCACGTCCATGGCCACTGTATAAATCAAGGTTCACTAAGGCGAATCTTGGACGGCTTTCCGGAGATTTTGGCGGAATCCAAACGATCCGCAAGTGACGGCTGTGCCTCCCGATGGAACACGATGCTGTCGGACAACCCAGTGACCGTAATCTCGTTGCCCACTACGTCGATAGTGACCCGCGATCGGCCAACCGGCACGTTCTCAGCGTGGAGGTCCCCCCAGGTGTCTGGCAGGACTGGGTCCATCCAGATGCCGCCTTGGGATAAGTGCGCATCGTAGCGGCCCAGATACCTGAGCAACATCACCGGGGCGGCTGAAGACCAAGCCTGCGGAGAGCAGGCCGTCGGGTAGGGTATCGGTTTCGGGTAGCCCGAGCGGCTGTATCCGCAGAACAGTTCGGGCAGCCGGTTCTCCGTGTACGCGGCGGCTTCCATCAGCGCTGAGGAGAGCCGCTGCGCCTCCTGTACGAAGCCGTACCGCATAAGCCCTGCAACTATGAGCGCGTTGTCGTGGGGCCAGACGGACCCGTTGTGGTAGCTGACCGGGTTGTAGGCGCCCATGTCCGTTGCCAATGTCCGCACTCCCCAGCCGCTGAACATCTCCGGCGACATGAGACGCTCGACAACCTGGGGCGCCTTGTCCTCATCCACGATGCCGGACCACAGGCAGTGCCCCATGTTGGACGCGCACGCGTCGACCGGCCGTTTGTCCCTGTCGAGCGCAATCGCGTAGTAGCCGCGGTCCGGCAACCAGAACTGCTCATTGAACTGTTTCTTCAGCCGGCGGGCACGTTCCCGGAGATCAACTGCGAGAGCCCTGTCTCCGGCCTCGTACGCCATCCACGCCCGGGCGACGTATGCGCTGTAGACATAACCTTGTACCTCGCACAATGCGATGGGTGGCTCTGCGAGGTGGCCGTCGGCAAAATTGATTCCATCCCAGGAGTCCTTCCAGCCCTGGTTGATGAGACCGTGGTCGTTGAGGCGCTCGTACTCGACGAACCCGTCCCCGTCACGATCCCCGTATTCCCGGATCCACTCCAGCGCCCGGTCCGCGTGAGGTACCAGCGCCGCGACGTCATCCGCGGCGAGTACCCAACGGCTGACTTCCCCAAGCAGGGTCACGAACAAGGGAGTGGCGTCAGCAGTACCGTAGTAGGCGGATTTGCCGCCGAGTGCCAGACCCGTGCCGACCCCGAGGCGGACCTCATGGAGAATCCTTCCGGGCTGTTCCTCTGTCAGAGGATCCACCACGTTGCCTTGGCGGTCGGCCAAAGTCTGCAGTGTGCCGAGGGCCAGTGACGAGTCAAGTGTAAGAATCATGAAGGAGCTCAGCAGCGAGTCCCGCCCAAACAGCGCCATGAACCACGGCGCTCCGGCGGCAACGACCATCCGGTCCGGATGCTGCGGATCAGTTATCCGAAGGGCTCCGATGTCACCGAAACTGCGCTGTATGGTTCGTTCGACGGACCGGTTCCCCATCCGAAGTAATGGGGTCGCGGCTTCCCAGGCCTGCTGTCGGAGGTTCTGGGGTGAGATGGTATCCCTAGAAGGGGCGAGGGTCGGATGCTCCGCCAATCCGACGAGCTCCATCGTCGGCGTCACGGTCACGCGCATGCTCCATTCCCCATGTGCGGGGATAACAGTGCGGAAGCTGAGTCCATCGGTTCCGAAGTCGGCTCCAGATGCGGCCACCACGATGCCTTTCCGCACGCCCTCCCAAATCCCCTCGATGGACAGCGACCCGTTCTTGGGCCGCCGAATCTGTTCCCACTGCCGATGGATCCGCCCGTCTTTGACTTCAAATAGGTCTGCGAAGTCGACATCCACCGAGAGCGCTACTTCGCAGTCGGTTTGCTGAGGGGCATAGTTGCGGATGGTGATGTCCTCGACAATGCCGGCGTGCACCTCGCGGCTGCGCTCCACCGTCAGTGGACTATCGGCCCGGCCGTTGGCCGACGGGGACGTTCCTATGTAGGTCCCCTCATACGGTGCACCAGCCCATGCGGCCAGCGGCTCCAGCGACCGGCCGTTAACAGTCAGGCACCAGCGGGACAGGATTCTTGTGTCCTCGTGAAAAACGCCATGGGGGTGATGGGGAAAAATGTCCCCGTTCTGCAGCGAAATACAGAAGGACGAGCCTTCCACCAGAGTTAGGGCCCCTGCCCCAGTCGACCCCGCCGCGTTCTCTGCATTCCATCCGGTCATCGTTGACTCCTTCGAAGGTTCGCGCAAGGTCACTCAGAACCGAATCTACGCCGTCCTACGGAGTTCCGGCCAGCGAAACCACGCCCTTCCCTGGGGCCAGAACAATCTCCGGACCACTGCGGGAGGTGGACGTAGCCAGGGGCGCATTGTGGGCGATCCTGGTTGCTATCCAGTCTCCAACGAGCCGGGCGATTTCGTCAGAGTTGGCTTCAAAGATCAGTCCGTGGCCGTTCCCCTCAATCCCTTGTTCAGGCAGATGGATCCATTCCACGGAAGCGCCTGCGGTTTGGAGAAAGTCGACGACTTGCGGGGCAAAGGCTGCGAAGGCAGATGCGCCGCCTGTGAGGACCGCAACGGGCGTCCCTGTCAAAGCCGGGATCTTAAGGGTTCCGGCTGCGGCGTTGAAGGCTTCCTCGGCACTTTCACGATCGGGTTCGTAGGTGATGGGGGCGGCCGTCAGTCCCCAGTCCAGCCGGCCAATTCCAGGGAACTCGGCAAAGGCCGGCCCTATCGGTTCCACCGCGACGATCGCCTTGACGAGGTCCGGGCGTTCGTTGGCGGTGAGCCAGCCCGCGGGTGCGCCGGCGGAATGCGTGACCAGGACGGCGGGGCCGGTCAGGTCCAGGAGGCGGCCCAGACGCTCGGCGTCCATTCTCTGGGACTCGGCGAGGTCCTCTGGCAGGGGGCCCATCGCGGCGACCAACTGGTCAATTTCGTCCGATTCACTGGTGCGGGAGTATGACCATTGGGTTTGCTCGGTGGCTGCGTCGTCGGGATAGAAGAGCGACTTGGCGCCTTCGTAAGGGAACGGTGCCCCCATCTCGCCAACCACGGCGGGGTGATAGGGGGATCGTCCGTGGCCTGGGCGGTCAACCACGTACACAACGAAACCGGCCTCGACAAACCTGGTCGCCCAGCCTGGCCGTCCATCGGGCGTGCCGGTCCAGTCCGTTCCCTGCCCACCCCCTCCGTGGATGAGGACCAGCGGGTAAGGGTGGATTATCGTTTCCGGTGCCTCCCACGATGCAAAGAGCGGGGCGCGTTGGACCGTGCCGTATGCGCCGGAGGTCTTTTCGCCGGCAATCCAAATTTGACCCCGTTTTGAGGTGATGAGCGGGTTGGCGGCATTATGGGGAGCAGTTGTAGGTCCCATGGGGAAACTTCCTTTGGTCGGGTTGCTTCTAGGCGTCTTGGGGGGCAAGGACGATGTCGAAGCGCGTACGGGCCCAGGTCTGGTTGCCGAGGCCGCGGCCGTCGGGGGTGGGGCTGCCGGGCGCCTGCTGTTCGAACTTCTTGATGAGGGATTCTTTGACGCCGAACACGCAGTCGCCAATCTCAATCTGGGGGTCTCCGTCAACGAAGATGTGCGTTACGAGGGTCCGCAGGCCGGGGGCGGTGACCATGAAGTGCAGGTGGGAGGCGCGGACGGGGGACCTGCCCACGGCCTGGAGCATTTTTCCCACCGGCCCGTCGTGCGGGATCGGGTAGGGGGTCGGGGTGAGTCCCCAGAACGCGTACTTGCCGTTTTCGTCGGCGAAAAGGTGGGCCCGTCCGGCGACCCTTCCGTCGGAGTACTGGACGTCGTAGAAGCCGTCGTCGTCCGCTTCCCACACTTCGATGCGCGCCCGTGGAACCGGGTTCCCGTTGGTGTCGGTGACGGTTCCCTCGACCCAGCAGGGCTGGCCTGCCGCACTGCCGGCTATGTCGCCACCCAGGGGGATTTCGGGTGCGTCGTCCACAAAGAAGGGCCCGAAGACTGTGGCTTCGGTGGCCGCGGCGACGCCGGTGTATGTGGTGTTGTTGATGGCGATGGTCTGCATGGACAGGCCCAGCACGTCCGAGAGCAGGATGAATTCCTGGCGTTTGTCATCGGTGATGTGGCCCGAGGCGGTAAGGAATTCGATCCCGGTGTTCCACTCGCCTTCGGTGAGGCGGACTTCGCGGACGAAGTTATGCAGGTGCCGGGTCAGGGACTGCATGATCTCTTTGAGGCGAGGATCTTCAGTCTTGTCGAAAGATGCGACGACGGTGTCCACGAGTTGTAGCTCGACGGCGGCCTGCTCGGAAGTGATCGGTTGTGTTGATGAGGGTGCGGTCATAGTGGTTCCTTAGAGTCCGGGTGTGGTGCCGGACCAGGCAGCGGTCAGGAGCGCTTCGAGGTTCTCGACGGTGACGGTCCGCGGGTTTGAAACGGGTATGACGGGCAGGATGAGTTGTGCGGCTTCGGGGATGTTTTCCTCGGCTAAGCCGTAGTCTTTCAGTGCGGTGGGCGCATCGAGAGCCGCGCGCAGAGCGTTGAGCCCCTCAACGGCGGTGTCAGAGCCGAACGCCGCTGCGATCCGCCGCTCGGCCTCCGGTGCGAAGGGTGCGTTGAAGGCGAGCACGTAGGGAAGCACGGCAGCGTGGGTGTGGGCGTGGGGCATGTTGTATGCCCCGCCCAGGACGTGGCAGATCTTGTGGTGTATCCCGGATCCTGCCGAGGCGAAGGCCACGGCGGAGAGGTACGCGCCATAGAGCGTCTCCTCCCGCCCGTCGCGGTCGTGGGGATCTCGCTTTATCGTGCGCAGCCCACGGTTCAGGGCCCGGATGCCCTCCGCGGCCAGCGTCTGGTTGATGGGGTCGGCCCGGGGGGCCCACATCGAGTCCACGCAGTGCGCGAGTGCGTTCAGGCCCGATGCCACAGACAACTCCACGGGCAATGCCAGCGTGAGGCGGGCGTCGTAAATGACTGTGGCCGGTAGAACCTTATCGTCGACGCCGGTGGTCTTCCGTGCGTCCTCGGTCAGACCCCAGACGTTGGTCGCTTCGGAACCCGCATAGGTGGTTGGCACCGCGACGATGGGCAGCCCCGAGGTCATCGCGATGGCCTTGGCCAGGCCGATGGTGGATCCGCCGCCGACGCAGACCAGCAGGTCGATGCCACGCTCGGCTGCGGCGGCGCGGCCCTTCTGCGCCTTTTCAAGCGGGACATGCGGAGCCACGTCGGCGTAGTTCAGGGCAACGTCGACGTCCTTCGTGATGTTTTCCGCAACCGCGGACTGGGATGGAGATGCAATGACCATGACCCTTCGCGCCCCCAGCCGCGCGATCTCGGAGGCCAGATTTTCCCCGGCCTGCCCGGTCCCGAACAGCACACGCTGCCCGAGGGTGGTGTGCTCGAACGTCAGACTCATTTCCGCTTCCTACCCAACGACCGAGGCTTCGCTCAGCGAATGCCAGGCGCGATTGTGGTAGACGAGCGGGTGGGCGTTTTCCGCATCGTGTTCGACCTTGTCCTGTACGTTCATCTGAAGAACCTGGACGGCTACGACCGTGGAGGACCCGGTCTCTATCCGGTTGACGATCCTGCCGCGCAGCCAGGCGTTGGCGCTGTGGAGTATCGGTTCTCCTGTGACCAGTCGGGACCAGATTGATGTGTCGGCGAAGCGGTCGATGCCGCTGGTCGCGAACGTCTTGGCCAGTTCGAGCTGGCCGGCGCCCATGAGGTGGATGACGATGGTCTCCGCATCGCGGATGGCTGGTGTGGACGAGGAATGCGTGGAGAGCGAAAAAACCAGCAACGGGGGGTTCACTGAAACGGAGAACACCGAGCTCGCGGTGAGCCCGACAGGCCCGTCGGCGCTCTGGGTGGTGATGACGGAAACGCCGGCCGGATGGTTGCGGAAGGCGGCCTTGAAGTCGTCGGCGCTGACCGTTTCGGCGAACGCCGAGGCGGGACCGGCCGGGGGCCGGACTTCGTGTGCGGCTTGAGATGTCATGGTGGCTCCTGGAAAGTGTGGGGTCGGTGCGGTGTGTGGGCTCTGCGTGGGCAGGCTGGTGGCTACTTCTTGACCAGGTTGAAGTAGCTCCACTGGGAATCCTCGGCCAGGCCGGTCAGGACCTTGCCGCAGTTCTGCAGGACGACCGGACCGGATGTGACGTGCTGGGTCCCGGCGTGCATGTCCCGGAAAAAGCGCTGCAGGTCTCCCGAACGCAGGGCAGCGGTGGCCGCCCACTTGTAGACGGTCATGCAGACATCGTGCGCGGACCAGGTGGCGTTGTTCAGCGCCAGCCGGGTGAGTGTTTCCTGCTCGCGGGTGAGTTTTTCGCCGCGGCCGAGGGTGACCTCATTGCCGGACCAGACCTCGAAAACGAACGCCCGGGCGGAGCGGAGCTTCGCCTCGGACTGCGCAAATTCCGCGAAGTACTGCTCGGTGTCCACGCTGGCGCCGGGGTTGCCGGTTTTCTTCTGCGCCAGTTCGCGCATCTCGTCCAGCAGGCGGCGTGCGACGCCCAGGGCCCACCCGGCGTGGTTGATGCCGGACATGTTCGCCAAACCCATTTTGTAGAGCGCTCCGCCGTTGAGAGGTTCCATGGTGGTGGCTGTGTAGGTGAACGCCGCCGGGACGAAGACGTCCTCGCAGACGTAATCGATGCTGCCGGTGGCCTTCAATCCCATGACATCCCAGTTGTCGATGAGCGTGGCCTGCTCCTTGGGGAGGGTAAAGATGAGGGCCTCACCCGTTTCCTCCACGATTGCGGCCGTGTGGATCCAGGAGGCTTGGGGCATGCCGGAAGCGAAGCTCCACGACCCGGTTAGCTTGTAGCCGCCCTCTACCTCGGTGGCCTTACCCATGCGGGTGCCCTGCCCGGCGATCAGCGAATAGCCGCCGTCGGGAAAGATCGTCCCGATAGCCTCGGCACCCAGGTACGCGGCCGTGGTTCCTGTGATCATCTGCAGCGCCATGACGACCCAGCCCGCGGAGGCGTCGGCGTACGCCACGGTTTCAATGGCCTGGATGACCTGCCGGGGCGAGGCCTCGTAGCCGCCCACGGACCGCGGGATTCCCAGACGGAAGATGCCCGATTCGTGGAGGGCCGCGGTCACTTCGTCCGTGAGTTGGCGCCCGGCCTCGTTGGCCCCACCGTTGGCCCTAAGCACCGGGGCAATGGCGTGAAGCCGTTCGAGCAGATCGGAAAAATCGCTCATCTCGTGCAACTGGGTTGTCTCTTCGACAAGTTCCTGCGTCATGGTGTTTTCCTCACATCTGTGTGTATGGGGCGTTTCAATGAGTGTTGCAGGTCACAGTCGCAGCTGACCTGGCATGGCGCGAACCGGCAAAGTGCATGGCAGAACGAGACAAGGCGGGCCAAAAACCGGGGGGACGTGCGGTCCCCCCGCGCGGGCTACGGTCGGCGTGCCCGGCCTCGATCCCTGGCCTCGCGCGCGGTGAATCCGAACTTGTTCCTGAAGGCCCTGGAGAAATGGGCCGCCGAAACGAATCCCACGGAGGCGGCAATGTCGCGGACCTGCACGTGCCCGGAAGTTGTCTCTGTCAGGAGTCGATACGCCCGCTCCAGGCGGGTGTCCATGACGAACCGGGCGACGGAGGATTCCTCCGCTGCGAAGACCCGGGCGAGGTGCCTGTCGCTAATGCCCACAGCGCGGGCGATGCTTGACGTGGTGAGGTCCGGGCGGTGGAAGTTTCTGCCGATAAAGCCCTTGGCCGCCAAGAGGTAGGCCTGACCCGGAGGCCCGGCGTTCGACCCGATAAGGAGCCCGAAGAGATCAAGGGCTTCATCCTCCAGCAACGGTTCAGGGGCTGCCTTGGACCGAAGGGTGCCTTGGATGACCCGGGCCAATGTGCGCACGTGCTCATCGGCCGCGCCGCTCCCACTGCCCCTGAGCACGCGGGGCCTGCCCGGGCTGCTGCTTCCGGTGTTTTCCCGGAAGACGTCGCGGGGCATTTCGAGGATGAGCTGCCTCATGGGCGTATGGAACCCATACATGAAAGGCCGGTCGGCGTCATACAGGATCGCGTCACCGGACCCCAGGGTCTCGAACCCGTCCTGATGGTAGTAGAAGGCGTTTCCCTCGAGGAGCAGGCAAAACAGGACGGAATCGGCGGGAAGCTGCTTGATATTGGAGGCAGCACGTTCGATAATGTGGTCGTTGCCGTAGATCTCGGTGAACCTTAGCCGGCTCAGGCTGAGGTTGTACATGGTGCTGACCACACTGTCCTTGGCCAGTGTCGAAACGTTCAGGCCGATCAGCGACTGCTCGTTGCGTTCCTCCCACAACCCCACCCGGTGACTCACGGGAGCCTTCCTAGTGGAGAACACACTCACAGCAGGCGGCGTTCTCGTTTTAGCTCCGGTTTCAGATGCACCGCTTTCAATCGCGAGTTTAGACATCATTGTCGGACTCCTGGACTGCTCATTAAAAAGCCGAATCTAGGTCAATGTGGTTCAGTGGGTGGGATGCTTGTGGGCCAACATGAAGCGACAGAAGTTTGGGCCCATACTTTCGTTTATCGTTTAGGTCTCATACCACCATCCGAACCAGGCAGCCGAGAGGAGGAGACGACCTTCTGGCCCCTCCATCTCGGCAGGTAGCGGTGGGAGCAGGGGGTGCCCTGCACTCTGCTTTCCTCGTTCGGTATGTCCGGCTCGCGATGTCTGGTCCGGTACAGGCTGGCGGGAACATGCGGGGTCTTTCATCCTGCGGGCACTAAAGGTGGAGTGATGGCACAGTCGTCCGTCACAATCACCGGGCATCTCTGGCTCCAGATGCATCCAGAAAGCGCGTAGCCAGTTGGGGAATGAGCGTAGTGGCCTCAGCGTCATGAGGGCCAAACAGCTCAAGCTCGGCCGGAATGTGCTGTTGGTTCGCCTGCGAAGGCATGGCGCCTGGGGTGTTGCCTCCTGTTGAGGCATTGATTAGCCGCCGGGACTTCATGGCGGTTCCTTCTTTCTAATGAGTGCTGCTTTTGAGCGATGGCTCAAAGGAGGCGGAATGCCTCTGTCCATTAACCGTAGGAGGCGGCCGTAGCGCGAGATGTCCTACGATCGCAGATAGCTGTCCGGTCCTCGCCGGGTCGGTGCCTACGCGCCATGATCGTATGTCAACTCAGGTAAACATGATCAATGGGCGGGTAGTCCAGTGGCCCGTCGGGAACAATCCACGCTGTATCACCGCTTGCTTTTTGAAAGAGTGCTCGCGGTTCGATTCCCTCATGTCGCAACCACAGCATGTCGCCGGCCGGCGTGACTGTCTCGACTAGTCCGACGCGGACAGTTCGGCCGCTTCTTCGAATGCAAATGGTGCGGCCTGCTAAACAAGTCCAGTCTTCAATGTATTCGCTCATAATTCCGGCCTCCTCCGGTATTCCCCGGCTCCCGGGACTCTCTCGTTGTGATGGTTGTGTTTCGTCAGCGACCGGAAAGCGCCTCCGCCGTACTCACATCGCTGTCTGCTTCTGGACAGGTGCCCGAGCGTTCCGCGCGGGCGAGGACCTTTCGGGCATGCCGCAAGATTGGTTCGTCCACCATGCGTCCTTCAAAAGCGAACACGCCTCCGCCGGACTTCTCTGCCGCGGCAAGGATCCGCCGGGCCTGTATAACCTCGGATTGCGCTGGAAGGAACGAGCTGCGGATGATCGGCATCTGTGCGGGGTGGATTGATGCTTTGGCGGCGAATCCGCTTGCTTGGGCGTCGTCGGACTCCATCTTGAGTCCCGCAAGGTCGGTGATATTGGTGTAGACCGAGTCAATCGCTGGCTTTCCGGCGGAACCTGCCGCTAAGAGCACCTGGGAACGGGAGTGCAGGGCAATATCGCGATAGTGTCCGTTAGCCAGTCGGCTGGTTACGCCGCCCAGCGAAGCCACCAGGTCTTCCGCTCCCCACATGAGGGCTACGACGTTGCCTTCCTCCGCAATGCTGGGCGCATTAAGGATCCCCTTGGCTGTCTCGCACAGAGCGATCACGGAGTAGCCTGCCAGCTTGGCCAGGGAGTCCGCTGTCTCGGTCTTGGCCAGCATGATGTATCGGTAACCGGTTTGTCTTAGAGCCCGCAGATCCAGCTCGAAGTCGTCTGTGTCCACTGGATTGACCCTGACGATGGTTCTGTTGGGATCCACCGGATTGTCGACGAGACTTTGTCTGGCGCTCTGCCGTTCGAGGGGAGCCACGGCGTCTTCGAGGTCCAGGATAATCGCGTCAGCACTGTCCATTGCCTTGGCGTACCGATCTGGCCTGTTAGCGGGGCAGAAGAGGATAGCTGGGCCCATGTCAAAAGCGGTCAAGGTTCCTTCCTTCTGCCGGCCCAGACGCTTCGTGTGCTTCCCGGGTCCACATCAGGCAGGTGCGTGTCGCTTCGGCCACGACGACGGCGTCCTGGTTACGTCCGGTGTGCTTCATGCTGGCTATCCCCTGACCTGGCCGGGAGGAGGACATCCGGACCTCCGTGATTTCGGTTTCGGTGTAGAGGGTGTCGCCATGGAACATCGGGTGGGGAAATCGGACGTCGGTCAGGCCGAGCTGGGCGACGATCGTTCCCTCGGTCAGCTGGGACACTGATTGGCCGATCATAGTTCCGAGGGTAAAGAGCGAGTTCATCAGCCTTTGCCCGAAGGGCTGGGTGGCGCTCCAGGCGGCATCCAGGTGAAGGCCCTGGTTGTTCATGGTCAAGGTGGTGAAGAGGACGTTATCGGCTTCGGTCAGGGTGCGCCCGGGGCGGTGAACGTAAACGGTCCCCTCCTTCAGTTCATCCAGGTAAAGACCGCGCTGTTCGATGCGCTGGGTGTCAGTGATGTTCATGGAGTTATGCCTTCGCTTCAGCCATGTCTTTGGACTCTTCTTCCGTGTCGTTGCCAGTCGTCTCCGCTGGGAGGGGCTCGATGGTGGCCACGATCTGTTGGGCCTTGACCGGATCGCCCACTTTCAGGTTCAGTCTGACGATCCCCGTCATTGTGGCGTTGAGCTGGTGCTCCATCTTCATGGCCTCAATGGAGAGCAACGGCTGTCCCTCCTCGACGAAATCCAGGTCTGCCACGGATATGGCGATGGTGGTGCCTGGCATCGGCGAACGGACTTCCGGACAGGCCGCTCCGGGTTCCCGCTCGAGGGAGTTCAAGCGGCGTTTCACGAGTTCTCCACGGTCGACCTTCCTGGCAACCCCGTCCCAACCCTCGATTCCAAGCCACACCGCACCTTCGGCCGAGACCGCTGCGGACATCCGTCGGCGGATCCCGTTCACCGAGATCAGGCCGTCGCTGATGGCCCTGAGATGGAAAAGTTCTCCGTTGACCTCGAATGACTGACCATCCGCTTCCTGCCTGGTGGTGACCATGTGCGTTCCGCCGTCGGCATCCAAATGGAACACGGTCCTGGCGTTGCCGCCTACCCGCCATGCGTCCTTACTTTTCCAAGGGTCGCCCACGAGTCCTTGCCCGCTCATGAGGGCGTGGGCAGCAATGGCCAGTTCCTCGCCGCCGAACGTCCTGAATTGCATCGATGAGATCTTGCGGTCAATCATCGTGGTGTCGAGGCGCCCGGCGGTGACGTCCTCATCACCGATGAGCAGCCGCAGGTACTCGATGTTCGTCTTGACACCCAGCAGCAGCGTCTCCGACAGGGCGCGGTCGAGCCTGCGGAGCGCTGTTCGCCTGTCACCGCCCCAGCTGATGATTTTGGCGATCATCGGATCATAGTGCGGCGATACTTCCAGACCATCGATGAGGGAGCTGTCTACCCGGATACCGGCGCCGGAGGGCTCCCGGACTTCAAGAAAACGGCCGATGGACGGTATGAAGCCCTGGCTGGGGTCTTCGGCGTAAACGCGCGCCTCGACCGCGTGTCCCTCCAGGGTCACGTCTGATTGGGCGATGTCAAGGGTCTCCCCGGCGGCGATGCGCACCTGCCATTCGACCAAATCCAACCGTTCGCCGTCGACGCGCGCCACCTCCTCCGTCACCGGGTGTTCCACCTGAAGACGGGTGTTCATTTCCATGAAGAAGAACTCATCCGGGGCTTCATCGGAGACCAGGAACTCAACAGTTCCGGCACCCACATAGCTCACGGACCGGGCAGCCTCGACGGCGGCGGCACCTATACGTTCTCGGATCTCGGTGCCGTTTGACAGGTTTTGGAGCAGCGGGGCGGGCGCCTCTTCGATGACCTTTTGGTGGCGGCGCTGAAGGGAGCACTCGCGTTCGCCCAGGTGGAGGGTGTGGCCGTAACGGTCAGCCAGGATCTGGACTTCGATGTGCCGCGGGGAGCGCACCAGCCGCTCGAGGAAGAGGGTATCGTCGCCGAAGGAACTGCGCGCCACCCGACGGGCCGTTTCCAAGGCAGAGGGCAGGTCCTGGATCCGTTCGACGACATGCATGCCCTTGCCCCCGCCGCCGGCCGAGGGCTTGATCAGAAGGGGGAAGCCGATGTCTTCAGCGGCAGTCATCAGCTGTTCATTGCTCAGGCCAGGCTCCGCGATCCCCGGCACTACGGGAACGCCATGGGTAACGACATGGTTCTTGGAGCGGATCTTGTCGCCCATCATGTTGATCGAGTGGACGTCCGGTCCTATGAATGTAATGCCCTCGTCCTGCAACGCCCGCGCGAATGCGACGTTCTCGGAGAGAAAGCCGTAGCCGGGATGCACGGCCTGCGCGCCGGTTCGCCGACAGGCATCGATGATGGCGTCCATGTTCAGGTAGCTTTCGGACGCGGGTGCGGCGCCTATGCAGACCGCGACGTCGGCCTCCCGCACATGGCGTGCGTCGGCGTCCGCTTCGGAATACACGGCGGCGGACCTGATTCCGAGCCGCCGCAAGGTGCGAATGACACGGCAGGCGATTTCGCCTCGGTTGGCGACAAGGACGGTGTGGAATGTCCTTGGCATCTCGTTGCTGATTTCTGAGGGTTGATTCATTGTCGTGCTCACATCCGAAAGAGGCCGAAGGAGGTTTCCGGCAAGGGCTGGCGGGAGACAATATCGAGGGCCATCCCGAGGACACGCCGGGTGTCGGCCGGGTCAATTATGCCGTCGTCCCAGAGTCGAGCGGTTGAATAGTAAGGGCTTCCCTGGTCTTCGAATTGCTGCTTGATGGGGGCCTTGAAGGCTTCCTCCTCCTCAACGGTCCACACCTCGCCGGCGGCCTCGTATTGCTCGCGTTTGAGGGTGGCCAGGACGCTTGAGGCCTGGTTGCCTCCCATGACTGAGATCCTGGCTGCCGGCCACATCCAGAGAAACCGCGGGGAATAGGCGCGCCCGCACATGGAGTAGTTTCCCGCACCGAAGGAGCCACCGATAACCACGGTCAGTTTGGGAACACGGGCAGTGGCGACTGCGGTGACCATCTTGGCACCGTTCTTTGCTATGCCACCGTGTTCGTAGTCTTTCCCAACCATGAATCCGGACAGGTTCTGCAGGAATAGAAGGGGAATACCGCGCTGGTCACACAGTTCGATGAAGTGCGCCCCTTTGAGCGCTGATTCGCTAAAGAGCACGCCGTTGTTCGCGACGACGCCCACAGGGTGCCCATGGATGTGGGCGAAGCCCGTGACCAGCGTCGCGCCGTAGTTGGCCTTGAACTCGTGGAATTCACTGCCGTCCACTAAGCCGGCGATAACCTCCCGAACATCATAGGAGGCGTTAACGTCCACAGGGACCACCCCGTACAGGTCCTCCGGTTCGGTCAACGGCGGAAGGACAGCTTCTGACACTTGCCAGGCAGGGGACGCCGACGCGGGCAGGGTCGCCACAATATCCCGAACGATTTCCAAGGCGTGTTCATCGTTTTCGGCTAAGTGGTCAGCGACCCCGGAGATTTTGGTGTGGACCTCACCCCCGCCAAGTTCCTCTGCCGTCACCACTTCGCCGATAGCCGCCTTCACGAGCGGTGGGCCGCCCAGGAAGATGGTGCCCTGGTTACGTACAATCACTGTTTCGTCGCTCATGGCCGGCATGTAGGCTCCGCCGGCGGTGCACGAGCCCAGCACCGCGGCTATCTGCGGGATTTTGCTCGCGGACATCTTGGCCTGATTAAAGAAAATGCGGCCAAAATGATCCCTATCAGGGAAAACGTCATCCTGCCTTGGAAGGTAGGCCCCTCCCGAGTCCACAAGATAGATGCATGGCAGCCCATTCTCCAGTGCGATCTCTTGGGCGCGAAGGTGCTTTTTTACCGTCATCGGGTAGTAGGTTCCGCCCTTGACCGTGGCGTCATTGCAGACCACCATCACGTGCCGCCCGTGGACCAGGCCTATGCCCGAGACCAAGCCGGCGCCGGGGGCATCACCGTCGTACATTCCATTGCCGGCAAGAGGCGCTATCTCTAGGAATGGGCTCCCCTCATCCAAGAGCCGGTCAACACGTTCTCGCGGCAGCAGCTTCCCCCGGCTGGCATGCCGCTGGCGGGAGTTCTCCGAACCGCCCAACGCTGCCTCCGCCAAACGCACTTTCAGATCCTCGGCTAACATCTTCTGCCCGTTAGCGGTGACTGTGAAATTTGCTTGCGGCGACTCTACGCCACTGCTCAATGCATGCACCTGTTGTCTTCTCCAATTCTCGGGTATCGAGCCCAAACGAAATGAACCGCTCTGCGGAGCGGTACGCGCCGCCTGCAGATTGTCGGTTTCGTGGTCCGAGGATCGGACCGTACTGACGGAGCGCCCACGCTTCCCGTGCGAGATCCAATCCGTCAGGCTGCGTATCACCGTGGTTCTGATACCTGTGAAAACGATGGGGAACCAATCTCCTCAGCGCTTTGGGGAATGCCGATTAGTTTGCGCCGCATGATCTTGCCGCTGGAGGTCTTAGGGAGGTCTTCGACGAACCGAATCATTCGGGGGCGCTTATAGGGTGCCAGGTGGGCGGCAGAATATTCGATGAGGTCTTTCTCACCAACCGTCGCGCCGTTTGTTCGCACAACATAGGCGCAGGCCAACTCCCCTTTCACTGTGTCGGGTATGGGGCCCACGGCCACCAGGGCCACCTCCGGATGTGCGCTCAGTACTCGTTCAATTTCGGCTGGATAGATGTTGTAGCCGCCAGTGATGATCATGTCCTTTAGGCGGTCCACAATGAACAAGTTCCCTTGCTCGTCCATACGGGCAACGTCGCCAGTGCGTAGCCAGCCCGCTTCGTCCAGTACCTCGGCAGTAGCCTCAGGTTTTCCGTAATATCCCAGCATCACGATGGAACCACGCATCAGAAGTTCTCCAGCCTCACCCCGGGCTGCTTCCCGGGTAGGGTCGGCGAGATCCCTGATAGTGGCCTCCATGCCAGGCAAAGGGACCCCAATTGACCCTCGGGGCCCCTGCGCATGAAGGGCGTGCGTGGTTCCCAGACCTGCCAGTTCGGTCATGCCCCACAGCTCAATCAATGGTGCCCCGGAGCGGTTCTCCCACCGTTCAATCGTCGCGGTTGGCATAGTTTGACCACCGACAGTACAACGTCTCAATGAAGTCAGGTCACTTTTTTCAATAGCCGGATCGGCAAGCATCGTGGCGTACATCGCCGGAACGCCCTCGAATATCGTCGCCCCGTGCTCGCCGATCAGGTGCAATGCATCCGCTGGTCGGAAACGCTCCATCAGCACCACTGTGCCGCCGACGAGCCACGTCGAATTTATCGCGACGTTCCCATACACATGGGGCGCCGGCAGCGCCGTTACCACCACGTCACGGTCATCACGACCGTGCATCGTGGCCGTAAGTCCGAAATTGGTTGCAACTGCGCGGTTACTCTGTATAGCACCTTTCGGATGCCCCGTGGTGCCCGAGGTGTATCCGATCGTGCAGGGCATCTCTGGCTCGGGGGTGAAGACCGGAACTGCATGATCTCCTGATAAAAACTCCGAGAATGGTGTCACACCATCGATGCTCTTCCCGAAAGAGACGATTAAGCACTCGTGGGAAAGGTTCTGCGTGGCTTTGGCTACGTCTGCCGCATCATCCCCGCCGACGAAAATCATCGCGGACTCGCAGTCCTCGAGAACGAACTCCACCTCTCGGGCTGTCAGCATGACATTGATGGGGTTGACCACGGCGCCTGCTTTGAGCGCACCGTGATACGCCACAAGCCATTCCCAGCGGTTCTGCGAGTACAGCGAAACTACGCGCCCGGGCTCAATTCCACGCCCTGCAATGCCGGCCGCGACCTGGTTACTTGCCTCGTTGAGATCATTGAAAGTCATCGTGCGTGTCGCTGTGACCAGAGCGGCCTTGTCGCCGAACCGGCCCGCCACATCTGGGAGGAGTTGGCCTGGACCATTGATCATTGTCGTACTTCTCTCGTTAGGTGGGTTGTGGGTGGGCCGGCTGTCGGGATGCAATAGCTCCCCAAGTCCATATGAGCCTTCTTCTGTTCCTTATAGGAGGCCCGACGGGTTGCTGCCCTAGCAACTGCTTAGCGATAGGTCCACGGTTTGGTGAAGCCCTGCTGGTAGTGGGTGCAGGGGTTCAAAACGTTCACGCGCCTACTGCCGCCACTACGCCCAGTCGTTCCGCAACCCAAGATCCTGCTTCTGCGATTGACAGGTCCGCTGCCGAAGAGTGTCCAGCCATAAACTGAAAGACATGCTGCTGGCCAGGAACGGTGTGCAGCTCAACTTCCACGCCCGCTTCCCGGGCCCGGTCTGCAAACCGCTGCGCATTATCGAAGAGCGCCTCGTCGAGGCTCGCGGTGAGGAAAACCGGAGGGAACCCGGCAAGATCGGCATGAAGCGGATTCACCAGCGGGTCCGTTCTGGAAGTGTCCGCACTGAGGTATGCCATCACCATTTGCTGGACCAACGGTCCCCTGACGAGGACGTCCTTTGCCGCATTGGTTTCCAACGACTCGCCGTTGCATTCCAAGTCAAACCACGGCGAGAAGCCAATGATGGCCGCCGGCAGCGGCAGCTCCTTGTCCCGGAGGCGCACGACGGAGGAAACTGCCAGGCAGGCACCGGCTGAGTCGCCCGCGAACGCGATGCCATCAGGGTTAATACCCTGGCCGCGCAGCCAGCCGTAAGCATCCTCGACGTCCTCGATCTGCGAAGGATACTGATGTTCGGGAGCCTGACGATAGTCCAGCAGGAGGACCCGGCAGCCCGCTGCCGCGGCCAGGTGTCCGGCCAGCTTTCGATGACTGTTCACACTCTGAACGACAAACCCTCCACCGTGGAAGTACAGAATCACATTGCCCTGGTCCGCACCAGCGGGAATGCACCACATACCTGGCCTGCCTCCGGCGTCTACCTCGTCATACGTCACGTTTTTCGGCTCGGCCGAAAGACGGTGGATCTGGTCCAGAAGGGCCCTGTTAAAAACAAGGTCGATGTCCGGTGCGGCTGTCAACGCTGCACCGCTGGACTGGTAGAACTCTTTCAATGTGTCACGTTCAGTAGTCATTAGTGCTCCTAGGTGGTGATGAGATGAATGGGTTGGAATTGGGCGCGGATTTCTGAAGTTTGGGCTCCAAGCGGACCGGGATCCGAGTAGGCACCGGCCGGAATTGGCCAGGCTCCCGGGCGATGCCCCAGAATCGGCGCGTTGTCTCTTCGCTCTCCGTTTTTTCCAAAGCGGATAACGTTCCGCCCGTGCCAGGTCGGATCGTACGCGACCTGCGTAATTTCCCGGACTTCTTGGACAGCTATGTCTTCTGCTGCCAGGACGCTTGCCCAAGTGGCACATGTGCGCTGTCGCAGCGCCACTGCCAAGGCCTGGGCGAATGGTCCGTAAGCATCGTCAGCTGTGTTGGTGCTGGGGCAGTCAGGGATGCCAACAGCCCGTATCAGGTCTTCTACCTGGGCGGAGTCTGCACCAAGGAACAGCCATCCGTCGGCTGCCTGATACAGGCGTTGCAGTGCAGACCAGCCGACTGCCTCGCTGCCCGTTGGCTCGCTCATCCGACCAGCCTCTGTTCCGTCGAACAGGTAGATACCCTGGTGAATTGTCGCGGTCTGCACGAGGGACGTGCTGATGTGCTGTCCGAGCCCGGACTGCCCCCGCTCAAACAAACCCAGGACCGCCGCCAAGGCACCCAGGATGCCCGTCCCGACGTCGGAGATCAGGTACGGCTGGTAGATGGGCCATTCATCACTGCCACCGTATCGATGCGATAGTCCAGTGGCGGCCACTGCCTGGTTTTCGTGCCCGCGCCGGTTCTTCCAGGGACCCTTGCGGGAGTACGCGCTCAACGAGACGTAGACGAGATCCGGTCGCTGCCCGCTCAATGTTTCAAAGCCGAGACCGTACCGTTCCACCGCGCCGAAGGCGTAGTTTTGCAGTACAACGTCCGCCCCTTTAATTGCCTCCTCCAAGATGTTCAGGTCCTGGCCGCTCTGAACATTCAAGAACACAGTTTGTTTGCCACGGTTCGTGAAGGAACCGTGGAACCCGTTGTTCCCGGAGGGGTCCGGGTTCGCGATCTTGATGACCTGGGCCCCATAGTCCGCGAGTAACCGCCCGGCGATCGGTCCGGCCACCACTTGGGACAACTCGACGACTGAGATCCCGGTAAGGGGCGCTTCAGCAGGCAGCCTGTTCTGTTGACCTGAAGCCCGCCTGCCCTGCAGGCATCCACTCCCAGCCATTCCACTGTCGTCACCTGGTAAAGACCGCCGCGATATTCGCGCCGGAGTCCTGCTGAAATGGATGGCAGCACCGGCCATAGCAATCGGACCGTACTCTGGATCGTCAACAGAGGTTACCGCTCCAGACTCCTGCGCGTGCTCGTTGGCGATCCACTCAGCCGGGGTCCGAACGCGGGCAAACGGTATACCCAGATCGATTGCAATCGCTTCCCATTCCGTAGAGGTGCGCGACCGCATCAGCCCGGCAAACCTCCGCTCGGCATCACTGCGCCGAGCAGGGTCTGCAAATATCTCTCCCAGGTCTGCCAAACCTGCGGAAACCCATTCCTCCCACACACCTGCAGCGCGAAGCAGCCGTTCCACAAAACGCGGGTAGGGCACCTGGTCGACGTAGCCTCCGTCCGCACACCGATATGAACCCAAAAAAGGCCGGGGTGGACTATCTCCAGAACCGACAAACCCAGGAAATTCCAGATGAAATCCGACTACCTCCAACAAAGCTTCAGACAACGGGACTTCAAGGCGGGCACCGCGGCCGGTTTTATCCCGATCTATCAGTGCGACCACTACCTCCAAAGCACCCAGAAACGCCGCCGTGTTAGAGGCGATAGGGATTGCCGTGAACAACGGCTTGCCGGGATCAGCGACATCAACGTGCGCACGTGCTTTCCAGTCCCAGTGCTCGTTCAGACGTCGATACCCGGCCGTGGCGCTCATCACCACACCCTCCCAACCCGGCATAGAGGACCGGGGATCAACGGCGGCAAATCCAGGCAGGGAACAGTAGATAAGGCGAGGATTGGAGGAACACATTGCGTCTGGCCCAAGACCCAGCCTGCCCATGACGCCCGGACGGAAATTCTCCACCAAGACATCAGCCCACTCAATCAGGTCCTGCGCCCTACGCCGGTCGCGGTCATTGTGAAGGTCAAGCGTGACCCTGCTCTTCCCACGGTTAAGGAAGGTATCGGGCTTCCCCGAGAGCCGCGGCCCACCAGGAGGGTCGACGTGCACCACCTCGGCACCATTCTGAGCTAGCAGTTCTGCGAGCAGGGGGCCCGCAATGAAGTGGCCGAAGTCCACGACCTTGATTCCGTTTAAAGCTCCAGACACAACTGCCTCTCTTCTGCATTGAATGAGACCTAGCTCATGTGACGTGCTGTTCCAGTTACTTCAGGCCATGTCCTGGTTGAGAGGACCTTCAGTGATGAAGACTGATCCACCAAACAAGACCAGTGGTTTGATCGCGGCGGCGGTTATCTGGTCCACTCGTTTGTCATTGCCGTGTCGAGCGCATTGACGTGGTTATCCGAATCGAGCGTCATCCGCAGCACGTTACCGGTCCACTCGGTAAGAACGTGGGCGCCGATCATTTTCCGAACCCAGCCTCTTCATATTCACCCGCCCTGGAGCGGTCGAACTTACGCACACCGAAATACAGGAGTGGCGTCAAGAGCGCCATGCCTAGAGCTGCCAGGACGACCACGGACACACCCGATGCGGCGCTACCGGTAACTACTTCACTCAGACCGAAAAAGTATGGGCCGACAAATCCACCGGCGAGCCCAACTGTGTTCAGGAAGGCGAAGCCAGCTGCTGCTGTGCGTCCGGTGAGTCGTTTCATGATAATTGGCCAGTAAACCGGCACTGAGCCGATAACGAAGGTACCGATCAAAGCCAGGGTAACGAGTTTGAAAATGTTGTTGTCAACGATGCCGAAAAGGAGTGAAAAAATCAGGACCGCGCTCGAGTAGATGGCGACCGTAAGGATCTCCCCCAACCTCTTGAGGATGGACGGCGTAACGAGCAGGCCTGTGACCCCTCCGAGTCCAACGAGGCCCGTGATAAGACCAATGATTTGAATGTTGGGACCGATCATGCCCGCCACGATCGCCGGCGTGAAGAAGATGATGCCGAAGTTCGCAACCTGGCTGAGAAAGTAGATTGCAGCAAGCGCGAGAATGAACGGAGTGGATACGATCGCTGCAAGTGTGCGGCGTACAGTCGGCTGGGGTTCCACTTCGCCGACGGCGCGCTCCGCGAGGACGGCAGCTTCATCGCCCGACAGCCATCGCGCGTCGGCCGGGCTGTTCGGCAGCCGAAAGAAGATCACTAGGCCAATCAGAACGGCTGGGATTCCCTCGAGCAGGAACATCCACTGCCAACCATCCAGCCACGGCCACTCCGCGGTTCCCGCGATGATCGCGCCGCCAAGGGGGTTGGCCACGACGCCGCCAATCGCAGCCGCTAGTGCCACAAGAGACACAGCTCGCGATCGGTCTGAGTGCGCGAACCACGTCGCGACGACATACATGAGGGCGGGGTAGATTCCTGCCTCAGCCGCGCCGAGAAGCATGCGAAGGATGTAGAACACAGCAGGTGAGTCGACCATCAGCATGGCCGAGGAGATTATTCCCCACGTGATTGCAATCCGGCTGATCCATATCCGCGGGCCCACCCGATAGAGAACGAGGTTGCTCGGTATCTCGAGCAGGGCGTATGTGACGAAGAACAGCCCGGCCCCCAGTCCGTACGCAGCGGCGTCGATGCCGGCGGAGATCTCGAGGGAATGCTTAGCGAGTGAAACGTTCGTCCGATCAACGAAAGCTATGAAGAAGACCGCCATCAAAAGCGGTAGCAGGTGCCTGAAGGCCTTCTTCGTAGCTATCGCGTGCAAAGTGTCGTCTGGCATCGCGTCAGTGCGTGCAAGCATCGTCTACTCCTTCGTAGAGGGCTGCGCGGACCATCCGTGCAGTTTCTAAAGCGTGTAGAAAGACTTTCTAAAGCGTTCGTCGCAGAAAGTATGGATCTATGCCCGGTCTGAACGAGACCGACGTTGGCCCGACGACCAACGGGAGGCACCTGCCGATCGGCTTCAGTCGAGGAGAGCGACTGCTCGCGCTGTCGATTCGCCCCTCGCTAACCGGCCCATAGCTTCCCCAACGTCTTCGAACGCGATGGTCTCCACCTTCGACTTCACATCACCCGCAGCGATCATGCGAAGCACGTCCTCAACGTCCGCTGGGGTTCCGGCCAGGGATCCAAGATAAGTAAGCTGTTTCAGAACCATGGCCTGCGTGGAGATCGTGGCATGTTCGGGAGCTCCACCGACCTGAACGACGGTTCCGCCTGCACCTATGGTGTCGATAGCCTCTGCTGTGGTGGTGCCGAATCCGGCATAGTCGACGATTACTTCGAGGTCTTTGTCGGCGTATTTCGTAATTGATGACGCAACCTGAACGTCTCCATACTCACGGACAGCGTCACGAACCTTTTCGTTGATTTCGGCAACAAATACTTTTGCACCCATTCCCAGCGCGAACTGAATGGCAAGCGAGCCGAGGCCGCCCGCACCGATGATCCCCAGGCGGGTGCCCTCCGTGACTCCTGCCTTCTTAAGGGCGTGAAGCGCCGTCATTCCCGCATCCGTTGCCGGCGATGCTTGTTCCCAGGGGACTTCATCTGGAATCGGGACAAGGAGTTCGGTTTGAACCATGACCTGCGGTGCGTACCCGCCATGAAAGCGTGTGCCAGGGCCATCGGTGTGCGCGGCGACCGCAACACGCTGGCCCGGGGTAAACTTCGAAACACCCTCGCCGACGCTTCTGACCACGCCAGCGATTTCATGACCGAGCGTGATGGGTTTGTAGCCCAGGAGGTGAGTGAGGGTACCGTCAAGGAAGCTGACGTCGGTGTGACATAGTCCGGCGGCCTTTACCTCGATCACGACCTCACCAGGGCCGGCGGTTGGTGTGTCGACATCTTGGAGAGTCAGCGGCTGATGCGCATCAATAAGTTGCCATGCTTTCATCTAAAAACCGTCCTTGTTATCGAGGAATTTCGGGAACCTAGAACGAGACGTAGGGGGCGTGGGCGAACAAACCACCATCCACGCAGAGGTTCTGTCCAGTGATATATCGGGCGTCATCAGAAGCAAGGAAGGCCACCGTCGATGCAATGTCCTCCGGTGTACCGAGATAACTAGTTAGCAGACTAGGACCCATGACCTCCACAAGATTCGGAGCTACGTCCAATAATGCGGGCGTGAGGATAATCCCAGGCGATATCGAGTTCACGCGGATATTCTGCCGCCCGTATTGAGTAGCGATGTACTGGGTCAGCGCGACGATGCCAGCCTTGGAAGTGCCATACGCCGTTTGGGCGAGTTGGCCGCCAAGGGCCGAACTCGATGCGGTGTTCACGATCACTCCGCCTCCAGCCGAAATCATGAATGGAATCGCAACCTTGGAACAGACGAAATAGGCGCGCACGTTCAACTTCATAGCGTGGTCCCACGCCTCCAACGGCGTGTCGGCAACCGTCGTGTCGTCGGAACCTAAGGCACCAGCGTTGTTGTGGAGAATATCGAGGCGGCCGAAATGAGCGGTGGTTGACCCCACCATGTCGACGATGGATTGCTCATCCATCGCGTCATACGCGAACGCTGTCGCTCGATCGCCGATCTCTTCAGCGATCTGTTGAGCTCCTCTGATGTTGATGTCACTTATGGCGACCAGTGCACCCTCTTCGTGGAGCCGCCTAGCGGTGGCAGCACCGATACCTGAAGCACCACCGGTTACGAGAGCAACTTTGTCTTTCAGACCACGCACGAGTTGTCCAATCTGGGAATGTAGAAGAGAGGCAGTTGTGCGGAGCAGGAAGTTCGCGCCGCAGGAAAGTGTCCCTGAATTGAAACTGACAAGTCAGAAAGTCTGCCCAAATGAGACGCAGCTCATATCATCTGGTCTCAGCCAGTTACTCTAGGCGCGATCGAGCATCACGGATGTCCTTTCCTCGCACGTGCCTATCCACTTGTCGCAAGCGGTCGCGGGGACCGGTATGTCGTCGGAATTCTTGGTGTCGCGAGTGAATTGCTAACGCATTACACCTTTTTAGGTATCAAGCAGTCAGTGATCAGAGACTTCGTGGAACACCTGGCCGGCGCCCCAACCCCTGACCGTCGAGATCTAAAGGCTCAGACACGGGCCCGTGTCCGGTTTGACATAGCCCTTGCCCGCAGGGCGGCTAATGGTCCATCTGCGATGGCTGTCGCAGCTCAGGTTCCGGCAACGGACACAGTCTGTTAGCCGAGTATCGAGCTTCGTTGCTCGGCGAACGTGACCACCGCCGGATAGACCAAGCCACATCACGTCCGGCCCGTCGGGACCGGACGTGATGTGGCTTCGGTCATTGGGCTGCCTTCAGTTGCGCGGCGGACCCAATCGCGCATTCCGTAGCCGGCGATCTAGTCTTTCTTACGGGGGTTTGCGACCCCGGGTATCGTGAATTCGACGTGGGCGAAAAGGCCAGTCTCGTCATTCGTGAGCCACCCCTTGCTGCGCGCGTACGTGATCATCTTCTCCCAGCCGGCATCCCAGTCCGGGCCGGTTGCGGCCGAGGACGCCTTGGCCCGTAGGGCCGACACCTTCAACACGGCGTGATCGTCCTCGTAGGACGCCCCGATTCCTGATTTCCGGAGTGCATCACCGATGCTCTCCGCCGACAGGCCAGTGGAAACGTGAAGTCGGCGGAAGTCATCGGCCTCCAGGATCTTTGCCTCGTGTCGGTTCAGCAGAACAATCATGCGCATCCCTTCGTCTGACTCGCCTGGCTGGCGTTCATGGAACGCTATCCAGCGACACGGCGGCGATCAATGGAAATGATCAATCGCGGTGGACTCGTGCGTCTAGCGGATATGGTCCTGCGATTTTGGGACAACCAGGGGATGTGACGACGGTTACTTTTGTGGGGATGACACGCAACACGTGTTCAACGACGAAGACGAAAGGAACGTCATGATTGAGTTTTCCTGCCTCCACAACGGCGGAACTGATTTGCCGATGACTACTATCGCCGGGGACCGGAATGTCACTTTCCCCAGCGCGGACATGGCCGCGATTCACCGGTCCTACCAGCGCGTAGCCATCCAGCAGATTGAGCAGGCCGCCCTCGCAGAAGAATTGGGATTCCACTACTTCTGGCTCACAGAGCACCATTTCCAGCCCGAAGGCGCCGAGTTCTCCCCGAACCCGCTCCAGGCCGGCGCGGCGATCGCGATGAAAACATCGAAGATCCGCATCGGTCAGATGGCCAATATCCTGCAGCGGCATCACCCACTGCGCCTCGCTGAGCAAGCGGGCTACCTGGACGTACTCTCCGGAGGGCGGCTGGAATTCGGCATCGGGC
>NZ_JAGGPM010000059.1 GCF_018613835.1 Arthrobacter sp. ISL-5 | reverse complement strand
CTGGCGGATCGCGGAAACGCTGATTTGCTTTGGGTCTTGAGATCGGGTAAGTTTGAAAAGTTGCTCCGGAGCGATCCGCGACCGATTGGTTGTGGTGGTGCCGGGTGTGTCTGTTGTTTGAGAACTCAATAGTGTGCCAAGTTTGTTGATACCGATTTGTTTATATGAATTGGTTGAATTTGCCGGGCTGTCCGCCCCTGTGGATGGTCTGGTGTTTTTGGCTGGTTTCAAATTTTGTGCAGCCTGGTTCCGCGTTTTCCCGTGGTTTCATTGGTTGTGTCTGTTTTTGTTTTACTTCAACGGAGAGTTTGATCCTGGCTCAGGATGAACGCTGGCGGCGTGCTTAACACATGCAAGTCGAACGATGATCCCCAGCTTGCTGGGGGGATTAGTGGCGAACGGGTGAGTAACACGTGAGTAACCTGCCCTTAACTCTGGGATAAGCCTGGGAAACTGGGTCTAATACCGGATATGACTCCTCATCGCATGGTGGGGGGTGGAAAGCTTTTTGTGGTTTTGGATGGACTCGCGGCCTATCAGCTTGTTGGTGAGGTAATGGCTCACCAAGGCGACGACGGGTAGCCGGCCTGAGAGGGTGACCGGCCACACTGGGACTGAGACACGGCCCAGACTCCTACGGGAGGCAGCAGTGGGGAATATTGCACAATGGGCGCAAGCCTGATGCAGCGACGCCGCGTGAGGGATGACGGCCTTCGGGTTGTAAACCTCTTTCAGTAGGGAAGAAGCGAAAGTGACGGTACCTGCAGAAGAAGCGCCGGCTAACTACGTGCCAGCAGCCGCGGTAATACGTAGGGCGCAAGCGTTATCCGGAATTATTGGGCGTAAAGAGCTCGTAGGCGGTTTGTCGCGTCTGCCGTGAAAGTCCGGGGCTCAACTCCGGATCTGCGGTGGGTACGGGCAGACTAGAGTGATGTAGGGGAGACTGGAATTCCTGGTGTAGCGGTGAAATGCGCAGATATCAGGAGGAACACCGATGGCGAAGGCAGGTCTCTGGGCATTAACTGACGCTGAGGAGCGAAAGCATGGGGAGCGAACAGGATTAGATACCCTGGTAGTCCATGCCGTAAACGTTGGGCACTAGGTGTGGGGGACATTCCACGTTTTCCGCGCCGTAGCTAACGCATTAAGTGCCCCGCCTGGGGAGTACGGCCGCAAGGCTAAAACTCAAAGGAATTGACGGGGGCCCGCACAAGCGGCGGAGCATGCGGATTAATTCGATGCAACGCGAAGAACCTTACCAAGGCTTGACATGGACCGGACCGCCGCAGAAATGTGGTTTCCCCTTTGGGGCCGGTTCACAGGTGGTGCATGGTTGTCGTCAGCTCGTGTCGTGAGATGTTGGGTTAAGTCCCGCAACGAGCGCAACCCTCGTTCCATGTTGCCAGCGCGTAATGGCGGGGACTCATGGGAGACTGCCGGGGTCAACTCGGAGGAAGGTGGGGACGACGTCAAATCATCATGCCCCTTATGTCTTGGGCTTCACGCATGCTACAATGGCCGGTACAAAGGGTTGCGATACTGTGAGGTGGAGCTAATCCCAAAAAGCCGGTCTCAGTTCGGATTGGGGTCTGCAACTCGACCCCATGAAGTCGGAGTCGCTAGTAATCGCAGATCAGCAACGCTGCGGTGAATACGTTCCCGGGCCTTGTACACACCGCCCGTCAAGTCACGAAAGTTGGTAACACCCGAAGCCGGTGGCCTAACCCCTTGTGGGAGGGAGCCGTCGAAGGTGGGACTGGCGATTGGGACTAAGTCGTAACAAGGTAGCCGTACCGGAAGGTGCGGCTGGATCACCTCCTTTCTAAGGAGCACCTACATTCGCTCCATCCCGTGTATGCGGGGTGCGGGGGTTTGTCAGGAGTACAGCCCGTTGCGCAGACGCAAGTTCTGCGGCGGGTGCTCATGGGTGGAATATCAGCAAATAGGTGCCTGGCGGCACTGGCCGGTTACAAGTACGGACCCTGTGTTTTTTCTTCGGAAAGAGCGTGGTGGTCCTGGAACGGGACCGGGCTGGATCGCCGGGTAGTGTTTGGCACACTGTTGGGTCCTGAGGCAACAGGACCGGGGATGCTGCGGCTTTTGGCTGCGGGTTGTCCGGGACTTGTGTTTCTGGTTTCCTGGCTGCACCGATCATGCATGTATCGGCCCGCTTTTGTGTGGGTTGTGTGTGTGGGGTGTGTGGTATGGGGTTGTTGTTTGAGAACTACATAGTGGACGCGAGCATCTTTTATAAGAAGCAATTTCCAAGAATATGAACCTGGATCTGGCTGCACGTGATGATGGCTTTCCTTTTGGGGGAGTGGTTGTTGGGTGTGGTTGGTTTCTGTGGTTCTCTCGAAATTACTCCTTGATCTTTTGTGGTCAAGTTTTTAAGAGCACACGGTGGATGCCTTGGCATTAGGAGCCGAAGAAGGACGTAGGAATCTGCGATAAGCCTGGGGGAGTCGATAACCGGACTGTGATCCCAGGGTGTCCGAATGGGGAAACCCCGCCAGACGCGCGAGTGATCTGGTGACCCGCATCTGAACACATAGGGTGCGTGGAGGGAACGCGGGGAAGTGAAACATCTCAGTACCCGCAGGAAGAGAAAACAATAGTGATTCCGTTAGTAGTGGCGAGCGAACGCGGATCAGGCTAAACCGTTCCATGTGTGATAGCCGGCGGGCGTTGCATGGGCGGGGTTGTGGGACTTTCCGTGTTGTCTCTGCCGGGACAGCGAGGTGAGGTGCAGGTATAGGTGAACGGTCTTGAAAGGCCGGCCGTAGAGGGTGTGAGCCCCGTAACCGTAATGCTGTGTACCGCCTGGAGAGTATCCCAAGTAGCACGGGGCCCGAGAAATCCCGTGTGAATCTGTCAGGACCACCTGATAAGCCTAAATACTCCCTAATGACCGATAGCGGACCAGTACCGTGAGGGAAAGGTGAAAAGTACCCCGGGAGGGGAGTGAAACAGTACCTGAAACCGTGTGCTTACAATCCGTCGGAGCCACCGCACCTTGTGTGCATGGTAGTGGTGACGGCGTGCCTTTTGAAGAATGAGCCTGCGAGTTAGTGTTACGTCGCGAGGTTAACCCGTGTGGGGAAGCCGTAGCGAAAGCGAGTCTGAATAGGGCGTTGCAGTGGCGTGATCTAGACCCGAAGCGAAGTGATCTACCCATGGCCAGGTTGAAGCGACGGTAAGACGTCGTGGAGGACCGAACCCACTTCAGTTGAAAATGGAGGGGATGAGCTGTGGGTAGGGGTGAAAGGCCAATCAAACTTCGTGATAGCTGGTTCTCCCCGAAATGCATTTAGGTGCAGCGTTGCGTGTTTCTTATCGGAGGTAGAGCTACTGGATGGCTAATGGGCCCTACAAGGTTACTGACGTCAGCCAAACTCCGAATGCCGGTAAGTGAGAGCGCAGCAGTGAGACTGTGGGGGATAAGCTTCATAGTCGAGAGGGAAACAGCCCAGACCACCAACTAAGGCCCCTAAGCGTGTGCTAAGTGGGAAAGGATGTGGAGTTGCGAAGACAACCAGGAGGTTGGCTTAGAAGCAGCCATCCTTAAAAGAGTGCGTAATAGCTCACTGGTCAAGTGATTCCGCGCCGACAATGTAGCGGGGCTCAAGTACACCGCCGAAGTTGTGGCATTCACATGTTTTCCAAGCCTTCGTGGTTCAGGAGTGTGGATGGGTAGGGGAGCGTCGTGTGGGCGGTGAAGTCGCGGTGTAAACCAGCGGTGGAGCCTACACGAGTGAGAATGCAGGCATGAGTAGCGAAAGACGGGTGAGAAACCCGTCCGCCGGATGATCAAGGGTTCCAGGGTCAAGCTAATCTGCCCTGGGTAAGTCGGGACCTAAGGCGAGGCCGACAGGCGTAGTCGATGGACAACGGGTTGATATTCCCGTACCGGCGAAAAACCGCCCATGCTGAACAGGGGATACTAACCGCCCGAGACCTGACCAATCACCCTTGTGGTGTGCGGTTTTTGGTGGAGCGCGGGACCTGATCCTGGGAGGCAAGCGTATTAACAGGTGTGACGCAGGAAGGTAGCCGAGCCGGGCGATGGTTGTCCCGGTCCAAGGATGTAGGGTCAGAGATTGGCAAATCCGTCTCTGTGTGTTCAATCACGTGCCTGAGATCTGACGGGACTCCCGTAAAGGGGGGATTCGGTGATCCTATGCTGCCTAGAAAAGCATCGGCGCGAGGTTTTAGCCGCCCGTACCCCAAACCGACACAGGTGATCAGGTAGAGAATACTAAGGCGATCGAGAGAATTATGGTTAAGGAACTCGGCAAAATGCCCCCGTAACTTCGGGAGAAGGGGGGCCCCAACCTTGAACACCACTTGCTGGTGGGAGGGGATCGGGGCCGCAGAGACCAGGGGGAAGCGACTGTTTACTAAAAACACAGGTCCGTGCGAAGTCGCAAGACGATGTATACGGACTGACTCCTGCCCGGTGCTGGAAGGTTAAGAGGACCGGTTAGCCGCAAGGCGAAGCTGAGAATTCAAGCCCCAGTAAACGGCGGTGGTAACTATAACCATCCTAAGGTAGCGAAATTCCTTGTCGGGTAAGTTCCGACCTGCACGAATGGAGTAACGACTTCCCCGCTGTCTCAACCATAAACTCGGCGAAATTGCAGTACGAGTAAAGATGCTCGTTACGCGCAGCAGGACGGAAAGACCCCGAGACCTTTACTATAGTTTGGTATTGGTGTTCGGAGTGGCTTGTGTAGGATAGGTGGGAGACGTTGAAGCCCGGACGCCAGTTCGGGTGGAGTCATCGTTGAAATACCACTCTGGTCACTTTGGACATCTAACTTCGGCCCGTAATCCGGGTCAGGGACAGTGCCTGATGGGTAGTTTAACTGGGGCGGTTGCCTCCTAAAAAGTAACGGAGGCGCCCAAAGGTTCCCTCAGCCTGGTTGGCAATCAGGTGTCGAGTGTAAGTGCACAAGGGAGCTTGACTGTGAGAGAGACATCTCGAGCAGGGACGAAAGTCGGGACTAGTGATCCGGCGGTACATTGTGGAATGGCCGTCGCTCAACGGATAAAAGGTACCTCGGGGATAACAGGCTGATCTTGCCCAAGAGTCCATATCGACGGCATGGTTTGGCACCTCGATGTCGGCTCGTCGCATCCTGGGGCTGGAGTAGGTCCCAAGGGTTGGGCTGTTCGCCCATTAAAGCGGTACGCGAGCTGGGTTTAGAACGTCGTGAGACAGTTCGGTCCCTATCCGCTGCGCGCGCAGGAAATTTGAGAAGGGCTGTCCTTAGTACGAGAGGACCGGGACGGACGAACCTCTGGTGTGTCAGTTGTACTGCCAAGTGCACCGCTGATTAGCTACGTTCGGATGGGATAACCGCTGAAAGCATCTAAGCGGGAAGCTCGCTTCGAGATGAGATTTCCATACACCTTGTGTGTGAGAGGCCCCCAGCCAGACCACTGGGTTGATAGGCCGGATGTGGAAGCGAGGACTAACGACTCGTGAAGCTGACCGGTACTAATAGGCCGATAACTTACACCACACACCACCCCTGCAAACGAACTTCAAAAGCGTTTGCAACCAGGGGCGGTAAAAAGAAACAAGACTGCTTGCGTCCACTATGTGGTTCCCAACCAACAAACCCGTACCCACAGGTTTGCTGTCAGGGAACAAAACCACAACTAAATAACAACACCACTAATGTTGTAACCACTAGTTTTCCCACACACACCCCTGGTGTGTGACGGGTAGAAGGGTTACGGCGGTCATAGCGTGGGGGAAACGCCCGGTCCCATTCCGAACCCGGAAGCTAAGACCCACAGCGCCGATGGTACTGCACCCGGGAGGGTGTGGGAGAGTAGGTCACCGCCGGACAACCATTAAACGGTCGAGAGCCCCAACCAGTCATGGTTGGGGCTCTCCCGCATTTAAACCCCCAACCACCACACGCTCTCCCAGCACCTGCGACTACTTTCCGGAC
>NZ_JAGGPM010000005.1 GCF_018613835.1 Arthrobacter sp. ISL-5 | reverse complement strand
GGACCCCGGCTTCCGCGGTGCAGCCTGGCGGGAGGGGGCATCCGGCGGGCATCGGGACCCCGGCTTCCGCGGTGCATCCTGGCGGGAGGGGGCATCCGGCGGGCATCGGGACCCCGGCCTGGAAGGCGCATTTGTCCGGTGGTTGTGGGCACTCGGGTGGCAGTGGTGTGGTTTTGCACTTGTCCGGTGGGGGAGAGGGCTGCGGAGATGGCTCGTTGCGGTAGGTCTTCCCAAGCATTGCGGGAATTGTCCAGCCCAACGTTCTCACTGAGCTCGGATCAAAGCTGATCATCTTGTCGTCCCCACGCAGGCGATCAATCTGATGGATGTCCAACAGGGTCCAAAGGTTCGGGTTTTTGTGTTGTCCGTTCTCGAGGACTTCAAAATGCAGGTGGCACCCGGTAGAGGACCCTGTGGTGCCCACTTTGGCAACAACCTCCCCAACCCTGATCTTGCTGCCTTTCTCGGCACCCAACTTCAGCAGGTGGTTATAGGTCGTCATAAGGCCATTGCCGTGGTCGATCTCCAACCTGTTGCCGCCTCCCCATGGGTGCCAGCCCGCGGCGCGGACGACGCCGGCATCGGCAGCATAGACTCGGGTTCCGCAGGGTGCACCGAAATCCTGCCCATAATGAAATTCGCCCAGTTCACCCGTGATTGGATTCTTGCGCGACCCAAACTGCGAAGTCCTGACCAGGACCTCAAGAGGAGCCATGAGGGAGCCGCGGGGAGGCCGTTTCAGCTGTGACAACGCAACTCCCGGCGTCGATGCTCCCTTGAGAGCAGCATTTGAAACCACCGGACGAAAAGGCACTCTCACTCGCGGGGTGTTGTTCGGGTCTAGGAGCTGCCGTTCTTCGCTCCCGGAGGGAGCCGCGGGCAACATGACCTCGCCGGCAGGCTGGTGATTTGAAATGACCGGGCCTTGGCCGAGGGCGTAGATAACAAAACCAAGGACCAGTGCCGCCGAGAGGCTTCGCAGAGCCAGCCTGCCAACGCTATTCCTCTTAGCGGAATCCGGTCCCTCGGTTGCATGTCGCTTACTTCGAGCTGCCACAAAGTGCTCCTGAACTCGACCCGCCAAAATCGGGTCCCCGGCAACCCTGGACTTCATTGTGACGTCACGTAACCGACAGGGAAACCAGCCATCGTTGACTCTGCTTGCGTGCTATGCCCCTTGGGCCCGGTGCGCAGGAATGGGACATGCGCGGTTTCCCTAGGGAATGGCGGGGAGAAGCCACGCCCACGCTGACGGGCAGTTCGAATGAGCTGCCCGATTGGGCACGGAACTGTGCCCGGACCGTGCGCAGGCTAGCTGAGTTGGAGCGCAGGGCTATCGGCGGGCAGAACTGTTGGCGCGCATGAACGCCGCAACCGGACCTGCCAGCGAGGCCCCGACTTCTTCGGCGCTGCGCTTCTTGCCGGCTACGGCGAAGGAGTGGTCGCCGCCGGCGCACCAGTGCAGCGTGGCGGTCTGTCCGATGCGTGAAACTACGCCCTCCAGCAGCTCCTTAGTGGCAAACGTGTCGCGGGTCCCCTGCAGGAACAGCATCGGGGATTCCAGCCCGTAGAGGTGCTCGTCGCGGAGCTTTTCCGGCTTCCCCGGCGGATGCAAGGGGTAGCCGAGGTAGACGAGGCCGGCGGCGGGCATGCCCTCCGCCACCGCCATCGACGCCATGCGCCCGCCGAACGACTTGCCGGCGGCCCACAGCGGCTCCGCTTCGGAATGGGCGGCTGAGCGGGCCGCCGCCTCGTCCATGGCCGCCCGCCACGCGGCGATCGCCGCAGGCGGCCGGTCCGGGAACTTCCTGCCCGCTTCGCGGTACGGGAAGTTGAAGCGCAAGGTGGCGACGCCGTCGTCGTTCAACGCGCGGGTGAAGCCGCGCAGGAACGGATGCTCCATGCCGGCGCCCGCTCCGTGGGCAACAACCAGGGTGGCGAAGGGAGCGTCCGGCCGGGCATAGGCTCCGGAAACCTGGACGTCACCGACGGCAATCGTGACGGGGATTTCAGCGATGGGCATGAGTCAATAATGCCGGATTGCCGCGCACAGCCTGCACACAGACCAGTGAAAGTCTCCGGCTAACTCCGGAGGGGAGAGTGGAGGCAAGCCCGATCCGCCTGGAGGAAAACCATCATGATCACGTACCGTCCCATTGCGCCATTGACTGTTGGAAGCGGAACGCTCCGCTCAATTCTTGCGGCCGTTGCTGCCGCCGCCTTCCTGGGCACCGCGTCCTTCGGGGCCGACGCCACCCAAGCAGGCACGGAGGTCCGGGCATGAGCGCCGTCGCTGCGGCGTCCGGCGCCGCCTCCGACCTGGACGGGATCTCCCGGTGGGTCGTCGACGTGATGGCGGCCGTCGGCGCGCCAGGGGCCGGATTCGTCGTCGCCCCGGAGAACCTGTTCCCGCCCATCCCCAGCGAAGTCATCCTTCCGCTGGCCGGCTTCACGGCGAGCCGTGGCGGCTTCACCCTCCTGGAAGCCATCTTCTGGACCACCGCCGGATCGCTGCTGGGCGCGTACGTGCTCTACATGCTGGGCGGATGGCTCGGCAGGGACCGGACCCGTGCGCTTATCGGCAGGATTCCCTTCGTCGCGTTCGACGACGTCGACAAGGTGGAGGCGTGGTTTGCCCGCCACGGCTACAAGGGAGTCTTCCTCGGCCGGATGGTGCCGCTTTTCCGGAGCCTGGTTTCCATTCCCGCAGGCATCGACCGCATGCCGCTGCTGCCCCTCCTCGCGCTGACGTTGGCCGGCAGCCTGGTGTGGAATTCGGTGCTGGTGCTGGCCGGATACTTCCTGGGCGAGAGCTGGCCGCTGGTTGAGCAGTACGCCGGTGTGCTTCAGGGCGTGGTGGTTGCCGCGGCGGTGGTGCTGGTTGCCCTGTTTGCGGCCGGGAAGGTGAGGAAGGCGCGCCGCAAGGTCAGCGCCTAGCCGGCGGGCACAACCCGGAGCCAGGCGTAATCCTGCGGGCCCAGGACGATTCCCTGGTCGATCCGGACCGTGGCTCCGGAAAGGAGGTCCAGCGCCTCGGCGGCGAAGCCTGACAGCGTCTGCGCAGTGACCACCTGAGGAGCGTCGCTGAAGTTGGCCAGGACAAGGATCACGGTACCGTCGCCAGGGCGCTGGTAACCCAGCACGCCGCGGTTGTTCGTGGCGAACGGAACGAGGCGCGTTCCGGCCAGCTCGGGCGTGCCCGCGCGAACCGCCGTCATCCGCCGCAGTCCGTCAAAGACGGCCCCCTCCGGCGTGGACGGGTCCGTCCGGTTCGCGTAGCGCTCGGCCGGAAACTGCGGCCGGTGCACCCAGCGGCTGTCGGCCTCGTGGCCGTCCTCCATGGCGTACTGATAGTCATTGAGCTGCCCCACTTCGTCGCCCAGGTACAGCAGCGGGATGCCGCCGGTGCTGAAGGACACCGAGTGGGCCAGCAGGATCCGGCGGATCGCCTCGGCGGAGCCGTCCTCCAGGCCGCAGAGGGAGGCCGTTGTCCCGGAAATGCGGCAGTCTCCCGTGCGCGGGTTGTCCTGGAACGGGACGCCCTGGGCGAAGCTGCCCGGGAACCGGTTGACGTAGAAGGAATTGAGGAAGCGCCGGTGGTCGAAGCCGTTGATTCCCAGCTCGGCGGCGTCTTCATCCGCAAACGTCCAGCCGATGTCGTCGTGGCTGCGGACATAGTTCACCCAGGACGTTCCGTCCGGAATGTTGTGCCTCCGCTCCAGCGCCTGGGCGAGCAGCGACACGTTCCGGGTGGCCATGGCCTCCCAGATCAGCGCCATCTGCAGCGGGTTGTACGACAGCTGGCACTCGGCCGGATCGATGTACAGCGCCACCTCGTCCGGGTGCACGATCGCCTCTGACTTGAAGAGCAGGGACGGCGCGGCGAGCCGGCAGACGGCGTTGAACGCCTGCAGCAGGGTGTGGGCCTCCGGCAGGTTTTCGCATGAAGTTCCCAGCTGCTTCCAGATGAAGGCCACGGCGTCCATCCGCAGGATGTCCACGCCCAGGTTGGCCAGGAAGAGCATCTCTCCGGCCATGGCGCGGAAGACTTCCGGGTTGGAGTAGTTCAGGTCCCACTGGAAGGTGTGGAATGTTGCCCAGACCCACCGCCCGTCGGTCAGCTGCAAAAATGAACCGGGGTGGTCCTCCGGGAAGATCTCGCGCACGTTCTGCTCGAAGGCGTCCGGCATGGCGCGGTCGGGGAAGATCCAGTAGTAGTCGCCGTAACGGGGGTCTCCCTCCGCCGCCTTCCGTGCCCACTCGTGCTCATTGGAGGTGTGGTTGAAGATGAAGTCGACCACCAGGCTGATGCCGTTGGCCCGCAGCTCGGCGGCCAGCTCGCGCAGCTGCTCCATGGTGCCGAGCCTGGGATTGACGTCCCGGTAGCTGGAGACCGCGTAGCCGCCGTCGGACAGCGGTTCGGGGGCAAGGAACAGCGGCATCAGGTGCAGGTACGTGAGTCCGAGTTCCTTGAAGTAGGGAATCCGCGTCCGGACGCCCTCGAGGTCGGCCGCATACCGGTCCACGTAGCAGACGCCGCCCAGCATGTTGTTGGACTGGAACCAGTCGCTGTTGCCGTCCCGCTCGGCGTCGAGGACCTTCAGGTCGCCGGGGCGGTCCTTCCATGAGCGGGCCGTCTCCACCAGGAGGGACGTCAGTTGCTCCTGCCAGTCCGGCCGCGAGCCATAGAGCGAGTGAAAGAGCCGGGACAAGTCAGGGAAGTGACGGTCGAGGCGCCGCTCGAAGTCTGTCCAGTCCGGGTCCCCTTGCCGGATGCCCGCCTGCTCGGCCACGACGCTGAGCAACTGCTGGCCGGGCAATTGCCGGCCGGAAGCCTGGTCCAGACTCGCGGATTCAACCATGAAGAGGGTCCCCTTTGACGATTTCGGCAGCCGACGGCCCGGTCAGTTCACATCCTTACAGATGCATTGGCGCGGGCCAAGGTACTGACGCCGCGTGCCGCGCAGGGTAGGTTGTCCCCATGGCCAGCGAACAGACCATCCTCACCGTCGACGGACCCAACGGTCCCCGGGATATGCGGATCTCGAGTCCCAGCCGCGTCCTCTGGCCCGAACTGGGCCTGACAAAGCTCGATCTCGCCCGCTACATCGTCGACGTCGGCGAGGCCTTCATCACCGCTAACGGTGACCGGCCGGTCTCGCTCCAGCGGTTTTCGGACAACGTCGACGGCGAGCAGTTCTTCTCCAAGAATCCGCCCAAGGGGACGCCGGACTTCATCCGGTCCGTCAAGGTGATCTATCCGAGCGCTCGCTCGCATCCCCAGCTGGTCCTGGACGAACCTGCGGCCGCAGTGTGGGCCGTGCAGATGAACACCGTCGTCTTCCACCCGTGGCCCTCGCGCGCCGAGAACTCCGACAACCCGGACCAGCTGCGCATCGACCTTGACCCCCAGCCCGGCACGGACTTCGACGACGCCGTCCCCGCGGCCCTAGAGCTGCGGAAAGTGCTGTCGGAGGCGGGGCTGAACGCTTTCATCAAGACGTCGGGGAACCGCGGGCTGCACGTGTACGCCCCGATTGAACCGACGCACGAGTTCCTGGACGTGCGCCACGCCGTGATCGCCGCCGCCCGGGAGCTCGAACGGCGGATGCCGGAGAAAGTCACCACGAACTGGTGGAAGGAAGAGCGCGGCGAGCGGGTTTTCCTGGACTTCAACCAGGCAAACCGCGACCGCACCATTGCCGGCGCCTACAGCCCGCGCGCCCTCGCCCATGCCCCCGTTTCCTGTCCGATCACCTGGGACGAGCTCGAGACCGTAAGTCCGAAAGACTTCACCATCCTCACGGTGCCGGAGCGGCTGAAAACAGTGGGGGATCCATGGGCCGATATGAACGCGGATTCGGGCTCCATCGACCAGCTGCTTCAGTGGTGGGAACGGGACGTCAGGGACGGTCTGGGTGAGCTGCCCTTCCCGCCGGACTATCCGAAGATGCCGGGCGAGCCGCCCCGCGTTCAGCCAAGCCGGGCAAAGAAGCCGGAGTAGTTCAGCCGCGCGCAGGCGATTGGCGGAAGGAATACTGCCCCGAAGTCTGCCCTTTCGGGCCGCGAGCCAGAAGCACCCGCGCTGCACGATGGATTTCTGCTGGGAGCATTCTGCTGCGCCGCACGTTGGCCGCAGCGGAGCACACAACTGGACTTGAATCTGAGCGGAGCGGGCACAATGATTTCTCGTCGGAAGTGGGTCTGCATCTCGCTACTGCTCCTCCTGATGTTCGCCCTTGCCGGTTGCGGCCCGCCCGTGCCCGGCTACACCGTAAGTGCATTTCCCACGCCCACGCCCACCGGGGGCGAGACGGGCGGGACTGGAACGGGTTCGACAGGCCAAACGACTGATTCGTCCACAGAGTCGACGTCGGCGCCCTCGACTTCACCCGGGTCTACATCAGCTTCGCCGACAACCACGGACCCAACTCCGCCGACGACTTCATCGGAGCCTCCGCCCACAACAACATCGGCGTCGCCCCCGACCACACAACCGCACGTACCTTGTAGCGCCGAGACCATCACACCGGCCGCCATCACGTCGGCCGTTCCCACGCAGGCCGCACTCACGCAGGAGACAGCCACAACCCCTTCTCCGCAGACGCCGTCGACAGCCACAGCGCCGTCGCCGGATGGTGCTCAGGCAGTGCCGGATTTCAGGGTGGCTGCAGCGTCCGAGTGTTCGGTGGCTCCCAGAGCCGCTGCCGATGGCCCTGACTGCCTTCTTATCTCTTTGGACTTGCGAAATCAGGGCGCAGACACGCCGGAAGCGGCGTCTGTTCTGGTGTCCCTGCGCAGCGACACCGGGCTGAGCAGGGAAGTAAATCTGGCGGCGACAACTGAATCGAAGCCCGAAACAGTACGAGTCAATGTCGGAGCGTCCGACTTCGAGCGAGTTCACACGTTCACGATCACGGCGGACCCGAAGGGAACCATCCCAGAGGTCAACGAAAGCAATAATTCAGTCGAGGTGAAAGTCGCGCTGCCGGCAAGAAACGCAGTGATCCAGGGTGAACCCTGCGCCGCGCAACTCTCTGCGCCGGTGGGTGGCACGCCCGAAACGTCCGCCGCGGTTGGATGAGTCAGCCGCCGATGATGACAGTGGGACATCCAGGTCCCGGCGCGACGGGAGTCCCATGCAGGCTGAGGTCGCCGAGGCGGGCAGCAGGGAACCCTCCGATGAGCACGGTAAGGCTGCCTGACGCGATGCCGTTGGGTACCGGCGAGACGCACACAATCCCGCCGGGAAGGCCATTGGCCACTGCAGTCGGCAAGCCGCCGATGAGCACCGTTGGAACGCCTGCCGCCGGCGAGACGGGTCCGCCGAGGTGCGGTTTAGGGCCGTCGGACAAGGGGCACAACGCCGTATCTCCGACCCTGAGTGCTGGACCCGTGGGCATCACTGGCCACCGTGCGGGAGGACGTTGAACGCAGCGCCCTGGGCGGGGTTGGGATCGTCGGGATCGCTTACTCTGACCGAGTCGAGCGTAAGGTGCCATGCTACGGTCAGCGCCACGACCAGGAGCAGGAAGACAAGTGCCGCCATAATCGTCCGTGACGGCAGCACGGGGTCTTGGACGTGGGTCCCGTCGAGCGGCAGGGGAATACCGTCTGACGGTGTCGCCGTCACGGCGAAGATGTGCATGGCAGGCCTGCCGCGCCAGATCTTCTGGGCAGGACGGACCCGCACGGCTGTGAACTGGACGGTGCCCGGCTCTATGGTGAGCTCCGGAGGCTGCAGCGAAAACTCCAGCAGCTCTCCGGGATCGGACCCTGCCACGTCGACCGTGATGGGGACGTTGCCACTGTTGTCGACGGCGACATTGTGCTTGGCGCCAAGCTTGCCCCGGGACATTCTGGGCATGAGTTCGCCTGTCGTCTGAAGAAACGGCAGTACATCTACGGTGCCTTCCGGCACTACGGCATCTTCAGGATGCTCCGTGGGCAGTACGTGAATCCCGAACTTGAATTCACCGGCGGGGACGGAGGCGGACCGCGGGGGACTGAACTCCACAAGTGCGGTGGTGTCATGACCCGGGTAAAGCGAGACGCGGTCGGGCACGACGTCGGCCCAGGACTCGCTCGGCCCCACAACCCGAAGAGAATACTCCTCGACAACTTCACCGTCGTTGCGAATGGTCAGCCGGACGGACCCGGCGGCGCCGGGCTCCAAGGTGAGGCCGGGCGAATCAAGTGTTGCAGTGGTGCTCATGGCCCCTCCTCCGGAAGCCCCGGGCACATCCTTCACGCCGATGCGCTCGCAGGTACTCCGAGGCTATGGCGGCACGCCGGCCGGCAAACACTCCGGCGGGCCGGACTTCCGGGCAGTGCTGTTGCCCGTTGAGCCGTTGTTGACTGCACGAAGAGAAGCGTCGGCTAAATTCAGTGCAGCGGGGTGCCGGATTAAGGTACGGGAAGCTGGTGTGGGCGACCAGGCAGTTCCGCGGCCATCACATGTATGAAGGGAGGATTCATGGAACCAATCACTGTGAGAGTCCACGCCCGCGATCCGATCTCCGAAGCTGGAGTCGCGAGCGAGCTGCGTGCCCGTCCAGAAGTCCGCGTCGTGCGGGCGCCGAATGCCGAGAAGGCAAGGGTCGTCGTCGTGGTTGCGGACTCAGTGGACGATGAAGCGCTGACTCTGCTCCGCATAGTCCAGCGGCATGGAACGTCGCGGGCCGTCCTTGTGGCCGGCCGCCTCGACGACGGGGACCTCGTCAAGGCCGTGGAGACCGGTGTGGTCGGCCTGGTGCGTCGCAGCGAAGCGACTCCAGACCGTCTGGTTTCCGTGATCATGGCTGCCGCCGCAGGGGAGGGCAGCGTGCCGCCCGACCTGCTGGGCCGGCTGCTGGATCAGGTCGGAAAATTGCAGCGTCACGTCCTCGGACCGCGCGGGATCATGTTCACCGGCCTCGCCCCGCGGGAGGTTGAAGTCCTGCGCCTGCTGGCGGACGGACTGGACACCTGCGAGATCGCGCAGAAACTAGCCTACTCTGAACGCACCGTGAAGAACGTGGTGCACGACGTGACCACACGGCTCCAGCTGCGCAACCGATCCCATGCCGTGGCCTACGCATTGCGGGAGGGACTGATATAGGGAACTGCCCGAAGGGGTAGCGGGCAGTTCCCGGACGCGTGCCCGGTTCATGGTGCCGGCGGAGGACAGGCTCGATCAACGTGGACCTTACGGTCCGTCACGCGGCGGGCCGTAAGGTCCGACAACCAGGGAGAGACCTCGTGATTGCCCAGGTGGACGACGCACTGCGTACCCTCATCCGGACTGAGGCCCTTGACGGCTCAGAAGTGGATGTGGTCTTCGACGCGCCCACCAAGGACTGGGCGGCCCGACGCAATGCGCCAACGGTCAACCTGTACCTCTACGACATCCGTGAGGACGTTCGGCGCCGCGAACGGGGCCTGTCGGAACAGCGGGGCGACGACGGCCACGTCCGGACACGCCGGCCCGCACCCCGCCACTACAAGCTCTCCTACCTTGTCACGGCGTGGACCCAACGACCGGAGGACGAGCACCGGCTCCTGGACCAGTTGCTGCGCTGCTTCCTCAAGCATGATGCCCTGCCGGACGAGCTCGTGGTTGGCCCGCTGGCCGAGACCGGGCTGGTGGTGCCGCTGACCGTGGGGCTTCCTCCGCCGGAGGACCGCGCCTTTGCTGACGTGTGGTCTGCCCTGGGCGGGGAGCTGAAGCCGTCGCTCGACATCGTGGTCATCGCGCCGGTTGATACCGGCATTGTTTACCAGGCTGGCCCGCCGGCATCCCAGGGCACGCACGTGGACATGACGGATACGAGGAGCGGCGCTGCCGATGCGGGGCGGCACCAGCACTCCGCTCCGCCCGCCTCCGTCGGCGGACCGCGCCGCCCGCGCCGGTGACGGACCGATGACGGGGAACCCCAGCCTCGCGCACCTGCTCGGGAGGGTCGGCGTGGTCGAGGAACGCATCCGTCTCCTGGTGGCGGCGCGGCGGGCCGATGACCCGCAGCCTGATGACCCGTTCCGCGGGCTCTATCTCAGTGATGAGGCGGTGGACCGCCTGCTTGGCGGAGCCTCCCCCTCTCTGGATCCGGACGGTCAGGATGCAGACGGCGATGCCTCGCATCGGCAACTGCAATGCGAACAGTCGGCGGACGAGGCCGAGGAAGCCGGACACCGGCTGAGGCTCCGGGAACTCGCCGCGACCTTCGGCCTGTTGCCTCTTGACGTCGATCTGCTGCTCGTGGCGCTCGCAGCCGACCTCGATCCGCGCTTCGAACAGTTCTTCGGATACCTGAACAACGACGTCACGAGGCGCCGGCCGTCGGTCGCCGTCGCGCTGGCGCTCTGCGGCGAACCGCTGACCGCCGCGGACGGCAGGGCCCGGTTGCTGACCGGCACGCTCATCACGGGCGGCCTGGTGGCCGTCGAGGATCCGGACCGCCCGCTGCCCGGCAGGGCGCTGCGGGTGCCGGACCGCGTCGTCGGGCATCTCCTGGGCGACGATACGCCGGAACCTGACCTCGCGGCCGTGCTGGCTGGCCAGCCGGCCGTCAGCTGGGGTGACGCCGGACCGCTCGCAAGGGCACTCAACGCGGGTGTCCGCCTGGCCTATCTGCGCGAGCCCGCAACGGGGTCCGGACGCGTGCTCGCTGCCGAGGCGCTGCGGTCCACTGGCTTTGAGGCGGTTCTCCTTGATCTGACCCGGCTGGCCGCAGAGCGTGACCCGCTCCCGCTGGCGCAGGCCGCCGTACGGGAAGCGAGGCTCCGGGGCGCGGGGCTGGTGGCCGGCCCCCTCGCCGCGGTATCTGATCACCCCGCTTTGCTGGAAGCGCTGCATGCCGAGCCGCAGCCGGTGCTGCTCGTCGGGGACGCGGCGTGGGATCCGGCGTGGACCACCCGGCCGCCGCTGCTGGTGGAGGTTCCTGTCAGCACGTCGGCCGAGCGCTCGGACCTGTGGCGGGCAGCGCTTGGCCCGCTCAACGGACTGGACGTAGCGGCGGCCACATCGGCCTTCCGGCTGCGGCCGGAACATGTGGCGCGCGCCGCCGGATCGGCGCAGATCCAGGCCACCCTGGCTGCGGACGGCAGGATCACTGCGTCGCATCTCGGGGCCGGAGCGCGGGCAGAGAACGGCTCGGCCCTGGACCGCCTGGCCAGGCGGGTGGAACCGGTGGTCGGCTGGGATGACCTGGTCCTTCCCGATGCCGTGCTGCTGGCCCTGCAGGAGGTTGCGCTGCGGGCCAAGCACCGCGAGAAGGTCCTCGGCGACTGGGCGATGCGGCCCGGAGCCGGCCGCGGGCACGGCGTCGCGGCCCTGTTTGCCGGGGATTCGGGAACCGGCAAGACGATGTCGGCGGAGGTGGTGGCACAGGACCTGGGACTGGACCTCTACGTCGTGGACCTGGCCACCGTCGTCGACAAATATGTGGGGGAGACCGAGAAGAACCTGGAGCGGATCTTCACGGCCGCGGCCGGCGTCAACGGGGTGCTGCTCTTCGACGAGGCCGACGCCGTCTTCGGGCGCCGCTCGGAGGTGAAGGACGCCCACGACCGGTACGCCAACATTGAAAGCGCCTACCTGCTGCAGCGGATGGAGACCTTCGACGGCCTGGCCATCCTGGCGACGAATTTGCGCGCGAACATCGACGAGGCTTTCACCCGCCGGCTGGACGTCGTCGTCGATTTCCCGCTGCCGGACGCGGCCCACCGCAGCGTCCTGTGGGACCGGTGCCTCGGGCGGACGCTGGGGCGGGCGGCTGACCTGGACCTTGCCTTCCTGGGCAAGGCCTTCGAACTGGCGGGCGGCGCCATCCGCTCCGCCGCCGTCACCGCCGCATATCTGGCAGCGGACGACGGCGGGACGGTGACCATGCGGCACCTCGTCACCGCCGTGCAGCGGGAGTACCGCAAGCTGGGGCGGCTGACGCTGGAAAGCGAGTTCGGCCCGTATTGGGGGATGCTCTCGACGGCGAGGAAATCCGTTCGGTGATGCAAGCGCGCGTTGCCCGTTGGGGCAGGAACGGCTGCCCGTTCCGGCGCCGCGGCGGCGCTTGTAGCGCCGCATGGCAAGGGGGATCGTCTGTGTAGGTCTGATGAAAGGGGCGCATGATGCACAGCCACGACCACGACCAGTCCGACGTCGACAGTTTGCGGGCCAAGCCGGCCCGGACCGAAGCTGCAGACCCTGCGGTGCTGTACCGGGCGGCGGCAGCCGGCCGGACCGACGTCGTCGGGTCCCGGGGCATACTGGCGCTTCAGCGCGCCGTCGGCAACAGCGGCGTCCGCGGCCTTGCGGAGGAGGAACGGTCGCCAGTGCTCGACGTCGTCTCATCCGGAGGCGGGCAGCCGCTCGAGGAACCAGTGCTGGCCGATATGGAGGGCCGGCTGGGCCACAGCTTCTCTGACGTCCGCGTCCACACGGGCGATGCTGCGCACTCATCTGCAGCGTCCGTGAACGCCCACGCCTACACGGTGGGATCCAACATCGTGTTCCAGCGGGACAAGTATGATCCCGGCTCCGACGCCGGCCGCACCATGCTGGCCCATGAACTGACGCACGTGGTCCAGCAGCGTAGCGGCCCGGTGGACGGGACCGCCACGGGCACCGGCGTGCGCGTCAGCGACCCGTCGGACCGGTTCGAACGTGAGGCAGCCGCCACTGCGGAGCGGGCGATGTCCGCCCCTGCCGCTCCGACGGCGCAGCGCTTCCCCGCGGGCGCCGCCGTCGTACAGCGCGACGCTGACGAGGACACCGCCCAGGGGACTTTTGTGGGAGGTGCCGGCGTACAACGTGAGGAATTCGTTCAGCGCGAGGAATCCGTGCAGCGCGAGGAATCGGTCCAGCGTGAGGAAGAGGAGGAGAAGGAAACCGCGCAGGGGTCTTTTCTTTCGGGTGGCACTGTCCAGCGTGACGAGGCGGAAGAGGAAGAGCCGGGCTGATCCCGGCCGGAGCGGTCCATGGCGACGACCTTTCAGGGCGGACCCGGCAAGGTTCCGGCGCAGCGCGCCGGGCCCACAGTTGCGCGGGCGGCCACCGTCGCTTCGAGAAGTGAGGTCGGCGGTGTCCTCATCGAGGGCGGGCGGCGGGCCGGGGTTTCTACGCGGGCGGGAGTCGGTCCGCGTGCCGTGCTGGCCCTGCAGCGGCAGGCGGGCAACGCCGCTGTGGGCGCACTCATGGCCGCGAAGCTGAAATCCCCGGGGGAGCAGGCCGTTGCCGAGATCGACGCAGCGCTGAAGGAGGTCCGCAGGGATGAGCCCGCGATCGCCACGGTCGAGAAGGGGCTCAAGGCCGCCAAAACGGCGGGCGTTCCCGTTGAGCTCGAGGGCCCCAAGCCGCCCGCCTCGGCCCTCGCCGTCACCAAGACAGGATTCGGACCCGGGCAGGTGCCTGGGAAGAAGCCAGTGCCGCCGCCCAAGCCCGTGCCGGGGGCCAGCCCGCTCGGAAAAGCCGGGGCGGCCAAAACCGGCGGGGCGGGCAAGGGCCCCGCGGGAGGAAAGATTCCCGCACCTGCGCCCGCCGGGGGAGCGGCCGCTCCGGCCACGTTGGCACCTCTTGCACTGCCTGCCGACAAGCTTTTACAGCCGCCCATTGCACCCATCCCGGTGCGGCCCGAGGACGATCCGGCCTTCAGCCAGGTCACCGGCAACATCAAGGGCTTCGCGCAGTCACGGAAGGCGCACCATCCGGCCGCGTCCAAGGCCAAGGAGGCCCAGGCGGCTGCACTTCCCCCTTCCGATGACGTCGCCGGTCAGGCCAAGGCAGCAAAACTCGACACCATGGACGCCCAGCCGGCCGGCTCTTTCGACAAGAAAGCCTTCATCGCAGCCGTCAAGGCGGCCATAGAGGCGAAGTCGCCGAAGACCCTGCAGGAGGCCGACGAATACAAAAAGTCCGGCAAGGCGGGGGAAGCCAAGGGGCAGGTAAAGGGCCTGGTCACGCAGGGCAAGGAGGGCCAGGCCAAGGACATCGAGGCGGCCACAGGTGCCCCGCCTGACCAGTCCAAGGCTGTCCCGAAGCCGGTCACGCCGATGGCCCAGGAGCAGCCGGGCCAGGCTGTGAACGTCCCCGCGGCAGGTGCCGTGCCCAAGCCGGCACCGGCCGAGCAGGTCAACCTCGCCGCCGGCACGCACCAGGCCAACCAGGAGATGGCCGACGCCGAGGTCAGCGAGCAGCAGCTGGAGCAGTCCAACGAGCCTGAGTTCAAGCAGGGCCTCGCCGACAAGCAGGCCGCCGCCGAGCATGCCCAGACCGCCCCCGCGGAGTTCCGCCAGCAGGAGCAGCAGGTCCTTCAGCAGGGCAAAGCGGAGGCCGGGGCGCAGACCGCCGCGGGGGTCACGGGCATGCAGAGTGCCAAGGCGACGGCGCTGGCAAACCTGGTCGCGGACAAGGGCAAGACCAAGTCCAAGGATGAGGCGAAGCGCGCCGAGGTCACGGCGAAAGTCCAGGGCATCTTCGCAGCCGCCGACGCCGACGTGAAGAAGATCCTCGACGGGATCGACCCGAAGGTGGAGGCTGCCTTCGAGAAGGGCGAGGCCGGTGCACGGTCGGCGTTCGAGGCGTACGTCGAGGCGAAGATGTCGGCCTACAAGAAGGACCGGTACGGCGGCTGGCTCGGCGGGTACCGCTGGCTCCGGGACAAGATTGCGGGCATGCCCCCGAAGGTCAATGAGTTCTACGAGGCGGGCCGTGAGCTGTATCTGCAGCGAATGGACGGCGTCATCTCCAACGTGGCGGACATCGTCGGGAGAGCTCTGACCGCGGCCAAGCTGCGGATCGCCAGGGGCAAGGCGGAGATCGCGTCTTACGCGGCGAGCCTCCCGGCCAGTCTGCAAAAGGTCGGGGCCGAGGCCTCCAAGGAGATCGGCGACAAGTTCTCCCAGCTCGAGAGCGACGTGAACGCGAAGCAGGAGTCCGTGGTCGACGCCCTGGCGACGAAGTACGTCGAGGCGCGCAAGGGGCTGGACGAGCGGATCGAGGCGCTGCAGGCGGAGAACAAGGGCCTGGTGGATAAGGCGATCGGCGCGATCAAGGCGATCATCAACACGATCCGTGAGCTTGCCTCGATGCTCAAGAACGTCCTGTCCCGCGCGGCGGGCGTCGTCGGGGACATCATCAAGAATCCGGTCGCTTTCCTGGGCAACCTGATCGAGGGTGTGAAGGGCGGCATCCTGATGTTCAAGGAGCACATCCTCGGCCACCTAAAGAAGGGGCTGATGGGCTGGCTGTTCGGCGCATTGGCGGAGGGCGGCGTCGAGCTGCCCGACACCTTCGATGTCAAGGGCATCATCAAGCTGCTCGCATCCTTGTTCGGCCTGACCTGGGCCAACATCAAGAACAGGATCGTGAAGCGCATCGGCGCCGCGGCGATGGACGCCGTCGAGAAGGGCGTGGAGATCTTCCAGGTCCTCGCCAGCCAGGGCGTCGCGGGCCTGTGGAAGATGCTCGTGGAAAAGCTCGGCAACATCAAGGACATGATCCTCGAGCAGGTCAAGGACTTCGTGATCACCAAGATCATTACGGCCGGCATCACGTGGCTGATCGGCCTGCTCAACCCCGCGGCGGCGTTCATCAAGGCCTGCAAGCTGATCTACGACGTCGTGATGTTCTTCGTGAACAACGCCGAGCGGATCATGAAGTTCGTCAACACCATCATCGACTCCGTCGCCGACATCGTGCGCGGCAACGTCAGCAGCGTGGTGAACAAGATCAACGACGTCCTGGGGCAGATGGTCCCGATCCTCATCGGGTTCCTCGCGAGTGTTATCGGCATTGGCGGCGTCGGCCAGAAGATCCGCCAGATCGTGGAGACCCTACAGAAGCCAGTGAACAAAGCCCTCGACTTCGTGATCAAGACCGGCCTCAAGCTTGCCGGGCCGATCATCCGGGGACTGAAGAGCTTCGGCGGCAAGGTGAAGGCCAAGGTCGCCGCGGGGAAGGCCTGGGTGAAGGGGAAAGTGGAGGCCGGTAAGGCGTGGGTGACCAGCAAGGCCAAAGGAACTGCGGCGAAGATCAAGGATAAGGCGCAGCGGACTGCGGGGCGGGACGACGGGGCCGCTGCGGCGAAGGCAGTGGCGGACGTTGCCGTGAGGAACACCGACCACCGTGATTTGACTGAGCGCGTTCATGACGCCGCAGTGACCGCCGGCAACCGGCACCTCTCAGGCAGGGGATCGATTGAAGTCAGCGGCGTGCCGTCGCTCCAGCGGACAGCTGTCACTGTGAAGGAAGCGCCGCGCTCAGTGCCGGAGGCTGAGCAGGTCGGCGTTCGTGGCGGCCAACCCACGAACCCCAAATCCGCAGGTGAGATCCTGGTCCTCATCGAGAAACGGATGCCTAGTCTGCTTTCGGAGTTCGTACGCGCGCCTAACAGGAGCCGGAGAAAGCTGGACGGTCTGCAGAGCCGGTTCGAGGACTTCATGAAGGGCCGAGGACGCCGAGCCCTCACCAAGAGGGAGAGAAGGGACGCGCTCAAGATCCTGAAACGGGCTCGGACGTTGAGCAGGGGTTACTACGGGGACTTCCGTGACCACGCTTGGCGGACACTTCGTGCGGACGACGAGCTGAAGGACTTAATCGGGGCGAAGGGGAGCAAAGCGAAATGGGGTAAGGGCGGCAAGAGTGGCAAGAGCGCTCTCCGGATCGAGGTTTTGGTCACTCAGGCAGACGGCAGAAAACTGCGTCCCAAGTACCGCTCTATCGACTTCGAGCACCTGACGCGAGTAACTGATCAGCCATTCCGCCAGCATTCGGATCCGAGCGGCGCAAACCGGAACCTCACGCCGATGCTCGCGGACCTCAACAGGTACTTCAACGAGGCGGTGCGCAACATCACCGGCGCGCATATGTTCGGATCGGACGAGATCGAACGCTTTATCGTCATGCACCAGCTGTACGACAAGAACTCCCCGGCAATGCGTGAGCTGGGGTTCCAGCCCGTCGCAGCTGAGTGAGTCCAACGAGTCTGCGATGAGCGTAGGCCTAGAGCCTTTGAGGGCTCGGGCCGGGAATCACAGCGCGCCACTGCCCGGGGCCAACCTGTGCATCGAACGAGAGCGAGGCTGCAGATTGCGGCGTTCGGCGACTTACTTATGCGCCCCTAACGGCGGTGGCAACTGCTACGCCGTCCAGTTTTTCTTCCACTCCTGCCCCTTCGTGCATCCCATCCTTCCCGTGAGCGCATCCAGATAGCCGTACCGCCGCACCCCGTCTCCGCAGGACCCTTGAACCACGTTTTGGGTTCACCGAGGAGACAAAATGCCAAGCTATCTTTCGCCAGGTGTGTACGTAAACGAGGTCGCAGCGGGCACTCGTCCAATCGAGGGCGTAGGCACAGCAGTCGCTGCGTTCGTAGGCCTAGCCTCCAAAGGCCCGGACAATCAGCCAACCCTGGTGTCCAACTGGACCCAGTTCTCCGAAACCTTCGGGGACTTCATCCCGGGCTCGTACCTCGCGCACGCCGTCTACGGCTACTTCCTCAACGGCGGAGGGAACTGCTACGTCGTGCGCATCGGCGCCGACGGAGCACGCGAGGAGGACAAACCCAAGCAGCAGCCGAAGGCCGTGACGGCCTCGCCGACGGCCCAAATCGGCGGATATCGCCTGACGGCCAAATCCGCGGCCGCCAACCCGAAGCCAGTCACCGTGGAAATCGCAGACCCCAGCGGCGAAAACGTACCCGAGGACCAGTTCAAGATCGTCATTACAGCGGAGGGCAAGCCGCCCGAGGTCTGGGACAACGTCACCACCAAGCGCGGCCCCAACAACGCCGCCACGAAGGTCAGCGCGGAATCGAAGATCGTCACCATCGAGGAAGTCGCCACCGGCGGGGCACTTGTGAAGCCGGACAAGGGCACCATCCAGCTGGTCGCACCGGAGCCGGAGCCCGAGCTGCCAACCACCGAAGAACTCAACGCCGACGACTACGTCGGCGACGCCGCCGACCGCACCGGATTCAGCGGCCTGGAGGCCGTCGATGAGGTCACGATGGTCTCGGTGCCGGACCTGATGGCCGCCTACGAACAGGGATCCATCGACCTGGAAACGGTCAAGGCCGTCCAGCTCGCCGCCATCGCCCACTGCGAGCTGATGGGCGACCGCATCGCCATCATCGATCCGCCGCCGAACCTCAACGCCCAGCAGATCAAGGAATGGCGCATGGACGGCGGCGGCTACGACTCCAAGTTTGCTGCACTCTACTGGCCCTGGGTGAAGGTTTTCGACCCCTCCACCGGGACGAACAGGTTCGTTCCGCCCTCAGGTCACATGGCCGGCGTCTGGGCCCGTAACGACGACACCCGCGGCGTCCATAAGGCGCCGGCCAACGAGGTCGTCCGGGGCGTCACCAGCCTGCAGACCCAGATCACCAAGACCGAGCAGGAACTGCTGAACCCCATCGGCGTCAACTGCATCCGCACCTTCCCGGGCCGCGGAATCCGCGTCTGGGGCGCCCGCACCCTGTCCAGCGACGCCGAATGGCGCTACCTGAACGTCCGGCGACTCTTCAACTACCTCGAAGAGTCCATCCTGCAGGGAACCCAGTGGGCCGTCTTCGAACCGAACGACCCCGCCCTCTGGTCCCGCATCCGGCGCACCATCAGTGCCTTCCTGACCAACGAATGGCGCAAGGGCGCTCTCTTCGGCCTCACCCCCGAGCAGGCGTTCTTCGTCAAGTGTGACTCTGAGACCAACCCGGCAGAGGGCATCGACGCCGGGCAGGTGGTCTGCCAGATCGGTGTTGCTCCGGTGAAACCGGCCGAGTTCGTCATTTTCCAGCTGTCCCAGTTCTCCGGCGGCACCAGCCTCGTGAGCGAGTAATCCCAGTTCAAAAGGAGCAAGACCATGGCCCTCGGCGATTTTGACAACTCACCAGCCAACGCGTTTACGGTCACCATTGATGGCATCGAGGTGCCGAGGGTGATCGAAGTGAGCGGCCTCAAATCGGAGGTGGACAAGATCGAGCTGAAGCAGCAGACCAAGGACGGAAAGTATGTGGTGCGCCAGCTCATCGGCCGGCCCAAGCCGGGAGAGCTCAGCATCACTCGTGGACTGACCGAAAGCAAGACCGTGACTGATTGGCTCAAGACCGTCATGGAAGGCGACGTCGCCGGTGCCCGCAAGACCGCCGCCGTCGCCCTGCTCGACTACAAGGGCGACACGCTCAAGACGTACAACTTTGTGAACTGCTGGGTGAAAAGCGTTGAGCTGAATTCGCTCAAGGCCGGCGCAACGGAGCAGGCCACGGAGAAGTTCGTGATCTGCTACGACGAGTCCACCATCTCATGATGCAACGGACCCATGGAGCGGCGGTCCTCCCGGCTCCGGGCGGGGACCCGCCGGGAGCACAGCTAGGCGGCGGCCAGGACCGCAACGGGGACCGGCAGCCGCTCCGCACCGAGTTCAGCTTTGAGCTTCCGCGGGGGTATGTCGACCAGGACGGCACCGTCCACAAGTCCGGTGTCATGCGGCTGGCGACGGCCCGCGATGAACTGCTGCCGCTCTACGATGCCCGGGTCCAGGAGAATGCGGCCTACACAACCGTTGTCCTCCTGGGCAGGGTCATCACGTCGCTCGGCACCCTGGGAGCGGTCACGTCCGCCGTGGTGGAGAACATGTTCGCCTCCGACGTCGCCTTCCTGCAGGATTTCTACCGCCGGATCAACGCCGAAGGCCACACGCGGATCGCGGTCACCTGCCCCGAATGCTCCCACCGCTTCACGGCGGATCTCGCTGGTGGCCGCCTGGGGGAATCATGACGTACGCGCCGGACCGGATCTACGAGGAGGTGGCGTACGTGGCCTACCACTTCCACTGGCCCCTTGACGACATCCTGGATCTGGAACACGGCCAGCGGCTCCGGTACGTCAAGGAAATCGCGGGAATCAACACCCGGCTTTCCCAGGAGCGCTGAACCATGCGGTGGCCTTGGCAACGTGATCGCCCCCAGCCAGGGCCCGAAGCTTCAGCGCCCGAAGCGGAGGCACCGGCAGACCGGCCTCCGGTGCCGCCCGCCGGCTGGGCTTTCCTGCCGCCGCTCCAACGCACCATCGGCACCATGGAACTGGCCCACGGCCCTGACCGCTTCGCCGGCTCCCTTGCGGCGTGGGCCAACCCCTCCTTCACAGGCCCCATGAGCCACCTCGTAACGGCCGACGCGCCGCCCGGGGTGATAGACGTCGACGGCGGCGGCACCGGCACGGGGGAGGCGTACCGTTCGGAACCGGCCGACCTTACACTGCTAGTCCCGCCTGCCCGCTCTCGTCTGGCGGGCGGACTTCCGACGGGCGGACTTCCGACGGCGGTGCAGCGCACCTCTTCCGCGGCGGACGCTCCCTACGAAGCGTCTTCGGTGACGGCAGCGCCGGACGATGATGGGGTGCTGCACGTCGAAGCGGTTCCGACGCCGGAGGTGGGCTACCAGCCGGAGCCGGACTTAAGCACCAGATCAAATCAGGCACCATTAGGCAATCAGAGGCCTCCCAGCAGGCCCCAGGCGTCTGTGCGGCCCACGGTACCGATGCAACGCTCGGCGGCCGGCGCTCAACCTTCGCCTCAGCAACCTCAGCCCGCCCAACCTCAGACCGCGGAGTCTGCGCAAACTGCCCTTCCGGAAGGGGACCCGGGTGTAACGGACTCCGGTGCATCGCAAGCGGCTGAATGGCCCACGTCGGGATGGGACACGGTGGCTCCGCCGCGGCACAACTCGGGGGGCAGCACCTCCGACGGAAATGCCACGTATGTGCCGCTGCCTGCCCCTCCTGCCGTCCAGCGAGCCACGGAACGCGGGCCGGACTCACCACCTGCGCCCAGGGAGCCACCGCCGTTTATCTATCCGAGCCGGCTCGGGCTGGGGCGCCCACTGTCGTTTTCCCCACCCGCGTCCTCCGAGCACCCCATGCCCCGGGCATCGGATGTGCCGGAAACGCGCTGGCCCGTACAGCGGGCAGAAGCACCCATGCCGGCCGCCGGCGCGGTACCCCCGCCGTCACCAGCCAACCTGGCTTCTGCCAGCGGTCCAGGCGCCGTGTCCGGTTCACTTGCAGACGTCGCCACCCCGCCAGGGTCCGGTCCGGCCGCGTCAATGACGTTCTTTGAAAGCCCGGTTGCCGAGACCACGGAAGCCGGCAATGGCTCAGAAAGCCTGGCAACGGCCCCGGACGATGAGGGCACCGGGGAGCAGCAGCCGTCGCCGCTGCCGTTGGCAGGGGAATCATCGGCACCATTGCTGTCGGATGCCTTGCCTTCGGCACCAACGCCGCCGTCGGGAGGTTCCGGCCGGGAGAGGATCGCCGTGCAGGGCGCTCATACAGAAAGGCGCGCGGACCTTCCCGTCGTATCCCGGCTGGCGGCCGATAGGCACCTAGAGAACGACGGCGGCCCGGCATTCCGGGAGACTGCTGCCTCACTGCTTCAGCCTGACGATCCGCACCACGAGGTGCCGGCGGACAATTCCGGGCCGGCCGCCGGCGCCAGAGGACCAGACCTGCCCAGTACATCCGCGGCCGACGAGACATCAGTCCTCAGCCGCGGTCTCCTGGGCGACGAGAGGGCGGACGGGTTCCCTGCGCAAAGCGGGGTGCCCGTCCAAGCCGGGATCCCCGTTCACAGAGGTATCGCGGTCCAAAGGGACGCCGGGCACGGCTGGCCGGCCGTTACTCGTGCGTTCCCGATTCCAGAAAGCACAGCCCTAGCCGGGAGGGGCCCCGGCGCTAACGGCACACCGCCAGTCGGAACCGGAGCGATGCAGGGATTGGAATCCGCTGGTCTAACGCAGTCGGATGCGCTATCCGGAGCGACGGTCCAGCGTACGGATCAGGCAGCAGTTGACACCGCGGCCCAATGGTCCGCTTCACGGGTGGGCACCGCTGACGTGCGCGCGTCGCGGCCGGTGACCCCGGGTTCCACGCCCCTTACTTGGCAACGTATGACGGCGATGCCCCCGGCCGTTCAGCAAGTGCCGGCTGGGGACACTCCGCCGGCCTCCCAGACCGGAGCCGGCACTGCTGCTTCCATGGCCATCGGCGGCGACGCGCCCGGCAGAACCGGCGCGGACAGAGCCACCGACGCCACGGGCGGAGGCGAACCGGACCGGATGTCCACAGACTTCCCGCCTGATGCCGGTACTGGCTACCAAACCGGGCCAGCCGTCGAAACCGAACCAGAGTCCGGCGGCGGCCCCGATCTGCGAGAGGTGACCGAACCGCCCGCCCCAAGTGCCGCCGTCGGAAGCGTCATTCAGCGGACCCTCAATCTGGACACGCCGGCAGCGCATGCCCCGGACGGATCTCCCTCACCCGGAATGCCCTTCCCCGGCACCCGAGCCCGCAACCGCTCGCTGGACACCGTTGCGCCGGCCCTCCAACGTGTAGCCGCCTTCCCCGGATCCGTTCCGTTCCGTACAGCCCGCTATCCCGTGGCGGCAGATCTCCCCGGAACTGCTGGTCAACCGGTGGTTCATTCGGCTGCTCAGAACCCCGTCGTCCTGACGCTTGCCCCGGCGGCGGAGCCGGTGATGGATGGACTGGCCAGCCAGGGCCAGGAATTCAACGGCACGGTCCAGAGGGACAGCCTACCCGGGGCGCCCGATGCGGCGGCCCCGCCGGAGGCCGTACCAGTGACCGCTCCGCCAGAGGTTTCCGGCGCGTCCCCTGCCGGGGAGGCCAACAGGGACGAGCCTCCCGCAGGGCCTGCCGCGCCGGCACCCGGCGGGTCCGCGGGGGCGCCAGGCGTGGCAGGCGCCGCAAACCCCGATCAGCTGGAGGAGCTTGCCAAGCGGCTTGCCGGGCCGCTGATCCGCCGCATCAAGGCCGAGATGCTGCTTGACCGCGAACGCCGCGGCCTGCGCACCGATTCGAATTGAGGAAGCCATGCTGGAAGATGTCGCCACCGCTGTCAGCGTCCAATACATCGTCGCTCTGGACAACGCGGACCTGGGAGCGTTTTCCACCTGTGAGGGACTTGGCTGCGAAGTGGTCATTGAATCCCGGGAGGAGGGCGGCAACAACGCCTTCATCTGGCAGCTGCCCACCCGGCTCAAGTATCCGAACATCACGCTGACCAGGCCCTTGGGGAAGGACACGGAGAAGATCGCCAAGTGGTTCGCCGACATGGCCTCCGGCTACACCCGCTGCACCGGCATCATCGAGGCGATGACCGGCAACGGCACCAAAATCGCCGGCTGGGAACTTTACGACGTCGTTCCCGTGCGGTGGAAGGGGCCCTCCTTCAACCCCGACCAGCCGAAGGTCATCATGGAAACCCTTGAGATCGCCCACCACGGTTTTGTCTCGAAACTGCGCTGACGGAAGGAACCTGACATGACCACAGTTGCAGTCCCTGCGCCCGCCAAGGGCGCGGCCGGAGCCGCCAGTCCCGCCACAGCAGCCGCCGCCGGCGGCTCGTCCGGCCGCGGCGGCGAAGAGGCACTCAAACTTTCGCACGCGTACCTGGAGCTGTTTGAACCGTCCAAAGACGGGTCACTGGACAAACCCGGCCCGCAGTTCGGGCGGATCGATTTCCAGTTCAACCCCAAAGAACTGACCATGGGGAAGTCCGCCTCCTGGGCGCGCCAAACGGCCAAGGCCAACGGGAAGGCCGGTGCGCCCCAGTACAAGGGGCCGATGCCCTCCAAACTGGCCTTGGAGATGTTCTTTGATGCCTCCGGGAAGCAGGATGACGCGGTGGTCCAGCGTGTGGAGAAGCTGTTCTCGTGCTGTGCACCCACCGAGGCGTCGCTGAAGCAGAACAAGGGCTCGCCTCCCTGGGTGCTGTTCCGATGGGGCAAGCTCACGGGCTTCCTTGCCTACGTATCCAGCGTGCAGGTCAAGTACACGCTGTTCACGGCCGCAGGACTGCCCGTCCGTGCCACGTGCACCGTCACGCTGGAAGAAATATCCGGAGACCCGCCCAAGCAGAACCCCAGTTCCGGCGGGCTGGTGCCGCGGCGGCTCCACGTGCTGGTGGAGGGGGACACCCTGGCGGGGATCGCCTACCGCGAATACGGCGATGCGTCCCTGTGGCGGGCGGTGGCTGCGGCGAATGGCATCGACGACCCCATGCGGATGCGGCCCGGCAACTCCGTCATGCTGCCCGCCGTGGACGAGCTGCCGTCCGGAAACTTGCCTAACGCCTCCGGGCGGGCGAGGGAGGTGGTCCGTGGCGCATAGCGAGGAGTTCAGCAACATGTTGCTGGTGGAGGTGGCTGGCAGGCCGCTCCCGCCGGATGTTGCCGCGCGGCTGGTGGCCGGCTATATCGATGACAGCAGCAACGTTCCGGACCTCTTCCTGCTCCGCTTCAGCGATGAATACTCCACCGTCCTCGAGAAGGCAGGCTTCAGCATCGGTGTACCCGTGAAGCTGTCCGTGCAACAGAGCGGCCCGGGAGGTCCCGTCCCGCTGCTCTCCGGTGAAGTGACGGCGCTGGAAACAGAAATGGACCACGAGGGCCTGTACACAATCGTCCGGGGCCTGGATCACTCCCACCGGCTGTTCCGCGGTCGGCGCGTTGAAGCGTACCTTCAGAGCACAGCCGCGGACATCGTCCGGAAGGTGGCCCAGCGCGCGGGCATCAAGGCGGGCACCATCGCCGCGAAGGGCCCCGTCCTCCAGCACGTGGCCCAGGACGGCATCAGCGACTGGGACTTCCTGCACCGGCTCGCCGTCGAATCAGGGGTGGTCCTTTCCGTGTCCGGCGGTGAACTGCATTTCACGCCGTCGACGGACTCAGCGACGGCACCGGGAGGCGCCGGCGGGGCAAAGGAGGACCCCCTGGTCCTTGAGCGGGGGGTCAACCTTGTAGCGCTTCGCGGCACAGTCACTTCCGCGGACCAGGTTCCCGACGTCGAAGTCCGGGGCTGGGACGTCGCCGCAAAAAAGGCGATTGTGGCCGTCGCGCAGGCGCAGACGCGCAGTGCCAAACTGCCGGATGTGGACCCGGCCGCCCTCGCCAAGAAGTTCGGAAGCCCCCGGTACGTAGCTCCTCCAACGGCCTTTGACCAGGCGGCACAATGCGACGCCGCGGCAGCCTCCATCGCCTCCCGCCTTGGCGGCGCCTTCGCGGAACTGGAAGGCCTGGCCCGGGGCAACCCCAAACTGCGGGCCGGTACCGCCGTTGTGCTCAAGGGTGCCGGCAAGCCCTTCGACGGCCGGTACACGCTGAGCTCATCCCGCCACGAATTCAGCCCGGATACCGGGTATCTCACAACGTTCGCCGTCAGCCACGAATCCGAGCGCTCCCTCTACGGGGTAGCCGCCGGCGGCAACAGCCGGGGCGCCGTGCCTGGAGTGGTCAATGCCGTCGTGACGGCGGCAAGGGACCCGGAAAACCAAGGCAGGGTCAAGGTGAAATTCCCGGTGCTGTCCGACAACTACGAAAGCTGGTGGGCCCGCACCGTCCAGGCCGGGGCGGGGGCCTCGCGCGGCGCCGTCGTCCTCCCTGAAGTGGGGGACGAGGTCCTCGTGGCCTTCGGCCACGGCAGCTTCCAGCAGCCGTTCGTCCTCGGCGGCCTGTACAACGGCCAGGACAAACCGGACAAACCCTGGGCGGACCACGTGGGCTCGTCCGACGGCGCCGTCACACGGCGCGCGTTTGTCTCCCGCAGCGGAATGCTTGTGGAGTTCCTCGAATCCCCGGACGGCGAACAGCTCACGGTGAGCACCAGCGGCGGCAAACAGAAGATCTCACTCGTCCAGAAGCCGGACGCCGCAATCGAGATTCTCTCGGAAGGACCCGTAAACGTGACAGCCAAGAAGGACGTTGCCGTGACGACGTCGGCCGGCTCGGTAACCATCAAAGGCAAGAAAGTGACGGTGGAAGCACTCTCGGAACTCGAACTGAAGGGTGCCACGGTGAAGATCACCGGCAGTGCGTCCGCTGAACTGAAAGCCCCGAGCGTCAAGGTGGCCGGGGACGCGACGGCGGAGCTCTCCGGCGGCGCGACGACGACCGTCAAGGGCGGTCTGGTCCGCATCAACTGAGTCTGGCCGCAGGGCGCGCTCGAACAACGACAGGAGGCAGCGAGGTGGGACAGGAGTTCATCGGCGCCGGGTGGGCATTCCCGCTGCGGACCGACCGGACAGGCAGCATTGCGCTGGTCCGCGATCAGCGCGAAATTGAGGAGAGCATCCACCTCATCCTGGCAACCTCCCCGGGAGAGCGGCCGATGCGGCCGGAGTTCGGCTGCTCTGTCCACGATTACGTCTTCGCGCCCGCCGACGCAGCAACGGCCGGAGACATCGCCTACGCCGTGCGCGTGGCCCTGGACCGCTGGGAGCCACGAATCACCCTTGAGAACGTGATCGTCAACTTCGACGGTGCGGACGCGGGGGTGCTCCTCATCGACGTGCAGTACACCATCAGGGGCACCAACGATCCGCGCAACCTTGTTTTCCCCTTCTATGTCATCCCGCGCAACGGCGAGGAGGCCGCGTCATAATGCTCCCTTCACCCAATCTTGATGACCGCCGCTTCCAGGACCTGGTGGACGACGCCAAGCGCATGGTGGCGCACTATTGCCCTGAGTGGACTGACCACAATGTCTCCGATCCGGGCGTAACCCTCATTGAGACCTTCGCCTTCATGGTGGACGAGCTCTTCTACCGGCTGAACCGCGTACCCGACCGCCTTTACGTCGCCTTTCTCGAGCTCCTCGGGGTCACTCTTCACCCTCCGACGGCGGCGTCCGTCGAACTCCTGATGAGGTTGTCCGCTCCGCAGCCGGACGCCGTCGTCATCCCGAAAGGGACCGAGGCTTCGACGCGGCGCACGGAGGAAGAAGAGGCAGTCGTTTTCGCGACGACCCGTGAGCTGACGGTGCCCCCGCGCCGGCTGGCCCATGTCATGACGCAAGCGGGCGGCGGGGCCGCCGTGCCGCGCACGGAAGCAGTGCACGGCGACGGCAGCTTCCCCTGCTTCGGGACGCCGCCCGTTCCTGGCGACGTGATGCTGCTGGGCTTGAACGACGCGGCTCCCTCATGCGCTGTTGTGCTCCGGTTCGAGTGCGAGGTCCGGGGCGTGGGCGTTAACCCGAGCAACCCCCCGCTCGTGTGGGAGGCGTGGGACGGCAGCTCCTGGGTATCGTGCGATCTGGACAGCGACGGGACAGGCGGCCTGAACCGGCCAGGCGATGTGGTGATTCATTTGCCGCATCGCCATTCCCCATCTGTTCAGGGCGCTGCGCGGGCAGGCTGGCTCCGCTGCCGTGTGGTGGAGCCGCTTGCCGGTTATCCGCCTTACAGCGCTTCTCCGACGGTGAGTTCTGCGAGCGCCTTTACGATAGGCGGTTCCGTTCCCGCCATCCACGCGGAGACGATCTACGACGAAGTCGTGGGCATGTCAGAAGGTGTTCCAGGGCAGTCCTTCGAACTGGGCCGCCGTCCGGTGCTGCCGGGCGGTGAGGACTTCATTGTCGAGGTCGCCGCAGGCTCCGGCTGGGAGACCTGGACCGAGGTGGACTCGTTTGCCGGATCCGCTCCCGATGACCGCGTCGTGCTGCTGGACCGCACGTCAGGCATCCTGCGTTTTCCCCCCGCAGTGCGGGAGCCGGACGGTTCCCTCAGGAGCTACGGGGCTGTGCCGCCTGCCGGCAGTCCGATACGTGTCCCGAGCTACAGAACGGGCGGCGGCCCGCGGGGAAACCTTGCCGCGCGGGCGCTGTCCGTGCTGCGCTCCTCCATTCCCTTCGTCAACACTGTGGAGAACCGTCGCGCCGCACACGGAGGGGTTGCCGGGGAGACCATTGAGCAGGCGAAGGAGCGCGGACCCCTCGCGCTGCGCACCCGCGACCGGGCCATCACCGCCGAGGACTACGAACAGCTCGCGAAGCGTGCTGCCCCGGACATCGCCCGCGTCCGGTGCATTCCGGCAGTTACCCCCGAAGAGGCTGGTGGCGTAAGGATCCTGGTGGTTCCGGCGGCGGTTCCGGACAAGGACAACCGGCTGACGTTTAGTGACCTTGTGCCGGATGCCGAGACTCTCGCCGAGGTTGCCGCCTACCTGGACGAGCGCCGACCCGTCGGGGCGCGGGTGCTGGTGGAACCGCCGTTCTACCGCGGCGTGACCGTCGTCGCGCAGCTGACAGCCCGTCCACGGGTCTCACCGGGGCGTCTGCGTGCAGACGCCCTGCGGGCGCTGTACAGCTACTTCGACCCGATCAGGGGCGGTCCCGACGGCGAAGGGTGGCCGTTCGGCCGTCCCGTGCATGCCGGCGAAGTGCACGCCGTCCTTCAGGGCCTGGCCGGGACCGAGATCGTCGACGATGTCCGCGTTTTCGCCGCTGATCCGCTGACGGGGAAGCGGGGCGAACCGCAGCAGCGCATCGACGTGAACCGGAACGCGCTGGTCTTTTCGTTCGATCACCAGGTCCGCGTTTCGGAAGGGGCCTGAGATGCGCGGCATGGTGGACGGGCTGGGCAGTGCCGTTCCGTTGGCCACCCGCCTTCCGGCGGTCCTGCAAGAGGACGCCTTCCTCCATCGCTTCCTGCTGGCCTTCGACGACGCCCTTGCCCCCGTGTTCACTACCTTGGACGGCCTGGCGTGTTATCTGGATCCGCGCTTGGCCCCCGAGGATTTCCTGGACTGGCTGGCCGACTGGGTTGGCGTGCGGGTGAATGATTCCTGGTCAACGGCTCAGCGGCGGGACGTGATTGCCCACGCAGCAACAATTCACCGGCGCCGCGGCACGGTCCCGGGCGTGGCCGATGCTGTGCGACTTGCCGTCGGCGGTGTCCGGGACGTGCGGATTGAGGATAGCGGTGGCGCCGCCTGGTCCCAATCACCGGGCGCGGAGCTGCCTGGTCAGACCCCTGCAAAGCTGCATGTCACCGTGTACGCCGCCACCGTCGAGGCAGTCAGCCTGACACGGCTGGAGGGCGTCATTAGCTCTGTGAAGCCAGCCCACGTTCCCCACTCCGTCGAGGTCCTCACCTCGGCTGTTCCTTCCCCCGACGATTCCTGAGGAGCAGGCGGTGCTAATCTGCGGAGATTGCAGTGCGCGCAACGACGACGGCGAGAATTTCTGCACCAACTGCGGCGCCTACCTCGAATGGCAGAGACCACCGGCTGGCGCCGTCGATAGACCACAAGCTGACACGGCCGGACCCGGGCCGAAGGCACCGCCGGACACGGCGGAGCTGCCCCAGATAACCGTGCCTCCGGTACGGACGGCGGGCGAACCTCGGCCGGGAACGCCACACGGGAGAAGGAGTGCCGCCGCCGGCAATGAAAACCCCGGCCGGAGCGGCACGGTCCGGGCAGGCAACGCACGCGGCGGGTCCGGGCAAGGATTCAGACCGGAACCCGTAGGTCATGGGAAGGCAAAGGGTGAGCCCGTGGCCGTCATTCGTGACCCGGTCACCGTGATTGGCGTCGAGCCGGCCGCCGTGAAGCCTGGCCAACGAATCGCCAGCGCCCCGCGAGTAATTTCTACGGACCGTGAGCCTTCCACTGCCGCCGGCGAGCTCATCTGCGCAACGTGCGGCACCGGCAACCGGTCTGATCGAAATTTCTGCCGGCGGTGTGCAGCCAGCCTCGCAGTGGACCGTGTCCCGGAGGCTTTGGACGCTCGGCGACCGTCATGGTGGAGGCGGCTGTTTGGGCAGCCGGAGGGGAAAGCGCTACCGGCAGGCACCCGGCCCAGATGGAAGTCAAGGCGTTTCCCGACGCGATCCGCGGCTTTGGTTGCGGTGCTGGGGTTGTTGGGCGGCGGGGCATACGCCAACAGCGACTCGATTGGAGGTGCGCCTCAGCGGGTATTGGACGAACTTCTCGACCATCATGTTCGCGACCTGGAAATGACGGCACCGGATTCCATTGACGGGCGTGAGCCCAAGCTCGCTAACGACAAGTTCTCAAACACGTCATGGGCCGCAAATCTCAAAGACGGCGAGCGTGAGAACTACCTTGAGGCTACATTCGCAGGCCCCACTCGGCTGGTCTACGTGTTCATCACCGGACTGTCTTCGGAACCACCGCCTTCACGCGAGGAACAGCGGCCGTCGAAAGTCCTCATCTCCGTGCGCCATGAAGGTGCTAGGAAAGAAACTACCTATCAAGATATTTTCCCCGTGGTGGAAGTGGTTAATGACGGAAAACGGCATGGTTTCTACGTGGGAGCCGACAACGTAAGAGATGTGAAGCTGACTATCATGGAGCCGAGCAGCCCTGCGGCCAAGACCGTGTCCATTGCCGGAGTGCAGTTTTCCGGGCGGTAACAGCGGTCAGGACCGCGGGCGGAGTCCCAGGTTGGGCGGCACTCCCAACGCGCTTAACATGCCGCGGTACCGCCGCTCTGCGTGCTCCGCTGCAGCCGGATCGCCGGAAGAGCGGTAGATCCCGATGAGAGTCCGCCAGGACTCGTCCCGCCACGGGTCGATTTCAACACTTCTCGTGGCCGCAGCGGCTGCTGCGGCGGCGTCACCCAACGAGAGCTCAAGATTTGCCAGCGAGGCAGCTGCCTCCGCTGCCCGGAGCCGGTACCGTTCGCGTGTGTCCGTCACCCACTCTGCAGGACCGTCCTCAGGCAGAACTTCGCCTGCATACAGTTCGACGGCCCGCCTAAGCTTCACCGCTGCTTCGTCACGATCCCCTATGGATCTAGCTATGGACGCATCGTGAACCGCCCGGTCAAACTCGGAGAGATCAAAGGTTGATCCGCCGTCGAGAACCAAGGCATACGCCTCGCCCTGTCGCCTGATGAGCTGGCGGCTTTCCACCGGTCCGTCAGGCTGAAGGGCCCGACGAAGATTCGAGACGCTGACCTGGAGATTGTGCAGGGCCGACGGACTGTCGAGGTCCGCCCATAGTTCCCCGGCGAGTCGGTCTCGGTGCACCGGGCGTCCTGCATGGAGGGCGAGGATGCGCAATACAGTGCGTGCTTGGGGGCGCACCTTCGACAGGTCAACGCTGATTGCGTTGGCTCGGACCGAAAATCCGCCGAAACACCGGACGTCGAGGGCCGGCAGGGCCGCCACGCCGGAAACGGCAACAAGCTGGCTCGTCACGGGCGGGCCTACAGCGTGAATGTCCGGGAGGGCTGGCGGTTCACTCCTTGATGCAGCACCGGTCCACGTCCACGGACGGCAAACGAAACCGGCCGACCTGGCGGTTTCGGCAGCGACCTGCATGATCTCCGCGGCGTGCTCCGGCCGGACTTGGGCCAGGGCGGCGTATGCGACGGCGAGTGCCCCCGGAACGCCCGCAGTCCGGGCAAAGGATTCTGCGGCCAGCGCGTCGTCGGCCGCCCCTGGCAGGTCCTGAGCTGCGCCGACCAGCGCCTGAGCCGACTGGGCCCAGGCTTCAAGAGCCCCAGCGTCCAGCCGGCGGAACCGCACGGCGAGGGATTCGAAGGCGCTGTAGTCGGACCGTCCCGAGCGCAGCCGCATGAGTGCGGCGGCGGCGGCGATGAGTGCAGCGCCCCACTCGTCGCCGCGCAGCTCGCAATTTTCCACCGCCGATTGCACGGCATCCTGACTGCCGGCCTTCCCAAATTGCGCCGCCTGGACGCCCTGTGCCAGGCGGGCAAGCCAGGTGAACCCGAGTCGTTCGGCCTGTCGTTGAACGGCGTCGACGTCGTCAGCAGGCCCGCTGAATCCCAACGTTGACGATTCAGGGCCGACAACTGCCAGCGCAAGTTGTGCGGCAAGCCCTGCCAGCGTTTCATCGTCCGGGCGCTCTGCACAGCGTCTCAGAAACGGGAGCGCGCCGCGTTGATCACCTGCGAGCAGGAGCGAAAGGCCTTTGGCAAGACCGTCCTGCGCCCGGCGGTGATTGTGCAGGGCCCGAGCGACTGACCCCGGGCTGCCGTGGCTGGCGGCCCGGAGGACACCCGCCGGGCCCGGCCCCGTTGCCGGCGCGTCGCCAGCCCAGACGGCCGCCGTGAGCTGCAGGTTCCGGGCTGTCCTGAGCAGTTCCGCATCGCGGGTTAGTCTGGGAATTTGGGCCGCGGTTCTGTAGGCAGCGGCCGCGCATCCGTCATCCAGCAAATGCCGCGCCGCGGCCAAGGCAAAAAGGGCATCCTGCCGGATCAAGGCTTCCGGGGCTGTTGCCGCCCACCGGCACGTGCCGGGACGGTACGCCCGCTGCCCTGCGCGGACCAACATTTCCCGCACGTGTCCCCAGTCCTGGCCGTCGGCCAGCGCCCGCAGTGCTGCACCGTACTCTCCGTCCTGCTCCAGGACCGCTGCTGTGCGACGCCGGATGTCCACGGGCAACTCCTGCCGGGCGTCGCCGAGAGCGGCAATCAGGTGCTGGCGCAGTACTTCCGGCAGTCGAAACGATGTTCCGCCGTCGTCGCTGACCACTATTCCGAGCTGTTCCAGCTCGTGAAGGATCAGTGTGCTGTCCCGAGTTCCGAGGATCGAATCACAACGGGACGCTGTGAGCAGCTCCAGGAGGCACGTGTCGCGAAGTAACCTTTCCATGCCCTGGGAGATGCCGGCCAGGAAATAGCGGGTCAGGTAGTCCTTGGCATAGCGTGATGCCGGACCGAGGGATTCTGCGGCCCGGCGCCGTTCAACCGAAGAACGGCTTTTCGTGGCGACGTGGAACAGGTGGAGGGCGGCCGCCCAGCCGTCTGTCCGGTCTGTCAGATTGAAAACACCGGCCGCGCTAAGCGGCTGTTTGTAGGTGATTCGGAACAGCTGCTCCACCTCAGGCGCCCGGAAGCGCAAGTCGTCCCCGTTCACAGTGACGTAGGCCGGAAGCTCAGAGCGGGCGAGGTTGAAGGAGGGGGGCCGCTGGCTGCCTACGAGGAAGTGCAACTGCGGAGAACCGAGGGAAAGCAACTGCTCCAGTTCCGACTCCGCGGACGTGTTGGCTAACTCCTGAAGGTCATCTACCACAAAGTAGAGGGGGCTTTTCAACCGGTCTGCCATTATGGCGAGCTCGGGGACGGAGCGCGCACGTTCATCGCCGACAGCGGTTGCCAGTGCTGTCGCGAATCTGGCCAGCATCTGGCCGGGCCTGACGTCATGGGATTTGGCCCGGTACCAGATAACCGTTGCGCGTTCCTGGGCGGCCCAGTGCGCGAGGAGGGTCGTTTTTCCCGTACCCGGGGGAGCGATGACAAGCCCGAGCCGTGCTTCCGCGGGCCCAAGAATTGCATGAATCAGCCGTTGTCGCACCAGCCCTGTCACGGGCGGAACAGTGGTGCAGAGTCCCTGCGGCGTCATTGCCATGCTGTCCTGCTTCCACGGAAGGGTCTGGGTCCCAGCGTGGATTACAGTGTAAAGGCCGCCCGCCGACGCCAACCAGTATTACGCAGTCTCCGGCCCGGTGTGGCGGATGGCCCGGCCGAAGCAGTCGCCGGAAACGACCGCCCTATTCAAAACGCGACGGATCGCCGGTTCCCCGGCGTACCACCTCGGCGACGCCGCTGGAGAAGTCGACGACGGTGGTCGGCTCCGCCCCGCAATCGCCGGAATCGACCACGGCGTCCACCACGTGGTCAAGCCGCTCCTTGATTTCCCACCCCTGCGTGAGCGGATCCTCCTCGTCCGGCAGCAGCAGCGTGCTGGACAGCAGCGGTTCGCCCAGCTCGGCCAGGAGGGCCTGCACGAAGTTGTGGTCCGGGATGCGCACGCCCACGGTTTTCTTCTTCGGGTGCAAGAGGCGGCGGGGCACCTCCTTGGTGGCCGGCAGGATGAACGTGTAGCTGCCCGGCGTCACGGATTTGATGCTGCGGAACACGTCATTGCCGATGTTCACGAACTGGCCCAGCTGGGCGAAGTCCCGGCAGACCAGCGTGAAATGGTGCTTGCTGTCCAGCTGGCGGATGGTGCGGATCCGGTCCAGCGCCTCCTTGTTGCCCAGCTGCGCGCCGAGGGCGTAGCAGGAGTCCGTGGGGTACGCGATCAGGCCGCCCGAATGAAGGAGATCCACGATCTGGGAAATCGCGCGCGGCTGGGGGTCCTCGGGGTGAACATCAAAGTATCTCGCCATGGCTAGAGCCTACGGCCCGGCGGAGGTTGCCGCACTCACCCCACGTGCACCCAGGGGCGCTTCGCGACGTCCGGCTCGGCCTCGCGCAGCACCTCGCGCGTGACCGGCGCAATCTCGCCTTCGCCCAGGAACAGGAACCGCAGCAGGTTCATCACGGGATTTCCCTCCGTCCAGCGGAAGTAGATGTGCGGCATCAGCCCGGTGACGTCCCGGATGTGAAGGAGCACCGAGGCGATGGTGTTCGGCACGACCGGCCCGTGGACTTCCAGCACGCGGTAGCCGTGCCGGACCACTCCGCGCACCTGCAGGTCGGTCTCGAAGTCCGAGGAATCATCCACAACCACTTCCAGGAACAGCGCCTCATAGTCGACGGGCAGGTGGCTGACCTCTATCGCAGACGTCAGTTTCTGCCGGTACGCGTCGGCGGTCAGCCTCCGGGGCTCGTGGGCGATGATGCCGATGGGGCCGTTCTCGTCTGCCGCCACGAATTCGAGGGCGGCCCTGTCCAGACGGACATGGGTGGCGTGGAGCTCGAAGGACCGCCCGATCCTGGACAGCAGCGAGATGACAATGATGCCCATGATGAAGAACCCGGCGATCCGGATCCCTTCGGGCCGCTCCACAATGTTCACGACGGTGGTGTAGATGAACACGACGGCGATCAGGCCGAACCCGAACGTCCGTTTCCGCTGCTGACGGCGGCGGGCCGAGAGCGCCACGGCAACGGCCGCGGAGGTCATCAGCACCAGGACGCCGGTGGCGTACGCGCCGCCCTGGGCATCGACGTCGGCCTCAAAGAGGATGGTGACCAGGAAGGCGATCACGGCGAACACCAGCACCAGCGGCCGGACGGCCTTGGCCCATTCCGGTGCCATCCCGTAGCGGGGGAGGTACTTCGGGACGAGGTTGAGCAGGCCGGCCATCGCCGATGCCCCGGCGAACCAGAGGATCGCAATGGTGCTGACGTCGTACACAGTTCCGAATCCTGCCCCGAGGTACTCGTGGGCCAGAAAGGCCAGGGCGCGGCCGTTGGCCTGCCCGCCGGGCTCGAATTCGTGGCCGGGAATGAGGATCACGGTGACGAAGCTGCTGGCGATCAGGAAGGCGCTCATGATCAGCGCCGCCGTGGTCAGCATGCGGCGCGTTCCCTGGATGCGGCCCGCAGGGTTCTCCCGGGTGTCGCTCACGTGGCCGCGGATCTGCGGCATGACCGCTACCCCCGTTTCAAAGCCGGACAGACCGAGCGCCAGCTTGGGGAACACCAGCAGGGCGATGCCCACTGCAAGGACCAGATTCCCGTGGGAGGTGGCCAGGGCCTGCCACCAGTCGCCGACGGCGGCAGGATGCGTCAGGGTTTCGACGGCGGACCTTGCCACCACGATGACGTTCAGGCCCAGGTAGACGGCTACGAGCACGACGGCGATGCCGATCGCTTCCTTGAACCCCCGGAGGAACACCGCGGCGAGCAGGGCCAGCAGGACGAGCGTCACCAGGACTTCCTGGCCCTGCAGCCAATCGGGGGAATACGGGTTCTGGACCAGGTGCGCTGTTGCATCCGCGGCGGACAGGGTCATCGTGATCATGAAGTCCGTCGCCGCGAAGCCAAGCAGCACCAGGACGAAGAGTTTGCCGCCCCACCGCGGCAGCAGCCGCTCGAGCATGGCGATGGATCCCTCGCCGTGGGAGCTCTCGCCGGCAACCCGGCGGTACACGGGCAATGCTCCGCACAGCGTGATGGCCACCAGTACAAGGGTGGCGAGCGGAGAAATGACCCCGGCCGCGAGCGCAGCAATGGCGGGCTGATAACCGAGCGTGGAAAAGTAATCCACCCCGGTCAGGCACATGACCTGCCACCACGGGTGCCTGCGCTCGTGGGCCGCCGCCAGTCCGCCGGGCCCCTGGTGTGATCCCTTGCTGTCCTGCAGGCCCAGGAGCAGCCAGCTTTTGAGCCGTTCCTGCCGGTTGGGCCGGAGCGCCGAGGGGTCCGCGGGCGGACGGGTCATGGTTGTCATATGGCCTTTCAGCACGCAGCACGGCGCCGCGGGCACAGCCGAACCTAGCACCGGACCTTCGGGGCTCAGCCGCTTTGCGCCGCATCTTGACGGATCCTTAACGCCGGTGTGAGGCACCCCATAGCGTCCGCCTCCAATCGGCTGGACCACAGGGGCAAACGAACACGCACTGGTGAAAGAATGGCGTCATGGCACGGGAACGGATTGTCATTGGCTTGGCCGGTGGCGGCGAGGGGGAGATCCTGATCCGCCGTGCGGCCAGGATCCTTGGCGCCTCCGGAGACGGGGAGCTGATCGCGGTGCACATCCGTTCCTCCGTCGGCGTCTCCGGCGAATCGCCCCAGGCCCTCGAAGCCCAGCGCCGTCTCATTGTGGAGCTGGGCGGCAGCTACCATACCGTCGCGGCGCCGGATCCGGCCCGCGCACTCCTCGATTTTGCCGCGAACGTCGGCGCCACCCGGATCGTCATCGGCCAGTCCCGCAGCAGGCGGATCGCCGCGCTCGCGTCCGGCGGCGGCGCGGAGTCCCGGATTGTCCGGGGATCCGGCGACATCGATGTGCAGGTGGTGCCCCATCCCCAGGCCGGCCGCGGCACAGGCAGAACAAGGCAACGCGATCTCGGCCGGGTCCGCGTGGGCGTCGGGTTCGCCCTCGCGGCCGCGGTTCCCGTCCTCATGCAGCTGCTGCTGGCTTCCTTCGATCACAGCGTGGCCACCGCCGTCCTGCTCCAGCTTGCCGGCGCCGTGGCCATCGCCCTGGTCGGCGGGCTGTGGCCGGCTGTCGCCGGCGCGCTCTGGAGCAGCCTGCTCGTCAATTACTTCTCGACGCCGCCCCTGGGCGACCTCGCCATCCACGACCCCCAGGACCTGCTCTCCCTGGGCGTGTTCGTCGGAGTGTCCGTGGCAGTCGCCGGCGTCGTGGACCGGTCCGCCCGCCGCTCCAAGGAGGCCGCCCGCGCCCGGGCCGAAGCCGCAACGCTGGGCGACCTCACCCGCGGGGCGACCCGTTCGGAGGACACCGTGGCCAGCCTGCTGGAGCAGGCACTGGACGTCTTCGGGGCGCGCGCCGCGGCGGTTTTCACCGGAGCGGGCGGGTTTGCCGCCGCAGCCGGGCCAGGTGCCGGCGGCCGCCTTGCCGACAGCCACCGCGGGAATCCGGGCGACGGCGAGGCCCACGAGATTAGGTTGCTTGCGAGCGCCGGGGAACTGACAGAACGGGAGCGCGAAGGCCGGGAATTCGCCGGCCACACGGTGGAACCGATCGACGGCGCCACCTGGCTGGTGCTCTGCGGCCGCACGGTGCCGGCCGCGGAAAGCAGGCTGCTGGGTGCCTTCGCGGTGCACGTGATGGCCCAACTGGAGCGCCAGCAGCTGGCCGCCAGCCGGCTGGAGGTACTGCGGCTTGCCGAAGGGAACACGATGCGCACAGCCATTCTGCGGGCGGTGTCCCATGACCTGCGTACGCCGTTGGCGGGAATCAAGCTGGCCGTGGGTGGTCTCCTGCAGACGGCAGTCACGTACACGCCCGGCGAACAACAGGAGCTGCTGGAAACCATCGATGAATGCACCGACAGACTCGACATGCTCGTAGGGAACCTCCTGGACATGTCGCGGATTACCGCCGATTCAGTCCGGCCGCTGCTCAGGCCGGTCCGGTGGTTTGAGGTGGTTCCTCCGGCCCTGCGCGGCCTGCCCTCCGGAGCCGTCCAGGTGGACCTGCCGCCCAACATGCCCGCCGTGGACGCCGACCCGGGCCTGCTGGAACGTGTTATCGCCAACATCGTTGAAAATGCCGTCAAATACGCGCCGGGGTCCGACATCAATGTCGCGGGGGCCGCCGGAGGCCTCAGCACGGCCACCCTGGACGGTCATCCCGCCGGCGAGCTGAGGATCATTGACCACGGAGGCGGCGTGCCGGCCAGCAACGTCGTGGCGATGTTCCGGCCGTTCCAGCGCCTCGACGATATTCCGCAGACCACCGGCGTGGGCCTCGGCCTGGCGGTTGCCAAGGGATTCGTCGCCGCGATGGGCGGGAGCCTGACGGCGCAGGAGACTCCCGGTGGCGGCCTTACCATGGTCATCCGGCTGCCGCTGTCGACCGGCATCTCCGCCGGCCCGGACTCTGCCGGCTCCGCTTCATCGGATTTCCCCGCTGCTGCGACGCCCGGCGGCGCCGCGGATCATCCTGCGCAGGCCGCCCCGTGACCGGCATTCTCGTGGTGGACGATGATCCCCACCTGCTGAAGGCCCTGCGGATCACCCTGCAGGCCCACGGGTACAGTGTGGACACCGCTCCGGATGGCCGTTCGGCGTTGCTGGCGGCCGCCCGTAACCCGCCCGGCCTGGTGGTCCTGGATCTGGGACTGCCGGACATGGACGGCGCAGCCGTGCTCACGGAACTCCGCCGCTGGAGCAGTGCGCCCGTGCTGGTGCTCTCGGCCCGGCACGGGTCAGCCGACAAGGTCGACGCCCTGGATGCCGGGGCGGATGACTACATCACCAAGCCGTTCGGCCTGGAGGAACTCCTGGCCCGGCTCCGTGCGCTCCTGCGGCGTGCTCCGGATGCCGAGGAAGTACCCACGGTCACCACGGCCGAGTTCACCGTGGACCTCGGCCAGCGCGTGGTTACCCGGAACGGGGAGTCCGTGAGGCTGACCCCCACGGAATGGAGCATCCTGGAACTCCTGGTCCGCAACCCCGGAAAGCTCATCACGCAGCAGCAGATCCTGTCGAGCGTCTGGGGGCCCGCCTACGCGAAGGAAGCCAACTACCTGCGGGTCTACATCGCGCAGCTCCGCCGCAAACTTGAAGCGGACACAGGCAATCCCCGGCACCTGCTGACGGAGGCTGGCATCGGCTACCGTTTCCAGCCCTGACCCTGCCGGGCAACCGGTGCGAACCCCTATGAAGACGAGCCGGTTTGGGGCAACATGTGTAGTGTTTCTGTGCCGCCGCGCTGGTTCATTCCCGCCAGTTCGGCCGCACTAATTCAGCCACGTAAGGAGAACCGACCGTGTCCACTCTGCTTAATCCGTACCTCGGCTTCCGGGACAACGCCCGCGAGGCGTTGAACTTCTACCAGTCCGTTTTCGGCGGCCAGCTGAATCTCAGCACGTTTGGTGACTTTCATGCCAGCGAGGACCCCGCCGAGGCTGACAAGATCATGCACGGCATGCTGACCGCGGATAAGGGCTTCGTCCTCATGGGCTCGGATACGCCCAATTCCATGGACTACACACCCGGAAACACCATTTCCGTGTCGCTCAGTGGTGAGGACGAGGCAGAGTTGCGCGGCTACTACGACAAGCTGTCCGGCGACGGCGGCACGGTCACCGTCCCGATGGAAAAGGCGCCGTGGGGCGACATCTTCGGCATGTGCACCGACAAATTCGGCGTTCCGTGGCTGGTCAACGTCAACGCCCAGGGTGGACAAGAAGCACCGGCTTCCTAGCGATGAAATAGACGGCCCGGGCACGGACACCGTGCCCGGGCCGTCGCCGCCTTGGCATGGTCGCCGCGCCCTTGAGGTGCGTGCACGGCGGTGCGACTATGGACGGGTGCAGCCCATTCTCGACTTCGTAGGCCACTTCTGGTGGCTCATTTTCCCGCTGAGCGGAATTGTTGGCGGCTGGAGCAAGGCGTGGTCGAACGCCAGCGAACGGCGGCACCAGCGCAGGGTAGAGCTTTACCGGCTCCGGAACCAGGCGCTCTCTGTCGAGCAGGCGGGCGAAGCCGAGGTTGCGGCACTGCTGGCAGCCCACGATGACGTGAACCGGCGCTGGCTGGACTACGAGCTCGACGTGGGCAAGCTCATCGACTTTCCGGTCATGACGGATGTCCGGGAGCCCCTCACGGTGGCGTTTCTGCGCGCCAAGCGTGAAGCTGACGGGCTGCGGCCGGCAGGTCCCGCCGGCATGGGCAGCAGGACGCGCCTCGACGAATACCGGGCCGGCGTGCGCAATTTCGAGGTCGCCTTCGACGTCGCCGAGCGGGAAGCCCGGCGCATCCGGGACAGCAACTTCTCGGCTGACGAACGCCAGAAGCTGGCAACGGCGCGGAAGCTGCTGCGGATCGCCGAAGATGAGGCAGCCACCCCCGCCGAACGGCAGACAGCCTACAAACGCGCCCGGCACGAGCTCGAGGGCCTGATAGTCCTGCCCGAAGCGACGCGGGCCGCGCTCGAGGAGAAGGTGGCCCGGATGCTGGGGGCAGGTCCGGGGGCGATGTGAATCGCGGCAGTCCCCGCAGTGACCCCCGCCAGCCTAGCCCGGGGGAGTCCAGACCCACTCACGGATCTCGGGAAGGTCCTCGAAGTGCTCGCGGATGTATTCGGCGTGGGCGTCCAGCTGACGGTTGCAATGGTCCGCGAGCGCTTCCGCGCCGGGAAGTTGCCGCGGCATCCGCCGGAGCGCCTCCAATGCCAGGTGGTAGCGGCTCATGCGGTTGAGCACCACCATGTCGAACGGCGTGGTGGTGGTTCCCTGCTGGCTGTACCCGCGGACGTGGAACCGCTCCGGGTTCGGTCGGCCGTGCAGCAGCTGGTGGAACGAGCGGGCGTAGCCGTGCCACGCCACAACCACATCGCAGCTGTCCGTGAACAGCGACCTGAACGTCCCGTCGTCGAGACCGTGCGGGTGCGTGTCCCTGGGCGGAAGGACCATGGCGTCCATGACGTTGACCACGCGCACCCGGGCGTCGGGGACGTGGCGCTGCAGGAGCCACGCGGCCGCCAGCGACTCTTCGGTGGGGATGTCCCCGGCACAGGCCAGCACGACATCCGGGTCGGCGGTGCCGTCCGAGTCCTCATTCCCGGCCCAGGCCCAGCGGGATGCCCCTGCTTCGGCATGGTCACGCGCTTCCTCGAGGGTGAGGTACTGGGGATGGGGCTGCTTGTCCACCACCACGAGGTTGACGTAGTCCGTGCTGTGCAGGGCATGCTCCGCCGCCACCAGCAGTGTGTTGGTATCCGGCGGAAGGTAGATCCTGGTCACTTCACCCGAGAGGGAAAGCACGGTGTCGATCAGTCCCGGGCCCTGATGGCTGAACCCGTTGTGGTCATTTCGCCAGCACGTCGACGTCAGCAGGATGTTCAGGCTCGGAACGGGGGAGCGCCATTCGAGCTCGCGGGCGTGCTGCAGCCACTTGGCGTGCTGGACGGTCATGGACGCACTGACCATCGCGAACGCCTCGTAGCTGGCGAAGAAGCCGTGCCTTCCGGTCAGCAGGTAGCCCTCCAGCCACCCCTGGCACAGATGCTCGGAGAGCACCTCCATGACCCTGCCGCCTGCCGAGACATGATCATCCGCCGCGTCACCGGCGCGCGGCGGGAGGAGGAGGCACCGGTCGGTGGACTCGAACACGGCGCCCAGCCGGTTGCTGTTGGTCTCGTCCGGGCAGAAAAGCCGGAACCTGGGGTTGTCCGCCGTGTTGCCGTACAGGTCCCGGAACAGTTCACCCAGCGGTTTGGTGGTCTCGCTGCTGGTGGAGCCGCGCTCGCCGGGGTGGGCGGCATACTTGCCGAGGTCAGGGATGACCAGCGGGACGGACGGACGGCCGTTGGCCGGGGGCGCCGCCCCCATCCGCAGCCGGCCCTCCGGCGCGAGGGCCGCCAGTTCGGGCACGAGCCGGCCGCCGTCGTCGAAAAGGGTTTCTGGCTTATAGGACCGCATCCACTGTTCAAGCAGCGCCAGGTGCTCCGGATTGTCCTTGACGCCGGAGAGCGGCACCTGGTGGGAGCGGAAGGTTCCCTCGACCGGGCTGCCGTCCACGTATTCCGGACCGGTCCACCCCTTGGGTGTCCGCAGGATGATGGCGGGCCAGCGGGCAGCCTCCGCGACGCCGCCGCTGCGGGCCTGCTCCTGGATTCGCCGGATGGCAGCATACGCGCCGTCCAGGGCCGAAGCCATCGCCCGGTGGACGGGACCTGGCTGGTCTCCGGAAACCGTTACCGGGTCCCAGCCGTGCGCTCGCAGCAGGGCTTCCACGTCCTCGTCGGAGCGGCGGCCGAGCACCGTGGGCCCTGAAATCTTGTGTCCGTTGAGGTGCAGAATCGGCAGGACGGCGCCGTCCCGCGCCGGGTTGAGGAAGAACGGCGCCGCCCAGGATGCTGCCAGCGGCCCGGTTTCCGCCTCGCCGTCGCCAACCACGCAGGCTGCTATCAGGCCGGGGTTGTCCATGACTGCCCCCGTGGCGTGCATGAGCGAATAACCCAGTTCGCCGCCTTCATGGATGGATCCCGGAGTGGCAGGGCCAACATGGCTGCCCACGCCGCCGGGCGTCGAGAATTGCCGTGCCAGCCGCCTCAGCCCGGCAACGTCCTGCCCGACTTCCGGGTATATCTCGGAGTAGGTGCCCTCGAGGTAGACGTTCGCGACCACGGACGGGCCGCCGTGTCCCGGGCCGGCGACGAACAGGACCTCCGCGGACGTCCTCCTGATCAGCCTGTTGAGGTGCACGTACACCAGGGACAGCCCCGGCCCCGTTCCCCAGTGCCCCAGCAGCCTCGGCTTGATGTGCTCCGGCTCCAGCGGCTCCCGGAGCAGCGGGTTCTCCTGGAGGTAGATCTGGGCCACGGTCGGGTAGTTCGCCGCATCCCAGTACCGGCTCAGCAGCTCAAGATCTTCGGCGGAGATTGCCTGGCCTTCCTCGGTGGTGCCCATGCATGTGCCTCTCGTCGGTACTGCCACAGCGCTGACGGGCACAGTCTACTCGGGAGGAATCGGGCCGCTCCCCGCGTCCGTATCCTGCCTGAAAGGCGGCGGAGGGAGGGCCATAAGACCCTTACGCCCGCGGTGGGATGCGGAGGAGAATGAAGGTATCAGCGGTCTTTCGGCATGCTGATCACGGAGCTGTGCGATGAAGCAAAGCAGTGCGATGAAGCAGAGCAGGTTTCCGAAATGAACAAACCAATCGTCGTCGGCATCAACGGGTCCGCCGGCAGTGAGGCCGCAATGGCGTGGTCCCTCCATCGTGCAGCCCGGCTCAAGCTTCCCGTGATCGCCATGCATGCCGTGGATGACCGGTGGATAGCGCAGGAATTCCAGTACCACGAGCTGATCAAGGAATCGGCCCTGCAGCTGCTGCGGCAGGTGCAGCAGGACGCCGCCAAGCAGGAACCGGGCGTCGACGTCGAAATCCAGCTGCGGCACGGCGGCACCGGGCTGGCGCTCAAGGAGATGTCCAAGGAAGCCTCCATGCTGGTCATCGGTTCACACGACAGGTACTGGGCCGACGGCGGGCCCATGACCGACCGTGCGCTGCAGATTGTCACCGCCTCGGACAGCCCAGTGGCGGTCATTCCGCACGTCCCGGGGCCGGAACGGCGGGGAGTCGTTGTGGGCGTGGACGGCTCTGAGGAGTCGAGCCAGGCCGTCGCGCTCGCGGCCGCCGAAGCAGACCGCGAAGGGGACGAACTGACAGCGGTCCTGGCCTTCCGGCATCCCGCCAGGTGGATCCAGCGGGGATTGCCCGCCAGCAGGGTGGCCGAGGTCATGGAAGAGGAAGAGAAGGTTGTTCTGGCCGAAAGCGTCGCCGGGCTGGGGGACAAGTACCCGGACCTTGTGGTGCATCAGCGGCTCGAAAGCGACACCGACCCGGCCAAGGCCCTCGTTGAGATCGCCGCGGATGCCCGGATGTTGGTGATCGGCAGCCGGGGACGGGGCGGCTTCAGCAGGCTCCTGCTCGGTTCGACGGCCCACGCGGTCCTGACGCGCGTGCCTTGCCCAACGGTCGTCACCAGAGTGCGTACGGTTCACCACGAGGAGTAGCGGACTGCCGTACGGCAGCAGTGCGACATCGCCGCAACGGAGAGGCGGCTCGCATTGCTGCCTGCCGGGTGAACCTGCCGCATAAGTAAAAGGCTGGGCCCCCGGGGCCTTGCCGGTCCGGACACCCGTTCCGTAGCGTGGGCCGCAGAATCTTAGTGTGGGCTTCCGGAGGGAACGCCGTGGGAAATGTCTCATTGTACCTGGACGTGGACGGCGTGGTGTGTCCGTTCGGCGCGACCGGCGGCACGCCGTGGGGCACCGCCTGGCGGTACGCGTACGCCGGAATGCTCGAGGTGGCGTACGCGGGGGAGCTGGTGGAGGACCTGAACCGGCTGGCGCCGGTGCCGGGTCTGAGATGCGTGTGGCTGACCAGCTGGGAGGAGCTGGCCCCGGCGGTCCTGTGCCCGGCCACGGGGCTCAACGGCAGCCGGTGGCCCGTTCTCACCGCAGACGGCGCGGGAAGCGGCGCGGAGTGGTGGAAGCTGGAGGCGATCCAGGCCGACGTGAGCATATCCGCCCCTGAGCGGATCATCTGGGTGGACGACCAGCTCGCCTATGAGGGCCGCGCCCAGGCCTGGGCGCGGATCCTGGGAGCGCGGGCCCTGCTGGTGTCACCGGACCCGCGGACCGGCCTGTCGCCGGAGGAGCTGGACGCCATCCGGATCTTCGCCCAGGGTCCGCAATGACAGCTCCCTGTCCGAATCCCGCCCGGTGGCCCCGCAACCATGCTGTGTGCAGGTTTGACCTCATGGCCAAGACGCGTACGATCTATAGGGTTTCAAGCCCGTTCCGCAGCTTTGCAACTCCCACTGCATGAACTTCGGTGAACTATGCTGTGCAAGGCAGGCAGGGGAAGTGGAACTGCTGAACGTCGACTCTGCAGATTGGGCAACAGGTGGATATCACCTTCATGGTGGCGCTGGTCATCGCGCTGGCATTATTTTTCGACTTCACGAACGGTTTTCATGACACCGCGAACGCGATGGCCACGCCCATCGCCACGGGTGCCATCACGCCGAAGACTGCAGTTGCTTTGGCGGCGACCCTGAACCTCGTCGGTGCGTTCCTGTCCACGGAAGTGGCCAAGACGGTTTCCGGCGGCATCATCCGCGAAGGCTCCGACGGCGTCCAGATAACACCGGACATCATCTTCGCCGGCCTCATGGGCGCCATTCTCTGGAACATGGTCACTTGGCTCAAGGGGCTGCCCTCAAGTTCGTCGCACGCACTCTTCGGCGGACTCATCGGCGCCGCGATCGCGGGCATCGGGTTCAACTCCGTGAATCTGGAGACCCTCCTTCAGAAAGTCATTCTTCCGGCAGTCTTCGCCCCCCTCATCGCCGGGATCGTTGCCTACGTCTGCACGCGCCTGGCCTACGCCCTGACCTCCCGGCATGATCCGGATACCGGCAGCAAGCTCACCCAGAAGCGCGGGGGCTTCCGCACCGGCCAGATCTTCACTTCCAGCCTCGTGGCCCTCGCTCACGGAACCAATGACGCCCAGAAGACCATGGGCATCATCACGCTGGTCCTCATTGCGTCCGGCACCCAGACCCCCGGTTCGGGTCCGCAGTTGTGGGTCATCGCCGCCTGTGCGTTCGCCATTGCCATCGGCACGTACGCCGGCGGCTGGCGCATCATCCGCACGATGGGGGCGGGGCTGACCGAGGTGAAGCCCGCGCAGGGCTTCGCGGCGGAGAGCAGCACGGCGTCCGCCATCCTGGCTTCCTCACACCTTGGCTTCGCACTGTCCACCACGCAAGTGGCCTCTGGGTCCGTCATCGGGTCGGGGATGGGCCGGAGGGGAACCTCCGTCCGCTGGGGCATGGTCGGGAAGATCGCGCTCGGCTGGCTCTTCACCCTGCCCGCCGCCGGCATCGTGGGCGCCCTGACTGCGCTGCTCGTCAAGACCGGTGTTGTGGGCGTGGTCATCGCCGCCGTTGCAGGCACGGGCGCCGTGCTCTACATGTTCCTGGTGTCCCGCCGGTCCCAGGTGGGCCACCACAACGCCGTGGAAGTCGAGGAAGCCGGACAGGCCGTCCGTTTCGCGAAGAAGAAGGCCCTCGCCAAGGCACGCGCCAAGGCAAACGAGTCAGCCAGGGCAAACGAGTCAAAGGATACACAGCGATGAAGTGGTTGGAACTCCTCACCGTAGGCGGCGCCACGCTGGTGTCCGCAGTGACGGTAGTGGTCCTCTATTCACTCGGCGTCCGCCTCACCGCCATTGCCGGCGACCAGCGGGCCGCCGCGCCCGCGTGGCTCCGCTCGCTGGCCTACACGTGCTTCGCCCTGTGCGGCCTTGCAGTGCTGTTCGGGCTCTACCTGATCATCCCGTACTTCAGCGGCTGACCCGCCCCGGGCAGGACCGTCCGCGAACCCTGTGAACGCGGAACCGGAATCGCTAGGCTTGGGCCATGTCCAGTGTCCAGTATTACGTTGCATCGTCCCTCGACGGGTTCATCGCCACCGCGGATGACGATCTTGCGTGGCTGCTGCAGTTCGACGGCTTCGAAGGCGGCAAGGAAAGCTACGACACCTTCATGTCCGGCATCGGCTGCATAGCCATGGGCGGGACCACTTATCAGTGGCTCATGGACCACGAACCCGGTAACTGGCCGTACCCGGACACGCCCTGCTGGATCTTCACGCACCATGAGTTCGCTGCTCCGTCCGGCGCCGACATCGCGTTCGTGCGCGGTGACGTCACCGAATTCATCGACGACCTCAGGCGCGACGCCGCCGGCAAGAACATCTGGGTTGTGGGCGGCGGCGACCTTGCCGCCCAGTTCGCCGACGCCGGGCTCCTGGATGAGCTGATCGTCTCGGTCATCCCGGTGGTGCTCGGTGACGGCAAGCGGCTGCTTCCCCTGAAAGGCCCGACGCCGCCGCTTGAGTTGGTGGAATCGCGCACCCAGGGGCGGGGGATCGTGGAGCTCCGGTACCGTTTCGGCGCCATCTCAGGATAAGCGCCGTCTCAGAAGACGCCGGGCTCTGCCTTGGCGCGGTTTCCGCCGCAGGGCGCTTACGCGCTGATATCCCGGATGAGGTTGGTGATGCGGGCCGTCGACAGCCGGCGGCCCTGTTCGTCGGTCATGACGATTTCGTGCGTGGCGAGCGTACGCCCCAGATGAATGGCCGTGCATGTCCCGGTCACGGTGCCCGCCGCGATGGCCCGGTGGTGGGTCGCGCTGACCTCGATGCCGAGTGCCTGGCGGCCGGTGCCGGCGTGCATGCCGGCGGCAAACGAGCCCAGCGTTTCCGCGAGCACCACATGGGCACCGCCGTGAAGGATTCCTGCCACCTGGGTGTTCCCTTCCACCGGCATTGTGGCCACCGTCCGCTCGGGGCTCATTTCCAGGAAGCGGATCCCCATCTTGACCACCAGGGCCCCGATGCCGAACTCGCCGAGCCAATCATGGAGGTGATCGGGAATCCCGGCGGCGACCAGCTCATCCTTGAACCGTGCCTCGTCGGGGGACCGGGCGGGCGTGAAATTGTCCATCATGGCAACTAGGCTGGCACCTGTGAGTGAAACTACCAAACCGGCCCCTTTCCCGTCCGCAAGCGAAACACTGCAGGAGGTTGCGGTCCAGTCGCCGGCCAGCCGGTCTGTCTCGGCAACCGAGGCCCCCGTGATTCCCATCACGGACCAGCCGCGCCTCCTGGTCCTGGACGGGCACTCCATGGCGTTCCGGGCCTTCTTCGCCCTGCCGGCGGACAAGTTCTCCACCGCAAACGGGCAGCACACCAATGCGATCCATGGATTCACGTCCATGCTCATCAACCTCATCAAGGAACAGAAGCCCACCCACATCGCCGTGGCCTTCGATGTCTCGGATGAAACCACCCACCGCAAGGCCGAATACAGCGACTACAAGGGCGGACGGAACGAAACACCCCGGGAGATGAGCGGCCAGATCGACCTCATCGACAAGGTCATGCAGGCGTGGGGCATCAAGACCATCAAAATGCCGGGTTATGAAGCCGACGACATCCTGGCCACACTCGCCGCCATGGGCGAAAAGGCCGGCTACGAGGTGCTCCTCGTGACCGGAGACCGTGACGCCTTCCAGCTCATCACCGACAACGTGTTTGTGCTCTACCCCCGGAAGGGCGTCAGCGACATTCCCCGCTTGGACACGGCCGCCATCCAGGAAAAGTACTTTGTGACGCCCCCGCAGTACTCGGACCTCGCCGCACTGGTGGGGGAGTCCGCGGACAACCTGCCCGGCGTGCCCGGCGTCGGTCCCAAAACGGCGGCCAAATGGATCAACCTCTACGGCGGGCTGGAGGGGGTTCTGGAGCACCTCGACGCTATCGGCGGCAAGGTGGGGGACGCCCTCCGCGAAAACGTCGAGGACGTCAAGCGCAACCGCCGGCTGAACAGGCTCCACACCGACCTGGACCTCCCGGTGACGCTGGACGAACTCGCGGAACCGCGGCCGGACGAAGCCGCCCTGGAGCAGCTGTTCGACGACCTTGAATTCAAGACCATCCGCACCCGGCTCTTTGCCCTCTACAGCAGTGACGAAGTGGAATCCGCGGAGCGCGAGAGCATCGAGGCCCCGGACTTCATCACCCCCGCGGACGCTGCTGAGCTGAGCGCCTTCCTGGCCGCAGGCGCGGGCCAGCGGTCCGCCGTCGCCGTCGACCTCGTTCCGGGACGCATCGGCGAGGACGCCGCAGCGCTGGCCATCGTCCGCGACGACGCCGCCGCTTACATCGACCTGGCCACCCAGGACGCGGAAGCCGAAAACGTCCTGGCGGACTGGCTCCGGGACGGCAGTTCACCGAAGGTGATGCACGGGTACAAGGCCGCCCTGAAAGCCCTGACCGCCCGCGGCCTCGGCCTGGAAGGGGTGGCGGATGACACCTCAATCTCCGGGTACCTCATCCAGCCGGACCGCCGCACGTACGAGCTCGCCGAGCTGGCCCAGCACCACCTCAACATCAGCATCTCGCCCGAGACCGCCAAGGCAGGCCAGCTTGAGCTGGCGTTCGACGGCGACGACGTCGCCGCAGCGGGCGCGCTGGTCCGGGTGGCCGCCGTCGTGCAGGCCCTGAGCCGGTACTTCGAATCGGAACTGAAGGAACGCGAAGCCGCGGACCTGCTGGCCACCCTCGAGCTGCCCGTCAGCCTGGTTCTCGCGGATATGGAACTCGCGGGAATCGCCATCGACATGCCGCGCATGGACGAGCAGCTGGCGGACCTCGCCAAGGTGATCGACAACGCCCAGGAGCTTGCCTTCGCGGCCATCGGCCACGAGGTCAACCTTGGCTCACCCAAGCAGCTGCAGACCGTCCTCTTCGACGAACTCCAGTTGCCCAAGACCAAGAAAATCAAGTCGGGTTACACCACCGATGCTGCGTCGCTCAAGAACCTGCTGGAAAAGACCGGGCATGAATTCCTGGTCCAGCTGATGGCGCACCGCGAGTCGTCGAAGCTGCGGCAGATGCTGGAGTCGCTCAAGAAATCCGTCACCGAAGACGACCGGATCCACACCACCTACGCGCAGAACGTGGCCGCCACGGGCCGGATCTCGTCCAACAACCCGAACCTGCAGAACATCCCCATCCGCAGCGAGGAAGGCAGGCGCGTCCGCGGCATCTTTGTGGTCAGTGAAGGCTATGACTGCCTGCTTTCCGCGGACTACTCGCAGATCGAAATGCGCATCATGGCCCACCTCTCCGGGGACGCCGGCCTGATCCAGGCCTACAAGGACGGCGAGGACCTCCACCGGTTCGTGGGCTCCAACATCTTCCATGTGCCCACTGACCAAGTGACCAGTGCCATGCGCTCCAAGGTCAAGGCGATGTCCTACGGCCTCGCCTACGGGCTGACCTCGTTCGGCCTCTCCAAGCAGTTGGAGATTTCCGTCGACGAGGCACGGACCCTCATGAAGGACTACTTCGACCGGTTCGGCGCCGTGCGTGACTACCTCCGCGGCGTGGTGGACCAGGCCCGGATCGACGGTTACACAGCCACCATCGAGGGGCGCCGCCGGTACCTCCCGGACCTCACCAGCACCGACCGGCAGCTGCGCGAGAACGCGGAACGCATTGCGCTGAACTCTCCCATCCAGGGATCGGCGGCGGACATCATCAAGCGCGCCATGCTGGGCGTGCATGCCGAACTGGCGGCACAGGGCCTCAAATCGCGCATGCTCCTGCAGGTCCATGACGAACTGGTGCTGGAAGTGGCCAAGGGCGAGCGGGACGCCGTGGAGAAGCTCGTGACCGAGCAAATGGGCTCGGCCGCGGACCTGAGCGTGCCGCTGGACGTCCAGATCGGCGTCGGCCCGAGCTGGTACGACGCCGGACACTAAGAAATCCAGGCTGCGCGGGGCGCCATAGCGGGCGCCCCGCGCATGTCCTTCAACCGGGTTCAGTTCATCCGGTTCAATTCATTCGGTTCAAGGGGGAGCAGTACGTGGCAGACAGGTATGAGATCAGGCGCTTCAGGGCGGCGGACAAGGGCGCACCCGGCTACGCCCAGGGGACCGACTGGATTCAGGCCGTGGGTTTCGGCTTCCACGACACCCGCCGGAATGACGAATTCGTCGACAAGATCCTGGCCATGTACCGGCAGGATGACCGCGAGCTGACGGGCGTCTACCAGACGGGCCACGTTGCACCGCATTCCCTGGGCGCCAACGTTCCTGTTGCCACGTTCGGCACCCTTCGCAAGGACCTGAACGTCGGCTACGGCCGTCAGGTCCGGACGCACATGGTGACGGCGGTGACGGTGCGCGGGACGCACCGTCGCCAGGGCCTCCTGCGCCGCATGATGACCGAAGACCTCACCGCGGCGAAGGCAGATGGTTTGGCGATGGCGGCCCTGACCGCATCGGAAGGCTCTATCTACGGCCGTTTCGGCTACGGAGTGGCAACGTTCGAGCGCAGCATCAAGGTGGACACCGGGCCGCGGTTCAGCCTCAAGCACCAGCCTGCAGGCTCGGTGGAAAGCGCCGACCGGAAAGTGCTGCTCGAACTGGCCCCAGCAGTGTTCGAACGCGTGCACCGGCACACCCCGGGGTCCATCGTCCGGCAGGACGCCTACCGGCAGAACGTCTCCGGCGCCGTTGGCCGCGACGGCAGCGAAGACGAAGCAATCCGATGCGCCCTGCACTACGACGCCGCGGGCACCTTGGACGGCTATGTCTCGTACAAGTTCGCAGGCTGGGACACCAAGCCGTACACCATGGAGATCGTGGACCTCGTGGCGGCGACTGACGCCGCTTACCTGGAACTGTGGCAGTTCCTCGGCAGCATCGACCTCGTGGATCGGATCCGCTGGCAGGACGCGCCGGTGGACGACCCCCTGACCTGGGCGCTGGTGGACCCGCGGTGCATTGAGTCCTCGGACCACCGGGACATGCTCTGGCTGCGGATCCTGGACACCGCCGTGGCCCTGGCCGCACGGCGCTACTCCGCGGACGGGGCACTCGTCCTTGAGGTCAGGGACGCCCTTGGCTTTGCCGGCGGCACGTTCGTCCTCGACGTCAGCGGCGGGGAAGCGAACGTCACGGAGGCTCCGGCGGGCTCGGAACCGGACCTGTCCCTGGATGTCGCGGACCTCGGCTCCATCTATCTGGGTGCCGTCTGTCCCGTGACCCTGAAGGCCGCCGGCCGGATCACCGAACACGCGCCCGGGGCCGCGCTGGAAGCGCGGCTCATGTTCGCCGTCGAACGCGCGCCCCATTGCCTGACGCATTTCTGACAGCGTTCCGGCAGGTCACAGGCCTCCAAGGTAGCCGCGGCGCTTTGACCGGCGTTGGCGAGTGCGACTAGAATGAACGGGCGTGTACTAGGTGCACGTATCTAAAATCCACAAAATCAGGATGACCCGGCAGATCACGTGATATGCCGTGCTTTGCGCCTGCGTTCCATGACGCGGGCGCGATGGTTTGCCTGACCGACTAACTATCCACAACGGAGCCCCTACTACATGACCATCACCTCCACCGAGAAGCCCGGTACCCCCGTAGTCGCGATTAACGACATCGGTACCGCTGAGGACTTCCTCGCAGCAGTCGACGCCACCATCAAGTACTTCAACGACGGAGATCTCGTCGAAGGTACCGTCGTCAAGGTCGACCGCGACGAAGTTCTGCTCGACATCGGTTACAAGACCGAAGGTGTCATCCCCTCCCGCGAGCTGTCCATCAAGCACGACGTTGATCCCGGGGACGTTGTCTCCGTCGGCGATCAGGTCGAAGCCCTGGTGCTCACCAAGGAAGACAAAGAAGGCCGCCTGATCCTCTCCAAGAAGCGTGCTCAGTACGAGCGCGCCTGGGGCGACATCGAGAAGGTCAAGGAAGAAGACGGTGTCGTCACCGGTACCGTCATCGAGGTTGTCAAGGGTGGTCTTATCCTCGACATCGGTCTGCGCGGCTTCCTGCCCGCATCCCTCGTCGAGATGCGCCGTGTGCGCGACCTTGCTCCGTACATCGGTCAGCAGATCGAAGCCAAGATCATCGAGCTGGACAAGAACCGCAACAACGTTGTGCTGTCCCGCCGTGCATGGCTCGAGCAGACCCAGTCCGAGGTCCGCTCCACGTTCCTCAACAAGCTGGAAAAGGGCCAGGTCCGTCCCGGCGTCGTTTCCTCCATCGTCAACTTCGGTGCCTTCGTGGACCTGGGCGGCGTAGACGGCCTGGTTCACGTTTCCGAGCTGTCCTGGAAGCACATCGACCACCCGTCCGAGGTTGTCGAAGTTGGCCAGGAAGTCACCGTCGAGGTTCTCGAGGTCGATCTGGACCGCGAGCGCGTTTCCCTGTCGCTCAAGGCTACGCAGGAAGATCCGTGGCAGACCTTCGCCCGCACCCACGCCCTCGGCCAAGTTGTTCCGGGTAAGGTCACCAAGCTCGTTCCGTTCGGTGCGTTCGTACGCGTCGAAGACGGCATCGAAGGCCTGGTTCACATCTCCGAGCTGGCAGTCCGCCACGTTGAGCTTGCTGAGCAGGTTGTCTCCGTTGGTGACGAGCTGTTCGTCAAGGTCATCGACATCGACCTCGAGCGCCGCCGCATCTCCCTCTCCCTCAAGCAGGCTAACGAGGGCGTTGACGCCGACAGCACCGAATTCGATCCGGCTCTCTACGGCATGGCCGCTGAGTACGACGAAGAGGGCAACTACAAGTACCCGGAGGGCTTCGACCCGGAGTCCAACGAGTGGCTTGAAGGCTACGAGAACCAGCGCGCAGCCTGGGAGCAGCAGTACGCTGACGCCCAGACCCGTTGGGAAGCACACAAGAAGCAGGTTGCCCAGCACGCTGCCGACGACGCTGCAGCTGCAACGTCCGGTGAGAGCGATTCCGGCACCACCAGCTACTCCTCGGAGCCGGCTGCAGCCGAGACCGGTGCAGGCACGCTTGCTTCGGACGAGGCTCTCGCCGCACTGCGTGAGAAGCTGACCGGCAACTAATTGCCCTTGCTGCCCCGGGAGCCCGCTCCCTGGGCCCAGGCAGTTGGTAGCTTGATGTAGCACCGTAAAGGTGGCCGTCCCCTCGGGGGCGGCCACCTTTTCGTTAAGTTCCGGCCTTCGCCGGATCCCGGTCAGGCCGTCTGGCCCGCGTGCTCGCCCTCGGCGATTTCCTCCAGCAGTTTGTCGTTGAACGCCGCAAGGTCACCCGGCTTCCGGCTTGTCACGAATCCCTGGTCCACCACCACCTGTTCGTCCGTCCAGTTCGCGCCGGCGTTCCGGAGGTCCGTGGCGAGTGTGTGATAGGACGTGAGGTTCCGCCCCTTGACGACGCCCGCATCGATGAGGAGCCAGGGTCCATGGCAGATGGCGGCCACCGGCTTGTGCTGCTCAAAGAAACTCCGGGCAAACGCCTGGGCGTCCTTGTCCACCCTGAGGTGGTCGGCGTTGACGACGCCGCCGGGGATCACCAGCGCGTGGAAGTCGGCAGCGTTGGCCTCTGACAGGGTCAGGTCGACGTCGAAGGTATCGCCCTTGTCCACGCCCTTGAATCCTTGGAGCTTCCCGCTCTTCGGGGCCACCAGGACAGGTTCGCCGCCGGCTTCCTTGACTGCATTCCACGGGCTGGTCAGTTCGACCTGCTCCACGCCGTCCGTCAGCACAAAGGCGACCCTCTTGCCTGCGATGTTGTGTTCTGACATTCGTCCTCCCTCTTTCCTGGTGTGATGCCTTACAGCATCAACCCTAGAAAGCAGGAAAGTGATAAGCAAGCTGATGATTGCATCCTGCTCCGGCGATGGGCTCAGCAGTCAGGCTCGACAGAAAGGCCGGCCAGTCAGCGGCTCAGGGGAACGTCAATCCATTCCGTGCCCTCCGGCTGGAGGCCCGCGCTTCCGGCCGTCATGGCCGCCAGCCGATCGGCGGCCTCCGCCAGGGCGTCCGGCGCGTCAGGCAGGGCGAGCCGCAATACGGCGGACTGGGACTCATAGCCGGTTCCGGCCATGACGTAGCCCGCACTGCGGAGATCGTTCTCAAGGCGTCCGGCCGCGGCATGCGGCACCCGGACGGCGCAGATGCGCAGCCGCCTGCGCTGCACCAGGGGAGCGAGCTCGAGGGCGGCGGAGACCGACTCGGAGTAGGCGCGGATGAGCCCGCCGGCCCCCAGCAGGATCCCGCCGAAGTAGCGCACGACGACGGCACTCACGTCACTGAGGTCCGTCACCCCGGGCGCGGTTTCGCGCCGGATCAGCGCTTCCAGCATGGGGATCCCGGCGGTGCCGGACGGTTCGCCGTCGTCGCTGGAGCGCTGGACGTCCCGGTCCGGGCCCAGGACGAAGGCGGAGCAGTGATGCCGCGCGTCGTGGAATTCCCGCCGCAGGCCTGCCACCAGTGCCCGCGCGTCGTCTTCGTTGTCCGCGCGCCGCAGCACCGTGATGAACCTGGACCGCTTGATGTCTATCTCATGGCGGAAGACGGTTCCCGCGGCCAGTGAGGTGTAGGCCGATGTCCTGCTCTCCTGGGGATCTGACGCTTCTGCCACCGGTTCAGTTTAGTCTTGGGGAGTGCTGAAGATCGGATTGACGGGCGGCATCGCCTCGGGGAAGTCCATGGTGGCCGCTCGCCTCAGGGAGCTGGGGGCCCTACTGGTCGACGCCGACGCCATCGCCCGTGACGTGGTGGAACCGGGCACTCCGGGCCTTGCGGCGGTCGTCCGCGCCTTCGGGCCGGAAATCCTCGACGCCGGCGGCCGGCTCGACCGGCCTCGGCTCGGCGCCGTCGTGTTTGGGGACCCGGCAGCGCGCGAAGAGCTGAACGGCATCGTCCACCCCCTCGTCCGGGAGCAGGCCGCCGCGGTGATCGCGGCGGCCCCGGGCGACGCCGTCGTGGTCCAGGACATTCCGCTCCTCGTCGAGACCGGCCAGGAAAGCAGCTTCCACCTCGTGGTGGTGGTAGATGCCCCCGAAGGGACGCGCGTGCAGCGGATGCTCGAAGACCGTGGGATGACGGAGGACCAGGCCCGCTCCCGGATGACCGCGCAGGCGCCACGGGACGTACGGCTCGCCGCAGCCGACGTGGTGCTGGACAATGCCGGGACCCCGGAGGAACTGCGGGACGCGGTGGACCGGCTCTGGGAAGAGCGGCTCAGGCCGTTTGCGCAGAACATCGAGCAGGCCCGCGTTGCCGACCGGTCCGGCGGGCCGGTCCTGGCGAAGCACGACGCCGGGTGGCGCCGCCAGGCAGCCCGGCTGTCGGCCCGGCTCAAACTGGCCGCTCCGGACGACATCCTGGCCGTTGACCACATCGGGTCGACGGCGGTGCCCGGACTGGACGCGAAGAACGTCATCGACCTGCAGCTTGCGGTCCGGGACCTGGACACCGCGGACCGGATTGCGCCCCTCCTTGCGCAGGCCGGCTTCCCGGTTTGGCCGGGCATTCTGCTGGACAGCCCCAAGCCAGGACGGCCGGATCCGGCCGCTTGGTCCAAAAGACTGCACGGAAACGCCGACCCCGGGCGGCCGGTGAACGTCCACGTCCGCGTTGCCGGCTCGCCGGGGTGGAGCTTCGCCCTGTGCTTCCGTGACTGGCTGACCGCGGAGCCGGAGGCGCTGGCTGCGTATCTTGCCGAAAAGCGGAGGCTGGCCGCCCTGCATGCGGCGGACGTGACCACGTCCGGGTACGCCGCCGCCAAGGAACCCTGGTTCACGGAGGTCGCCGACCCGGGAATGGAGCGGTGGGCCAAAATCAGCGGCTGGCAGCCGCCGTCGTACGAATCCGGCAGCGCCGCCGGCGCCGGATCCGGCACCCGACCGGGTACCGCCCAAAGCTGAATCAGGATGTCCTGTCGGTGGCCGGCGGTAGATTAGATACATGAGTCTTGCGCAGGAGATCAACCGCGTCGTTGCGCCCTTCGAGGTCATCAGCGATTTCAAGCCGGCCGGCGACCAGCCGGCGGCCATCGCCGAACTCACCGAACGAATCAAGAACGGCGAGAAGGACGTGGTGCTCCTCGGCGCCACGGGTACCGGAAAGAGCGCCACCACCGCCTGGCTGATCGAGCAGGTCCAGCGTCCCACCCTGGTGATGGTGCAGAACAAGACGCTCGCCGCGCAGCTGGCCAATGAGTTCCGCGAATTGCTCCCGAATAACGCGGTGGAGTATTTCGTCTCCTATTACGACTACTACCAGCCCGAGGCCTACGTGGCGCAGACGGACACCTTCATTGAGAAGGACTCGTCCGTTAACGAGGAAGTGGAACGGCTCCGGCACTCCGCCACCAACGCGCTGCTGACCCGCCGCGACGTGATCGTAGTGGCCACTGTCTCCTGCATTTACGGCCTCGGCACGCCTGAAGAGTACATCGCCGGCATGGTGACCCTCCGCAAGGGGGCGGAGATGAACCGCGACGATCTGCTCCGCAAATTCGTCTCCATGCAGTACACCCGCAACGACATGGACTTCCACCGCGGCACGTTCCGCGTCCGCGGCGACACCGTGGAAATCATTCCGATGTACGAAGAACTTGCCATCCGGATCGAGTTCTTCGGCGACGAGATTGAGAACATCTATACGCTGCACCCGCTCACCGGGGAGGTAATCCGGGACGAGACCGAGATGTACGTCTTCCCGGCCTCGCACTACGTGGCCGGTCCGGAACGGATGAGCCGGGCGATCAAGCGAATCGAAGACGAACTGGCCGAGCGGCTCGCGGTGCTGGAAGGCCAGAACAAGCTGGTCGAGGCCCAGCGGCTCCGGATGCGCACCACGTACGACCTGGAGATGATGCAGCAGATGGGCTTCTGCAACGGCATCGAGAACTATTCCTCGCACATCGACGGCCGCGCCCGCGGAACCGCGCCGCACTGCCTCATCGACTACTTCCCGGACGACTTCCTCCTGGTGATTGATGAATCCCACGTCACCGTGCCCCAGATCGGCGCCATGTACGAGGGCGACATGTCGCGCAAGCGGAACCTCGTGGACCATGGCTTCCGGCTGCCCTCGGCGATGGACAACCGCCCGCTCAAATGGGATGAGTTCCAGGACCGCGTGGGCCAGACGGTCTACCTGTCCGCCACCCCGGGCAAGTACGAGTTCGGCAAGGCGGACGGCTTCGTCCAGCAGATCATCCGTCCCACCGGCCTGATCGACCCCGAGGTGGTCGTCAAACCCACCAAGGGCCAGATCGACGACCTCCTGGATGAGATCCGGACCCGCACCGAGAAGAACGAACGTGTCCTGGTCACCACCCTTACCAAGCGCATGGCGGAGGACCTCACCGACTACCTCCTGGGGCACGGCGTCAAAGTGGAGTACCTGCACTCGGACGTGGACACCCTGCGCCGCGTGGAACTGCTCCGCGAACTGCGGATGGGAACGTTCGACGTCCTGGTAGGCATCAACCTGCTCCGTGAGGGCCTGGACCTCCCCGAGGTGTCGCTCGTGAGCATCCTGGATGCCGACAAGGAAGGCTTCCTGCGCTCGTCCACCTCACTGATCCAGACCATCGGCCGCGCCGCCCGCAACGTTTCCGGCCAAGTCCACATGTACGCGGACCGCATCACGGACTCCATGGCCCACGCGATCGACGAGACCAACCGCCGCCGCGCCATCCAGGTCGCCTACAACACCGAAAACGGCGTGGACCCGCAGCCGCTGCGGAAGAAGATTGCCGACATCACCGACCAGCTTGCCAAGGAGGACGCCGACACCCAGGAACTGCTGAACAACAACCGCCTGGCCAAGGGCGGCAAGCGGGGCAAGTCGGCGGCCAAGGGTGCGGCGACTGTCCGGGCGGACGGGCTCGCGGCTGCGCCGGCCGAGGACCTGGTCGGGCTGATCGAACAGCTGACGGAGCAGATGCACGGCGCCGCCGCCGAGCTGCAGTTCGAGCTGGCCGCCCGGCTCCGCGACGAAGTGAGCGAGCTGAAAAAGGAACTCCGCCAGATGCACGCAGCCGGGCACGCCTGAGTGTGACGCAGTCGGGCACGTCGTGGGCGCGGTCAGGGCCGCCTCTGAGGTAAAGTTGTGGTCACGTAGGGGAGTATCCCAAGCGCTACGGACGTCAACACGCAGGGCGCAGATGCCTTGCCGGGCGTAGCGGGCAGCCAATTCAGCACCAAGTGCACAGGTTCGCCGGAGAGACTTACATCGGTTTTCTGTACCCTGCGAAAGGTATCCCTGTGCAACTTCCCGTCTGGTTTGAGGTCGGCTCGTTCGTCGCCCTCGGCATCATCCTCCTGATGGATCTGCTTCTCGTGCTGCGGCGTCCCCATGAACCCTCCATGAAGGAAGCCGGCCTCTGGGTGGCCTTCTATGTGGCGCTGGCCCTCGTGTTCGCCGGTGCCATGTTCTTGTTTGCCGGCGCTGAGTACGGCGGCCAGTTCGTTGCAGGCTGGGTGACGGAATACAGCCTGAGCATCGACAACCTCTTCGTGTTCATCATCATCATGGCGCGCTTCTCGGTGCCCCGTAAGTACCAGCAGGAAGTGCTGATGGTGGGGATCATCATCGCGCTGATCCTGCGCGGCATCTTCATCATGCTCGGTGCCATCGTGATCGAGCAGTTCAGCTGGGTCTTCTACATCTTCGGTGCGTTCCTGCTCTGGACCGCCTGGAAGCAGGCCCAGGATGAGGGCGAGGATGAGGAAGACAAGGAGAACGCGATCATCGCGAAGCTCCGCAAGATCATTCCCATGTCTGAGAAGTTCGACGGCGGCAAGCTCCGCACCACGGTGGACGGCAGGAAGGTCTTCACCCCCATGCTGGTCGTCTTCGTCACCATCGGCATGACGGACCTGCTGTTCGCCGTTGACTCGATTCCTGCCATCTTCGGCCTGACCCAGAGTGCCTTCATCGTCTTCACCGCGAACATCTTCGCGCTGATGGGCCTCCGCCAGCTGTACTTCCTGCTGGGCGGGCTGATGAATCGTCTCGTGTACCTCAAGCACGCGCTGTCCATCATCCTGGCATTCATCGGCGTGAAGCTGGTCCTGCACGCCATGCACGTCAACGAGCTTCCGTTCATCAACGGCGGGCACCACATCGAGTGGGCTCCGGAGATCCCCACCTACGTCTCCCTCGCAGTCATCGTGGGCACCATCATCATCGCCGTGATCGCCAGCCTGGTCAGCTCGGGCGCGCAGAAGGCAAAGCTGGACGCCCGCCTCGAGGAGGACGCCCGGAAGAGCCTGAGCGACGTCGACTAGTCGCCCGGCTTTCGCCGCTTTCACTGGCAGCCCCGGTCACTCTGTGGCCGGGGTTGCCACTTTTTAACCTGTGTTTGCCGCGGCCCTTGCGGTCTATGCTCGGAGGATGGCTACCACTTCCCGGGCGGAGCCGGACCAGCGGCAGGTGCAGCGGCGCACCGTGGTGCTCCTTGGATCCGCCCAGCTCCTCAGCGCAATCGGCACCGGCGCGACCGTTTCCATCGGCTCCCTGCTGGCCGTCGACCTGACGGGTTCGGAATCATGGGCCGGTTCAGTCGCCACGATGATGACCCTCGCCGCCGCCCTGGCTGCGCTGCCCCTGGCCTCACTCGCCGAACGCCGCGGACGCCGCGTGGGCCTGGCCACCGGACTCGCGGCAGCCCTCGCGGGCGCCTTGCTGATCGTGGTGTCCGTGGTGTCCGGGATCTTTGTCTTCCTTGCGGCCGGCGCGGCAGGCATCGGTGTGGGCACGGCGGCCAACCTGCAGGCGCGGTTCGCCGCCGTCGACCTCGCGGACGCCGCGCACCGCGGCCGTTCGCTGTCCGCCGTCGTGTGGGCCATCACCATCGGGGCCGTCGCCGGGCCCAACCTGATCCAGCCCGGCGCCGTGGTGGGCGAGGCCCTGGGGCTGCCGCCCATCGCAGGGCCGTTCGTCATCTCGGCGGCGGGATTGCTGCTGGCCACCGCCCTGCTCCTCGTCGGGCTCCGCCCCGACCCGCTCCTCTTCGCCCGGCAGCTTGCGGCAGCCGGAGCGGCAGCCGGACCCACAGCGCACGGCGAGTCCGGCGAACCGCCCGCTGGGGTCGCGGCGGGCCCGCCGGCGGTCGCTCCGCGGCTCGGCAGTTCACTCGGCAGGGGCCTGCGCGCCGTCCGGCATGCACCCGCCGCCATCCTGGCCCTGGCCGCCGTCGTCGGCGCCCACGCCGTGATGGTGGGGGTCATGTCCATGACGCCGCTCCACCTGCAGGCGCTCGTCGCGGGCCCCGGCGGCGTCCACGGCAGCCACACAGCCGGAAGCGATGCCCTGGTCATCATCGGCTTCACCATTTCGCTTCACATCGCAGGAATGTTTGCCCTCTCCCCAGTGCTGGGCTGGCTGACGGACAAGATGGGCAGGTTGCAGACCATCGCCCTGGGCCTCGGCACCATCGTTTCGGCCGTTCTGGTGGCCGGCTATGGGCAGGGCTCGGCCGGGGCCGTCGCCGTGGGGCTGGTGCTCCTCGGCGTGGGCTGGTCTGCCGCGACCATCGCCGGGTCAACCCTCCTGGCGGAAAGCGTGGACCAGGACGACAAGGTCGTGGTCCAGGGTGTCTCGGACATGCTGATGGGCGCGGCGGGCGCCGCCGGCGGCGCTGTGTCGGGCCTGGTCCTCAGCTGGGCCGGATACCTGGGCCTCAACCTGGCCGCCGGCGTGCTTGGTGCAGCGGTCCTGGCCGCCGCGGTCTTCGTACTGGTGACCGGTCGGCTCCAGCCGGCCGCGGGCGGCCTGCCCGCCCGGAGAGCGGGCCGCGCCGCACGTCCGGACTGACGGCAACGGCCCGCCCGGAGTGCGGGCCGCGCCGCACGTCCGGGCAGGGCTCAGTGCCGGACTGAACGGACCATGCCCAGGAGGCGGCCGAAGATTGCTTCGCCGTCGTCGGCAATGCCGTCGTGGTGGAAATCGCCGGACTCCCACGCCTGCAGTCCCCGCACCGCCGCGGCGGTCTCGAGGGATAGCCCGTGCTCCACGTAGATGTCATCGTGATAGACCGCGGCGGCAACCGGGACCGTATTTGCGGCCAGCCGCGCCGGATCATAAAGCGGCTTCCAGTCAGCCTTGGCCGCCAGCAGCTCGGCCACGTCCTTTAGCGGGCGAAGCGCCGTGTCCTGTTCGAAGTACCACGGGTAGACCATTTCGCCGGTCAGCAGCACTTCGGGCGCCTCCGGACTGAACTCGGGAAACTCCCTCAGGACCCGCCAGGCAGCCCAGTCCGTCGCCACGCCTTGGCCGTAGATGGATTCGTGCATCAAGGCGTAGAGGGGGTTGGCCGCGCGCGAAACGAGCGCGCGGACCTGTTCAAGAAACGCATCGGACAGACGCACGCCGCGGGCTGTCTCCACGAAGGCGTCCTCAAGCAGGTTGTGCAGCCCGTCCACCCGGGTGTTCCCGCCGAGGTAGGAGCCAACCATCTGGAACCTTTCCACCGTGAGCCGTTCGCCGCCTGGCAGGAACTCTTCGGTGCTGCGGAGGTGGCGGGCGATCCGGTTCACCGTCTCCCGGTCTTCCGGATACCAGCCGAAGTACTGGGCATTCCGGGCGGCCACACGCTTGAATGTCTCGCGGTAGACCCTGTCAGCGGGTCCGTTGAGCGGTGCCAGGCCGCCGGTGATCAGGACTTCCCTGAGGCCGGCAGGTGCGAACGACAGATAGGTGAGCGCGCAGAAGCCGCCGTAGCTCTGACCGTAGATGCTCCACGGCTCAGAACCAAGGGCCCGGCGGATCAGCTCGGCGTCGGCCACGATCGAATCGGCCCGGAAGTGTTGAAGGTAGCGCGCCTGTGCGGCCGCGTCGCCGCGCGCCGGCAGCGTGTTGCGGTCGACGGGGGAGGACAGCCCAGTGCCCCGCTGGTCCAGCATGAGAATCCGGAAATCCTTCGCGGCGGCCTTGCTCCAGCCGCCCAGGGCGGTGAACCGGTTGCCGCGCCCACCGGGGCCGCCCTGCAGGTAGAGGAGCCACGGCAGGGCTGACGCGGCAGCTTCGCTGTGCTCCGCGGACACGTACTCCCGGGCGAACACCGTGATGGTCTCCCCGGCGGTGTCGGTGTCCGGCGACGCAAAGTGGTCCAGGGGTACCGTGAAGTAATGCTCGGCCGTGCGCATGCCCCGGAACTCGTGCCTGGCCCGGACGGTGTGGACTGCCGCGGCCACCGTGGCCTCAGCCACGGATGCCCGCCTCGGAGCGGGTTCCGAACGCGGCCAGCGCGGGGCCGGTGAGCCGGAAAGTGGACCATTCCTCCATCGGGAACGCCCCCAGCTTCTGGTAGAAATTGATGGAGGGCTCGTTCCAGTCAAGGACGCTCCACTCAACGCGCGCATAACCGCGTTCGACGGCGGTCGCCGCCAGATGCTGCAGGAGCGCCTTTCCGTGGCCCTCGCCGCGCGCGTCCGGAGTGACGTAGAGGTCCTCGAGATAGATGCCGTGGACGCCTTCCCAGGTCGAGTAGTTCAGGAACCACAGCGCGAAGCCCCGGACCTCGCCGGCGTCGTTCTCGGCCATGTGTGCAAATACGCGGGGGTTATCGCCGAACAGCACCTCGGTGAGCATTTCCGGGGTGTTCCGGACGGCGTCCGGTTCCTTTTCGTAGATGGCCAGTTCGTGGATCATCTGGAGGATTGCAGGGACATCGGCTGGGGTCGCAGGACGGATTACGCTCATGTTCCGAGCTTACTTGGTCGTCCCCGGACGGGCCTGGCGGTCAGAGCCTGTTGACATCTGTCACCCGGACCACGGCGGTGCCGGTTTCGTCCGAGGCGGCAAGATCAACCTCGGCCGAGATTCCCCAGTCGTGGTTGCCCGCGGGGTCTTCAAAGATCTGCCGGACCTTCCACAGCTCCGGGCCCTCGGTGATCATCAGCAGTCCCGGGCCGCGGGCGTCGGGGCCGGTGCCGATGTCGTCGTGTTCGTCGAAGTAGTTATCGAGCACGTCTTCCCAGCGGTCCGCATCCCAGCCGGCATCGCCGTCGAGCTCGCCCAGCGCGGCGGCGTCCTCGTCCGCGAAAAGCTCCACGCGGCGGAACATCTCGTTCCGGACCATGACGCGGAAGGCCCGGATGTTCGACGTCAGCGACGGCGGCGGGGGAGGCGGGGCGTCATGGGGAGTCGGCGCGGCTCCGGATGTCAGTTCCTCCCACTCATCCAGCAGGCTCGAATCGACCTGGCGCACCAGTTCGCCGAGCCAGGCAATGAGGTCCTCAAGGTCTTCACGGAGGGCGTCCTGCGGAACCGTCTGCCGCAGGGCCTTGAAGCCGTCGGCGAGGTAGCGCAGCACGATGCCTTCGGAGCGGGCCAGTCCATAGAACTGGACGAATTCGCCGAAGTTCATGGCCCGTTCGTACATGTCCCGGATGATCGACTTCGGGGCAAGTTCGAAGTCGCCCACCCACGGCGCGGCCTTGCGGTATACCTCGAAGGCCTCGCTGAGGATTTCTCCGAGCGGCTGCGGGTAGGTGACTTCGTCGAGCATGGCCATGCGCTGCTCGTACTCGATGCCGTCGGCCTTCATCGCCGCGATGGCTTCGCCGCGGGCCTTCTTCTGCTGGGCGGAGAGGATCTGCCGCGGCTTTTCAAGTGTCGCTTCGATGACCGAGACCACGTCCAGGGCATACGACGGCGACTCCGGGTCCAGGAGTTCCAGGGCGGCCAAAGCGAACGGGGAAAGCGGCTGGTTCAGGGCAAAGTTGGCCTGCAGGTGGACGGTGAGCCGCACCGTGCGGCCGTCCGAATCCTGCTCGGCGGCCGGGATGCGTTCCACCACTTCGGCGGCAAGGAGCTCGCGGTAGATGGACAGCGCCTTCTTCATGAGCCGAAGCTGGGAAGGCCGCGGTTCATGGTTCTCGGTGAGCAGGCGCCGGGTGGCCGCAAAGGGGTCGCCGGGCCGTTCCATCAGGTTCATGAGCATCGCGTGGGTCACCGTGAAGCTTGACGTCAGGGGCTCCGGAACGGACTCCACAAGACGGTTGTAGGTGGGCTCTCCCCAGGAGACGAATCCTTCCGGCGGCCTCTTCTTGACCACCTGGCGCAGCTTTTTCTGGTCGTCGCCGAACTTGGCGGTGGCCTTGGCCATTGCCTTGGCGTTCTCCACCACATGGTCCGGTGCCTGGACCACCACCGTGCCCGCGGTGTCGTAGCCGGCGCGGCCGGCCCTTCCGGCGATCTGATGGAATTCGCGGGAATTGAGCAGGCGGGTGCGCACGCCGTCGTACTTGCTGAGCGCCGTGAGCAGGACGGTCCGGATGGGAACGTTGATCCCCACCCCCAGGGTGTCGGTGCCGCAGATGACCTTCAGGAGGCCAGCCTGCGCGAGCTGCTCCACGAGCCGGCGGTACTTCGGCAGCATGCCGGCGTGGTGGACGCCGATCCCGTGCCGGACCAGGCGGTTGAGCGTCTTGCCGAAGCCGGCGGCGAAGCGGAATTTCGCGATGAGCTCGGCGATCTTGTCCTTCTCCTCGCGGCTGCAGACGTTGATGCTCATCAGCGTCTGGGCACGCTCAATGGCTTCGGCCTGGCTGAAGTGCACCACGTACACCGGAACCTGCTTGGTGGACAGCAGTTCCTCGAGCGTCTCGTGCACGGGGGTCTGGTGGTAGTAGTAGTGCAGCGGGATGGGCCGCTCCGCGGAACTGACGGTGGTGGTGGGCCGGCCGGTGAGTTCGGTCATGCCGGCCTCGAAGCGGCTGACGTCGCCGAGGGTCGCGGACATCAGCAGGAACTGGGCCTGCGGCAGTTCCAGCAGCGGGACCTGCCACGCCCAGCCGCGCTGGGGATCCGAATAGAAGTGGAACTCATCCATGATGACCGCGCCGAGTTCCGCCGCGGCGCCTTCGCGCAGCGCGATGTTGGCGAGGATCTCCGCCGTGCAGCAGATGATCGGGGCGTCCTGGTTCACACCCGAATCGCCGGTAATCATCCCCACGTTCTCGGCTCCGAAGATGTCGCACAGGGCAAAGAATTTCTCCGAGACCAGTGCCTTGATGGGGGCGGTGTAGTAGCTCCGTTCCCCGCGGGCCATGGCCTGGAAATGTGCGGCGATGGCCACGAGGGATTTGCCCGATCCCGTGGGTGTCGCCAGGATGACGTTGGCGCCGGATGCGAGCTCCATGATGGCTTCGTCCTGGGCGGCATAAAGCTCCAGCCCCCGGCTTTCCGTCCACTCCACGAACCGCATGTACAGCGCGTCCGGGTCGGTGCCTGTTCCCGTGGTGATCCGTGCGGCCGGTGCGGGGAGCTGTTCAACGAGTTTCATTGCCTTCCAGCTTAGTGCCAGTGCCTTCACGGCGTGCGTTCCGCCCGGTCCCGCACTAGGCTCGCGATATCCGAACCTTTGGCGCAGGCGCCACCACACGCGCCGCGCCAGGTCAAACCTTCACGATCAACCGGAGGCCTTGTGCAGTGGGATCCCGCCAAATACATCCACTTTGGTGACTACAGGCAGCGCCCGTTCTTCGACCTGACCGGCCGCATCGAGGCAACGGCACCGCGGGAGATCGTTGACCTGGGATGCGGCCCCGGCAACCTGACGGCCACGCTGGCCGCGCGATGGCCGGGCGCCCGCGTCATCGGCCTGGATTCCTCCGCCGACATGCTCGCCGAAGCCGAAGCGTTGGCGCAGGAGGCACCCCGACTGGAATTCCGCCTCGGCGACATCGCGTCGTGGGCGCCGTCCCCGGAGACCGACGTCGTAGTCAGCAACGCCGCGCTGCAGTGGGTCCCGGGGCACCAGGAAATGCTCTCCCGCTGGCTGAAGGAGCTGACGCCGGGGGCGTGGTTCGCCCTCCAGGTGCCGGGCAATTTCACCTCCGCGTCCCACACCCTGATGCGGGAGGTCGCGGAGTCGGGCGCCTGGGCTGCGAAGCTCGGCGGCGTCCTCCGCCACGACGACGCCGTGGCCAGCCCTGCCCGCTACCTTGAGATCATGCTCGACGCCGGATGCGCGGCCGACGCCTGGGAGACCACCTACCAGCAGGTACTTCCCGGTGAGAACGCCGTCCTGGAATGGGTGCGGGGCGCCGGCCTCCGGCCGGTGCTGGCTGCTCTTTCGCCGGAAGACGCGGCGGCCTTTGAAGCCGAATACGCAGTCCGCCTCGCCGAGGCCTACCCGGCGTCCGAATACGGGACCGTCTACCCGTTCCGCCGGATTTTCGCCGTGGCGCGCAAGCTGTAGCCGGGCCTGCAGCCGCACCTGCAGCCGGGCCCGCCTGGCCGGGCCCGCGCCGCGGGGGCTCGCGCCACGCCTTCAGCACCACATCCGGATCGATGTGATGTGGCTTACAATGGCGAAGCGGCTATGGGGTCGGCAAGAATGCTCCTGGTCGGCCCTAGCTATGGAGGAGGCGCGGTGCTTTTTGGCCTGATGATCCGACTCCTCGGAGAGCACCGGGCCGCAGTCTGGACCATCATCGGGCTGCAGGTGGTGCAGACGGCAGGGAACCTGCTGCTCCCCACGCTGAACGCCAGCATCATCGACATCGGCATCCTCGCACGCCAGACCGACGTGATCGTCCGCCTCGGCGGCTGGATGATGGCCCTGACCGCTGTGCAGGCCGGCGCCGCCCTCGGCGCCGGGTACCTTGGCGCCGTGGTGGCCATGAGGATCGGGCACCGGCTGAGGCGGGAGCTGTTCGACAGGGTCCAGGCCATGTCGTCCCAGGAGGTCGGCTCCTTCGGCGCCCCGAGCCTCGTGACCCGGGCCACGAATGACGTCCAGCAAATCCAGACGTTCGCGGTGCTGGTCTTCACCATGCTGGCCGCGGCCCCCGTCATGGGTATCGGCGGGATCATTCTGGCAATCCAGCAGGATGCCACCCTGTCCGGCATCGTCATTGCCATTGTTCCGCTGCTGGTGCTCATCATGTACGCCATAGTCCGCCGCCTCATTCCGCTGTACCGGCAAGGGCAGGCCCTCATCGACGGCATTACGCGGATTCTGCGCGAACAGATTATCGGGGCCAATGTCATCCGGGCGTTCGTCCGGCAGAAGCACGAGGCAACCCGGTTCGCCGAGGCGAACCGAAAGCTGACGGGCAACAATCTCCAGTCGGCGCTCCTGGTGGCCGGCATGCTTCCCATCATCATGATTGTGGTGAACCTCTCCTCGGTGGCCGTGGTCTGGTTCGGCGGACACCTCATTCAAGGCGGGCAGATGCAGGTGGGCGCCCTCACCGCCTTCATCGCCTACATCCTGCAGATCCTGCTCGCCATCATGATGGCGATGTACGTGTTCATGACCGCACCCCGCGCGGCCGTCTGCGCCGAACGCATCCAAGAGGTGCTCGACGTCGTTCGGGCGCCTTCCGTCCGCGGGCATTCCGGCTCGGGGCGGCATTCCTCCGCCGCCGGGGCGGCGTCCCCGCTGTCTCCGTCCCCGCTGTCTCCGGCGCAGGGGGCCGCCGGCACCGGGAGCGGCTCCGGCGGAGATGCCGGTGACACCGTGCCCAGCGGAACCGTGGAGTTCCGGCGGGTCTCCTTCGCGTATCCGGGGGCGGAATCGCCCGTGCTGGCCGATATCTCCTTCACGGCCCGCCCCGGCACCACCACGGCCATCATCGGTTCGACCGGCAGCGGCAAGACCACACTGCTGAACCTCCTGCCCAGGTTCCTGGACGCCACGGCGGGAGAGGTGCGGTTTGGCGGACGGGACGTCCGGGACCTGTCCGCCGACCACCTGCGGGCCAGGATGGCCGTGGTGCCGCAGCACTCCTACCTTTTCTCGGGCACCGTTGCCGGGAACCTCAGGATGGCGGCACCCGACGCCACTGACCACGACCTGTGGCAGGTTCTGCGGATGGCGCAGGCGGACGACTTTGTCAGCAGCCTTCCGGGCGGGCTGTATGCCCCCGTCGTTCAGGGCGGGGCGGGACTTTCGGGCGGCCAGCGGCAGCGGCTGTGCATCGCCCGCGCGGCGTTGCGGAAGGCGGACCTCTTCCTGTTCGATGACAGCTTCTCGGCGTTGGACTACGCCACCGAAGCCGCCGTCCGGCACGCCCTGGTGCCGGCCCTGGAGTCTGCCACTGTGATCATCATCGCCGAACGGATCCCCACCATCATGCACGCCGGCCAGATCCTTGTCCTGAACGACGGCCGGCTGGTGGCCCAAGGCACTCACCCGGAGCTGCTCAGCACTTCGCCGGCCTACCGCGAGATTGCCAAGTTGCAGCTCGCCCTGGACGAGCAGCCATGAGGGGCGCGCACCTCGCTGAGAGAAAAACGGGCACATTCCTTCCGGCGGCCGCGCGACTGATCGGACTCCTGCGCCCGGTCCGGGGCCGGATGTTCATCGCAGTGGCCTCCACCTGCGGATTCGCGGCGCTGAACGTGGCGGCGCCCAAACTCCTGGGCGACGCCACAGACGTCGTCGTCGAGCCCTTGGTGGGCGGTACATTCGACGAGGGCCGGCTGGCGGGGCTGCTCCTGGTGGTGGCGCTCATGTACCTCGGCACGTCACTCTTCAACTGGGTCCAGGGGGCCCTGACCGCCAGCGCGGTGCAGCGGCTGGTGTTCGGGCTCCGCTCCGCCGTCGAGGAGAAACTCCACCGGCTGCCGTCGGCGCATTTCCAGGAGCAGACCAGGGGGGACGTGCTCAGCCGGGCCACCAACGACGTCGACAACATCTCCCAGGCCCTCAACCAGCTGCTGACACAGCTCATCATGTCCGTGCTGATGCTGTGCGGCTCGCTGGCCATGATGCTCTGGATCTCCCCGCTGCTCGCTGCCATCGCCCTCCTGTCTGTTCCGGTGTCCACCCTCATCACGGTCTGGATAGCCCGTCAGTCGCAGGTCTATTTCGCGGCCCAGTGGGCGTCCACCGGTGACCTGAACGCGCACATCGAGGAATTCGTCACCGGCCATGAAGTGATCAGGGCCTTTGGGCAGCAGGAGGCCGCGGCGGCGATTTTCGGGCGCAGCAACGACCGGCTGGCCCGCACCAGCGCACGCGCCCAGTATGTCTCCGGGGCCGTGCAGCCGCTCATGGTGTTCGTGGCAAACCTCAACTACGTGGCGGTGGCCGTGGTGGGGGCGCTCCAGGTAGCGGCCGGGGCCATGACCATTGGCGGCATCCAGGCGTTCATCCAGTTCAGCAGGCTGTTCACGCAGCCCATGGGCCAGATCGGCGGGATGCTCACGCTGATGCAGTCGTGCGCGGCGTCGGCGGAACGGGTTTTTTCCCTCCTCGATGCGGCCGAGATCCCGCGCGAGGATCCGGCGCAGGTCCGGCAGCCAGGCCTCCGCGGCCGGATCGAGTTCGAGGACGTGACGTTTGGCTACACCCCGGAGGTCGAGGCGGTCAGCGGGCTGTCCTTTTCCGTCCGCCCGGGCGACACCGTGGCCATCGTGGGGCACACGGGCGCGGGCAAGACCACAGTGGTCAATCTGCTCATGCGCTTCTATGAGCTGGATTCGGGCCGCATCACCATTGACGGCACGGATATCGCCTCCGTGCCGCTGGATTCGCTGCGTTCAAACTTCGGCGTGGTGCTGCAGGATGTCTGGCTGTTCAGCGGCACCATCAACGAGAACATCGAGTACGGCGCGCCGGGGGCCAGTGACGCCGAAATCGTGGCCGCGGCAGAGGCAAGCCACGTGGACCACTTTGTCCGTTCCCTGCCGGGCGGCTATTCCACCGTGCTGGGAAACGACGGCGACTCCCTGAGCCAGGGGCAGCGGCAGCTCATCACCATCGCCCGCGCGCAGCTCGCGGGCCGCAGCGTGCTGATCCTGGACGAAGCCACGAGCTCGGTGGACACCCGGACGGAAGTACAGATCAGGCTGGCGATGAGCAGGCTCAGGCAGGGGAGGACCAGCTTCGTTATCGCCCACCGTTTGTCCACAGTGCGCGACGCTGATCTAATCTTGGTCATGGACCACGGACGCATCGTTGAACAGGGAACCCACCGCAGCCTGCTGTCCGTTGACGGACACTACCGGCGCCTCTACAACGCCCAGTTCCGTGGCATGGACATGGACCGGGAACCGGGCTCGGGCCACCACGGCGTGCAGGAGCCCGGCCTGTGAGCACCGGTGAAGCCTTCCCGGGGCAGTGGAAGCCCAACCACGCCAGCTCCGTGGCGCTCTACGAGCAGCTGCGGCTCCACATCATCGAACAGGCCGATCAGGGAAAGATTGCCCCGGGAACCCGGCTGCCCGCCGTCAGGAACCTCGCCGGGGTCCTCGGCGTTGCCCCGCACACGGTCGCCAGGGCGTACAAAGAGCTTGAGGCTGCCGGCGTCGTGGCCACCAAGGGCAGGAACGGCACCGTGGTGTGCGCCCGCGACGAACGGTGGGGCGTGTTGTCCGAGGCTGCCGCGGACTATGCCGCCGCAGCCAAATCCCAGGGCGCCACGTTCGCCGAGGCCGTCCACCTGCTGGCGGCGGCCTACGATGCGGGCTAGCGGGGGTCCGCATGGATATTCGAAGAAGTTTTCGATTAGCATTAGTCCGTGCCTAAAGCCGTAGCTGAAGAAACAGCCGTTGATGCCCACTCCGCCGTCGTGCCGCTGAACCACCCCAAACCGGCGCGCCCGGATCTCTCCCGCCTGGTCGTCAAGGGCGCACGCGAACACAACCTGCGCAACGTCGACCTCGATCTTCCACGCGACGCCATGATCGTCTTCACCGGGCTGTCCGGTTCGGGCAAGTCGTCCCTCGCTTTTGACACCATCTTCGCCGAGGGCCAGCGCCGCTATGTCGAATCCCTCTCGGCCTACGCCCGGCAGTTCCTGGGGCAGGTGGACAAGCCCGACGTCGACTTCATCGAAGGCCTTTCGCCCGCGGTCTCCATCGACCAGAAGTCCACGAGCAAGAACCCGCGCTCAACGGTCGGCACCATCACCGAAATCTACGACTACATGCGCCTCCTGTGGGCACGGGTGGGCCGTCCGCACTGCCCTGTCTGCGGCGAGCCGGTCATCAAGCAGACGCCGCAGCAGATTGTGGACCAGCTCCTGGAACTGGAGGACGGCACACGCTTCCAGATCCTCGCGCCCGTGGTGCGGGGCCGCAAGGGTGAATTCGTGGACCTCTTCAAGGAACTGACCGCGAAGGGCTACTCACGCGCCCGGGTGGACGGCGAGCTCATCCAGCTCAGCGATCCCCCCAAGCTCGGGAAGCAGTTCAAGCACACCATCGAGGTGGTGGTGGACCGGCTGGTGGTCAAGGAGGGCATCAGCCAGCGCCTGACGGACTCCATCGAAACGGCCCTCGGTCTTGCCGAGGGGCGCGTGCTGGCCGACTTCGTTGACCTGGACGCCGATGATCCGGGCCGCCTGCGTGCGTTCTCCGAGAATCTTGCCTGCCCCAACGAACATCCCCTGGCCATCGATGAAATCGAACCGAGGTCCTTTTCGTTCAACAACCCCTTCGGCGCCTGCTCTGCCTGCAGCGGCATTGGCACCAAGCTTGAGGTTGACGAGGAACTCATCATTCCCAACCCCGAGCTCTCGCTGGCTGAAGGCGCCATAGCGCCGTGGTCGCTCGGCACAGCCACAACCGAGTACTGGAACCGCCTGCTCGACGGACTGGCCAAGGAACTCGGCTTCTCCATGGACACCCCGTGGGAAAAACTGCCGGTCGACGTCCGCCAGACCGTGCTCCACGGAAAGGACCACAAGGTTGTGGTCCAGTACCGCAACAGGTTTGGCCGGGAGCGCAAGTACAGCACCGGCTTCGAGGGCGCCATTCAGTATGTGCACCGCAAGCACGGCGAAACGGACTCCGACTGGGCCCGCGACCGCTACGAGGAATACATGCGGCAGGTACCCTGCCCCGCCTGCAACGGCGCACGCCTGAATCCGGCGTCGCTGTCGGTCCTCATCAACGGCAAGTCGATCGCCGATGTCGCGGCACTGCCCATGCGTGAGTGCGCCGAGTTCCTCAACAACCTCGTGCTGACCGGACGCGAGGCGCAGATCGCCCACCAGGTCCTCAAGGAAATCCAGGCCCGCCTGACCTTCCTGTTGGACGTCGGCCTGGAATACCTGAACCTTGAACGCCCGTCCGCAACCCTGTCCGGCGGTGAGGCGCAGCGCATCCGGCTCGCCACCCAGATCGGTTCCGGCCTCGTGGGCGTTCTCTACGTCCTCGACGAGCCCTCCATCGGCCTGCACCAAAGGGACAACCGCCGGCTCATCGAGACGCTCACCCGGTTGAGGGACATGGGGAACACGCTCATTGTCGTCGAGCACGACGAAGACACCATCCACGAAGCGGACTGGATCGTGGACATCGGGCCGGGCGCGGGGGAGCACGGCGGGCAAGTGGTCCATTCCGGTTCCTACCAGGCCCTCCTCGAAAACACGGAATCGCTGACGGGCGATTACCTTTCGGGGCGCAAGAAGATCGACATCCCCAAGAAGCGCCGCAAGTACGACAAAAAACGTGAGCTGAAAGTCGTCGGGGCGCGCGAAAACAACCTCATCAACGTCGACGCCGCCTTCCCCCTTGGGCTGTTCACGGCGGTGACGGGGGTCAGCGGCTCCGGCAAATCAACCCTGGTCAACGAGATCCTCTACAAGGTCCTGGCCAACAAGCTCAACGGAGCCAAGCAGGTGGCCGGGCGGCACCGCACGGTCCAGGGGCTGGAACACCTGGACAAGGTGGTCCACGTGGACCAGAGCCCGATCGGACGCACGCCGCGCTCCAACCCGGCAACCTACACCGGCGTGTTCGACAACATCCGCAAGCTGTTCGCGGAGACCACAGAGGCCAAGGTCCGCGGCTATCTGCCCGGCCGCTTCTCCTTCAATGTCAAGGGCGGTCGGTGCGAGGCCTGTTCCGGTGACGGCACCCTGAAGATCGAGATGAACTTCCTGCCCGATGTCTATGTTCCGTGCGAGGTGTGCCACGGGGCGCGGTACAACCGCGAGACACTCGAGGTTCACTACAAGGGCAAGACCATCGCGGACGTGCTGAACATGCCCATCGAAGAGGGTGCAGAGTTCTTCGCGGCCTTCTCGCCCATCGCCCGCCACCTGAACACGCTGGTGGACGTGGGCCTGGGGTACGTCCGCCTGGGGCAGCCGGCCACCACGTTGTCCGGCGGCGAAGCACAGCGCGTCAAGCTTGCCGCCGAGCTCCAGAAGCGCTCGAACGGGCGCAGCGTATACGTCCTTGACGAGCCAACCACAGGACTGCACTTCGAGGACATCCGCAAGCTGCTGATGGTGCTGCAGGGCCTTGTGGACAAGGGCAACACCGTCATCACCATCGAACACAACCTGGACGTCATCAAGAGCGCGGACTGGATCGTGGACCTGGGACCTGACGGCGGTTCCGGCGGCGGGCGTATCGTGGCGTCGGGCACGCCGGAGCAGCTTGCCAAGTCGAAGGAGAGCCACACAGCCTCGTTCCTGGCCGAAATCCTGGGGTAGGAGCAGCGGGGTCCGGCCCGCCGCACGGCGCGGCGGCGGAGGCCCCGCGGCGGGCCGGAAGTATTCCCGGCACGGCATGTGAATTTGTACAGGCGTGCTGTCGTGAGAAACTAAGCCGGTGACTTCAACAACAGTGCCCGTGATCTTCGACCTGGACGGCACTCTTGTCGATCCGGCCGGCGGGATAACAGACGGAATTGCCGCGGCTCTCACTGAATTCGGTATTCCCGTCCCCAGCCAGGATCTCCTGGACGCCATGGTCGGGCCAAAGCTGAGTGACTCGCTGCTGACCATCGCACGGGTTCCGCCGGCCATGCTGAAGAACGTCATCCGCAGCTACCGATTGCGCTACGCGGAAAGCGGCATCGCGCAGAGCCGCCTTTACCCCGGCATGGTCGAGCTCCTCGACGGCTATGTCGCTTCCGGCCGCCCTGTCGCGGTGGCCACGCAGAAACCGGAAACCTTGGCGAACCTCGTCCTTCAGCACCACAGGATTGCCGACCGGTTCCTCTTCATCAGGGGCTCCGCGGAGGACGAGACCGCAGCAGCCGCAGGGCCCGTCGGAAAGACCGGGATCATCGCCGCCGCATTGGCGGACCTCCGCACCCAGCACGCCATCATGGTGGGGGACAGGGCCCAGGACGTTGCCGGCGCCTTCGCCAACGGTATTGACTGCATCGGCGTCAGCTGGGGTTTTGCGCCCGACGGCGAGCTCGAGGAAGCCGGGGCCGTGGCAGTGGTCCCCGACACCCTGGCCCTGCGCACCAAAATCGAGGAGCTGGAAGCTGTCCGCGCCGCGGCACTGAGCGAGGTGCGCAACGATGGAGCTGTTTGACGGAATCCGCTGGACCACGCGCGGCCTCATCTCGGGAACGTGCCGGCCGACGGTGATCGGACTGGAGAACGTCCCCAAGGAGGGTCCGTTCATCGTGGCCCCCAACCACCTCTCTTTTCTTGACAGCGTGATCGTGCAGGCCCTCATGCCCCGCCCCGTCGCCTTCTTCGCCAAGGCGGAATACTTCACCACAAAGGGCGTCAAGGGACGCATCATGAAGTCCTTCTTTGAAGCAGTGGGATCGATTCCCGTCGAGCGCGGCGAGCAGGCAGCCAGCGTGCAGGCACTGAAGACCCTTCTGGACATCCTGGAGGACGGGAGGGGAATCGGTATCTACCCCGAGGGCACCCGCTCCCGCGACGGGATCCTCTACCGGGGCCGGACCGGCGTCGGCTGGCTGGCACTGACCACCGGTGCGCCGGTGATCCCGGTCGGGCTGATCGGCACCGAGAAACTGCAGCCCGCGGGCCGCAACGCGGTCAAGCCGCAGCACTTCACCATGAAAGTCGGCGAGCCGCTCTACTTTGACAAGACCGGGCCGGACCACTCGCTCCCGGCGCGCCGCCAGGTCACCGACCGCATCATGGACGCCATTGCCGAGCTCAGCGGGCAGGAACGCTCCACCAGCTACAACCAGAGCAAAACCGTCGAGTAGGGCGCTGGCCGGCGCCTCGTGCATGTGCCTCGTGCATGGCGTTCGGCCTGCCGCCGGCTCAGTAGACTGGAACCGTGGCAGATCCAATGAGTTACCGGCCCCAGACGGGTGAGATTCCGACCAATCCGGGCGTCTACAGGTTCAGGGACCCCCACGGGCGGGTCATTTACGTCGGCAAGGCCAAGAACCTCCGCTCGCGGCTGAACTCCTACTTCGCCAACCCTGCGGGGCTGCTGCCCAAGACCCACGCGATGGTCCACGCGGCCAGCAGCGTCGAGTGGACGGTCGTGGGCAGCGAGCTGGAATCCCTCCAGCTGGAATACACCTGGATCAAGGAATTCAAGCCGCGGTTCAATGTGGTCTTCCGGGATGACAAGACCTACCCCTACCTGGCCGTCACCATGGGGGAGAAGCTGCCGCGGGTGCAGGTCATGCGGGGCGATCGGAAGAAGGGCACGCGCTACTTCGGCCCCTACACGGCGGGCGCCATCCGGGAAACCATGGACACCCTGCTCCGCGTATTTCCCGTGCGCAGCTGCAGCGCCGGCGTGCTGAAGCGCGCCCAGGCCAGCGGCCGGCCGTGCCTGTTGGGCTACATCGACAAGTGCTCGGCCCCGTGCGTCGGGCGCGTCACCCCCGAGGAACACCGTGCCTTGGCCGAGGACTTCTGCGCCTTCATGGGCGGCGAGGCCAAGCGGTTCATCAGCCGGCTGGAAAAGGAGATGGCGGCTGCAGTAGCGGAACTGGACTACGAACGGGCCGCCAGGCTCCGCGACGACATTGCGGCCATGCGCAAGGTCTTCGAGCGGAACGCCGTGGTGCTGGCGGAGGACACGGACGCCGACGTCTTCGCGCTCTACGAGGACGAGCTCGAAGCGGCGGTCCAGGTTTTCCATGTCCGCGGCGGCCGCGTCAAAGGCCAGCGCGGATGGGTGGTCGAAAAAGTGGAGGACGCCACCACCCCGGACCTGGTCGAGCACCTGCTCCAGCAGGTCTACGGCGAAGACGGCGACACCCAGGGACGGCTTCCCCGGGAGGTGCTCGTGCCGGTGGAGCCCAGCAATGCCGGGGACCTGGCCGTGTGGCTGGGTGGCCTCCGCGGGGCAAAGGTCGACATCCGGGTTCCGCAGCGCGGCGACAAAGCCGCCCTGATGTCCACGGTCCGGGAGAATGCCGAACACGCCCTCCGGCTCCACAAGACACGCCGCGCGGGCGACCTCACTGTCAGGTCCCAGGGCCTGCAGGAACTTCAGGAAGCACTGGAACTGCCCGTCCCGCTGCTGCGCATCGAATGCTATGACGTCTCCCACGTCCAGGGGACCAACGTGGTGGCGTCGATGGTGGTGGTGGAAGACGGGCTGCCGAAGAAATCCGACTACCGGAAGTTCTCCATCACCGGAGCGGCGGCGACCGATGACACCGCCGCCATGCACGACGTCCTGACCCGGCGCTTCCGCCACTATCTGGTGGACAAAACCGCGCAGGTGGAAGCCTCCCAGCTGGCACCCCCGGAGCCGGACCCCGCGGCACAAGCGGCCGGCTCCGCGGCCGGCTCTGCGGCCGGCTCTGCGGCCGGCTCTGCGGATGCCGGTATTGCGGACACCACCACCCCCGCGCCGCGGGCAAAGTTCGCCTACCCGCCCAACCTCGTGGTGGTGGACGGCGGCAAGCCGCAGGTCAATGCCGCCGCCCGTGCCCTGGCCGAGCTGGGCATCGATGACGTGTATGTCGTGGGCCTGGCCAAGCGGCTTGAGGAAGTGTGGCTCCCTGACAGCGACTTCCCGGTCATCCTGCCCCGCTCCTCACAGGGCCTGTACATGCTGCAGCGCATCCGCGACGAGGCCCACCGCTTTGCCATCTCGTTCCACCGGCAGAAGCGCGGCAAGGCCATGACTGTTTCCGCCCTGGACGGCGTGCCGGGACTCGGCGAGTCCAAGCGCAAGGCGCTGCTGGCCCAGTTCGGCTCAGTCAGGAAAATCAAGGCCGCCACCGCTGAGGAACTCATGTCGGCCAAGGGCGTCGGTCCGGCGCTGGCCGCGGCGATCGTCACCCATTTCAGTGCGGGCGGGGCGGGCGGCGCGGCCGACGACGCTCTGCCGGCCATCAACATGACCACCGGAGAAGTGCTTGAAACTTAGCTAGCGTCCTGAATGTTAGCTAGGGTAAGTACGGAATCCGACGTGCGCCGATGTGTGCGCAGTACACGGGACGCAGCACACAAGAAGCAACGGCAGGAATGGGGCAGGATTTAATGGCAGAGTCGACGGCGGGATCCGGTGCGGACGAAGACGGCTTGACGCCCGTCAAGCCCGCCGAAGCGGAAATGCTCGTGGTGACGGGAATGTCCGGCGCCGGCCGCAGCACCGCCTCCGATGCCCTCGAGGACCACGGCTGGTACGTCGTGGAGAACCTGCCCCCGCAAATGCTGGGCACGCTCGCAGAGCTGGTGTCCCACGCCCCGCAGTCCATCCCCAGGCTCGCCGTCGTCATGGACGTGCGGAGCAAGGCGCTGTTCGCGGACATCCGGGCCGCCCTCGGTGCCCTCGCCGCGAGCGGCGTCACGTTCCGCGTGCTGTTCCTCGATGCAAGCGACGACGTCCTGGTCCGCCGCTTCGAGCAGGGAAGGCGGCCGCACCCGCTGCAGGGCGGCGGCCGGATCCTGGACGGCATTGCCGCGGAACGCGAACTCCTGAAGGAACTGCGGGACTCCTCGGACCTTGTCCTGGACACGACGACGCTCAACGTGCACGGGCTGGCCACCGCGGTCACGGAACTCTTCTCGGAAACCGGTCCGGTGGCATTGCGGCTCAACGTCATGAGCTTCGGCTTCAAATACGGCCTGCCCGTGGATGCGAACTACGTGGCGGACGTCCGGTTCATCCCCAACCCGCACTGGGTCCCCAAGCTGCGCCCGCACACCGGCATGGACCAGGACGTGAGCGACTACGTCCTCCAGGCCGAGGGGGTGCCAAGTTTCATCGAACGCTACGTCCTTGCCCTGGAGCCGGTCCTGGACGGGTACCGGCGGGAGAACAAGCACTACGCCACCATCGCGGTGGGCTGCACCGGCGGAAAGCACCGTTCGGTGGCGGTCGCCGTCGAGCTGTCCAAGAAACTTGCGCAGTATCCGCGCGTGACGGTGACCACCACGCACCGGGATCTGGGCCGCGAGTAATGGGCGTGCTAACCGGCCCGCTGCCACTGGTTCCGCCGGCCGGCCTGGCCGGCTCCCAACAGGCCAAGGGTCCCTCCGTGGTGGCCCTCGGCGGAGGCCACGGCCTCTCGGCGTCGCTGTCGGCGCTTCGGCTGCTGACCTCCGAACTAACGGCGATTGTCACCGTTGCGGACGACGGCGGATCCTCCGGCCGCCTCCGCCAGGAGTACGGTGTCCTGCCGCCCGGCGATCTCCGCATGGCGCTCTCCGCGCTGTGCGACGACACCGACTGGGGCCGCACCTGGCGCGACGTCATGCAGCACCGGTTCAAGTCCCCGCGCGGCAGCGGCTCGCTGGACGACCACGCCATGGGAAACCTGCTGATCGTCACGCTCTGGGAGCTGCTGGGTGATGCGGTGGCCGGGCTGAAGTGGGCCGGGGCCCTGCTGGGAGCCCGCGGCCAGGTCCTGCCCATGTCCACGGTGCCGCTGACGATCGAGGGTGACGTGCGGGTTGCCGCCCCTGACGGCAGCAGCACGCTCACCACCATCAGGGGCCAGGCGCGGTGCGCGGTGGCCGGCTCGCTCGAAAGCGTCAGGCTCCTCCCTGACCACGCGCCCGCGTGCGTTGAGGCGCTGACCGCGATTGAACTCGCCGACTGGGTGGTGCTGGGACCGGGCTCCTGGTACACCTCTGTCCTCCCGCACCTGCTGCTGCCTGAGATGAGGCAGGCCCTGTGTGACACGCCGGCCAAGAGGTGCCTCACGATGAACCTCGCCATGGACACCAAGGAAACGTCGGGGATGTCCGCAGCCGACCACCTGCACGTCCTGCGCGAATACGCGCCCGAGTTCAGCGCGGACGTGGTGCTGGCGGATCCCGCCTCGGTCTCGGATCTGCGGGAATTTGAGAAGGCTGCAGGGATGATCGGAGCCGAGGTTGTCTTGGGTAAAGTAGGGGCTTCGGGTCGGCGTCCGGTCCACGACCCCCTGCGGCTGGCTACGGCTTACCAGGATATTTTTGGGAACAGTTAGGAAGGTGCCATGGCACTGACAGCATCAGTCAAGGAAGAACTGTCCCGCCTGGACATAAAGAAGTCATCGGTCCGGAAGGCTGAAGTGTCGGCCATGCTCCGCTTCGCCGGCGGGCTGCACATCATTTCTGGGCGGATTGTCATCGAGGCCGAAGTGGACCTGGCCTCCACGGCACGGCGGCTGCGGGCCGCCATCGCCGAAGTCTACGGACACCAGAGCGAAATCATCGTCGTGTCCGGCAGCGGGCTTCGCCGCGGGAACCGCTACGTGGTGCGGGTGGTCCGGGACGGCGAGGCCTTGGCGCGGCAGACCGGTCTCCTCGACACCCGCGGCCGCCCGGTGCGCGGGCTTCCCTCGGTGGTGGTCAACGGTTCTGCCGCCGACGCCGAGGCCGTGTGGCGCGGCGCCTTCCTGGCGCACGGATCGCTCACGGAACCCGGCCGGTCCTCGTCCATGGAGGTCACGTGTCCCGGACCGGAGTCGGCGCTGGCCCTCGTCGGCGCCGCCAGGCGGCTTGGCATTCAGGCCAAGGCCCGTGAGGTCAGGGGAGTGGACCGCGTGGTGATCCGGGACGGCGACACCATCGCGGCGCTGCTCACCAGGATGGGCGCCCACGACGCCCTGATGGTGTGGGAAGAACGCCGCATGCGGAAGGAAGTCCGCGCCACCGCCAACCGGCTCGCGAACTTCGACGACGCCAACCTGCGCCGCTCGGCGCAGGCGGCCGTCGCCGCAGGAGCCCGTGTGGACCGGGCCCTGGAAATCCTCGGCGACGACGTCCCGGAGCACCTGAAGTACGCCGGGGAGCTCCGGGTGGCCCACAAACAGGCAAGCCTCGACGAGCTCGGCCGGCTCGCCGATCCGCCCATGACCAAAGACGCAATCGCCGGCCGCATCCGGCGCCTGCTGGCCATGGCGGACAAACGCGCCACCGACCTCGGCATTCCCGGCACGGATGCCAATGTGACGCCGGAAATGCTGGACGAGTAAATGCGCCCCTAGAATCAAGACCAGGTGGCGGAAATACCTTGGACGGCCCGGGAGTTACGGCTCGTGGAGGGTGGTCCGCAGGGGACCCGCCACCGCAGACTTCCGGGTGACCCGTCATCCGGATGCACAATCCGAGAGTTACCGAACCGGACAAACTGTCCACGACATTGGAGGATTTTGTGACCGAGTACGTTCTGCCCGAACTCAGCTACGACTACGCAGCGCTGGAGCCCCACATCTCAGCGAGGATCATGGAGCTGCACCACAGCAAGCACCACGCTGCCTACGTGGCGGGCGCCAACAACGCCCTGGCCCAGCTCGCAGACGCCCGCGACAAGGGTGATTTCGCCAACATCAACCGGCTTTCCAAGGACCTGGCCTTCCACACCGGCGGTCACATCAACCACTCCGTGTTCTGGAACAACCTCTCGCCGGACGGCGGGGACAAGCCGGAAGGTGAGCTGGCTGCAGCCATCGACGACGCCTTCGGCTCCTTTGACGCGTTCCGCGCCCAGTTCTCCGCAGCCGCCCTCGGCCTGCAGGGTTCCGGCTGGGGCTTCCTCGCCTACGAACCCATTGGCGGAAACCTGGTCATCGAACAGCTCTATGACCAGCAGGGCAACGTCGCACTGGGCACCACCCCTCTGCTGATGCTCGACATGTGGGAGCACGCCTTCTACCTCGACTACGTCAACGTCAAGGCTGACTACGTCAAGGCCTTCTGGAACATCGTCAACTGGGCTGATGTCGCGCAGCGCTTTGCCGCGGCCCGCGCCAACGCCACCGGACTGATCACGCTCTAACAGTGTGATCCGCCGTACACGCACCAGTAACAAACTTCACATTCGGTTGCTTTAGGGCCGAATCGTGGACGGTCCGCCCCCGCACTTGCGGGGGCGGACCTTCTTAAACGTAAGATGGATCACGGAAGGCGGTTAGCCTTCAGCAATGTGGCTGGTCGCCCTCCGATCTGGTAATTATCTCTGCCCAATGGCGTGCGGGATCTGTTAGTTGGCTTGAATGCCCGCTCAACTAGTTGTGCTTCACAAGCACCAAGGAGACTGAAAAAGTGACCACCCGTATTGGTATTAACGGCTTTGGCCGCATCGGCCGCAACTACTTCCGCGCAGCGCTTGCACAGGGTGCGGACCTTGAGATCGTTGCCGTCAACGACCTCACGAGCCCGGAGGCCCTGGCCCACCTGCTGAAGTACGACTCCGTCGGCGGCCGCCTGACCGAAACCGTTGAGGTCAAGGACGGCAACCTGGTTGTAAACGGCAACGCCATCAAGGTCCTGGCCGAGCGTGATCCGGCCAACCTGCCCTGGGGCGAGCTCGGTGTCGACATCGTCATCGAGTCCACCGGCTTCTTCACCAAGGCCGCCGCTGCCAAGAAGCACATCGAAGCGGGCGCCAAGAAGGTTCTTATCTCCGCTCCGGCATCCGATGAGGACATCACCATCGTGATGGGCGTGAACCACGAACTGTACGACCCCGCGGCTCACCACATCATCTCGAACGCTTCCTGCACCACCAACTGCCTGGGCCCGCTGGCCAAGGTCCTCAACGACGCCTTCGGCATCGAGCGTGGCCTCATGACCACCGTCCACGCCTACACCGCGGACCAGAACCTGCAGGACGGCCCGCACAACGACCTCCGCCGTGCCCGCGCCGCCGCCATCAACATGGTTCCCACCTCCACCGGTGCGGCAAAGGCCATCGGCCTGGTGCTCCCGGAACTCAAGGGCAAGCTGGACGGCTACGCCATCCGCGTACCGGTCCCCACCGGCTCCGCCACCGACCTCACCGTCACCGTTTCCCGCGAGACCACGGTCGAAGAGGTCAACGCCGCGCTGAAGAAGGCCTCCGAGTCGGATGAGCTGCAGGGCATCCTGTCCTACACGGACGCACCCATTGTCTCCTCGGACATCGTCGGCGACCCCGCTTCGTCCATCTTTGACTCCGGTTTGACCAAGGTCATCGGCAACCAGGTCAAGGTTGTTTCCTGGTATGACAACGAATGGGGCTACTCCAACCGTCTGGTGGACCTCACGGAGCTCGTCGCAGCAAAGCTGGGCTAGGGTTAGCTTCATGACATTTCACACCCTCAACGAACTGATCGCTGAAGGTGTCCGCGGGCGGTACATTCTGGTCAGAAGTGACCTGAATGTGCCGCTCGACGGCTCTACAGTGACTGACGACGGCCGCATCAGGGCCTCACTGCCAGTACTGGGAAAGCTCACGGACGCCGGTGCCCGCGTGCTGGTAACAGCCCACCTGGGCCGCCCCAAGGGCGCCCCGGAAGAAAAATACTCGCTCAAGCCTGCCGTCACGCGCCTGGCTGAGCTGGCCTCCTTTCCGGTATCCCTCGCGGAGGACATCGTAGGACCGTCGGCCAAGGAGCTCTCCGCTTCGCTGCAGGACGGCCAGGTCCTGGTGCTCGAGAACGTGCGTTTCGACGCCCGCGAGACCAGCAAGGACGACGCCGAGCGCGGCGCCTTTGCTGATGAGCTGGTGGCCCTGACCGGGGAAAACGGCGCCTATGTCGACGATGCTTTCGGTGCCGTGCACCGCAAGCACGCCAGCGTTTACGACGTCGCCACGCGGCTTCCGTCGTACCAGGGCGACCTCGTCCACACGGAGGTGGAGGTGCTGCGCAAGCTGACGGCAGACACCCAGCGCCCCTACGTCGTGGTACTCGGCGGCTCGAAGGTTTCCGACAAGCTCGCCGTCATCAACAACCTGATCGGCAAGGCTGACACCATCCTCGTGGGCGGCGGCATGCTGTTCACCTTCCTCGCAGCCGAGGGCCACAAAGTGGCCGGCAGCCTGCTGGAAGAGGACCAGATCCCCGTGGTTCAGGATTATCTGAAGCGTGCTGCCGACGCAGGCACGGAATTCGTGGTGCCCACCGATGTTGTGGTGGCCGCGAAATTCGCCGCGGACGCGGACCACGAGACTGTCAGTGCAGACGCCATCGAAAGCAGCCGGTTCGGCGCGCAGGGCATGGGCCTGGACATCGGCCCGGAGTCCGCGCAGGCGTTCGCCGAGCGGATCAAGGGCGCCAAGACCGTGTTCTGGAACGGACCCATGGGTGTGTTCGAATTCGAGGCGTTCTCGGCGGGCACCCGTGCCATCGCGCAGGCGCTGACGGAGTCGGACGCTTTCACCGTGGTGGGCGGCGGAGACTCGGCCGCTGCCGTCCGCACGCTCGGTTTCGCGGATGACCAGTTCGGGCACATTTCCACCGGCGGCGGCGCCAGCCTGGAATACCTTGAAGGCAAGGAACTCCCGGGCCTGAGCGTCCTGGACCGCTAGAAGCACACCAGCCGGCAGGGCGCCTTCCTCCGCATGCAGGAAGGCGCCGTGCCGGCTGTTTTATCTGACAAGCACATTTGACCTGCACTTTTTGGAGAACACGTGACAACGTCAACTAACGGCACCTTTGACCGCACCCCTCTCATTGCGGGCAACTGGAAGATGAACATGGACCACGTCCAGGGCATCACCCTCCTGCAGAAGCTGGCCTGGACCCTGTCCGACGCCAAGCACGACTACAGCCGCGTGGAAGTTGTGGTCTTCCCGCCCTTCACCGACCTCCGCGGCGTCCAGACGCTGGTCCAGGGCGACGAACTCGACATCGCGTACGGCGGGCAGGACCTGTCCCAGTTCGACTCCGGCGCCTACACGGGGGACATTTCAGGCCAGTTCCTGAACAAGCTCGGGTGCAAGTACGTCCTGGTGGGGCACAGTGAACGCCGCACCGTTCACAACGAGTCCGACGACGTTCTCAACGCCAAGGTCAAGGCCGCCTACCGCCATGGCGTCACCCCGATGCTCTGCGTCGGCGAGGGCCTGGAAATCCGCCAGGCCGGCACCCACGTCCAGCACACCCTCGACCAGCTCCGCGCCAACGTTGCCGGAATCAGCGCGGAGCAGGCTGCAGAACTCGTCGTCGCCTACGAACCCGTGTGGGCCATTGGAACCGGTGAAGTTGCCGGCCCGGAGGACGCCCAGGAAATGTGCGCAGCCATCCGTGCCGAGCTCGCTGAGCTCTTCGACACGGACGTCGCCGCCAAGGTGCGTCTGCTGTACGGCGGCTCCGTCAAAGCAAGCAACGCCGCAGCCATCCTCAAGGAACGCGACGTCGACGGCGTGCTCGTAGGCGGCGCCAGCCTCGATCCGGCTGAGTTTGCTAATATTGTCAGGTTCGAGAGTCACCTTGTGACGGACTAGTCCGGACACCGGCAAGACTCCCGTATTTCCTACCCTCGAAAGGCCGTCGTGGACGTTCTTCATGTCATTCTGCAGATCCTCCTGGGCATCACCAGCCTGCTGCTGACGCTGCTCATCCTGCTCCACAAGGGACGTGGCGGCGGTCTGTCGGACATGTTCGGCGGCGGAATGAGTTCCGGCCTGAGCTCTTCAGGCGTCGCGGAAAAGAACCTGAACAGGTTCACCGTCATCCTTGGCATCACCTGGGGCGCCGTGATCATCGCGCTCGGCCTGCTGATGCGGTTCACGGGTGTGGCTGACTCCTAGCTTGGAAGACCCCTTGCCTTTTAGGCCCGGGCGAGTTCGGATCTGTTCCGGACTTGCCCGGGCCTTTACCCTGCCGCCACCGGCAACTCCGCACTAAACTGGCTGTTGGACCTAACGGCAGCGCAGCCATTAGAAGCGAGGAGTTCCCATGGTGCATTCCACTTCAGGATTCCGGGGCACCCGGGTGGGTGTCACACAGGGAGCCGGATTGAAGAACCAAGGCGATGACCCGCTCGGTGAGCTTTTGCCGCGTATTTGTGTCTCCTATTGGTGCGCCCTGGGACATGAGACGCGGCCTGTTTTCGTTAAGCTGCCCGAAGAGGAGATTCCCGCTACTTGGGACTGCCGCCGGTGCGGCAGGCCGGCGTCGCGGACTCCGGGCGTAGCGCCCGCTAAGGAAACGGCGGAAGACGGCTTCAAAACGCATCTGGAATACGTTAAAGAAAGACGCTCCAGCCAAGACGCCGAGGACGTCCTGGCTGGAGCATTGCGAAGGCTACGAGCCAGCAGGGGCCTTCCGGACTAGCTGCTGGGGCACGCGCGCGGCAGCATTTTCGTCAATCAGCCAGAGCGTGCGCGAGCGTCCCGCAGGTCCGGCCGCGGGAACCTGAACGGGGTTGGCGCCGGCCAAGGCCAGGCCCACTGCCCCGGCCTTGTCCTCACCGGCCACCACCATCCATACTTCAGATGCTGTGTTGATCGCCGGAAGCGTCAGCGAGATCCGTTCGGGCGGCGGCTTGGGGGAGTTCCGCACTCCCACAACCGTCCGCTCCTTTTCGCGGATGCCGCCCTGCTCCGGAAAGAGGGACGCCACGTGCGCGTCCGGCCCCACGCCCAACAGGACAACGTCGAAACGGGGAAGGTTGCCCGGATTCTCGGGCCTGTCATCTGAGGTGTCCGCGGCGTGCTCGGCGGCCGCGGCCTCGCCGAGCCGGCGCGCATAGTCCTCGGCTGCCTGCTCAGGGGTCTCGAACTCGTCGGTCGAACCCGGTTCGTGGATGCGGTCCGGATCAACGTCGATGTGCTTCAACAGCGCTTCGTGCGCCTGGAGCGTGTTGCGGTCCGGGTCCTTGGACCCGAGGAAACGCTCGTCGCCCCACCAGAAGTTCACCTTGGCCCAGTCCACGGCGGGCGCAGCGGGTGAGTCTGCCACGGCCTTGAGCGTGCCGATGCCCACCGTGCCCCCGGTCAGCACCACCGTTGCTTCACCGAATCGGTCCTGGACATCCACAAGCTTGGTGATCAGGCGGGCCGCAATGGCGGCCATGAGTACGGATGAGTCTGGATGGATGCTTACTCTGGGGTCAGCGCTCACTGGGTCGGACACTCCTTAGATTGGTACGTGGCAGTCCAATAGTAATCACTTCGCCGAACACTTCGTCGGGATCCAGGCGGCGGAGTTCCTCGGCGAGGCAGTCCCGCAGGCTGCGGCGCGGCAGGGAGATCCGCTGCGCGGGCTGGCCCGGCTGGGTCAGTTCGGCAACGGAGAGCCCGGGGCGGAACAGCTGCACGTCGCCGCTGGCCCTGCAGAGCCGGACCCGCCGGATACCGGTTCCTGCGGGATCGGCAACGATGGTTACCGGCGCGTCGAGGGACAGCGTCAGCCACGCCGCCAGCAGGATGGTGCTGGGGGAGTCGGACGCGCCCTCCACGGCCACGGCCGTGACGGGCGAGGAATCCACCTGGTCCAGGACGGCGGCGAGCTGGATGCGCCAGTTGGTCAGGCGGGTCCAGGCGAGGTCGGTGTCGCCGGCCTTGTAGGTGTTGCGGATGTTCTCGAGCGCAACCTGGGGCTCGGCCTCGTTCGCGGAGTCGGTGATGCGCCGGTGCGCGATCCGGCCGATCGAGGTTTCGCTGGCGTTCTTCGGCGCGCCGTGCGGCCACCAGGCCACGATCGGCGCGTCCGGCAGCAGCAGCGCGGCGACGAGGGATTCGCTTTCCTCGGCCAGTTCCCCGAAGCCGCGGAGCACGATGACCTCGGAGGCGCCGGCGTCCCCGCCCACACGGATCTGGGCATCGAGCCGGTTGGGCGCGGCGGAGCCGGCGTCCGCGAGCACGATGATCCGGCAGGGGTGTTCCCGGCTGGCCTCGTTCGCGGCCTCGATGGCCTCCTCCTCCAGCCCGGACTTGGTGACCACCACGAGGGTGAGCACCCGTCCGAGGGCGATCACGCCGCCCTGCTCCCGCAGGGACATGATCTTCTTGGAGACCTTGGAGGTGGTGGTGTTCGGGAGATCTACAATCATGGCCTTCTCCAGGTTCGTCCGTCGCGGGCTAGGAGCTCGTCAGCGGAGGCCGGGCCCCAGCTGCCGGGCGCGTACGGTTCGGGCTGCTCGCCGAGGCCTTCCCAGTACTCCTCGAAGGGATCCAGGATCTTCCAGGACAGCTCCACTTCCTCATGCCGCGGGAACAGCGGCGGCTCCCCGAGCAGCACGTCCAGGATCAGCCGTTCGTAGGCTTCGGGGCTGGATTCGGTGAAGGAGTGCCCGTAGCCGAAGTCCATGGTCACGTCCCTCACTTCCATCTGCGTGCCCGGGACCTTGGACCCGAACCGGATCGTGGCGCCCTCGTCCGGCTGGACCCGGATGACCACGGCGTTCTGGCCGAAGTCGTCCTCGCCGTGGTCGCGGAAGAGCAGGTTCGGGGCGCGCTTGAACACCACCGCGATCTCGGTGACGCGCCGGCCCAGCCGCTTGCCCGCCCGGAGGTAGAACGGCACCCCGGACCAGCGCCGGGTGTTGATGTCCACCCGGATCGCGGCAAAGGTCTCGGTGGTGGAGTCGGCCGGGATGCCTTCCTCCTCGAGGTAGCCCTGGACCTGCTCGCCGCCCTGCCAGCCGCCGGCGAACTGCCCGCGCGCCGAATGGGTGGACAGATCCTCCGGAAGCCTGACCGCGGCGAGGACCTTTTCCTTCTCCGCGCGCAGGTCATCGGCGTTGAAGGAGATGGGCTCCTCCATCGCCGTCAGGGCCAGCAGCTGCAGCAGGTGGTTCTGGATCACGTCGCGGGCCGCGCCCACCCCGTCGTAGTACCCTGCCCGGCCGCCGGTGCCGATGTCCTCGGCCATGGTGATCTGCACATGGTCCACGTAGTTCGCGTTCCAGAGCGGTTCGAACAGCTGGTTCGCGAAGCGCAGCGCCAGAATGTTCTGCACCGTCTCCTTGCCCAGGTAATGGTCGATCCGGAACACCGCGTCGGGCGGGAACACCGATTCGACGATGTCGTTCAGGGCCCGGGCGGACTCCAGGTCGTGCCCGAACGGCTTCTCGATCACCACCCGGCGCCACTTCTCCCCCTCGGCCTGGGCCAGCCCGTGCTTGGAGAGCTGCCGGCAGACCTGTTCGAAGGCCTTCGGCGGAATCGACAGGTAGAACGCGTGGTTCCCGCGGGTGCCGCGGTTCTCGTCGAGTTCCTTGATGGTCTCGCCGAGCCGCTCAAACGCGGAATCGTCGTCGAACTCGCCCTGCACGAAGCGGATGCCCTCGGAGAGCTGGTTCCAGACCGCCTCATCAAAAGGAGTACGGGAGTACGCAATCACGGCATCCTTCACCTCGGCGGCGAAGTCCTCGTTATCCCACGCCCGGCGGGCAAAGCCCACCAGGGCAAAACTGGGCGGCAGCAGCCCACGGTTGGCGAGGTCGTAGACAGCGGGCATGAGCTTCTTGCGGGCAAGATCCCCCGTGACTCCGAAGAGCACGAGCGAGGACGGCCCGGCGATCCGGTTCAGGCGGCGGTCCCGGGGATCCCGCAGCGGGTTCCCGTTCCTGCCTGCTGACCTTCTGCCGTTCAGGGTTTCTGGCATGGTTGGTTCGGTGCCTTAGCTTTCAGTGACGGATGTTGCCTGGCCGGCAAGCGCGGAAACGATCTCCTGGAACTGGGCCACACCGGCTGCACGGTCGGTGAGGTGCAGGCGCAGGACCGGGCGGCCGTGTTCGCTCAGCACCTGCGCGTCGCCGGCCGCCTGCGCCGTGATCAGCTCGCCGAAAGTGAACGGGCGGTCCGGAATGGCAAGGTCCTTGCTGGAAGCCGCCGTGACCTGCAGGAATACGCCGATGGCGGGGCCGCCCTTGTGGAACTGCCCGGTCGAGTGGAGGAAGCGCGGTCCCCAGCCGAAGGTGACCGGACGGTCGCTTACTGCAGCCAGTTCGTCGCGGATGCCCTCAAGGCGCGCATATGCCAGCCGGTCAAAGTACGCCTGAACACTGAGGTAGCCGCTGCTGCCCAACTGACCGAGCAGCGCGGAAACGGCTTCGGCCGCGGTGGCCGAGCCGCCGAGCCAGTCGCCACCGCGGACTTCGATGGCACCGTCAACGAAGGCTGCGGGCGTTGGTTCCGGCTGCGCATCCAGCAGGCCGCGGGCGGCGACCTTGGCTGCTTCGACGTCGGGCTGGTCAAACGGGTTGATACCCAGGAGCCGGCCGGCCACCGCCGTGGCAAACTCCCACACCATCATCTGGGTGGCGAGTCCGCCTGCGATGGCAACCTCGTTTTCGCCGAGTTCGACGTCGGCATCCGGGCTCACGAGCCGCACCACGAGTACGTCTTCGGCGCCCGAGGTAACCTCCGGTGCGGACGTGCCGGCAACGACGGGCAGGACGCCGGTGCCGAGCTTGCCGGTGGATTCGGCGATGAGCTGCTCGGCCCAGTCGGCAAAGCCCACGATGCCCGAGCCGTCCTCGGCGATGACGATCTTGTCGCGCAGCGGGCTGGTGCCGCCGAGTGCCGTTCCCAGGGCCAGCCCGATGTTCTCGGGCGCGTCCTCGTTCAGGATTTCGGCGGCTTCCTCAGCCTCGTCCAGGAAGGATTCGATGTCGACGCCGGCCAGGCCCGAGGGCACGAGTCCGAAGGCCGTCAGGGCAGAATAGCGTCCGCCCACGTTCGGGTCCGCGTTGAAGATGGCACGGTAGCCGGCCTCGCGGGACGCCTTGTCCAGCGGCGAACCGGGGTCGGTCACGATGATGATCCGGCTCTTGGCGTCGATACCGGCTTCGTTGAAGGCGTTCTCGAAGACCCGCCGCTGAGAATCCGTTTCAAGGGTCGAACCCGACTTCGAAGAAACCACGACCGCGGTCTCGGCGAGACGGTCCGCGAGGGCAGCACCGACCTGTTCGGGGTCGGTGCTGTCCAGCACGGTCAGCTCGACGCCAGCGGTGCCGGCGATGACTTCAGGAGCGAGCGAGGAGCCGCCCATGCCGCAAAGGACGATGCGCGTAACGCCGTCGGCCTTCAGTGCATCGCGGAGTTCCAGGATGCCGCCGACGAGGGGCCGTGCGACGGTGGCCGCCTCGACCCAGCCCAGGCGGACTGCGGACTCGGCTTCAGCATCGGGACCCCACAGCGTGTGGTCCTTCGCGAAGATGCGGGTGGCGATCCGGTCCTCCACCAGGGCGGGCAGGTGCTGCTCAAGAGCCTTCCGGGCGGCGCCGGTGGCGTCGTAGCTGAGTGTGCTCATTGTGTACTAGGAAGCCTTCCGTGCGGTGGCGAGGGCGCCCTCAACGTCGGCCAGCAGTTCCTTCCAGCTGGCAACAAACTTGTCCAGGCCTTCGGATTCGAGCACGGCAACAACCTCGTTGTAGGAGACGCCGAGTGCTTCCAGGGCGTTGAGGGTGGCGTTGGCTTCCTCGTACGTTCCGGTGATGGTGTCGCCGGTGATGACGCCATGGTCGAACGTGGCGTCGAGGGTCTTCTCCGGCATGGTGTTCACGACGCCGGGGGCAACGAGTTCGGTGACGTAGAGGGTGTCCGGGTAGGCCGGGTCCTTCACGCCGGTGGAGGCCCAGAGCGGACGCTGCGGCAGGGCGCCTGCCTCGGCCAGGACGGCCCAGCGCTCGGTGGAGAACTGCTCCTCGTAGACCTGGTAGGCGAGGCGGGCGTTGGCAACGCCGGCCTTGCCCTTGAGTGCCTTGGCCTCGTCGGTGCCGATGGCGTTGAGGCGCTTGTCGATCTCGGTGTCCACGCGGGAGACGAAGAACGAGGCCACGGAGTGGATCGTCGAGAGGTCGTGGCCGTTGTCTTTGGCCTGCTCCAGGCCGGACTGGAAGGCGTTGATGACGGCGCGGTAGCGCTCCAGCGAGAAGATCAGGGTCACGTTGACGCTGATGCCCTCGGCGAGGGTGGCCGTGATGGCCTCGAGGCCTTCAAGGGTGGCAGGGATCTTGATGTGCACGTTGTCCCGGCCGACCTTCTTGTACAGGTGCTTGGCCTCGGCGATCGTGCCTGCGGTGTCCCAGGCGAGGCGCGGGTCGACCTCGATGGAAACGCGGCCATCAACACCGTTGGTTGCCGCGGCAACCGGAGCGAACAGGTCGCAGGCGTCTGCGACGTCCGTGGTGGTGATTTCGAAGATGGTCTCTTCGATGCTGGCGCCGGCCGCTGCTTCCTTGGCGATGACGGCGTCGTAGTCATGGCCGGTGGTGATGGCGGCGTGGAAGATGCTGGGGTTCGTCGTGACACCCACAACGTTCTTCTCTTCGATGAGCTTCTGCAGGGTGCCCGTCTTCAGGCGGCCGCGGGAGAGGTCATCGAGCCAGATGGAAACGCCGGCGTCGGAGAGCTGCTGGGTGGGAGTGGTAGTCATTTCATTTCTCCTTGAAACTGTAGGTGCTGTCAGGACTGGATTCCGGCGAGGGAATCCTTGGCGGCGGCGGTGACAGCTTCTGCCGTGATGCCGAATTCCTGGAAGAGGCGCTTGTAGTCGGCTGAGGCGCCGAAGTGCTCGAGGCTGATGGAGCGTCCGGCGTCGCCGACGAACTCCTTCCAGCCCAGGGCCAGGCCGGCCTCGACCGAAACGCGGGCCTTGACTGCGGCGGGCAGGACTGCCTCGCGGTAGGCGGCGTCCTGCTTGTTGAACCACTCGACGCAGGGCATGGAGAGCACGCGGGTGGCGATGCCCTCGGCCTGAAGCGCTTCGCGGGCCTCAACGGCGAGCTGGACTTCCGAACCGGTGCCGATGAGGATGACGTCGGCCGGAACGGTCTTGCCGTCCTTGGAGGCCTCGGCCAGGACGTAGCCGCCCTTGGCAACGCCGGCGGTGGAACCGAAGGTGTCACCCTCGGCGTCGCCCTCGCCGCGGGCGTAGGTGGGGATGTTCTGGCGGGTCAGCACGATGCCTGCGGGGTTCTCGTGGTTCGCCAGCATGGACTTCCATGCCGCGGAGACCTCGTTGGCGTCACCGGGACGGACGACGTCCAGGCCCGGAATGGCGCGCAGGGAGGCGAGCTGTTCCACCGGCTGGTGGGTGGGGCCGTCTTCGCCGAGGCCGATCGAGTCGTGGGTCCAGACGTACAGGGACGGCACGCCCATGAGGGCGCCGAGGCGGATGGCGGGGCGCTGGTAGTCGCTGAAGATCAGGAACGTGCCGGAGAACGCGCGGGTCTTGCCGTGCAGGGCGATGCCGTTGACGATCGAAGCCGCAGCATGCTCGCGGATACCGAAGTGCAGGACGCGGCCGTAGGGGTTGCCCTTCCAGGCCTCGGTCTGCTTGGACGCCGGAACGAACGACGGCGAACCCTCGATCGTGGTGTTGTTCGATTCCGCGAGGTCCGCGGAGCCGCCCCAGAGTTCCGGCATGACCGGGCCGATGGCGTTCAGGACCTTGCCGGAGGCCGCACGGGTGGACACGTCCTTGCCGGCCGGGAAGACGGGCAGCGCGGCGTCCAGTTCGGTGGGCAGTTTGCGCGCTTCCACGCGCTCCAGGAGGGCAGCCGCTTCCGGGTTGGCGGACTGCCAGGCCGCGAAGGACTCCTCCCATTCCTTGCGTGCGTGGGCTCCGCGGTCCACGACGGCGCGTGCATGGGCCAGCACGTCCTCATCGACCTCGAAGGTCTTCTCGGGGTCGAAGCCAAGGACTTCCTTCAGGGCTGCCACTTCTTCGGAGCCCAGGGCCGAGCCGTGGATCTTGCCGGTGTTCTGCTTCTTCGGCGCGGGGTAGCCGATGATGGTGCGCAGCGAGACGATGGACGGCTTGGACGTCTCGCCCTGGGCCGCCTGGAGTGCGGCGTGCAGTTCCTGGACGTCTTCCTGGTACTCGCCGGTCTTCGTCCAGTCCACGCGCTGGACGTGCCAGCCGTAGGCCTCGTAGCGCTTGAGGACGTCCTCGGTGAAGGCGATGTCGGTGTCGTCCTCGATGGAGATGTGGTTCTCGTCGTAGATGACCACGAGGTTGCCGAGCTCCTGGTGGCCGGCGAGGGATGAGGCCTCGGAGGTCACGCCTTCCTGGAGGTCGCCGTCGGAGGCGATGACCCAGATGGTGTGGTCGAACGGGCTGGTGCCGGGAGCGGCATCGGCGTCGAACAGGCCGCGCTGGCGGCGCTGGGAGTAGGCGAAGCCGACTGCGGACGCGAGGCCCTGGCCGAGCGGGCCGGTGGTGATCTCCACGCCGGCGGTGTGCTTGTATTCCGGGTGGCCGGGGGTCAGCGAACCCCAGGTGCGCAGGGCCTGCAGGTCCTTCAGTTCCAGGCCGTAGCCGGAGAGGAACAGCTGGATGTACAGCGTCAGGGACGTGTGGCCGGGGGAGAGGATGAACCGGTCACGGCCGATCCAGTCCGGGTTCTTGGGGTCGTGGCGCATCATCTTCTGAAAGAGAAGGTATGCGGCCGGAGCCAGGCTCATTGCAGTGCCGGGGTGGCCATTGCCCACCTTTTCGACGGCGTCGGCGGCCAGGACACGGACCGTGTCAACCGCGCGCTGGTCCAAGCTGGTCCATGTCAGTTCTTGCTCTTTCAAATGTGGCACGAAAACCGGGCCCCTCTCTGTGCTAACGGCAAGCGGTACGGACAGGTCGCGGCAAAGGCACAGGTCGGTGCCCGCTGCGTTTTTGTCTACCAGCCGTTCACCATTGAAACGTTGATCTTCATTCAGTCGCTGGACGGAGTGGGAATGCGGTTTCTAGCCGATTCCCAGTGTGCGCTGATCTGCAGACAGCTTAGCTCTATTCCACACTTCGGGCAGCGAAAATCTCACCAAATGGACGCAATTTCTCTTTTGTGAATCACTCTTGGCGGGCGTCTCCGGTGAGGCTGCGTTAATGTGCTCGAAGCGGGCTCGAAGGAATCATTTTCAGTGATTTGCCCGAGCCCGGTGGTGCCAACGACGGATGCGGGACCGCGGTATGATATCGGGAGGCCACCGGCGGACAGGCAGGGCCCGCGCAGCGGACCTTCAAGCCCGTCAACCGCCGTTGAGGGATCATTCCGGACCCAGGATTCGGGCAGATCAGTCAGACAACACAGCCAGACAGAACAGAGTGACTGCCAACGTGAGCACAACAGATACGCCGCTGACCTCCAGCAGGGTCCACGGAAGAGCCGGACTAGCCCGCAAGGCGAAGGCGTACCTTGCTCTCACCAAGCCGCGGGTCATTGAACTTCTGCTGGTCAGCACGCTCCCCACGATGATCTACGCCCAGCGCGGTTTTCCGTCCCTCGGGCTCATCATCGCAACGCTGGTGGGCGGCGCATTCGCCGCCGGCAGCGCCGGCGCCTTCAACTGCTACATCGACCGCGACATCGACAAGCTGATGCACCGCACCGAAAAGCGTCCGCTGGTCACCGGTGAGGTCACGCCGCGGGAGGCCCTCATCTTTGCGTGGCTGCTGGGCGCGGCCGCAATCGCCATCCTCTGGTTCGGCGCGAATCCGCTCTCCGCGTGGCTCGGGCTCGGTGCGATCGTCTTTTACGTGGTGATCTACACCATGATCCTGAAGCGGCGAACTGCCCAGAACATCGTCTGGGGCGGGGCGGCCGGCTGCTTCCCGGTTCTCATCGCGTGGGCTGCTGTCACCAACACCGTCGAGTGGCCGGCAGTCGTACTGTTCATGGTGATCTTCCTGTGGACTCCGCCGCACTACTGGCCGCTGTCCATGCGCTACGGCGAGGACTACCGGAACGCCAACGTGCCCATGCTCGGCGCCATCGCAGGCGCCAAGGTGGTTTCCGTGCAGGTGGTCCTCTACGCCTGGGCCATGGTTGCGTGTTCGCTGCTCATGGTCCCCGCCGGCGGTGCCGGCTGGGTCTACACCGTGACCGCCGTTCTTGCCGGCGCCTGGTTCCTGTACGAGTCCCACGCCCTGTACAACCGGGCGCAGGGCGGGGACCTGTCCGATAATGGCGCCATGAAGGTCTTCCACGGCTCCATCAGCTACCTGACGCTCCTCTTCATCGCCCTGGCCGTGGACCCGTTCGTGGGCTCAGCCATTATGGGCTGACCGGGCACCCCCAGGACGCTCTCTCACCTTTCGCAATAAATTCGGCCACGCTCTCTCACTTTTCGCAACAGATTCCGCAACGCTCTCTCACTTTTCGCAACAGATTCGGCAACGCTCCTTCACATCATCATGTGGGGGAGCTTCCTTATAGCGTACGGAAGTGAGAGAGCGTTTGTGTTTGGGCGACAGGGAGTGAGAGAGCGTCGGCAGATCGCGTGCAGGAAGTGAGGGCATCGGCCGAAAGTGCGCAGGAAGTGAGAGAGCGTCGGTAGAGAACAGAAAAGCACCCCGGTCAACGCGGACCGGAGTGCTTCTCTTGTGCCGAGCTACCTTCTGTGCCCAGCTACTTCTGAGCTGAGCTACTTTGCGGCGGGGCGCGCGGCTGATGCGTGCTACTTGACGCGCCCGCTACTTGACGGGGCTGTAGCGGGCGATGTCCCAGGCGTTGGTTGCAGCGCTCATCAGCAGCGCCGCGCCCAGCATGTGGGCGCCCACGAGGAGCGCCGGGATGCCGTTGTAGTACTGGGTGAAACCGATGACGGCCTGCAGCAGCGTGACGCCGAGGAGCAGCAGCACGGCCGTGCGGAACGGGCCGGAGATGCCGCGGCGGAACACCAGGTAGGCGGCAAACAGGGTTCCGGCGGTGATCAGGTAGGCAGGCACGGCGTGGATGTGGGAGAAGAGGTCCCAGTCGAGGTTGTTGCGGGGTGCCTTGGCGTCGCCCGCGTGCGGGCCTGCGCCGGTCACCACGACGCCCAGCATGACCGCCACCGCGGAGAAAACAGCGACGGCGGTCATCACCGGCCGCAGGACTCCCGGCAGGGACGTCAGCGGGCGGGTGAGGAACCGGCCGGTCCTGCCGTACGCGCGGTTGACCAGCAGCGTGGCGAAGACCACCAGGGCCATGGACACCAGGAAGTGAAGGCCCACCACCCACGGGTTCAGCCGCGTCAGCACCGTCACCCCGCCGATGATGGCCTGCGCGGGAATGCTCGCCAGCAGCCCCAGGGCAAGCAGGAAGAGATCCTTGCGTTCCTTGCGCAGGTTCCACAGGTAGACCAGCATCATTGCCGCGACGGCGGCGAGGGCGAAGGTCAGGAGCCGGTTGCCGAACTCGATGAAGCCGTGGATTCCCATTTCGGGTGTGTTGACCAGGGATTCGTTCGTGCAGCGGGGCCAGGTGGGGCAGCCCAGCCCTGACGCGGTCAGCCTGACGGCGCCGCCCGTGACCACCAGCAGCGTCTGCCCGATCAGGGACAGCAAGGCGAGGCGGCGGACTGTTGCATCAACGGTGACCGGAAGCTTTGACGCCAGGCGGCCGACGATCTGGGGGAGGCGCGAAGCCGTGCTCACGGTATTTCTCAATTCCACTTGAACCAACGGATGGCTGCGGCGCCGGCGACAACCAGCCACAACAGCAGGATAAGGACTGCGGCACCGTCGACGGCACCGTGCAGGAAGGCATCGCGAAGCCCCTGCCCCAGGGCCCCGGAGGGCAGGAAATGCACGGCATCCTGCGCCGGGCCGGGCAGCCGCGGCGCGGGGATGACGATGCCGCCCAGGGCGCCAAGGAGGATCCACAGCAGGTTGGTGATGGCCAGCGTGGCCTCCGGCCGGACCGTACCGGCCACCAGCAGGCCGAGGGCCGTGAACGCCGCAGCGCCGAGTATCAGCAGGCCCGTTCCCGGCAGCCAGCCGGCCGGATCGGGCCGCCATCCGAGCGTGAGGGCAATGCCGGAGACTATCAGGACCTGCAGGAACAGCACGGCGAGGACGGCGATGATCTTTCCGGCGATGAGTCCGGTGCGTCCCAGCGGCGTCGTGGAGAGGAAGCGCAGCACGCCATAACGGCGGTCGAATCCGGTCGAGATTCCCTGGCCGGTGAACGCCGTGGACATGGCGCACAGCGCGAGGATGCCGGGCACGGCCACGTTGATCCGGCTGTCGCCCAGCCCGTCCAGCAGCGGCGTCACGGTGAGCCCGACCATGGCCAGGAGCGGCAGGACGATCGCGAGGATCAGCTGTTCGCCGTTCCGGAGCATCGTCATGGCCTCGTACTGACCCTGCAGCAGGATCCGGCGGAGCAGGGGAGCGGGAGCGCTGCCGGTCACTGTCGTCATCGGGCTTCCCTTCCGGAAATGTCGAGGAATACGTCTTCGAGGCTCCGGGCCTCCATGCTCATGGACCCCGGCATCACGCCATGGGCTGCCCACCAGGCCGTCAGCGCGGCAAGATCCTCCGGGGTGAGCACGCCCGTGGCCGAGTAGCTGCCGGCCCGCGTCTCCCTGATCTCCACCTCGGCGGGAAGAACACCCGTGAAGTCCAGCCCGGGCAGCGCCTCGAAGTGCAGCGTCCGGATGTGGTCCTTGCGGGTCATGTCCGGGGTGTGCTGGAGGAGCTGGGCGACGGTGCCCTCGGCGACGTTCCTGCCGGCGTCGATGATGTACACGTAATCGGCCAGGCGCTGGGCATCGTCCATGAGATGGGTGGTCAGGATGATTCCCATTCCGCTGTTCCGCAGCTCGGAAATCAGCCCGAACACGAGCTGGCGCGACTGCGGATCAAGGCCTGCGCTCGGTTCGTCGAGGAAGAGCACCTCGGGATTGCCGATGAGCGCGGCGGCGAGAGCCAGCCGCTGCTTCTGGCCTCCGGACAGCCGGCGGACAGTGGTCCGGCTGAACGCATCGATGCCGAGCCGCTGCACCAGTTCGTCGAGCGGTCGCGGATTGCGGTACATGCCGGCGATGTGGCGGAGAAGGGGAAGGGGACGGGCCGACGGCGGGAGGCCGCCGTCCTGGAGCATGACGCCTACGCGGGAGCGCAGTTCCGCACCGGCGTTGCCGGGATCCTCGCCCAGCAGGGAAATGCTGCCGCCTGAGCGCTTCTGAAGGCCCTGCGCGCATTCGATGGTGGTGGTTTTGCCGGCACCGTTGGCTCCGAGCAGGGCGGTCACCTCGCCGCGTCCGGCGACGAGTGAGACGTCGCTCACCACCCTCAGCATCCTGCCATCGAGGGTGGGCAGCGGACCAACGTCCTTAATTAGCCCGTTGATGGACAGTACGGGGGATTCGGGGGATCGCACCCCAGCATTCTACGCGAAGTAGTACTGCCTCCGATGTGCCAGCCCGGCGCCGCAGGTCAGCCAAGCCTTACTGGATGGGTGGAGTAAATTACGACATGATTGTGTTGTGTATTCCATGACTAATCCCACTTCCCTGCCTCTGGCCGGGCACGGCGCGCCGGTTGGTGCGCTGCGCGGTGGAAAAGGCGCTGCCCTGGCGGCCGTGCCGCAGGCAGCCGACGCGGACGAGCGCACGCGCGACCGCGTCCTCAGCGCGGTGCTCGAACACGGGCCCGTCAGCGCCGCGGAACTGGGCGACCTGCTCGGCTTCACGCCGGCCGCCGTCCGCCGCCACCTGGACCATTTGTCCCGTGCCGGCGTCATCGAAGTCAAGCGCGTCGCCCGTGCAGGCGCCGGCGCGGGCCGTCCGGCCCGCCGCTATGTCCTGAGTTCGCAGGGCCAATCGACGCTCGGTGACGACTACCTGAATATCGCCAGCACCGCGCTCAAGCAGCTCGAGGAAATGGCGGGCGCCGAAGCGGTGCGGAAGTTCGCCGTCGAGCGTTTTGCCGAGATGGAACGCCGCTACGCCCCCGAAGTCGATGCGGCCGGAACCGACATCACTGCCCGGGCGCAGGCGCTTTCCGCCGCCCTGTCCCGGGACGGCTATGTAGCCTCCACCGCGTCCATCGAAGCCAAGGCACCGCTGCCGACAGCGCTTTCCAGCGTCCAGCTGTGCCAGGGGCACTGCCCCATCCAGCAGCTCGCAGCGCAGTTCCCGGTTTTCTGCGATGCTGAAACCGAGACCTTTTCCCGGCTGGTCGGCGTCGACGTGAGGCGTCTCTCCACTTTGGCGCGCGGGGGCCACGTCTGCACCACCCACATACCAACAGGCCGTCCGGCCGCGACGGTGGCGGAAACCACCCGAGCCGTTACGGACAACCTGGACGAAGTATCCAACCATCTGCAAGAAAGGCCGTGATGACGGACCAACTATCAGAGAAGACGGTTGCCGAGACTGCTGTGATTTCGGAGATTCTCGAAAAGAATCCCGAGCTCCACGGAATCGGTACCTACGAGTACGGCTGGGCCGACAAGAACGATGTCGGCGCCAACGCACGCCGTGGCCTCAACGAGGACGTCGTCCGCGACATCTCGGCCAAGAAGAGCGAGCCGGAATGGATGCTCGACCTCCGCCTGAAGGGCCTGAAGTACTTCGGCCGCAAGCCCATGCCCACCTGGGGCGCGGACCTTTCCGGCATCGACTTCGACAACATCAAGTACTTCGTGCGCTCCACGGAGAAGCAGGCCGCTACCTGGGAAGACCTCCCCGAGGACATCCGGAACACCTACGAGAAGCTGGGTATCCCGGAAGCCGAGCGCAGCCGCCTTGTTTCCGGCGTGGCAGCCCAGTACGAATCCGAAGTTGTGTACCACCAGATCCGCGAAGACCTCGAAGCCCAGGGCGTCATCTTCCTGGACACCGACACGGCGCTGCGCGAGCACCCGGAGATCTTCCAGGAGTACTTCGGCACCATCATTCCCGTGGGCGACAACAAGTTTGCGTCACTGAACACGGCCGTGTGGTCCGGCGGATCCTTCGTGTACGTGCCCAAGGGCGTCCACGTGGACATTCCGCTGCAGGCCTACTTCCGCATCAACACGGAAAACATGGGCCAGTTCGAGCGCACGCTGATCATCGCGGACGAGGACTCCTACGTCCATTACATCGAGGGCTGCACCGCCCCGATCTACACCTCGGATTCGCTGCACTCCGCCGTCGTGGAAATCGTGGTCAAGAAGGGCGCCCGCGTCCGGTACACCACCATCCAGAACTGGTCCAACAACGTGTACAACCTGGTGACCAAGCGCGCGATCTGCGAAGAAGGCGCCACCATGGAGTGGATCGATGGCAACATCGGCTCCAAGGTCACCATGAAGTACCCGGCCGTCTACCTCACGGGCGAGCACGCCAAGGGCGAGACCCTGTCCATCGCGTTCGCCGGCGAAGGCCAGCACCAGGACACAGGCTCGAAGATGGTCCACATCGCGCCGAACACCAAGAGCTCCATCATCTCCAAGTCCGTGGCCCGCGGCGGCGGACGCGCAGCCTACCGCGGCCTGGTCCAGATCCGCGAAGGCGCCAAGCATTCGGCCAACACCGTGCGCTGCGACGCCCTGCTCGTGGACACCATCAGCCGCTCGGACACTTACCCGTACATCGACATCCGCGAGGATGACGTCCAGCTGGGTCACGAGGCAACTGTCTCGCGCGTTTCCGAAGAGCAGCTCTTCTACCTCATGTCCCGCGGCATGCGCGAAGACGAAGCCATGGCCATGATCGTGCGCGGCTTCATCGAGCCGATCGCCCGTGAGCTGCCGATGGAATACGCCCTCGAGCTGAACCGCCTCATTGAACTCCAGATGGAAGGATCCGTCGGTTAATGACTGCCGAAATTACTACTGAAAAGGCCCGCATCGGAGCGCCTTCCATCGCAGGCTTCACCGAGGAAGGCGAGGGCCTGGTCTCCGCCAAGGTGGACCACAGCCACAACCACGGCGTGACCGTGATGTCCTCGCGCGCCGAGCGGCTCACGAGCTTCGACGTCGCCGACTTCGCGCTGCCCACGGGCCGCGAGGAAGAATGGCGCTTCAGCCCGGTCCGCGGCCTGGCCAACCTGCTCTCTGACACAGCGACGGATCTTGATCCGGATCCGGCCGCCGCGTTCACCGTGGATGCGCCGGAAGGCTATGTCCGCACGCCGCTGGCTCACGGAGCCGCCCCGCGCGGAACCGTGCTGACCCCGGCCGACCGTGCCGCCGTCGTCGCCTCCGCCAACACCGACGAGGCGCTGCACGTGGTCATCCCGGCGGAAGCCGAACCGGCTGAGCCGCTGCGGATCCTGGTCCACGGCGCGGGTGCCGGCCGCCGCTCCAACGCACACTACGTGCTGGAGGCCGGGGCCAACTCGCGCAGCGTCGTGATCCTGGAGCACACCGGTGCGGCCGACCACAACGGCAACCTCGAAGTCATCGTCGGCGAGGGCGCGAAGCTCACCGTCATCTCGGTGCAGCTCTGGGAAGACGACGCGAAGCACCTGGCACAGCACGACGCGCAGGTGGGCAAGGACGCTGTGTACAAGCACATCGCCGTGTCCCTCGGCGGATCCATCGTGCGCCTGAACTCCAACGTCCGCTTCGCGGGTGAAGGTGCCGAGGCCGAGCTGCTGGGCCTCTACTTCGCCGACGCCGGGCAGCACCTGGAGCACCGGTCCTTCGTTGACCACAACGTGGCCAACTGCAAGTCCAACGTGCTGTACAAGGGCGCCCTGCAGGGCAAGAACGCACACACCGTGTGGGTGGGCGACGTCCTGATCCAGAAGCAGGCCCTGGGCACCGACTCTTACGAGAAGAACCAGAACCTTGTCCTGACGGACGGCTGCCGGGCCGACTCGGTTCCGAACCTCGAGATCGAAACCGGTCTCATCGAGGGTGCCGGACACGCGAGCTCCACCGGGCGTTTTGACGACGAACACCTGTTCTACCTCATGGCACGCGGCATTCCGGAAGAGGTGGCGCGGCGGCTCGTCGTGCGCGGCTTCCTCAACGAGATCATCCAGCAGATCAAGGTCCCGGCGCTCGAAGAGCGCCTGACCGAGGCTGTTGAGCGTGAACTCGCCGCGACCGAAAACTAAGCAGACCCGGAAAGTACAGGACAACGGATGACTGAACAGCCAAAGGGCGAGCTCGTCTGCAAGGTGAACGAGATCCAGCCCAAGCAGGCCCTGCGGATCCTGATCGATGACTTCCCGGTCGCGATCGTCAAGGACTCCATGGGAGAGATCCACGCTATCGGCGACACCTGCTCGCACGCGGACATCTCCCTCTCGGAGGGCGAGGTCGAGGGCTGTGCCATCGAATGCTGGGGCCACGGTTCGCAGTTCGACCTGCGCACCGGCGAACCCCTCCAGCTGCCGGCCTACGATCCCGTGCCCGTGTTCGCGGTGGAGATCGTCGGAGACGAGGTCTACGTGGACTTCACCAACGTCCTGAATGGCGCCGAAGCCCCTAACTTCAGCTAGCCCGGCCTGTACCAGAACTTAATAACTTCCAGACCAAAAGACCGCACCGCCGCCCCAACGGCACGGTGCAGAGGAGAACAAGACACATGTCTACTCTTGAGATCAAGGACCTGCACGTCAGCATCGACACCGAGCAGGGCACCAAGGAGATCCTGAAGGGCGTCAGCCTGACCGTCCGGACCGGTGAGACCCACGCCATCATGGGCCCCAACGGTTCGGGCAAGTCCACTCTTGCGTCCACCATCGCCGGCCACCCGCGCTACAAGGTCACCGGCGGCACCATCACCCTGGACGGCGAAGACGTCCTGGCGATGAGCGTTGACGAGCGTGCACGCGCCGGCCTCTTCTTGGCCATGCAGTACCCGGTTGAAGTTCCCGGCGTCACCATGACCAACTTCCTGCGGACGGCCAAGACCGCCATCGACGGCCAGGCGCCTGCGCTCCGCACGTGGACCAAGGACGTCAAGGCTGCCATGCAGCAGCTGCGCATCGATGCGGACTTCGCGCAGCGCAACGTCAACGAAGGCTTCTCCGGCGGCGAAAAGAAGCGTGTGGAGATCCTCCAGCTCGAGCTCTTCAAGCCCAAGTTCGCCGTGCTCGACGAGACCGACTCCGGCCTGGACGTCGACGCCCTGAAGATCGTCTCCGAAGGCGTCAACCGCGCCCACGCCGAGGGCAACATGGGCACCATGCTCATCACGCACTACACGCGCATCCTGCGCTACATTAAGCCTGAGTTCGTCCACGTCTTCGTTGACGGCCAGATTGTCGAAGAGGGCGGCCCGGAACTCGCTGACCGCCTTGAAGAAGAAGGCTACGACCGCTACGCCACAGGCGCCGGAGCAGCCACGATCGCTGCTGCTGCCGCCGCAGCACAGGCCTAGTAAGGACACGCCATGACAGAAATCGACGCAGCCCGCACCGGGCTGGAGGATGTCGAAGAGGCACTCAAGGACGTCATCGACCCCGAGCTCGGGGTCAACATCGTGGACCTCGGGCTGCTGTACGGCCTGAAGTACTCGGAGGACGACGGCGCCCTGCTCATCGACATGACGCTCACCACGGCGGCCTGCCCGCTCACCGACGTGCTCGAGGAGCAGGTCGGCAAGGCGCTGGACGGCGTCGTGGACGAGTGGCGCCTGAACTGGGTGTGGATGCCGCCATGGGGCCCGGAACGGATCACCGATGACGGCAAGGACCAGATGCGCGCCCTCGGGTTCAACATCTAAAGAAACTGCTTAAAGTACGACGACGGCCGGCCGCCTTCCAGCGAAGGTGGCCGGCCGTCGTCGTACTCTCATCGATTGCTCCCCACCGGCCCCCTAGCCTCACAAGTTCGGCCAGGGAACCCTGCCGGCGTGGGCCCAGGTGCCCTTCTCGAGCCTCAGAACGGCACTTACGGAGCAATCGATTGAATTAAAGGGTCGCGGCGCTGAAGGTGTCGCACTGGTTGATGTCGCCGGTCCGGTAGCCCTGGTAGAACCACCTTTGCCGCTGGGCGCTCGATCCGTGCGTCCACCCCTCGGGTGAGACACGTCCGGTGGCGGCCTTCTGGATGCGGTCATCGCCCACGGCGGACGCGGCCGAGAGGGCGTCGTTAAGGTCCTTTTGCGTCAGCGGCTCCAGGAAGGGCAGGCCGGAGTTGGGATCCTTCTGTGTGGTAGCGTAGCGGGTCCAGAGCCCGGCATAGCAGTCGGCCTGCAGTTCCACCCGCACGGCTCCGGACTCGGGTCCCTGCGGATCCTGCTGCGCCCTGTCCAGGTCGCCAAGGACGTTCTGGACGTGGTGCCCGAACTCGTGCGCAACGACGTACTCCTGCGCCAGCGGACCGCCGGAGGCTCCGAAGCGGTCCACGAGGTCCTGGAAGAAGCCGGGATCGAAGTAGGCCGTGGTGTCCGCGGGGCAGTAGAACGGGCCGACCTCCGACGTCGCGGCGCCGCAGCCGGTGCGGGTGCCGCCTTCGAAGAGCACGGTCCTGGGCCGGGGGTACTTGACCTTGTAGTCGGCCAGGTAGGCGGGCCAGAACGCGTTGAGGCTGTTCACGGTGGCCTTGATGCGGCAGTCGAGACGCTGGTCGGCGTCGGCGCCGGTCTTGCACGCCTCCGCTGTGGTCGTCTGGCTGGCACCGGGCTGCTCCTGTCCCGTGCCGACCAGTCCCTCGAGCAGCTGCGGATTGATGCCGAACAGCGCGGCCAGCAGGAGGACGATGCCCCCGCCGATGCCGCCGCCGATCTTCGTGCCGCGGCCCATTCCGCCGCCGCGCCGGTCTTCCACTTGGGATGGGTCAATCTCGACCCCGTCATTGAAGCTCATGCTGTCACAATAGTCTTCGCCCACGGCGACGGGCCCGTTCCTGCCGGTAAAGTTGGTCCGATGCCTTTTCTCAACAGACTCCAGCGCTGGGCTGATGACCGCCCCGACGACACCGCCGTCGTCGTGGCAGGACAGCGGCTCAGCTGGGCTGCCCTCCGCGATGCCGCGGAGGCCGCCGCGGCGGACAACACAGCCGAAGTGGCCGTGCTCGCGCGGCACAATTCCACGCAGTTTGCCATTGACTTCGCCGCGGCCGTTGCCGGGGAGCGGCAGTGCGCAGTGCTCGATCCGACGTGGCCCGGGCCGATGCAGGAGGAAATCGTCGGGCGGCTCGGTGCTGCCGCTCTCGCAGTCCCCGGCGGTGCCGGGGCGCCGCTGGCGGACGGGGACCCGGCGTCGTCGTTCCTGATCGGGCTGACGTCCGGCACCACCTCCGTGCCAAAGGCTTTCACCCGTTCGCGGCGGTCCTGGCAGGAGTCCTTCGAAGCCTCCATGGAGTTCTTCGGCCTGAGCCAGGCGGACAAAACGCTGGCGCCGGGACCGCTCGCCGCGAGCCTGAACCTGTACGCCCTCGCCGAGTGCCTGTACGCGGGCTCGGAATTCCACACCCTCGAATCCTTCGACGTCGGGGACGTCCACGCCGCCATCGCCCACGACGGCATCACGCGGCTGGTGCTGGTCCCGACGATGCTGCGGTTGCTCAGCGAACGCGGCCTGACCGGATGCGTCGACGCCTCGGGCGTGCGGACCATCATCTGTGCGGGCTCGAAGCTGGACGCCCGCACGCTTGAGGCGGCGCGGCGCTGGGCCCCGAACGCCACCATCTTCGAGTACTACGGCGCCTCCGAGCTGAGCTTCGTCTCCGGTACCGGCCTCGCCGCAGGGGAACCGCTCGACGCCGGCGGCACGGGCATCGGACGGCCTTTCCCTGGCGTGGATGTGCGAATTCTGGACGACACCGGCGCCATGCTCCCGGACGGCACTGCCGGGAACATCAGCGTTCGCAGCGGCATGGTCAGTAACGGTTACCTGTGGGGTGACGACGGCCAGGCACTGCGCTGCTTCGACGGGTGGTTCACCGTGGGCGACCAGGGCTACCTGGAGGACGGCGAGCTCCACATCCTGGGCCGCCGCGCGGACATGATCATCACCGCGGGCAAGAACGTCTATCCGCACGAGGTCGAGCTGGCCCTCGCGTGCGTTCCCGGCGTCGCCTCCGCAGTGGCGGCCGGCATGGCCGACGACGTCCGGGGCCAGCGCGTCGTGGCAGGGATCGTCCCCTCGCACGGCGGTGTCACGGCCACCCAGCTCAAGACCGGGCTGGAGGAAATTCTGGCCAAGGACAAGCGGCCGTTGCAGTATTTCGCCCTCGCCGAGCTCCCGCTGACGGACCGCGGAAAGGTCAGCCGCCGCATCATGCTGGACTGGATCACCGCCCGGGACTCACGGGCACGGCGCCTTGTCTGAGGTGCACGCGCAGGTGCCGGCGGCCCTTCCTCCCGAGCGGCAGCCGGTCATCATCGCCGCCCTGCGCACGCCCATCTGCCGGGCCAACGGCCAGCTCAAGCGCCTCCGCGCGCACGAGCTCCTGGCGCCCGTGATCAACGCACTCCTGGCCCAAACCGGCGCCGCGCCTTCAGAAGTGACCGACGTCGTGATCGGCAATGCGGTGGGCGGCGGCGGAAACGTGGCGCGGCTGGCGGCCCTCGAGGCCGGGCTTCCCGTAGCAGTCCCGGGACTCACCGTGGACAGGCAGTGCGGCTCCGGGCTGGACGCCATCGTCCTCGCATCCCGGCTCGTCGCCGCGGGCGGCGGCGGCGTGTATCTGGCCGGGGGAGTGGAAAGCATCAGCACCGCACCGCTGCGCGCGCACCGGAACGACGACGGCGACCCCGCCTTTTTCAGCCGGGCCCAGTTTGCGCCGCACGGCCTGGGCGACCCGGACATGGGGGTTGCCGCCGAGAACGTGGCGGCCGAGTTCGGCATCAGCCGCTCCCGGCAGGACGAATTCGCCCTGCGGAGCCACCGCCGGGCTGTTGCCGCCGCCGCGGACGGCGCCTTCGGCCGGGAAATTGTGCCGCTGCCTTCTGAATCCGGGACGGTGTCGGCGGACGACGGCCCCCGGCCCCGGCTTCGCGTGATGGGCAGGTTCCCGCCAGCATTCGCGGAATCCGGAACGGTCACCGCCGGGAACTCCTGCTTCGACGCAGACGGCGCCGCCGCCGTCGTCCTAACCTCTCTGGCCCGCGCCCGGGAACTCGGCGTTCCGGACGCGCTCCTCGTCCTGGGGACGGACACGGCAGGCGTGGAGCCCCGGCTCCTTGGCATCGGGGCGGCGTCGGCCGCAGAGCGCCTGCTGGCGTCGCAGGCCGTGGCGGCGGACGCTGTGGAACTCGTTGAATTCAACGAGGCATTTGCCTCGCAGACGCTCGCCTGCCTGGACCGGCTCGGCATCGAGCCGGAGCGGGCAAACGCCGACGGCGGCGCCCTGGCGCTGGGGCATGCGTACGGGGCTTCCGGCGCCGTCTTGGTGACGAGGCTGCTGGCGCAGGCCCGGCAGACTCCGGACCGGACCAAGCTCGCCCTGGCCATGATCAGCATCGCCGGCGGCATGGGCACGGCCGCCCTGTTCCGGTACGTCCGGCTGTAGCCGGAAGGTCATTCTTTCCTTTGGCGGCGCGTGCTGCCGCCGCACGCGGGAGCCGGCGTTTAGTCTGGTCGTTGCCGCCGTACACATGAAGGACAAGTCGATCTCACGCCCTGCCACGAAAACCCCTGCCGCCAAAACGCTCGCCATTCTCACCGCTTTGCTCCTTGCCGGAGGTCTCGCCGGATGCAGCCCGGCCGCATCCGCCGCCCCGGGGGCGCTGAAGCCGGAAGCAGCAGCCGTGGCGGTTGCCCAACTCGGCACCATACCGGTCAAGGGCCGGGCCCCCAAGACCGGGTACAGCCGCGATCAGTTCGGCCCGGCGTGGGCTGACGTTGACCGCAACGGCTGCGATACCCGGAACGATATTCTTGCCCGCGACCTGACCGGCGAGACGTTCAAACCCGGGACGCGGAACTGCGTGGTGGCTGCGGGCACGCTGTCCGACAAGTACACGGGGACGACCATCAAGTTCGTTCGGGGCAACCTGACCAGTTCAGCCGTCCAGATTGATCACATCGTTCCCCTCAGCGACGCCTGGCAGAAAGGCGCCCAGAAGATCGGCGCCGAGCAGCGCAGGCTGCTGGCCAACGACCCCCTGAACCTGATGGCCGCAGACGGCCCCACGAACTCAGCCAAGTCGGACAAGGACGCAGCCACCTGGCTGCCCCCGAACAAGCCGTTCCGGTGCGAGTACGTCGCCCGCCAGACAGCCGTGAAGGCCAAGTACAAGTTGTGGGTCACCCAAGCCGAACATGACGCCATCGCCAACGTCCTGAAGTCCTGCTCCTGACCGCGAAAGTACCACACCGCGCGCTTAGCAAGCCTTCCGAAGCTGCTGTCAGTCGTCCGGCTCACCCAGGCCGCGGGCGGCCAGCGCATCGCCGGTGTGGCGGGCGTACGCCACGGTGGTGATGAAGACCGGCAGGACCAGCGCGCGCGGGTTGCGTTCCAGGCCCCGGGCCCTCGCCGAATCCCGGACGTCCTCGAAGGCCCCGGCGATGAACGGGATGCTGCGCAGCATGATGGCGATGGTGAGGGCGAACCGCTCAGGGTCGGCGCCGAAGCGCTGGAACGGGCGGGCCAGGGACACCACGCCGTCGAGCAGCCGGTGCAGCGGCGTGGTTGCCGTCAGCAGCGACGCCGCCACCACGCAGAGCAGGATGTTCAGGACGATGCGTGCTGCCGTGGGCGCCCCGAGCTGCCACCACTGGAACAGCCCGATGGCCAGCAGGACGGGAAGCAGCGGCCGGACGGCGCGGAAGAGGCGGGCCGGCCCCGCACCGCTGAGGAGGAACAGCGTGCACATCAGGGCAAGGGCTGCGGCGGCCAGGCGCCAGTCCACGATCAGGAATGATGCCATGCCGCAGGCCAGCACCGCCAAGAACTTGAGCCAGAGCGGCATACGGTGGATTACCGACGTCCCCGGTACGTAGTTGGCGAGCAGGACGCCGTTGCCTTTCACCGGGCTTCCTCGCCGGACGGGTCAACACTGCTGGCCACGTTACGGCCGCGAGGAACCTCAAGACTGTCCGCGCACAAGGCGCGGTAATGCGCGACGGCGGCGGCAGCACCGCCGTCGTACGCGATCCGGCCGGACTCGACCACCAGGACGCGGTCCAAGTCGAGGGCCAGCTCAAGGTCGTGGGTCGACATGACGATCTGCTGGCGGAGGCCCGCCAGCGTGCGGCGCAGCAGTTCGCGGTTCCGGAGGTCCAGAAGGGTGGACGGCTCGTCAAGGACCAGCACGTCGGGTTCCACTGCCAGCACGGCGGCCAGCGCAAGGAGCTGCCGTTCCCCGCCGGAGAGTTCGTAGATGCTCTGGTCCGCGAGGTGGAGCAGGCCGAAGCGGCCCAGTGCGGCGTCGGCCTGGCGGCGGCGTTCCGACCCGTTCCGTACGGAGCGCCGCAGTGACAGTTCAACGTCCTCGCGGCCTGTGGGCATGACCAGCTGGGACAGGGGATCGGTGAAGACAAAGCCCACCTGCTGCCGTACGGCCCGAACATTCCGGACGGTATCGGAACCGTTGACAGTGACCGTCCCGCCAGTCGGCGCCACGAGGCCGTTGAGCAGGCGCAGGAGCGTGGACTTGCCGGAACCGTTGGCGCCGATCACGCCGATCCGCTGCTCCGTCAGGCTGAGTGTCACGTTTTGGAGCAGGACTTTGGGGTCCGGGTGGCCGTCGACGGCCACCCGGACCTCAACGTCACTGAGGGAAACGGTGCTCACTGCTGCGGTGTGGCTTGCTGGCCGGAGGTTGCCGGGACCGGTGCGGCCAGCGGCCGGACACGTCGGACCAGCAGGTCGGGGAACGCCTTGTGCAGGGCGAGGGCGACGGTGACGGCCAGGACGTTCTTGATGATGTCGCCGGGGTAGTAGGCGAGGTCCGCGAGGAAGGCCTTGGACGGTTCAAGCTTGGCGTTGACCATCATGCCGAGCACACCGAGCCCGTGGATGACCACGATGCTGGTGACCATGGCGGCCGCGAACAGGAACACGCCCCGGTACTTCAGGGTCCGGCGGATGACGACGGCGGCGAGCCAGCCGACCGCTGCTGCAGCCAGGGGGAACGCAACGATGTAGCCGGCCGACGGGCCGGCCAGGATGCCCAGCCCGCTGCGCCCGCCGCTGAAGATGGGGAGGCCGGCGAGGCCGAGGAGCGTGTAAAGACCGACGGCGGCGAAGGCCCGGCCCGGGCCGAGCGCCAGTCCGGTCAGGATCACGGCGAGGGTCTGCAGGGTGATGGGGACGCCCAGGCCGCCCACGGGGACGGCCGCTACGAGCGCCGAGCCGGCCACCAAGGCGGCGAAGACGGCGATGAGTCCGAGGTCGGTGGCGTTCCAGCGGCTGCGTCGGGCCTGGTGGCCGGTGCTGGCTGAATGGGTCTGGGTCATGGAGGGTCCTGTCGGAGAGGTACAAACAATTATCGGCTGATAGTGACGTTACTGGCCGGGGAATGCGTCCATTTTGTAGTTGTTCTACAAGAGGGTAACGCCGGGGCTGAGCGCACGGCACAAATGGCGGCGATGATTCCGGTACAAATGGCGGCCGGTGCGTCCCGCGGCGTCCGGTTTTGATGCCTTGCTGCGGCCGGTAGACTTGTAGGGGCCGTTCTCTCGGCCGCACCGTCCCGGTACCTGCCAGTTTCCATCCGCTGTGCCGCGGCGTTCCCTGTTGTGAAAGGCCTTACCTGCTTTGATTACCGTCCAGGATCTTGAACTGCGCGCCGGCGCCCGGCTGCTCATGGACCAGGTGAGCTTCCGGGTCGACAAGGGAGACAAGATCGGCCTCGTGGGCCGCAACGGTGCAGGAAAGACGACGCTGACCCGCGTTCTTGCGGGCGAGGGCCTTCCCGCCGCCGGCAAGGTGACCCGCACCGGCGAGATCGGGTACCTGCCCCAGGACCCCCGCACCCCGGACATGGAACAGCTCGCGCGGGACCGGATCCTCTCCGTCCGCGGCCTGGACGTCGCCGTCGGCAAGCTCCGTGTGGCCCACGAAGAGATGGCCAGCGAGGACGCCGCTGTCCAGCGCAAGGCGATGAACCGCTACGACCGGCTCGAATCCGAGTTCCTCGCCGCCGGCGGCTATGCTGCCGAAGCCGAGGCCGCAGCCATCTGCTCGAACCTCGCCCTGCCGGACCGCCTGCTGAACCAGCCGCTCAAGACCCTGTCCGGCGGCCAGCGGCGCCGTGTGGAGCTCGCCCGCATCCTGTACTCGGACGCCGAGACCATGCTCCTCGATGAGCCCACCAACCACCTCGACGCCGATTCCATCGCCTGGCTGCGTGACTTCCTCAAGAACCACCAGGGCGGGCTGATCGTGATCAGCCACGACACCGAGCTGCTCGAAGCCACGGTCAACAAGGTGTTCCTGCTGGACGCCAACCGCGCCCAGATCGACTTCTACAACATGGACTGGAAGCGCTACCTGACGCAGCGCGAAACAGACGAACGCGCCCGCAAGCGGGAACGCGCCAACGCCGAAAAGAAGGCCCAGGTCCTGTTCGACCAGGCCAACAAGATGCGCGCCAAGGCCACCAAGGCGGTTGCCGCGCAGAACATGGCCAAGCGCGCCGAACGGCTGCTCAGCGGGCTGGAGGCAGTGCGCGAAAACGACCGCGTGGCGGCCCTGCGCTTCCCCGACCCGTCGCCCTGCGGCAAGACCCCGCTCACCGCGGATGGGCTCAGCAAGTCCTACGGCTCACTCGAAATCTTCACTGACGTGGACCTGGCCATCGACCGTGGCTCCAAGGTGGTCATCCTGGGCCTCAACGGTGCCGGCAAGACCACCCTGCTGCGCATGCTCGCCGGCGTGGACAAGCCCGACACCGGCGAAGTCATCCCCGGCCACGGCCTGAAGGTGGGCTACTACGCCCAGGAACACGAAACGCTCGACGTCAGCCGCACCGTCCTGGAGAACATGCGTTCCTCCGCTCCCGACATGAAGGACGCCGAGGTCCGCGGCATCCTCGGTTCGTTCCTGTTCTCCGGCGACGACGTCGACAAGCCGGCGGGCGTTCTGTCCGGCGGCGAAAAGACCCGCCTGGCGCTGGCCACCATCGTGGCCTCCAGCGCCAACGTGCTCCTCCTCGACGAGCCCACCAACAACCTGGACCCCGCCAGCCGCGCCGAAATCCTCGGGGCACTGCGGAATTATGCCGGTGCCGTTGTCCTGGTGAGCCACGACGAAGGCGCCGTCGAGGCATTGAATCCCGAGCGCGTTGTCCTGCTGCCCGACGGCGTCGAAGACCACTGGAACGAAGACTACCTGGACCTGATTACGCTGGCTTAAGCCGGGCTCGAGATCTCGAGGTTCTGGTGAGTGCACGAGGAAACAAGGGCTTCTCCAGGTTGCCTTTGCCCGCCTTCTGGGTCTGCAGCGATCAAGGCTCCGGATTGTCGATCGCACGCACCGAAATCAGCGTCACACCGAGGTCACGCACCCTGGCGAGCAGACCGTGCAGCGCCGACTGATCGATGACCGGGCCGCACAACGTTGTCGTTCCGTCGCTCTCGCGGCTGAGTGCCAAGCCCTCGAACCGTTCGGCCCAGCAATCGTCGAGGTGTCCCGTGATGCGGAGCTCGTATCGCCCAGGCTCGTGATGCACCCCGGGCATCTCGTTCATCGGCTGCTTCCCAACGACGGGTCTCCCTCGTGAATTCAGACAACCGGGGTCCGGTTGAGGTGTGTGTTCTGCACAGCCGTCGTGGGTTCCCTGGAACTCTTTCGCTGTTCAGACCAGAGCGAGTATCCCAGCCAGATTAGAGCCAGCCCGACCGGTACGGCGGCATACCGGCCGAGGGCGTGCGGGAGGAGGGCAACCAGCGGGGTCGCCCCTGCGCCGAGGGCCAGCAGGAGAGCGCCCCGCCGTGACAGGACGCCGGCCCGGAAGATGGCGATGCCTGACAATACGCCGCCGCCCAGATAGAACACGAAGGACACCAAGCCCATGGCACCGAGCGTTCCCAGGCTGATCCCGGCTCCGGAGCCGTTGAAGATACTGAGGAAGCTGTCCACGAACTGCGGCGCTTCGGCCGCCAACGGGGGCAGGATTAGGGCTTCAGCGAAGGTCCAGGCCGCCACCAGCACGTACTCGAAAGCGAACATGAGATACCCGATAAGTCCGACCAAACCGGTTTCTTTCACTTGCCGGAGGTAGATACCGGACAGGCCCACCAGGCCAAGGATCGACATGGCCATGGTCATGTAGGCGACGATCGCCCAGGCTGGGCTGGTGACGGTGGCAGCATCCTCCAGCGGGTGGATGGGCTGAATCAGGATGAATAGCAGCCCTGACAGCACGGCTGACAAACCGGCCGCCCGGGTCAGTTTGGAGTATGTAATGTTCATTTTCGCTCTCCTTTTGTTTTGAAGTCCCGCCCAAAGGTGGGTACTGGGGATACCTAGAAGCCGACCGAGGTGTGGGGGAACGCCTTGGCCTTTGAACGGCGGCCGCTGTGCCGTCGGCGGCCTTCTGGGGGACGTTCCGGAGCATCCAGAGGGCGAGCCAAGTGATAGCCACGGCCAGACCAACCAGGCCCAGCTGCAGCACAGCTTCCGGAAAAACCGTACGCAAGGCGATGGGAATGACACTCGCCGCGTAGAGGACGACCGCACCCTTAGGCGCGCCTGAGATGCGCCACAGCGCCAACATGAAGACCACCGTGCCGAGCAGGAACAGCACCGATACCGCTGTCAGGGCGATACCAAGCGGGCCGGCACGCAGAACGGTGATGACACCTCGATCGACGTAAGGGAAGACAAGGTTGAGAACAAACTCGACTCCGACGAGGCCGGCCAGCGACGTTACGGAGAGCATGGCACCTGCGGTTCCCAGCGCCCCGGCCTTGCGGGAAATCACCAAATAGATACCGATCACCAGCCCGATGGCGGCGAGTTGGGCAAGCGGTGCAGCCAGCTGGGTGACAGGCGATGTGGGGATGACTCCTGCCCGCTTGGCCGCGTTCACCACCAGTATGGCTGCGGAGAGAAATCCCGCGAAGGCAAAGATCCTAATAAGTACGGCAGGTAGGGATAACTGAATTCTTGAAGACATCGGAGGCTCTTGACTGTTGGGGACTGCGCGACACAACGAGTGCTGTAGCAAGCGTCATGACCCTGGATTGGTGCCGGGGACAATTCGAAGCTACCGGCGCGTGCGGTGACCGGGCATCACCACCTGTGGTGATTGATGTGGTGATCGGCCTGCCGTCGGTCCGTTAGATCAGGCCGCGCTCTTTGGCGCTACGGACGGCAGTTACGCGGCTGTTAACTTCGAGCTTTGCGAAGATGTGCTTCGTGTGGGTGCGCAAGGTGTTGACCGAAACGAACAGTTCGCGGGCGATCTCCGGCCCGGTCAGCTCGGTGTCTAGCAGCCTGAGCACTTGCAGTTCGCGCCGACTGAGGGCCTCCAAGGACGGAGCCGCGTCCCGGGGCGTGATGAGGGCTTCGCCTGGAGCGGTTCCGAATGCCCGGAGCAGCCGACCGCCATGATCCGCAGCGATTCCATGTAGCTCAGCTCCGCGCAATAGCGCAGCCATGGGTGCGCCTTCATCGAGAAACAGCCGGACATACCCCTCTGGTGCGGTCTGAAGCAGGGCCCGTTCCAAGGACGCCAGCGCCTGCGGGCGGTGTCCTTGCGCTTCCTGGGCGAGGGCCTGCAGGACGAGGATCTCGTTCGCGCTTCCATTTCGTCCGGATCCTTCTGCAGCTTCGAGAAGTCGGTCCAGCAGCGCCACGGCGTCCCGGATTGTGTTCTCCGCCCAGTGAATCCGGTACTGGGCGATGAGTAGGCGTGCCAGGGTGACGTGCTCGAATTCGCGAAGGTAACGGAGGTCGTCTGTGGCCGACAGTCCGTGTTCGCGTGCCCAATCCAGGGCCTCGGGAAGTCTGCCTTGCGCGATCCGTATTCGTGCCTTCACTGCCGCGATCGGGCGCACCTCCGGGACGAAACCCCGAAGGTGTAGGCGCCCGGCTTCGTCCAGCAGTTCGATGGCGCCGTCGGGGTCTCCCTCTGCTTCCCTGACTCGTGCCATCGCCACGAACCACCGGTGCCGGTTTTCCGTCAGCGCTGCATGCTCACCCAGCGCAGTACTGGTCAACAGGTGATGCAGGGCGGTTCCCAGTTCGTCGAACTCGCGGTGAAGCTCGCTGATCCCCACGTGCAGATCGGCCGTCGCCCGGGGAACCGGTTCACCTTGTGCCGTCGCCATTTGCAGTGCCCGCTCGTAGAGCCGTCGCGCTTCCTGCGGCCGGCCTCGGGCTATCCACATGTCGGCCAACACAATCGTGCTGCTCAGCTCGTCGGCCACGTCGCCGGCCGCGTGCAGGCTTGTCACGGCGCCGGAAAAAGTTCGCAGGGCTGTCTCGACGTCGCCGGCCGCCCACGATGCCAGCCCCAGGAATCCGCCGGCGGCGGCACGCGCGAGATGATCGCCTGGCTGAGTCAGCTCGAGTGCCCGCCGGGCGTGTTGGGTTGTGCCAGCCACATCGCCCAGCGCCTGCGCGAGTGCAGCCCGATACATGGCGATGGTCGACGGCAACGTCCGAAACTCTTCTCCATGGACCGATTTATCGGCTACCGGACGCTCCGATAAGTCCATGGTGCCCGCCGCGGCACCCAGCCCCTGTTCTGCCTCCCGCAGCCAAGGTTCGACCCCTTCGAGGTCGCCGGCGACGAGCATCCTCCAGGCGCAGAAGACGCTGAGGACAGGACTGCGGCGGAGGACTTCGTCCGGGAGCGCCCTCAGCCAGCCGAGCAGCATCACATCCTGTCTGTCGCGCCGCATCGCCGGCAAAGCGGCTTCCATCAGGCTCGCCGCCCGTCCGAAGTCTTCGGCGGCCAGCGCATGCCGTACCGCATCCTCGGCCAGGTCGTGCCGCTCGAACCACTCGCTGGCGAGGCGATGCAGCGCAAGCTCACGGCCGGGGAGTTCCGTCAACATGCGAGCCCGGAGCACATCGGCGAAGAGGTGGTGATAGCGATACCACTGCCTCTGGTCATCCAGTGGAACCACGAACAGGTTCTCGCGCTCCAAGGTCTCCAGCATTTCGGTGCCGCCGCCCTCCCCGGTGAGGGCCTCGCACAGCGGACCGGTCAGCCGGTCGAGAACGCAGGTGTTCAGCAGGAAGCTGCGGACATCATCGGTCTGGCGGTGCAATACCTCTTCCACCAAGTAATCGATGATGAACCGGTGGCTGCCAGTGAAAGCGCGTATGAATCCGGATACGTCATCGTGCTCCCGCATCGAGAGCGCGGCCAGTTGGAGGCCGGCAATCCAACCTTCGGTGCGGGTTTCAAGGGCGGCGATGTCATCGGTGGAAAGACCGAGGTCCATCGCCTGGTTGAGGAAGTCCGCCGCTTCGTCAGGCGTGAAGCGGAGGTCGGCGACGCGAAGCTCGGTCAACTCGCCACGGCTGCGGAGGCGGGCCAATGGGAGAGGGGGATCGGAACGGCTGGCGATAGCCAGATGCAGCTGCGACGGCAGATGGTTGAGCAGGAAACTGATGGCCTCATGAATCGGCCGTGCTTCAATCACATGGTAGTCATCGAGCACGAGGATGATCTCCCCGCCCGCCCGAGGCACGTCGTTAAGGAGGGCCGTCAGTACCAGTTCGACCGGCGCCACCTGGGCACCGTGCAAAAGCGTCATCGCCTCTGTACCGATGTCCGTCTCGATACCCTGCAGTGCGGAGACCAGGTACGTCAGGAACCGGGATGGATCGTTGTCGCCTTCGTCCAGCGACAGCCAGGCCACTCGCATGTCGGGAAAATTTCGCTTGCTGCGAGCAATCCATTCGCTGAGGATGGTGGTCTTGCCGAAGCCAGCGGGGGCACAGGCAAGTGTCAGCTTGCGGCCCGAACCCAGCTCCCGGTTCAGGCGCTCGAGTAGCCGAGGCCGTGCAACATTCCGGGGGCGCGGCACGGGAACATGCAGCTTTGTGGCCAGCACATCCGTCGGCATCCCCCAAGTATATGAGCGCCGGACACGGTCCCCAGGAATTGCAGAACTGTGGCAGTTCCGGCCGGGTCGCCAGCGTACGCTAACGGACCCGTAACGTGCGGGCGCCGGTGATCCTCTGCAGCTCTTCGTAGCTGATCGAGAACATGGAATGGTGGTCGCCTGCGCCGGCCCACAGGGTTCCGTGCTCTTCCAGTGAGGTGTCGAGGAGGGTGCGGATCTTCGCCGGATGGCCCACCGGGGCTACGCCTCCTACTTCCTGTCCCGTGGTGGAGGACGAAGTCCGGGGCGGCGCGTTGGATTTTGCCGCCGCCCAGCTGCGTGGCGACCAATCGAACGTCCACCTTCGCCGCGCCGCTGGCAAGGATCAGCAGGGGAGCGCCGTCGAGTTCGAACACCAGGCTGTTGGTGATGGCCGCGACGTCGCAGCCGAGCGCGGCTGCCGCGGCAGCCGCCGTCGGGACCTTATCCGTCAGTACGGTGACGGTGTCCTCGGCTCCGGCGTCGGTCAGGGCGCGCCGTACATTGGCCACGGGATCGGGAATGATGTCCGTACTCCTGCCGTCAGTAGCCCTGGGCATCCAGGATCGCGTCTTCCTCTTCTTCCGCCGTGGGGTGCTTGCGCTTCCGCGCTGCCGGCGGACGACGGCGGGCTCCCGCACCGGCGCCGGAGTGCGCACCGCCGGCGGCGGCTGCTTCGGCGTCCTCGGCGTCGATGGCCGCGTTCCGTGCCTGCTGGCGGGCGGCGTAGCCGAAGCCGACAAACATCAGGATGCCGAAGGCGAACCACTGGAGCGAGTAGGACAGGTGCGTCCCCTCTTCAACCGACGGCATGGGGAACGCCTGCGGCATATCCGCAGCGGGCGGCGTTTCTGAGGCGAGCTGCCCGTAGGCTCCCGTCAGGAGCGGGTATCCCAGCTGCGCGGAGTAGGCCGGCAGGTCGATGGAGGCGAGCTGGCCGTCGGGAGCGCCGCGCTGCAGGGCTGGTTCGCCGTGCTTCAGCCGTACAACCGCGGTGATCTGTCCGGTAGGCGGGGCCGGAATGGAATCCGGGCGCCCCGGGTTGTTGTTCCCGATGGGCAGCCAGCCCCGGTCAATCACCACGGTTTCGCCTGAGACGAGCCTGAAGGGCACCACCACTTCGTAGCCGGGCTGGCCGTTGAGCGGACGGTTACGCACAATCCGCTGTCCTGTGACGTTGTAGCTGCCCCGGAGTTCCACCTGAGTCCATTCACGGTCCGGATCGAGCTGCCGGAAGTCGTCCCTGGCGTCGGCAAAGCTGATTGGCGTGGCCGAATAATTGGAGGTGACGCGCTGGATCTCAGCGAGCGTTTCGGCGCGCCGGTCCATCTGCCAGCGGCCCAGGAAGACACAACCGGTGGCAAAGATTGCGGCCAGCAGGAGGTACCCGAGCCATTTGCTCGAGAACAGGAAGCGGTACATTCAGCCGTTCCCGCCAATCGCTGGTGTGGCCTCTAGCGGGACGGTTTCCTTCCACAGTCCCCGCGTCTGGAGGTAATCCTCCAGCCATTCCTTGTGCTCACCGCACGCGAGCCACACCTTGCGGCGCTCCGGCGTGTGGATCTTCGGGTTGTTCCAGAGCAGCTGCCACGACGCATCTGCCCGGCAGGCCTTGCGTGAGCACATAGCCGCGGACGCCGGCCCCGCAGTCTCGCCGGTTCCGCCGCCCAGGTTGAAAAGGTTCATGAAGCTTTCTGTCCCCGGTCGTCGTCGTCTTCATCGCTGATCAGTTCGCCCTGCAGCACCGTTGGCTGGTCTCCGGGATACCCGGAGTCCTCCGCTTCCCCAGCCCGCGGGCCATCAGCTGCCTCGAGTTCAGCGTACGGAGTGTAGTCGAGGAGCGAGTCGCTGTGGATCTCGGCTTTGTCCGAGCCGTTGGCGATCACCACGGCAATCCACGGCAGGAAAACGGCCCCGGCCACTGCAACGAGCTTGAGCCAGCCATCCACCACGAAGATCAGAATCAGGCAGACCATGCGGATTCCCATTGCCACGGCGTACTTGATCATGCGCTCCCGCATGTCTTCGGAATGCGCTGCAGCTGCGTCCGTGATGCTGTGTACCTCCGGATGACCGGATGCGGCGTCACGCTTCTCGGGCATCGGCTGTCCGGGCTGGTGTTCAGGTGTCACGGCTGTCTCATCACGCTCCAATGGCTACCTCAATTCTCTCACCATCCGGGGGAGCCCCCCAAACGGGCGCTAAGATCGGAGGCAGTAAAAATCCAGCCACCACAGCGGAGCCAGGCTTCGCGGAAATCCGGAGCACTCATGTCTGAAGCAGCAACCACGGCCCGCAGCGTCCTCATCACCGGCGGAAACCGCGGCATCGGCCTGGCCATTGCGGAGGCCTTCCTGGCCAACGGAGACAAGGTGGCCGTGACGTACCGGAGCGAATCGCAGCTGCCGGAAGGCATCCTCGGCGTTAAGGCCGACGTCACCGACGAGGCGTCCGTTGACGCCGCGTTCGCCGAAGTTGAGGCGGCCCACGGTCCCGTCGAGGTGCTGGTGGCCAATGCGGGCATCACCAAGGACACCCTCCTGCTGCGCATGAGCGAGGACGATTTCACCTCGGTAATCGACACGAACCTCACCGGCGCGTTCCGGGTCATCAAGCGGGCCTCCAAGGGCATGATCCGGCTGCGCAAGGGCCGCGTGGTGCTCATCTCCTCTGTCTCCGGCCTCTACGGCGCCCCGGGCCAGATCAACTACTCCGCCTCCAAGGCGGGGCTCGTAGGCATCGCGCGCTCCCTCACCCGCGAACTCGGCTCGCGCGGCATCACCGCCAACGTGGTTGCACCGGGATTCATCAACACCGACATGACCGCCGAGCTCCCGGAAGCCACGCAGAAGGACTACCTCGCCAAGGTGCCCGCCGGGCGCTTCGCCGATGCCTCCGAGGTGGCCAACGTGGTCCGCTGGATTTCCAGCGACGAGGCCGCCTACATCTCCGGCGCCGTCATTCCGGTCGACGGCGGACTGGGCATGGGCCACTAGATCCCGCTGAATTTGCACGTCGGGCCCGCGCCACGTCGGCGGCAACTCCTGCCTCTCCTCGGGCAGTAAGTCCTGCCACCACGCCGTCGACGTCGGCGTCGGGCCGGTTCTGGCTGAGTTTGTTCTTTGCCTCTATCCGCGTGATGAGCAGTTCGACGCCCACGATGGCGCGCAGCTGGCCCGCAATGTAGCCCTCCGGTGCGTCGTCCACGGTCCACGGCCGCTCGGAGCGTGCTTCGTGGAGGTCGGTCAGTCGCCTTATATGCCGGCTGAGCCAGTCAGGGTCCTGATGGACCGCGAGCTTTCCGTAAACGTGCGCGGTGGAGTAGTTCCAGGTCGGCACGACGCGTCCGTGTGCTGCCTTCGACGCGTACCATGACGGCGAAATGTAGGCATCGCCGCCCTGGATGATGACGAGTGATTCGCCCATCGCAGGCTCTGACCACTGAGGGTTGTTCCGGGCGAGGTGTCCCTGCAGCGCGCCGTGCTCGCCGACCGAGGGATCGTAGACAAAGGGCAGCAGCGTCGCGAGGGTGCCTTGCCGGGTTGCGGTGATGAGGTTGGCCGCCGCCGGCCTCGCAAGGAGGTCCTGGACCGCATCGGGGTGGGCTGCGAAGTGCTCCGGGGTGTACATGGGGTTTCCTTTGCTGGATGAAGGATCGTTCTTGCTGGATGGAGTCCTGTGATCAGCGGATCGTCAGGGATTGTGCTTTGCTTTCGGCGGGTTAAGCGGGCTTAGCCGCACACGGACCGCGGCGCCGGCACAGAGGATGACCGCCAGACCGCCGGCCATGGTGGACCAGGTCAGGCCCTCGCCCAGCAGGAGTCCGGCCCAGCAGATGCTCAGGACGGGCTGGACAAGCTGGATCTGGCTCACCTGGGCCATGGGGCCAATGGCGAGGCCGCGGTACCAGGCAAAGAACCCGAGGAACGCGCTGACGACGCCCAGGTATGCAAGGGCAGCCCACTGCACCGGCGTGCCGGACGGCGGTTGCTGCGCCATGGAGAGTGCTGTCAGGAACGCCATCAGCGGCGATGCGAGCACCAGCGCCCAGGATACGGTCTGCCATGCGCCGAGCTCGCGTGCAAGCAGGCCCCCTTCGGCGTACCCGATGGCCGCGGCCGCGACGGCGCCGAGGAGCAGCAGGTCCGCCCAGTGCAGCTGTCCCAAGCCGCCGGACTGGGCGAAGGCGAAGATGATCGCCGCAAGGGCGCCGACGGCCGTCGCGATCCAGAAGGCTGCCCGTGGACGCTCGCGCCCGCGGAGAACTGCGGCGGTTGCGGTCGCCGCCGGGAGCAAAGCGATGACGACGGCGCCGTGGCTGGCAGGCGCGGTGGTGAGCGCATAGGACGTGAGCAGCGGGAAGCCGACGACGATCCCGCCGGCCACCACGGCGAGCCGCACCCATAGCGCACCCTGGGGAAGGCGCTGCCGGGTGAGCGCAAGGGCGGAGGCCGCCAGCACAGCCGCCAGGACCGCACGCGCGGATCCGATGAATAGTGGGGACATGCCGGCGACAGCCACCCGGGTGAACGGAACGGTGAACGAGAAGGCCGCTACTCCGAGGAGGCCCCACCAGAGGCCGCTGGCCTGCCGGGACGGTACCGGCGATATCGCTGGGCGAATAAGGGTAGTAGCGCTACTATTGTCTCTCATGAACAACGATAGCAGTTCGCGGATTGCGATGCGACTCCGAGAGTGGATCGCCGGGGCCGCGCCCGGAGCCCGGCTGCCGTCCACGCGGTCACTGGTGGCGGAGTACCAGGCCAGCCCCGTCACCGTGCAGAAGGCCCTGCAAACCCTGACAACGCAGGGGCTGATCGAGAGCCGGCCCGGCGTCGGGACGTTCGTCCGGGCCGTGCGGACCGCGCGCCCGTCCGACTACGGCTGGCAGACGGCGGCCCTGGGTTCGCCGCGGGCACCTCTTCGCTATGCCGCCGCCGCGATGCGAAGCGCCCCGAACGACGTCATCGCATTCCACTCCGGCTACCCGGACCGGGAACTCCTGCCGGAGCGACTGGTGCGTGCCGCACTCACCCGGGCGGCCCGCGGCGACGCTGCCTTATCCCGTCCGCCTGCGGCAGGACTGCCGGAACTGCAGTCCTGGTTCGCGCACGAACTCGGCGCCTCGACCCCGGTCGGGGTCACCCCGCCAACGCCGAGCGACGTCATCGTGCTGCCGGGAAGCCAAAGCGGACTGAGCTCCATCTTCAGCGCACTGGTCGGCCGGGGGCAGCCCCTGCTCATCGAGTCCCCGACCTACTGGGGAGCCATCCTGGCGGCGGCCCAGGCCGGTGTCCGCGTCGTTCCGGTGCCCAGCGGTCCCGACGGCCCCGATCCGCAGGAGCTGTCGCGGGCCTTCGAAGAGACCGGTGCCCGGATGTTCTACGCTCAGCCGAACTATGCAAACCCCACCGGAGCGCAATGGGCGCCGGGGCGGGGCGAACAGGTCCTGGACGTTGTCCGCGCGAACGGAGCATTCCTCGTGGAGGACGACTGGGCGCACGACTTCGGCATCACCACCACCCCGGTTCCCGTTGCCGCCCATGACGATTCCGGCCATGTTGTCTACCTACGGTCACTCACCAAGAGCGTCTCCCCGGCCATCCGCATTGCCGCAGTCATCGCCCGCGGGCCGGCCCGCGAGCGCATTCTGGCCGACCGGAGTGCCGAGACGATGTATGTGAGCGGCCTCCTCCAGACGGCAGCACTCGACGTCGTCACCCAGCCCGGCTGGCAGACTCACCTGCGCGGCCTCCGCCTTCAGCTGCAGGCGCGCCGGGACCTCCTGGTCACCAGCCTGCGGGAGCATGCGCCGCGGGCCCACATCACCCACGTGCCCAAGGGAGGGCTGAACCTCTGGGCACGCCTGCCCGACGGGACCGACCTCGAACGGCTCGTCCGCGACTGCGAAACCGCGGGGGTCATCATCGCCGCCGGCACGGATTGGTTCCCGGCCGAACCCGCGGGGCCGTTCATCCGGCTCAACTACGCCGGGCCAAACCCGGGGGCGTTCCCGGAAGGGGCGCGGATCCTCGGCGCGGTCCTGGAGCGCAACAGCGGCTAACTAGCAGCCCCGGCCTTCTTTGTCGCGTTCCGACAAGCGGATCCGGCTTTTCCGCTGGCATGATGGACTTCAGGCCTAAGTGATTTAGACGTTTGGAACAAAAGGAGCTCATATGGGACTGCTGGACAACAAGACCGCCATTGTGACCGGATCCTCGCGGGGAATCGGCGCCGAAGTGGCCAAGATCCTCGCTGGCGAGGGTGCCGCCGTAGTCGTTAACTACCGCCAGAAGGCACCGCGCGCCAACAAGGTGGTGGCCGACGTCGAGGCCGCGGGCGGCCGCGCAGTGGCCGTGGGCGCCGACCTGACCACGGATGAGGGCGTGCAGGCCCTGGCTAGCGCCGCCATGGAGAACTTCGGGTCGCTGGACGTCCTGGTGCTCAACGCCTCGGGCGGCATGGAATCGGGCATGGAAGAGGGATATGCCCTCAAGCTGAACCGGGACGCGCAGGTCAACATGCTTAACGCCGCCGTGCCCCTCATGAAGGCCGGCTCCCGCGTGGTGTTCGTCACCAGCCACCAGGCCCATTTCATCAACTCGGTGCCCACCATGCCGGAGTACGAGCCCGTGGCCCGCAGCAAGCGCGCCGGCGAGGACGCGCTCCGCGGGCTCCTGCCGAACCTGGCGGAAAAAGGCATTTCGCTGGTGGTCGTGTCCGGCGACATGATCGAAGGCACCGTCACCGCTACCCTGCTGGACCGTTCCAACCCGGGCGCCATCGAGGCCCGCCGCGCCGAAGCCGGCAAGCTGTATTCCGTGGCGGAGTTCGCTGAAGTGGTTGCCAGCATGGCCACCGCCGACGTCGAGTCCGGCCACACGGAGTACGCCGGCGGTGCCGACTACTTCGGCAAGAGCGCCGAGTAACTCCTCCGGGCCTCCCATAAAGGGCCGGTTGTCCACGCGACAACACCCATCATGACGAGCTCCGGGCAGTACTCCTGCCCGGAGCTCTCGTCTTTCGCGGCGCCCAACCTGTACGTCCGGGGCGTTGTCCATGTGGGCAGGGCCGCCTAGGGTTCTATGCATGGAACAGCAGCGCGAGGTGGCACGCCGGACCTATCCGTCAGGTGTGCCGTGTTGGGTGGACACGCAGCAGCCCGACGTGGACGCCGCCATGGACTTCTACGGCGGACTCTTCGGGTGGCAGTTCGAGGACACTGCCCCATCCGGTGCGGCCGGCAGGTACGTAATAGCCACGCTTGACGGCCAGGAGGCCGGCGCGATCGCGGGCCACGCAACCGGAGTCCCCGCGTGGAACACCTACATCTCAGTCGAGGACGCGGATGCTGCCGCGCGCCACCTTCTCTCGGTCGGTGCAACCCTGAAATCGGCTCCCGCCGACTCTGGCTCAGGAGCTGTGCACGCGGTGCTGGCGGACCCCCAAGGCGCCGAGTTCCGTATCTGGCAGGCCCGGGAGAGGCCCGGGGCGCAGGCGGTCAACCTGCCCGGCGGATGGAACTTCAGCGACCTCCTCACCACAAACATCGACGCAGCGGTCGCATTCTACACGAAGGCATTTGGCTGGCAGTTCGACAACCTCGACTTCGGAACGATGATCCGCCGCCCCGGTTATGGTGATCACCTGGAGGCCACGATCGACCCCAATATCAGGGCCCGCCAGTCGGGCGACGCCGTCCCCCGCGGCTTCGAGGACGCCGTCGGCTGGCTTGCCTCCGCGGCGCCCGGCCATCGGCCGCAGTGGCACGTGACGTTCACAGTCGCGGACCGGGACCGCACGGCTAAAGATGCCGAGCGACTGGGCGCCCGCATACTGGGGCAGGACGATACCGAGTGGACGCGCACCGTCCTGATCCGGGACCCCGGGGGAGCGGTATTCACCGCGAGCCAGTTCACACCGCCGACCGGCTGAATCGACCGGGCCGGCGAGTTGGACTCTGCGGGTCAGCCGCCGCTTTTCAGTCCCTGCAGCTCAGACGCCGGCGATGTGCCGCACGGCGTCGAGGTACGGCATGTTCACGGCGGCATCGGCCACGGCGCGCACTGCCGGCTTGGCGTTGAACGCCACCCCGATTCCGGCCGCGCCGAGCATGTCAAGATCGTTGGCGCCGTCGCCCACGGCAATGGTGTGCTCCATGGCAACCCCTTCGGCGGCGGCCCATTCGCGCAGGTACTTCTCCTTCGCGGCGCGGTCGATCACGGCGCCGAGCACCTTGCCGGTCAGCGCGCCGTCGACGATTTCGAGCTCATTGGCGATCCAGTAATCCAGGCCAAGGTCCTCGGCGATCGGGCGGAGGATCTGGTTGAAGCCGCCTGACACCACGGCCACCACATGGCCGGCGGCCTTGAACGCCGCCACGAGCTCCGCCGCTCCCTCGCTGAGCTTCACTTCAGCCCTGACGGAATCGACGACGGCGGCAGGCAGCCCTGCGAGGACCGCCACCCGCGCGTGTAGGCTCTGGGCGAAGTCCAGCTCCCCGCGCATGGCGGCTTCCGTCACCGCAGCCACTTCATCCCGCTTTCCGGCGTAGGCGGCGAGAAGCTCGATGACCTCCTGCTGGATCAGGGTGGAGTCCACGTCCATGATGAGGAATTTGCGTTCGGCCTTCCGCAGCTCCGCCGGCACGATGGCGGTATCCACGCCGTCCCGTCCCGCGCCCTCCTTCGCCGCGGTAACGCGGTGCCGCAGCCCGGCTATGTCGGCCGCGGATCCGGACGGCACGTCAAAATCGACGGTGCAGACGTCATAGCGGCCGTCGCCGCTGCGCGAGGCTGCTCCGAATGTCGTGCCGGAACCGGCCAGCAGGGACCGGAGGTTTTCCGGTTCCGAGGGGGACAATTTCACGCCGTAGCTGACCGCGGTCACGTTCGAACTCATGGCTGCAATCTTAGCCAGCGCAGCGTTGCGGCCCGAATTCGTTTCGCTTACCGGCGTCGGGCCGGTGACGCAATGGCGACGCACCGACGGGGACAACGTTCCAGTTATCAGTCGCACCCCGTTTTGTCCTAGTGTCTACTTCTATGAGTGATGTTCTTGAAATGGCCGCCGTCAGCGTTGTCCGCGGAGCCAAAACGCTCCTGAGCAAGGTTGACTGGCAGGTCAAGGAAGGCGAGCGGTGGGTAATCCTCGGACCCAACGGCGCTGGCAAGACCACTCTGCTCCAGATCGCCGCCGCCAGGCTCCATCCCACGAGCGGCATGGCAGGCATCCTGGAGGAAATCCTCGGATCCGTGGACGTCTTCGAGCTGCGGCCGCGGATCGGACTCTCCTCGGCGGCACTCGCCAACCAGATCCCCGAGCAGGAGAAGGTCCTCAACGTCGTTGTCACCGCCGCCTATGGCGTGACCGGCCGCTGGCGCGAGGGCTACGAGAAGGAAGACGAACGCCGGGCGTTCGCCCTGCTGAACGAATGGGGCATGGGCCCGCTGCTGAACCGGCCGTTCGTCTCACTTTCCGAGGGGGAGCGCAAGCGCGTCCAGATCGCCAGGGCCCTCATGACCGATCCCGAGCTGCTCCTGCTGGACGAGCCCGCCGCCGGGCTTGACCTTGGCGGCCGCGAGGACCTCGTGCACCGCCTCAGCCAGCTGGCCCTCGACGACACCGCTCCCGCGATCGTGCTCGTCACCCACCACCTTGAGGAAGTCCCGCCGGGCTTCACGCACGCGATGCTCATGCGCGACGGCGGCGTCGTGGCCGCCGGACCCGTCGAAGAGGTCCTCACCTCCGGCAACCTCAGCGCGACCTTCGGCCTGCCGCTCGAGGTCTCCGTCAACTCCGGCCGATACACCGCCACCGCCCGCCGCTAACCGGGCGGCCGGCACAGCGTGGAGTTTTTCAGCGGCATTCTTGTGTTCTTCGCCGGCCTGTGGGCCGGCACCATCAACAGCGTGGTCGGATCCGGCACACTGGTCACCTTCCCGGTGCTGATCGCCCTGGGGCTCGCGCCGGTCACGGCGTCAATGAGCAACGCCATGGGCCTCGTGGCCGGAGGAGCGGCCGGCGCCTGGGGATACCGCCGCGAGCTGGAAGGCCGCGGCCGGCAACTCCTGAAGCTGCTCCCGGCCTCCCTCCTCGGCGGCATATCCGGAGCGTGGCTGCTTCTTCATCTCCCCGAAAAAGTGTTCCACTACGCGGCGCCGGTGCTGATCGTGCTTGCGCTGCTCATGGTGGTCTTCCAGCCCCGGCTGCAGCGCTGGGTCCGCAACCGCGAAGAGAACCCCGAGCACGCGCTCCGGGATAAGCACCACAGCGTCCTCCTCGTGGTGCTCGTCTTCCTGGCCGGCGTCTACGGCGGTTACTTTGTTGCCGCGCAGGGGATTCTGCTGGTCGCCATCCTCGGCATCTTCATGACGGGCACCATCCAGAACGCCAATGCGATGAAGAACATCCTGGTTCTCGGTGTCAACCTCATCGCGGCGACGTCCTACCTGCTGTTCGCGTTCGGCCGGATCAACTGGACGGTGGTGGCCATCATCGCTGTCAGCTCGCTCATCGGCGGCCTCGTCGGCTCCAAGGTGGGCCGCAGGCTCTCGCCGCCGGTGCTGCGCGGCGTCATCTTTGCCCTCGGGCTGGTTGCGCTCGGCTTCATGATCGCGAATCTGCTGAAATAATCGCCCGGTGACATTCCACTATCTCGAGTCCGCCGCCGATCCGCGGGTCTCCGACTACACGCAGCTGACCGACGTTCACCTGCGCAAGCTCCGCGAACCGGCAGAGGGCATGTACATCGCCGAATCCTCCCGGGTCCTCCGGCGGGCGCTGGCCGCGGGCCACCGGCCGCGGTCGTTCTTCCTTGCGGAAAAGTGGCTTCCGGACCTGGCCGATATTTTTGAGCAGTATCCCGACGTGCCTGCCTACATCGGCAGTGCCGGCCTGCTCGAGGAGATCACCGGCTTCCACCTGCACCGCGGGGCCATGGCCGCCATGCACCGGCCCGCGCCGGTTCCGCTTCCCGAACTGCTGGCCGGCGCCCGCAGGGTGGCGGTGCTTGAAGACATCGTGGACCACACCAACGTGAGGTGTCGCAAAATATCGGACGTTGCTCCTGAGAAACGAACGCGCTCGAGGATAGCAATCCTGGAAAATCTTACGGACCATACAAATGTTGGAGCTGTTTTTCGGAGCGCTGCGGCGATCGGTGTCGATGCTGTGCTCGTCACGCCGCAGTGTGCTGACCCGCTCTACCGCCGGGCGATCCGTGTGTCGATGGGCACAGTGTTCCAGGTGCCATGGACACGGATCGAATCGTGGCCTGGCGATATCGAGGTCCTGAAGGAGGCAGGTTACGTGGTGGCGGGCATGACCCTGGGGGAGGGCGCGATCACGCTGGACGAGTTGGTCGCCGAAGACCACGAGAACCTCGCCCTGGTCTTTGGCACCGAAGGGGATGGCCTGATCCCGGAGACGGATAGGGTGCTTGATAGGAGAGTCACCATTCCAATGATGCACGGGGTAGATTCGCTGAACGTGGCCGCCTCGTCGGCGGTTGCGTTCTATGCGACGAGGTAGGGGCCTGGCTTGAATTCGCATGATTCGATTCGAGTCAGAACGTCTCGGCGGTCGGACTCATCTCACCGCGGTGTCAGGCGCCAACTAGGGTGAGTGTGCCTAGGCAAAACGCCTCGACCTTGCCTAGGCACAAGTGGCTATGAACCGGCATTTTCCCTGCCCACCGCTCTGTTGAGAGTTGGTGCTGCTCTGCCGCGATCGCCACCCGTGGCTGGACATCGCGGCTCAGAGAATGGTCACGACTCCGGGCTCTCCCAGTCGTCGCTCTTCCTGAACTCCTCCGATGCGGCGTTCCAACTCCTCGGGGTGCGAGATGGGCAGCAGGCGGTGGGGCTCCAGAGGGGCAGGCGTGTTGCAGCAGTGTACATTCGAGGACCGCCTAATGACACATGTCATCAGACAGCCCGACTAGTACCAGGGAAACAGCGCCAACAGCTAAGGTTTTGCTAGGCCCGCTGTCGAAAACCTGGGCCGCAAAGATTGGGGGGCTTCAGGTGTACAACCCTTATCAGCACTCGACCGACCGGTGGCCCGCCGCCCCGGGATTCACGGAGGAGCAGCTGAACGACGTCCCACTCATCACCGTTCATCCGGCCACAGTCCCAGCCGCCATTGGAGCGGTGTTCCTGCTGATGGCGGGCATGGGTGCCCAATACGAGTTTTATGTAGTCATGCGGTGGGCCGTGACCGGAATGGCCATCTGGATGTGCGTAGTGGCCAGCGCACTCAAGAGGACGCCCTGGGTCGTGGTCTTCGTCGCTATTGCCCTCCTGTTCAACCCACTTATCCCGGTCTACGCCACACGGGAATTCTGGGTCCCGTTCGATTTTGCAGGGTTCGTCCTGTTTTGGGTCGCCGGAGTCAAGTTACGCGCTTCGAAGCCCGCTCCGCCGACCGGCTAACGACGCAGACGGGCGTGCTTCCATGGCGGGCACCAGCACGCTCCTATCCGCGTTCTATCGCGCTAACGCTGGTGCTGGAGTTATGACTAGGCCTTCGTCGATAACGTCGTGCGCGCAGAGGCCGACGGTCGTCGTGCGGGCGTTCCGCGTGGTTCGTGAGGAACGTGGGTTCGTTTGAGTAGTGTTTGGGGGCGTGAAGAGTCTTGGATTTATCTCATGCGCCCTGGCCGTTTTGCTTGCGGGGTGTAGTTCGCCCACAGAGCAGTTGAGAAGCGCGGCGAAGGGCTGCATGGGTAGTCTTGACGCCCCTGGCCTTGCTCTACCTGACGATGGTAGTGGCAATATCGGTATAGCCGTTTGGTCCGGGGGCGCAACAGCAGATGATGCGGAATGTGTATTAACGCGACTTGATGCACCATCACGTGTAGTGACGAAAGTCCGTGGCCTTATCCATGAGAACGGCACTGGATATGCAGAATGGGGTGACTTCAGAGTCGAAGTTTTATGGGGCCCCTTGGTCAAGCTGAGTGAAGCTCCGAGGTAGGGCCAGCTACCGGGCGCTAATAGTCACCGCTTTCGAGGGACGTTGGCACGCACGTCAGCGGCGTGGGCTTCATCTAGCACCCAACGCTGGTACTTGGGATGGTCCGGGTATTTTCTTCGGAGATAATGCCGGACGACTTTCCCTTGGTCGGTGATCATTGGTATAGCCCAGTTCGCGGGCGAGTTCGGCAGGTCTATATGTAGCCACGACTCTGAGTGTAAGACGTGCCCGGGTCGCGTCAGAGGGGACCTTTGGCCCTCGAGCGTCCGTAACCTAATCCCTCGACGGATCGGACCGCAAAAGCTGCGTCTCGCTAGGCGCGTCGCAGGAAGCGACTTCTTGGGCCACCGATCCCTATGCGAGGATCTCGTTCCGCGCTCTCAACTGCCACTGAAGAAGGCTGCTTTGAATAGGTCAGCAGCATCGACGAGGTCTGCAGCAGGGGCCTCGCCTCTGGTGACCTCGTCGTTGCCGTCCTCGGTGAGCACCCACGCCACAGTCACTGAGCTCGCCCGCGGGTCCCGTGCCAGGAGCACGTAGTCGTCCAGGTCGCTCGTCCGTTGGGCCGGAACGACTCGGGCGTGAGCATGACTTCGACGTCGTCGCCCTGGGGGCCCAGGCGACGGGATAGTCACGCGGCGTGATCCTGTAGTCCGACGGGTCGAGTCCCAGCACATAGCGGCTCTGCCGCCTCACAATCGGCTCCACCACCTTCTCGAAGTCGGCATCGTCGGCCTCGCGGAACTCCAGCGCCTCACAGTCGTGGAACGTCACGATAAGGTGGGGCTTGGCGACAAACCTGTCGCGGCTGACGAGGCGGATTCCTGCACCAGGCAGCACAACGCCGAGGAAGTGCTCTCGACCCCTCGCGATATGGGTGTCCCTCTCCCTCCGCCACGAGTCCAGGCGCGCTGCCCGCTCCGATGCCGACGTGGGCTCCGGGCTGCCGAAGATGCTGGGCGGCGTTATGGTCAGCAGCGACGTGCTCTGAACCGGCTCGGGCGTCGCGCTGAACTGTTCCTCCTCGAACTCGTACAGCCGGCCCATCACCTCGTCGACGCTACCTACGCGGCCGGTGGAACCGAGGATCGCTACCTCGAGCTCGATGGGCGGCTTGCCGCCGCCACGGGCCCGCTCAACGAGGGCCAGGACCTCACCGGCCCGAGCCGGGCGGGTGTTGCTGGTCCCTCGCACATAAACGGCACCGTCCTCGAGACTGTCCCGGCGGTCGTCGCCCTGGAAGCTCTTGTGGCATGGAAAGATCGGCTGACCGTCCTGCGGCGGCTGCGCGATGACGAACAGCACCTCGCTGGCGTCGTCGACGCCAATCCTGCCGAACTCGAACGCGGGGAACTGGGGCCCGGGGTAGGGCCGGAGCCGGTCTTCCAGCTCGTGGGCCTCGACGCCGCGGGGGACACCCGGTGCGGCATCCTTCTGCGCGCCGATGATCATCACCGCGTGGCCGCGGAAGTGGCGTGCAGCCTCCTTCGGCCGACGGTTTGCCGCCCCCAGGAGGAACTTCGCGACCTTCGCCACGCCTGTCTTGCTGCTGAGGTCCAGGCTGCTCTTGACCTCCAGGTAGGTCGTCTCGGCCTCGTCGCCGACGGCCAGGACGTGGTCCAGGATGAGTCGCAGGGAGCGTTCACCGAGGGGGAGAGTGGCGGTATCCAGCCCCATGGGCTTCGGCTCGGACGGGCTGGCCATAGCGGGATCGGCAGTCATGGATCGATTGTCCCATTCACCGCCGACACGACGCGGTCAGCGACTGACTAAATGACCTCAGCACAGGTCCGCGAACCGGTCGACGACGCTCTGATTCGAATTTAAGCGCTGTCTCGGGCATGGACACAAGGGACTAGACCACACCATAGAAGGAATCCTGCAGCCAAGACAGAGGCCGCGATGACTCATTAGGGATGCCCGCTAGCTGTATTCGAAGAATCATCTGAGAATGCCCGCGCAGCGGGGTGTCCGCCGGGCCGGCGCGCCGACGAGCTGGGTGGCAACGACAGCGTGCTGGGCCCTGGGCTGCTGGTGAGGCCGGGTCATCGTGCGTGATCCTCATGACCGGTCTCCCGGTGGAGGTCCAGGTCCAGAGCGTTGGCGGCCGCGAGCTGGGCAAGCAGGCTTCCGAGCTGGGCAGACTGCTCGCCGGTGAGTGGCGCCAGAAGTTCGGCCTCGTGCGCTTCGGCGATCTCGCGCAGCTGCCGCATGACCTGCGCGCCTTCTGCGGTCAGACGAAGTTCGTACGTCCGGCGATCGGTGCTGCTGCGCTCCCGCTCCACGAGGCCGCGGGCCTGCAACGAGTCGACGAGCGAGACCACGCGACTGGGCACGGCCCCAAACCGGTCGGCAAGGGCCCGCTGGCTCAGCCCCGGGGTCCGGCCGATCAGGCGAAGCACGCCCGCATCGCTCGGGGTGAGCCCGATTTCCCGGGTGCGTTCGGCGAAACGTGACGACGCCAGGGCGCCCAGCTGCGAGAGGAGAAAGGCGGTGCGCCTCGACCGGGGCGCGGCTGGGGAGTCCATGACTTCAGATTACCTTCTTGACAGAATAATTCAACGGGTGAATCATTTTTGTAATGACTCAATTGCTGGAAAGGTGCGATCATGACTGACGTTTCCCCTCCGCGCGCCGGCCAAACTGTCCGCTCGGGCGGACCCAATCCGGGCATCCTGGCGGCCGTGAGCCTCGGGCTTACCGTTGCCGGCCTGGTCACGGCCGCGATCATGACCGGCGGCAGCACGTTTGTCTCGCCGTTCTCCACGGCGGGGCAGGTCGCGGCGTACTTTCAGGAGAACGCGATTGCAGAACGCGTTGCGGGCATGATCCAGTTCGGCTCAGCCGTGCCGCTGGGCATCTACGCCGCCACTGTTTATGCCCGGTTGCTCCGCCTCGGAGTTCGGGTTCCCGGTCCCGGAATCGGGTTCTTCGGCGGCATCGCCGCAGCACTCTTCCTGATGCTCTCGGCTTCGGTTGTTTGGCTGCTGAGCCGCCCAGAGATCACCACCGATGTGACGCTCACCCACGCGCTGGCCTTTCTCGCCTTCATCACGGGCGGGGTCGGCTACGTCACCGGGATGGGGCTACTCGTCGCCGGAACAGCGGTGCCGGGCCTGATCCTGCGCCTTGTGCCGCGCTGGCTCGC
>NZ_JAGGPM010000058.1 GCF_018613835.1 Arthrobacter sp. ISL-5 | reverse complement strand
CGTGGGCGCGGCGGGCGCTGGCGGCGCGGGCTGCACGGATTGCGGCCTCGATGGGCCCCGCCGATCCTTCTGCCCGCCCCGTCATGTGCCCATGCTATGCCCGTCCTAGGTGCCAACACAGGTGGTTCCACGGATGTCCCGCGTGCATCCGGCGAGCATCATGAACGAACTGGGCACAAATCAGCAAGCCCCACGACACCAGGGAGAACTCCAATGGCAGGCAAATCGGCTGGAACTGTCCGGCGACTCGGCGCGGTCGGATTCTGGGGAGGACTCGCGGGCGCGCTTTCTGCACTTGTGTTGATCGTGTATCCGCCAGTGGTTGTCCCGGAGCAGTTCAGTTACCCGTTCAACGCGACCGGATTCACCATTGCGCAGGTGTTCTTTGCGGTGCAACACGTCACGATGGTGGCAGTGATCGTGGCGCTGCTGCTGACCCCGGCTGTCGGATCATCACGGCTTGCGCGTGCAGGCCTTTGCATTGGCATCGCGGGTCTGGCTTTGCTGGCTCTCCTGGAGCTGGCGGCCATCGCGGCCGCGCACTCCGTTTCCGGGGAACCGCTGTACGGCCTGGTCCAGTCGCTCTTCGCGATCCCCACGCTGCTCACGGGGATCGGGCTGGTCCTGGGCGGCATCGGTGTCCTCCGGGCTGGTGCCTGGAAGGGTGCGAAGCGATTCCTGCCGCTGCTATTGGGGATCTACGTCTTCGTGCCGCTGATTCCGGCCATCATGGGACCCCACCTCGCCGGCCGGATCGGCATCGGGATCTGGGTGCTGCTCTTTAGCCACCTCGGCTGGCTCCTCTGGCGCGGTGACCGAATGGACGTTGACCGACTAGACGCAGCGAGTGCAGACAAGGTGAGGCAGCCGTGAGCATAGTCCTTATAGAGGCCGTCTGCGAGCTGGCGTGGGCGGCCGTCTCCGCGGTTACATGTCAGCTAGCGGGTGCCGGATCCTCCGTCACCCGGGCGGGAACCATGGCCGGAGTACTACACCGGGTGTGGCGCGGGGAGCTCGCGGAGAACAACACCCCCGCCCTGTACGCCGCCGTGCTCGGGTGGCGGACAAGCAGCCAACGAGACCGCAAGCCTCTGCGCCTGCGGCCTGTAGCACCGTCCTTGTGCTTCAGCCCGTGGAATCTCCGGTCTACCAGCGCCTGACCTCCGGCAAAGGGCCATATCCGCTTAGTCGAAGCGCACGGCGTCCCACTCAAGGATTCGTGGAACGGCAAGCCCCCTCAAGAACGAACGGATCACCGGCGATAAAGCGCTCAGCATCCTCGCGCGAGGTGAAGATCCCCATCGACGCACCGGCCGGATCCGCTGTCTGGAACGGACCCAGTGCGAGGAGCCCGCCGCCGCCGGCGTGGAACGCTTCAAAGTAAGCCTCATGGCGGGGATACGTTTCAAGAACGCGTGAGCGATCGATGCCTTCGCTGATGCTGTACATCACGGCGAATTCCATGTGGGCGATCCTACCCGCGGCTCCACCTGACGAGGCCGAGACTGACTCAGTTGAAGCACGACTACTAAATGGATATTGGCCACGGGCGCAGGCAAAGACGGCAACAAGTACGAGTGGCAGTCCTGGCCGCCGGATTCACTTGAAGGCATGCCCCCGAAGCGGAGACGGCTGGCAGGCTGGGCATGTTCTTCTGGTACTTCCTACTGGGCGCGGTCCTGGGATCTGTCTTTGAGGCAGCCGGCATTGTGCAGCCGTGGCGCTCACTGCTCGCGATCGCCGTACTGGCCGCCGTCTTCGTTTCTCTTATCCGGGGCGGCGTCCTCGAAGCACGCCAGTTACGCGGCGAAGGGAACGAGCTGCCCTCATATCCGGTCACCCGCAAATCTCTGATCTCCGCGGCCGTCATCACATGCGTGCTCTGGGTCATTTATGGCGTCGCGGTAAGCATCGGCGAGCCTGTATTCCCGCTGCTGCCGACCCGCCTGCACAGTCTGGCTCGTCTTTCTGGTCCGGCAGTGGAGAACCGGACCCTGACTCCAGGTCACGCGGTCCATGCCGGGTGATGTCTGGTTACCGTCAGCGGAGAAGGATACAGCCCGGTGGCATGAGCTGCACCGTCCTTGGCCCCGCCTTGCGGCCGGGGCTCTCTCCTCGAAGGGGTCGGCACGACGCCGGAACCGAAATTCCTGGACTCCGCGCATGGCCCTCCCCCAATGCGGGCGCGTGCGCCCGGAGGATCATAGTGCTGACTCCCCTCAACTCCCCCATCGGGAAGCCCAGCGACTTCATAGTTTTATGAATTGATGGAAACTTCAACTTACTGAAGAGTAACGGCTTGTCTGTGACGGAGGCTCTTGGGGAACGGCCGACTGCTAGGGCGCGGCGGCTACGCCTCGACGGCTTCCGAGTCTGTGGTGGTCTCGGACAATCCTGTTCACATCACGCTGATTGTTGATAGCGGATCCGCTGAGCCACCGGGGCAACGCTGAATGTGTGGACCCCGTCCGGCCACCAGTGCCGCTGGCGACGGCCTTTCTATTGCCCAGGGAGGACAAGACACCATCCCGGTACGCGCTTAGCCTCAGTGATGTCTCCAGATAAAAAAGCCGGCGTATTCGGATGGGGCGATCACTTGGAGTGGATCCTGCCAAATCAACAACAGCCACGTGGCGATGGCGTCCGTAGCTCTATCTCAAGAGATAGCGCGAAATTCGATGCCAGCACGACCTCGAGCATCTCCATCCAGCCATGAAGAGCTAGCAATCTGTGAACGAAGCTTGCGATGATCCTCATGCAGAGTGCGATGCAGGCGCAGCCACCAAAAACGTCCTGAACCCAACGGATACGTAAAGGCCCAACAATCCACCCTGCACCAATGCAGGTGTTGTAGGAAAAACCGAGAAAAGGAGCAAGTCCAATGACCTCACCCACTCTGTAGCTTTCTCCACCGGGAAGGACCCTAGTCGAAACCCCCGCGCAAAAGAGCCCTGATAGTCATGCAGTTACACGGGAGCCCTGCCATGAACAGTCGTGAAGGCAGAAACAGGCAACGACACAGCACAGACGCGCCCCCAGCCCCAAACCAGGTCATGCAGTTTCACCCTGGCCCGACCATGAAGGCGTAATGACCCCATACCGTCACCGTCACTAAGAAAAGAGGCACCCGGCCGCAGCAATGGCCACCAACAAAAATGGGCCGCGGAGGGGGCCCACAAGTCAAGCTTTGTACACAGTCAGAGGCCTAAAAGGGCCCCTGACATGGGAAAAACGTGCCCGAGGTGGGACTCGAACTGCATTCCAGCCCTTGTAAACACTGGGAACTCCTGAAAACATCCCCAATCCGGCCCAGTCCGACCGATGTACGACCCGATCCGAAGCCTAAAGTGTGGACACTGTCCACACTGCCTTTTTGCCCAGCGATTGAGCATCGATCTACCGGGCACCTCACAATCGATGAGCGTCATATCGGCTTGTTCCTCCCTTGCCGGACACCGCGCAACCAGTGGTTTTGCAACCGCCGCGGTCGAAAGCTTGGCGCGGAGCCCTCTGCCTGTTCCTCACGACCTTCGTGGTCCAGGACCGGTCACCGCGTTGCTCTCTGGCTCAACCCCAAGAACGACGAAACCTCCGTTATCGGCGTTTAAGGCGTGCTCTCCCACTTTCGCGTCGCCCCCGATACGCGAAAGTGTTCGAACTACCGAGAAGAACGCCCGCGCAAATGACCCGCAGGGGTTCTTCTTTGAAGCCTATCCCTCACGGCTCAGATGTGCCCTGCCAGCCTGCTTGACGGCAGTGCGGGAATCTACTTGGACACTTGGCCCGCCAGCAGTCAGTCGCTCAATCTTGTTGCATTCGCAGTGGCGGGCGGAGATGGCAAATCCGTGCGTTAGGTGATCTCCGCGCATGGTGGTGCCGGCTGAGCGGTTACTACTTGGGTATTCGGATCGTACTCTAGGGCCGGCCTTCCGGCCACGATCACTGTAGCGCGCTCCCATGGCCGGTCTTCAAGTAGGAAGGGAATTTCTTGTTCTTCCCACTCCCTGTGCAGTTCTTCTTCTTCCTGGCCATCTCGTGCCAGCAGGCGACATCGGGCTTCAAAGTTGCCGCACTGCACCCAGATCGAAGCGTCGACTAGGTCAGAGAGAGCTTGGCGTGATGATCCGCTCCCTTCCACCCACACCACGGAACGCCCGGCGGGTAGAGCTATGGCACCTGGACGTTCTCGGGCCACCCAACCCGGCGGACGGTAATGGACTGCCTCGCCTTGGAGCAGGGGTTCGAGGACACCGTCACGGAGTTCATCGGCCCAGTCAAAAAACGAGAGATGCCACGCTACATCGTCCGTGTGAACAACATCTGAGTCCGGCACTCGAGCTAGTAGACGATCGACCAGGGTGGTCTTGCCTGCCCCGCTCCTTCCATCTACCGCTACAATCCAGGGGCGGTTCGGACGTTGTCCTGCTGCCGGCAGTAACCGCCGCACCAAGCCTTCCAGTGACTCGGCTTGCCAGGGTCCCGCATCGGGTTCGCCGACTTCCGGTTTCATATCCATGGTTACCTCGACTTCGATTGGGACGCTCACCGGACAGGCATGAGGCGGCGGCCAACATCCTGCGGCGTTTACGAGCCGAACAGTTGAGCTGCCATCGAATATATCCCCCACAACCCAGCCGCTAACAGGATGCCCAGGTAGGCCAAGACCAGCCTCGTATCGCGGAGGTAGCACTTCGACCTCGTCAGGCCCCTCCGTCGGGCTTTCCAGTAGCCTGCGAATCCGACGGCGGCGAACACGGCCAGTGCCACCGGACCAGCTGCCCAACCGAGCAGGGCAACGGTCGCGAAGATGCAGAGCCGCAGCGGATCGAAGGCCGGCGGGGACTGCGGATCCATTTCAGGGTCAGGCCTGTGTCCGTGCCGGCCTGACTGCTTGGAGCGCACCAGCTGCGATGGCAATGGCCCGGCTGCAATACGCCGGGCATCAGATGCGGAACTCATCATTCCTTCCTATCGCTGACTCAGACCTGGCGGACTGGGAGAAGCCGTGTGCCCGTGGCTGTGCTCATTCGTTGCCTGGCCAGGGCCGGCCACGCCTGGACAGCACAGAACGGAGCACACTGATGATCGCCGGCGTCACTCTTCGTGCCCACATGAACGCAGCATTGCGTGAGCCGTTCCTCGATCATGGTCGAGATGTCCATGAAGGGTTTCACCATGATGCGGGTGATCCGTTCGGCGAGGAGCCTGCGCAGCCGCTGTTGCTGCCCTGGAAGCTTGCCGGCAGCCAGTGTGGTGAGTGTGCCGATGCCGAGGTCGCACTGGGTGCAGATGTTCTTCCACAGATCCATTGTCCGCGGGTGGGACAGCGAGGACTGCTCGCTCAGCAGGTCCAGCAGGGAGGACTTCATGAGGGTGCGCAGCTCGAGCGGGATCGCGCTGTCGGCGATGCGGTTGGCGATACTGTCGGGATTGAGTTCCAGCCAGGCGAGCAGCTGATCGTGCCCGATGAGGGCTGTCAGCGAACGCCAGACCCCTGAGTCGTCCTTCAGCATGTAGCCCACGGACGCGCAATGCGGATGCGAGCACGGGAGTGCTGTCAGGTCGTGCCATGAAACCACCCCTCCGGTTTGCTTCGCGAGCCGTTCCAGCACGCCTGTGTGGGTGAGCCTGTCCGTGGGGTCGATGCCGTGGCCGCGGCCGGAACCGAACACCGGCTGAAGCGCAACCCCACCCACGAACGGGGTTTCCAAAGCCCTCATCACGACGGCGCCGACCTCACCATCGTTGACGCCGAGTGTCGCTGTCATCGTCAGGGTGGTGAAAACACCTGCCTCGGACAGGCGGGTGATGGCCACGTCTTTGAAGCGGGTCAGGTCTCCCCCGCGGTGGTGGATGGATGCTTCTTTGGACGGGCCGTCGTATTGGAGGTACACCTCCACGCGGTCCCGGTGCCTGGCCAGCAGTGCGAGCAGTTCGTCGTCGGTGGCCATGAGCATGCCGTTGCTGTTCACCATGATCCGGACGATCGGCCGGGCGACGAGCTCATCCAGAAGTTCGGCCAGATGGGGATAAAGCGTCGGCTCGCCGCCGGAGAGCATCAGCACGTCCAGCCGCCCGCTTTCGCGGGCAAGCCGGGTGTCGATATTCGCGAGCACCTCGCTAAGCGGCGCGACCCCCTGCAGCTGGGGGCCGGAGGCGGTGAAGCAGGTGGGGCAGCGCAGGTTGCAGTGCTCGATGATGTCCTGCAGGAGGATGCACGTGTGCTGCGTCTGCATGGCGGGCAGCCCGTAGGCATAGGCCTCCGGTACCTGGCGGTAATTGCCGGCCTGGTCCGGGATGTGTTGCTTGGTCGGCGCCTGCCACTTCTCCAGGTAGCGCAGAATTTCGGGAGACTCGTCGTACAACGTGCTGACGAGTCCGTGATCCGGGCAGCCGCGTTCGAGCCAGACCCGGTCATCGCGGATCAACAGCGCGCCGGAGAGGCGCCGCACCTGCGCGAGCGGGGGGTTCGTCTCGTGGCAGTGGGGACAGAAGGCCGTGACGTACCGGTGGATGCGGTCCCCGCGCAGCGGCTGGCCGGGACCGGGCAGCGCCTGCCGGGAAGAGAATAAGGACGGATTCATCTCAGGCCTCTCATCTGCGAGAGGGCTGCGACGCAGATCCCACCGCCGAGCAGCGTGAAGACACCCAGGCCAATCAACAGCCCCGCACCCAACCGGGACGTGCGCGGCCGGACCGCCAGCACACCCGCTGCCGCCAGATAGACGGCGATGGGTATGAACACTGCAGGCCCAGCAAGGAAGGTTTTATACCCTTCATCCGGAGCGATACCACCTGTTGTCCCGAAATAGAGGGCATAAAGGGCAACAGCCCCCAACAGGATTCCGAGCGCCATGGAGCCGCGTCTTGGTTCAGAGGGCGGCTCCTCTTGCTGGGGCGGCGGGGGCGGGTCCTGCGGTACGTCGGGGTGGTCCTCGCTCATGCCACTCTTCCTTCCAACTCCGGGCGGAGAGGTTTCCCGAACACCCGCAGCATCCGCCAGAACAGCAGGGGGAGAATCACCAGAAGGAACCACTGGGGACGGCTCATCCCCAGCAAGATCACCTCGTTGCCGCGGACGAATTCGACTCCGAACCGGAACAAGGCGTAAGAAGTCACGTAGCAGATAAAGAGGTCGCCAGGACGAGGCAAACGGTCTCGATAACGCCACATGAGCGCGAATGCGGCCAAATGGAACACGATTTCATAGGCAAAGGACGGGTGGAGCCCTACCCCGGGAACTCCGCCCAACATCGCAGCCTGCCCGGGCATGAGCGATATCCCCCACGCTCCCCCAGTCGGGGTGCCGGGCAGTTCCGTGAGAAGACAGCCCACCCGCCCGATGACCAGCGCCAAGGCGACCGCGGGCGCAAGCAAATCCCCGGTGGACTCGCGGTAACCTGTCAGCCGTTTACCCAGATGAACGCCGAACCACGCGCCCACAAGGCCCGCGAGGATGCTGCGATCGCCGTTGCCCCACCAGTCAACGAGGGACACCTGCCGGGAAACATCCCACGTGAGGACCCTTGAACCGATGGCCCCGAAGGCGACAGCGAAACCTGCAATGGGCCACAACCGTGGGTCGGACAGGCCGCGCCGGCGCTTCTCATAGGCGTAGAACAGCAAGGCTGCGAGGATTCCCAGCCCTAACAGGCCGGCGTGCACCAGCCCGTCTCCCGCGAAGGGAAGCCCGATCATGAGCAGAGTGTAGCAGTGAGCATTCCTGCCCTCCGGTCCTATATCTGGACGTTCACGGGAATTACATATGGACGTGGAGCCGCCGCGCGGCTTCAGAGATGAACCGCTGAGAGACGGGTACACGGTGAACGTGCTAGCGAAGCCCTAGTTCTTGAAGTTAGGGCACGGGATTGTGCACCAATGGCATCTTTGGGCTGGGACAGGACGAGCACTCAACGCCGCGGTCCAGCCCGCGCTTCCCCGCTCGGTGAGAAGCCGAGGTCACTATTTGGCGGTTGTATCCCACGCCTCGTGCAAAACTACTTCGGACATTCAGTACCGACCACTTGGGCTGGCTGGGACAGCGCGCCGCCAACTTCCAAGCCCCCGCGATCAGGGACCAGCTCATGGCCGATATCCCCGGAATTGACGAACCGATGGACCGCGTTCTCCTTGCCCAAACGCACGGCACCCCGCAATGGTCCCGGGTCGAATGGGCGCAGCAGCTGCTGCTCCACGCTTACACGCAACAGCACGAAGCACTCGGCACCCATCCTCACCGCGATCGCCTTCATCATTTGGTGGGAAGGCCGAGGCAGCAAAGCCCACCAATTCCTGGAACTCGCCCTCGACGCCGAACCCGCCTACCGACTGGCCAGGCTCACCGACCAAATGATCGGCTCCGGAATGGTTGCCGGCTGGAACATGGACAAGGACGGGGCCTACCGCCCCTGGGGCCTCGAAGCGTCATAGGCCCACAGTTATGGGGATACGGCGGCAGACGACGGCGGGGAGGTTCCGAAGCCAGTCGAACACTACAGCGTCCCACCGGTACGGCTCAAAAATTCAGGAGCGACCGCGACCATCCGGCTCATGCCGCAAGTAATCAGCAAGTCATGTTGTACGCGGCCCCAGCCGCCATGAACTGGTGAAGACGAAAACCCAAAGGAAAAGGACACACAAGGAAGGACACCCAGAAGCAGCCCGCTCTGGCAGGACCCGGCCCGCCGGACTGAGCCTGCTCCCCCACACATAACCGAATACGGGACTGCGGGAACCCACACACCCCGGAGAAGCAGATCAGAGGCTGGAGTGTGGACACTGTCCACACGAAAAAACACCAAAAACCCCGCTGACCTGCGGAAACACCTGTGCCCAAGGTGGGACTCGAACCGGACTCTAGCCCCTGCGAACACTGGGAACTCCCAAAAACATAGCCAATCCGGCCGAGTCCGGCACCAGTACGGCCCGATCCGGAGCCCAAGGTGTGCACATTGTGCACACCTTCTTTTTGCCCACGTTGCTGCACCATCCATGCGACTACCGCGCCCCTGCGAGGGCGCGGCGGCTCTGTCTTGTGCCCAATGCGGTTCCGATCGGAACTGCCAGGCTCCAGGCTCTGGATTGGGGCCCGGCCGATAACGGCCACGCCCGAGGACCGATATAGGGCAAGGCGCAGGCTTGGATTCGATGCGAGTCATAGCCGCGTGTTTCTCCTTTCCGAACTTCTCATGGTGGGTAAAAGTGTGAAGTGGCATGACCAAACATCAGCCAGCCCAATCTGTGTGTGATCGACTATCTGTAGGCCGTTTCAGCCGAAGAATCCAGCCAAGTTAGTGGCTCATTTCAGGCCAAAAGAGCGCTAAGAATCAGGCCAGGCAGTTCCCCTCCAAATCATGGATTCGGGGAGTGCGCAGAGTTGAGATCACCCGGGCCCGGGCGGTTCCCAGTGTGTTGGGAACATGGGCCCGCCACCCCCAGATAGGTTCCTTGCGGCGCTGCCATTGCGAAGCGTTTGCGCCGGAAGGGCTGGAAAGCAGATGACGGTACCCATGTCCGTACAAGAAAATATCAGGAGACTCGATTCCCAGGGAGTCCCGGGGCGTGAGATCGCCCGCCGGTTGAGTGTCAGCCGGACCTCGGTGACCAAGTACGCCGATCAGGAGGACTTCTCCCCGGTACCCGCCGAAGCGCGGGCCAGGCCCGGAGCCTCGGTGCTGACCGGGTTCGAGCACCTCATCGAGACGTGGTTGGGCGAGGACCAGCGCCGGACCCGCAAGCAGCGGCATACGGCCAAGCGCGTGTTCGACCGGCTCGTTGACGAGCACGGGTTCACCGGCACGTATTCTCCTGTCCAACGCTTTGTGAAGAAATGGAACGCCCGCAACAGAACCACGGGTGAGGGGTTCACCGAGTTGGTCTGGCCCGCCGGCACGGCGCAGGTCGACTTCGGGCAGGCCGAGGCCATCATCGCCGGGATCCGCCAAGTCCTGCACATCCTGGTGGTCACCTTCCCGTTCTCCAACATGCGCTTCGTCCAGGCCTACCGGGGCGAGACCGCAGAATGCGTCTGCCACGGGCTACGCAGGGTGTTCGAGCATATCGGGGCAGCACCGAGGCACCTGGTCTTTGACAACGCCACCGGCATCGGACGACGCGTCGGCACCAAGGTCGTGGAAACGAAACTGTTCGGCGCGTTCAAGTTGCATTACCGCTCCGAATCGCGCTACTGCAACCCGTACTCCGGACACGAGAAAGGCAACGTGGAAAACGCGGTCGGATTCCTGCGCCGCAACCTCATGGTCCCCGAACCCGAGGCCTCCAGCCTGCAGGCATTGAACGAGGTGCTCATGGCCAGGTGCGATGCCTTGGCCGCAACCACGCACTACCGCAAGGGACTGGCCCTGGGTGAGCTGTTCGCCCAAGACATGGCCGCGTCCCTGGCCTTGCCCGGGGTCGGGTTCGACGCGGTCCGATACGAATCGCGGAAGGCCGATAAGACCGGGAACCTGCTCATCGACGGGAACACCTACGCCGCCGGGCCCATGTTCCACGGCCGGAACCTCACCGTCGGTTTGCGCCACGACGTGGTGCAGATCCTCGATGAGCACTCCGAGCCCGTCCGGTCCTTTGACCGGGTGTTCGGGCGGCAGGGAGAGACGATCTTCGATCCCGCCTCCCTGGTCCCGCTGCTGGTGACCAAGCCCGGGGCGTGGGGCCATTCCCCGCTGCGGGCCTTGGTCACCGACCCGGTCCGCGACTGGCTCGATACCGCGGCGCCCACGGACAGGCGCCGCCTGCTCAACGCGGTGGACGCCGCGTCCGGGTCCACTGGCTTTGATGCCGCGATGGCCGCCGCCGACACGCTGATCCGGCGAGGGGATACCCCGGACATCGCAACCCTGGGCATGCTCGCCCGCCGGCTGGCCCACGGCACCGAACAGGCTGCAGCAAACGTGGACTTGAGCGTCTATGACACCTTCACCACCGTCAACACGAGCACGGGAGAAGTCGCATGAACCCGATCACCGTCCAGGACATCACCGAAGCGGGCAAGCATGCCTCGTTGACCGGCAGCGTGTTGACCGAATGGGCTGAGAAGGGCACCCCGAAGCAACGCGAATACCTGCACGGGGTGCTGATGGCCGAACACGAATCCCGGCAGGAATCACGCCGCCAACGGCTGCTGAAATCCGCCCGGCTCCCGGCCATGAAAACACTCACGGGATTCGACTACTCCAGCGTCAGGTTCCCCGAGGACTACGGCCGTGACCCCCTCGAGTCCCTGGACTTCATCAACCGGGCCCAGGATCTGGTCCTCTATGGGGACGTGGGCACCGGCAAAACCCACATGGCGACCGCCCTGGTGGCAGCCGCCTGCCGGCAGGGTATCCAGGCACGCTTCTTCACCACCTCTTCTCTGGTCATGATGCTGCGGCGGGCCAAGGACGAGGACCGGCTGGACAGGGAGCTCGCTTCCCTGGCCAAGAACCAGCTCCTGGCCATTGACGAGCTGGGCTACCTTCCGATCGACACCGAGGGGGCCAGGCTGTTGTTCCAGGTCATCGCCGACGGCTACGAAAAACGAAGCCTCATCATCACCACCAACCTTGAGTTCTCCCGCTGGGGAACGGTGTTCGGGGACGACAACATGGCCGCCGCCGTCATCGATCGGCTGGTCCACCACGGACGCCTCCTGCAATTCCGTGGCGAGTCCTACCGAGTCAAGAACGCCCTCATGAAATAGCCAACCGCCGAAATGGACTAAAAACGTGCAGAGATGGCCTGAATCTTAGCGCCGAAATGGCCCACTTTAAGTTGACGAAACACA
>NZ_JAGGPM010000057.1 GCF_018613835.1 Arthrobacter sp. ISL-5 | reverse complement strand
AAGGGGCACAACGGCTACTTACCTCAGGGAACTGGAGCCGTGGTTTGCATCGGCGCCCGTGGCGACGCTGTGATGGGCGTGCCATTCCGCGTACTCCTTGCCGCCGCGCTGTCCCGGCGCCGTTTCCGGCAGGAGTGCCAAGCACACAATGCTCACCAGAATCAGGGCAGAGACGTAGACCGCAACTCCCGCAATCGATCCTCCTCCAGCGACGAGCAACGCCGTCGCAACCACCGTGAACGGCCCGCTGGCGATCATGGCGCCGAACTGCCAGACGATCGAAACGCCGGTGTAACGGCCACGGACCGGGAAGAGCTCGGGGTAGAAGGAGGCCTGCGGAGCGTACGTTCCGGCGTGTCCCAGAGCCAGACCCGCAACGAGGATGGCAACGATGGGAAGGGTGTCGCCGCTGGCGATGGCAGCGAATGCCGGCCAGATGAGGACAAGGTTGAGGATCGCGGCGCCAAGGAAGACTTTCTTGCGTCCGATCTTGTCCGTCAGCCAGCCCCAGACTGGGATCATGACCAGCTCGACAAGAATGGCGATGATGATGGCTTCCAGTACGAAGGACGAGTCATTGCCAAGGTTCTTGGAGTACGCGACGAGGAAGACGGTGTAGAACGGGAAAACGGCGGCCTCGACGAACTTGGAGCCCATACCCAGGAATACCTCGCGGCGGCTTTCCCGGAAAACAACCTTGACGGGTGCCTGCTGGGACTCCGCGTTCTCTTTCACTTCCTTGAACACTTCTGATTCATCAATCCGGAGCCGGATCCAGAGGCCGATTGCGACGACAACGATGCTCAGGAGGAAGGGAATCCGCCAGCCCCAGGCGAGGAACTGCTCTTCGGAGAGCTGGGTGGTGAGGTACGCGAAGAGCGCGGAGGGCACAAGGTAGGCGGCCGGTGAGCCCATCTGGACCAAGCTGGCGAAGAACCCGCGCCTGTTCGGCGGAGCGGCCTCCGCCGTCAACAGCACAGCGCCGCCCTGTTCGCCGCCGACTCCGAACCCCTGAATAAGTCTGACGAAGACCAGGATGACTGCAGCCCACAGGCCGATGGTTTCGTACGTCGGCATGAGACCGATGGCAAAGGTCCCCAACCCGGTTATAAGCAGGGTCCAGATAAGGGCCTTCTTCCGACCGATCCGGTCCCCGATGTGCCCCCAGACAATCCCGCCGAGCGGGCGGGCGAAGAATCCCACCGCGTACGTGGAGAACGCGGCAAGGGTGCCCAGCAGCGGATCGATCTCGGGGAAGAAGATCTTGTTGAAGACCAGGGCCGAGGCTGTTCCGTAGATGAAGAAGTCGTAATACTCAGCCATGGTCCCGATGAAGGAGGCACCCGCAGTCTTGCGGACCTTCTTCAGATCGTATGACGGCGGCGCGATGCTTGCGCTCATCAGTTGCTCCTTTGCAGGCGATGAAATGAAAGGGAAGGAAGGGACAAACGCGGGGAAGCTGGCCCTCTTCGTGACTACGTGGCTCCCGCCCGTCGTTAGTACCATACAAGCACTACCATTCTAGTGTGTCAAGAGTAATAGACTGGAGCCATGGCAACCGAAAAACGCGGCAAGGAACAGCCTCCGCGACTGTCCGTCCGGGATCAGACCCTGGAAACGCTCAGGCATCGCATCATTTCCCTGCAGCTTCCCCCCGGTGAGCCATTGTCGGAAAATGAACTTGCCCAGGAAATGGGCGTCAGCCGCACCCCTGTGCGGGAAAGCCTGATTCTCCTGCGGGAGGAAGGGCTCGTGCAGGTCTTCCCGCAGATCGGCTCCTTCGTGTCCCTGGTGGATCTGGACCGCGTGGCCCAGGCCCAGTTCGTGCGTGAGGCGATCGAATGTGCCTCGCTCTACGACTTCGCCGCGGACGCTGCCGGTATCACCGGCCTCCGCGACATCCTCGCCAGCCAGCGCGACGCCGAGGCCAAAGGCGACATCGAGGAGTTCTTCCGGCTGGACGAGGACTTCCACCGGGAACTGCTGCGCCTGGCGGGACACGAGTCGGCCTGGACCGCAGTCAATTCCGCCAAGGCGCACCTGGACCGCGCCCGGCGGCTGAGCCTCATCGACACCCGCCCGGTCTCGACCCTGGTTGAGCAGCACACGGCCATAGTCGACGCCTTGGAAGCGAAAAACGTTGCCGAGGCGGACAGTTCCCTGCGCCTCCACCTTCGGGGGGTTTTCGATGACGTCAAACGGATACAGGCATCCTCCCCCGACCTGTTCTCCGACGGCACCACTCCCCGTCCAGTGCGGCGGAATGTTGCCCGGCTGTCCTAGCAGAGCTTCAATTTTAGGGGGTTGATGAAAGTGCCCGTCAGCACGACAAGCGAGAGGGTGAAGACCAGCGCGCCGTGTCGCCGGGGGCTCGACGGGCCATGGTCGTGGTCATCAGCAGTGGCACCATGACCGGTGAACTGATAGACAAACTCAGCCGGAACAGATGATCTGACCGACGCGCCTCCCGGTGGTCGACGTCGGCGGCCGATCCACGCCGCTGCAGTTAGACGGCATCTGATGGAGCCGTTCACCTCGTAGCAGAGGTCAACAGATCTCCAAGAGAGGCCTTGGAACGGATCGCTGCTCCTAGCAGCCCTGAGACGGCGCCTGCTCCCACTCTGGTGCGCCATATACCGCCGACGGATCACCGCCACTTAGCGCCGCGACCCACAGCATCAAATCCTTTGAACGGGCAAGCTGGTTTTGTAGCGGAAACGGTCGTTTTTGACTTTGTGTGGGCAAGGGAACGAAGCAACCTCTCCGACTCAGCCGAAGCGCCTGTTCGTGGTACCTGAACGAAGCGTCAACTTGTGGCATTGTCGGAGCATGAAGGCGCCGGACGAAACAGCCCAAGTCCTCAGCACGCAGGCGTGGGAGACCCTTCAGAGGTCCCACGCCGACTACAAATCAAGCACCTCTACGGCGTACGACGAGGTGCTCTACGAAGTCGCTGACCGAATTCTCGCAACGGGCAGCATTGGCAAAGCCGATGTCGGTGCCCTGCTGTTCTGGAAGCGCCTCCGTGCTAACACGCCGTGGGTCAGCGACCTTATGACCATGCGAGAACAACAAGTCCGAGCCGTTACGAAGGAAGCGGTGTCTGCGGTAACTAACAAGTCGCTGCTCATACCTCAAGCGGCTTCTGCGCGCACTTTCAGAGCTGCCGCACTCTCTCTGCCTACTTCTGACTCGATAGGAGAGGGACGTTCATATGACGCGGACTTCCACTGTTTTGGATCCGCGGGGGAGTGTCCCGTGCATGCCCGGAGCTCGGGCCATGTCCCGTCCCCAAGGACTCTTGATCGGAACCTGTGGTGAGAGTGTCCGCTTCTTGAGTTGCCTGCTGGATGATCCTTGAACCAACCAGGATCGGCGCGAACAAGAGGGTGAGGTGGCTGGCATGACGGAGGACCCGGGCCAGGACCTGCCCGCATTGGACGACGGCGCGCTGCAGGACCTCAAAGATGATGCCGGGGAGGCTGTCGCCGGGGCGTTCATCGAGGAGTACCTGCTGATGCTGCCTGCCCGGGCAGCCAAAATCTTCAAAGCACTCACCCGCGAAGACACAGGGGAGAGCCTCGACGCCGTGGTCAGCCTGAGAACCAGCTCCGCGATGGCCGGCGCTCTGCGGCTCGAATCGTACTGCCGGGATCTGGAGACGGCGCTAAAGCAGGGCCACAGCCCAGACGTAACGGCTGTAAAAGCGGTCCTGTTCGCCAACATTCGCCAGGTAATCCGGGAAGCTTCGCGGCGCGGACACCTGCCACCCAAATCCCAGGGTTCCCGGCCCTGAACCAACTACCTGAGGAGCGGCCTCTTCCCCGTCTGACCCTGCGTTGGCCGGTCAAGCTTGCGGTCCGGTGGTTGCTGGTAGTCGCGGCGCCCTCTCATCGGGCGCGGCCCAAATGAGCCTAGGGTTGAAAACGAGTCGTTGTTCTTCCTGTCCGAGGCCGGAACTCAGTGTTTCCGGTCCGCCCCGTCGATCAGTCGCCTCACGATCAGGGCCGTGACGTCGTCGAAATCAAGGCCGTTTCCGTAAACCCTGTGGATGTGAAAGTCCGTTCGGGCGGCGACCCCGACGGAAAGCCGAAGGTTCTGGGTTTTGATGCCGCCGGCACGGTACGCGGGATCGGCCCCAAAGTGACCCTTTTCCAACCGGGTGACGATGTCTACTACGCCGGGGCAATCAACCGGCCCGGCACGAATGCACAGTTCCATGCTGTAGACGAGCGGATCGTCGGCGCTAAGCCGGCATCGCTGGATTTTGTTCACGCTGCTGCGCTTCCCCTCACCTCCATCACCGCGTGGGAGGGCCCTGTTTGACAAGCTGCGTTTGACCCCGGCCAGCACCGGAACACTGCTGATGGTTGGGGGCGCCGGAGGGGTTGGCTCCATGGTCATCCAACTGGCAAAGGCAATGGTTCCAGGGATGCGTGTGATCGCCTCCGCGAACCGCGACGAAAGCCGGCAGTGGGTCCGATCCCTTGGTGCCGATGAGACGGTAAGACATGGAGAAGCGTTAGGAGAAGACGTCCTTCGGGTTGCTCCCGAGGGGGTCGACTGTATCTTCTCGACAAATTCGAGGGGCCAGCTGCCCGTCTTCGTCGAGATCCTCAAGCCGTTCGGCCAAATCGTGGCAATCGACGATCCGGGGGCGCTGGATGTTGCGCCGCTCAAAGCTAAGAGCCTCACCTGGCACTGGGAGCTCATGTTCACACGCTCACTGTTCCAAACCCAAGACATGATCGAACAGCACAGCCTGCTCAACCGAATCGCCTCTATGGTCGACGCCGGGGCAATTCGCAGCACACTCACACAAACACTCAACCCGAACAACGCCGAGAGCTTCCGCAAGGCACATGCCATCGTCGCTTCGGGCTAAGGCAGCGAATGGCCCGGCCTGTGGGTGTTTCCCGGTCCGGGTTCCAAGCCTGGTGCCGCAGACGCCTTTCGGAATCCCCGGCACGTGCGGTCGCGCGGGCGGAACTGGACGCAGGTAAGAGCCGCCCATCCATGGAGCGCCGCAGATCCAGGCCGTGCTGGCCCGGAGCGGGACCGGCGCTGACCAGAAGACCGTGGCCGCGTCCATGCGCCGGACGCCGGAATCTTCCCGATCGCAGCGCGGGCGAAGCAATGAGGTTACCCCCACTGGCAGTGGTAGATGTGGGGGTTTGGCGCAGGATCTGGCATCCAGGCCGTCTGCACCTGCTGCACAGACGTGCCTCGCCGGCATGGGGGATCCGGCGGGACACGCATCCAGCCTACTTTCGCGCTGTCCTGGTTGACAGCGCGATGAGCGGGCTCAGTGTTACTGAGTGAAATAAAGGTGCGGCCGCAGGGCCACAGGAGAGCACCCGCGCCGAACAGATCGCCACGGGTGCTCTTATGTCTTCAGGCCATCAGTCCGTGGAGGGCACCGGCCAGGGTCTGTGCTCCGGTTTCGGCGTCCTCGTCGACGACGTGCTCCTCCGGTGAGTGGGACACTCCGCTCGGGTTCCGGACGAAGACCATGGCCGTGGGCACGTGGGGAGCCAGGACTACTAGGATCCGTCTGGGTTTCCGAGCTGTCCATCAGTGGCGAGGGCGCTCTCGCGGCTGGTGGGGAGAGGGCCAGCGGGCTTGGGGGCGTTGACCCAACCAAGTAGCCGTTGTGCCCCTTGC
>NZ_JAGGPM010000056.1 GCF_018613835.1 Arthrobacter sp. ISL-5 | reverse complement strand
TCGGTGGATCAAGGCTAAGAGCTCCGCACAGCCAACCTTCTCGCCATCGACCAGACGCTGGGGCTCATGCAGCAGGACAACACGCTCGGCGACGTAGGCGAGGAATTCCTGACGGAGGTCTCCACACAGATCCTCGAACGCCTCGGTTTCAAAGCCCGAGGCGAGAAGAACCCCATGGGCGGCCGCCGTGACTGACCTTTTCGACTACCTCGACCACTTCACGGACCACGGCGACCAGCCGCCCCTGCGACCGCCACCGAAGTCCCCGTTGAAACCGCCCGGGCCCGCGCCGCAGGTCAGCGCCTGCGCCCTCGCCCACGCCGCCCGGGACGCTGTCCGCGACGTCCTCCCCGCCGCATGGCAGCGGCTGCCCGACGGCGCCGACACGGCGAACGTCCTCACCGGGGTCCTCGCCAACTACTACGCCGCACAGCAACGGGCCCAGCAGGAACGGCTCGCCGCCGAGGCCAGCAACAGGATGGAAGCGGAGGACGGCCATGGGTGACACCCGCAGACGCACGGACCCCGCAACCACCCTCGCAGAATTCACGAACCTCATGAACGCCACCGCCCACGCAACACTGCCCTGCCAATGCGGCAGCACCGAATGGACCTCAGAGGACCCCCAGCAACGCGCAGCCCAGCTCTGCCGCGCCTGCACCCTCCTGACGGTCTGTCGCGCCTACGCCCTCGCATCCGGAGAGAAGACCGGAGTCTGGGGCGGCCTCGTCCCCGCCGAACGGCGTCGCCTCCGACGCGAGGCCGCAGCATGACACCGGCACGCCCAGTGCGCCCCTGGGCCACCCGGGCGCCGCCACGCCACAACCACACCACCCTTGGCGGCCCGACGCCCCAGCGACCACAGCGCCACCCGACGGCGAATCCCGGGCCAAGGCACCCCTCCGGGAGGGGTGAGGCGTCACCATCGCAGAAGACCCTGGCCGAGGGCGCGGGTAGCCCACCACACAAAGTTTCAGATCTCCTGGCCCCTCTCGAGCGTTTTGAGCGATTGAAAGGTAACCGAGTATGAAGAAGCAGTATCTGCGCGACTGTGCACAGTGCGACCGAACGATGATCAGTACCGACCCGGCCGCCATTTACTGCAGTCCGCGCTGCGCCAAAAGGGCACGCTGCAGTCGCGACGACCGATAAGGCGTCACCCGGCCGTTCGTTGCCTGTGTAGTCTGCGGACGACGTTTCAGACAGCCGGCCGCTACAGGCAGACTCAGGATCTGCTGCCCAATCCACTATGGCGGATATCGTTCCTGCCATAGCTGCGGGAGGCGTTGCCGCCCGAGGCCCGGCGGGACCGGCTTACGAACCCCCACAGCAGTTCGGCGGCGGTGCGACCGGATGAGTCCGTGTCATAGCTGCAGCTCCCTGTTAGCTCTGCCGCGCCAGCTGCGGAAGGCGCTGTTCCCACAAGTCGCGGCACCAGACAGGAAGTATCAGGTCAGCCAGTTTAGCTCCATTGGGCCAGGCAGCGTTCGACCTTGCCGCCATCCTGGTGGGTGTCGTTGTCGTCGGAATCCTCGCAGCTGGCGTCCTGAACCGCCGTCTTCGGCGTCATCCTGGTCCCATGGATAAGTCCTTACAGGGTCCGCGTTCCAGGAACGCGGACCCTTGGGTGGTGCAGCAGAGAAATTATGTGATGGTGACACCAATCAGCGTCACAGTTACCACTGCCCGACCGAACGGCTTGTCGCCGACATAGGTGAGCAGCTGCCACTGGACATTGGTTACGTCCGGGCCAGAATTGACGCAGTACTCATGCAGCCCGCTCGAAAGGGGGAATGTCTGGGACGTCACCGACTCATAGGCTGACAAGGTGAGCAGATGCTCCCCGCTGGCCCGGCCGGTTATATCCACCGAAACGGTGACGCACACCGAGGTGGAACCCTCTTCCATCACCTCGCTGTTAGACCAGAATGAAGCAACTTGTCCCGAATTGACCTTCTTCAGGGTGACGGTCAAACCGTCGCTGCTGATGGTTGCCGACGCATGAGCCGGCCGAGTCACGCCACAGGTGCCCCATTGCAAGTTCGTGGACGTGAGGACTTCGCCATTACATGGTCCTTCGACGGCGGCATTGGCCGCGGCGGCCGAGAACACGATGCAGAATGCCGTGCCGATGGCGGCGAGGATGGCTACAAGCTTTTTCATGGAACATCTCTTTTCTAAATCAATTGAGAATGACGATGATCAGGACCAGTGTTGCTGATGCAATTACTCCCGTCGGAAACGAGCCACCTGTCGGGAGAGGCTCGGGAGACACCCTGACCGGTGCCGTGCCTGCACCCCATAACTCTCCTTGGCCGTTTATCGGCTCAACGGCTGCAGTCTAGGGCGTCAACGCCTCTGACACCCGAGTGGTGATTACTCGTTAATTTGTTCTTCCTACCTGTTAACGTCAACTGGTTCAACTGAGTACCCGCCAAGGAGTTACTGTGTGGTGCACCGCCCTTGGGAATTCAGACTGCAATTGGGCTTCAGTAATCAGAGCCTCCAACAGTTGAGGCATGCCCACCCGCACAAGGCCATGGATTGGGGATACTCATCAACCGGTAAAGCGTCCTTTGGCGCTTATGATCTCAATGCCAAGCGAGCGAATGAAAACCCGTTCCGCTCAAGGTTCGGTTTGCGGCGCAAGGCCGTCAACACCTTGCGCTGTCAAAGCCCGTCATCAATAGCTGCAGATGGCCCTTTACCTTGTGCCAGCTGGATGAATCTGATCGGATCTGGTCGAAGGATGGGCTCGCCCGCCCGTTGACACAGCGCTTGTCAGGCCGTTCCATGTGAGGACCAGAGGCGATATGTGGCCGGTTTCCTCGCCCGAGAACAAACCGCCTGTCGCGCTGGACGTTCGGCTTAGGGCGGCAACCGGGCCACCCATGAAGCCGAGGCCGCAAGTCGACTTTAGTCGTCGTCCCATTCATCGCGCAGCGACTTGCGCAGTACATCCACCTGCACGGTTACCGGACCTGCGAGGCCTGCGGGAAGCGCTGCCGCCCCAAGCCCGGAGGGAAACACTGCAGGGACTGCAAGCCCAGGGCTCCCAACCCATCTCCCTTACGGATTGTCCGCCTGACGAGCCACGGCAAACAGGAACCGATGTCTAGTGATAACCAACCCCGTGAAGCTTCCGGAGCACCGCCGAGTAGCTTCTCTACGAGGCAGCCTTAGGCGTGATTGGCGCGTGGGCGAAAGAATTGTCCCGTCCCGGACGGATTGTGGGCGCCGACGAAATCGAACGCTGGGCCTTCGAGACCGAAAAGGCCCCGTCCCCACGACCGACGGGTAACTTTGCAGATCGGCCCTAAGCTTCCATTTCCGCTTCCTTCCGGGAAGGATTCACGCATGGCACTGAAGGATCTAACAGACGCGCAGGCAGTTCTTCGCGCGCTTGAGGAATACGACAAACTTGGACGTAGTGCTTTCCTCCGGACATACGAATTCGGCCCGGCGGATGAATATATCCTGGCCTACGACGGTCGTTACTACGATTCGAAGGCGATCGCGGGGGGGTGGCCCATCTATTCCAGACCGGTGAGCCTTTGCTCAACTCGGAGTTTAGCGGCGGTTTGCATGGCGCAGTGCCCCGTCTCAGAGACATGGGCTTTGAGGTTCTTTCGCAGCGGCGCGGCTCGTTCCTGCTCTTGTGGAATCCCGCGCTATGGCACTGGGACGAACAACGACGGCTCGCGATCCAGCAGTGCATTCTGGCCGGCGGGACAGGATCCGACCAACCTGTATGGACGGGCCGAGCACCGACCCCGCTGGATATCGACGGCGACGCATCACAGCGCTCCTGACCAACTCTCCCCGCTGGGCACGGCCCGTTCCTGAACGCCCAGGCACCCGGCCCGCGGCCGATTCGAGAACCTGTTTCTCCGGTTCGTGTTCGTTCATTGCTATTTGGAATTTCAGGCTCGTGCCAGGGCCCCAACGTTAGCGAACCCGGCGCCGGGAAGCGACTGGAAATGAACTGCGCGGTGTCATGTTGTTGATGACCGTGATGTTGGAGAAGACCGCTGCTGGCCGTGTCGAGGATCCCGCTCGTAGAGTTTATGGTGCCGCAGTTGTGGTCGCGAAGCCTGCGGGGCGACTGGCGGCGTCGAAGTAGAGGCGCAACCCCGCGGCACCTTTGTGCCCTCCGCAGAAGGTGTTATCTCCGAACGTTCCGATTCTTGTGGAAATTCTCAAGGAGAGCGTGTCATTGGCGTTGAAGATTATGTCATTAGTCGGGAAGAAGTTGAATGCCACTGGAGTGTCGAGCGCATCCGCGGGATTTAGCGTGAGACCGTCGATACAATAACTCTCGCCAGTAGAGACGACGTCCCCGTTCTTCAGAACTTCCGCCCCCAGATCAAACCGTGCCCCTTTGTCTCCTTTGTCTTTAAGGCCGAGCCAGGCATGCAGGTCGCCGAGTCCGGTAAGCATTCGGCTGCTACTGCCTACGGACTGTGACCATGTACCGATTGTTTTCCAAGGGTTTCCTTTTGCAAACTGGACAGCGTCCGAATCGCGGGATCTTGCCGTCGTGTTCGTGGGCGCATTCGCGTTGAGGAGCAGGCTTGTGCCCTGGGCGTGAAGGAAGGCCGCGGTCGTCTGAGTCGGTCTCCATATAATGGCGCCGAGGCCAACGATCACGCCGGCGTTGTTGTTGCCGACCGCGATGGTGCCGGAGCCCAATGGGAGCACGAGCGGCACGCCCGTCGGGCTCGCCCAGACCACCGGGACGAGTCCGAAATTTCTCGACGAGCCCCGGCCGACGATCTGGCCTAGGTCGTTAATTCCATACGCTTCCACTCCGCCGCTCATGCTACCTGCAGGGAGAGGGGTCGGGGACGCGCTCGGGGTCTCCCATAAAAGGGCGACAAACCTTACAGAAGATACAATATGACCGACGATCTGGCCGGCATTGTTGATACCGTGAGCCCTGACCCGGCCGAACCCGCCCTCCGCAAGGGTGGTCGGGGACGCGCTAGGGTTTGCCCAGAAGACAGCAGCCCCGTCTGTGCCGGTGGAGGCACTGCCAACGATCTGGCCTGAATCGTTGATGGCCGTTGCCTCTGTCACGCTGAAGCTTCCTTTAGGGAGCGGTGTTGGGGCGCTGGTCGGGCTCGCCCAAATGAGTGCGACGGGACCTGTGGCCGACGAGAATCCTTTCCCGACAATCTGCCCGGCATTGTTAATATCCAAGGGAATAGCAGCGAACCCTCCGGCCGGTAGCGGGGTGGGCACGGTCCTAGCATTAGGCCAGAAGAGAGCGATGGTCGTACTCTGTTTGAAGCCCTCCCCGACGATCTGGCCGGAATCATTGATGCCACGGGCGTTCGTGCTTTCGAAGCCGACCGGCAGCTCGGCGGGCGTACCACTGGGGCTCGGCCAGTACGCGGCACGGCCGTGATTGGTGTTATGACCAACGATCAGGCCGGAGTCGCTGATGCCAAACGGTTGATTGTGGGTGGGATCAGCTAGTGCCGTTGGTGTTGCGGTTGGGCTTGCCCAGAAAAAAGCACCGCCGTCGCCGCCAAAACCCGTGGATACGCTGCCAACAATTTGGCCGGAGTCGTTTATGCCCTCCGCATTCGCGGAAATGAATCCGTCGGATACAAGCTGAACCGGATCTGCCGTTGGGCTCGCCCAGTACAGTGCAACAGACCCCGTGCTCTCAGAATGCCCCGTGCCGACAATCTGGCCGGCATCGTTGATACCTCGAGCCTCGATGAACGAAAAGACCCCGCTGGGTAGCGGCGACGGGGCAGCGGTCGGGCTCTGCCAGATCACGGCGACATCTCCGGCCTCGGAAAGGCCCCAACCAACGATTTGGCCGGTGCTGTTTATGTCTTGGGCTTCGACATCGTCAAACACTCCGCGCGAAAGAGGCGTCGGGGCAGCCAGAGAATTTGACCAGAAAATAGCGGGCGAGCCGCCGGCGTCAGTGAATCCATTGCCTACAATCTGGCCGGATGCATTGATGCCGCGAGCAATAGCACCGCTAAAGCTCCCGGTCTGGAGCGGCGTTGGCGGGTCGGCGCTTGTGCTTCCCCACATGAGGGCAGTGAATCCGCCCGAGACGCCTACAATCTGCCCCGATGCGTTGACTGCATACGCCTGAGTGTTGTTGTAGCCGGGGAGCGTCGGAAGTGAGCTGGCATGGTAGTTCTGTGCCTCATCAGCAGCCTGCGCCACGGATGCTCCGAGCAGCAGGGACGCCGTCAACGCTGCGGTAACTAGCGCCGCCAGGGTCGACCTGCCGTGACGCCACATCATGGCGCGCGAGCCCTTCCCCGCACGAAGGGGCCACCCGGCTGGCGTCCCCTGCTCGCGCCTCGACAAAATATGGAAGCCGCTCATCTTAGATGTGGCGGACCGAACACGGCTCACAACAGACATAGTCGCTTCCCCTCACATGGCGGGCCAAACACCGGACCGCACAACCTTTGTCTGTCGACCACAGACGTGATGGATCGGAGCCTACGTACGCATAGGACATGGGGCCAGAGTGTTCACTACTCGTCTTCGCTCCCCCAGCTACTCGCTTAATCAGCATTCCCGTGTTCAGTACTCGTCTTCGCTCCCCAGCTACTCGCTGAAGCATTCCCGTGTTCGACTCCGGCCGTTCCGAGCCTTGCTGCCAGACGATGCACGGTATGAAACAAATGAAGGACTACCTCGGGCTAGTTTGGAAACCCGAAGCTCCCACTCGGTGGCAGGGTCATCCGTTCACAACCCTGCGTCATAGACGGACGTCTCGAATTTACCCAACTCTTCCCTTTGGCTATCAGTCACGCCGCAGTGCCAAGGGAAGCGCCATGAGACCGGTGCCGGCGCGCCTCGGGAATCGAACGGCAGGGGGCATCCGCCAAGCCATGAAATGAAGCGAAACATTTCCCCGCACCCACTCAACCAAGAACGTCCCCTAAGACTGTCCCCCACCGCTGCACTGTCCAGCCATCCCCCCGATCCAATCCCATACAGACAGTGAGGTCGCCGATTTGCGTGACCCTCCCGCAAGAAGCCGAGGCAGGCGAGGAAAGTCCGTAGGTGGCTGTCACACTCAGGTGGCTTCAACACGCTGAACTTGACAGGGAAGATCAAGGGCGCAGCCCAGTCTTATGAAGGCGGCCAGCGGCAGTGGCTGAAGGTCAAGCACCGGGACGTCCTGGACGTCGTCTGTTCTCACGCCCTCTCCGGCGTTGCATCACGGCCGGGAGGTCCCACCCTTACGTTCAGACCCATGGAGCGATCAGCGCCGAGGTCATGGAACCTCCACTTCATTCAGGCGATGCCTATGGACTACGACCGCATGGCCGAATGCAGGACCTGACCGACGCGGCCGGCACCCACATCGGTTTCGATTACTCATCCGGGCTTCCCGGGGAGCAGGTAGAAGCGCAGGAGGCTGTGGTCCGACTTGGCAATCGCCAGGGCCATATCCAGGTCGCCGAACCCCGCCAGAAGGGCGATTTCAACCGGTCACCTGTTCCACGAGTGACTCGCCAATGTTCAGGGATTGAGGACTTGTATCCTCACAGATTCTACGGCGCTGCCTCCAAGCCCGTCCGGAGTCTCCATCGAGACAACGTGGGTTCCAACTGTTAGCTATTGCGTCACCAATTGGAACCCCCGTCCGAGCCGGCCGTCGCGGCTGGAGGTCCACACGGTATCTCCCATCTCCGCAAGGCCGAAATCGGCACAAACGGCGCCGCCACGAAGCAACACAGGTGAGCCTGATCGAAACGTGCTTTCCTGATCAGGCGAGAGAATGTACGCCTTGCGGGGAGACTGAGGGGCGGTAAACGAATGCCCTTGAATGGAGGTGGTTCGTATGCCCGAGGAAGCTGAGATTTGTAGGCAGCAATTCTCCCCGCCGCGCAGATCACGGGGATTGAGCGTATAGGACGGCTTGGTCAGTCCCGCTGCAACGACTCGCCATGTCTTGCCATTGTCAACGCTGTGTCTGAGCATGTATGTCAGCCCCGAGGTGGTTTCTTGCTCATCGTGGCGGTGGGCGTTCCAGGCTAGTTCTATAGGTTCTCTTCCATAAGAGAGCTCGCTGCGGTTGGCGTCCAGTACGGGTGGGCCCGACTCAATGTTGTGAGTGTGGAGAATCTGGTGGCGTGCAATGAAGCGAATTGACGTCGCCCCATCCAGCCAAGGCATTGACTCTGAGTAATCTACAAATGGGCCATCTGGATCTTGGTCCAGGGAGAGCACATGGCAGCGGTGGAATGCCAAGACGTTGCCGGCCTCATCCAAGAGTTCGCACGCAACGCCGGACATCCGTCGCCGGTCCAGCCTCCGTGTCGTCCTCAAATGAAAGCTGGGACGTAACTCAACTTGTCCTCCACGGTGGATACGGAACCGAAGATGAAGAGTCTCATGAGGCAAAGGGGCGGCTACAAGCGAAATATTGATCGCCCTGAATTGTTCGACCATGGCCTCTTTGAGATTTATAAAAGTGTAGGGGGAAACCCATCTGGGACGGTCACCCCCCATAAAGTCATAGGTAGTAGCTGGGTCGTGGACGTCAGAAGTGGAAGTGTTAAAGCCGAACTCCCCGATGCCTCCGTCCGGAGAGCCCAGATAGTCTGGATAAGTCGGGTCGGTATTCACGGCTCCGCCTGAGGGTGCGTGCATGCGACCAAGCGCGTGCCCTACCTCCTGGGCAAAGGTTGTGCCGAGACCAGACAATGCGGCAGCGTAGGGGCCGCCGCCGCCGCAGCCTAAATATGCACTGTTGGCTTGATTGGGGACAAGTGCAACGTAAATAGCGTCGTCACCGTCATCGCTGCCATCCCTCATATCCCTTAGCATCTGCAACAATGCGTCCCAACCCGGCCCGCAGCCACTTCCTGAAGAAGGAGTTGAAAGATCGCGATCAAAATCGCGTTCGGAATTTTTCAAGCTGAACGGTACCAAAGGGAGTTAGGCGGCTAACTGTTCGGTGATTTCCTTGGGTTGGTTGATCCACGCTGGTCCGGGGAGCGCGAGGATTTTCGGGTCGGTGGTTTTGTTGAAGCGTTCGGGGTGTTTCGCGCGGGCTGCAGCGAGGGTTGCCGAGCGTTCTTTGGCGACGCCGGCGGCGTGGCCGTAGTGGACGTTTGCGGGGGGTTGG
>NZ_JAGGPM010000055.1 GCF_018613835.1 Arthrobacter sp. ISL-5 | reverse complement strand
AGGGGCCGGAACCGCCGCTGCGAAAGCCGCACACTTCGCGGACGCTGCAAGGGGGAATGCCGCCCTGGATGTCTGGCTGCGGCGGCTGTACACCGCCCCGGGCACCGGGGAACTCACCGCGATGGATTCCCGCGCCAGATTCTTCCCGCCCGGGCTGCGCCGCTTCATCCAGGTCCGTGACCATACCTGCCGCACCCCCTACTGCGACGCCCCGATCCGGCACCACGACCACATCGTCCCCTGGCACCGCGGCGGAACCACCAGCCACGGCAACGGCGCCGGACTCTGCGAAGCCTGCAACCACACCAAAGAAGCACCCGGCTGGCGGGCAGAACCACGCCCCGGACCCGGCGATCCACGGCCCGGTGACGCCGGTCGACGAAGGCACACCCTCGACATCCAAACGCCCACCGGCCACAGCTACCGCTCAACTGCACCGCCACAGCCGGGCACGCCACTCACCGCTGGCGCGGCGCTGCACAGCGCGGCGTGGACCTCGGGCCGCCGACGCAAGCGCGAACGACTGCACCAAGCCAAGACCCTCAAACGCGCACGGCTGAATAAGGCACGCCCTAAGACCACGCTTGCCGCTTAATAGGCATGCCGAGCCAGGCACGAGTGCATCCCTGCCAAGGCGAAGTGGCGGGCGAGAAAGGAACCGCCCAGTTCGCATCCGCGGGTGGCACCCAGTGATGTCTCGAAACCCTAGCGTTTCGAGACGCAGCGGTTTCGAGACAGAAAGTTCCTTCGCCACGCACCAGGTGGGGTGGCTTTCATGGCCGGCCTGTGCCGTTAACTTCAACCGTCCTGGACAGCCGCCACGGAGGGCCCGGGCCAGCTCCGACGCCCGTAAACCGGTCCTCCATTGGGCGCACACCACCGCCGAAACGACCCGCTCCGTTGCTACAGGTAGTCTCCGGCTCGTTCGCGGGCGATCTCCAGCAGGGTGGAGTGGAATGCGACTTCAGCCGGGGCGTAGACCTTGTCTTGTCGTTGGGCCAGTAATACGCGCCGTAAGGGTGCGTCGGGGCCGAGGCTGATGACCCTGACGTCGGGGTGTTGGAGGGCGACGGCGGTTTTCGGCACCATGGCCACGCCCATCCCGACACTCACCATGGCCTGGGCTTCCTGGTAGTCGTTGGCCAGGAAGCCAATCGTGGGTTCGAAGCCGGCCTCGTGGGCGGAGCGCTGCAGCACTTCCACCACGGGGTGGGCCTCGGCCCGCACTATCCACGATTCCTTGCGGAGCTCTTCCATCCGGATCTCATCGCGGCCGGCAAGTGGGTGCCCGCGGGATACCAAGAGGACGGTGCTTTCCTGGAAGACTTCCGTTATGCGGATTGAATCGTCCTGAAAGCGGTTCCAGGGGTAGTCCCACAGCAGGCACAGGCCGGTAACTCCAGACTGCAGGTCTGTCACGAGGTCATCGAAGCGTGCGCTTCGCACGGAGAGGCCAATGGCTGGGTACCTCTTTTTGAAGGCCCGGATAACAACCGGCAGGAATGACCCAGCGAGAGTCGGAAATGTTCCGATGGTCAGGGAGCCGCGTTTGAGGCCGGCGATTTGATCCAGGTCGGACTGTGCTGCCCGCATTTGCCCGACGATCTTCCGGGCGTGGCCGGCGAGCACCTGTCCTGCCTCGGTGGGCACCACCCCGCGGGAGCGGCGGTTGAGGAGAGGCTGGCCAACTTCCTGCTCGAGCTTGCGCAGCTGCTGGGAGACTGCTGACGGCGTGTACATCATCAGTTCGGCCGCAGCAGTGATCGATCCCTGCTCGACGACCTCGACCAGCAACGCCAACCGGCGAATATCGAATAAATCCTGACTCTCATCGTTAAGCAATGGTTCACCCTTCTGTGCAACAAGTTCATTCTATGCACGCGCCGCTTCGCTCCCGGAAAGTCAGTGGTCTTTCCAGGCACGCGGACCCTGATTTTTGATGGCGGACCCCTTCAGGGTAGCTGATTTAAGCGTTTCTACATCCTGCCTCACAAATCCGACATTGTCTTCATTTGTGATGTGCCTCAATCTCGAATCAGGCCCTTGAACACACTTGGGCAGCAGAGAAGCAAGGAACTGACCATGAAGATCGAAGCGGAATGGATGCGCGGAGGCACCAGCAAATGCTGGGTCTTTGAAAGCGGGCAGTTCGGTGAGACTGAAACCAGCCCGGACGTGCTGCTTCCCCGGCTGTTCGGCAGTCCCGACCACAGGCAGATCGATGGTGTTGGCGGGGCGACTTCAACGACCAGCAAAGCGATGATCCTTAGCCGTCCCGTCGGCGAGGATGTCGACGTTGAGTTCACCTTCGCCCAGGTGGGGATTGAAGAGGCCGCAGTGGATTGGGGCAGCAATTGCGGCAACTGCTCGGCTGTGGTCGGTCTGTACGCCATCGAGAAGGGCTGGGTGGTCCCGACCGGTGACGTCACCCGGATCGTTACCCGCAACACCAACACCGGCCAGATCATCATCCAGCGGGTGTCCACGCCGTCCGGTGCCCTGCCGATCGTCCCGCAGGCAGAGATGCCGGGTGTCCCGTTCCCCGGATACCGGGTGGGGCTGGGCTTCCAGGACCCTGCCGGCAAAACCACCGGCAAGTTGCTTCCCACCGGATCAGCCTCAGACAGGATCACCGCCGGCGGAACGCGCTGGACTGTCTCCATGGTCGACGCCGGAGCACCGGTAGTGATTCTCCGTGCCGATGACCTTGGCCTTGACCCGGAGCGCTACGACAGCTGGCTCGCCGGGGTGGAGCTGCAACTGGAAACCCTGGAACACATCCGTCGCCAGGCCGCAGTGCGTATGGGGCTGGCAGCGACCACGAGCGAAGCGGCCCGCGCCGTCCCCAAGGTCGCCATCGTGGCTTCGCCGGCCCAGTCCGACCCGGACAGCGACGTCAGCGTCATGATGCTCTCGATGGGCAAGCCCCACCCGGCATTGGCCATTACCGGCAGCATCGCCCTGACCCTCGCCGCCCGCACCCCGGGCACCGTGCTTAACGCCATCACCGGCGACACGATTCACCCCACCCTGCGGCTGCGCACACCGGCCGGGGTTATCGAAACCTGGAGCGAGGAACGGGACGGATCGCTGCTCGTCGGCGTCGACCGAACAGCCCGCACTCTCGCGACCACCGTCATCCACCTCCCCGAGGCCCTCGGCAGCACCGTCGACGCCTCCCTCGCCAGCGCCACTCAATGAGGAGACAGCATCATGACTAAGACCGCAGAACAAACTGCACCCGTAGATAGCGACACAAGCGCCGCCCGCTCCCAGCGTCCCACCCGTCGGCGCCGTATCCTGCTGATGACGGTAGCCGCCGCCACTATCCTGGGTCTGGTCGCCCTCCTGTTCGGGGGTGTCCTCTTGAACCCCGCGGCCGCCTCGGAATCGGAGCCGACCATGACCGCCACCCAGATCATCCCGCTCGTCATCCTGGTCGTGATGTTCGTCGTCGCCACGAAATGGCCGCTGAACATCGGCATCATGGGGCTGGTGGCATCCTTCGGCGTCGGCTACTTCATGCTCGGAATGAGCGACAAGGAAATCCTTGAGGAGTTCCCGGCCAGCATCGTCCTGACGATCATCGGCGTCACCTACTTCTTCAGCATGGCCCAAAGAAACGGGACCATCGACATCATCGTTCAGACCTGCGTGCGCCTGGTCAGGGGCAAAACAGTGCTCCTCCCCTGGGTGTTCTTCCTCATGGCTGCCGCGCTGACCGCTCTGGGCACCTTCTCCCCGGCCGCCGTCGCACTGCTGGCACCGGCAGCCCTCGGACTTGCCTACGAGTCACGCATCCACCCGGTCCTCATGGGCGCCTTCGTCATCAACGGGGCCCACGCCGGCGGCTTCTCCCCGCTGTCCGTTGCGGGCGTGCTGGTGCACGACATCGCACTGAAAAACGGATTCCCCATCTCCCAAGGCGCGCTTTTCACGGCCAGCTTCGCCCTCAATCTCATCCTCTCAGCCCTGACCATCGTGCTGTTCGCCCTTTCGGGCAAGCTGCGCGACAACCACGCCAACGAGTACGCCGGTCTCGATACAACCCGCGTCGGACGTCCGAAGGGCCAACAGATCCTTACGCTGGCGTTGATCGCTGTGATTCTCGTGTGCACCCTGGGCTTCCACATGCCCATCGGATTCGTCGCCCTCTCGGCCGGCCTCCTCCTGGCATTCGTCAACATCAAGGAACACAAAACGTTCATCGGCGGCGTTTCTTGGTCCACGGTCCTGCTGGTGGCAGGCATGATCACCTATGTCTCCCTGCTCCAGCACGTCGGCGTCATCGATACCCTCGCCGAACAAGCCCTCGCACTCGGTGCACCACTCCTGATCGCCCTCGTCCTCTGCTACGTCATCGGCGTCGGATCAGCCTTCGCCTCCTCCACCGCCTTGCTGACCGCGTTCATCCCCCTGGCCGGCCCGCTGCTGGCCACCAGTTCACTCAGCGCCTCCGGAACCGTCGCAGCACTCGCCATCGCTGCCACCGTCGTGGACGTCTCCCCCTTCTCCACAGACGGCGCACTCGTCGTCGCCAACGCCCGCGAGAACGACCGCCAACGCGTCTACAAGCAGCTGATGATGTACGCCGGAGCAGTCGTCCTCGCAGCCCCCGCACTGGCCTGGGCCCTGCTCGTACCCACCGGCATCATGTGACCATCGCTCCCTGCGAACCCACGCAGGCATCTGCCTCAGCTAACAACATCAGACGATGACGGGACCACGGACCGCCGGATCCACGTCCGGCACGCGCACGGGATAACCCTGCCTCCAACGCAACAGGAAACCCGATAGACGGGCGCAGGCACGCCGGTACGCACCAAAGGCAGGGCAGCTTTCACAGCCGCCCTGCCTTTGGCTTTGCATCAATTCCGGCCAACAGCCACCCGCGTCCTGAGCAGCCGACACGGCGAGGGCGCAGACGTTAGCTCCCGGCGTACGCAAGCCGGTCGATCATCGTGCAGACAAACTTCAAACGTTCACCACGTCAGTGCCGAGACCCGGATCGGCATAGCCCGCTCGAGTAAATGCCCGGCAACGTGCCCCAACTGGCTATGGGCTATGCTCCCAACGCCTCACAACCTTGGGATACAAGGCGTCTCAACTGCCGAGTAGTCGCTTCCACTGCACACGTTCAATTTTCGGGGAATCCTGCAAGTTCCATTGCAACCGGGAAATTCTTGTAACTATGTCTCGCAACCTTCTGGTGAAATCGCGTGGTCATTGTTAGTTATGAGACACGCGACAGCAGGCAGTCGAAGGAGCTAATCGACGCAACGCGTTTCGACGCGATGACCTCTAAGGATGACGGTGTATCCGGGGCACGAGCTTCACGACGCCCAGCGAAGGCGCCGTGCACTTCTTCTCGCAGATGGGCCACGGGTTGACAGTGTGCAGTGAAAATGAGCCTTCCCACTTTGGTTCCAAGCACGTCCGGCAGAACGAGGGCCAGCCCGGGAAAGGCCCTGTCCAGCTGGCCCAGCAGTTGGTTTCTTCGTCGCGGTCCGGGCCAGTATTCTGCGGCTCCGATGCGCTGCCCACGCACTCAGCTCACCTATCACAACCTCACTTGCGGTGGCCGGGATACCGCGGCCCGTCAACACAGTTCCGTGATGGCTTCCAAATCCAAGGTATCGGTCTTGATGCGCCGGCGTCCCTGAACTCGGCGCTGCTCGGCCACGTGCGCTGGATTCAGCTCCAGCACGTGCCAGTCAAGCGGCCACCGAGCCGGCGACAGCTAATTAGAGCGAGAACCCCGTCCAGACCCCGGGCCGTCATCTCAAAGCTCACCGGGCCCAACAAGCGGTGCCGATCGGCGGCGGACACCGACAGTGCGACCATCCGCTTGCCGACATCCACAGCAACAACCACGGGTGAAACAGCAGCCACTCCGGTCTGAACAGACATAACAAAAACACCTCCGAAAGTGCCGGGAGGGCCCGCGGATCAGCCCCAGGTCCTCAACGGAATCTGTTACATCCCGTCGTGACATCTCCGGAGGTGTTTGGGAAGGACTGACTCAACTCATATCAGCCGTTGGTGATGTCGTTGCGGCGGGTCATGTACTCCTCCATGGAGATTTCACCGTTGCTGTACTGCTGGTCGAGTTCGGCCAGTTTCCGTGCGCGGAAACCCAGCGGGGCCGACGGCGGCGGGGGAGTCGAGGGGGCAACGCCACCCTGCGGGGACCCGGGCTGCTGCTGCTGTGGCTGGTTGGCGCGGTACTCGGGGCTGTCCTCGTAGGGCACGGGTCCCTGGTGGCCTGACGGATTGACGCCGGCGCCCGGGGCCGCCGGGTAGGGCGGGTATGCGTAAGGCTGGTCCAGCGGGGGAAGCTCCCGCCGGCCGCCGGCCGGCGGAAGGCCGAAGCCACCGCTGAGGTAGTCCTGCTGTGTGTAGCCGTCCCTGGGCCCGTTGTCCCGCCGGCCCGGATTAGGGCCACCGAACCGGCCATCAAACTGTCCGGAGAAGCCCTGCCCCTGATCCCGGCGCTGTACGGACCGCCGGTACATCCGCATCCCCACGGGAATCAGGAGCGACAGAATAATGATCCAGAAAAACAAGTTGTTCACAGCGGAGGGCCTCTCATGAGTGTTATTCCAGCTTAGTCCTCTCCGGATCGCCTGTTCCGGAGCGGTCTGCGGACCGAAGGGAAGTTGGCATGCCAAGAAACTCCCCGTACCGCGCTACGGCTTGGTCAAGTGCCCGGTCCATCGCGTCTTCGGATCCGGCGAGCGCCGTGGACAGGCGGACGTCGAGCTCGCAGCTCGGCCCGGCCGACCCCGTCCGTAACAGCCAATGCCGCCACGAACCCGCCATGCGTCCATTCAGAAGAACCACGTGCATGGGAGCGTCGTTGAGTGGAAATACTGGCGCCGTTCCGCCGAAGTAATGGCGCGAAACCGAGTACCCCATGATGTATTCGTCGTAGCACTGCACGATATCTATCTGCGGCGATCGACTGCCAGGCGATTGAGAGTCCGGCGCCCGGAAATGGAAGGTGACGCCGTCCACGGTCGAAGTCTCCAGCGCGCCGGGGTCGGCTTCGAGCCCCACCGCCAGCCCCAGCCGCACGTCGGCCATCGTCAGGCCGGACCAGTCGGCACAGTCCTTTACCGTGGCGGGGCCGCGGCTCCGGAAGTACCGCATTGCCAGCTTGGCCAAGGATTCCTCCTTGGACAGGGCGGGAATACCGTATGGCACCGCCTGGACGCGTTCGTCGAAGGCCGCGTAGGTCTGCCTGAGGGCGCCCCCGGCGCTGCGCACCGGCACTCCGCTGGCGAGGACACCGCTTACTTCGGCGTGCATGATCAGGTAGGCCAAGCCGAGCCCCTTGGCGGCAAAACCCGCGCGCTGCAGTTCGGTCGCCAGCTGCTCCCGCGTCCGGTGTACGCCGTCCGCCACCGCCGCAGCCAGCACTGCGGCGCTCTTTGCCGCAACCTCGGAATCGATCCCGGTCCTCCGGTACGTCCCCGCATTGGCCTGGTGCAGGCGCGGCGCGGACAGTGCCCGCAGCCACGGCAGGTCATCCCGGTGCACGAAATGCCAGGTGGGCCGCAGGATGTGCGTCCGGAGAATCCTCCCGTCGGCGACTGCCTGCTCCACGTCGTCCGCGGTGGCGCCCGCGGTCCGCTGGGCCAGGGACCACCGGGCATAAGGAAATTCCTGGGCCTGGACGGCGAGCAGGTTCTTCAGCGCGTCGTCCGCCGTGGCCGCCACGGGAGCACGGAGCTGCTGGCTTCCCAGCCGGATCCGCACCACGTCATCCGGTTCCATCTCCGCCGTCGCTCCTTACCCTCCGGCCCCTGCTACTGCCGGACCGCGTCCTCCGAGCCCAAGGGTCCCTCGCCGGAACCCAGGGGAACGCCGGGGCCGAACACCGGTCCCGGCGTGGGACGCTTCGGGGCGATGCCGTCGCCGGAGGACCGGCGGCGCAGGCGCCGGACCACCCAAGGCACGAAGTACTCCCGGGCCCAGACGAGGTCCTCGGTGCGGGCCTCGCGCCAGCTGCGCGGAGGCAGCGGCTTGGGTGCCAGCGGTTCAAGGGTGTGCTGGACGTTCAGGGACTCGAGCACCATCGCCGCAATGGTGTGGTGGCCCAGGGGCGAGAAGTGCAGGCGGTCCTCATCCCACATCTGCGGGTCCTTCAGCTGCCGGAGGGACCACATGTCGGCGATGATGGCGTCATGCCGGGCGGCTATGGTGCGGAGGTTTTCGTTGTAGATGGCCACCTTGCTGCGGACCCGGCCCAGCACGGACGATCCGGTGTCGGGACCGTTGAACAGGACCACCGTGGCGCCGCTCAATGTCAGGATCTGCACGACGGGGTCGAGCCGTTCGGCCAGGGCATCGGGGTCCCCGCCGGGGCGGATGAGGTCGTTGCCGCCGGCGGAGAGCGTCACGAGGTCCGGTTTGAGGGCCAGGCACGGGGCGAGCTGCCGGTCGATGACCTGCTGGAGCAGCCTGCCCCGAACGGCCAGGTTGGCGTAGGCGAAGTCATCATGGCCGCGCCCCAGTTCCTCCGCCACGCGGTCCGCCCAGCCCCGGTAGCCGCCCGGGCTGCTCGGTTCGGGATCGCCGATTCCTTCGGTGAAGGAGTCTCCCATGGCGACATAGCGGCTCCACGGGTGGCGGCCGGGAGGCCCTTGGGGATTCTGCATCGGTTCGGCTCCGCTCACCTTCACATCCTGCCTTGTCCCTGCCAAGCTACGCCACCGTAAGTTGTTACCGGCGGGTAACTGTAAGAATGGAGCCATGACTTTCGCCGACTCCTTTCCTGCCCCCGTCGTTCTGTGGTCCAAGCCCGAGGAAGCACGGGCCGGCAAGCCCCTGCTCGTCCTGCTGCACGGCTACGGTGCGAACGAGCAGGACCTCCTCAGCCTGGCGGAGATGCTCCCGGACGACTTCGCCGTGGCTTCGGTCCGTGCCCCCATCGCCATGGGTCCGGGCTTTTCCTGGTTCCCGCTGACAGGCACGGCCGACTATTCCCTCGACGCCGTCAAGGCCGCATCCGGATACGTCCTCGACTGGCTAGACACGGTCAAGGAAGACCACCCGTCGGTCACGCTCCTGGGCTTCTCCATGGGCATGGCCATGGCCACCACGCTGCTGCGGCAGCGCCCCGCGGACTTCGCCGCCGTCGTCGGGCTTTCAGGCTTTGTGGTCAATGCGGGCGCCGACGGCGAGTTCCGTGACGCCGAGCTGGACGGCACCGTGCCCTTCTTCTGGGGCCGGGACCAGCAGGACCCGGTCATCACGCCGGACAAGATCGAATACACGATGGGGTGGGTCCGCAATCACGTGAAGCTGACCAAGGTCCTCTACGCAGGGATGTGGCACGGCATCAATGCCCAGGAAATCGGCCACGTGTCTGAGTTCCTTACGCACGAGGTGCTCAGCAAGTAGGCCTGCGCCGGCCACTGTGAGCCGGCGCAGCCCTCAACCCCCGTGCCGCCGCGTTATGCCGCGGGCGCGCTGACCCGGACGGTCTGGCCGTTGACGGTGACCGTGTCGCCGTCGTGAAGCTGCCGGCCGCGGCGGTCGTCGATCTCGCCGTTGACCTTGACCAGGCCGTTCTTGATCAGCTCCGCGGCCTCTACTCCGTCCTCCACGAGGTTGGCGAGCTTCAGGAGCTGGCCCAGACGGATCATGGCGTCGCGGATGGGGATGTCTTCGATTTCCTGGTTGCTCATACCAGTAATGATGCCTGACGTAAGGTGAATCCAATGACCCATGCACCCCGGCTTCCGCTTGCCGCGGGCCTTCCAATGGCCGTGGCCGCCGGCCTGGCCATCCCGGTCCAGGGACGGATCAACGGAGCCCTTGGTGTCCGCCTCGGAGACGGCATCGCCGCCGCCGTGGTCAGTTTCAGCACCGGCCTGGTCCTGATGATCCTTGTGTCCCTGATCCTGCCGCGCGGACGGGCCGGGCTCGGCAGGATCCTGCCGGCCCTGCGCGAACGGCGCTTCCCGCCCTATTACGCCCTGGCCGGAGGGATCGGCGCGTTGTTCGTCTTCGCACAGTCCTTCACGATCGGCCTGCTGGGGGTCGCGCTGTTCACCGTGTCCACAGTCACCGGGCAGACGGTCAGCGGGCTGCTGGTGGACAGGCTGGGAACCGGCCCGGGGGGCAAGAAAGCTGTGACGGGCATCCGCGTCATCGGCTGCGTCCTCACCATCGCCGCGGTGACCTGGGCTGTGTCGCCGCGTTTTGGTGCTTCCGGCGGCGGGGCGGGAGGCCCCGGGGCGGGTTCCGCAGGCGACCCCGCCCAGCTCATACTGCTGGTGCTCCTTCCCGTGTTGGCAGGGTTCCTGATGAGCTTCCAGCAGGCGATGAACGGGACTGCCACCGTGCACTACGGCACCCCCATCGCTGCAACCCTGGTGAACTTCATCGCCGGCGCCTGCGTGCTGTGGGCGGCCTGGCTCGTCAAGCTGGCGGTCGCCGGTGCGGGCAACCCGCTGCCGGGGGAGTGGTGGTATTACTTTGGCGGCCCCATGGGATGCGTCTTCATCGGACTCGGGGCTCTGCTGGTGCGCAGCCTCGGGGTGCTGGTGACGGGGCTCGGCATGATCGCCGGCCAGCTCCTGGGCTCACTGGGCCTTGATCTGCTGGTTCCCGCCCCCGGCACCGTGGTGGAAGTGCCCACGGTGCTCGGGACGCTGCTAACGCTGGCGGCCATCGTCGTCGCCACCCTGCCCTGGCCGCGGGGCGCCTTTCGGAGGTAGCTCCCGGTAGGCTAGGACACGCAGCTTTCTGCACATTCTTCCCTTCGCATACCCCCGCCCGGCAACCAGCCGGGGTTCCGGGGACAGAAACCGCGGACCGCACCCAGCGGCCCTGTAGAAATTGGAGTTCCCATGGCAGCAAAATCCGTCCTCGACCAGGTCATCTCCCTCTCCAAGCGGAGGGGCTTCGTTTTCCAGGCCGGCGAGATCTACGGAGGCTCGCGCTCCGCCTGGGACTACGGCCCCCTCGGTGCCGAGCTGAAGGAAAACATCAAGCGCCAGTGGTGGCAGTCCGTGGTGCGCGGCCGCGAGGACGTGGTTGGCCTGGATTCCTCCGTGATCCTGCCGCGCCAGGTCTGGGAAGCGTCCGGCCACGTCGACGTCTTCTCCGACCCGCTGGTTGAGTGCCTCTCCTGCCACAAGCGCTACCGCGCCGACCACCTCGAGGAAGAGTACGAGGAGAAGAAGGGCCGTCCGGCCGAAAACGGCCTCAAGGACATCGCCTGCGCCAACTGCGGCACCCGCGGCGAATGGACCGAACCGCACGAGTTCTCCGGGCTCCTGAAGACGTTCCTCGGCCCGGTGGCCAGCGAAGAGGGCCTGCACTACCTGCGCCCCGAGACGGCCCAGGGCATCTTCGTGAACTTCAACAACGTGCTGACCACGTCCCGCAAGAAGCCACCGTTCGGCATCGGCCAGATCGGCAAGTCCTTCCGCAACGAGATCACGCCCGGAAACTTCATCTTCCGCACCCGCGAGTTCGAGCAGATGGAGATGGAATTCTTCGTCGAGCCCGGCACGGACGAGGAATGGCACCAGTACTGGATGAAGGAGCGCATGGACTGGTACACCGGCCTGGGCATCCGCGAGGAGAACCTCCGCTTCTTCGAGCACCCGCTGGACAAGCTCAGCCACTACTCCAAGGGCACCACGGACATCGAGTACCGCTTCGGCTTCCAGGGCTCCGAATGGGGCGAGCTCGAAGGCATCGCCAACCGCACGGACTTCGACCTCACCACGCACGCGAAGGCATCGGGCACTGACCTGAGCTACTTCAACCAGGCCACCAACGAGCGCTACACGCCCTACGTGATCGAGCCCGCCGCAGGCCTGACCCGCTCGTTCATGGCCTTCCTGATCGATGCCTACACCGAGGACGAGGCCCCCAACGCCAAGGGCGGCGTGGACGTCCGCACCGTGCTCAAGCTGGACCCGCGGCTCGCACCGGTCAAGGCCGCTGTGCTTCCGCTCAGCCGCAACGAGGACCTCTCCCCGAAGGCCAAGGCCCTCGGCACCCAGCTCCGCAAGAACTGGAACATCGATTTCGACGACGCCGGCGCCATCGGCCGCCGTTACCGCCGCCAGGACGAAATCGGTACCCCGTTCTGCATTACCGTGGACTTCGACACCCTCGACGACCAGGCCGTCACCATCCGCGAGCGCGACACCATGAGCCAGGAACGCGTCTCCCTGGACAAGGTGGAGGGCTACCTGGCCGCACGGCTGATCGGCGCCTAGCCGTGGCGATCCAGTACCGTGAATGGCGCGAGGGCGACGACCTCGCGCTGCTGGAAATCTGGGGAGACCCGGAAACCGTCCAGGCCGGGCAGTTCCGCGGAACGCTGGCGCCGTCCGGCAACTCTCCCTGGCGGCGCTGCGTCGTGGCCGAGGACGTTGTTGACGGCGTCGCCATCCCCGTGGCCGCGGGAGTGGTCCACGAGGCATCCCTGCACCCGGAACGCCTCTGGGCCTACATCGAGGTGGCACGGGACCACCGCCGCTCCGGCGTCGGGTCCACCCTGCTGGCCATGCTCCGGCGCGAGGCCGAAGGGTCGCCGTCGGGCGTTTCCAAGCTGCGCTGCAAGGTGGAGCCGGGCACTCCCGGTGCGGCGTTCGCGGAGGCGGCCGGACTGGCCTCCATCCAGCGCTCGCAGCTCGTGGTGGTGGAGCCGGCACCCCTGAAGCTCCCCGTCTTCGGGGACGGTTCCGAGGAAGCGGCATCGGAGCGCATCGAGGATCTGGCCACCGGTTCAGTGGAGCTCTCCGACGTGGTGGGCAGGTACTACACGTCCGTGCACGGCTGGGACAGCCCCGGCGACCTGAGCGTGGCCACGGTGCAGCGGCTGTTCCTGGACGACCTCAGCGGCGCCCACGGCGCGATCGTGCTGCGGGCCCCGAAGGCCAGCGCCTTCGGCCAGGGCGTGCCGGCGTCGAAGAAGGGCCGGCTGCAGGCGTTCGCCGTCAGCTACGCGCAGGGCAGCTCGGACCATCCCTCGGACGTGTTCCTCGGCCATGAGCCCGAGCTGGGCGCGGACGAGGCACGGGCCGCGGTCCGCGATCTCCTGGCCCTCATCGCGTACCAGTACCCGGTCCTGATGGAGCTGGACGACTCCATGACGGCGGTGCGCGCCGTCGTCGAACCCCTGATGGAATCCGGCAAGGCCCGGCGTCAGGGATCCGAGACGTTCGTCGTAGCCGACCCGGCCTAGCGATTAACCAAAGCCGACCCGCAGTAGTCCCGTTTCGAACGGCGACTACTGCGGGTCAGTCTGGTTAAGGGACTAGTCCGAAAATGAGGTGGGGTGCGTTCTTTGGCGCGTGGGGGTGCGCGGGAGACGCGGGAATGCCTCCTGTGGATGGACAAGTATTGGGTTAGGCGGCTGGGGTCAGTGTGACGGTGTAGCCGAGGGCTTCGAGTTGGCGGATGTGGTTGCGTTTCCTGGCGTCGGGGTTGGTGCGCCGTTTGTAGTGCTCGGGTCCGAGGTCATGGAACCGGGCTTTGGGGTCCTGCAGGAGGTGCCAGATGATGACGAGGATGGAACGCCCGACGGCGACGATGGCCCGTGTTTTTCCCCTCCGCCTGGCCAGCCGCCGGTAGCGTTCGCCTAGGAATGTCTGGGTTCTTCCGACGATGACGGCGGCCTCGCCCAGGACCCGGGCCAGATACCGGTTGCCGTGCCCGCTCGAGGCGTTGCCCTTGGTCTTGCCCGCTGAGGAGCTGATG
>NZ_JAGGPM010000054.1 GCF_018613835.1 Arthrobacter sp. ISL-5 | reverse complement strand
TTCTTGGTGTCAGGAGCACCATGGGAATCCTCCTCGGTCCGGGTGCGGCCACGTCATCGTTGGGCCGCACCCGGACCGCTTCGTGGGTCTAGAACTGCTTGATCCAGGCACTTTGGGTGTTTTCAAGCATCTGGTCGACCGGCTGAGAGCCTGTGAGTGTCTTCTGGAACTGCTCGTCGAAGGTACGCATGAGCTGTTCCGCAACGGGGAGACCAACGAACTCGTTGGCGGGGTAACCACTCTTGTAGATGTCAAAGGCCTCTTTGAACAGGGCATCCTTGCCGGAGAAGTCCGGCGTGGCCTTGCTGTTGCCGGGGAACGCATTGGCCTGGGTCGAGAGCTTTGCGTTAGCCTTCTCGCTCATCAGAAACTGGACCAGCTTCCAGGCCTCGGCCTTGTGCGCGCTGTTCTCGGCAACCCCGATCCCCCACGAAGCGAACGGGATGCCCCGTTTGCCGGCAAATCCATCGACCGACGGAACGGAAGATACCTGGAACTTCAGGTTCGGGTTCTTCTGACGGATCGTGTTGATGTGCGCGAGGGAATCGATCATCATCCCGACGCGGCCGTTGGTGAATTCCTCGACCTTGTCCTGTTCCTTCATGGTGAAGGAACCCGGTGCGATCACCCCGTCATCCCAGAGGCTCTTGACGTACTCCACCGTGCCCTTGATGTCCTGGCTGGCGAGATCGGGCTTCCCGTCTTTGAGCATGCTCTGGCCGGAGGCCCATGCCCAGGACATGACATCGTTCTGCACGCCGTTGGGAGCCTCGAGTGACAGCGGCAGGACCCAGCCCTTGGCGTTGCCCAGGTTGCTGATTGCCTTCGCCGCAGCCGTGAACTCCGTGCGGTTCGACGGCGCCTTCGCGATTCCCGCCTTCTGCAGCAGGTCAGTGTTCGTGAACATCGGGTACACGAAGTTCAATACCGGGATCATGTACGTCGCGTCCTTGACCTTGACCTCGCTGGAGAGCTGGGTCTTGTCATAACCGGCGTCAGCCATCAATTTGCCCAGGTCCGCAATGGAGCCCTGCTTCGCAAAATCACTGATCCAGGCGCCATCCAGCCCGACAACATCGGACATGGTCCCCGCCGCGGCTCCCGCCACAACCTGCTCCTTGGTCGAGGCATACGGTCCGCTGAGCAGCTTGACCTTGATGCCCGGGTTCTCCTGCTCAAACTGATCCATCATCTGACGCAGTGAACCAGCAGGGAGTTCCGGCTCCCACCACTGCGCAAACTCGATCGTGACCTCCCCGCCCGGCGACGCGTTGCCGCCCGAAGACCCTCCGCCGCAACCCGCAACCATGGTGACCGCGGCGACACCCGCAACGGCGGCCAGCAGCCCTCTCCTGCTCAGAGCATCCTTGCTCATGACTCTCCAATCGAAGTGAAAGTTTCAAAGTGCCGATTCGCGCATTCCGATGCGACTTTATGCCGGTTTATGCGTTTGTCTGATCGTAAGCCCAGTCACACTTTTGCGTCAATAGGGGAACAACGGATCTTGCGAACGCATGCAACGGGCGCGCCAAACCCGCGAAAAACCAAGAATGAGAGCCGCATCTCCAGCTCTCAGAACCTCCAGAAGCCCGTGCGGGCAGCTGTCGCAGAAAAACGCATCGCGGCAATCGGTGCCGCAGCTATATCGCATTAACTCGCAAGATGTGTTAAATGTGGACCATGAGCAGATCACTTGCGACGTCCCCCACAGGCAACCGCTCTGCACGCTTTCCGGCGAGCCGACAGGCCGACCTGGCCTCATTCGTGGCTGAAAAGGGGCAAGTCACGGTGGCGGACCTTGCGACAAGGTTCGACGTGTCACCCGACACCATCCGCCGGGACCTCGACCAGCTGGACGCTGACGGTATCCTGATCAGAACACACGGCGGGGCGGTGAGTCTTTCGGCAGTCCCGCGCGCCGACACCGGCGTGGACATCAGAATGCGGCTTCAAACCAGCGCCAAGGACCGCATCGGGGCACTGGCGGCCTCCCTGGTCACTGACGGAACCGTCCTGATGATCAATGCCGGAACGACCTCGCTGTCCATGGCCCGACATCTTAAGGACCAGCGCGAGCTGACAATCGCCACGAACAACCTCCGAATACCCGCCGAAATCTCGCCCAAAGTCTGCCGGGATCTGTACCTCTTCGGCGGTTCGGTGCGGCTCGGCGCCCAGGCGGTGGTGGGTCCGCTATCCTTCCGGGCAGACGGAAACACCGGCGATATCGATATCAAGTGCGACCTTGCCGTCATCGGCGTCGGCGCGATCTCTGCCTCCGGCTACACCACCAGCCACCTCGCCGAAGCGGTCATGATGGGTCAAATGATGAAGCGCGCAACACGCGTCATCGTGCTGGCTGACTCATCCAAATTCGGCCGACAACTCTTCGCCCAGATTTCGCCCTTGGACGCTGGGGACGTCCTTGTCACCGATCAACAACCCCCGCAGGACCTCCAGACGGCCTTGGAAGAAAGCGGGGTGCAGGTTATCGTCGCAGACGGTAATTAGCTCCCCTGCCAGGGCTTTCAGGAGCGGGTCATAGGCCTCTTTCGTTCCACCCGACGGAACCAAAACCGCAGGTCAGCAACGCGGCGCCTTCGTTCCTCGGCGCACCCTGGGGCGCGAAGATTTGGCGAGGTTCTGCTGGCCTGTGGTGGTTGGTCGTCTTCATAACGCACACTGAAAGGGTTCGTCGTGGTCTACCCCGAATCCTCTGTAGTGCCGCTGAGCCTGTAGGTCAGCATGGTGGTGGAGGGCTCCACGGGAACCGTGGATTGTTGCCTTCGAGCACGGGCGTCAGACTTACCTTTTTTCCCTGCCCTCCCCGCGACGGACATCTGTGATGGTCCTGTTTGATGAGGAGGAAGAAGTAGCCATGGAAGTCGTCCACGTCCGCTGTGCCGGGCTCGACATCTCCAAGAAGGACGCTAAGGCCTGTGTCCGGGTCGCCGGGGCAGGGCGTCGCAAACCAATCGAAACGGTGACGACCTGGTCTTCGATGACCAACCAGATCCTCGCCCTGAGGACATCACCTCGCGCATCGAGGTGGTGATCAAGCCCTTTCAAGGGTTCCGAGAGCTGATCATCACCATTCCCGGCATCGGCGTCCTAACCGCCGATGTGATCATCGCAGAGATCGGAGCGGACATGACCAGATTCTCCACCCCGGCCACCTTGCATCCTGGGCCGGCACGACGCCGGGCAGCAACGAGTCCGCAGGACGCGTCAAGTCCACCACGACGCGCCCGGGCAACCCTACCTGCAAGGAGCCCTCGGAGCAGCCGCCATGGCATGTGCACAGAATCCGACGACCTACCTCGGTCCCCGATACCGGCGGATAGCCTCTCGGCGCGGTCCCCAGAAAGCCAACGTCGCGATCCAGCACAAAATGCTCGTTGCCATTTGGCACATGGGCATGACCGGGACCCTCTATGACGACCCCGGCAGCGATTTCTACACCCGTCTACATCCGGAACGGGCAAAGACCCGGGCGGTCCAGCAGCTTGAAACCATGGTCTACCAGGTCACCCTCGACCGCGTTGGCTGACCAACAGGTACCCCTCTGACGCGAATCTAATCTTCGCGTCAGCGCCATACTCAATCGCCCGAAGGATTCGAACCGAGGATCCCTTCCGAGTCACGGCTGGAATCGGCCCCTGCCGGGCAACGAACGGAACTAGAACCGCAGGTCGCCTTCCCGGAGCCCCCGTCGGATTCGAACCGGCGACCCCCGCTTTACGCCTACGCACAGATTTGCCCGAAACGCACCGACACGGACCGACACGGACACAGCATGGGTCATGTCGATAACCGCGCATCCCGTTATGACAGATCAGCCACAGCCAGAACGGCGACGGAAGAAGGCCCAGGTTCCCGCACGCCACAGTGCGGTGCCGCGGACGCTTTGCGAACGGCCCACGGCTGCCGGCCATGGCATGCGGGCCGGCGGCCCGACCATGCCCCGCAGCAAAACAGACGCAAGAACCAGCCGGAAAGTCGTGTCACATAGATCCATGGCCGCATGAACTCGTGTCAACAGAAAGAAGCAAGGAACGGGTCACCGATGAGCCACTTCATAGGTCACCGCGGCGCCAGGCACAGACCGCGGCCAGCGTCAGAGGGACCCGGGCAGGGTCAACGTACACACGTTAAAAGCAAAAGACCCCTCTGACGAGGGGTCATGCTGTGCCCGAGGTGGGACTCGAACCGCATTCCAGCCCCTGCAAACGGTAATACTGGGAAGTCCAGAAACATAAGCAAACCAGCGAAAACCGCCGCTATCCCAGGGCCATGCAGGTCTCGAGGGTGGGGCGTACGGCCGGGCAGGCGGCCGCCCCCCCACATGGGTGACAGGCGCTGAGCCGTTGAAGCAACGGTGAATGTCTAGACCCTGTCCGGCCGTTGCCATATCGTTGGGGAACCGACAACAGTCGACCGGGCTGAGCTCCGCATCGGAGGTACATGATGGGCATCATCTCATCTGGTTTTCATGGAAGACGGCAGACCGGCAATCCAGCGTTACCCCCGGGCCAATACGAGACGAGAAGCTTTCCCGTGCTGACGGCGGGACCCGCACCCAATATCCCCACCGAGGACTGGGAATTCTTTATTACGGCTGAGGACGGGCAACGCCACACCTGGTCATGGGATGCCTTTATGGCATTACCGCAAGTTGACATACGGACCGACATCCACTGCGTAACGAGCTGGTCCAAGCTGGGCACGTCGTGGCGCGGAGTATCCCTGGACACCTTGTTCGAGGACGTTGAAACAAACTGCAAGTTCAGCACAGCCCACTCCTACGGCGGCTACACCACCAACATACCGTTGGAGGACCTTCTGGACGGCCGGGCCTGGGTTGCCTGGGAATTCGACGACGAGCCACTCGAGCGAGCGCACGGCGGACCTGCCCGTCTCCTCGTGCCGCATCTGTACTTTTGGAAGAGCGCCAAGTGGATCAACGGCATCGAACTGACGCAGGACGATCTGCCCGGCTTCTGGGAATCCAACGGGTACCACATCCACGGCGACCCCTGGCGTGAAGAGCGGTATTCATGAGGCAGGCCCCATGAGCACCCTGTGGCGCGTCGCCGACGTCGTCAGCGCCGCTCCGGAAACGGAAACTTCCAGGACCATCGGGCTGCGCGTGGACGGCTTGATGGGCAACCTCGCCGGCCAGCACATCGATATCCGACTCACGGCCGACGACGGTTACACGGCAGTGCGCTCCTACTCCGTTGCGACGGCCAGCAAGGACGAAATCATTGAGATCACCGTTGACGAACTGGTCAACGGCGAGGTCTCCCCCTATCTGGTCAGGGACCTGGCCGTCGGCGACCAGCTGGAGATCCGTGGCCCAGTGGGCGGCTGGTTCGTCTGGCGGCCGACGGACATGAACCCGGTTCAGCTGATCGCAGGAGGGTCCGGCGTCGTGCCGCTCATGTCCATGATCCGGGCGCATGAGGCGTCCGAGAATCCCTCCCCCTTCCGGCTCCTGTACTCACTCAAATCACCCCAGGCTGGTTTCTATCGGGAGGAGCTGCTCACCTTGGGCCAGCAATCCGCCAAGCTCACCGTCGACTACGTCTACACACGCAGCGTGCCACAGGGCTGGCCAACTGCCCCGAAACGGCTCACGGCAGAAATACTGCTGGCGACCATCCAGCCGCCGGACGCCAACCCCGATACCTTCATCTGTGGCCAGACAATATTTGTCGAAACAGTCGCGGAATGGCTCGTGGAGGCGGGCTATCCGGCCGCCTCAATCAAGACCGAACGCTTCGGCGGAACGGGAGGAACCCGGTGACTGGCAACAACGGCTCCGCTTCTCCGGGCGCTGAGGACCCGCGCCTCGAGGATCAGGACATCGGCGGAATCCCGGGCAATCCAATACCTCACCTCGACGGAAACGCGGCCGCAGGACCGCTGTGGGAACTCTTCCGCGTCGACATCATCGCAGCGATCGGACGATGCAAGCACTGCGGCGCCGTACGGGCTTTCGGTGAGGCGACTGTCTATACCGATGCCCCCGGAATCGTTGTGCGCTGCAAATCATGCGACGGCGTCCTCCTGCGCCTCGTGGAAACTCCTACCAGCTACTGGCTCGATGTGAGCGGACTCAGCTATCTGCAGATCGACAGAGAGAGCCAGGCGTAACCGCAGGTTGTAGCCGGGTTTTCCCCAGCTTTTTCGGCTTTGGCGAAGGACTAAGTCCCGGCTCATGGTGTGGCGGCCACTCTCGGTCACGGCTTCGCCTGAAGGGACACCAGGTAGTCATGCAGACGGCCGCAAACAGGACCATGAACAGGTGTGAAAGCCAACCAGGCAAGTTGCCGGCGCAGCCGCTCTCCCCCATGAGAACCAGGTCATGTAGCTCCAACTAGCCCGCGCCATGAAGGACCAAGAAGCCAAACCGTCGCCCACTCATGGAAAGTGGCAGCCGGACACAGAAACGGCACCACCAAAAAATGGGCCCCCGGAGGGGCCCGCAGGTCAAGCCTTGTACACAGTCAGCGGCCCAAGGGGCCCCTGACCTGCGGAAACACTGTGCCCGAGGTGGGACTCGAACTGCATTCCAGCCCTTGCAAACAGTGGGAAGTCCCGAAAACATCGCCAATCCGGCCCAGTACGGCCGATGTACGGCCCGATCCGACGCCTAAGGTGTGCACATTGTGCACACCTACTTTTCGACCACTTGGCGGTTTCCAACAAACATCGCAACAGGTTCGATTCGAAGGTAACAGAATCTCTGTTAGGCCATTGAAGGGGACCTGCGCGGCTCAGGGCAGCGACGAATTCGACGTTAAAGTTTCTTCAACTAAGACGTCTTCCGCGCGAACGGCCGCCACCGGCAGCCGGGAGGGGTGGATCCCTGCCTAGGAAAAATCCCTCCCATTCTCGGCCTACACGCTAAGAGCGAGTCTCTATACTGCACAGCGGATGCGCTGATCGGCATCCCTGGGCACGGCAATCGGTTCGACCCAGACGTCCCCGGTGAACCAATGCGGGGATCCCTTGGTCGTTGATGGTTTTGGTTCGAAGTTCATGGGGTGCTTCGATCTGTTTCGCTCAGGCCCATCTCCGTGGCGGTGGTTCCGGTTTCCTGCTCGTGGCTGGCGGCCCAGCTGGCGAGAAGCCGGAGGCGCTCTTCGGAGGGCGAGCCTGGCTCTGCTGTGTAGATGAGGAAGGACAAATCCGCTTCGGTCGTGAGTTCGAGTCCTTCGTAGGTAAGAGTGAGATCCCCGACGACGGCGTGGTGGAAGGTCTTCTCCCCTGTTCCGTGTCGGCGCACGTTGTGGGCTCCCCAGCGGGTGCGGAACGCGTCGCTGCGCGTGGACAGTTCCCCGATCAGGTCCTGCAGATCTTTGTTATGCGGGTCCCGGCCTGCCTCAGTGCGCATGCTCGCGACGGCGACGTCGGCGGCTGCCTCCCAGTCCGGGTGGAAGATCCGGGCGCGTTCAGGGTCGAGGAAGGTGAACCGGGCCAGGTTTCCCAGTCCGGGTGCGGCGAACACGTCTGCCCAGAACGCTTTGCCGAGCGGGTTCACGGCCAGGATGTCCATCCTGCCGTTGCGCACGAATGCGGGTCCGGCAGTGACCGCGTCCAGGGCCCGCTGCAATCCGGGTCGAATCGCGGCGGAGTTGCTTGTACGGCGCCTGGGTTTGGTCGACGGCGCGCTGGAGGCGCGCGCGAGGTCGAAGAGGTGCGCCCGTTCGGCGTCATCGAGCTGCAGGGCTCCGGCGATGGAGTGAAGGACGGCCTCCGATGCCCCGGAGATGTTGCCGCGTTCGAGTTTGGAGTAGTACTCGACGCTCACGTCGGCAAGCATCGCAACCTCGGCCCGGCGCAACCCGGCTACGCGCCGATGGGCTCCGCCGGCCGGAAGACCCGCTTGTTCCGGGGTGAGTTTGGCCCGACGTGAGATGAGGAACTGGCGGACCTCGTTTCGGTTATCCACCCCGACGACGTTACCTGCCCAGGCGGGCCTGAGGGATCCCCTGCCAGTACACCTTTCGTCAGAGACTCCCACGCGCGCCCGAAAAGACGTTGACTGGACGACAGGCCGGACAGCCGACAACTTCATGTGCCACTTGGCGCTCCTCGAAGGGGTCGAAGACGGCGACGGCACCACCTGGCTGGAGCCGGTGTCCAACGAGGACTACCAGCACGCCACACACGGCAACTAAGCACGAAAGGACTCACCAATATGAAGATCTCAGTACTAGGAACAGGAATGGTCGGCCGCGCAGTAGCAGCCCGACTCGACGAACTCGGCCACGAGGTCGCCATCGGGACGCGCAATCCCGAGCAGACACTAAGCCGCACCGAGCCAGACGCGATGGGCACCCCAGCCTTCACGCCGTGGCAGCGGGCCAACAGCGGCGTCGAGCTGCTCTCCTACAGCGAAGCCGGCGCCCACGGCGAGGTCGTCATCAACGCAACCAACGGAGCCAACTCCCTGGCGGCTCTGGAAGCCACCGGCGGTCGCAACCTGGCAGGCAAGGTTCTCATCGACATCGCTCTCGCGCTCGACTTCTCTGAGGGTATGCCTCCAAAACTGCTCATCGCCAGCGACGACAGCCTTGCCGAGCAGATCCAGCGCACCTACCCTGAGGCTCGCGTCGTGAAGACACTCAATACGATCTTCTGCGACGTCATGGTCAACCCGTCCCGGGTGCCCGGCGCCCACAATGTGTTCGTCGCTGGCAACGACGAGTCCGCAAAGACCACCGCCAAGTCGATACTCAATGAGTTCGGCTGGCCGTCGGAGGCCACCCTCGACCTCGGTGGGATCGAGGTGGCGCGCAGCGTCGAGTTGTACATGCCGCTGTACTTCACCCTCCATGGCGTGCTCGGAACGTTCGACTTCAACATCGCAATGGTCCGCACCTCGTGATGGCTCTCGTTCCCCGATTGAGTGCCACCCAGCTGGCGGCTGGATCCGCCCCCGCCCCGGTCCGTCTGCCAAGGAGGCTTCATGGCGGCATCTGAGGACCTTGTTTTGGTTGAACGCTTCTACCAGGCCCGTGGCGACCGCTACGTGATCGACCAGATGATGTCGCAAGACGTCGTCTGGGACATCACGCCCGGATTCCCTCTCGGCGGTGTGTACCGGGGCCTTGAGACAGTCCTCGGCAACTTTCTCGCTCCCGTGGGCGCACAGTTCTCCTCGCTGGACGCCCGGCCTGAGCAGCTGTTCGCCGACGGGGACGGGCACGTCGTCGCAGTCGGCTACTACGCCGTCACCGGCCATAACGGGCAGGCAGTCGAGGGTCGCTTTGTGCACGTTTGGACCGTCGCCAACGGTCAGGTGAACCACCTGCACCAGACTGCGGACAGCCGCGTGCTGGAGGACGCGATGCAGGAGCCCAGGCCATGACCGAGCCCGTCAACCATGTGCAGCCGCCCGCCCAGGCTGGCATGCCTACCCGTCAGGAGCCCGGGATGACCAAGGGACTGACACTCCTGTTTGCGATCGCCGGTGGCCTCGCCGTTGGCAACTTGTACTGGGCGCAGTCGCTGCTGGATCTCATCGCTGGGGACCTGCACGCTTCGACAAGCGCGGCAGGTTGGCTGGTCACGGCCACGCAGCTCGGCTACGCCGCCGGCGTCCTCCTGATCGTGCCGTTGGGAGACGCCCTCAACCGCCACCGCCTAATCCCGGCGATGGTTCTCTGTTCCGCGTTGGCACTGGCAGCTTGTGCCGTCTCCCCGACAATGCTGAGTCTTCTGGTTGCTGTGACCGCCGTGGGCGTGAGCACCGTCGCCGGACAGCTGCTCACGCCACTCGCCGGCGATCTAGCCAGTGACCGTGAGCGTGGGCGAGTTGTAGGCACGGTCGTGTCCGGCCTGCTCACCGGAATCCTGGTCTCGCGGACCGTGAGCGGCTTGGTGGCCGACGCGGTCAGTTGGCGAGCCGTGTTCGGTCTCGCAGCAGTCGCCGCGCTCGTCGTCGCCGGTTTGCTCTACCGGGCAAATCCCGGCGATGCCTGCCCGGAATCCGCTGCGCTATCCGGCGCTTATGGCTTCGGTAGACGAGGTGGTTGTACGGCAGGAAACCGTGCGGTGGACGTTGGCCTTGGGTGTGACCGGTTTCGCGAGTTTCACTCTCTTCTGGACAGGGCTCACCTTCCTCCTCAGCAGTCCGCCTTTCAACTACCCCCGTCAGTGATCGGCCTGTTCGGGCTTGCAGGCCTGGTAGGGGCCATCGCCGCCCAGCGCGTCGGTCGGCTCCATGACCGTGGGTGGTCGCTTGCAACCACTGGCGCCGCACTGCTCTTGTTGCTGATTACCTTCGCCTTCGCTGCCCTCGGAGGCGGCTCAATCGTTGTAATCCTGGTTGCCGTCGTTGTGCTCGATCTCGCCGCGCAAAGTGTCAACGTCCTCAACCAGATCCGCATGTTCGCCATCCCGAACGAGGGTCGTAGCCGGCTGAACACCGCTTTCGTCACCACCAACTTTCTCGGTGGCGCCGTTGGTTCGGCGGCCGCGGCAGTCATGTGGGCTGCAGGAGGTTGGGTTGCGGTGATGGTCATCGGCATGGTCTTCAGCGCGATCGCCCTGGTGGTATGGACTTTTGGTCGACGCGGTCCACTGCAGGTACCGACACCCCAGTAAACACTTGGCCAGGTACATGCCTTCCTAATGAAGAATGCCAGGTTGAACAGTATGTTCGGCAGTTCGGCAATTCGGCGCAAGACTGTCATCAGCTGCCGCAGCGTCCGTCGCCGGTGAGCACGAATCTGCTTTCGTGGGATGTTCGGGGGAATCGTGTGGCTCTCGGGGGCTTGAGGGGGCGCAGAGGCGCGCCAAAGGCAGCGGGCGGTGCCGCGGGACGTAAATCGTGAAGCGTTGAGCGGGGAGGGGCGACGGACAGAGCCGCCCGCCGGCGTCAGTTCGAGGTGCGGATGGCTGCCACCGCCGTGTCATAGAGGTCGAACAGCGGCGTCGAACCCCGCAGCCGCAGCCATTCCTCGGTGGCGGCCTGCAGGCAGGTGATCGCCGCGCCGACGATGGCCCTGGCCTGGAAGCCACGCGATTCGGAGGCGGGCAGGCGCGGTTCGATCAGGGGGGCGAGCAGGTCGGTCCACCGCGCCTGCTTCTCGGCGTGGCCGGCCCGCAGGGAGTCGTTGTCGAACAGCATCGAGACAATCTCGAGGCGGTTCTCGGGGCTGACCTCGATCTCGTCGAGCACCACGAACGCGTGCCGCAGCGACACCCAGACGTCTTCATCGGCGGGCCTGGCGCCCAGGCGCGCCGCAATGACCTCTCCCTGCTCGGACAGGCCACTGAGGGCCAGGTCTTCTTTCGTGCGGAAGTAGTTGAACAGGGTGCGGCGCGAGACTCCGGCCGCTGCGGCGACCTCGTCGACGGTGGTCTCGTCGAAGCCCTTCTCGGCGAAGAGCTGCATCGCCGTCTGTGCCAGAAGCGAACGCACGACGGCTCGGGTCTGTAAGCGGATGGGAGAAGGGGTCGATGCCATGCACCAACAGTACAACAATGCAGTTCAAGAAGCAACTTGCACTTGGTGCACAACTGTGCGTAGAGTGTTTCCATGAGCAGAATCGACTACATCACACAGACCATCATCGTCACCGGAGCCAGCTCCGGCCTGGGAGCGGAGTTCGCCCGCCAACTTGCCGCCCGCGGCGCGAACCTCGTTCTCGTGGCCCGCCGCGAAGACCGACTGAAGGCCCTCGCCGAGGAGCTGACCCGCCGCGACGGGGTCACCGTGACCACCATCGCCCGCGAACTCGACCGGCCGGACGCCGGGCGCATGCTCCGAAATGAGCTCGAGTCGAGGGGCATTTTCGCCACCGGCCTCGTGAACAACGCCGGCTTCGGCACGCACAACCCGTTCGGCGAGGAGGACTCTGAGCGGCTGCAGCAGCTCATCACGCTGAACATCGGCGCCCTGGTCGACCTCAGCCACGCCTACTTTGACGTCTTCGCGAAGCAGAAGACGGGCATCCTGATCAATGTCGCGAGCCTGCTCGGCTTCATGCCGACCCCCTACCTCAGCGTCTACGGCGCCTCGAAGGCCTTCGTGCTGAGCTTCACCGAATCGCTCTGGGAAGAGGCGCGTGGCACGGGTCTCCGCGTTCTCGCCATCTCCCCCGGGGCGATGGCGACCGAGTTCTTCGACGCCGCCGGCAGCCAGTCCGCCGACTACGGCACCCGCCGCGCCCGCCCCGAAGACGTCGTGAAGACCGCCCTCGACACCGTCGACAAGCCGTCACACCGCCCCTCGGTCATCACCAACGGACGCCCGCTCGCCATCGCTGCCCGCTTCCTCCCGCGAAGCACGGTCGTGCACTTCATGGGCGCCACCATCCGCCGCAGCAAGCGCTGACCCCGTTCCAACCCATCGACCGCCTGTCCGCGTTGCCGCGAATCCACCCAGCAATCCAGTAGGGAGCATCATCATGACCATCACCACGCACGAGCCGGCCGCGACGGCGGGACTCTCCGACAAGGAACGCTTCGGCGCCATCCTCGCCGCCCAGCGATCCGCCCAGCTCCGCAGGGTGCTTGACCGCACGACCTCGGGCAACGTGACCGTGAACGGCACGATCATGCACGTCGGTCAGGACGACCTCCCCTTCGGTGGCGTCGGCGAGAGCGGCATGGGCAAATACCACGGCATCGAGGGGTTCCGCACCCTCAGCCATCCCAAGGGCATCTACACGCAGGGCCGGTGGAACGCCGCCGACCTGCTGCACGCGCCCTTCGGCAAGCGCGCCGACCGCCTCCTGGGGTTCTTCCTGCGCTGAGCACCGCGGCGAGACCGTTCCCGGACGCGATCACGTCCAGGACCATCATTTCCACCCACCCCCGAATGGAGCACATCATGAGCACGTCCAGCACTGTCATCCTTGATCGTCCGAGCCCGAAGGTGGCGACGATCACCTTCCACAATCCGCCAGCCAACGTCGTGGCCGCCGAGACCGCTGTCCGGCTTCACGAGATCGTCACAGACCTCGAGAACGATGTTGACGTCCAGGTCGTCCTCTTCA
>NZ_JAGGPM010000053.1 GCF_018613835.1 Arthrobacter sp. ISL-5 | reverse complement strand
GCACCGCGCCCGGCATGCCGGCAATGCCGGAACGGGTCGCCACCATCATGACGAAGCCCGGATCGGGCCTCGAGGACCTTCTGTACCTGTTCTACCCCGAGACCGACGAAGCCCGCGCCAGGGGCCTCGACCACTTCGGACGCATCCAAGCCGAGATGCCCGAGGGCGCCCCGCAGGTCACCCAGGATGCCGCGATGGGTCAGCTCGAGGCCATCACAGCGACGCTGGCCGCGCCCTGGGACGACGTCGCGCGCGACCTGGCGACCATCACCGCCCCGGTGCTGTACGCCGGAGGGGCACACGACGTCATGATCGACGCCTACAGCTCCTACGCCGCGGTACAGGAACTCCCCAACGCAAAACTCGTCCTCTACAGCGACGCCGGCACGCGTTCCTGTTCCAGCACCTCGACGAGTTCGTCCGTGAGGTGCTGGTGTTCCTGACCGACTGAACTTCGTCTCAAACGAGCAAGAAGGGAACGGATCTCCTTCAGTAAGGCAACAGGGCGGTGGCACAACACGGAAGCCTTCGACCGTCCATTCGTGCCACCCCCTCATGCCCTACGCCAAAAACGGCGATCTCCATTCAACGAGTCGCCCCGCATCATCCACTAGGAGCGTGGGGCGGTAGTGGTTTCCGTCATCCAGGAGTGGTCCTGTCTACTGACCGGTGACACGTTGCCATCTTGATGGCCGGGCAGCCGTGGCCGCCTTGGCCCGTGGGTTAGGCTCCGGCCGGCGCGTTGAGACCGGCTTTCCCTTTGAAAGTGAACAATTTCAGCAGGTTATGACAGCCTGCCATCAGTTCCCACTCGTGTTTGGCCTGTTCGAGGCCGCGCAGGAGTACGTGTTTGCCCTGGCGGGTGTGGATTTGCCCGAAGACCGGTTCGATGATCGCCTTGCGCCGCGCGTAAACGGCCCGGCCCTTCTTGGTTTTGAGTTTCCTCGCCATGCGTTCCTTGGATGTGGCATTGACCGGGATCCGTCCCCGAGGCGTCTCGGGAACCTTTTCGCCGAGTTTGAGCCGGCCGGTCGCGATGAAGAACTCGGTCCCGCCCTCGCTGGAGGCCTCGATCTGCCGGACGTGTTCGAGGTTTTCCGCTGAGCAGTATCCGGCGTCGATGGTCCATTGGGCGGGCATCCGGCCCAGGGTTTCGGCGGTGCGTTCGGTCATCGGGACCAGTTGCTGCACGTCCACTGCCATGTTGTTCAGATCGGTGGCGACGATGACCTGATGGTCGGCATCGACCACGGCCTGGGCGTTGTAGCAATAGTGGTACGATCCGTCTGCAGTCTTCATGATCCGGGCATCGGGGTCCGTGAAATTGCGCTGGGCCCTCGGTCTGACCTCCGCTTTGGCCGCGGCTTCCTCACCCTTGGCCGCAGCAGTCCCGTCGTCATCGCCGCGGTCCCGGGCTTTCTGCTCCGCCTCCTTGCGTGCTTTGGCTGCTGCGTCCTCTTCGAGCTGTTTGCGGGCCGCGGCCATCTTCGCCAGCCGTGATTCACGGTCGGCCAGGTCCGGCGGGAGCTCATCGCCGCGCTTGTCCGCCCCGAACCGGGCATCCTCATCCTTGTCAACGGCCTCGGCGTCGGCGAGCATGTCCGAGACCTCCGCGGCGAGGATCCTCTGTTTTTCGGTCAGCCGTCCGTAGCTCATCGCCTTTCGCCGGGACGCGTTGGCCCGCACCTTCGTCCCGTCCAGGGCAACCCGGCCCAACGAGACCATGCCCGCGGCCCGGCAGAGTTCCAGCGCCTGCAGGAACACGTTCCCCAACGCCGCGAGATGGCGTTTGCGGAACCGGCCAATGGACCGGAAATCCGGTGCCTGCTGCCCGGCCAGCCAACGGAACGCGACCACGTCCACGCACGCCCGCTCCAACTCCCGGGACACCAGATCAGCGATGAACCGGGCCAGATGATTCTGCGGCAACCACTCATCCAGCGACGGCGGGACCAGCATCACCGCGTCCGGCTCAAAGGATTTGAACCGCTTGTTCACACCAGCGCCGGCCTCAACGATCCCGTCATCAAAACGCTCCACCCGCTCCACGAGAGCTTCATCAAAAAGGCCATCCTGGGAACCGGAATTCATACTCCCGATTCTTCCAGCCACCCCTCCCGCACCCCGGCAATTCACACGGCGTTTTAAGAACCCGGCCGACTACTGACCCGCGCTCCTAGAGAGCCGGCTAAACAAGATTCGACAATCCCCCTCGGACTCGCGACAGCGACCCCGATACTCCCCAGCCAACGCACGACACTTCAGAGGACACGCCACTTCATGCCGCGACTAACACGCCATCAAGCGTCGCGATCCAGCCATCGCTACCGGAAGCTGGAAGACCGGTTCTGTCGGTGCCGTCGCCAGCGTCATCGCCATGATTCCGCTGGGCCTGGTCCTCATGAAAAGTGTCGCCTTCGCCGTGGGCGCCCTCCGGCAGGATCACCGGCAACCACCACCGCCCCGCAGCTACGACCGCCGCCTCCTCCGGGTCTTCCACCTGGCTTCCCTGTCGGCCCTGAAAAGCTGCCCCTCATCCCGTACCTACTACGACCGCAAACGCGCCGAAGGCAAAACCCACATCCAGGCCATGCTCTCCTTGGCCCGGCGCCGCCTGAACGTCCTCTGGGCCATGCTCCGCGACAGCACCACCTTTACCAAGGTCCCCGCCACAGACAACACCAATTGCCGCATAAGCCAGACACGGGCGCGGTGCATGCGACTGTCCGACGTACCGAAAGCGCCCTGCACGGGACCCTACAGAGGGCGGCCATCCGGCCTGATCCAATGGACCGTCGGTCTCGTCAGGATCAACGTCGATAGGCTTTTTCTTCGAGATTAACTCCTGCATGTTCTTCTCATTTTGCGGGCCTGAGAACCACCCCATCGGACCGCAAAATGAGCGCCAACGGCGATTCCAACGACCAATAGGATGCCCGCCAAGAGGTCGCCGGAACCGGACAGTATCCAGACTGCCACGCCAAAAGGACCGCAGTGCGGGCTTCAAGAAAACAGCTAATGTGCAGGCAGTGCCCATATGGGGTCCGGAACAAGAACGAAAAGGGCCTCGCTGCCTGCACCGCCCTTCCAAACAGAAGGCCGAGAGTCTGAGTGGTGTGCCGTGTGCCCGGCCGGAGTCGGGGCGGGCAACTCATCAACTGGCGCTATGATTGTGAGCGGGGTCACTTTTGACCCTTTTTTGCCTTTCGACTATGGAGTCATCGTGCGTACTTCCCGGTCGCTGTCGCTCCGACTGGAGGCGGCGACAACTGCTCCTGTTGTCCGGCCTCTCCCGGCGTCGAAGCGGCCTGGGGTCAGGCCGGGGCAACGGCCTGTTCGCAGGATGATTGAGGAATCCTGGCAGCGTTCGCTGCATCTGCGGGCTGACCCTGACGCGCCGCCGTCTGGGCTGATCCTTGATGGTGGGGCTCTTGAGGAGTACCGCCGGGGACATCCGTTGGCAGTGATTATGCCCGTAATTCATAAGCTGCTGATTCAGCCCAGTTCCGAGCACGGGCTGCTAGTCGCTGTCGGGGATGAACTGGGCAGGCTGCTGTGGGTCGATGGTGATACTGCCCTTCGGCGCCGCGCCGAGCGCATGATGTTCGTTGAGGGCGCGGTCTGGTCCGAGGCCAGCGTCGGCACGAGCGCACCTGGGACCGCCCTGGCGCTGGGCCGCAGCGTCCAGATTTCCGGTGCAGAACATTTCAACCGGGCTGTTCACCCGTGGAGCTGCACGGCAGTGCCCTTCCACGATCCGGACACGGGGGCCGTGATCGGTGTCCTGGACATCACCGGCACCGAGATGGCTGTCGCTCCGCATACGCTGGCTCTCGTTGAGGCCACCGTGGCAGCGGCACAGGCGCACCTGCGCGTGGAGCGGCTTCAGCTGGCCGCTGCGAAGCGGGACCGCCTCGCGGAGCGGCGAAGACCTGCATCCGCCACTCTCCACAGGACTGTCCGCCGGAGCAGCTCACCGGTCCGGAGTCTGTATCGCAATAGCCTGCAGTTGCTTGGCCGGGACCAGGCGCTGCTAAGCATCGAGGGTAGGACGGTATCGCTGTCTCCAAGGCACAGCGAGATGCTGGCCCTGTTGAGCATTCATCCGGATGGCCTCAGCGCCGAGGAGCTGTGCAACCTGCTGTTCGGGGACGTACCGGCCCTGACGCTTCGGGCGGAGATGGTCCGGCTGCGAAAAGTCCTTCAGCAGTTCAATCCTGTTGCCGTGCCGGAATCCCGGCCCTACAGGCTCACCGTGGATGTCCTGCCGGACGCTGGCCAGGTGCTCAGCTGTCTCCACCGCGGGGCACACCGGGTGGCCTTGAACATCTATCGTGGTCCGGTGCTGCCGCACTCGGAGGCTCCAGGTGTGGTGAGCCTGCGGGAGCGCGTCTCCACCCTCCTGCGGGAAGCTCTCCTCGCGGACGGCAGCGCAGAGGCCCTGCTCCAGTACGCGGACCTTCCTGAAGCGAGTGATGACATGGTCGTCCGCATGGCGGCGCTGAAGTTACTGCCCCTGCGCTCCCCCAAGCGGGCGGCCGTGGTTGCTGACCTGGAGCGTCTGGAATCCGAATTCGGAACACACCAGCGTCCGTGAGCTGACTCACAGGACTGCAACCCTATCGCAACCCTCCCGTCCCTAAGCTGAGGACAACGGCCGTCGTTCCCGCTCACACCAACAGTGGAACGATGCTCGTGTTTCACACGGCAGACCAAGACGGTCCAGGTGACATTGCACGACAAGACGGGACTGGCACGCTGACGGGGTTATCCACGCCCTAACAAATCCGTTCGCCGCACCCGTTTACCCGGCCCTTGAGGTGCCGCTGCAGTCACTGTCCTCCGGCAGGGCGCCCGCTCCGTCCAGGACGTTGAACTACCTGCCCCCGCATGCCAAGGGACATCCGGCTTGGTTACCGCTCCACTTCCTGTCCGTGCAGTCCTTTTCTGCCGGTACAAACGACGAAGGAAAAATCGACAATGACGACGATGCAAGCAGCTGTAGTAACTGAATTCGGCAAGGATCTTCAGATCCAGGCCCTTCCCGTTCCCACCCCGGGGCGCGGCGAGGCACTGGTCAAAGTATTCACCACCGGTGTGTGCCACACCGATCTGCATGCCGCGGAAGGAGATTGGCCGGTCAAGCCGTCGCCGCCCTTCGTCCCCGGCCACGAGGGTGTCGGCGAGGTGGTGGCGCTCGGTGAGGGTGTGACGGACCTGGCCGTGGGCGATCTGGTGGGTAATGCCTGGCTCTGGTCCGCCTGCGGCGACTGCCAGTACTGTCGGACAGGTTGGGAAACGCTGTGTGAAGCGCAAAGGAACGCCGGCTACAGCGTTGACGGTTCCTTCGGCGAGTACATGCTGGTGGACTCGCGCTTCGCCGCCAGGATCCCGGCCGGTTCGGACCCCGTGGAAGTCGCGCCCGTGCTCTGTGCCGGCGTGACGGTCTACAAGGGACTCAAGATGACCGAGGCCCGGCCGGGCCAGTGGGTAACAATCTCTGGGATCGGCGGCCTGGGCCATATTGCCGTCCAGTACGCCGTCGCGATGGGCCTTCGAGTCGCAGCGGTGGATATTGCGGATGACAAGCTGGCCCTCGCGAAGCAGCACGGCGCCGAACTGACCGTCAACGCCCTGCATGAAGACCCGGTCGAGGTCATACAGCGCGAAACGGGCGGCTGCCACGGCGTGTTGGTGACCGCAGTCCATCCCTCCGCGTTCGGGCAGGCGATCGGGATGGCCCGGCGTGGCGGCACCATCGTCTTCAACGGACTGCCGCCGGGGGATTTCCCGGCGCCGATCTTCGAGATCGTGCTCAAGGGCCTGACCGTCCGAGGGTCCATCGTGGGAACCCGGCAGGATCTGGAGGAGGCACTGGACTTCTATGCCCAGGGCAAGATCCACCCCACCGTCTCCACCCGGAAGCTTTCCGAGGTGAACGCCGTCCTTGACGAGATGAAGCACGCCAAGATCGACGGTCGCGTCGTCATCAAGTACTGACCCCATCAAATACTGATCAGTCCCTACAGCAGCAGCCGGCGACCGTGGTGTCTCACCAGGCGCTTTGTGGTATCGCCGCTGTCGGGAGCTGATTGTCCAGCGAAACGAACAGATCAAGAACCACTGGAGTTCGGGCCGGCGGATGCGTCCCGGACGGCCCGCCGGCCCGAACTCAGAACGCCTTGCGGCTGCAAAGCGGTGCAACACAGCCCCGGATCCGCTGACCAGAACTGCCACGAGGCAGGAAGACGCGGTCCGGGGCACAATCAAGGAGACAATGATGACTGCAGCATATGAGCCCACCCAGCAGACGCCCGAACAGCAGGCCGCCGCCCTGGAGAGCGAGTGGGCTGCCAACCCGCGCTGGGAAGGCGTGACCCGGGACTACCAGGCTTCGGATGTCGTCCGCCTCCGGGGCCGTGTCTCCGAAGAACACACGCTGGCACGCCGCGGCTCCGAGAAGCTGTGGAAGCAGCTCACCGAGGAGCACAAGACCGGCGGGTACACCAACGCCCTGGGCGCCCTCACCGGCAACCAGGCGGTGCAGCAGGTCAAGGCCGGTCTCCGCGCCATCTACCTTTCCGGCTGGCAGGTTGCCGCTGACGCGAACAACTCCGGCCACACCTACCCGGACCAGTCGCTCTACCCGGCCAACTCGGTTCCCACGGTGGTCCGCCGCATCAACAACGCCCTGCTCCGCGCAGACCAGATCGAATTCTCCGAGGGCATCCAGACCGTTGAAGACTGGCTGGTGCCGATCGTCGCCGACGCCGAGGCAGGCTTCGGCGGCCCGCTCAACGCCTACGAGCTGATGAAGTCCATGATCCAGGCTGGCGCGTCGGGCGTTCACTGGGAGGACCAGCTCGCCTCGGAGAAGAAGTGCGGCCACCTCGGCGGCAAGGTGCTCATCCCCACCCAGCAGCACGTCCGCACCCTGAACGCCGCCCGCCTGGCCGCCGACGTCGCCGGCACCCCGTCGGTGGTCATCGCCCGCACCGACGCCGAGGCAGCAACCCTGATCACCTCAGACGTGGACGAGCGGGATCAGGAATTCGTTACCGGTGAACGTACGGCGGAAGGCTTCTACAAGGTCCGCAACGGCATCGAACCCTGCATCGCCCGCGCCAAGGCCTACGCCCCGTACTCCGACCTCATCTGGATGGAAACGGGCACCCCGGACCTCGAACTGGCCCGCAAGTTCGCCGAGTCCGTCAAGGCCGAGTTCCCGGACCAGATGCTCTCCTACAACTGCTCGCCGTCGTTCAACTGGCGCAAGCACCTGGACGACGCCACCATCGCCAAGTTCCAGCGTGAACTCGGCGCCATGGGCTTCACGTTCCAGTTCATCACCCTGGCCGGCTTCCACGCCCTGAACTACTCGATGTTCGACCTCGCCCACGGCTACGCCCGTGAAGGCATGAGCGCCTACGTCGAGCTGCAGGAAAAGGAATTCGCCTCCGAGTCCCGCGGCTACACCGCGACCAAGCACCAGCGCGAAGTCGGCACCGGCTACTTCGACGACATCGCCACTGCGCTCAACCCGAACGCATCCACCCTGGCCCTGGTGGGATCCACCGAAGAAGGCCAGTTCCACTAACACCCCGGCGGAAGAGCAGCGGGCCAGGTCCTCCCCAGGACCCGGCCCGCTGCACCCCGCCACTCCCTGAGGAGAATTTTCCAATGAACAGCTTCCCTGACAACTTTTCGATCAACGGGATCACCCTGACCGCCCGGCCGATCCAGCGTCAGAACGAGGTCCTGACCCCTGATGCGCTGGAGTTTGTGGCGCGGCTGCATGCGGCAATGGCGCCGCGCCTCCAGGAGCTGATGCAGATCCGCCGTGACCGGAGGATCCAAATCGGTCAGGGCCAGGATCCGGGCTTCCTTCCCGAGACCGAGTCCGTTCGGGAAGATCCGAACTGGCGTGTCGCTCCCCCCGCCCCGGGCCTGGAGGACCGCCGCGTCGAAATCACCGGTCCGGTGGACAAGAAGATGACCATCAACGCGCTGAACTCCGGTGCCAAGGTGTGGCTCGCGGACATGGAGGACTCCTCCACGCCGTCGTGGCGCAACGTCATCCAGGGCCAGCTGAACCTGACCGATGCCCTGGAGCGCCGGATCGACTTCAGCTCAACCGCCGACGGACGCAGCAAGGAGTACAAGCTCCGCCCCGCAGAGGAGCTGCCCACCATCGTGGTCCGTCCCCGCGGCTGGCACCTGCCCGAGAAGCACATGCTCATCAACGCGACACCGGTCGCGGGCGGCATCGTGGACTTCGGCCTGTACTTCTTCCACAACGCCCGCCGCCTGCTGGCCCAGGGCAAAGGCCCCTACTTCTACCTGCCGAAGATCGAAAACCACCTCGAAGCACGCCTGTGGAACGACATCTTCATCCTCGCCCAGGACCTGCTCGGCATCCCGCAGGGCACCATCCGCGCCACGGTGCTGATCGAGACCATCACGGCCTCCTTCGAGATGGAAGAGATCCTCTACGAACTCCGCGACCACGCCTCGGGCCTGAACGCCGGACGCTGGGACTACATCTTCTCCATGATCAAGAACTTCCGTACCCGCGGCCCCCGCTTCGTCCTCCCGGACCGTGTACAGGTGACCATGACCCAGCCCTTCATGCGCGCCTACACCGAGCAGCTGGTCCGTGCCTGCCACAAGCGCGGCGCCATGGCGATCGGCGGCATGGCCGCAGCCGTCCCCAACCGCAGGGACGAAACCGCCAACCGGACTGCGTTCCAGAAGGTCCGCGCCGACAAGACCCGCGAAGCCAACGACGGCTTCGACGGCTCCTGGGTGGCCCACCCGGACCTGGTTCCGGTCTGCCGCGAAGTGTTCGACGGCGTCCTCGGCGACCGCCCGAACCAGCTGGACCGCCTCCGCGAAGATGTGACGCCGGATGCCCGTGCGCTGCTGGACATCGCCGCCACCACCGGCACCATCACCGAACAGGGCATCCGGAACAACATCGAAGTGGGCATCCGCTACATCGAATCCTGGCTGCGCGGCAACGGCGCGGTGGCCATCCACAATCTGATGGAGGACGCCGCCACCGCGGAGATCTCCCGCTCGCAGCTGTGGCAGTGGATCTACTCCCACGCCATCACCGACCACGGCGAAATCATCACCCGCGAGTGGGTGGAGGACCTGCTGGACAAGGAGTTCACCCGGCTGGAACGCTTCGAAGGGGACCGCTTCGCCGATGCCCGGGACATCTTCGAAGAAGTCACCCTGGACCCTGCCTTCCAGGCCTTCCTGACGGTTCCCGCCTACGCCCGTTACATCAACGGGTCCCGGGAATCGGAGATCCTCGCCGTTTGAACGACCGTCCGTGCTCCATGATGCTCCCGCCCATGGCGGGCCCGCGGACGTGAGTATTCCCGGCCCGGCTGTGCAGGTCCGGAAGTGGCTGTCGTGCCGGCGGGGCGCGGCGGCCGCAAAGCCCGCTTTTTCACTACAGAGCACATTTAGAGGAAGGACAGTCATTCATGTCCAACGCACCCACCTCGGCATCATTCGGGCCGATCCAGCAGGGCGATGCCCTTGAGAACCTGCTGCATGAGAACCGCAGGTTCGTTCCCTCGGAAGTCTTCGCCGCGAACGCGGTTGTCACCGCCGGGGATTACGCGGAGGCCGACGCCGACCGGCCGGCCTTCTGGGCCAGGCAGGCCCGTGAACTGCTCACCTGGAGCAAAGACTTCACGGAAACCCTGGACTGGTCCAACCCTCCCTTCGCCAAATGGTTCGTTGGCGGCGAGGTCAACGCCGCATACAACGCCCTGGACCGCCACGTCGAGGCCGGCAACGGGGACCGGGTGGCCATCTACTTCGAAGGCGAACCCGGTGACAGCCGCAGCTACACGTACGCGCAGCTCACCGAAGAGGTCAAGAAGGCTGCCAACGCCTTCGAGTCACTCGGCGTGGCCAAGGGCGACCGCGTCGCCGTATACCTGCCCATGATTCCCGAGGCCGTCATCACGCTGCTTGCCTGCGCCCGGATCGGCGCCGTGCACTCCGTGGTGTTCGGCGGCTTCTCCGCCGATGCCCTCCGCTCCCGGATCGACGATGCCGAAGCCAAACTGGTGGTCACTGCCGACGGCACCTACCGCCGCGGCAAGCCCAGCGCCCTGAAGCCCGCCGTGGACCAGGCCCTTGCCACGGACGGGCACAGCGTGCAGAACGTTGTGGTGGTCAAGCGCAACGGCCAGGACGTCGACTGGCACGAGGGCCGGGACCACTGGTGGGCCGACACCGTTGGCGCCGCATCCCCGGAGCACACGGCCGTGGGCCACGACTCCGAACACCCGCTGTTCATCCTCTACACCTCCGGCACCACCGGCAAGCCCAAGGGGATCCTGCACACCACCGGCGGCTACCTGGCCCAAGGCGCCTACACCCACAAGGCGGTCTTCGATCTCCACCCCGAGACCGACGTGTACTGGTGCACGGCCGACGTCGGCTGGGTCACCGGCCACTCCTACGTCGCCTACGCCCCGCTCATCAACGGCGCCACCCAGGTCATGTACGAAGGCACCCCGGACTCCCCGCACCAGGGCCGCTGGTGGGAGATCGTTGAGAAGTACAAGGTCTCCATCCTCTACACAGCGCCCACCGCGATCCGGACGTTCATGAAGTGGGGCAAGGACATCCCGGACAAGTACGATCTGTCCTCGATCCGGGTCCTCGGTTCGGTGGGCGAACCCATCAACCCGGAAGCCTGGATGTGGTACCGGGAAGTCATCGGCGGCGGCAAGGCACCCATCGTGGACACGTGGTGGCAGACCGAAACCGGCGCCCAGATGATCGCCCCGCTGCCCGGCGTCACTGCCACGAAGCCGGGTTCAGCCCAGGTTCCCCTGCCCGGCATCGCCGTGGACGTCGTGGATGAACTCGGCGAGTCAGTGCCCAACGGACACGGCGGCTTCCTGGTGATCCGCGAACCCTGGCCCGCGATGCTGCGCGGCATCTGGGGCGACCCGGAACGGTTCAAGGAAACCTACTGGTCCCGGTTCGAGACCATGTACTTCGCCGGTGACGGCGCCAAGAAGGACGAGGACGGCGACATCTGGCTCCTGGGCCGCGTGGACGACGTCATGAACATCTCCGGGCACCGGCTCTCCACCACGGAGATCGAGTCCGCCCTGGTGAGCCACCCGGCGGTGGCGGAAGCCGCCGTCGTGGGTGCCGCGGACGAAACCACCGGCCAGGCCGTGGTGGCGTTCGTGATCCTTCGCGGCGGCGCAGTGGACTCCGGCGACGAGATCGTCCAGGACCTCCGCAACCATGTGAGCAGGGAGATCGGGCCCATTGCCAAGCCCAAGACCATCCTGGTGGTGCCCGAACTGCCCAAGACCCGCTCCGGGAAGATCATGCGCCGCCTGCTCAAGGACGTCGCGGAAGGCCGCGAAGTGGGCGACGCGACCACCCTGGCCGACAACACCATCATGCAAACCATCACCGATTCCCTTCAGGTGCGCAAGTGAGGCCAGCCGCCCGGAGCGCGGCAGGGGCTTCGCTGCTCTCACCGGAGACGATCCGCGCAGCGGCGGTACCTGCCAAATTCAGACCGACCTACCCGGAGGTATTTGTGAGTGAAGGACACGCCTCAGATCCAGGAATGGTCTGCACCGGAGAGTTCGTTGGTCTCGCCGGAGCGCTCGTGGACGTCTATCTCCACGATGACTTTCACCGGCGGGGCATCGTTGAAGACGTCATGCCCGACTCTTCCGGCCTGTGGATCGCCGCCCAGAGTCCCTATTCCCGCGAGTTCATCGACAAGGCGAGCGGATATACCGTGTGGACCGGTCACTGGACCTGCTGAATCCTGCCGCTATGGCAGCGCCCGGGTGAACTATCAGGAGATACCCCGCGCGACCCTTGCCGCGTCAACATGAGGCCAGCCTGAAGAAGCACCGGCAGGCTCTGTTCGCCGCCGTGGGTGGGCGCCCGCGACAGCCTTTCGCGGAAGCTGCACCCAACCCCGAGCTTCTGTGGATGGCGGCCGGGCGTCCGGCGGCCAGGTGGGGGCGTGTTCGGACAATCCCACGCTGTCCGCCCGCCCTGCCGATGCCTGCGCCACTCGCGCCGTTCTCGCGTCTGCCCGTGGAGGACATAGCCGCTGGCGGCGACGGTATAGCTGGCATGGCCGTGTTGGGTGACCAGGATGCCGTGGCGGCGTTCCGTCATGGAGTGTTCGCGGGCGATCTCCACCGCAGTGTTCAGGTCGTTTTCGACGGTGGTCGGGTCGTGGGCGGGCGGTGATTTCCAGGACGAGGTCCGAGTGGCGCTTGATCATCGTGGTCTCTTCCCGATGGGATCTACCGGGCCTCTCAGCGGCACGGGCTTCCAGAGCCCGGGCAAACCCGGAGGGCGGAAAGCGGTGGTTCGTGCCCGGCATTCTCTGATGGGGCGGGTGGCCGGCCGTAGTGATCGGTGGGCTGATCGGCTGAACCATTCTCCTGCGGATCTATAGCCAGAGTGTGGATGATCGGTGCCCGGGAGGCAAGAGGACGAAGTCCGAAAAAGTCGGTTGTATTGGCGACACGCGGTTGTTCGCAGCATCGGTGGATCAGGCCCGGGGGCGGGCAACAGTAACAGCCCGCCGGCCGCGGCGGGCGCGGATTTCCCGGGCCGCCCGGTATGCTACGTTGCCGGACACCGAAGTCGAGGACTTACCGGAGTCATTGGCCATGATGCTGACGGCGTCGTGTTACCCGCTGAACCCTGCTACGGGACCACGCGGCCGAAGATTTCCGCCTGGAAGATCCGCATTCTGTTATAGCCTTCAACAATGGTCGACTGGAGGCAGAGGTCGCCGGCGAAGACTGGGGCGCCCTGCCTTGAAGGACTGCGGTGGACACCGATTCCTCTCGATTCGAACTCAGGGGATCCTTGTTTGAAGAACAGGCGCTGTTCAGGCTGTGGCCGGTGCGCACTGTGGCGCCGGAAGTAGGGGCCGCCAGTAGTCGAGCCTGTCGGATTCCTCTGGTGATATCCGACAGGCTCGATCACCGTTGCCTGATCACCGGTGCAGGCGGCTGAAGTACTACCGTCCGTTTACGACGGGGACCTTGAGGAGCTCTTCTAGGATGCTCATCACTCTGTCGGTGACCTCGCCGATCCCGCCGATCCCATCAACCCTGACCAGGATTCCGCGCTCTGCGTACTTGGCAACCACGGTTTCGGTCTGCCCGTGGTAGAGGTCCAGGCGGTGGCGGATGACAGCTTCGTTGTCATCGCTGCGCCTGGTCTCCTTGGCACGTCCCAGAAGGCGGGCCACGAGTTCCTCGTCGTCGGCCGTGAGCTGCAGGACGACGTCGAGCTTGTCATCCTTGCCGGCGATGATGTAGTCCAGGTAATCGACCTGGCCGGTGGTGCGCGGGTAACCATCGAGCAGGAAGCCGTCTTGGACGTCGGCTTCGCTGAGGCGGTCCCGGACCATTTTGTTGGTCACGCTGTCCGGAACGAAGTCCCCGGCGTCCATGTACTTCTTGGCTTCGATTCCCAGCGGGGTCTCGCCTTTGACGTTGGCACGGAAGATGTCGCCGGTGGAAATCGCGGCAACGTCGAGGCGCTCCGAGATCCGTTCGGCCTGCGTTCCCTTGCCCGAACCGGGAGGTCCGATAATCAACATTCTCGTCATTCAAAAGCCCCTTCGTGGTACCTGGTTGTTGAACTCTTTCGGTGGTCCTCGACCGGGCTAGAAGAAGCCGAGTTTGTTTTCGGAGTGACTGACCAGGAGGTTTTTGGTCTGCTGGTAGTGGTCCAGCATCATGGCGTGGTTTTCACGTCCGATGCCTGAGGACTTGTAACCGCCGAACGCGGCGCCGGCGGGGTAGGCGTGGTAGTTGTTGACCCAGACACGGCCTGCCTGGATTTCGCGTCCGGCGCGGTAGGCGACGTTGCCGTTGCGGGACCAGACGCCGGCGCCGAGGCCGTAGAGGGTGTCGTTGGCGATGCTGATGGCGTCGTTGTAGTCCGTGAACCGTGCAACGGAGACCACGGGGCCGAAGATTTCCTCCTGGAAGATCCGCATCCTGTTCTGGCCTTCAAAAATGGTCGGCTGGACGTAGAAGCCCCCGGCTAGGTCACCGGGCAGTTCGGCGCGGGCGCCGCCGGCAAGGAGCGTGGCGCCTTCCTGCTTGCCGATGTCGATGTAGGAAAGGATCTTTTCCAGCTGGTCGTTGGATGCCTGGGCGCCGATCTGGGTTTCCGTGTCCAGCGGGTTGCCCTGCATAATCTTCTCGGTACGGGCCACGGCGTCGGCCATGAAGGAATCGTAGATCCCGTCCTGGACCAGGGCACGGGACGGGCTGCTGCAGACCTCGCCTTGGTTGAAGGCATAAAGGGTGAAGCCCTCGAGTGCCTTGTCATAGAACGCGTCGTTGGCGTCGGCAACATCGTTGAAGAAGATGTTCGGGCTCTTGCCGCCAAGTTCCAGGGTGACCGGAATCAGGTTCTGGCTGGCATACTGGCTGATCAGCCTTCCGGTGGTGGTTTCCCCGGTGAAGGCGATCTTTCGGATCCGCGGGCTGGAGGCCAACGGCTTTCCGACCTCCGCACCGAATCCGTTTACGATGTTCAACAGTCCCGGCGGCAGCAGGTCCGCGATGAGTTCGGCCAGGACAAGGATGGAGGCCGGGGTGTTGGAAGCCGGTTTGAGCACTACGGCGTTACCGGCGGCCAGTGCCGGGGCGAGCTTCCAGACGGCCATCAGGATCGGGAAGTTCCACGGGATGATCTGGCCCACCACGCCCAGCGGCTCATGGAAGTGGTAGGCGGTGGTGTCCTCATCGAGCTGTGACAGCCGACCCTCCTGGGCGCGGATAGCGGAGGCGAAGTACCGGAAGTGGTCCGCTGCCAGCGGGATGTCGGCGTTGAGGGTCTCGCGGATCGGCTTGCCGTTATCCCACGATTCGGCGACAGCCAGCATCTCGAGGTTCGCATCGATCCGGTCTGCGATCTTGTTCAACACCGCAGCCCGCTCTGTGACCGAAGCCTTGCCCCAGGACGGCGCCGCCCTGTGGGCAGCATCCAATGCCAACTCAACATCCGCAGCGGCGCCACGGGCCACCTCCGTGAACTGCTTACCATTTACTGGCGATACATTCTCAATGTATTGGCCGGTTGTCGGGGCCACCCATTCGCCGCCGATCCAGTTCTCGTAGCGGTCCTTGAACTGGACCTTCGATCCTTCTTGGCCGGGCTGTACATAAACAGTCATGGTTACTCCTCTGGAAAACAGACGTCTTCGTCCTGGCCCCATGCTAGAACTTCAAAGGTTGCGACCAGGCTGCAACGGAACCGACAGCTGCTGACCTCGGGAACGGGGAACTGTTCGGCTACGGCACCTACGTCGACGGCGACACAACGACCTACTGGGTCCGGTCCCAGGACGCCTGCTTTGAAGCGATCACCGCCGAGGTGTTCTTCCACCGCGCCTCCGGGCAGTCCTACGGCCCCGACAACCTCCCCGCCACCGCCGCCGGGCTGCCCGACCAGGACCGCAAACGCTACCCCGGCTGGACCAGCTAAGAGCTGCTGGGGTGTCCCGGCCGGGACACGGGATGGCACCCAAGAATCCTAAGGGGCCCGTACGTGAACATTTGTCCACGCTCAGAGGCCCACAAGCCCCTGACCAGGGAAAACACGTGCCCGAGGTGGGACTCGAACCGGACTCCAGCCCTTGAAAATACTGGGAAGTCCCGAAAACCTGGCCAATCCGAAGCAGTCCGGCACCGGTGCGACCGAGTCCGACGACCGGGGTGTGCACATTGTGCACACCCACTTCATGTCCATTTTGCTGCCGCTACCCGTGCGACTGCCGCGGTCCTCCGAAAGCGCGGCAGTTCTGTGTTGTGCCGAACACGATTCCGGTCCGGATCGCCGGTCACGCCGGTCTGGAGCGAGAGCCTCCGAGCTGGAGGTCGGCCGGGCACCGCGCAACACAGACGTGGACTCAAAATCTCTCACGGAGGTTCCTTCTCGATTCAGCCTCTTTCGGGGTCAATCTGCACTTGGTTGACGGGAATCTCGAGTCCGGCGGCCCGGACTTGGCGGAGGTGCTCTGGTTTGAAGTTGGAGACGCACCAGGAACGGATGGCACCTTCATCGGCTAACTGCTGCAGCCCCTCGCAGTCCACGAATTTCGCCTGCCCCGGGTTGGGCCAGCGCATCAGGAACAGGTCCACATAGTCGGCACCCAACCGTTTCAGCGCACCACCCAGCGCGGTGGGGACGCCGTCGTTGCTGTGCCGTTCCTTCGCGAAGTTGGTGGTCAGGAAAAAGTCTTCGCGGTCAATACGACTGCGCCGGATCCCTTCGCCCACGGCTCCCTCGTTGCCGTACGCCTCCGCCGTGTCGATGTGTCGGTAGCCGTTGCCGATGGCATGGGCCACCGCGTCCGTGGTGGCCCCGTCCACCAGGGCCAAGTGCCGCCCAAACCGATGAGCAGGATCTGCACGCCCGAGGCGAGATCCGCGGTCGTACTGGACGCTTTAGTGCTGGCCGCCAGCGCGCCACCACCATGAAGCACCTCACTCATGACCGGCTCCCGTGGTCGCTCCCGCAGATGATTCGGCGGAGGCGGGCACGATGCTGACAGAGTCGTCATCCTCATACCTCTCCGCGCCGGCGAGGTCGCGGCCGGCGATGTAACCGAACGTCAGGGCGGGTCCAAGGTTGATGCCCCCTGCCGGATAGTGGCCACCCATGACACTGGCTTGGTCATTGCCGGCGACGTACAAGCCTTGGATGGGGCCGCCGTCGTTGTTCAGCGCCCGGCCGCGGCCGTCCGTGTCCACGCCGGCGAACGTCCCGAAACTGCCCGGCACCAGACGGACCGCGTAGAACGGACCTTTCTGGATCGGACCCAGCGATGGGTTGCGCTGGTTCCCGGCGTCCCCGCCGTAGCGGTTGAAGGCCGTCCCTCCCCTGCCGAAATCAGGGTCGACGCCGGCCCTTGCGTTCGCGTTGAACCGCGCCACTGTCCGGCAGAGCCCCGCGGGATCAATGCCGCACTTCTCCGCCAGTTCCTCCAGCGTCCGCCCCTTGATGAGGTATCCGGACCGCAGAAACGGGAACAGCGGCACCGGCAGCGGCTTGGCCATTCCCAGCGGATACCTCCGGACGAACCGGCTGTCCGCAATCTGCCAGGACTGCACGGTTTCACCCTCCGGCGTTGCAGCCAGGAGTGCCTCGACGTAGTCGTAGTAGCCGTTCGCCTCGTTGACGAAGCGCTTCCCGTCCGCGCGAACGCCGATACTCCCCGGCTTGGCGCGGTCCATGATGTGCGGGAAAACGCCGGTCCGGCCATTGCGGTACGGCACCAGCGAAACCGGGCACCACGCTGCGGGCGACTTCACGTCTGTCTTGAAGCGGGCGCCCACGGACTCCGCCAAGTTGATGCCGTCGCCTGTGGTTTCACCCGGCGCCAGCGTCCAGTGCTCCCGGCCGGTGGGCGTCTTGGGGAACAGCTCCTTGCGCCGCTGGACGTCGTTAGGGAACCGGCCGGAGGCCAGGACGACGCCGCGTGTCGCGTTGATCTGAAGCTCACCTTCCGGAGAACGTACGACGGCGCCTGTCACCCTGCCGCTGTTGTCGCTAAGGAGCGCTGTGGCCGGTGTGGAGACGCGGAGGTCCACTCCCAGGTCGTCAGCGGATTTCATGAGCCTGCCGGTCAGGGCCGTGCCGTTGACCAACTGCATGTTGCGGCGATGCGTGAGTAGGTCCAGGAGGTGGAAACCGAACCGCCAGCCCGCGTGGAACAGGCCCTTCGGACTGCCGTGGGAAGCGGAGAGGAACTTGCTCAGGTCAGGGCCCGCCATGATTCCCATGCCCAGGAACGAGGTTTCGTAGAGTTGGTGGCGCATCTTGGCCCGGAGGCAGGGCTTGATGTTCCGGGCGTTGAAGGGCTTGGGTCCTACTGAGCGGTTGCCAGTGCCGGCACCGGGCAGCGTGCCGTAGATGTCGTTGATCCTGCTGCCGGGGACAAATTGCAGGGACGTTTTTTCGTGGAAGAAGCCGACCATGTGCGGGGACGCTTCGAGGAAGGAGTCTACTTTCCCGCTTTGGTAGTGATCGCCAAGTACCTCCCGCAGGTAGGTACGGAAGGTTTCCTTGTCCTCGTTCACGCGCTCGGCTTTCGCCAGCGGGTTCCCGGGCGCCCAGGCCCAGCCTCCTGACCATGACGTTGCCCCTCCGCAGACTCCGGCCTTTTCCACCACAACGACTTTGAGTCCGTGGTATGCGGCTGTCACAGCTGCGGACAGCCCTCCGGCGCCTGATCCGATGACAAGGACGTCGCAGTCCAAGGTGCCTGCTTCATGGCTGGTGTTCATTTCTTGCTCCGAGTAAGTGCTGTGGTGTCGAGGGGTGCCAGGACGGAATCGGCGGCCGCTTTGAGGGTTTTAGCCCATGCGAGTTCTCCCTGTGCGGCGACCCTGCTGTCCGAGGGGGTTTCCACGCTGACGGGGACAGTCTCCGGCAGTGCTGAGAGCATTGCCGCGAGGTCAAAGTCGCCCTCCCCCGGAACTCCTCGCTCGGAGCGGGATTCGGTCACCAGGCCCGCGCGGTCCGCCGCCCCAACCGCGGGTCCATCACACAGTTGCACCAAGGGAACTGTGTCCGCCGCTGCGGCGAGTTCATCCAGGGTGCCGCCGAAGCGGTTGAAGTGGAGTGCATCCACGACGATCTGGCAGCCCGCCCGGCGTGCAAGTCCGGCAGCCTGCGGGATCGAACGAACGGCTTGGTACGCGATGGGCTCCAGGGTGGGCACGATTCCATAGGCCCTGCCGTCGTGCGTCATCTGCGCGAGGTGGTCGCCGAAACGGTCCACATCCGGATCCGCGCAGGCAACGGTCAGGCTGGAAGCGCCCAATGCCTGCCCGGCCTCCATCATCTGCAGCCAGGCTTCGCGTTGATCCATGCCGTTCTGCAGTCCTGTGCCGTCCAGGAGCAGGAACTCAATGTCTTCTACGGTGACGCCTGTGTCCGCCATCCGGGCCAGTGTCTCCTTGAGCATCGGAGATCCTGGTTGGAGGTTGTAGGGGCGCTCCGTTGCCGTGACGGGCCGGACGCGTGCTCCGATGAAATCGAATCCTGCCTGGGCTGCGATCGTCACCAGATCCGGTGGTGCGGTGCCCACCAGTGATAGCTGGGCGAGTCCAAGTCGGCGGGCTTGTCCTTTCACGAGTGGGCTCCATTCAGGCTGAGGTGGTTCCTTGTGCTTGCGTTGCGCTGAGCTGACAGTGCGGCGGCAACCCGGTGGGCTGCGTCGTAGCCGCTCTTGACGGCGTTGGAAACGATGGCCGGGGTCTTGTCCACGACGGTTCCGGCGATCGCCACCGGGACACCGGCTGTCAACGACAAGGAAGTTTCAAGCTCCTCCGCAGGCGTCTCCAACGGCACAACCGACCGCGAAACCAACAGATCACCGGGAGCATCGATCCACTCGTCCGGAGCGCCCGGCCTGCTGATGCGTACCCGACTGCCATCGAATTCTTCGATGCTGCTGGACAGGAAGATGCGTACCCGTGGGTTGGCCTCCAGGCGCGGCACGGCCAGGATCTTGGCGCGGCGCCCGGATTCCGGTGCCAGTGTTTCCTGCGGACCAACGATCAGCACAGCCGTGCCTTTTGACGCGAGCGTGTCGGCCACCGACATGGCGACGGAATCAGCACCCCAGATGGTCACGGCCGTCGGCATGGAACCGCCAGTTCCGCCGTCGGGGACAGTCCCGCCCTCGAGAACGCCCGGATGGGCGATCAGCCAATCACGGATGTCGGACACGCGAGGTGAGCCACCGCCGTCGAGGTCTGAAGAAGCGAACTCAGGCACCGCGAACTCCGCCACTGGCCGGCGGCCGCCGGTGGCGATGACGACGGCGTCGGCGCCGTACTCGCGCGCCAGCGTGCCGACGTCGGAAGTGTCAACGTGCGCTCCCAGGCGAACCTTCACGCCGAGGCGACGGTTCTCCTCACCCGACCACTCGGCGAACCGGTGGAAGTCCGGCGTGGACCTCATGCGTTCGGCAAGCGCGAACTGGCCGCCGGCCCTAGGGCCGTCGTCAACCAGCGTGACCTTGGCGCCAGCCTCGGCGAGTTCGCGTGCGGCGGTGAGCCCGGCCGGACCCGCGCCGACTACCAGCACACTGGAGGCGTCGCGGAAAGCAGGAGTGGGGACGGGCACGCGGGAACGGCCGACGGCCGGGTTGACCGTGCAGGTGACCTGCCCGAGGCCGAGGTTGTCGATGCAGACGTTGCACGCGATGCAGGGCCGGTACCGTTGGCCGCGCAGCACACCGCCAACGAACGCGGGGTCCGCGTGGATGGCGCGGGCCAGGCTGACGAAATCGCAGGTTCCTTCGGCGAGGACTTCCTCGATGATCTCCGGCGAATTCAGGCGGCCGGCCATGCCCAGTGGCAGGCCGAAGCGCCGGTAGGCGTTGGCGTAGTCGCCGAGTACACCCGGCTTCCACTCCCCCGATTGCACAATCCATTCGCCGGCGTCGTAGCTGCCTGCTGAAATGTCCAGGAAGTCCAGCTTGTCCAGGTGGGCCTTGCCGATGATGGCGACCTGCCGCTCGGCACTGATGCCGTCGGCCGGGCCTTCCACCACGGAGACGCGGCTGCCGACGATGGTGTCCGGGACTGCCTGGCGAACGGCGTCGATCACCAGGTTCATGAAGCGCTCCGGTGCTGCGAACTCGTCCGTGCGGTGGTTTGAAATCGGTGACATGAACTGGTGGATCAGGTATCCGTGGGCACCGTGGAGGTTGATGACGTCGAAGCCGGCCGCGACGGCGCGGCGGGCCGCCTCCGCATAAGCATCCACCAGTTCGTAGCACTCGGCAGCGGTGAGTTCGCGCGGAACTTCACCACCCGCCGTCGGGCATGCCACCGGTGACGGCGCCACGTTCTTGAACCCGGACACCGCGGACTGCGCGGTGCGGCCGCCATGATTAAGTTCGACGGCGGCCAGCGTGCCTTCAGCGTGCAGGGCGTCGGTGAGGCGGCGCAATCCAGGGATCATGTCATCCGTGTGGAGGCCTAGTTGGTGGGTCCGGCCCTTGCCATCGGCGCGGACGTATGTTGCCTCGGTGGTCACCATGCCCAGGCCGGCCTTGGCGCGCGTCACCAGATAGTCGATGTACTGGTCCGTGATGTAGCCGTCGGTTGTGCCGTAGTTGCGTTCCATGGGCGCCGAAGCCAGGCGGTTGCGGAGGGTCTTGGGGGTGCGCCCGTTGCGTCCCAGGGTGAGGGGGCGGGCGGCGAGTCGATCAGTGGCAACCATGGCTAGCCCGCCACCTTCTCTGCCAGCCGTGCTGCCGGGATGCCGGCGTGAGCCGGGTGGACGGCTGCGAAGCGGACGGGTTCGCCGGTCCGCGAGGATTCGTAGACGGCCAAGAGGATCCGTAGGGATTTGAGGGCGTCCTTGCCAGTGATGGCGGGCTCGGTTCCCGTTTCCAGGGCGTGCACGAAGTCCCTGACCTGGAGTTTGTGGAACGGAATGAGCTGACCGTTGATGGCGGAAAGGTCGATGTTGGGTTCCGCACCTTCCGGGTGGACAGGCTCGACGACGATCTTCTCGCCCACCGCCCACAGGTCCAGGCGCCCGTCGCTGCCTTCCGGGAACTCGGTCAATGAAGCCGAAGCTCCCGTTTCACCCGTGATCCGCAGCTGGATACCCAGGTTGGGCGAGACCGCCGTCGACGCTTCCAGCGTTGCCATGGCCCCCGAGGTAAAGGTGATGACCGCCGTCGCGGAGTCTTCCACCTCGATGTAGTCGCCGTGCCGGTACGTGTTGACCTTGCCGTAGACCTCGGCGACATCGCCCAAATACCACTGCAGCAGGTCGATCTGATGGACAGCTTGGGACATCAGCACCCCGCCGCCATCGTTCTCCCACGTACCGCGCCAGGCATCGCGGGAATAGTACTCGGGTGCACGGTGGAGCATGACGGAACACTGGGCCATGATGGCCCGGCCCAGCGTTCCGTCATCGATAGCCGCCCGGATCTTCTGGGAAGCAGGCCAGAAGCGACGCTGGAACAGGACGCCGAGTTGAACCCCGGCTTCCCCGCAGGCCGCAACCATGCGTTCGGCCGACTCCAGCTTGGTGGCGATGGGCTTTTCGCACAGGGCGTGAACGCCGGCCGCGGCCGCCTTCAGCACCACGTCCTCGTGAGTGGGGTGGGGCGTGCACACCGAGATGATGTCCAGGCCCAGCCCCAACAGCTCCTCCACGCTGGTGACCGAGGCTGGAATTCCCCAGGCTTCAGCTGTGGCACGTGCCCGCTCCGGGTCTACGTCGCAAACGCCGACGATGTCCACGTTGTCCAGGGCCTTGAAGGCCTCCAGGTGGTTGCGGGAGATGGCGCCACAACCCGCGATTCCTACGCGGAAGGTGCGGGGGGCTGCTGCTGACGACGTCATTAGGGTATCCAACTTTCGAGGCTTGAGTCGTTGTTTCGTGTTGTAGCGGCTGGCGCCGGCCGGGCTCGAAGCCACGGCCGACGCCAGTCGGGTGGCTGCTGTTAGCGCCGCGGTTGTCCGAGCTCTTCGAGGGGTACTTTGTAGGTTTCGCGGGCCGTCATGATGGCGATGGACGAGGCGACCAGGCAGAGGATGGTGAAGCCTGCCACGGGCATCCAGCCGTTGTGCCCGGGCTGTGCCAGGAGCGTGGCGATGGTGGGTGCAAAACCAGCCAGGATCAGGCCTACCTGGCTTCCGATCGCCATGCCCGAGTAGCGGACCGCGGCCGGGAACATCTCGGGGAAGAAGACCGTCCAGACCCCGTTCCAGCAGGAGTAGAAGATGGTCATGTTCAGGAAGCCGAACAGGAAAACCAGTGCAATGTTGTGCTCGCTGATGGCCCAGAAGTAGCCGATAGTGGTGGCAGCGCAACCGAGGGCTCCCACCAGGAGGACCTTCTTGCGGCCGATGCGGTCGGAGATCACGCCGGCGATCGGAATGGTGATCATGGACAGGCCCACGGTCACGGCGTTGACGGTGAGCATCAGGGTGCGGTCAAGCCCAACGGCGGGGCCTGTGGCGTAGGCCAGTGCGTAGACGGTGAAGGTGGTCTGCATGACCGAGAACAACATCACGACGGCCACCCGCAGGACGTCGCGCCACTGCGTCTTGAGGACCACGGCGGCCGGGACGGACTTCGGCTGGTCGTGCTCCACGATTTCTTCGAAGACAGGAGGTTCGTCCAACCGGGTGCGGATCCAGTACGCGACTGCCAGGACCACAACCGACAACCAGAACGGGATGCGCCAGCCCCAGGTCAGCAGTTGCTCCTCGGGCAGGGCTGCAAGGGGGATGAACACGATGGTGGACAGCACCATGCCGGAGGCGTAACCGGTCATCACGAAGCTCGTGAAGAAGGCGCGGCGGCCGTCCGGTGAGTGCTCCATGGTGAGCGTTGATGCACCCGCGGCCTCGGCGCCGGCGGAGAACCCCTGGGCCAGGCGGCCGACGAGCAACAGTGCGGTGGCCCAGTAGCCAATCTGGCCGTAGGTGGGCAGGAACCCGATGCCGGTGGAAGCTACACCCATGATGACCAGCGTGATCAGGAGCGCCTGCTTGCGTCCGACCTTGTCTCCGAAGTGGCTCATCACCAGGCCACCCAAGGGCCTGGCCAGGTAGCCCACGCCGAACGTGGCCATGGCTCCCAGGAGAGCGACCACCGGGTCACCCGACGGGAAGAAGATCTTGGGGAATATCAGTGCGGCAGCGGTGCCGTAAATGAAGAAGTCGTAGTACTCCAGGGTGGAGCCCAGAAAGGAGGCGAGGGCCGCCTTCTTTGGCATTTTGATGTGTTCCACCGGCGCTGCCGGATGGTTGTGAACGTCTGAGGGCGAGTGCTGCTGCACGTGTCCCATGGTGTCTCCTCGTTGAGTGCCGCCGGCCGTGCCACCGCCATGGTGACCTGCCCGGCCAAGAATTGGGTGAGTCGCTCGTCGCCGGCTGCTGCTTTGGTGCGTAGCCCTTGCAGTGTCCGTTGATAACGGCACTGGAGTGTGTGCTCCAGATCACAAGCGTTTTGTTTCCTCTGGGTACGACTGTAGGACCGCGCTCACACGGCGTGGGGAAACTTCCCGTTCAACGGGACGGGCGTGCTTTAGCGGGGCGAGCTACTCTCCAGCCAAGGGCGGGAACCGTACGGACGCCGCTCCGCACCCATGGTGCGGGACAGGCCGCGCCCGGCCGCCACGAGTACAGGCAGGATTAGTCCGGGGTCCTCTTCAGTGGACGGTACGACGACGGAAATCGCACCGATGACTGCTTGCCCCTGGCCGAAGACCGGGACAGCGTAGGCGGTGTTCTCGGCGACGAGGACACCGGCCAAGCGTGCGTAGCCGCGTTCGCGGATCAACGCCAGATGGCTGCGGATGCGGGCGGGATCTGTCTCTGTGGCCACGGTCGTCTTTTCCAGTTTCCCGGCAAGGAATCTGTCCTGCACGTAGCCGGGCATGTGCGCCATCATCGCCAGTCCCGACGAGGTGCTGTGGATGTCCAGCCGTCCGGCCACCTCCGCGAGGTTCATGACGGTCCCGTGCCTGTCCAAGCGCTCCAGATAGAGCACACTGCCGGTTTCGACGTCCGGAATGGATAGGGAGACATGCTCCCTCACGGCTGCATGGACACCTTCAAGGAACGGCAGTCCGCGTCGCCTGAACTCTTCGAGCGGGTTGCTTCGGGAGGCCAGCTCCCACATCTTCATGCCAACTCCAAACTCACCGGCCTCGTTGCGCTCAAGCAACCCATTCGCGGCCAGGTCCACGGCAAGGCGATGGACGGTGCTGCTGGACATCCCCGTGATGCGGACCAACTCCCGCAGCGGAAGGTGCGGGTGCCCCTTGGAGAAGGCATCCATGATTTTTACAACGCGCTCGATGACGGATTCCCCGGATGACGAATTGGCCATCATGCCTCCTGCCAGCTTCCCGAACCAATATAGCCTTGCACTCACGAGCCCGGACCAACAGATCCGGACCCATACTTCCCAGGAGGCAATGTGGAATTGCGGCAGATCGAGGCGTTCCTGGCCGTGGCCGAGGAATTGCATTTCGGCAGGGCGGCCGAGCGGCTCCGGATGGCCCAGTCGCCCCTGAGCCAGACCATCCGGAAACTGGAGAAGAACCTTGGCGCACCGCTGTTCCAGCGCAACACGCGGTCCGTCACGTTGACCTCGGCGGGCCACTCGCTGCTTCCCCATGCGCGGAAGATCCTGGACGAAGTGGACCTGGCCCAGCGGGCTGTTCAGTCGGAAGGCGGGACGGTCTACGGCAAGCTCGCCATCGGCTTCTCCGGAGCCCTGAACCACACCACCCTTCCCCCGCTGACCCGTGCGCTGCGGCAGCGCCACCCCCAACTCGCTGTAACGCTGCACGGTGGGTTGCTGACCCAGGAAGCGCTGCAGCAACTGGTCAGCGGTTCGCTGGACCTTGCCTTCATCGGGCTCCCCATCGATGCGCCTTCGCTGGCCACCCGGAGGATTGCCACTGAACGCCTTGGCGCCACAGTGCCGTCGGACCATCGGCTCGCCGGGCGGGAGTCGGTGGGTGTGGCGGAGCTTGCCGCGGATGCATTCATCACCATGCCGGCGGCACAGGGTTCCACCCTCCGGGAGGTCACCATCGCTGCCTGCAGCGCAGCCGGGTTCCGGCCACGGATCAGCCAGGAAGTCGCGGATCCCTATACGGCGCTCTCCTTGGTTGCCGGCGGAGTTGGTATCAGTCTCATGCCCGAATCCATTGCGGGAATCATGCCCGTGGGCACAGTCTTCCTTCCACTTTCCGACGAGGACGTACTTCTCTACTCGGGCCTCGCCTGGAACCCCGGGGCAATGACACCGGCCCTGAGGACTGCCCTGGAACTCGCCGATGACGTGCTGCCAACGCCAGGGCCTGACCGGCCAGCCTAGGAAGCCGACCGAAGCAAGCATAAGACTATGTGCATCTGCTACTTAGTCCCTGACGTATTAAGTATTGGACACGGGCTAATCTGTCGCCGAGCATTGAGGAAGCCCACCACCAACTCAATGAAGAGGACAGCCCATGCCCACCTTTGCCGTGACCTACGCATACTCTGACTCCAGCTCGGCGGCGCGGGATGCTGCCCGCCCCAGGCACGTCGAATTCCTCAAGACACAGTTCGAGAGCGGCCGACTCATCAAAAGCGGTCCTTTCGGTCCGGAAGAAGCTCCCGGCGCCCTGCTGATCTTCGCCGGCGATTCCAAGGCCGATGTCGAAGCGCTCATGAACCAGGACCCGTTCCACCAGGCTGGCCTCATCGATGAACGCACGGTCCGCCTGTGGAACATCTTCTTTGGCGCTGAACAGACAGCCGATCAAGCCGCCGAACGAACCGCCGGACAGAACTGAGGCTCCGGATGCTGTCCGCCCGCACCACCGCACGCGAAACCATCAACTTCCAAGAATCGCCGGAACCGAACCTCGAACCCGGGCATGCCTTGGTTCGCGTCCACAACGTCACGCTCTGCGGCACCGACCTCCACATCTGGGAGGACGACTACCCCACGGAGCTTCCCATCGTCCAAGGCCACGAGTTCTCCGGGATCGTGCAAGCCGTTGCACCCAACGACGCGGTGGCACCTAACGGAGAAGGCATCCGCGTCGGCGACAAGGTTGCCGTCAATCCCATGATCTATTGCGGCGAGTGCAGGCCATGCCGTACAGGCCGATACAACGTGTGCCAGAACATCGGCTGCATGGGCTGCTACTCCGATGGTGCGCTGACGGAGGTTGTCAGTGTTCCCATAGAGAAGCTCTGCGTCGTCCCGGAAAGCCTGCCCTTGGAGCTGGCCGCCATGGGCGAACCAGTGTCCATTGCCATGCAGGCCGTCAATCGTGGCCGGCCGGTTGCCGGTGAAGTAGCACTGGTTTTGGGCAGCGGCCCCATAGGACTGCTGGCCACTCTTTATCTGACGGAGCTGGGTGTCCACGTAGTGTGCGCGGACACCGAGCAGCACCGCCTTGACCTTGCCGTCGGGTTCGGCGCGGTGGATACCCTGTTGGTAACGCCCGGCAGCGAGTTCCCCGACGAAGCGCAGGCCCTGCGCCTGGACGCGCTGACTGACGGGTTTGGCCCGGAACTGGTGATCGAAGCGACGGGTGTGCCCTCTTCCCTTGAGAACGCCATCCGGCTGGTTGCCAGTGCGGGCAGGATCGTCCAAGTGGGCATTTCCCCGCGGCAGGCCGCCATGTCCATGAAGGACCTTCCCTTCAAGGAACTGGACCTGTTGGGCAGCCGCATGAGCCTCAACCTGATCCCAGATGGCCTGGCAATGCTGGCCCGCCACCAGGATCAAGCCCGTGCGTTGATGACCCACCGCTTCGACTTCCATGATCTGCAGCAGGCGTACCGGCTCATGCAGGGCCGCACGGAAAAGATCGGCAAAATCCTGATTCAGATGCCGGCAGGGGTTGCAGCATGAGCACCATCCTTACCGCACCGGAAAAACTCGCCCGCAGCTACGACGTCGTGGTTATTGGCAGCGGCGCCGCCGGCCTGGTTGCAGCTGTTCGCGCAGCCGACGCAGGCCTCAGCGTCCTGGTGGTTGAGAAGGCCGCCCTGTTGGGCGGAACCACGGCCGCCGGGGGCGGTGTGATGTGGGCCCCGAACAACCATCTCGCCCAGGCTGCGGGCTACCAGGACAGCCATGCCGACGGCGTCGCTTACCTTTCCGAGGCAGCTGGCCACGTGATGACGGCTGGGGAAATTGACTGGTACGTCAATACCGCGCCCCGGGCCGTCGCCTACCTTAACAATCAAACCCGGGTGTCCATGACGCCGATTGCCCGGCCGGACTATCACATGGAGTGGAAGGGTGCAGCAAACGGCGGGCGCGGCCTGGACAACAACGCGTTCGATCCCCAGGATTATCCGGGCTTGTCGAGCCTGATTCGCCCGTCGTCCTACTTCCCGCTGCTCACCATGACTGAACGTGACGAGCTCAACGGCCGCGCCGCAGATCCCGCCCTCCTTGAACATCGCGCATCCACAGGAGTCCGGACCATGGGTGGCGCTTTGGTGGGAAGCCTGCTGGCGAGCGCCCTCGACCGTGGCGTCGAGATCGTTGCCTCTGCCCCTGTGGAGGACCTGTCGCCGGTGAAGGACTCGTCTCCTGCGCAGGACTTGACGCATCAGCAGGGCTTGAAGTCACCGGCAACCGGCTGGTCGGTGACCCTGGGCGGGGCTGCCACCGGCGCGCAGATTGCGGCGACCGCCGTCGTACTGGCCTCCGGCGGGTTCGAATGGAACCCTCGGCTCCGCCAAGCGTTCCTGCCTTTCTCCGTGACGCCCATCAGCGCGCCGTCGAATGAGGGCGATGGTTTGGAGCTGGGGCTGAAGGCCGGCGCCGCTGTGGAGGACATGTCTGCTGTGTGGGGCGTTCCCGTTATCTCAACGGCGGCCCACCAGTACGACGGCCGGCAGTCCGGCCGTATGGGCAACGTCGAGATGACACTTCCCGGGTCCGTTACGGTGAACAGCGACGGCAAGCGCTTCGTGAACGAGGCCCTCAACTATCACGATGCCAGCAGGGTTTTCGCGTCGATCAATCCGCACACGGGCCGTCAGCAGAACAATCCGGCATGGCTGGTTTTCGATGCCAACTACCTGGCCAAATATCCGGTGGGCGGATCGACGCCGGGGCAGCCGGCTGAATGGATGGTGTCCGCACCGAGCCTGGAACTCTTGGCTGCGGAGCTCGGCATCGACCCCGCGGGCCTTGGCTCCACGGTCCACCGGTTCAATGCGGACGCGGCCCTTGGTGTGGACTCCGAATTTGGGCGGGGCGCCGCTCCCCAGGACCGCTTCCTGGGCGACGCCGGCCACACGCCCAACCCCTGCCTGGCACCCTTGGACAAGGCCCCGTTCTACGCGGTGCGCATCCATGCCGGGGTCTTGGGGACCTCTGGCGGGCTCGCCGCGGATTTCAACGGACGGGTTCTGGATCACCATCAACGTCCGATTCCGGGACTTTACGCCGCCGGCAACGTCTCGGCGGGTGTCTTCCGGAACAACTATCCGGGTGGCGGCGCCACCCTCGGGTCCGCCATCACCCGTGCTTTCGCGGTGGGTGAGGAACTGGCGGCGCGTCTGTCACAGTACAGCTAGAAAGTGCGGAGCCGTACCGCCATACGACGCTTTGCCAGCTGGGTCTGTCCTCGAAAGTCGACCCAGCTGCTCCGCCTTCTGGGCTGAAGTCAGTCGAGTGGTGCCGCGAGCACGCGGAATTCCCCAGGGTTCCGTGTGGATCCGCCACAGCGAGCTTGCAGACGACCAAGGTATCGCCGGCGCGAGATCTGTAGGGGCGAGCGGACGGTGCCGTAGTGTTCAAGCGGTTAGGCGCTGAGTACCGAGGGCGGATCAGCCGCCAACGGGGGCTTTTCCGGTTCACCGTTCCGGTAGATGACGGTGCTTCGTTTGAAGATTTCTGCGTAGATGGAAGGACGGACGGAGTGGATGTCCTTCCGTAGCCTCAGGTCGTCCAAGAGCACTCGCAGGTCGTTCAGTGTTGATAGTGCAACTTGTGCCAGCATCTGTTCACCCGAGGCGGCGGCCCAGCGGGTTACAGGAAGGTCGGCGAGGTGTTGCCCGAGCTGGTCTGCGGCCGTGTTGGCGCGGGTGAGGGACAGGATGGCCTCCACAGGAAATCCCAATGCGGCCGGATCTACCACTGCCCTGATGAACAGGACGCCGGACGTCATCATCGCTTCCAGGCGCCGGCTGACGGTGGCCTTGGAGATGGAGAGCTCAGAGGCCAAATCGTCCACGGTGGCCCGACCGTTGCGGTGGAGAAGTTCAGCCAGCGACGCGTTGATCTCGTCCAGTGGTTCGGCGGCGTGGCCGCTGCGGATGCCTGTGAGCCGTTCGTCCTCGCCCGGATGGAGCGCGGCATACTGGGCCCTGTCCAGGACGTCGGGCGTCCAGCCGGTAGGTGTCCGGAAATACTCCAGCAGCGGCGTCATCGTGAACGACTGCACTCCCTTCACCTCCGCGAGCCGGCGGTACAGGAAGTTGCCGAGTTCATCGGGCGAGAGGAACAGTTCCGCCACTGCCTCGTTCGCGCCGGAAAGCGCACTCACCCAGGACGATTCTTCCCGCTGGGCCAGCCAGGCGCAGACCGAACGAAGCTCCCTTGGGGCGGCCGTCACGCGCAACAGGAAGGCCGAGCGGGAGCTCACCGATGACGGGTTGACAAAGGAGTTTGTGCGCACGACCCCGGAATCAAGCAGCTTGTTCCCACGGCGTGCCACCGTCCGCTCCTGTTGTCCCAAGACCTCGGCGATCAGGCGCCAAGGTGCCCGGCCGTTGCGGATCAGGGCGGCCACGATCTGCCGGTCCAACGCATCAAGCTGCTCCACGTCCCGGGTCCTTTCCATGCCGCCGCCATTAACGATGCCGGGTCCGGCATCCCGGTAACCGAGGCCGGGGCGGTGACCCACCGCCCCGGCGATCTCAGTTCCGGCCCAGATAGGCTAGCACCCCGGAGAGAGCGGCCCCTGTTCCACCCAGCACGGCGGCCCGTGCGTCCGGTGCGAAGAACGGTGAGTGGTTGCCGGCCGGTGACGCGCCGTCCTCGAAGAACTCCGGATCGAAGGCGCCAAAGGCCCAGAACACGCCGGGAACACCGATGGCGTCGCTGAGCCACCCCGCATCCTCCGAGCCCATGCCGAGCGGTGCGTCGATCAGGGCATCCGCGCCGAAGTCCGCCGTGAACGCTTCGATCACGCGGTCTGCGGAGGCGGGATCGTTGTAGCAACGGGGAAAGTTGTTTAGCTCGGTGATGGTGGGTTCCGGCGCGGCGGATGCCGCCGCTTCGGCAGAAATGATCCGCCGGATGGCAGCGAGGACGGTGGTCCGGGTCTCCTCGTCGGGGGTGCGGACGTTGACGGAGAACTCTGCCGATTCCGGGATGATGTTTTCCTTCAGGCCCGCGTGGAAGGTGCCCACCGTGACAACGGCCGGTGTGGAGGGCGCCAGTTCCCGGGACACGATGGTCTGCAGGCGAAGCACCATGGAGGACGCGGCTACGATCGGGTCTATGGACTTTTCCGGCTGGGAGCCGTGTGCCTGCCGGCCGTGGACGGTGATCTTCCATGAGTCGGCCAGGCTGGCCATGTGGCCGCCGCGGATCAGCAGCCTGTCCCGGCCCAGCGGCATGACATGCTGGGCGAGCACTACCTCAGGCCGTGGCGCCCTGTCCCACAGTCCGTCGTTAATCATGGCTCTGGCGCCATAAGCCGTCTCTTCCCCGGGCTGGAAAATCAGGACGAGGGTTCCCGCCCAGAGGTCCGTGCGTTCCGTCAGCAGGGACGCGAGGGCCAGGGCTGCGGCAATGTGGGTGTCGTGCCCGCAGCCGTGCATCACCGGAGCGGTGCTCCCGTCCGGAAGGGTGCCGGTGGCTTCGCTCGCGTAATCCAGACCCGTCTGCTCGGCAATGGGCAGCCCGTCAGTGTCGGCACGGAACCCGATGACTGGACCGTCGCCATTCTTCAGGATGCCCACGACGCCCGTCCCGCCGCACCGGAAGGACTCAATGCCCAGCCCGGCAAGGTGGGCTTCGATGTACTCGGCGGTGCGGAATTCCCGGGCGGAGAGTTCCGGGTTGGCGTGCAGGTGCTTATAGACCGCGACGTAGTCGTCCACAAATGATTCAGGAACGTCTACGGCGGGAGTCAGGCGGATGCCTGTGGTGATGGTCATGTCCGGTTTTCCTTTCAGTGGGTGGCTGTGGCGGTCGGGGCGGGCGCGCTGGTTTCCTCGGACGGCGTACCGGCCGGCGGCGCCGCTTTGGCCCGCGCGAACCAGGAAACGGCGATGGTGAGGATGACGGCGAGGGCCGTGGCGAAGTAGGTCAGTCCCGGCGCCAGCGGGACTGCGACGAAGACAATGGCCGCGGCCACCACAATGGCAACGATGGTGGTGCGGCGGCTCTTCATGGCCAAGACACTTTGCAGCACCACGGCACCGAAAATTGCCGGCAGGATGTAGCTGCGCGCTGTCGCGATGAGGGGGGCGGGCAGCATTCCCACGAGCCAGGTCCCGAGGACGCCGACGAAGAGGATGAGCGTGGTGATGTGGACCAGTACGGCCCCGATGATCGCGCTGCCGGCAATCAGTTCGGCGCGGCGGGTTCCGGGCTTTTCCCCGAGGTTGGCCTGGGCCACGATGGCCGCCGGGAGCAGCTTGTTGGCGATGTTGCCGATCAGGAAGGCCTGGTACATGGCCGACCGCCCCAGGATGGGGAAATAGGAGACAGGTTCGATCACGGCGATGATGCCGAAGGTCGCCAGGACAGCTCCGACGGCGGTGACCAGTTCCAGCGGTGTCACTCCCATGCCGGTGCCGAAGGCTGCGTAGAGGGCGGCGGCCAGGGAAATGAGAAGTCCTGCACCGAGGGTGATAGGGCCCCAGATGGACGTGGTGCGGTCGAAGGCTGAGAACCCTCCGGAAATATCAGTGGATGGCTTAGTTGACATCGTCATTGGCTCCTTTCAAGGGTGGTTTCAGGCCGCGGAGGTCATGAAGTAGGCGCTGGCGAGGGCCACGATGATGGAGACGCCCAGCCCCCACTCGCGCAGCCAGGGGAGTCGGAGCCTGTGCGCAAACAGGAGGCAGGCGCCCATTGCTGCCGCCGAGGCAAGCATCGTGACCAGGTGCACCGGCGATTTGAGGACCTCCTGGAAGGCCAGGGTGAAGAAGGCTCCCAGCAGGGCCGCCGTCGGGACAATGGCCATAACGGCGGGATTGACCTTGCGGAGCTTAGCGTCGCCCTTGCTCAGGATGGGGGTAAGGATCAGGGCGGTCAGCATCCACGCGAGCCCGCCGATGGTCATCGCCGCGAAAGCGATGGCGAAGATTTTCTGGGTGTACGTCGGGCCGCCGAGCTGGGCGCCCTGGGTACCCGCCGAGATACCGGCTGCCGCGACGTCGAAAGCGGCCGATCCGACCAGGCCGATGCGGGTCAGCACGGCGGGCGTCCCGAAGAGCGGCAGCAGGGAGATGGCGATAAGCGCCACCGCGAGTGAGGGCCCGATCGCCGCTACCGCTCCGGAGCGGACCGAGCCGCTGACCTGCGCCGGGCTGAGGTCAGCGGCTGGAGCCGCCTTCCTGATGGCCTTGAAATAGATGGCGGACTGGAGGATGACCACGGCGAAAACGCCGACGGCGGAGGCCCAGAGGACAGGATGGTGGATCAGTGGGGTGATGTCCGTGGAACCAGGATCGACGGCTGCTTGGATCATTGGCGCTCCTATGAGGATGACTGGACCCACCTCGCTGTGTGTCCAAAAGCTGACTTTAATTACTATTCAATGCCGCTTTGTTTCATTTGTACCGCACCGAATGTCGATAAGTAAATACTCTCCAGGTTTCCAATGCGTCACGACCGTGACGCGGACAGGTAAACTCCGGGCATATTCCGCTTGCACTGCGACGCCGAAATCGCCGGGGTATCGCAGCTAGAACGTTCCCGAACAAGCTTTGCCTTCCGCTATGCATCGCGCTCGACGAGGCAGTGTCCGCGCCCAGAGCCCTTGGATGAGGCCTGCAATCAACTTCTTTGATGCGTCGGGCGGCGAGATGCAGGACGACAGTAGTCTTGCTGAGGATCATGGCCTGCGTGCCGCGCTCCGATCGCGTGGTGGCCGCATCACACGAGTGCTTGAAATCCCCGCCTCGTGTTCCGTCGCCAACGGGTGTGGACCGCCTTCGTCTGCGAGTTCAACGCGGAGGTTCCATATTTCCATAGGCGCCGCCGAGTCGGGCGTGTTCCCAGCCCGCGAGACGGCGTCCAGTCAGGCTGCTTCTTCTCTGCGTCGGAACCATTGACTACAACAGAGCTGTTCGCGCATGAAGCCGGCGCGTTTTGTTGCACGACGGAAGCCGAGTCGGCCACTCGTAGAGCCACGCCTCGACGTTCTTGTAGACAGAGGCCGATGGCTGCAGCGGGGGCTCCGGGTTCGATTACTCTCCGGGCTTGAACTGCTCGCGGACTGCCGCCATGGCTTCATCTTTCAGCGGTGCCAGCCCGGTGCTAGCTTGGCATGAATGCTCCGCCGTTGATGTGAATGACCTGGCCGGTGATGAAGCTCGCCCCGTCACTGCAGAGAAAGGACACGACGGCGGCGACTTCCCGGGGCTGTCCCATACGCTGCAGCGGTGTTTGGGCGATGGTTTTTCGGCCGCCTTCGGAGTCGCGATGTTCGGCGGTCATCGGTGTGTCGATCATGCCGGGAGCAACGGCATTGACGCGGATCCTGGGGGCCAATGATGTTGCCAGGCTTTTCGTAAGAGCGATGACGGCTCCCTTTGTGGCGGCATAATGCGGATATGTTGCCATACCCCTGCTGCCGGCGATGGAAGAGAGTACTGTACCGATTCGCGGACCGTAGTGAATGCGGCAGTGACGTTGACGGTGAAGGCGCGCTGCCAATTGTCGTCGGAGACCTCCATTCCGTCCCCTTCGCCCATGATCCCCGCGCAGGGGACAATGAAATCGATTCCTCCGAATTTTTCCGCGCCCTTTGCTGCTGTTTCGCGCAGGGCTTCCGTATGGGAGACGTCTATGGCGGTTGTGAGCACCCTTTCGGGCATGAATCCACGCCGCTCACATAGTGCTTGGAGGGAGGAGCCCGATTTGAACGCTGAGGCCGGTAACCCCCTCGTCAACCCACCCGTCGGCGCGAGCATACCCTTGGCGTCGAATTTCGGCGTACATTCGGCGAAAGTCTGACGTGCTGGTCGGGGTCAGGTCGGTATACTTTGGCGGAGTGGTGGACATAATCAAATCCTGGGCCTTCCGGTCGCCAAAGGCAGCCAGCACAAGGCCCGGAGATGTAATGAGCGCAGGCATCCGCCCCGCTACGCGGGTGATGTTGACAACGGCTTCCGGCGCAGAAAGCCGTTCGAGATAGAGGATCTCGGTCCCGTCAAGAATGGACAGCTGCGTGTGTTGCCGGATGACGTTCTGCAGGTCCTCCATGAAGGGCAAAGCCGTATTGCGAAGGCTCAGGGTTCTCGATTCACGGGACGCCAGCTCCCACAGACGCACGCCCGTCTGAACGCCCCCTTCGGTTCGATCGAGGAATCCTGCCTGCACCAGTTCGTTGATCAATCGATATGTACTCGCGTGCGGGAGCCCTGTCCGGCGAACGATCTCAGCAGGAGTCAGAACCGACTTTCCCAAGTCAAAGGACTCAAGGACCTTCACTATCCTGCTCAAACCCGTTTCACCGGGATGTACTCGCTTCATGGCCCCATAGTGGCACGGCCACAGCAGACACTCCCAGCAGCTGTGGCCGTTCGGCCCCGCCGCCGGGAAATCGGGGCCGGAAGACTCGTGGGAGGAGAACCGCCAGAGTCTCGCGGCAAGCGGAAACGCCACAACGGTATTCCCACAGGATTTCTGCGCGTCATGCCGCGCGCCTCCGTGGACTTCATGAATGACCATTAGCATCTTCGCTGTTTGTCATTCTGATCGTCCATCATCGCTGGGCGGGTCCTCCGCGCAACCAAGGCGCGATGCGCCGCTCACGACCCAAAATTTCGTTCGGCGCTCCTCCGTCACTTATTTCCTCGCAAAATTTTGGACCGCTCCCGGTTCCCCAAGTTGCACTGCGGCCCCTCAAACCCAGCGGTGACTCCGCTACCAGAACGACGCCGAAATCTGACAGACACACCCGGTGCCCGCCAGCCGCTAAAGGAGAAGGAACATGGAACCACTCACCATCAAAACCCCAGCCCGTCTTGCGGTGATCAAGCAGTAGACCCTACGTCCCACGCTTAACGCATTGCGCGCGTCCCGCCAGTCCATTCCTAAAGTCATGACACTACTGACACACGGCTGCATGAACTCGTGTCAGCAGAATCAGCCAAGCAGGAGCCCGCCGATGAGCCATGGAATCACCCATAGACGCCGTGGACACTGTCCACACCGCCTTTGGACGGACAAATGGACGGCTATCCATCCCCAAGGCCCGCGACGGACGCGGACCAAGGGGACAAATCATGAAGAAACTTTCCCCAAGTCATGTCATCACCACAACCCCAAGCCATGAATAAGTGAAAGACCAGCCAATGCCACAAGAACGATCCGAGAGGAGGTCCGGATGACCCCACATCCCAGCAGGAGGAGAGCCCACCAGCCAGGGCTCTGAACTCTCCACCCACACAACTTCACAGGCGACAGCGGCGCCAGGCACCAACCGCGGCGAGAGTCAGAGGGATCCGCGGAGGGTCAATGTCCACACATTAAAGCAAAAAGCCCTCTGACCAGGGAAAACACTGTGCCCGAGGTGGGACTCGAACCGGACTCCAGCCCTTGCAAACACTGGCCTCCCGCGGAAACATGCGGAATCCGGCCCAGTCCGGCACCGATATGGCTCAGTCCGACGGCACTGGTGTGCACAATGTGCACACCAGTTTTGGCACTTCCGAGCACCGCTGAACAGCCGCGCTTTGCGGCGCCACAACGCACCACTTTCGTGGTGTCATGACACCACGTAGACTTGGCTGTCAAGGTCAACCCTCTGAAAGTCAGGAGCGCGCCATGTCGGCAGGGACGCCACGGCACACGATCCGCGTCAGTGACGAACTGTGGAACGAAGCCCACCGCAAAGCAGTGCGGGAGGGTACATCCGTGTCCGAACTCATCCGCACCCGGCTCCGCGACTATGTCTCAGTGCCCGTCGAGCACCGTCACACCGTCGCCGACTCCCTCGTGTACCTCGTCCCGGACGCTTTCGAAGACCTGCAAGGCCCCGCCACCGGGTCCGTGGAACTCCCGCTCCACCTGGATTGGGGCCCGGAGAGAACCTACAACGTGGACGATGACGGCAGCTGCACAGTGCTGTACCAACTCACACTTCAAAATTCCGGGTCCCTCGAGGAAATCTGTAGCATCGTCCAGGCAGGACGGTTGACCGCCGTGTGGCCCACCATGATCTTGCCCGCACGGTGCAGACAGCTCTGGGAAACATCCTTCCCCCAGCTCCCCGCCCGCCGCGAAGCGAAGGAACACCCATCGTGGACCACTCTCAGCGGCTAGCGGCCAAGACCGCCCTTGCTGTTCTGGCAGCTGACGGCTTCATCCTCGCCGGAGGCCAAGCCCTGATCGAACACGGCATCACCGACCGCCCTTCGGAGGACATTGACCTCTTCGCCCTGCACCGCCGGCATACACCGGCAACCTTCGCCGCATCGGTGCAGAAAATGACGGGCGCACTCCAAGCCTCCGGCTACGCGGTCGAGATCACCCGACAGTACGACGAGTTCGCCAGAGTCACCGTAGGGCACGATGAGGAAGCCGTCGTCATCGACCTTGGCCTGGACTGGTGGGAGAACTCACCCGCCATCATCGACATCGGACCGATACTCTCCCTGAACGACTCGGTAGCGTCCAAGCTGCTCGCCGGGTACGGCCGCGGATACGCCCGCGACTACCTCGACGCCTACTCCATCTTCACCAGCAGACGCTTCACGCACCAGCAGCTACTCAGACTATGCCAACGTCGAGACCCGAACTGGGACCTGCCAACGTTCGCAACATCCATCACCAGACACTCCCAACCACGGAATACACCAAATACGGTCTGCCACCCCATGAACCCCCCATTCTCAGCTCCACCCTCCTGAGCTTCGCCGAGACAATTCACAAAACCATCCAAAACCCCAGCGAGGCCTACGACGCAACCGACCTGACCGGGCCCGGAAACGCAGGACCAGGTCCGGAACTGCTCTGAGGTTTGAGAGCAATGGGATTCCGGGCGGAGGCGTATGCAGCAACAAGCGGAGGACGTCCAAGGCGTTGCTGCGGCCGTCACCTCGGAACCCTCAGTCACTCTCGGCACGCCCGGTCCGTAACCAAGTCGCCGACTCTCGGGCCCGCCTGTCCCCTGCTGGCTTAGCGAATCCCGCTGTCAACAACCAACGTGACATGAACGGGGGCGTCCGAGATCACCACTGGCTCGATAGCCGTCGAAGCGTAACCGCCGACGTTGCTCGCTCTGATCACGTAACGATCGTCAGGCAACGTGAGGTGGAAGGCACCGGTGCTATCGGTCAGTGTTGAACCCCGAACAGCTTCCCCATCCAAGGCGACAACGGCTGCCCCTGAGACGGGGCGCGGCCGACACTCCTGACCATACGTTCGACAGGACAGACCGGGGCGGTCAGGACGAATCCGGTAGCAACCCCGGAATGCCCAGTGACCGGCCCGGTTTGACCGGCGCACCCGCACAATCACAGGACTGCGGCCAGTAAGGCGCAGACGAAGCGCTTCACTTCACCCACCAACATTCCAGCACAACGTGGCCGCCGGACGGTTCAACAACTGGTGCACAACACCGGGTATCCACCCCCTCCGGACAGGCGGGGCTCCCTTCCAGCAGGCTCCTGCCATACGCCCGCCTTCGCCAGCGCGGCCCGCATTTCCACCGCGCCTGGGTAAGGGCCCCGAGCATGGCGTAGTACGCCTGCCGTGCAGGATCATCGGCGGCTGCTTTGAGAGTGCCCATTCCTGTTCGAATGGTGTCCAAGCGGGAAAGATCCAAGGTCGTCCTGCCCGGTCGAAGGCGTTGATGCATTTGTCGAAGTTGAATACCGCCTAGCCGGCAAGAGACTTTCCGATCGTCATTGGCGAACTTTGTGCTGCTCGAGCTAGGCAGCGCTGCTCATCTTGGCGCCTGCCGAGCTCGGCAAAACTAGCTGCTGCCTCCCGCAACAGGGCGATGGCTTGATCCTCGTGACCCTCTGCGCGGCGCAGGATGGCTCGTGCTTCCCAGAGGGCGGCGTGCCATGGTCCGCCGGGCCACATGCCAGCGAGCTGCTCGGCGTTGGCGAGCCGGCGGCGGGCGGCGTCCAGCTTCCCTGCCAGTGCGTAATTCGTCGCTGCGGCGACTTGATAGCCCATCGAGCACGGCGGACAGACGCTCCTACCGGCCAGTGCGGCGTCGGCTCGCTCGGTGATGCGGACCGCTTGCGCCGGAGATCTGGCTGCCTGAGCGAGCACCCCGTATAGGCGCACGACGAGGTGCGGCTCAAGCCATGTGGACGCGGCGGCAGCCAGTGCGCGACTGGCTGCCCGGGCAGCCTCCTCGGGCCGATCCTGCGCGAGGTCAACCTCGGCCAGTCGTTGCAGTGTCACGATCTCGCCGGCCGGTGCCCCGGCCCGCCGGTGTAGCTCGAGCGCGGACTGGAGCAGACTGCGCGCGTCGCCGAGCTCGCCGGAGAACAGTGCCGCCTCCCCCAGCAACAGGTCGGCGATGGCCTGGCCACGCACCGAGCCTGCTCGCTCGGCGATCGTGCGGAGACGCGCTACTCGCCGCGCAATGTTCCGGTGCCCGTCCGGCCCGCACAGGCAGAACTCGGCGAGGCATAACTGTGCGTCAAGAATGTAGCCGGAGCGCGCGGAGTCGTGCCGTGTGAACTCCACGAACTCGGCCTCGAACACCTCGGGCCAGCGGTTCTGCATGTTCGCCGCGATCGCCAACACCGCGCTGGCCTCGCCGATCTCTCGGCCCAGGTTCGCTTCCATGGCAAGCTCGCGTGCACGCCGGGCGTATGAGGCGGCTTCGATGAGGTCGCCGCTGTTGAGGGCGATGAGTGCTCGCGCCAACGTGGCCCGCGTGCTGTTCTCCGCGCGCCGGCTATCCTCGGCGATGGCCTCCTCGTAGACCGCGACCGTCGCCGCCCCTGGGCCGACGCCCAAGTCGGCCCGCAACCGCCGGCGGAGTCGCTCGAACTGGCGGATCGCGCCCTGGCGATCGCCGGCGTCGAGCGCGCGAACCATGATCGCCCGGTGGGCGTCCTCGTCCGTTGGCTCGACCTTGACCACGTCGTCCCACCGAGCCGCGGCCTTGAGCAGACGCAGGTACAGCGTGCGCAGCCGATCGCGGGGGTCCTCGGCCCACACGGCGAATCGATCATCAGGAAGCAGGTCGCCTCGATACAGGGCGAGCGCCTCGGCCGCCCCTGCCGATGAGGAGAGCGCGGCGCGCCCGTCCGCTTCGAACCGCTCCGCGTCAATGGAGACCTCGGCGTCGGGCAGCAGCACCAGGAGGTCGCCGCGCGCCTGCACGGCGTCTGACGAGCCGAGGGCGGAGCGCGCGAAATGCATTGCCTTGCGTAGGTTCGAAGCGGCAGCTTGCGCGCTGAGATCGGGCCAGAGCAGATCGGCGAGGACGTCCCTATGCAGCCGGCGCCCTTCCGCGAGGGCGAGGATCTTGACGAGCCCGGCCGCCTTGGTCCGTTTCCACGCGTCGCCCGGAACCGGCCGGCCGTCAACCACGACACGGAACGCGCCCAACATGACGACGGCGCACTTCTCCACGCCCTTATGGTAGCTGGGGGAACGGTCGGGGAACAGGGTCGCCCTACCGTTAGAAGTGACGGCGAGCCAATTGGCTCCGTCATCACATCACAACGCCCAGGAGGATAAAATGGGACTGCAACTCGGTGAGATCACACCCGATTTCTCCGCCAAGACAACCGCAGGCGACATCCGCTTCCATGACTGGCTCGGAGACTCATGGGGAGTGCTGTTCTCGCACCCGAAGGACTTCACCCCGGTCTGCACGACCGAGCTCGGCTACATGGCCAAGATCAAGCCCGAGTTCGACCGACGCGGAGTCAAGATCATCGGCCTGTCCGTGGACTCGACAGCTGATCACGAGCGGTGGGCCGCCGATATCGAAGAGACGCAGGGGGCCCGCCCCAATTACCCCGTGATCGGCGACGACGACTACACCGTGGCGAAGCTCTACGGCATGCTCCCGGCAGCCACGTCCGGGGACGCCAAGGGCCGCACGCCCGCGGACAACCAGACCGTCCGCAACGTGTTCGTAATTGGGCCGGACAAGAAGATCAAGCTGATCCTCGTCTACCCCATGACGACCGGACGCAACTTCGACGAAGTGCTTCGCGTCGTCGACTCGCTACAGCTCACCGCGAAGCACCGGGTGGCCACGCCGGTCAACTGGAAGCAAGGCGAGGACGTCATCATCGCCGGCTCCGTCCCGAACAGCGAGGCCCGCGAGATCTTTGGCGATTGGAAGGAGCCCAAGCCGTACATTCGGATCGTCCCGCAACCGGCGTAATCGCGCATGAGAGCGGACACTGACATGGCCCTGAACCAGCCTGCTCCCGCTAGCCTGTCGCATGCCGAAGCGGACCCTGTGGCGGCGCACCGCGGCGCGCTGTGGGAAGGCATGGTGGTCCACCGCGCGTACCGCTCAACTGGTGGTGAACCACACTCGCCATCACTAGGTGCAGTACTCTGCTACTCCCCGGGGAGGACAATTACCTGAGGAAGGTCCTAACCGCGATCCGGCGGCTGTACCCGGATCCTAGGTGGAGGAAACTTCACGATGCTCCCCGACCAAGACGTCGCTGCCACCTTAGACCGAAAGGATCTCCGTTAGCAGGAACCGTCTCGATAGCTCAGCTGGACGGAGCGGCCCCCCACTAGGGCAGGTCGCAGGTTCAAATCCCGCTCGACGCACCATGTTTATGACGGCAGAGCTCACGGAGTACCGGCTTCCAGGACGTCATGCCGCACGCTCCGAGGACTTCATGAATGACCAGAAGCATCTTCGCTGTTTGTCATTCTGATCCCCATCATCGCTGGGCGGGTCCTCCGTGCAACCAGGGCGCTACGCGCCGATCACGACCCACAATTTCGTTCGGCGCTCCTCCGTCGCTTACTTCCTCACGAAATTCCAGACCGCTCCCGGTACCCCAAGTTGCACTCCGGACCCTCAAACCCAGCGGTGACTCCGTTACCAGAACGACGCCGAACCCTGACAGACAAGACGCCAGCCGACGTCTCAGTCCCATGTCCTTAAGCACGGACCACACCACAGATGCCACGAAGAAAAGCGTTAACGAATGGGCGGCAGTCCTCCTTCTCCCCCAGTCCGTTCAGGTCATGCTGCCCGCAGCCTACAAGACCATGAAGGAGTAACAAGCCCCGACAAGCTGAAAACCCTGAGGAGGGCCGCCCGTCCACAGAAACGGGCACCGAACAAGAAATGGCCCCCGGAGGAGCCATTAGAAGATTATTTGTCCACAGTCAGAGGCCCAAAGGGCCCCTGACCTGCGGAAACACTGTGCCCGAGGTGGGACTCGAACCGGGTTCCAAGCCCCGGAAACACTGGAAACTCCCGCAAACATCCCCAATCCGGGCCAGTCCGACCGATGTACGACCCAGTCCGAAGCCGAAAGTGTGGACAGTAATGATGGAACCAATTCCATCATTACTGTCCACACTTCTTTTTTGCCCGCTTCGCTTCCGATTGCGTCGTCTGAAAAAACCGGTCCCGAATCCCGAAGTGCCGGCGGATGCTTGATGATGGTGGGCAGCTCGGCGTCTTGACCATGGAGAAGTGCTTTTTTCTTCGTAGGTCCCTTTGATTGCCTGGCAGAAAAAGTCCGCTCCCTGAAACAAATGCGCTGACTACGATGTGTGCTCCATCCAGATGGCTCCGGACTAGTGCTTGGGCCATCCTAGGAACCTGCCGGCCCGACCTTCGAAGGGATGCTGTACTAACGACTCCGTCCGACGCGCTTAATGAGACCGCGACAGACGAAGCCTTCGAGAAGGTCCAAGAGTTCGGCGCGATTGAGGTTCGCCGAGACTCGTTCTGCATGCGCTCTCCGGAGCTTATGAATTGCTGGCATGTCCTCTAGTGTGGACGCGGCTTCTTCAGTGAGGGTGCCGTGCAGGGAGAGCAAATGTCTGACGTCGTGCCGGTTGAGTCCGGGTGTACGGCCGGTATGGTTGCGGTGGTTCAGTTTAACGAATACATCCTCGAGCGTTGGCTCAGAGCGGTTCTCCGGGTAGCGACAGCCTCGGCAGACCCAGGGGTTTAGAGTGGAACGGCGCGGTTCAGGCAACTTGAAGATCCTGTCACCTGGGATCCAGCTCGCTCCACAAATTCCGCAGACACCTGAGTACTTGGAAACGACACCGAACCTCTCCTCATAGTTTCCTCCTGCCTGCTTCCCAACCTTCTGGCGTCGAGATTGCGGCAAGCTCTCCGTGTTTGTCATGGCACTAACCTACTGCGTCACCAGCAGGGATCTCCCCTGACCTGCGGAGACAGTGAGCACGTGGTATTCGACCGGCTTCCGGGGCCCTGAAGATACCTGAACTACGCAGGAAACATGCGGAGCTCAGGTCAGTTTGGCAGCGGCGCGGGCGAGACGGGGAGGTCAGAGGGTCACATTGCGACACCCATCCTCCTGCATTTCACCCCATTGTCGGTAAGGGCAAGACGACTGCCGAAGCGGCCCTGCCGGTCGCTTCGTCAGGCGATTTGGATTCGTTCGTCGCCGAGTTCAACCTCAACACGAAGTCGGCCGCCGAGCGCCTCAACGTATTTCCGCAAGGTGTCTACCTGGGCGCGATCAATGTCACCATGTTCGATGCGGGATACCCGGTTCTGGCTGACGTGCAAACGCCCAGCCAGCTCGACCTGCGTCAGCTCCGATGCCTCACGGAGCTCGCGCAGCCGATAGGCCCGGACTTCATCGAGCATGCGCTTCTTGTGGGTATCCACAGCAGTCCGGTCAACCGGACGCTCAGCCAGCAGTTCCTCCATGGACTTCGCCATTATGCCTCTCCTTTCAGAATCCTCAGATGCTCGTCAAACAGGTCATCCGCAACCGGAATATTCGCCTTGTACCACTTGGTCCAGCTACCCGCCTTGTCCCCCGCGACAAGCAGAATCGCCCGCCGCTCCGGATCAAAAGCAAATAGGATTCGCAGTTCCGACCGCCCGCTCGATCCCGGGCGCAGCTCCTTCATGTTCTTATGCCGTGAACGAACCACCGTATCGACCAATGGACGACCAAGTTGAGGTCCGCGCTCGGCGAGAAGCTCCAGCGCAGCAACAATCTGCTCATACGAATCTTGGTCAAGACCTATCAGCCACGGCTCCACGAGTCCCACGTCAACATTCCACATCGAGTCCATCATACAACTCACAGGTGATACAACTCAAGTGTTATATTGCCCCGTCGAAAAGAAGGCCCCCAAGAAAACTATCTCGTCGTATTCGAGGTGGGACTCACGCATCCTCAAGACGCTTCAGCAGCCCAGCATCACGGCTCATAACGAAGTTCATACCGGCCACGATACATAGGACGGGGCGATGATCGGCGCCTCGATGAAGAGGCCCCGGCTCGGACGTTGGTCGCTGTCATCTGATGTTGATCTTCCGCGGATCAGGGAATCCGAGTGAGACGTACCCTGGCGCCCGTTTGCTCAGGGACGCTGCGAGCACGGGCGTGGATTCGTCGTAGTAGTCGTGAACGGTTGCTACAGTTTTCCCCGGGTATGGCCGGATAACCCGGCCGACGTACTGGACCAGTCTGCCTTTGAACGACACAGGCGCTGCAAGGAACAGGGTATCCAGTTTGGGGCAATCAAAGCCTTCTCCAATGTATGAGCCGGTGCCCAGGACCAGCAGCGGCTGCGCATCATCGGTGGTAGCAAGAAGGTCGACGGCGGAATTTTTCAAGCTGAACGGTACCAACGGGAGTTAGGCGGCTAACTGTTCGGTGATTTCCTTGGGTTGGTTGATCCACGCTGGTCCGGGGAGCGCGAGGATTTTGGGGTCGGTGGTTTTGTTGAAGCGTTCGGGGTG
>NZ_JAGGPM010000052.1 GCF_018613835.1 Arthrobacter sp. ISL-5 | reverse complement strand
GGAAGTCGCGCAACGCGAAATAGCTATCAGAAACCGGGGAATTTGCCCAGATCAGGGCAATAACCGCTGCGGCGACAAGCAGGATGCCGCCGACCGTTTCCTTCCGCAGGATCTCGCCGATGCGCAGCACTTCGCCGTAGCTTCCGCGTCCCAAAACGGAGGAACGCGGAGGAGCAGACGGGTTTTCACTCATGAGGGTGTCCTAAACATGGGTCAACAAAGAACATGCCGACCAGACTTCCCGGCTCACCTCCAGCCAGTCTACCCATTCGCACCTTCCCGTGACCGCAACCGGTACTTGGGGCTAGGCGCCTCAGTGGAGCCCGGAAAGGGGCGTCGTCGTGCCCGGGACGACGCCGCCCGCGGGCAGCGATCACGTGAAAAGATAGGGGCGGACATGGTGGTCTCCTGCCGCCGGAGATCCATCGCTGTTCCGCAAAGGCTAACTGCCCGCGTCGGTCTCGCGTAATGGGTCATCTACAAAGGCCGCTTGCTTACGGCACGGCGGCGCGCTCCAGCGCGGTCACAGCGGCGGATACTCCGCCCTCGGCGCCTACACGGTGGCCCAGCTCTTGGGCGGCACGTGCGATACCGGGACCTGTGGTGGTGGTGATGGCGGAGGCGAGGCCAGCTGCCGTGAGGTGGCGTTGCGGCTGTGGTGCGGGAGCGACACCGCGGTGGTATGCGAGGCGAGCCCAGAACGGCTGGTCGGCGATGAACGGGCACACCACTTGCGGGCGCCCGGAGGCGAATGCGGTGCCGGCTGTGCCTGCGCCCCCGTGGTGCACCACGGCAGCCATGGCCGGGAACAACCTCAGGTAGTCCACGTCCTCCACAGCAATAACGTCATCACCTGAAATGGTGCTGTCCAGTCCGCCCCAGCCCGCGCCGATCACCAGGCGTGTCTCTGCGCGGCGTGCGGCTTCCAGGACCAGGGCCGTACTCCGCGAGGGGTCCCGGCCGGACATTGAGCCGAATCCGACGAACACCGGCGGATCGCCGGCAGCAAGGAAGTCCTCGACCTGTGGCGGCAGCGCCTCGTCCCGGGGGCGGGAGGAACCAGTAGCCTGTGGTGTGCACTGAGTCCGGCCAGTCCAGTGGCGGGGGCAGCACCGAGGGACTGAACGCGTGCAGCACCGGAGCCTTGCCGTTGTCCGGTCGACGCAGCGGGTCGTGCCGTCCGCGGCGGCGCGGGAGACCGAGGGTGTCCTCGCGCCACCGGTCGACGACCCGGCCGAATATCGCCGCCGGGCCGTCATTCCCAGGAACGTGGCCCGATTAGCCACTGCAGGCAGCCACGTCGGCAAGCCCACGCCAGGCCAGGGAAACTCCTTGGTCGGCACGTATATCGGTATGGGCAGAGCCAGCACCGCCGGGACACCGAGCTTCTCGGCCACGTGCTGCCCGGCGATGATCTGGCCGTTGTGCACCACGACGTCCGCTCCGGCTCCCGCTCCGTGCGAAGCGACGGCCCAGCAGTCGGCCAGCACTTGGGTGAACATCGCCGGCATAATCCGGGCCTGCCGCAGCCGGGCGCGCATCCCGCCCTCGATCACCGCCGCACCTGCCGGGTCGTCCATCAACCGCATCGGACCGTCGTCCACTCCCGCGAACGGCACCCCATGACCAGCGACGAACCCGGCGAACCGTTGCGGCGCGGTGAGCACCACTTCGTGCCCGGCAGCGAGTAATCCCCGTGCCAACGCCATGAACGGCTGGACATCACCGCGCGTCCCCAGTGTCATGATCAATACCTTCATCGGTAAATCTCCTGTCAGGTGAGGTCGCGATAGTGAACGCCCACACACCGCGGGAAGCAGGGCACCAGTAAAAGTGGCCAGGACCCAGTCATCACGGCGCATGGAGCCTTACGCCCTTATGCCCACGGTCCCTTCAAAGGGTGATGGGCGCCACCTTATTGGGGCTTCAGTCGAGTTTAGCTCGCAGAAGAACGCCCGTTCAGGTTTTCCGGTGGCCTCAACTCATCCCCCACCGAAGCCGGATTATCTGCATCGGCGATTACGGCCCCCTGCGATCCGCAGCAAATCTCACAGCCAGAGGTATGACACGAAGATGCCAGGCGGTCGCCACCCTGCCCGTCACAGACACCTGTCTGCGAGGCGTTTCCACAGGTCAGCTACCTAAATCAGCCCCGGAGCTAATGGGAATATATGTTCTAAGGTTGTGTTACGGGACCGAGCAGGCGAGCCAGCTGCAGGCGCAGTACGCGCGGCGCGCTGGCCCGATTGGGCTGACGGTGGAAGAGCTCGATTTCGAGCACTTCCCCGTTCAGAACGGGTTCCCGGGCATCCCGGTGAAGGCGTGGATCCGGTTCCCGAACTGCGCGGAGCTGGTGGACAACAACCCTGAACGCCCCGGTGGAGGTCCGGCTTACCGCGGCCGGCAGTCCCCTGGCCGTCCGCTACGACGGGGCGCGTGTGGGCTGTCGCGGCCGATCCGGTGCACTGGTTCAGCAGGGATTCCTGGTGGGACACCCAGCGGACCGCGCCGGTAGGCATCGGGAACCTGGTGGACGTCGAGCACTGGCGGGTGCAGGTCCGCCTCGGTTCCTCAGCCTCGGCGCTGCGGACCTTCGAGCTGCGCCGGGGCCCCGTGTCGGAACAGTGGCTCCTGGCCGGCATCACTGAGAGCGAAGACGCCGCTGCCTAATGTAAGGCCATAGGAATCATCTACGACGACCCTGCCATCTGGTGGAGATGTTGAGCGGCGTGGGAAACGCGCAACCATGCCGCCGAGCGAGTGCCCGGCGATGATGTAGGGCGGGGCACGCGCCCGGCCCGCAGGAGTCTGTCGAGATCGTCAGCCATTCCGATCACGGTCTCCACGCCGTTCCGATCCGTTTGCGCTGCGCGGCGGCGGTTGACCGTCAGCCGCCGGGTATTCCATGGCTTGGCTAGTTTTGATAAGGCCTTGAGCTGCTCTGGCACTTCGGCCGCCCTGCCACCGCCGTATGGCGTTGACATCTTCGACGGCGGCTAATCCCTCCCAGGCCCATCCATAGGCCGGGCGCTGAGTGTGGGAATCATGCGCCCGCGCCGGGGACGGTGATGATCTGGATGCCGGCGACAGGCATGATCAGGGTGCTGACCCGGGCGACGCAGCCTCGCAGGGCGCTGGCCAGACAGAAGGACCGGCAGCAGTCTGGCGGCCGCGGCCTTCGTCGCCGTGGCGAAACCGTCTGCCTGCGGGTCGTCCCTGGTATCAATGCGCTCTTAGCCACGGAGCGGTGCGGCGGCAAATTCGCGCATGCCCTCGTCGAACGGAATGGTCGCGGACCAGCCGAGCTCGTCCCTGATCAGGTCCGATGAGGCTGTGATGTGCCGGACGTCGCCCAGTCTGTATTTGCCTGTCACCACCGGAGCGGGGCCGCCGCTGAACGCGCTGAGGGCCGCGGCCATCTGCCCGATGGTGTGTACGCGGTCGGCGCCGACATTGTAGGCCCGGAAGTCCGGCAGCCGGTGGGAGGTCGGGCCGAGGGATTCGGCGGCGATGATGTTGGCGGCGGCCACGTCCCTGACGTGGACGAAGCTGCGCCGCTGGGCGCCGTCTTCGAACACACGAGGTGCATGGCCGCGGGCGAGGGCGGAGCGGAACACGGACGCGACCCCGGCGTACGGGGTGTCGCGTGGCATCCGGGGCCCGTAGACGTTGTGGTACCGCAGGGCGATCACCGATCCGCTGACCGCGCGCGCCCAGGCCGAAGCGAGGTGTTCTTGACTGACCTTGGAGGCGGCGTACACGTTGCGGGGGTCCAGGCGGTCATTTTCGGCGATGAGCGCGGGAGTGAGGATTGCTCCGGTGTCCGGGTTGCGCGGGTCGAAGATGCCACCGCGAAGGTCCTTCTCTGTTCGCGGCCCGGGCCGGACCGGCAGGCCGGAGTCCGGATCGGTGTAGGCGCCTTCGCCGTAGACCACCATCGAGGAGGCCAGCACCAGCCGGCGGATCTGATGCTCTGCCATGGCGGCGAGCAGGACAGCTGTTGCGTAGTCGTTGTTGCGGATGTAGTCCGGCGCGTCGGCAAAACCGATCCCCAGCCCGACCTTGGCGCTTTGGTGGCTCACGGTGTCGACGCCGTCCAACGCGCGCCGCACGATTTCCGGATCCGCGACGTCGCCAATGAGAAGCTCGACGTGAGGGTCAAAGCGGGGTCGAACCGGGTGGACGCCCGGTTCCAGCCGGTCCAGGACACGCACCTGCCAGCCCTTCTCCAGGGCTGCGTCGACTATGTGGGATCCGATGAAGCCTGCCCCGCCGGTGACCAGAAGCCTCACCGGGGTACCCCGGTTTGCTGTGCGGGAGGAAGAGCCATGATCCGGTTCACGGCGGTCGGGTCCATCGGCCGGGACGGGACGTAGTCGTCCCCTATTGCGGCGACCGTTGCTTCCAGCACCGCCAGAATGTCCGGCTGGGCGTTTTTGAGCCGGGCGAACACGGTGCCGGCGGTCACCGGGTCCGACCCGTCGTGGCCGGTGTCCGAATCGGTGATGTAGGCCAGAGTCGCGTACCCCATGTTCAGCTCGGCGGCCAAGACGGGCTCCGGGTACTGGGTCATGCTGATGACGTCGGCGCCAGCGGCCGCGTACCAGGCAGATTCGGCCCGCGTGGAGAAACGCGGCCCGTTGATTACTACCATCGTCCCCGTCCGTTCGTGCGGCAACTGCCGGTCCGCCAGCGCCCCGGACAGCCGGGCGCGCAGCCCCGGGCAGAACGGCTCCGACGCCGGCAGATGCTGCACCCCGGCCGGTTCGGCACCGACCGCCCCCGCGCCGTCGAAGAACGTGTCGGCCCGCCCCCAGGTCCTGTCGATCAGCTGGTCGGGGACCACAAATGATTCCGGCCCGTACGCTGCCCGCAGCCCGCCGACCGCCGATGAGGAAATGACGGCCTCGACGCCGAGGCTCCTGAGCGCCCACAGGTTGGCCCGGTAGTTGATTTTCTGGGGCGGGAGCGAATGTCCGGCGCCGTGCCTGGGCAGGAACGCCACGGCGCGTCCGGCGACCTCGCCCAGCGTGACGGGCCCCGACGGCGCTCCGTACGGGGTCCGGACGTTGACCTCCGCCCGGATAGCGGCTCCCGGGAGCCGGTACGTTCCTGAGCCGCCGATGATTCCGATGCGTGCGCGGGATCCGTCAGGCTGTGTCTGTTCCATACGGCCCATGATGCCACCGGGTGCCCCGATCATGACCCGGGCCTGCCTGCGGTGTAGCGGCGGCGGCACCGTCGCCACGCACCGGCGGCAACCGCCAGCGCGGCGGCGGCGAGGACGCCCTGATCCAGGGCCTCCCCGAGGGGCGGAACCGTTGGCACCATGTAAATGACGTCGAGCGCGACGATCACGGCGATGTACTCCCAGCGTCGGCTCAGGACGATGAATGGGAGCAGCATAAGCGCGTACCAGGGGTAGCTGGGGCTGACGACCAGCAGCGTCAGCCCGATGATGGTGGTCTGGCGCTGCCAGATGTTTACCGGGCCCGTTGTTCGCCAGGTCCACAGGGCGAGGGCGGCCAGGGCGGCGCCGCTGAGCAGCATTGGCCACGGACCTGCCGAGACGAGCTGGGCGAGGCCGAACCTGATTCCGTTGCCCTGGCTGTAGCCTTCCTCCGTCAGGTACCCGGGCAGGAAGCCGAAGACCCCTGCGCCGGCAGCCGGCAGATACGGCACGTACAGGATGGCAAAGGTTCCGGCCGCCGACGCAATAAAGCCGGCCGGGCGCCGGAACAGCAGTGCCGGGGCGACGATCACGGGAATGAGTTTCGTCGCCACGGCCGCTCCGAAGGCCGCACCGGAACGGTACGGCTTGCCCCCGACCAGCAGCAGTCCCGCCGCCAGCATCAGCGCGCAGGCCAGGACGTCGACGTGTGCATTGTTCACGGCCTCCAGATGCACAAAAGGGCTCCAGGCCCAGGCCGCGGCCAGGTGCGGGGGTTCTTTTGCCCTGATCAGGATCGTGAGCAGCATCAGGGTGACTGCCGTGCTGATCAGCCACCCTCCGAGCTGGAACGGCAGGTAGCCGGCGGTGTCCGGGACGGCTGCCCGCCCGACCAGGAAGTAGATTTCGGCGGCGGGAGGGTAAATCGTCGGCACCTGTGGCCGGTTGATCGCCGTGCACAGGGGCTCCCCGGAAGGCACACCAGAAGACACCACGGCTTCGGTCCCGAACAGGTCCGCCGGGCAGACCGGCTGTCCCTCCCCTCCTGTCGTTCCTGGTCGGAAAAGCCACTCGGGCCGCAGACCGGCCAAGGTCTCATCTGCGGGCACGTGGGCGTAGGGTGACGTCCCGGCCTTTTGCACGATGCCGTCCCAGGCATACCGCGCCGAATCATTGCTGGTCCGCGGCGGACCGCTCACCGCGGCCAGGCCGAGCAGCACAGATCCCGCCATGATGACGGCCCCGATCCGCCGCCGTGGCACGTGCCGCAGCGACCGGACAGCGGCGATCAGAAGAAGCCAGGAAACGCAGGAGCCAACGATCGGCGCCGACGCGAAGGAATTTCCGGGCAGGACCATCCACCACATCAACACCGCACCGGCAAGCAGGAGCAACCCCGATACGGCGTACGGTTTAGCTCTGCTCACTGCCGGCTCTGCAAGGTACAGGCTCACGACTCGATCCTGCCCCAGCCCGCCGCGGGAATCCGGTCCTGTCCGTGAATTTCCGCATTTCGTAAGATCCTGGGCGGCCCCTGTACGGGAAACGGTGCTGTGCTTGAAGCATGCAAGGGCCCCACCCGCAAAAACTCACCGCAGCGCTGGCGGCGAAGTTTGCCTCCCCCACGCGGAGCACGCGCCTAACCGTTGTCCTGGGACGGTGGCTGGCGCTGACCTTTACAATTTGCTTCCTGACCGGGCTCTTCAGCCACGGCCTGCAGAACCCGCCCTCGTGGATGTTTTTCCCCACCAACCCCGTCTGGATCTACCAGCTGTGCCAGGGACTGCACGTGACCGCCGGCATTGCCTCCATCCCGCTAATGCTGGCGAAACTCTGGTCGGTGTACCCGGAGCTGCTCGTGTGGCCGCCTATCAAGTCCGTGCGTCATGGCCTGGAGCGGGCTTCGATCGCCCTTTTCATCGCCTCCTCGCTGCTGCAGCTGACCACCGGGCTGATCAACACCTACAAGTGGTACCCGTGGCCCTTCCCGTTCCGCGAGACCCATTATTGGCTGGCGTGGGTGATCTGGGGATCGCTGCTGCTGCACATCGCGGTGAAGCTTCCGGCCATCATGGCCAACTGGAACGGCCGCGCCGTCCGCCGGGCCGAACAGCAGGGACCGGAGCGCGGCCCGGCCTCCGAGGGGACGGCAGCTGCGGCCGCCGTCGGGATGCCGGGCACGGGCGTTGCCCCCGGCCGCTGGTCTAGGCGCGCCTTCCTGACCGGCGTCGGTGTAAGTACCGGGGCGGTGGTTCTCACCACGGCCGGCCAGTCATTTTCTTGGCTGAGCCCGCTGAACGTGTTCGCCCCCCGCGTGATGGGAACGGGGCCGCAGTCCGTTCCGGTGAACCGGACCGCGGCGGAGGCAAAGGTCGCGGATCTGGCCACTTCCGGAGAATGGTCCCTGGCCGTCACTTACCGGGGGAACAGCACGACCTTTGATCTGGCCGGACTCCGGGCGCTCCCCCAGCACCAGGAGGAGCTGCCCATCGCCTGCGTCGAGGGGTGGAGCCAGACAGCACACTGGAGCGGGGTACGGATCCGGGACCTAATCGGTGCCGTCGGAGCGCCGCCGGACTCGGCCTTGCGCGTGACGAGCCTCGAACCCGAGGGTCCGTACAGGCTGATGTCCATGCCGGCAGAATACGTGCAGGACGAACGGACGCTCGTGGCGCTGGAACTCAACGGCGCGATCCTGGACGTCCAACACGGCTACCCTGCCAGAATCATCGCCCCGGGGCGCCCCGGAGTTCTTCAAACCAAATGGCTGCAGACCGTGGAGGTCCTGTGAAACAGCCGAACACGCCCGCCTCCGTGTGGTCGGTGCGGATTGTCCTCGGGCTGGCAGGCACGGCTCTCATTGGCTACGGCCTCCTGGGCCTGCCCACCCAGCTGGGCCCCGCGCAACTGCTGGGGCTCCTGACCTGGATGGCCTTCGCTATCCTGCTGCACGACGGCGTGATCGTGCCGCTGTTGACCCTGACGGGGGCAGGACTGACACGGACAGGATCGCGGCTGGGGCCGGTCTCCGCCGCCATCCTGCGAGGAGCCCTGATGACGGGCGCCGCGGTCAGCCTGATCGCCGGGCTCCTGCTCAAAGCGCAGTCCGAAGCGCGGAACATCAGTGCCCTCGAAGGTAACTACGCAGAACACCTTCTCTGGTTCTGGGCTGCTCTGGCCGCTGCCGCCGCAGTCGCGATTTACGCGTTCGAACGGGCAGGTCGTCCCCGTCCCCCCACAGGCGCCCGGCCTCCTGGACGCGCCGGGTCGGGTAAAGGCGAGAGGCGGCAAAACACGCGGCCCTGAACGCGCTCCGTCGCCGAGACCGCCCAGCCTGCTGCAGCAGCCCGCGACTCCAGCCCGGCCCGGCCTGTCCGCGCCCATGCGAACGGGACGCTCAGGTTCCCGTCGAGGTCCTCCAGCACAGCATGGTAGGCAACGTCCATGCCTTCATCGGGGTCCACCTCCACCAGCAGCGTTCCCTGCGGAGTGATCAGCTGCCGGGACCTGCGCAGTAGGCGCCCGACGTTCCCGCCGATGCCGATGTTCCCGTCCAGCAGCAGCGCAGACCGCCAGTTCCCGGCCTGCGGAACCGGCCAAAACACCGACTGCAGCAGTGCGCGGCTTCCCCGGCTGCACGCCAGAGCGACAGCTTCTGCGCTGGTATCGATACCCAGGGCGGTCAGGCCCAGGGACCGTGCCGCGGAGAGCAAGCGGCCCGGCCCGCAGCCAATGTCAAGAACAGGCCCCTCCAGGCCCTGCAGCAAGTTACGCTCCAGCGCACTTGCCTCTGAACACCAGCCAAAAACATCAAACACCACCTCGCCGGCACCACTGCCGGAACCCCGGACGGCGGCAGCGACGGCGCCGTGCGGGCGCAGTGTTAGCGTCCCGCCGCCCAAACGCAGAGCCCGGGCATAGGGTTCATTCATGCCTTGGCCAAAGGCCCGGGGCGGCGTGCCGATGAGTCCAGTCACCGCGCACCTCCGGCCCGATGCGGCCCGGCTGGGAGTTGCGCGTACGGCTGGCCGGACCGGGCCAGCCGAGCTGACGTTGCTGAGACGGCGGACGCGAAATCCGTGCCCGGGAGCGCGGCCGCGATTTCCACGGCATCGGCGAAGACATCCATGTCCCTGAGCACGGGGAGCAGGCCCGTGGCGAGCCCGTGCCGGTTCAGCCGGGCGAGCTGCCGGGTTCCGGTCGTCTCAGTGGACATTGGCACGCCCCGGATGAGGGCTCCCAGAGGCCGGAGCAGGGCAATGGCCCAGAAACCGCCGTCCTCGGCCGGACCTAGCCAGGCATCATGCACCGGCGCCTCGCTGGACCAGTCACTGAACAGTGCACCAAGGTGCCCCGGGGATAATTGCGGCGTGTCCATCCCGAGGATCAGCAGCGGGCCTTCGGCGCCGTCGCAGATGTCTGCGAGCCGCTCGTCCAGGGTCCCGGCGCCCTGGCTGATCACCGTGAACCCCGTCGCGTCCCGCGTGAGCGGCGTCCCGTCCATGACCAGGAGCCGGTGTCGGGCAGGCAACCGCCGTACCGTGTCCAGAGTCCGGGTCAGACTCAGCTGTGCCAGCTCCGCGGCGCCCGCCGGCGTCAGCGGCGGAACAAGGCGGGTCTTCACCCTCCCCGGCAGGCACTCCTTGGCAATGACCGCCACTGTCAGGTCCATAGCGTTCCTCACAACAGTTTCCCGCCGCCACGGCTGTTCGGCTCCTGTCCGGACGGGGCCGGCACTTCGCCGGCGCGGAGCTGCCCGGAGAAGGCGGTGAGCTGGGCGGACATGTCGCGGACCGCCGTCAGCGAGCCCCGGATCGTCCCGGTGACCTTGGACTGGCCCGTTCGAGGCGCGTACTCGACCAGAACCTGGCTGATCCGCCAACGGCGCAGACTGGCCTTGAGGAACATTTCCAGCGGATAGCCGCTCCGGCGGTCCTCAAGCCCCAGCGACAGCAGCTCCGCGCGCCGCCCTGCCCGCATGGGCCCCAGATCGGTCACGGTCTCACCTGTCAGCCGGCGCAGCCGCCAGGCAAGGACGGCGTTGGCCATCCGGGCGTGGATTGGCCACGACCCGCGCCGGGGCCGGCGGCTGCCCAGCACAAGGTCCGCCGTGCCGGCCATGACCGGCGCTAGCAGGGCAGGCAGCCGCGCAGGATCCAACGAACCATCGCAATCGCAGAAGGCCACATAATCCGCCGTCGCCGCGACCAGCCCGGCATGGGCGGCGGCACCGAAACCCCGCCGTTCCTCCCGGACCACGACGGCGCCGAGTTCCAGGGCCAACTCCGCGGAACCATCCGTGGATCCGTTATCCACCACGATGGCCCGGTACCCCGGCGGCATTCGGGATATCACCCACGGCAACGCTCCGCGTTCGTCAAGACAGGGCAAAATAACATCCACACCTGCTCCGGCCGCTTGTCTCATCCCTCCACGCTAGGATTTCCGGCCGGGAAATTCGCCGGGTATTCCTTACGGTCCGCTGACATCGGCCGGCCCGAGCCACGAACACGCATGATCCGCACGGCGTCGACATCAGCACCGCACGCGCACCATCGGAGTCGGTGGGAGCACGGCAAGAAGTCCGATGGGTTTGAGTCTCAGTCGGAATCCGTGCAGCGGCGGTTCGGCCGTGCCGTTGCCGGTCACGGGACAGGTCGGGAAAGGATTTCAGGGAGTTCGTCCAGCGCACCAATGGTGTAGTCAGGCGCGGTCAAATAGGCGGGGCAGGTACCTCCGGAGCGGTTGACGCAGGCCGTGCGCAGGCCCGCATGCGCCGCGCCATGGATGTCCCATGGATGGACCGCCACCAGCACCGTCCGCCCGGGAGACAGGCCGGCGGCAGCGGCTGCATAGCCATAGGCTCCGCCCGCGGGCTTCCAGGCAGGAGCGTCATCGACGGAGAGCAGCAGCTCGAACGCGTCCCGGATCCCGGCAGAGACGAAGAGTCTTCCGCGACCTGAACGGAACCGTTCGTCAGGGTGATCGGCCGGTAACCCCCTGCTTTGAGTGCCCGGATTCCGTCGGGAACGTCCGGATGTAGTCCTAGTCCGGCCATCCCGCCCAGGACACGCTCGACGGCCCGGTCCACGTCAGTATCAATACCGGCGCCGGCGAGCAATCCGTGCAGTGCCTCGGCTCCGATTTCCGCGAACCTGCCCTTGGCACCGGCGGCCGTCAAGGCAAAGCCGTCCCGCAGCAGCGCCGCGAACCAAAGTTTTGCCATGGCGGCCAGCGCCCCGACGTCGGTGAAGCTGACCTGCATCGGGGTCATGTCCGACAATGTCTCGTTCACGTCGAACACGATATCCGGTGCTGGCTGCGTCGGTATTTCTCCGTAGCATGTCAGCACGAGCGCAGCCTCCCCGTTTGGTGGGGCGCGTGCCGCTCATGAGGTGCGGGCTCCGAACCTTGGGAGCGTGACGTCGAATTGGCATCCTCCGGGGACGTTGTGGACGGTAACGCCGCCGGCATGGGCTTCGACGATGCCGGCGACGATGGCAAGGCCGAGGCCCGCTCCGGCGGACATGTCCAACGTCGGTGTGGGTGTCCGGGATGGTGTTCCGCGCCAGCCGGCGTCGAAGATTCTCCCGAGGTCCTCTTCCGGGATTCCGCCGCCGGCGTCCACCACGCTGAGCGCGACGTGTTCGTTTTCGGTCTCACGGGCAGAGATGAGGATTTCGCTGTTCGCGGGAGAATGCTCGATGGCGTTCATGAGGAGGTTGCCGATGACCCGCGAGAGTTCGCGCGCGTCGCCGTAGAGCGTGAGGTTTCCCGTCCGGGATTCTTTGAGTGTGATCGATCGTGACGCGGCGACCGGATGCAGGTCGGCGACGGTGTCGCTGACCAGATCGAACAGCGAGACCGGTTCCATGTTTAGCGAGAGGGTGCCTGACTGGATTTTGGACAGTTCAAAAAGGTCATCGACCATGCTGGCGAGAGTCTCTGCCTGGACGCGGATCTGACGGTGGTAGCGGTCTGGTTCCTCGGCGACACCGTCTTCGAGGGACTCTGCCATCGCGCGCAGCGCCGCGAGCGGCGTGCGCAGATCGTGAGAGATCCACGCTACGAGGCGGCGCCGGGATTGCTCCAGAGTCGCGACGTCCTCACGCGAGCGGGCGAGCCTTTGCGATGTTTCGGCCAGTTCCTGGGCCAGTGCAGCGAATTCGAGCCCGGCATAGTCCTCCGCGACGACGATCTGGCCATCGCCGATCGCCCGGGCAGTGGACCGCAGCCGGTCGCTCGTGCGGCTGATCCCGAGACCCATCAAGGCGGCGACACCGAGGCTGATGACGGCCCCTACGCCGATCACCCAGAACAAGACGATGAGATCGTGATCCGAGATGTACATCTGGACAGCAACGGCAATCGTTGCCGCCGCAATGGAAGCCACGGTGGCTGCGACCACGATGAGCAGCCGCAACAGCATTGATGTGTGCCGCGCGAAACGCAATGCGATTCCTGCCAGGGCGGCGACCAGGGCCGCCACGGCGGCCGCGGTGAGGAGGATGATTCCAAAGTCCAACAGCGTGATCATGATTCACCGTTTGTCTGAATGCTCATCCGGTACCCGATGCCCCACTCGGTGGTCAGGAACCGCGGTTTTGTCGGGTCTTCTTCGATTTTTTCGCGGACCCGGCGGACATGAACGGTGACGGTGGAAAGGTCCCCGAAGTTCCACTGCCAAACCTCTTTCAGCAGCTGCGCGCGGCTAAAAACCTGGTCGGGATGCTTCAGAAGAAAGGCGAGAAGATCGAATTCCCGCACCGAAAGGCCCAGCAATCGCCCGTCCTTGAAGATCTTGCGGTTGGACGCGTCCACCCGGAAACCGCCAAGGTCAAAGACGGCTTCCGGGGTGATGTCGGTGACGCTGCGGCGCAGGATCGCCAGCACTCGAAGGACGAGTTCCCGCGGGGAAAAGGGTTTGGCCAGGTAGTCGTCCGCGCCTGCTTCAAGCCCCTCGATGCGGTCCTCGGTAGAGCCCAGCGCCGTGAGCATGATAATCGGCGTCGAAGCGTTGTCCCGGATCCTTCGGCAGACTTCAGCTCCGCTGATCCCGGGAAGCATCCGGTCCAGCACGATCAGGTCCGGCCGGGTGAGCGCCGCAGCCTTCAACGCGCTGAACCCGTCGGCGGCCTGATCGACGATGAGGCCAGCGGAACGCAGGTAGTCACAGGCGACCTCCCTGACGGTGGGGTCGTCCTCAACGACAAGGACCCGGCGGTCACGCAAATCGTCGCCGAAGCGCACTGTACCGTGGATTCGGGCCATGCTCTCACCATAGGCCGCCGCTGCCCGGCTTGCGAGCGATCCGTGGCGCTGTGGGCGGACTGTGTGTGTTTCGTAATACTTTCCGGCAGCGTTGTCTACCTCACCGTGCGGTGAATGCCACACTTCGGAATTGAGATGACCTCCAGAGACCCAGCCCAGCAGGTCCATAGCCGGCTCGTAAGATCCGGGAGCAGGCGCCCGAGCAGCATGTCGGAACGACGGCCGGCACACGAAACGATTAAGTCGCGGCCATTGGCCGGGAGCTCGGTCACGGGCGTGCCCCAGGCCGCTCACAACCAGGTACCCCTGCCAAACGTGCTTCACGGTAGCATCCATCACTGACCAGCCCGAAACATTCCACGAGGGCAGCAGGTCCGTCTCGGATCCTCAGCCTCGGCGCTGCGGACCTTTGAGTTGCGCCGCGATCCCCTGTCGGACCAGTGGCTGCTGGAGTCCATCACTGACAACTGAGGCAGCCGTGCGTAGCGTGGGGCCATGGGACTCATCTACGACGACCCGCAGCTGGCCGCGCTGACGCTCACGCGCCCCGCAGCCGAGGAATCCGAAGGCCCCGGCGCAATGACGGGGCGGATGCGCGAGGTCCTGGATGACCTGGTACAGCGCAACGGGACCGGCTACCTGGCGCAGCTGGTCATCGTCCTGGCCCGTGCCCGGTTCGCCGCCCTCGATGATCTCGCCCGCGCCACCGGGACCGACACAGCGGAGCTGCTGGACGCGGTGGAAATCGTGGCCCTGGAAGGCCTCGATGACGACAGCTGATCCGAAGGTCGGAGATGTTTGACCCTTGATGGGATGGCCACGTTGGCTGGGCCAAGGCTTCGCGGCGCGCAGCTGCCTGCGGTCGGCGCCGTCCAACTAGGATTATCCGGTGGGCACCGGGAACCATCGCGGAAGACCTCCAGACAGCCGCCCAGGGTGGTCGAGATGCTCCTGATCAAGGACCACAGCCGGATGAAGCACCACGCCACGACACCTACGAGAGCACCCACGCTCAGCAGCACAGGCTGCTGTCCATCTTGCACTCCCGAGGAGTAGAACGCCGCGTCAGAGGAGTTCAGGAAGAGAAGCGCGTGGGAGACTCCGGACGCCGATTCGCCAGAGTTGTGACCCCGGAGACAGCCCTCACCTAGTGAGATGGGTGCAGCACCAAAGTTGTATGAGGAGATGGGTAGGCAATCGCGGCCTGACCTGTGCTTTCCTCGCCATGGCGTTTCTAGTCCGAAAATGAGGTGGGGTGCGTTCTTTGGCGCGTGGGGGTGCGCGGGAGACGCGGGAATGCCTCCTGTGGATGGACAAGTATTGGGTTAGGCGGCTGGGGTCAGTGTGACGGTGTAGCCGAGGGCTTCGAGTTGGCGGATGTGGTTGCGTTTCCTCGGGTCCGAGGTCATGGAAC
>NZ_JAGGPM010000051.1 GCF_018613835.1 Arthrobacter sp. ISL-5 | reverse complement strand
CCCTCGGCAAGATGCAACCGCCGAATAAGCGCCCAATCCTCCACTGTGATCACCCACCCAATCGTTTGGAATGAGTGGCTCAGTTTTCAACCGTCACAATGGCTCAGTTTTCGACCGTCACCGACAGAAGGCGCGGCAATCCAACAAGCCATAGTAGAGGGTCGGTACGGCATTCTGGTGACCCGCCACGGAAACACTACTTTCCCCATCGCCGTCAGCGCTGACGTCCCTTACGGACAGACCTTGGAAGTGAACGCGACGTGCCAGTGTTAGGGGCCATGTGAATCTATCGATTACCCATTGACACGAGAAGCCGGCCGCTGGCTGTTTGAATGCCTCTCGGCCTAAAGACGGTCACGAGATAGGGGGAACTACCATCCGCACGCTCGCAACTGCTTCCGCCTCAGACACTGCCCGCTACCCTGATGCGGACCACCACTGTTGGATCCGACGAATAGAAGTCGAAAGGAGCCTAGAGCTCTAAGAGGACGATCACAAGACAGCCGACGCGGCCACGGGTACTCCTACGAAGCGCTTAACGAGCTCCAGTGGGTCTGCCTCCATGGGGCGCTGGGCGGATTATCAAACCTCTACTCGCTGCCAGCGGGAGAGCAACTGAATGGCAGCCGCAACTGCCTCATCCACGTCGAACGTGTCGTCGACGACGCGCTGAAGCGCCAGACCCTTCATGAGCCCCAAGACCACGCCGGCTCTGGCTTCGTCTCCGAGTGCTTTCGCAAGATTTGCACGGAAGCCGCGGTCGGATTCCTGGATCATCTTCCTCGCAAACTGGTGGCTGGCAGACTCGGCCAGGAAGGCGATGTATACCGGCCACCAGTCGTTTTCTGAGGACGCGAGCCCTACTACTAGCCGCGTGACTTCACCTATGTCGTCTTTAGCTGCGACCGATTGGTCCGTTGCAGCACTGGCGTCCTTCAAGGCGCTCATCAGCGTCGCGCGCAGGATCTCTTCCTTGCTTTCGAAGTGGTGATTCACTACACCCCGTGAAGTACCCATGACCTTGGCGATCTGTGCAATCGTTACGGCACCGACGCCTTCAGTGGACACTAGTTTTCGTGAGGCCATGATGATCTGCTGACGTCTCACAGCACTGATGTCGAGGCGGCCGTTGTCCCTGACCGGGATGTCGTTCATAGTCATCTCTCGACTTCTTCCAGTTTGAAGCTAAAGCATGTTCGCAAGAGCCTGTCACCCTACAGGAGAGTAACGCACACGCTCATTGACGTGCTGGCTGACATGTTCTTATGATACATGGCATGGGATGTGACTTACATCATCAATACTCCTTGGTTTGGAACACCAAACCAAGAACCCCGATGAGCCTCTGAATTGTATGTTTGATTTCATTCTTCCGGAAAGAAGGGCTTCCCATGCTACGAAGCGGTGAGGACTACCTGGCTTCTCTTCGGGACGGGCGCCAGGTCTACGTTGGGGGACGGCTTGTTGAGGATGTAGTGCGTTATCCCGGCTTCGCTGGTGGTGCGCGCACAATCGCCCGTTTATTCGATTTGTCCGCGTCAGATCCTTCCCTGAGTTATGTCGAGCCGGAGACGGGGGAGAAGACGAATGTCAACTTCCTCAGGCCGCGTTCGGTCGAGAATCTTGCGGCACGGAGGCAGCTACATACAGCTTGGGCAAACGTGAGCAACGGGCTGTTCGGGCGATCACCCGACCATGTGGCCGCCATGGTCACGGGTATGGCATGTAGGCCGGAGGTGACCGGCTCGACCCGATTCTCGGATAATTTGGTCAACTACTGGCGTTATATCCGTGATAACGATCTCTACCTCTCCTTCGCTGTGCTACCGCCTGCCGGCAGCAAGTCGGGCAAGTCGGGAAGCGTGCAAAATGCGATGCGCGTGGTGGGCACCGACAGGGACGGTGTCACCGTGCGTGGGTTCAAGACGCTTGCGACTGGCGGTGCCTTGTGTGATGAGATACTCGTCGGGAACGCGCAGCCGCTAAGGTCCGGCGACGAGGCCGTCGCTGTCAGCTTCGGGATACGGGCCAATCATCCAGGCGTGCGGATCCTCGCCCGTAAGCCATACGCGGCTCAAGCCGTGAGCAGGATTGACGATCCACTAGCCGACTTTGACGAAACCGACGCGGCCCTTTATTTTGATGACGTCCACCTGCCGTGGGACCGCGTGTTCGTCCTCGACGACCCGCGTGCCAGCTACGGTCTTTTCGTTGACACCCCGGGCCATACCCTCGGCAACGCACAGGCCCACATCCGGCTTCTGGTTAAGATGCGTTTCATGCTCGCGGCCGCGAAGCGACTGGGCGATGCTCTAGAATTCACGGGCAACCCAGCGGTACAGGGTGTCTTCGGTGGGCTCGCGGCCAGAGTGAAGATGCTAGAGGCCGGCGTCGTCGCCCAAGAAGCCCACCCTGAGTCCTGGCCAAACGGGTACGTGTCACAGGACCGGCAATTTATGTATGCCACGAGTAACTGGTCCATGGAGTATTTCCCGGAGTTTGCCAAAGAGATACAAATAATGCTCGCCAGCCATGCATTCCAGCAACCGGCTGACGTCAGCGCTTTCGATGACGAATACACACGATCACTCTTTCTGGAACTCAACCGGACCGAGGACTTCGATTCTGCGCTGGAGAAGTATCGGCTAATCCGCCTGATGTGGAATCTGGTCGGTTCCGAACTGGCGAGTCGAAACCAGCAATACGAACTGTTTTACGCGGGCCCTCCCCACGTCACACGGACGCGCATGTGGGATTTCTTCGACTGGGGGTCCGCGGAGGCCCGGGTAGAGGATTTCCTTGCCCAGGACACAACAACCCCGCCGACGCGTCCGAGTGAACAGACTTGAGAACGTTCGTCCGCGTCGTTGCGTTCTCGCGACGTCGCTGCCTGTTGCTGGTTGCCGCTTGGGTGCGTCTCGTAAAGCCATAAGCCATAAGCTGACTGCTCTAAGTACGGCTCGCCGCGGTAAGTGGGCGCGAGTTTGTCAGTCAGCAAACAGATTCACGTAAATCGACGCGGCCCCCGGTGCGGGAAAGGTGGGTGCCTGCTAGTGGATGCGGTGCACTGTCCAGTCACAGAGATAGACCACCCTCTTCAACGCGGATCCGCGACTGTCAGCAGCGGGGCAAGGATTTGTCCCAAGTTCCATCGGCGCTGTAGCGGCGGTGCCGCTTCCAAAGCGTATGCCACTGACCGAACGGCCGGAACATCCAGCAAGCGATCCCCACCCATACCGGTAGATGATGCCCTCCACAACCCGGCGATCGTCCCGGAAGGGGCGACCCCAGCGACCCGCAAACGACAGCAGCAACGGCTGAATGCGGGTCCACTGCCTATCACTCAAAACAGAAGTACGAGACACCCAACAAGCATCCCGGATAGGAGACCAATGAAGCACCGCAGGGAGGCCCCAACTCGGGCGCCCGAGCAGGAGTCAGCGCAGGCCCACGGCGTCCACTTTTACAGGCAGGCCGGTGCGACGCTCGCTTAACAGGAACGGCCTGCCTGTCCTATTAACGTCATGCATAAGTCGGCTACAGGTCAGGCGGGTCTGCACTTGGCTGCGTGCGTCCCGCTATTCTTTACGGTCACCGCTCTCGCTGGTACTGGTTTGCCCCGTCCATGGACGCCACCATGGCTCGGCCTTGCAGAACCAGGACGTCCAGATGGGCGACAGTCTCGTTGACCGCGAGCATCTGGTGGAAGGAGCTGAGCTCGCTGAATGGGACCACCCTGCGGGTCCATGGGAGCCGGCGCGCTACCTCGAACGCGTCGTGCCTACCATCACCGAGTGCGTCGGCGGTCTCGCGCAGCCGATCGTTGTGGTGGGCAAGCAGCTCGGCGACCCGGGTATGGGTGCTGTCGGCGACGGGTCCGTGCGCGGGCAGCAGGAGGGTGTCGGGGAATTGGGTCATCAGGTGTAGCGAATCGAGGTAGGCCGCCAATGGCGGGCGAGTGGGTTCGATCGGTTCAAAGCCGATGGACGGCGTGATATGCGGCAGAACGTGGTCCCCGGAGAACAGCAGTCCGCGCCGTTTGTCCAGGAAGACCACATGCCCCTGTGTATGGCCGGGAGTGGGGATAACCTGGAGTTCTCCGCCGCCGAAGTGCAGAATCTCAGCATGCAGCCAGCGGTCCGGGGTCTCCCAGTCGTTGGGCTGGTACGGGTTAGGGTGGGTCGCCTGGACGTGGTCTGCCAGTTCGCCGGCTCCTGCCTGCCGCAGGGATTTGAGCGGGGATGCCAGGCCGTCGCGAACGGTGTTAAGCATCTCCAGACCTGGAAGCTCCCCAGCGCCGAGGTAGACGCGGGAGCCCAGTGACCGCCGCAGTTCAACTGCCTGCGCGTAGTGGTCGCGGTGGATGTGGGTGACGAGAATGTGACTAATATCGCCAAGATCTCGACCGATGGTGGATAGAGCTTCCTTGAGGGCCTTGCGCGCTTCCGGGATCGCCCATCCGCCATCGATCATGATCAGCCCGCCGTCCTCGGCGAGGTCCTCCAGCAGATAAACGTTGACGGCCTTCAGGCCGTCATGGGGCAGCGGCAGGGGAACGCGGTGCACCCCTGGCTGTACGGTCTGGATGCCGTCAACAGCCCACGGTCCCTGATCGAACCGTCTTGTCATGACTCTTCTCCTGAGTGGTGTGGTGTTGCGGAACACGCCAGCGGCATGTCGTCCCGTCGTACCCGCCTTCGACGTCCTTGGTTCAACAAGCTGACGCCATTCGATAAATCGACGTCCTGGCGAATGGGCGGACCCGTACCGGGGTCGTCCGACGCCGCAAGACGTAGGCGATGTACCCCTGCGGACTCCATGGGCGACGGTCGTTCTGAGGCGCTGGCCTCTCTTGCCTTTACGCGTTTCCCAGCGCTCGGGCTTTCCTAGTCTGTTATGAAGCGAACGAGTTGAGCATGTCATTCAACATGGATTCATGTCAAGCAACATATGGCAGAACGAGCTGAATTACCTCCCTTCCGCCGTTATCAGACAAGGGCGTCGGGCGAGCTGATACCTAGCTATGGAGATCTAAAGTCCCGGGAGCCCATCCGTGCGGGGGCCCGGGGAGACCCTTGCGATGAGGGCTGAGGGGAGGCAATAAGCGCCAGCCTCCGGTCCATGTTCCGCAATGTCCCAGCTTCCGTCGGAGTCATCGCGTTCGAGGACCCTTCCGGGAGCGCAGGACTAAACCGGGCCTATCCTTAGCCAGCCCTAAAGGATGCTTCTGGCCACGCTGCCAACCTGCAACTGGCTAAGCGGGTTATCGGCCCGAGCGCCGTCCGGGCGCTCGTCAACGCCGGACCCGGCGCACGTCTGAGGCCTGCCAAGGTAGGAGTTCAGCCGGGTGATCGAGGGCAGAATCACTTTACCGCAAGCCAGGGTGTGGCCGGCAGGTGCGTATCGAGTGTGCAAATCGGGACGCTGGCAGGGTTATCGGCCGGGTAAGGGTAACGGTGCAGTCAAGGGTTTCGAGCGGGCTTGGTTCCGTTTCCTAAATGGATACCTCCAAGTGTCATGGCCCGGAGTGGCGTGAGGGATTGTGGGGCAAGGGTTTCCAGAACCGGCGTCACCTCCGCGCAGGAATTCCAACAAGTCTGGGGGTTCTGGTATCCGAGTGCAAGCAAGAGTAGCGTCGATCGAAGAAGGGCGACGACTCACAGCGGCATGAGCTAGAACGGCCAAGGCTCGCTGGTGTTATCTCTTGAAGGGGCCGGGATGGCTGGATGGAATGCTGACACGGCTGCCGGTCCGCTGGGTGCCGGGACTGTTACGTTGGTGGAGGGTTCATCCTTCTGTATCTCTTTAGCAAACGGGGACATCTATCCGGAGTACCCGCACGGGGTTTTCCATGAGGACACCCGGATCCTGTCCCGCTGGAATCTGACCGTCAACGGCCAGGTGCTGGAGCCACTGGCGGCGGAAACGAAGGAGCCGTACCGGGCGCTGTTTGTCGGCCGGGTTCCACGCTCGGACGGGTATGCCGACAGCGCGCTGATCGTGGAGCGGCTGCGGGAAGTGGGGGCCGGGATAGTGGAAGAGATCACGGTCCGGAACCACTCGGCGGACGCCGCCGAGTGCGAGGTTTCCGTCACTGTTGAATCGGACTTCGCGGACCTTTTCGAGGTCAAGGAGGCACGGATCCAGCGGCGCTGGGACGAAACCCGCGAAGCAGACGGTGATTCGCTGACCATCCGGGCCAACTGGCAGGACGTCCGCAAGGGTGTCTTCGCTAAAGCCGACGGCGCCGTCGCCACGGCCGAAGCCCTGATGTATCGGGCGGTCGTCCCGGCGCACGGGCACTGGAGCACCCTGCTCAGCGTGGTGCCTATCGTCGACGGCACCGGTCCGACGCCGCGCTTCGTTCGTTCGACTGCGAGCGGGATGTCTCCGAACGACCGGCGCCGCCGGGAGTGGGTGGACCGGATTCCGGTGCTGCAGATGGGCAACCGGTCGATCGAACGGACCCTGCGGCGCAGCTACGATGATCTGGGCGCCCTGCGGATCGAGGACCCAGACCACCCGTCGCGGGTCGTGGTGGCCGCCGGCGCGCCTTGGTTTATGACCCTGTTTGGCCGCGACTCGATCTGGGCATCCCTGATGGCTATGCCGGTGGACCCGTCCTTGGCGCTGGGTACGCTGCAGACCCTGGCCGACCGCCAGGGCACCGTGGTGGATCCGATGAGCGAGGAGGAGCCGGGCAAGATCCTGCACGAGGTCCGGCTCGGTGTCTCCAGCGGGCTGGCTTTGGGCGGCAGGTCCGCCTACTACGGCAGCATCGACGCCACGCCGCTGTTCGTGATGCTGCTCGGCGTAGTCAGCCGCTGGGGATTCGCCAAGGAGACCATTGCCGCCCTGCAGCCTCATGCGGACCGGGCCCTGGAGTGGATCCGGGACTACGGAGACCGGGACGGCGACGGGTTCGTCGAGTATGAGCGCCTCAATGACCGAGGGCTGATCAACCAGGGTTGGAAGGACTCCTGGGACGGCATCAACTTCGCGGACGGCACCCTGGCCGAGCCGCCGATCGCGCTGTGCGAGGTGCAGGCTTACGTTTACACCGCGTACATGTCCCGCGCATGGATGGCGTACGACGCCGGCGATGAGGCTTTAGCTGCCGATCTCGTAGACCGCGCCGCGCGGCTGAAGGAACGGTTCAACGAGCGGTTCTGGCTACCCGATCGCGGCTACTATGCCGTCGCGCTGGACAAAGACAAGCGCCCCGTGGACGCCTGCACCTCCAACATGGGTCACTGCCTGTGGAACGGCATCGTCGATGTGGACAAGGCACCGCTAGTGGCCGAGCGGCTGATGTCCCCTCAGATGTTCAGCGGCTGGGGGGTGCGCACCCTGGCTTCCGACATGGGCGCCTACAATCCGGCCAGCTACCACAACGGCTCGGTGTGGCCGCACGACAATGCGATCATCGCGGCCGGCCTGGTCCGCTACGGCTTCGTGGAGCAGGCGCAGCGGATCGCCACGGCCCTGCTGGAGGCTGCCGAGTACTCGGAGGGCCGGCTGCCGGAATTGTTTTGCGGATTCAGCCGGGAGCAGCTGACCACACCCGTGCCCTATCCGACGGCGTGCTCGCCTCAGGCCTGGGCCGCCACCACGCCGATCCAGCTGGTGACGAGCTTGATGCGGTATGACGCGCATGTTTCCCGCGGAGGCCTCTGGCTGGACCCGGTGCTCCCGGAGTCGTACGGTGATCTGCACATCTCCAATGCGCCCATGGCCGGAGGTCGGATCAGCATCGACATTTCGGGTTCCGTCCCTGCCGTCCAGGGACTGCCCGAAGGGATGAAGTTTTACCACGGGCATCGGCCATGGATGACGGAACTAGTGGAACAGGCCGGACTCCGACGAAAGGCTTAACGAACGCCTCCCGGCTCGACAGTCGCCTGTGAAGCTCATTCCCGGGCCCGGGTTAGGTGTCCTGCCTGTCGAATCGTTGGACTGATAAACAAGCGCCCACAGGAGACTCGATGAATTCCTAAAGTCGATGTGCGGGCTCCGCTCGCTGCGGAGCCTGCCGCTGAGCTCGTCTGGCCTGGGCGTGATTGAGCCCTAATCCCGTGATGAGTTCCGGCCCCCATCAAATGACCCGGCATGGAGATGATATAGATCAACGCTCGGACGTGAGCCCCACCTTCGGCCAAATGCCATGTCCCGGCGTCGTATGAGATCATGTCGAGCCCCAGCTCTAGGGCCATTACAGAGGCTCTCCCCGCCCATTTTGCGACGCCGTAACCAGCCTTCCGTCAAGGTGGGGAGTGGCACAACAAGTGCTTACGAGGGTCGAATCCGGATCAAGGCGGTGGTACTCATTGTTAACACGAGCTCATTTGCGTCCCGATAAACCTCGATGTTGGTTCGTACGATTCCGCGGTCAGGCTTTGAGCGTGATTTACGTGCTTCGGCGACTACGAACTTGGCCGAAAGCGTATCCCCGGGCCGAACAGGACGATGCCATCGCAGCTCGTCCGCACCTGCTCCACCCAAGCCGGCGTGCTCATTCCAAAACGATGTTGCAAAAATCCTCATCATTAGGGAAACAGTGTGCCAGCCCGAGGCTATAAGTCCTCCAAATGGCCCTCCAGCTGCAGCCACTGGGTCTGTATGAATCCACTGGGGATCGTACTGTCGGGCGAAGCCAATGATCTCCTGCTCAGAGACGAATTCGCTTCCGTAGTAGCAAACGAGACCTTGAGGATAATCTTCGAAGTACCGGTCATGGACAGAAACGGTTAGATCCTGGACTTTGTTCTGCATGCAATGAGGCTAGCAGTGGCTGATTGTGTACCGCCCGGTAATAATCGCTGGAGCGGGCATGGGTCTTCATAAACACGCTCAGGCTCTTCGGCGGCTACCTCAGCCCCGGGATTGACCTGCTGGGTAACGTCTACATCGAGCTTACGTACGGCCGAAGGATCACGGACACTATGCTCGTGTCGGACTACACCAGGACAAGCGGAGGATCCTTCCCGATGTACATGGACCAGCTGACGGAGCTGATTCAGTACCTGAAGAAACGGTCGGCGTTGATCAACATAACGCTCAAGGGCATCACCAGGATCATCCCCGGTCCGCGACCATCTACAGCATCGACGCGGATGCTCAGGCTGCCCCGCCGCCGCCGACAGGACCCTCACCGGACGGTAAATCGGTGTGGCTTGCCAGCCTAGTTGGCGAGACTGACACCTCTGTTGGCGAGCCGACGAGCAGCGCTGACCGGAAGAACGCGCCTGTCTGAGCAGACCGCGAGCGGCTCTCGTTTGTCACGGGAAGTGGCGAAAACTTCGATTCCAGCGGCGTTTGCGATCGTTCTCGCCACCGCGGCCACGCGGCGGCCAGGTCCGACGCGTCGTGCACGGCCCCCATGACCGATCTGCACCGGCGAAATGCCAGGTAGCTGGCGAAATTCGCCAGATCGTTTGGCAATTCGCCAACTAAGCTGGCAAGCCACAATCGGGCCCACTTCTGGCCACTCCCCTGCCCGTTTTATAAGGCCTATAATGGAGATTCCGTAAAGCTGGGGGAGCGGGTGACGTTGAAGAGTGTTGTCAGGAGCCGGTGCTTGGTGCATCGTCCACCGTAGTCGGCTTAGGTCGCGATCGCCGGGCAGCACTATGGAAAATCATCGGGCAAGCCCCAGGTGGAACCCGTATAGAACCATGCGTAAGCACGCAATTTGGTGCGCTTGGTATTCTTAGAGATATGAATAGGCCCTCGATTTGCAACTGTAACGGAAGTTGCGGGAATATCGGGCATAACTCAACAGGACCTCTGCTTGCCGCAGGGGTCTTTTCTTTTCAGACGCGGGTAACAGCACTGCTAGTGACATGCGTCCGCGGTTAAGTTTGGAGCGACTGCTAGCCTAGGTAATAGATAGGAACGTATGCTGCTCCGCGTAACCAAAACCTTTTGACACGACCCGCTATCGTGATTCTTGTCGGCATTCCGAAAGCTAGGGTGCAGACCGCGTCATCGCGGCCGTGGAATTAGTAACGGCGGACAGGCCTACTGCCTGAATAACCTTTGAACCTCTGCAACCGCAGGGGTTCTTCTCTTTTAAGTACCGAAAGGAGCCAGCCTCTTCACCCCAAGCCAGCCTCAAGAATGATCACCCCTCGAAGGACCGTCTCTTGGACGGTCCTTTTCTTTTGCGCTTTTCCAGCATTCGGGCGTCGCAGACGCCTTCAGACACAGGAGGTAACCATGAAGTCACACCCATATGCACTCTTCACCAAGTGGACCGCGGCGACTTACATCGAGGAGCGTCGGCCGGGCGCCAGGCAGTCTCAGGCGATTCTCACCTGGCTGAGGGCTTATGGCATTACAGCCGCAAGGGTCGACGCCTTCCTGCGGCTTAGCCGCGAGCACTCCGCCACGATGCCCAACGGGCTGGTCATGGACATTCTGGAGCTCAGTAGCTCAAAGGTGCGCCAAACGCTGAAGGACGAATATCTTCTCGACGCGCTGCTCAACACGTGGGGTGCCCTGGCCGATGTCTACGGCAGGACAGCTACCCCGGCCGACCGAGAATTGGCCAGAGTACTGCTGCTGGTAGAAGCCGGCCACGCGCTAATCATGGCACAAGGCATGGTTTACCCCGGAGCAGAGACATTGCTCAGGAAGTATTGGCGGGAGACCGATCTGCTAGACCTTTCCCGGATCCACAAAGGCGCACCGGGCTTTAAGGATGTCGGCAGGGACCTTGAGTACATCAAACGGCTGAGAAAGGATCTTCCGAAGAGGCCGGCTCCTGTGCAGGCCGTTCAGCAACCGCAATGTATAAAGCCAACTTCCGTGCAGGGGAAAAGCCCGAATCCTTCGGCAAACCAGCGCCAAGGCACCTCCACGTCCGCCCACGACGAGGACCGGCTGCCGGACCTGCCGACGAGCGGTCGGCATTGGCGTAACCCGTCTGCAAACGTGACCTATGGATTGTTCGGAAACTGGCGCGATCATTGGGACAACACGTTGCCATGAACGGGTCAAGAAACATGTGACTCCAACGCCCGATTGGTGGCAACTGGACCCTCCTGAAATCGGATGAAGGTGCCCAACGCGGAAACCGTTGGAATGTATGCGTGCCACTGTCAGGGAGTCACGGTATCGCCGTGGCGGTGGGCGACCTTCCATTGGCCGTCCTCGCGCCGGTAGATCTGGGGCCGGCAGGGACCCTATTCGGGCAGGTGAAACCGGCCTTTTCCGGGCTCCTCCCCCGGCCATTTTTGAAAAGCCGATAATCGACCTTTCGTCGGCCTGAGCTGGGGGAGAGGCGCTGTAGCGGTGGATCTTCTTCGAAGAGTTCGGAACGAAGACATGGTGTGGAGCAGGAGAAGAGCACTCTCCAGGTAAACGAAAGGACGTTTCGATAACCCGCAGCGGTTGAGGACGCACTAGGAAAAGCGCCCGGCCCAGAAGGACGAACTGTCCAGCACAACATTCCGGAGGGGCCACATCTGCCCAGCCCCGTCGGGGGAGTCCTCGTCGGGGAAGCTCGGCGGCGGATGAAGCTAGCTTCAGATCCTTGGGCGTCCGTGCCATAACCTAGGCTACTCATCTCCTGTTTCAACGTTTGTCGGTCGGTCTCCTATCAGATGGGCTCCCGCAAGGAGTCAATCGCCGTCCACTCACGACCGGATGATGAGCTTGATCGTCACGCCTGTTCCATCATTGGATGGCACGAAGACGCCGTTGACCAGCGAAAACGGTGTTCCAAGGCTACCCACCTCCTACTTTAACAATCACCGGTGCCAACTGCACCCTGGTGGTTGGCGCTCTCCTGGTGGCCAGCCGCAGTCTGAGGTAGCCGCGCGGGTAACGCTGTGGGTCCCCGCGCCCTGGGCCGTGACGGTACCGATCGCCGTCGCCGGCACGTTCAGTGCCGGCATTGCCGGAACAGCCACGTCAGGCGGTCCGCCCGGCGCGTCACTCCCTGGCCCGAGGGTGTCCCCGGACTACTGACGGGGCACAGCTCCTCAGCTGGACCCTTGTAAGGAAACTGATACTCGGCCTCCTACACCCTGAGGGGCGGTCGATCACCCGTGCTGCGGCACTTGAGCGCCAGGGGGAATTTGAGCCAAGTCGCGGCGATCGCAGAAGGCTATTTGTTATGACGACCTATGCCTTCAAGATGTCATGCTGTTGGCGGCATGAGTTCGTGTTCAATGAGGGAGATTGAACTTCTGGTTACCGGAGCTTCAGAACCGGCTGCGAGCAACGTGTCCTGACGACGGGGCCTCGATGGGTGGTGCCCAGGCAAGGGAATCTGAAGCCCGTATGTAGTAAGTTGCTGGCCATGGTGCGCCAGGCCTGACTTGTGCCGGATCCGGCGAAATAAGCAGAACAGATCCGGGCCAGATCGGCTCCGGCAGAGCTTCAATCCATGCGCGCTGGACGTGGTCGAAGCGATTCCACTCGAGGGTGATCCAAGACCCTGTAGGTTCGAGGGCATCAACGCTCAGAACCGTGACCTCTGTCGCCGTGCCACTACTTCGCTTCACGTCGTCGAAGTGGATCCACTTTTCGGCGGCGTCTGCCATCCATACATGAAGCCGGCGCGCTCGGGCCCACCAGACAGCGCCGGCAACTGCGGCCGTGATGAGCGAGGTAGATGCCGCCAGTAGCAGAAACAGGTTAGGTGGCCAGCTGGTGGCAACTGATGCTCCGACGTAATACGTGACGCAAGCAGCGACTGCCACGCTGCTCAGTATCAAAGCAGGTGTCGCAAGTTTCGGCTTTATGACTGGGTTCGCATCCATGGATTGCCTTCTCGACCAGTTTAGAGTTGCCAGCCGACATTGATAAGGCGGTCTTCCCAAGTCTTCGGGTCTTCCGTCCACGTCGGAGCCTCCACAGGACTGGGGGAGGGAAGAGCTGCTTGATCGATGAGGCGACCCATATCTGATCGCTGCACGTCTTGCTGCCACTCGTAGGCGGCCGGAAGTGGACCAAGGGGAAGGCACGAATCCTGTATGCCCCACCGGTCCCTGTAAACGGCGACTTGCCGGATGACAGCAATTGCCTCATCTGGATTGACGAATGGACCCAGACCCTCCAGCAGGTTCCGTTTCCAGGCGGCGTCGTTCATCAGCGCGGCTCTGATGACGTGATCGTTTCTGTGCCGCATCCTGCCCCGTACCTGGCTGATCATGTCGCCGACGTCGGGACGGGCAGTGCGAAGATCCTCGGTCAAAGGATCAACATCTCCGGCGGGCATCGCGGACAGGAACTGCCGGAGCCGCGAGTGGACGACCGCCGCTGTGTCTCGAGCGGATGCATCCGCCCGCAGTGCGACGGCTACGGCACGCTGCGCGCTCGGTCGGCTCACCCCAACGGATCTGCGCCACGCGGCTACGGCTGCGCCCCACGAGGGTGATTGCTGAAGCCCGGGGGCTGTACCAGGCGAGCAAACCTCAAGAAACACCGTCAGATCTTCGGCGGCCGCAAGCTGGGCGAGATAGTCGTACTCAGCACCGAGGCGCTCCAAGCTGTCCGCCTTCGACTGCTCAGCGTCGCGGACTTCGTGAGCCGTCCGTTCGGCGCCTTCGGCGGCAAGAACCTCACCCAGGATCTGACGCCACGAGGGTTGCAAGGCCGGATCCAAAGGCTCGTCATCCAAAGGATCGTTCTCGCTGACATACGCGTGGTTTCCCGCGCGTCCCCGCGTCATGCTCACGTACAACAGTTCACGCGTGAGCCGGTCCTGTGTCACCACGGTGTGGCCAGTGTCCACGGTGATGCCCTGCGAACGGTGGGCGGTCGTTGCATATCCCAGCTCAACTGAAGCCTCCACGTAGTCGCGGCCCAAGCGAATCGTTGCGCCGCTGTCCCGGCGAACGGCGGTCAGCGTGCCGTCACGCCTGCCCGTACGGACGACGTCCAGCATGGTTCCATTCCGGATGAAGTCACCGCTGCTGTCGGTGATGGCGCGGTTATTGAGGCGGGCAATGACGGTGTCGCCGGTGCCGGCATGAAGTCCGTCGCTGAGCGGTACCGAGGTTTCCGCGTCCACGGCACCTTGGACGACACGATCGGCCTGGGCGCGCTGGTTGAGCATGCCCACAGTGTCATTGTCGGCAGCGATGAGAATTGAAGACCTGCCGGCGCCGATGTCGGCCTGCCATCGGAGATAGGCCTCATCGACCATGTCAAGGTACACACCGTGTTGGATGCGCCCGTGGCTGTCGTAGTCATCAATGGCAGCGAAGTCCCCGGCACGAAGCTTTAGCGAGGCGTCTTGCTCCCAAGTCTCCTTGAACCGCCAAATCGTGCTCAGCCGCACGGTCTTGCCTTGCCGGTCCAGCCAGCCGAGGACACCGCCGGCGTCGATGGCGTCCAACTGACCCGGGTCTCCCACCAAGAGCACCTTGGCCCCGGCATCCCGAGCCTGCTGCACCAGCGCTGACAGCTGGAGCGTGCACACCATGGAGGCTTCGTCGACGACGACCAGTTGGTTTGGATGAAACCGCCACTTGTCCTGTTCCGCGGCCAGCCGTGCGGCCTTCTGGGCCAACAAGGTGGCCTGCGGGCCCCTGTCAGCCACGTGATTGATTAGCCGTCGCTCCGTATCGAAGAACTGTGCAGCCCGGCTGCCGGCTCCCTGACCGACGGATTCGTAGAGCCATTTCGTGACGTTCTCCGTGCTCAGTGCGAGCTCGCGCCCAAGAACTTCGGCGCTCGCCGACGCGGGCGCCAACCCGACCACGGTACCGACGCCAAAAGCTGCTTCCCAGGAAGCCTTGATCGCCCCGAGCGTGGTGGTCTTGCCGGTTCCGGCAGGACCGACGACGGCGTCGAGCCGGTTGCCGCTGAGCAGGACGTTTGCTGCCGCAGCGCGTTGGTCGCTGTGCAGCTCGAGCCGACCACCGTGTTTGTAGCTGGCGAGCGATTCCATTGCGACGGTGGAGCTCACTGCCGGGCCGCCGTCGTCGTTCCTTGCTCGCAGGACTACGTCCTCATTGGCGAGGGTCGCCGCGTCCGTGTAGAGGCGGGAGCCGTGGAAATCGAAGATGCTGTGGTCCGCGAAGCGGAGATCGGCTTGCGCGTTCGCGGGGAGGGTGTACCGGTACTCATTGAGGGGAACGGACTGGGCTTCGGCAGATGTGGCGACGGCGTCGATCAGAGCGTTGCGGTCCGCCGGTGCGTGGCAGCTGATTTCGGCGCAGACTCGTTCGGCCTCTGCGAGGAGGTTCCACCGATTCCAGGTGGCGCGCTTCGTGGCAACGCGCTCGCGGGACAATGACCCGACGGCGTCCACCCAGTCCGGGGTGAAGTCGCAGGCGCGGAATGGGGTTCTGCGGGAGCGCCGAATGGTGTTGGCGAGCACGAGACTGGGTTCGAAGCCCTTGGCCAAAGCCCGTGCCCGCCACTGCTTTGAAAGCTGGTGGAGCGGTGTGACTGATTCGGACTTGGCCGTGCGGGTCGAGAGGGTTGCCTGCTGTCGGAGCTTGATGGTGGTTGTTGCGGTTGGGGGAGTGCCGTGGCTTGCGGTCCATTCCGCCACGAGCCGGTCGGTTTCGAGATCGATGAGGCGCGAGCGGTTGGAAAATTCTCGGATCAGGGCGTCGTCAACGCCGTTCAGCTGCTGGCTGGGGTTGTGCGTGTTCGCGCCCGGTTCGCGGATGTCCGCGTCGGTACCGAGGTTCCGGTGAAGGGCGTCGAAGAGGAGCCCGTTGTAGTGTTCGCTGGCAGCCACCGCGGCCCTGTACAGCGTCCGCGAATCCAAGGTGACCCACGCGCCGTCGGTGATGCGCTGGACACGGTTGGCGATGACCATGTGGGTATGGAGCTGCGGATCCCCTGCCCGAGACTCCCAGTGGTCGAAGGCAGCAGCTATCGCCCCGCGGGTGCCGAGGTGGGCGACACCATTGCGTCCGGCCCTCGTGTGGATGACGTACGTCTCGAGCCATTGCAGAGTGGCGTTGACGGCGTCGTGGTGGGTCTGGAGGATTTCGTTCTGGATCTCGCGGGCGCTCAGTGCCCAGAGGACGGACACGGATTTTGGGACACTGAAGGTCAGGTCGAAACCGACGACGGCGTGCCGCGTCTCGGTGCGGCCCTGGCGGTTTTGGACGACGGTGGGTTGGCCGTGGGGGCGGCCCAGAGGAGCGGCGGTGTCCGGGTGGGTGGCGTGGTCGAAGATGGATTTGGCGTCCGATTCTTTAACGACGTCTCCGGCAGTCCGGCTGATGCCGCGCAAGCCGGAGCCGAGCCAACGGCCCTGCGGCGTACCGGCTTTCATGTAGTACGTGGTGGCATCCATTGGCGTGAGTGTCAGATCGTCCATCATGGTCGTCTTGAAGAGGTACTTCAGGCCCGACTGCGCGGAGAGCCGGGCGATGGACATGGTCATGGCTTTTGCGTTTCTAGGTTCCGGTTGGTGGCCGTCCACCCACGACGGCGGAACAGCGCCTTGGTGCTGATGTGGAGCTCGACGCCGGTGGTGCGGGAATGTGCGAGTAGCCTGCCGGCGAGGTGGACCAGGTCACGGGCATCGGTCTGCTGGATAGTTTGGAGACGTGCGACGTCGGCACGCAGGTTGCGGATGACGCCACGCTGGTCGGCGTTCTCAGCTTCGAGACGGTCGATGTCTGCGGCTTGAGATCGGAGCTGGGTGCCGAGGGATTTTTGCTGGTGCTGCCTGATGCCGGCGCTCGCGGTCAGTAGGCTGGCCTGCGACTTGCGCCGGGTCGGAGTCGGGCCCGACTCCGCGACGGTGATCCGGCGCCGGGCGGGTACAGCGGAAGCCGGGCTTGCTACGGGAAGTCGCTGCCGCCGTCGGCGGTCCCGTTGCCTGTTGGCGCAGCGAGTGGAACAGAAGCGCTGGGACGTGCGCGACGGCACGAAGCGCTCGCCACATTCCCCGCAACTCTTCCCGCTCACGTTTGATCATCACTGCTGGCTCCGGAGACGACATGACTTGGCGTGAGTCCGCGCTCACGGCGAATGCCTTGGATGCCAGAGGTGTGAGGCTGTGCGCGGTTGGTGCACTCCGGGGCTCGGACTGTCGGAGAACCGGTGCGCCGGCCGAGATGAGGCAATGGAAGGCTCTGGACATGTCCAGAGGCGAGGCGTTCAATGGAATTGAGGCGATTCTTGACGGCCCAGGAAGAAAGGACCGTTGGATTGAATGGCGACCGGGCGGCACGAGTCGGCGGCCGCAGGATGGGGACTCCGATGGACCGTACAGCTTCCGCCAAATATTCGCCGGCGCGATTCGCTGCAGAAGGCTTCCTGGCACTTAATCTGCCGAGCCGTCTTTCGCTGGACGGGCTGATTTCGATTGTTGAGAACCTCCGGCAGCGGCCGATTGAGATCGATGTTTCCGAAGCCCTGAATGGGGGATCCGTCTGCGGGCTGTGGTTGTCCACGGACAGCACCGAGATAATCCTGCACGCACCGACGCCGTCGGCGCTGCATCGCCAGCAGTTCATCCTTCACGAACTGGGCCATATGGTGCTCCGTCACGATGAGTTGGTGGTGTCTTCAAACTATGCCGAGACGTTGTTCCCGAACCTCTCCGGCGAGAAGGTGTCTCGGATCCTGGGGCGAAGCGACTTCCTGGACCATATCGAGGCCGCCGCCGAAACCTTGGCGGATCTCTTTGCCGCTGCCATCCGGGACAGCAGCCTCGAGCCGCGGTCGTTCGAACGGATTTTCGGATGATTCAGGGAATTGCCGCAGCTGTGATCTGGTGCCTGGCGCTGTGCCTCCTGCCGGATCTGAGACGGCGCAAGGACCAAAGCATTCTGGTGGCGGCCGTTACCATCGCCACTGCACTCACGCTCAACGTTGACGGCATCTACATGGCGGGCGACTCCCTCCTCGGGAACCGCAATCTGCTGGACCTTGTCGCCAATGTCTTCATGGTTGTCGGCATCTACTTCCTGTCCCGCGCGATCCTGCGGGCCGCCAATGTCAGCGAGACGGTGGACATCCACAACAGGTCCGGGCAAGCGGTTCTCGGGATGGTCGTAGTGGCCCTGATCGTCAGTTTCAGCCTGGTTGAAGCTCCGCAGACGTCCACCTCCTTTATGAGGGATTTTGGCAGCCAGTGGCCAGCCGCCGCGTACTCGGCTGTTCAGTTCCTGTACATCGGCTCGGTGGTGGCCATCACCGGCGTTACTTGTTTCAGGTTCCGTGGCGAGATGGCAAGGCCGTACTTTCGCGTCGCCTTTGTGTTCATCGGCCTCGGCTGCGCGCTGGCTGTGGTGTTGGTCCTTGCCGTGCTGGGCATGGACGTTCTTCATCTCATGGGGGAGCTCGAGGCAATGATGCGTCTCTCCTACGTCTACGACGCCGCGTTAGTGGGCGCCATGGTTTTCCTTTGCGTGGGTCTGGCCTTGCCTCCCGTCGCCCGTCGGCTGGAACGTCGGTCCGATGCCCGGGCCGCGACTGTCCTCGTGGAAAGACTGTCCGAGCCGTGGGGCCGGATCACGTCGGGGCGCTCCGAGATCCGACTAAACGTGTCTCCAACTGCGATTGACCGCCAGGATGCTCCCAAGCGCCGGCTGCACCGGATGCTCGTGGAGATCCAGGACGCCCTATTCGTGGACCCGCACCTTGCCCAGTTGCTGAGCCAGAATGACGTTGACGTTCTGCGGGAAGCGGAGCAGCATCTCGATGCCCGGTTTGCAGGTGCAGGAGATCGACGGACAAGGTCGCTAGGGAAAGGAGGCATGAATCCGTGACCGACGCCGATGGCGGGACACCCGAGCAGCCCCAGGCGAAACTCGCCCGGAAGCTGAATCTCCTCCTGGATCTCTTTGAGGCACAGGGGTCATCGCCCCTGACGTATCCGCAGATAAGCAAGCACATGTCAGACCGGGGAACGCCCCTGTCGCGCTCCCGGTGGGCGTACATGCGTGCCGGCGACGGTCCCATGGCGACCGACCCGGCGCTCTTGCAGAACCTCGCCGAATTCTTCGGCGTCGATTCCAGATATCTTTTGGACGACGACGGCGAGGTCCCCGACTTGGTGGATGCGCAGCTTCAGTTGCTACGGACACTGCGGGAGAACCGCGTCAAGAACTTCGCTGCACGGCAACTGCAGGGGATTTCACCGGAGACATTGCTACGCCTACGGCAGGCGATCGACGAACGCCTGAAAGCTCCCGAGGACGACGCCGATGCGTAGGGCTGTCCTTGGCGTCGCCATCGGTTGTGGTTTGGTTAGCGCCGCGGCATTTCTTGGGGCAGCCTATTTTGCCCGGGAAGTTGTAGTGCCGAAGACGTGGCGGAGAGAAGATCTGCCAATCCGCCGGGTGTTCCACGACGCCAACGAAGCGCTGCTGGTCGAGTTGCCGGCATCGGCACGGACCACGGTTCCAGGCCGCTACAGCATCTGGTTTGCCAACGGAACGGGCCACGCCTGCATCGGCGAGATTGTGTCTACTGACGCTGGCGCCGGGACGGTGACCCGCCGCGTTGAACGGGTTGATTCCGGGGATCTGTTGCTGGCAAAGGCCGGCATCTGGAGCGGGTACGTCTACCCGACTCCGGATCCGTTGGGGCTGCCCTACTCGGACGTTGAGATTCCAGTCGAGAACGGCGTGGCGCCGGCGTGGAAGTTCGCGCCTCCGCGTGCGTCCGCGGATTCCTCCACATGGGCGATCCACATTCATGGCCTCGGCGGATCGAAGGCCGGGGCACTCCGCGGTGTGCCCGTTGCGGACCGGCTGGGATACACATCCCTGGTCGTTTCATTCCGGAACGACTGGGATGCGCCTGCATCCGCGGACAGGCGGTACCACCTGGGGGAGACCGAATGGCACGACGTCGAAGCTGCGGTCTTATATGCCGTGAGTCAGGGTGGTGCGCGTAACGTTGTGCTTTTCGGCTGGTCCCTTGGTGCCTCAATCGCGCTCCAGCTGGCGGCGTCGTCGGAGTTTCGCCACCGCATCTCCCGGCTGGTGGTCAACGCACCCGTTATTGATTGGCGAAGCACGCTGGTGGGCAACGCCCGGTCGAGTGGGCTTCCAGGTTGGGTTGCCCGGCTTGGACTGCAGATGCTGGGTTCATCCGGAATGCGCTGGATCACCGGCCTGGACGCCCCATTGAGCTTTCATACCCTGGGCTTTTTGGCCCGGGCGAACGAACTCAATGTCCCCATCCTTGTCATCCACAACGAAGGGGACCGCTCGACGCCCTTTGCCATTTCCCGCGATTTTGTCGCGCGTCGCCCCGGGCTGGCAACGTTGCTCACTTTCCCCTCGGCGGAGCACACGCAGGAGTGGAACTCGGACCCGGACGGGTGGGACACGGCGGTGTTCGACTGGCTGAGGACCGCCCCGCCGTCGCCCGCCGCATCCCCCTGACAGAGGGTCTAGGATGCCTCGAGGCCCCAGGGCCGGAAGGCCCGGTCCTTGTCCATGTTCCAGCCGGCAACCATTCCGGAGCCGATCATCAGGTCGCTGAGCCTGGCCAAACGGTAGGCGGGGTCGGCTTCGAGCGCGAGCTGCAGGAACTGGTGGGCTTTGCTGCCCTTGCCTTCCCACCAGTTGACGTAGGCGATCGCGGTGAGGATGGGCGCCGAGTGATCGGTGCTGCTGTGCGTGTAGGCGTGAAGCAGCAGCTGCTGCGCCCATTCGACCCGGGACCACTGCGGGTTGCCGTGGGTTTGGGCGAGGAGAACCCGGTCCATCGGTTCGTCGATTCCCGGGATATCGGCCATGAGCTGGTCACGGATGGCAGGGACCTGGAAATTGGCGATCAGGCTGATGGTCTGATCGTCGTCCGGGTAGCTGATCGCGTCGAGCATGCCGTCCCACAGTGCCCTGCCTTGCTCGAGCGCTTCGCCGGGGTTCATCCTGCGGATGGTTTTCACGCGGTCGTCGACGGCGTCCGCGGTCCGGGTTTCCTTCGTCGAGGCCGGCAGGGTGATGCGGTCACTCGGTTCGATCGCGCTGCCGCGGTAGACGAATTCGGCGTTGATCTGGCTGGACTGCGTGGCTGTCAACGGCAGTGTCACACCGTCCCCTGGGTCGCCGTCGTACGGGGAAACAGTCTCGTCTCCGACGAGGAGTCCGTCCCGGATGGTCATTCCCCGTTCGGCCAGCGCGCACGTGAGTGCTGCGATGGTTGCGGCGTGCGGTTTGGGTTGCCCGCGTTTCTGGGGCTCGGAGGTGTAGACGGCGAAGAGGACGCTCGCGGCGCTCGTGTCGTGGGCGAGGTAGTCGGCGACGGTGCGGGCGTACCGGAGTCCGCCCGCGCGGGTGGGGAGGTCAACCCTGAGTGTTGCGCCGACACGGTTGGCGTCCAAGGTGATGCACACGAGGCTCTCGTGCGGCCAGAACCCGAGCGTGTGACCGACGAAACTGAGGACGTCGGCGGGGGTTTTGATGGTGAGCGGTTCCATGATTTCTTCTCCTTCAGCTACTGGCGGGCACCGGGTGTGTCTGTCAGGGTTGTGCGTCGTTCTGATAACGGAGTCACCGCTGGGTTTGAGGGTCCGGAGTGCAACTTGGGGAACCGCGGAGCGGTCCATAATTTCGGGAGGAAATAAGCGACGGAGGAGCGCCGACCGAAATTGTGGGTAGTGAGCGGCGCGTAGCGCCCTGGTTGCGCGGAGGACCCGCCCAGCGATGATGGAGGATCAGAATGACAAACAGCGAAGATGCTTCTGATGGTTCATGGACGCGGGGGAACGGGACCGTATGACGGACAAGTCGCCAGCTCAGGGCAGACCCCTGTCCGCATTGTTCTCGTCAATTGGGAGAAGCTTTCTAGACAACCTGCACGGCTATCGGAGGCTTCGCCAATCTGATATTGGCTAGGGGGATGTTTGGTTCATGGCGCGATCTACGATCTCCGAGAACGACCGGTGACTACCCCCCACCCGGCATCGCGATAAGAACCGACCTGTCGCCTTGCCCAGGAATAGAAGTGATGGCCAAACGGCGGCCGCCCGGAACAAAAATGCGTGCGATCAGCTCCCGTGTAACGCTTGGGCGCACCGTCAGCGGGCTCTTTTGAGGCAGGCAAACGCCATGGAAGACCAGGATTTATGCGATGGTGCCGCTGGGACAAGTCAGAAGTGTCAGGCTGTGATCTATGAGTTTCTCGAGTTTCTCGAGTTTCTCGAGTTCATCGTCAGAGAAAGAAGAAAGACCCCTATCCTGACAGCTCCGAGCCACCCACCTGACGTCAGGTTGGGGTATAGCGCAAGCTGACCGCTTTCCGTCCGAGGATTTGTTGACGACCGGAGTGGCCAGCTCGCGAGGTACAACTGCAAAATGCAGGTGCAGGTCCCGGGTTCGCTGTGAGGCTCTTGAGCTTGGAGTTCTGGCAGATGGATGGCGTCAGCCGGCTGTGCGGCCTTAGGGTGTGTTTCCGGCCTTTGGAGGTCTCCCTGTCGAAGGATCGCGGACGGCCGCCTTTGGAACCGCGACGGCCCGTCCGGCGATCTGATCTGACCGCTCGGGTATGGTGACTTTGATGATGCCACTGCCGGTCAGGTAGCTGCGGTTGGCGCTGGAGGTGCACGCCAGTTGTCTTGGCCAAAAAGGACCACAAGTGTCGTCGGCCGCGGCTACTATTGTTGCCCGCAGGTTAGGTTTTAGCAGCTTTGCTGAAAGTCGCCAAGCGGACGGCAACACCAAGTTCCCGAATGTTGTCTTGCATGTCCAGGGGCAGTTGATCGTCAGTTACGACACCGTCGAGCCTTTCCAAAGGTACAACGTTGAAACGGGAGACCGTGCCGAACTTAGTGCTGTCCGCCAATAGGAAGCGCGATGACGACGCTTCGAGGGCTGCCCGTTTTACCTCGACTTTGTCCACGGAAGACGCCATGAGACCCCTGGAAGTGTTCCAAGTGCCGGTGCTGAGGAAGGACAGATCGATGTTGACGAATTTGAGCACTTCTGCGGCGAGGCGGCCGTAGCTGGAAGCGCTAGTCGGGTCCACCGCTCCGCCAGTGTGGATTGTTTCAATGTTCGGGTAGTCGAACAAGCTGGTGACGATGTAGAAGTCGTTGGTCACCACGGTAAGGTGCTGGCGCGCGGCGAGGAAGGGCACTACTGATTGACAAGTGGTGCCGGCGTCGAGGAAACAACCATGTCATCCTCGACTGGCCGCAAGTTCGGCAATCGCCTTTTCGCGCGGGAGTCCAGGTTGGGCCCGAATTTCAAGTTTCCCTAGGAGGTTCTTGGCTGTTCCACTCGGCTAGCCGAACGCCGCCAATGGACTGAGGCCACTTGGCCACTGGCCTCCAAGGCAGTGATGTCACGGCGGACCGTCATGTGAGAGACATTCATATAGGCAGTTAGGTTGCGAACACTCAGGATGCCCTCCTGCCGCAGGAGGCGGAGGATTTCTTGGTGCCTCTGCTCGGGAATCATGGATCGCGCTGCAGGACTCACGAGGTTCCCTTCCAAGGTCTCGGTCGGCACGGTAAGGCGGGGCCTGATTCTGGCAAAGACTGCAATGCGTGCCCGTGCTGGTTCGGAGCGTTGCGGACTCAAAGAAGATGATGCCCTGCGGGCTTCCCAGTGCCCGTGAGCGCAAAGATCCGCTGCAGAGGTAGGGAAACTTCGAACCAGAAGCGGTCTTGTCCGGGATGCGGGTCACCCTCCGGCGGTGTGCGCGCCTGCGGGCCAATTGTGGCGTCTTGGTCCTGCCAGGTATTCGAAAGCGCTCCATGTTGGCGAAACCAGCTGGCAGCCGTGACGGTGCCGGGCCGCGAATGACGGCCGGCGCTTTTGTCCTGCTCGAAATACCGCGGGGCCGTCACAGGACAGGCATGCCAATTCCTGCCGGGCTACTTTCCGTTTTTCTGGTAGGAGTCCCGCAAATTCTGTGGCGGTCCATTCCGTGCCATCCAAGACGTTCTTTGCGATATACAAGGCGCCTCCTCTTGTATTGATATCTGGGAATGAGGATCAGGGTGACCGTCTATGCGCCCTTGGCGGCCTGCCGCTTCCCGCGAAGCCTCTGAATCTGGATTGCCCCATAAATCCACCTGTACCAGTCCCGGCCGAGAAGGTGATGCCCCCTCATGAGACCTTGTGCGACACCCACCGGCACCACGCGTGCTTCATTACCGTGCCGGCCCGACGAAGGGACAGCTGAGCGGGACCGCCCCCAACGCGTAACGGTGCTCTACCCGGCGACGTCAGGCCAGGGCAATGCGTGGGTTTGACGTCGCCGGGTGGTGAGCGTTGCGGTGGCGGGGTTGCCGTTGCTCCGGGCGACGGCTACGTCACTTTCCGGGGTGTCGGTACGGACCGGGTGTCAGGATTTGGAGCTGGGTCGACCAGGAATATGGCTAAGAATAGACTTAGAGAATCCACCATCGACACAGATGTCTTGCCCGGTGACATAACCCGATAGAGGGCTTACGAGAAATTCGATCACGTTCGCAATGTCCGTGGGATCTCCAATTCTTGCCAACGGGATAATATCTTCCCTTGCCTTCTTGATTTGAGGATCTTCATACATTTTTTCAGTCATCCGTGTGTGAGTCATACCCGGGGATACCACATTTACACGAATTCCTTCAGGTGCCCATTCCAGCGCAAGTGTTTGGGCCAGCATCGTCAACGCAGCCTTGCTGGGGCTGTAAGCACCTGATCCGGCATGTGGTAGCTGGCCAGACATTGAAGAGGTAAAACAAGCTGAGCCGCGGCTCTGCCTCAAATGCGGGTAGCTTGCTTTGGCAAGAAGCCACGGGCCGCGGAGGTTAACGGAGAACATGCCGTCCCAGTCCTCAACAGATAGGTCACAGATTGCGCCAGGCTTAGCCATTCCGGCATTCGCTACCAACGTGTCCAGGCCACCGAATTCGGCTACCGCAGCTCCGACCAGTTGACTTGGCACCTCGGGATCTCCGAGGTCGCCTGCCAATGCGATGGCGGTACCTCCCATTGACTGGATGGAACGAACGACTTGCTCTTGGCTACCGTTCGATTCGTGTCCACACACCGCAATCATCGGGTGCACGCCCCGAGCAAGAGCCGCCTCTGCGATTCTCAGGCACGTAGACGCGCCTATGCCGCTACTTCCGCCACTAACCAAAGCTCTCATCGTACACACTCCTTTTATCTGGGATTGACAAGAGAATCATTTTTGACTACCAGATATGGTAGAAAATCATGGACTGCAAGTCTCAGATCGCTTGCAGTTCAATTCGCAATGTAAATCAGTCCCATTATTTTATTACAACGATCAGCTGATGCGTCGTGATCTCCCCATTCAGGGGTTACTTTCCCAGTTCCCAGCCTTGATTTTTGAGGTCCTGCATTGCCTTCTCGAATTCGTGCACCGGGTTCTCTTCGCGAATGATCTCAAGAACGACGTTGTTGACTCCGCATGTTTCTCTGACGGCATTGCCCAGTCCCTTCCAGTCGATCACTCCGGTGCCGATTGGATCGTGACCCCAGGTTTCCGTGCCTGTATCGGAAATATGCACAAGTCCAATTGATTCGTGGTTGGCGAGCAAGCTCTCTACGGGATCCTCTCCTATGTAAGCAGCATTCGCGACGTCGTACACGATCTTGACTGAATCGTCGTTGATAGTGCTTACGACGCCTGCCAGGTCCTGGATGGTAGGGGTGAAGCAATAAGGAGTGTTTTCGAAAAGTAGTCGCGTGCCAGCCTGTTTGGCCAGCGGAATCAGATTCTCCAGGCTCTCGTACATCCACCCGGAGGTCTTTTCGAGCGAAGGTGAGATCATTGGGCGTCTTGTGCCCGGAGATATTACAACCTCGGGGACATCCCAGGCTGCAGCCAAGTCAATTACGGACTTAATGTGCTCGATGCTTTTGCGACGCATATTAGCGCCAGGGCTGGCCAGATTGATGTCATACCCACCGGCGTTGAGTGACCTGATTTTGGCGCCGTATTCATTGAGCCTTGTATAAGTTGCCGAACGCTCCGAGTTGGAGATTTCATCCGGCCAACAGTGTGGAGAGCTAATCGGAACTTCAAAAGTCTTATATCCATGATCGACCAGGTCGGCTATTGCATCAATTGCCGTAGATGACCATAGATAGGAAAATGTATTAATAATCAATTGGTTCACTTGAAAGCGTCCTCTCAGTTCTGCGCCTATGGAGAAAGAGTGTTTCACTCATAACGCAATTTTGAATTTGATCTGCGCAAGGGATCGCGCCCTTGGCGAGCCGGGCGGCTCGACGAGACCCGGGGAAGAGACGCCCCTTGTTGTCTGGGCGAGCCGCCACGGCTTCCTAGGGACATGCGTGCTACCGGGAACGCCTAGCCTCGTTGGTGGCCGACTGAGTGCCCAGGAGCAGGTGCTCGCCTTCGAGTACCTCAGAGTCAGCGAGTGCCACGGTGGCGCGGCCACTGCGGGCGCCGGTCTCCGGGAGCGTGAAATAGACGGCGAGGCAGATGGCGACGATGACTGTCATGTAGATCGCTACGAACATGGGATTTCCGGCGCCGACGAATGCGGCGGCGATCAGCGGCGCGGTACCACCGAAGACGGCAATCACGATTTGGTGTGCGAAGCCAATGCCCGATACCCGTACCGCGGCTGGGAACAGTTCGGCCTGGATGGTCGGATACACCGACTGCCAGATGCCGAGAACGACCCACCCGGACGCCGATACCAGAACATAAACGCCGAAGCCCGGCTGGTTCAGCAGCAGGAGCATTGGGTAGAAGAGAACGATCATGCCGATGGCACCGATGATGGGAAAGATTTTGCGCCGGCCGAGTCGATCAGAGAGCGCACCGCAGACGGGCACGATGATAACGAGCAATGCCAGTCCGATAACGCTCCCGGCCAGGGTGGAGGCCAGGTCCCGGCCGGTGGTCAGCTTGGCGTAGGTGGGAAGGAACGTAGCCCAGGTGTAATACGCCACGGCGGGGGCAGAGAGCGCTGCTGCCTGCAGCAGCGCCTTCGGGTGTTCGCGAAGCAGGTCCATCAGGCGGGCCGCGGCGGACTTTTGATCGACGAGGGCACTTGCCTCAAACTCAGGGGTCTCTTCTGCGCGTGCCCGCAGAATGAGACCGACGACGCCGAGTATGCCCCCTACGACGAACGGGATGCGCCAACCCCAGGCGGCGAGGTCCGCTGGAGTAAAGGATGATGTCACAATGGCCGCGGCGCCGGTCGCTACGAGGGTCGCGAGGCCGCTCGCCATGTTGGTGAAGGAACCGAACAGGCCCCTCCGGTTCGCGGGAGCGTGTTCAACCATGAATGCAATGGCGCTCTGCCCCTCACTACCGGCCGAGATGCCCTGGATGACGCGTGCGAACAGGAACAGAGCAGGCGCTGCGTAGCCGATGGTCGCAAATGAAGGTGTGAGGCCGATAATGAGCGAGCCGAGCGCCATCCCGGAGATGGACAGCGTCAAGATGAGCCTTCGGCCGAATCGGTCGGCCAGTGGAGAGATGATAATTCCGCTGAGCGGGCGTACAAAAAACCCGACCGCATAGGTGAGCAGTGCTGCGACAAGGGAGGCGAACTGGGAATCGCTTGGAAATATCTGCGATGAGAACACCGCCGCCAGCAGCCCGTAAATGTACCAGTCGTACCACTCCACGAAATGGCCGATCGTGCCTGCCACCATATTGAGGGTGCGGCGAGGGGGCTCAGACGCTTCGGGAAGCTCCGAAGTGTCTGGACTGCCGACGGATTCTTGTGAGGTCTTCATTGAACTCTCCATATTTTCACGTTTGCTGCGAAGGGGTATTTGAGTATTCCCGGACACCTCGGTGTGCGGGTCTCGCCCGGCTGTAAATCGGGTCGACGGGACAGCCGACTGCCAAGACCAACAGCCGGAGCAACGCCTAGGCGCTGCCTGACTTGAAGTGGGAAAGAAGCTTATCCAGCCTCCCCATACTTCATGAATGAGATCGGTTGCTGAGATCGGTTGCAAGCAACGATACGGATGAAATGTGATCCTTGTCAACGTTCTGTGTGGTCGCGGCGCAGATTGCCACGACGGGTCTTGGCTTCGAGGCAGACACGCGGGTTCAAGGGCGCGCCTCCTCTTTGCCTCGTTGATCATCGTGCGCAAGCCGGTGCCACTAATCACCCGACTCCGGTTCACTTCAATCGACCGGAAGGTGCGCCTCATTGTTGAAGTCCTGGTAATCCGCTCCGGACCAAGCGCACTCCAAGCTGCCATAGACCGACCAGTAGTCATCCCAGTGGGCAAGTTTCCACTGGTCTCGTTCCAGTCCGCGGCGGATGAGCCGCGTACGCAGAACGTCTTGAGGTACCCGGACCCGTATCACGGTGATCGCGGACGACGGCCACTGGAAGTCTTCCGCCGCCCGAGTCAGATAGTCTGGGTCGCCGAAAAAGGCTCCAAAGGGAGCATCAAGGACCACTGACCGGCCGAGGCGCAGGTTTATCCCCGCCACATCCATGAGAGTCTCATACTCGAGGGGCAGCAAATTGTCGCGATAGTAGTCGCTGGACTCGCGGTCGGTGGGGTCATGCCCGGTGGCGGTCAGCGCGAATTCGACGAAGCGGCCACTGACCCGGTCCTTGTCCAGATACGCAGCCTCATGCTGTTGTGCTGTTTGCTGGGCAATCGTCGTTTTCCCTGAGCCGGCAGGACCGATGACAATGAAGACTTTGGGGGCCTTCATTGACGGGCCTCTGCCACAGCTGACAGGAACTCCTTGGCGGCCTCGGTGACGCGGGAGAAGTCGCCATCGGGTTGCCATGCTTTTGTCACGTAGCTGCCCACGCCGACGCCTGCCACGCCAGCCGCGAACCATTCGCCCACGTTCTCTACGGTTACGCCGCCAGCTGGCATGATCGGCAGATGTGCGAGCGGCGCGAGGACTGATTTGGCGTAGGGGATGCCGCCGGCTTCGGTGGGGAAGAGCTTGAGGATGTCGGCGCCTGCCTCGGCGGAGTTAACAAGCTCGGTCGGTGTATAAGCGCCGCTGATTGTCGGCACCTGGTATCGGTTCGCGGTACGGATCATCGCGGGGTTCAGCTGAGGACTGACCAGGAACTGAGCGCCGGCCCGGATACATTCATAAGCTGAGTGCTCGTCCAGCACTGTTCCGGCACCGATTGCCACGCCGGTGGAGCCGTGTTTGGCGGCGAGCCGACGGATCACGTCGACAGCGCCTGGAATAGAAAGCGTGATCTCGAGGGCCCGGAAACCTCCTTCGATAGCAGCTTCCGCAACGCGCTCGGCAACCTCCGCGCTCTCCAGCCGCACGATGAGGACGGCCCCTGACTCTTCGATGGTCTGCAGGATGCGAAGTTTCTTGTACATGTTGGCCTCTCTCTGGCCGGGTATCTCCTACTTCTTGAGCGACCCGACCCCTTGCTGGTGTTTGGTTGTCGTTGACAAACTCTCCCACCATCCATAGTGTTATTGCAACCGATCTCAGCAACCGATCTCATACAAGGGGGTATTGCGGTTGACTCACACACGCACAATCATTCTTGGTGCTTCCCATTGGCATGTTCCGCTCTGCGCGCCGGCAATTGCCGAAGAGCACGAGGTGATCGGAGTCAGTGACGACGACGTATCCCGCGTGCAGGTGCAGGACCTGGCCGAAGGCTGGGGGGCGCCGGTTGAAGCCGACTGGCAAAAGCTGGCTGATCTCCCCGACGTCGGACTCGCATATGTCTTCGGCCCCCATGAGGGGATGGCTGAAAAGTGTCTCGCCCTGATCGCGCGCGGTATTCCGTTCGTCGTGGAAAAGCCATTGGGCACTTCCCTTGACGAGCTTTCTGCCGTGCGTCAGGCCGCCGAGGCAGCTGGCGTGCCTGCCACTGTCCCCCTGGTCCAGCGCGGCGGACCCACAGATCAATGGCTTGCCAAGGCAGGACGGCCCGCTTACCAGCGAACCTCATTTATTGCTGGTCCACCATCCCGGTATCTCGACAATGCCAATCCCTGGATGCTCGACCCGCTCAAGGCGGGCGGGGGTTGCCTGGCCAATCTGGGTCCGCATTTTGTCGATCTGTTCCTCAGGGGCAGTGGCGAGACTGCAGCACATGTGGACTCCCGGCTCTCATCGGTTCTTCACAGCCAGGCTGTTGAGGATCATGCCAGCCTCATCATCACGACACCGGACGGCCGCGAAGCCATCGTGGAAGTTGGCTACGCATTCCCTGGCTCGCCGCTCAAGCGCTACTGCAGCTTCACCTCGGTCGGTGAGGCAGGATTCGCCTCCGTTGATTCGGACGGTACAGCTACGTTCACGGCATTGGATGGCACCACGGAGGTCGACAAGATCAATGTGGATAGCGACCCTCTTTACGATCCGTTCGTGCGGAGCGTCGCCCGGACGCTGGATGATGGATTCCGGGGCCTGCCGACGCTGGCCCAGCTCGAAGACGTTATGCGCCCGATTTGGCAGGCCTATGACGACCAGCACGGAGGAAGAGAACATGCCTGATCTGAGTATCGACGTCGTCGCCAAGGCTGCCGGTGTCCACCGGTCCACCGTTTCCCGGGCATTCTCCCGGCCGGAAGCCGTGAAAAGGGAAACGCGTGAACACATCCTCAAAGTTGCCGAAGGGCTCGGCTACACGATGAGTCCACTCGCCCAGGCTCTTCGGACCAAGACCAGCACATTCATCCCGCTGATCGTTCCTGACATCACCAACCCGTTCTTTGCTGAACTTGCCAAGACGATGACTCAGGCAGCTGACGACCGCGGTTACCAGCTACTGCTCTGCGTCACCAACGGGGACCCGGCCAAAACCGACGGATACTTCACCGCCATGCAGGCCATGTATGCCCCCTTCGGCATCGTCGCGCCGTCCACAAAGGTCGATACCGAGGCCATGAAACGCTTCGATTTCGGCCACAAGGTCGTGGTGATCGACCGGGTTGAAGGGGACGATGCCGTCCCAACGGTCACCGTCGACAGCCGCCGCGGAATCATGATCGCCCTGGAGCACCTGCACTCTCTGGGGCACACGTCGATCGGCTACGTATCCGGCATCGCCGGAACGCACACCGCCCAGGACCGGATGGACGCGTATTTGGAGCTGTCCGCCGAGAGCGGCAGTGCACCTGTTGTACTGGACAGCGGGTCGGATCTGGATGCGGGCACGCGCGGGGCAGAACATTACCTCGAGATGGACAATCCTCCAACGGCAATCATCGCGGCCAATGACATGGTGGCCTTTGCGGTCATCTCGGCACTCGGCCAACGTGGCGTACGGGTACCGGAGGACGTGTCGGTCATCGGCTTCGACGGTCTCGCTCTCGGCGCCCGGTTTAACCCTCCTCTGACCACGGTTCGCCAGCCGATCGCCGACATGGGACACATCGCCATCGAACTGGCTGAGAAGCAGAACATTGACGGCTCCGTGGACCACATCGTCCTCGAACCTCAGCTTCTGGTCCGCGGCTCCACCTCTGGACCACGCAAATGACCAGGGGACAGGAGTCAACGCTCCGGCGTCTGCCAGGGCTCCAACACACAGACCACGTCGGCCTGACAGTGCCAAACCTTGAGGAAGGCATCCGCTTCTTCGTCGAAGTCCTCGGAGCTGAGGAGCTCTACCGCTCCGAACGCGGGCCGGACGAAGAATTCATGCCCACAAACTTCGAAGTCCCGGCAGATGCCAGGCTCACGCTCGCAATGTTGCGCCTGCCACCAAACCTCAACATCGAGCTTTTCGAATGGAGCAGCGCTGAGCGGCGTGATACCCCGCCGCGGCACTGCGACGCCGGCGGCCACCACCTGTGCTTCGTCGTGGACGACGTCGACGAAGCGATCGCAGTGCTGCAGGCAACACCTGGAGTACGCGTGCTCGGTGAGCGCAAAGAAGTCGCCGGCGACAGCCCCCGAGTAGCCGGCAATCGCTGGACATACTTCATCACCCCTTGGGGATTGCTGATGGAAATCGTGGATCGATCCCGCGTCGCAGCCCCGCCCCGGCTGGTCGGTCCCACGGACTGGGCAGCACCTCCAAACACTTCAGAAAGGACATAAACAATGCGGCTAGCCGGTCACACACTAGGCACCCCGGACCACACGGTTCCCCAAGCACTTGATCTATTCCGAGCCGCAGGGCTCGATGCCGCCGAAGTCATCTACCAGAATGACTACAAATCAGGATTGCCATTAGGTGACCGGCGTGCCGCGATGGAGGCAATGAAAGCGGCCGAAACCGCAGGGATACCCATCGTAGGTCTGACGCCTTACACCACCGCCATCAACTCGCTGGACGACGCGGAATGGCGCACAGCAGTCGATGAATTCCGCGGCGCCATAGAAACCGCACACCTGCTGGGCGCTGACCGGGTCCGTGTCTATGCTGGTTCGTGGCACCCTGGGGACAACGATCACGCCGCGCGTTGGGGCAAACTGCGTAAGGCGCTGGAGGCCCTCGCGCCCGAAGCCGGCCAGGCCGGCGTTCGCCTTTGCGTGGAAAACCACTTCGGCACCATGACCCAGACCGCGGCAGACACCGCTGCCCTTGTCCGGGAAATTGCCCATCCGGCCGTCCGCGTTCTCTATGACCAGGCGAACCTGACATTCACGCACGACGAAACGTACGAACAGGCCTTCGCAGTTCAAGGTGACCTGATCGGTCACGTTCACGTGAAGGACCTCGTCTTCACGGATCCCAACGCGGCCTTCCGCGCCACGGAAACAGCCCGAGTCAACGCTTCCGAGCGAGCCGTCCGATCCCGCGTCGTCGGAAGCGGCGTCGTTCCATGGTCGGACATCCTCGCCGCGTTGCTGCAGCATGGCTACGACGACGTGCTGAGCATCGAACTCGAGTACCGTTGGCACCCGCAAGACCTCCCCGCGCCCGAGGACGGATTCCGCGAATCCGCCGCCGTCCTGCGCTCAATGCTCTCTGAAGTGAGGAACGCCTGATGAACACCACCCGTCTGCGCGTCGGAGTTGTCGGCGCGGGCAACATCGCGACGATTGCCCAATTACCCACCCTCGTACAACGCGATGACGTTGCGTTGGCCGCTCTGGTGTCCCGGCGTGAGGATCCAGGTAACCTGGTCCGGCGCTGGGGCTTCAAGGCCGCCTACAAAACGGTGGAGGACATGCTGGATTCGCAGGAGCTGGATGCCGTATTCGTGCTGACGCCACGCTCTGAGCACGCCCATGCCGTCCAGCTGTGCCTGAATCGTGACGTCGACGTGTTCTGCGAAAAGCCGTTGGCTCCGGCAACCGATGAAGCAGAACGTCTTGCAGATCTCGCCGACGAGCGGGGCCGCATCCTGATGGTGGACTTCAACCGCCGCTATGCGCCGGTCTATACCGCCGGTCGGGAAGTCTTTGGTGCCAAAGGCGCCACCTTCTGCGTTGCCCAGAAAAATCGCCCTGGATCGGAATACCGTGCGACATTCGAGAACGCCATTCACATGGTCGATCTCCTCCGCTGGTACTGCGGCGGCGAACCGGAGGACGTCGCCGCCCACGCCGCCGGTGATGACCCTTGGGAAGAAGACGGCGTCGCAGCAACTATCCGCTTCAGTACCGGGAACACGGGCGTCCTGATGGCAGCCCGTACGGCAGGAGCATGGAACGAAAAACTGGACGCCTACGGCGACGGAAAGACCGTCGAAGTCAGGGCGCCGGAGACGGTTTCGACCACTGTTAAGGGCGTCACCACCTCGCGGGAACTGAGCGCCGAGGCGTACGGTTGGGCTACAGCCACCGAAACCTTGGGGTTCTCGGCGGCCGTTCATCATTTTCTGGACCGGGTTGCTGACAGGGCGCAGCCACTTACCTCAGGCCGGGAAGCTGTCCATACCCAACGCCTGCTCGACCGGATTCTCGCTGCCGCCGGTTTGCCGACAGAAGAGCAAGCCGGCCGGGAATGGGCCAGCCACGCAGTAAACGGAAGCTAACAACCAACCGAGCTCGCCCATTCTCAACTGCACTTCCAGTCCTTGATGCAGGCACTGTGGAACCGTGGCCTGAACAAACCTGCGGAAAATAGGAGGCGCCAACATGGCTCGACTTCGCCTCCGTCAGGGCAGCCCACACATCGGGGGAGCGGGGAGACAACCGTTCCGCGGCCGGCTCACCGCGCTTGCCGGCATCCTGCTGGTCGCGTTCAGCGCCAGAGAAGCGGTTTCGGCGGTGTCCCCACTCCTTGGTCCAATCAGCGAGGACCTTCCCCTCGACGCGGTGACGACAGGGATCCTTGGGATGCTGCCGACCGCCGGCTTCGCAGTGATGGGCTTCCTGGCTCCGCCGCTCCTCCGGCGTATCCAGCTCGAACACCTGCTCCTGGTTGCGATCCTGCTGACAACACTTGGTCAGGTCGGCCGCGCACTGGGATGGAACATCCCGGCATTTTTGGTGTTCACCTGGATCGCCATGCTCGGGATCGGGACGGTCAATGTCGTGATTCCGCCTCTGCTGATGAAGTACTTTCCCGACAAAACCGGGATCCTCGCAGCGCTCCACATAACCCTCCTGGGCGCCAGCACGGCCGTGGCCGCCCAATTCGCCATACCCTTGAGCAATCATTATGGCTGGCGGTTCTCCATCGGCATTTGGGCGGCCCTCAGCGTGGTCGCTGCGATGCCTTGGCTGATTGTTCTTGGAGGCAAGCGCACTGTTGCCCGCTCCAAGACATCACCAGCCAACGATAGGCCATCTCTCCCTACGAACCCGATCAAACCCTGGAGATCATCAATTGGCTGGGGTGCAGCACTGATCTTCGCGGGTTGCTCAAGCAATACTTTTGCGGCGCTCAGTTGGCTTCCGGCTGTTCTTATCGACAGAGGAATGAGTCAGGAAACCGCTGGATCAATGCTGGCGCTCTATTCAATCCTTACCGTGCCTGTCGCCTTGATTGTGCCTCTGGTAGTAGTGAGAATGCCTCGCCCGCTACCCGTTGCAATCCTGTTTGTCCTCGCATTCGCCATCGGTTACGGAGGCATCCTCTTTGCTCCACCAAGCTCTGCAGTGGTCTGGGTCGTCATAGCCGGACTTGGCCAAGGCGCGTACTCCTTCGCGTTCACGATGATCAATAAGCGAACACGAACGCAATCCGGCTCAGGGATCCTATCCGGGTTCGCCCAGGGAGTCGGTTACGCCCTTGCAAGCGTTGGCCCGTTCTTTTTTGGTCTCCTGCATCATCCCGGGGACGGCTGGCTGCCCTCGTTCGGCATGCTCGGAGCGTGGCTCCTGGTGCTTTCGGCAGGAGCGATGATGGTCAACAAGCCGCGCTTGCTCGAAGACGCCTTCCTGGTGGTACAGCCAGGCGCTAAAGAAGCAAGACACTGATGCAGAGCCTGACTGCAGCAGATACAGAACCGAGATCAGTTTCGCTGACAACCGAGACCGCCGGGCCCGCGAAAACCTGAACCACGTAGATCCTTGACAGACCCTTTTTGCGACCCTATGTTTATTGCAACCGATCTCAGCAATCGATCTCACTAACACTAAAAGAACGTCACCGATCTCAAGGGAGAGACTTTATGGTCACCTGCTTCGTCCCTGGCAGCATCTTCGGGCGGCCCGACATCATGACCGCGACGGCACATGCCCCGCGCGTCGCCGTCGTGGGAGCGGCCGGCTGGGCCGGATCACGGCACGCCCGGGCATTCGCCGCGGCAGGTGCCAAGGTCTCCATCCTTGTGGAGAAGGACGAGCGCGGCCTCGCCCTCGCTCAGGAGCTCGGCGCACAGTTGGTGCCCAGTACAGCGGAACTCCACCCCGAACACCTTGACCTGGTAGTCGTAGCACTGCCCACCACCATGCAACCGGTCATATGCGCAGATCTGCTGAACAGGGGATTCCGTGTGCTGACTGAAAAGCCGGTGGCCGCAGATGCCGAAGGTGCTGCCGTCCTGGCTGCCGCTTCCGGGGTGCACGACAGACTCATGGTCGGGTATACGCTCCACCACCATCCCGCCGCCGCACTGGTCTCTCAATGGATCAGGAACAAGAACGTGATCGCCGTGGCTGTCCGTTCCGTCGCCCACAAACAGAACGTCCACTCATGGCGCGCTGACCCGAAAGAGGGCGGCGTCGCTGTAGTGAATGGCATTCACGCCATCGAATTAATCTCATCATGGTTCAACGGCGACCCGAAAGTACTGGCCACCAGCGCCAGCAGCAACCTCTATGGGTCGCCGGTGCCGGAGCACGTCGTCTCCACCCTCGAATTTCCTGAGGGCGCCGTATTCACCATGCAGAGCTAGTGGTCTCCCTGGCAGGAGCCTCAAGGACTCAATCAGGGCGACTGGAGCCTCACCATCGACGTCCTGGCCACTGAGGGCCGGATGTTATGGACCAACGACTCCCTTCACGTGTGGGAGCGTGACGGCGGCCAGTACGAAAAGACCTTCGAGCCCTCCGACCTCTTCCTGCGCCAAGCTGAGACGGCGCTGAAGTTTTGCAAGGGTGGAACCCCTGCAGTCACATTCGCCCAGGCACTCCGCGCGACAGAAATCGCCGATGCAGTCCTGGCAGCGGCAACATCCAGCGCTGAGGATGTGGTCTCCCCGTAACATCTCAAAAACCTGACCGTCGACTGAACAACCATAACTAAGGAATTAGACATGAAGCGAGCAACCCACGGCCGGACCGCAGGAGAACCGCGGCGCAGCCGCATCCAGAGTGGGGAGAACCGATGAGCCTCAAAGACCAGGTGGTTCTGGTAACCGGATCGAGCGGGGGAATCGGCGATGCTGCTGTCAGCGCATTCCTAGCCGCAGGCGCCCTCGTCGTCGGCGCTGATCGTTCCCCCAAGGAGGACCAGGCCCTGGGGGCCTTCTATCCTCTCGACATCACGTCCGAGCAACAATGCGCAACGGTTATCCAGGACATCAAAGCCAGATTCGGCCGCATCGACGTCCTCGTCCATGCAGCAGGAGTGCTCGGCACCACGCCGGACATTATGGAGACAACCACAGAAGAGTTCGACTCCATTCTGAGGATCAATGCCTCTGCAACGTTCTCGATGGTACGAGAGACAGCAAAGTCAATGCTTGAGTCCGGCACGGCCGGCGCCATCGTGGTCTTATCCTCCGTCGCGGCCAAAGAAGCACGCCTGAACTACCTGCCTTATAACGCGAGCAAGCTCGCAGTCCTACACATCATGTGGTCATTCGCAGAATTACTCGGGCCTCAGGGCATCTCCGTCAACGCCGTCGCACCAGGCCCGGTGAACACACCCATGTGGGCACAGTTTGCCAAAGATTCAGGCCCGGATGCGGCTGCCAACCGGGCGAAGAGGGCAGCGCAACTGCCGATGCGCCGGTTTGCCGAACCCGACGAAGTCGCCCGCGCCATCCTCTTTCTGACAGATCCCGACAACCGCTACATCACCGGAGTGTCTCTCGATGTGGCCGGCGGAGCACACCTGGGAATAGGAACCTGAACCCCCTGCACGGTGCCTTGCAATCAAAGGGCCCCGTCACACACCTTTTGCAGGTGGCAACCCAGCGTACACATACGCCAGGCAAACCCAGCACCGACCCCTCAAGGCTGTGTCTGAGCAACCCCAGCGAAGTCTAAGTCTGAATCTACGAGGAGAAATCGATATGTCCGTTCTTTTGGTCCAGTTCAAGCCCCTCGGGAATGTTTAGGTGAGAGAAATGAAAACTGCGATTCGACATCATCACACTGCCCTGCACGTTACGGACATGGAGCGCAGCGCCCGGTTCTACGCGGAAGGGCTTGGCCTTGCCCGCTTGAAAGCGTGGACATCGGGCCCATACGTCGGCGAACTTTACGGCCGTCCGGACGTTAAGGTCAAAGCACTAATGCTCTCAACGGGTGACGGTACCTTCAACTTGGAGCTGGTCCAAGTTGAGGATCCGCCACCGGCCGTCAACCCATCAGAGGCGCAGCCGGGGACTGCACATCTTGCTTTTACCGATATTGACCTGCGCAAGGTTTACGCCAGAATGACAGCGCTCGGGTACAGCGCTTTGTCCGAACCGGTCGCACCCACGTCGGGCCCGGTTGCAGGAGGCTTGCTGATCTACCTGCTCGATCCAGACGGAAATCGTGTGGAGCTAATTCAGCCGCCAGACTGGCCGCCAAGCGACAACTCTTGAGCTGTCCGCACCCGGGTAAAGATGCTCGGTGTGCCTAGCGCCAGGTGACCAGACTGGGAAAACCAGGGGAAACAGCGCATGGAACGAGGAGCGCGGCTTAGGATTCCGGCCGAAACGGGTCCGCCACTCATCAACCGAGCCTTGAGTTTTTTCGATAGCAATGACACCTTTGCCGAGAAGGCCGATGATTGGCAAGTCCGTGGCACGAACTTGCTGCGCCACCTGATGGTTTGGCTCGTGCGAGGACAGAAGGCGTCCCCCGTGGGTGCTATCCCCAAGAGCAGCCGACCTTCAGCGGCTGGCACGGCAACATGCCTCAAACCCTGTCCTTTCGCAAAAACGGTACACGGACGCGGACTGCAGCCTGGTCCTCGCCCTATTAAACGGTGAGCACGGTTTAAGAGGGCAAGGTAGTGGTCCCTGTTCGGGAGCCGCTTGTGGTGGGCGAGCAGTAGGCTGGGCCTGTGTTCCGCATATCGACTGTTTGGTTCATGATTCAGAGCTTCGTGGGTGAGGGGATCTCCCCGACGCCGCGTCGCGAGGTCGCTGCGACACATGCAGGAATGGTCTAGGGGGGGAGCGCTGCCAGGCTTCGCGCAAGGTGTGGCTACCCCTTGCATCCTTGGGGCTCCTGCTATTCGGCCTGCGGCATCACCCGGATGGCAGTTGGATCCCATCGTGTGGGGGTGAGATCTGGTTGCTCGTGTGACCGTAGGAGCAGCCTTGAGAAGCCATCCCCGTATGCTCGGGTCCCTAATGAACTCTGCCGCTTCGTAGCGGTTCATCGATTGAGTTACGGGTTGCAGATGATCCTAACCTCAGCAGTGCGGGCAGTGCCCTTCATTCCGCGAAGCAGACGGCCACGGTCAATCAGCCCCGCGCCAATGCCGGTGGAAGATTCAACAGCGATCATTTTCGTCGCGGCAGGCCTCAACAGGTGTTCGCCGTCCCCCAAGAGCGGGAGCCGACGCTGGCTTCATGGCGGAATTCGAGCTCATACCAGCGCCAGGTCTCCAGACGGTCTCCGGAGACGGCGATTTAAGGGCCGTCGTAGCCCCATCCCGAGGCGAGCTTGCCGTCTTCGTCGAGGGGAAGATTGGCCCACTGGCCGGTAGGCGTTCGGGCGGTGCATTGGTCAGGCTCGTTCGCTGGCGTTGGTGTTGGTGTTGAACGAGATTCCATGGAGGGACAGGCGGTGGGGCCTGGCTCGTCTACACGTTGAGCTCTTGCCCGTGAGTTCCAGCGAATTCGGACCCGCGGGTACTCATGACGCGGGCTGAGGGGCTTGTCAGAGTTTAGGGATTGCAGTTCCGGTGAGTTGGTCGCGAAAGGGCACGCCACATGACCGCTTGGAAGCGGCCATGTGGCGTGCTTTTTTAGGTTGGGCCTGGGCAGCAGAAACTCTTGCCGTAGTTATCCCTTGACACCACCGGACGTCATGCCGGCAACAAACCAGCGCTGGAAGGCCAGGAAGATTGAGAGAACGGGGATGAAAGCGACGACGATGAATGCAGCGAAGAGTCCCCAGAAGCTACCGAAGCCAGTGGTTATATATCGCACGATGCCGTTCTGGACGGTCTTCATGTCTTCTGTGGTGGCGAGGACGGTGCCTACAAGGAAGTCGTTCCAAACGAATACGAAGATGAAGATAGCTACAGCAGCGATACCGGGACGGATGAGTGGGAGGATGATTCGCCACAAGATCTGTATCCGGGAGCAGCCATCGATTGCGGCCGCTTCTTCAATCTCGACGGGTATGTTCTCGATGAAGTTGCGAAGAAACAGGATGGTCTGTCCACAAATGATGGCCGTGTAGACGACGATCAGCATCGGATAGGTGTTGATCAAGGCTGTTTTAACGAACATGGAGTACAGCGCGATAAAGACCACGATTGCCGGAACCATCGATAGCACCAGGATCCCGGTCATGAGAGTTTCCATGCGGCGGCTTCGGTACCTGGTGGCAACATATGCTGCAGGAATGGAAATCGCCAACGCGAGGGCGATAGAACCGCCAGCGTAGATGAGGGAGTTAACAAAAAACCGGATGTTCGTTGAAGTCAGCAGGCCCGCATAGCCCTCGAATGAGATCGGGTCCGGAATCCATCTTGGCGGGAACTCAAGGGTATCCGATGCGGTTTTCAGCGAGGTGGATACGATCCATGCGACAGGCGGTAGAACGATCGCAGCTGAGAGGGTGACGTATGCCCAGGCCGGAACCGCCCGAAGGGCCGCGTCGACGCGGCCTTGGCGACGTGAAGTTGTGGTGCTCACAGGCTTTCCTTCCGTCGGAAGCGAATCGCGACAAGAGTGAGGACAATGTTTACGGCAAAAAGGAGGATTGCCGTTGCTGATGCCCCGGAGAGATCGAACTTGTCGAACATCTGGTTGTATACCCGCATTGACAGCGTCTCGGTCGATCCGATGGGACCACCTCGTGTCGTCACCAGGATGATGGTGACCATCTGTACATAGAGCATGAGTAGAACGATCACGACGGAGACGATGGTGTTGCGCAGGTGAGGCAACGTGATGTTCACAAATGCATGCCGGATCCCCCCGCCGTCCACTTTGAGGCTTTCGTACAATTCCTCTGGAATGGTTTGAAGGGCGCCGAGAAAGAGAAGCATGGCTTGCGGGTATGACCACCACGCCGTCATCAGAGTCACGGCAACGAGCGCACTATTCGGGGACGAGAAGACATCAGTAGGACCGAACCCAAGGGATTTGGTGATAGCTGAGGCCGGCCCGTAATTGGGGTTGAGAAACCACAGCCAGATTGTTCCTGCTGTGGCCTGGGACATGAGCCACGGCAACAGGAAGAGACTGCGGACGGAGCGCTTGAATCGATGCAGGTTGTTCAGCACAAGTGCAGACAAGAGTCCCGCCGGCAATGCAATGACCAGCGCCCCGAGCGAAAATACAAGGGTTGTCCAGATGCGGGCTGGCAGATCGGAGTCTGAGAACAGCTTGGTAAAAGAGTTCAGACCGGAGAATTTTCCGATCTGGTAATACGAAGTCTCGTGAAGCGCCGTCCATGCCGTGTAGATGAGCGGTCCAACAAAGACAAAGAGGAACACGGCAGTGACGGGGACGACGTACAACCAGACCATGCGGTCCTTACGAGCCCGGCGGGAAGCCTGGATGCCTGTGGGTGGTGTGGCCGTCTGAGATGAAGTGCGGGTCGGGCTGTTTGTTGACATTATCTCTCCCTTCCGTGGGGAGCCTGATTTCTCAGGCTCCCCACGGACGTTGGGGGGCTATTTCTTGTTGGCCGCATCCTGGGCGGAACGGATAAAGTCGCTGCCCGAAGTTCCGTTCAGGGTCAGTTTCTGTCCGGCCTGGGAGAGCCCGGTGGCCAGCGAGGTCCAGTTATTGGAGTATGTGCGGGGTTTGCTGTTGCTCTTGACGTAGGCGGCGATGTCGTTCACCGTTTTCGCTTCGGGCGTGGAGAAGAATGGCTGCTCATAAGTGGCAGCGCGTGTGGGGACCTCACCGCCGGTGGCCATCTTTGCGCCGGCTTCGGGACCGGTCATGTACTCGATGAACTTCCAGGCCGCCTCTGTGTGCTTGCTTCCCGAGCCTATTCCCAGAGTCCACCCGATGGTGGTGCCGGTGGTGTCGCCAGTAGATGCCTTTGGCAGGGAGGTCCACTTGAGGTCCGGGTTCTGCGAGGCGAAGGAAACGGCTCGTTCCGTGCCGAGGACTGCCATTGCGACAGTGCCGCTGGCCATGCCGTCTGCTACGGTGCCGTACGTATCGGAAACGACATTGCTACCCAGAGCCTTTGCGTCCCGGAGCTTGGTAAGGAAGTTGCCGAACTCCTCGCCCTTCTTTGCCGCAAAATCTGCCTGTCCGTCCCCAGTCCATATTTCCTGATCAACCTGCGTCATGAAGCAGTTGAAGAAAGTGCTGATGATGGCTGAGTTATCGGTGTCCGAGAACCCGGTTCCGAACCCGGTGAACCCAGCTGCGGCAGCTTTTCGTGCAACGTCGACGACTTCCTCGTAGGTGGTTGGAGTGGCCGCACCGATCTGAGAAAGAATTTTCTGGTTGTAGTACAGCGCGCAGGTGCGGTATTCATAGGGCACCGCGACCTGCTTGCCGTCAGGTCCAGCGAGAGTGTCGATGGGGCGAAGCCAGTCAGTGACCTTGGACGCAGCATCAGGCAGCGGCGAGTAGACGCCGGCGCCGGCCATTTGGGGGACGAGCGGGGTGAACATCTTAAATACATCCGGCGCCTGACCGGCCGCTGCTGACTGCGGCAGCCTGTTCAGCATATCGCCCAGAGAAACCACCGAGAGATTGATCTTAATGTCAGGGTTTGCCGCCTCAAAATTGGCAATGTTCTCCTTCAGGGCTTTTGAGCGCGGATTAGCCTGGCTGGGATCGAGGAAGTCCCAGTAATTGAGCGTCACCGGCCCCCCAGATTCCGGAGTTGAGGGGGAGCAGCCGCTGAGGGCAAGGCTAGCTACGACTGCTGTGACGAGTGCCAAGCCCCATCGCTTCTTGATCATGAATCTCTCCTGTGTGCTGGGTTGCTGATGCGGGAGCATGCCGTACTCAAAACGACGCCTGCTGAATGTGGGGCTACCGAAGGTCCGGGGATGAGCCAGTTGATCATCGAGTCTCTCCTTTGAGATCGGTTGCATTAACGAGCAGTGAGATCGGTTGCTGAGATCGGTTGCAATAAACATAGGACTGCAGGAAGGCTCTGTCAAGGATTCTTTTAGTGCGGATCTTGGGGGTCCGGAGTTCTCGATGGTCATCGAATATTTTGTTTGTCTTCTGCTGCGATCGGGCTCTATCCGCTTCTTGCTTCCTTAGAGGGCGTGCCAGCTCCCGTGTCGGTGTGCGGATCTAGGAAATCCCTTTAGTCACGTGCGCGGCTGCAACCTCGACGACGTAGCCAGCGAACTCATGGCCGAGGCTATGAGGCCCTGTTTCTCCCATGATCGGGTTCGCGTAATCCTGAGGTACGGGTGCGTCTTGGTGAAGCGCCAGGTCCTACTGGCTCTATAGCTCCTGCAACCGCGTGCGAGAGGTGACTATCCATGTCCGCTTTGGAGGTTACATTGAGGTCGGCTACGAGGGTTCTCATTTCTCAGGTCCTTTCCATGAGGAGTCAAAGAGTCTGCTTATTAGGGCATAAGGCCCGTAGCCCAACGCCGGCGGACCCCTCGGCTTTCGTGGCTTAAAATTCTTGGAGCACGAAGCGTCCGGTGGGCAGTGTGAACATGATGCTGCGGAAAGTTACGGATACAGTGAAGGTCCGCTGATGGCGGGCCTGGAAGCCTCCTTCGGCTATCCGCGGCGCTTAAAGAAGAGCAGTTGCTGGGGTTCAACCCAGACCTCATCGCCATCGAGTTTCTCGATTAACATTCTCGACTCGACGCCTTCCTGCGCGATTCATAGCAGCTCCGAAGTTGCTTCTACCACGCGGCCAGTTCTGAAGTATGTTCCATTTCGGCGGACTTCCACAGTTGCTCCCCGCAGGTCGGACCAGTCATTGAGACGGTGTGGATGCGTTGTTCGTGCCATGAAAATCCTGTGGTCGACGTTGGCCGTCCATGCGGTTGGATGTCCTGCTGGTGAACTCATGTGGGTCCTTGGCTGTGCTGGTTATTCGAATCAGTGGGATTGATGGCGACCGCGGGCGGGATATCCTGCGGCGGCACGGCTGACAGTTGGTTGCAAGAGCCGAAGAGCGGCTTGGTATGTTGTGCCGCTGGCTGTGTGCTTGCCAGCCGGATAGGTATCACTACTCGCAAGCGGTTACTATGCGGCAGCCCAGGGAAGCGCCGCTAAACAATGCAACTGAGGTATGTGTTCGCAGCAGCTTCAGCGCACTGTAGACGGGTGCGAGGAGTCAGCAGCAACCCGCCCCGTCACCTAACGGGGCTTGTATCTCTTAAGTAC
>NZ_JAGGPM010000050.1 GCF_018613835.1 Arthrobacter sp. ISL-5 | reverse complement strand
CCCGTTTGGTCTGGGTTGCTGCTTTGAGGTAGTCGGGCATGAGCCGTTGGGACCAGCCGCCGGAGGCGACGATGACGTTCTCGAAGGTCCAGGACGTCCCGCCGGAGGTGATGAGGACGCCGTCGGGGGTTTCGGTGATTTTTTCGATGGGGGTGTTGGTGTGGATTGTTGCGCCGTTGGCCTGGGCGGCCGCGACGGCTGCTGTGACTGCGCGGTCGGTGCGCAGGGCGCCGGCGTGGGGGTCGTACGGCGATGTCGTTTTCGCGGAGGTTGTGTTGGGGGTAGCGTTCGGCCATCTCGTCGCGGCTGAGGATCTGGTGTTCGGCGCCGTTGATCCGGGTGGTTTCCAGCAGGCTGGGGATGTAGGGGCCGTCGGCGGTTCCGATGGAGAGTCCGCCGGTGCGGGTGAGGATGTTCTGCCCGGTTTCGGCTTCGAGTTCGGCCCAGAGATCCCGGGAGCGTTCCAGGATGGGGTAGAAGTCGGGCACTCCGCGGTAGAGCATGCGGAACAGGCGGGTGTCCCCGCCCACGGCGCTGCGGCCGTGGGCGGGAGTGTGGGCTTCGAATCCGACCACGTTATCGGTGAGGCGGGAGGCCTGCCAGAGGGCCATGCTTCCGATGCTGCCCAGGCCGATAACGGCGAGTTTGCCATCGGTCATTCAGATCACCTTTCCATGTTCAGAAACGCTTCGCCTCTGGAACCGGGTTAGAGACCGAGGTGCTTGTTGATCTCGTCCAGGGACTTAACAGTGTTGTAGTCGTAGCCCCGGGTAATGGGGTCGTAGCCACGGTCCAGCACCCACAGGTTACGGAAGCCCATGTCGTGCATCGGATGCATGTCGTAGCGGGTGTGCGAGGCGATGTGCAGGAAGTCCTCCGGCTTGGCGTTCAGGGTGTCCAGCATGTACTCGAAGGCCTGGTAGCGGGGCTTGTAGGCCTGGGCCTGCTCAGCGGTAAGCACGGCGTGGAAGTCTGCGCCGAGCTTGGGAATGCTGATGTCCAGGAAGCTGTCGTCGGCGTTGGACAGGGCCACAAGCTTGTAGTTGTCGCCCATGAGCTTCAGCGGAGCCGGCACGTCATCGTGGGCAACCCAGCCGCGTACAGCGTCAGCGAACGCTGCGCCGGCGCCTTCGGTCGGCCCAATGCCCCACCGCTTGCATACGCGGTCAAAGGAATCCTGAAGGATCGCCTCGTAGGGCTTGTAGTCGCCGCAGACCTCGTCGAACCGGTACCCGCGGAAGACCTTCTTGAAGGCCGGCCACTGCTCTTCAGGCAAACGGCCCGCGAGCAGTCGGCGGGTAGTGGAATCAGTGTCCCAGTTGATGAGAGTGCCGTAGATATCAAAGGAGATGTACTTCGGCCGGGAATTAGTCGGAGCCATGATGAGTCCCTTCAAGGATGTATTAGGAGAGTGGGGCCATGGAGTTCAGCCATCTGTTGTCAGGTGCGACGGGCTGACGCTTTTTGATTCACTATGAATCTAAATGGCCAGCTGTCAATTGTCAACAACTTTCTGCGGTCTTTCGCCGTCTCGGGGCTCGATTTCCAAAAATCGTTGACTATCTACAACCCAATCTAGTATCGTCGACAATCGACGACACCACTCAAGGTGGCTCGTCGACAATCGACAACCACCCGATCCGACAATGAGGAAACAATGGCATTCGAATTCGAAACCAAGCCGAAGTTCGTGACGTTCGACATGAACGGAACGCTGATCAAGTTTGCTATCAGCGACGCGCTGCGTCAGGTCCTGGGCGACCGGCTGCCGGCCGAGCTCGCCGATGAGTACCTGCAGGCCTGCAAGGCGTACCGCATCGACGAGTGCATGGGCGACTACAAGCCGTTCCGCGAGATCGTCGCCAACTCCATGGAACGCGCCTCGCGCAGGCTCGGCATTGAGTACCGTGAGGCCGATGCCCAGGCGGTCTACGAGATTGTCCCCACCTGGGGCCCGTACCCGGGTGTCACGGAGGCACTGAACCGCCTGGCTGAGGAAGTCCCGCTGGTCATCATCACCAACAGCGACACCGCTGATGCTGCGCGCCTCGCAGCAAACCTCCAGGCCCCCTTCGAACTCATCATCAGCGCCGAGGAGATGGGCACCTACAAGCCGCGGCTCGGTGCCTTTGAGTACATGTTCGAGAAGCTTGGCGTGACACCGGATGAGATCGTGCACGTCTCCGCGAGCCCGATGTACGACCTGCGCTCTGCGGCCATCCTGGGTATCAAGAACAAGGTGTACGTCGACCGGGGCTTCGAGCACGACGAGCACTGGCTCGGCTACGAGCGGATCACCGACATCGCCGAACTCCCCGTCCTCTTTGGCCTGCCGCGTCCCGCTGCCTTGTAAGAGGGACCTGAGTACAGATGAGTCTGCCACTACCTCAAACCGTGAAGGGTGACTCGGCTTTGGACCGGCTCGAGGCTCTCGGCCTGGAGCTCCCCGTCCTCGCGGATAACCCGTACTACGTTGACCACAGGGCGGTGGACTCCAGCATCCACATCGCTGGCCAACTGCCTTTCAAGGACGGTGCGCTGCTGGGCCAGGGCGTCGTCGGTCGGGACGTCGAGCTGGAGACGGCGCAGGAACTCGCACGCCATTGCGCGCTGAACTGCCTCGCCGCCGCTGTACAGGCGGTGGGAGATCTGGATCGGGTCCGGATCGTGCAGATGCTGGTCTTCGTGGCCAGTGGGCCGGACTTCGGTCTGCAGTCACGGGTTGCCAACGCGGCGAGTGAATTGCTCATCGAGGTGTTGGGCGAGAACGGGCGGCACGCCAGGACCGCGATCGGTGTAGCCGGGCTGCCGCTGAACACTCCGGTGGAGATCCAGATGGTCTGTACGGCCGTTTAAAAATGGGCACGACGGCGGTAGTGTGCGGGACCCGCTGATGCGGGTCCCGCACATTCAGCACTCGAGGAAGCCAGCACCGCAGGCCTCGATCATTCATAGACAGAATCATGAGGAGTACAGCGTGAACCGCATTCAGCGAGCACTCGAGGCTCTCGTCGAGCGAGTTGATACCCCCGCGCCGATCGTGCTGGTCGACGTGATGCAGGACAACATCGACCGCATGCAGGCCTTCGCCACCCAGCACAACCTGGACGTCAGACCGCACGTCAAGACGCACAAGTGCGCGGAAATCGGCCGGCGCCAGCTTAAAGCGGGGGCGGTCGGAATCACCGCAGGCAATGTGGGTGAGGCCGAGGTCTTCGCCGCGGCCGGATTCGACGACATCTTTCTCGCGTACCCCATCTGGCCCTCGGGATCGAAAGGGCCGCGGATCCGCAAACTGGCTGAAACCATCCGGCTGCGCGTCGGCGTCGACAACGTCGCGGCAATCAATGCCCTCGCCGACGCGATGGGCGCAGAACCTGAGCGGCTGCAGGTCGTGATTGAGGTTGACTGTGGTGCCCGTCGTTCCGGGGCTCCTCCCGAGGCAGCGGGCGACCTTGCTCTCGCCGCCCACAAGCGCGGCCTGGTTCCGGTAGGCGTCTTTACCTATCCGGGCCATGGCAGCGCCGGACCGGACGCCCGCAAGCGGGCGGCGGATGACCAGGATGCCGCTCTCACCGTCGCGGTGCGCAGCCTCAGCGCAGCCGGGATCACTGCGGAGGTGGTCAGCGCCGGTTCCACACCCACAGTGGAATTCGCCACCAGCAGCGTGATCACCGAGATCAGGCCCGGCGAGTATGTCTTCAACGACCTGAACAACACCAGGCTCGGCGCCTGCACCGAGGACCAGATCGCGCTGTTCGTCGCCGGCACTGTGGTCAGCGACTGGGTCCCCGATCAGGTGATCCTCGATATCGGCACCAAGGCCCTCGGCCGCGAAGGCAGCCCCGAGATCGGCTACGGCGCCATTGCCGGCACCAACGCCATCCTGTCCAAGCTCAACGAATACCACGGATTCCTTCCCCTGCCCGCGGGCGGGTTCCGCCCGGGTGTCGGGACCGTGCTTCCGGTGGTGCCCAACCACGTCTGCCCGGTCGTGGTCAATTTCGAGGAATACATCATCACCGACAGCACTGGCACAACGCTGGAGCGGTGGCCGGTGGATGCCCGCGGGTTCCTTAATTGACCGCCCCGGCGGGACTTCCGTTCCCAGCCCGCAACCCAAGCAAATTTACCCCTAAGGAATGTCTGACATGAGATTTGATAAGACCACCGCCCTGGTCACAGGCGCCAACAGCGGAATCGGGGAGGCAGTATGTTCCCAGTTCCGCAATGAAGGCGCCCGGTTGCTGCTCACCGGCCGCAGGGAACAACTGGATAGCGCGGAGCCCGAGGACCTGTATGTCCCGGGGGACCTTAACGACGAGGCGTTCGTCGAAAGCCTGGCCCAACAGGCCGCCGAGTCCTTCGGCACGGTAGACGTCGTCGTCCTCAACCACGGCCTGCAGGTCAGCGGCCCGCTGACGGAGATGGCCTACGAGGACGCGAAGAACGTGCTCCACAGCAACCTGCTCAGCTCGTTCCTGGTGATGAAGCACTTCGCGCCGTTGATGCCCGCTACGGGAGGCTCGTTCGTGCTGGTCAGTTCCCGGCTCGGTATGGTCGGCAAGCCCGATGAAGTCCTGTACTCCGCAGCCAAAGGCGGGCTCATCATGCTCGCCAAGGGCGCCGCGATTGAATGGGCATCACGGAACATCCGCGTCAACGTCGTCGCCCCGGGGCTGACCGCAACCCCGATCATCGAAGCATCGTTCCAGCGCAGGCCCGATCCCGAGGCCTACCGCGCCCAGCGCGAGGGCCAGATCCCGCTCCAGCGCCTGGCCACCCCCGAAGAAATTGCCGACGCCATCCTTTTCATGGCGTCGAAAGAATCCTCCTACATCACCGGCGCGGTCCTGCCCGTCGACGGCGGATACACCGCCGCCTGAACAGCACACCATGTGGCGGAGACACCCCCGGATGCAGGCCAAAGCTCTCCGCGTGGCGGCCCGCCGTCCTATCAGCTCAACCGTTCCCAGACAAAGAAGGACACTATGACAGCCCTTGCGGCAACGCCCCGAAACGGAGAGCTCGGCTTCTGGATGGCCGGACTCGCGGACAGCAGGCCCACCTATCACCGCTTCACCGGCCAGGACTCTGTAGACCTGGCAATTATCGGTGGCGGCTACACAGGCCTGTGGGCCGCGTACTTCGCCAAGAAACTCGAACCATCACTCAACGTCGCTGTGTTTGAGGCAGAACAGATCGGCTACGGCGCTTCTGGACGCAACGGCGGCTGGCTCTCAGCAATGCCCCCAGGAAACCGCGCCACCTTCGCCCGCGCCTCCGGCGGCGGGCTGGATGCGAGCCGGGCCTTGCAGCAGGAGTTTGTCGCCGGCGTCGACTCCGTCCTGGACATTCTCCAGGCCGAGGGCATCAACGCGGATCAGAACAAAGGCGGCGCGCTTGTCGCCGCCCACACCAAGGCAGGGCTGGGCCGGCTGGTAGCAAGGCGTAACGCCGACTGGAAGTATGGGCTGACTGAAGACGATGTCCATTTGCTTGACCGGGACGAGTTTCAGAGCCGGATCAACATATCCACCGTCCACGGTGGACTCGTCTACAAGCACTGCGCGCGGATGCATCCGGCGAAACTTGTCTACGGCCTAGCCGAAACCCTGACCTCCATGGGGGTCAGCATCTACGAAGGCAGCCGGGTAGGCAGCATCGAGGGCAAGACCCTCACGCTGGACAACGGGCGGGTAACCGCAGCCAAAACGTTCGTCTGCACCGAAGGCTATTCCGGACACCTGCTTGGCAGCAGGACCCTGATACCGATCAATTCCTCGATGATCGTCACCAAGCCGCTCTCGGAAAAGGCGTGGCAGCAGATTGGCTGGAACGGGCTGCAGTGCCTCAGCGACTCCGCACACACCTTCGTCTACGCCCAACGGACAGCAGACGGCCGCATCACCATGGGCGGCCGCGGCATGCCCTACCGCTACGGCTCAGGCACAGGAGGCACCGGTTCAACAGCCCAATCCACCGTTGACCTGATCTCTACAAAGCTTCGCTCCTTCTTCCCGGGCATCCAATTCGAAGTGGACCACGCCTGGTCAGGAGTCCTCGGCGTTACCCGCGACTGGAATGGCGGCGTGCAGTGGGATGCAGCGTCCGGGATCGGATCTTCCACCGGCTACGCCGGACACGGTGTCACGGCAGCCTACGTCGGCGGCCGAACCCTCGCGGAACTGGCCTTCGAGAAGGAAACAGAACGGACCACACTTCCCTGGGTCGGCTACCGCGCACGGAAGTGGGAACCTGAACCCATCCGCTGGCTCGGTGTCCACGGCATGTACCGGCTATTCGGCATCGCCGATCAATGGGAAGAACGCCGGGACTCCACCAAAACCTCACTCCTGGCAAAATTCGGCAGCAGACTCGCCGGACTCCACGAATAGTCCACCAACCAAAACTTCCAGCTGAAACCATTTGAAGGGAAGCACCATGAAGACCATTAGTAGAGTTCAGACGGCGGCCGCAGGGCTCGCCGTAGTACTGGCGCTGAGCGGCTGTGGCGGTACGGCAGCGGGCAGCCAGGCGACGGAAATCCCGAAGACGCAGAACACCCGGGACATTTCGGAAGGCGTCCAGCCGGACGCGGCCGCGGTGGCGCTGCTGCCCGAGTCGTACAAGGCCAAGGGTGAACTGACGGTCGCGATGGATCTGAGCTCCCCGCCGATGACGTTCCTCGCCGAGGACAACACAACCCCCATCGGCGTGAACCCGGACCTCGCCCGCCTGGTCGCCAAAAAGCTGGGACTGAAGCTGAAGTTCGAGAACACCGCGTTCGACACGATCATTCCCGGCATTGACGGCGGCCGCTACGACTTCACCGCCACCACCATGTCCGCCACGGAAGAGCGGCTGAAGGTCCTGGACATGATCGACTACCTTAAGGGCGGCTCGGCCGTGGCGGTAGCCAAGGGCAACCCGCTGAATCTGACCAACGACACACTCTGCGGCAAGAACATTGCCGTGACCAAGGGCTCCTCCCAGCAACTGAAGCACCTGCCGAACGTCTCGAAGTGGAGCTGTGAGGACAAGGGCCAGCCGGCCATCAACGCCATCACGCTGCCCAACGTCCAGGAGGCCCTGACGCAGCTGGATTCCAAGCGGATCGACGGCGTTTTCTACGACGCCAGTGCCCTGGCCTGGGCCAACGAGCAGCAGCCCGACCACTTCAACATCCTGTCACCGAGGATGGATACCCGCACGAACACCAACGTCGCCATAGGGCTGAAGAAAGGATCACCCCTGACACCGGCCCTGCAGAAAGCCATCCAGTCCGTACTGGAAACCCCCGAATACAAGAAGGCCCTGGACTACTGGGGCCTGGCAGAATCAGCCATCACCGAAGCCGCGATCCGCTAGGGGGTGCCACGATGCAGCAGATAACTATCGAAAGAAATGAACCCATGAGTGGGACGGACCCGGCGCTCAAGCCAAGGCTCCGGCGGCGGAGTGTCTTTGAGTACGTGGCCTGGGTGGTGTGCAGCCTGATTGGCTTGGGCATTCTCTTGTCCGTGTCTACGAACCCCAACTTCAAGTGGGGCGTGGTTGCCAAGTACTTCACCCAGGAGACCATCCTTCGTGGGCTGATGCTCACGATCTTCCTCACGCTTGCCAGCATGGCCCTGGGAACGCTCCTGGGGCTGGCGCTGGCGATCATGAGGTCCTCCAGCATCAAACCGATTGCTGCCACGGCCGGTGTCTACATCACGCTATTCCGCGGCACCCCGGTCCTGGTGCAGCTGATCTTCTGGTTCAATATCTCCGCGCTGTACCCGGACCTGTCCATCGGTATCCCGTTCACCGACATCGGCACCAAAGTGGACATGAACGCCCTGATGGCCCCCATCACCGCGGCCCTGGTCGGGTTGACCCTGAACGAGGCCGCCTACATGGCTGAAATCATCCGTGGCGGGTTCTCCTCGGTCGGCAAGGGCCAGATCGAAGCAGCAGACTCCCTGGGCATGAGCGGGCGGATGAAGATGCGCAAGGTCATCATCCCGCAGGCGATGCCCTCGATCATCCCGGCGACCGGTAACCAGGTCATCGGAATGTTCAAGGGAACCTCGCTCGTGAGTGTTCTCGGTGTTGCCGAACTGCTCCAAAGCGCGCAGCTGATCTACGCCCGTACCTACGAGACCATCCCGCTGCTGATCGTGGCCAGCCTGTGGTACCTGCTGATGACCCTGCTGCTGAGCTACCCGCAGTCCAAGCTCGAGCAAAAATACTCCCGCGCAACCTCCAGGCTCCCCCGGAAGGCGAAGCCCGTTGTGCTCACTGACCCGGAAGGCGCTGCCCGATGAGTACCGACGGAACCATTCACGCCCGCGGAATCCGAAAGTCCTTCGGCCCCAAAACAGTCCTTAAAGACATCGACCTGGACATCGCCAGCGGAGAGATCTGCTGCATCATCGGACCCAGCGGTTCCGGCAAGTCCACCGTCCTGCGCTGCATCAACGGCCTGGAAACCGTCGACTCGGGAGTCCTGAAAGTCAACGGCGAAGACTTCGGCTACTACGAAACGGACACCGCCTACCACGCCCTGCCGCCCAAGAAACTGGCAGAGCAGCGCACCAGGCTCGGCATGGTCTTCCAGCAGTTCAACCTCTTCCCCAACATGACCGCCCACGAAAACATCATGTCCGGACCCGTCCTGGTCAAGGGCGCGGACAAGAAAGAGGCCGGCAAGCGCGCCCACGAACTGCTCGCAAGTGTCGGCCTGGCCGGGTTCGGGGACTACTACCCCGCCCAGCTCTCCGGCGGGCAGCAGCAGCGCGTCGCGATCGCACGGTCCCTGGCGATGGACCCCGAGATCATGCTCTTCGACGAACCCACCTCCGCCCTGGACCCCGAAAAAGTCGGCGAAGTCCTCGCCGTCATGAAGGAACTCGCCAAAAAAGGCATGACCATGGTGGTGGTCACCCACGAAATGGGCTTCGCCCGCGAAGTGGCCGACTCCCTGATCTTCATGGACGACGGCTACATCGTCGAACGCAGCGACGCCCGGGAAGTCCTCTCCAACCCCAAGGAAGCCCGCACCCAGGCCTTCCTGAAGCAGGTGCTCTGACCCATGGACGGAAAACTCGCAGTCATCGGCCTGGGCAGCATCGGCAGCATGGCCCTCTGGCAGGCCTCCCGCCTGACCCAGGGCGTCACCGGATTCGAAGCCCAGGCACCCGCCCACGGCCGCAGCGCCGTGGGCGGTGACACCCGCCTGTTCCGCATGATCTACCGCGGCAACCCCGGCTACTACCCCATCCTGGAACGCTCACGGGATCTCTGGGCCGAACTCGAAGCCGAAACCGGCCAAAACATCCTCACCCGCTGCGGCGGACTCTCCATCGGAACCAAAGACGGCCCCTACCTCACAGCCCTGCTGGAAACCACCAGGACCAACGGCGCCGAACACCAGAGCCTCAGCCGCGAAGAGATGGCCGAACGCTACCCCCAGCACAACCTCCGCGAAGACGACATCGCCGTCTACGACCCGCACGCCGGCGCCCTGCGCACCGACCGTGCCGTCACCGCCGCGGTCGCGGCCGCCCAGGCCAACGGTGCAACAATCCACACCAACACCCCCATCGACAGCATCACCGAAACCGGGGACGGCGTCCTCATCACCTCCGGCGGGAAGTCCTGGACCTTCGAGAACGTCATCGTCGCCTCCGGCGGCTGGTCCCAAAGGCTCATGCCCGACTACCTCAAGGCAGCAACCCAGACCAAACGGG
>NZ_JAGGPM010000049.1 GCF_018613835.1 Arthrobacter sp. ISL-5 | reverse complement strand
GGCCGGCGACACCGCCGGGACCAGGACGGAGACCGATGCGGAAGTGGCAGCGGAGCCGGAGGCAGCAGCGGCTTCGGTGCCGTCGTCCGTGCCTGTGCCCCAGCCGGTGGTCCAGCCCGCGGCTTTGCTCGCGGATCCGGCGGCGCTGATCGCCTCGGTGCGGGTCCGGTCCACCGCGGCCGCGCCCAGCAACTGCAGGTACTCGGCCCCGCGGGAGATCTCCTCGGCCAGCCCGGCGAACTCCGCGGCGGCCGGGAAACCGGCCAGGGCCAGCTCACCGGGCGCGGATTCGACCGCTGCCCCCAGCAGCACCAGGCAGCGTTTGAGGCTGTCGGTTGCCCCCATAGTCGTGGCATCCCCGCCCGCGGCGAAGGCATCCCCGCCGGCGAAGGCATCCCCGCCGGTCGGACCAAAGCCGGCGGCAGCCCCGCCGTCGGACGCAGAAGCGTCCGCCACGGCGGGTACGATGCGCAGGCCGCCCGCAACGGCGGCACCCAGAGCAATAGCGCGCGAATCGGGGACGCTGCGCAACGGCGAAGTACGGCGGCCCGGCATTGCTGCCCGTGCCGCCGTACTGCTTGCGCCTTCCCCAATGGCTTCCATATGGACACTCTGCCAGAGGGGTCTGACAGTTTAGGCGCCCGTGCAGCGGGCACGCCGGCCCGCTGCGTCGCGCCCGGAAAATCGGCAGAAATTGGGCCCGGCGTTATGCCTCGAGCGGCGCCGGCCGCCGGCGGTAGAGCCAGATCAGGCCGAGCACGGGCAGGATGAGCGGGATGAAGGCGTAGCCGCGCCCGAACAAGGACCACACGGTTTCGTGCGGGAACTGGACGGCGTCGAAAATGCTGAGCGCCCCGACGACGAGCACCCCGATGAGTTCCACCAACACGGCAATGACGGACACCTTGAACCAGGTCCGTCCGGCTTTCGCCAGCGACACCGTGGCCACGACGTACACGAGGGCGGCGAAAGCCGACAGCACGTAAGCCAGCGGGGCCTCGGAGAACTTGGTAAGAATCTGGTAGCCGGCGCGTGCCGTGGCCGAAATGGCAAAGACGGCGTAGACGGCGATGAGGAGGCGGCCCGGTCCGGTGTTCCGGGTGTCAGCCGGCTTCTTGGCCGTGTGTTCGGAGGACGTAGCTGTCACGTTGCGTGCTTCTTCCACTTCAGTACCAGATCTGGTTCATTCGGGCGGCCATCACCAGGGCGGTCACTCCGACGGCGGCCAGGACAAAGTTGCTCCAGCGGGTCCGCTCCAGGATGGACCAGTACACCGCGGCGAGGGGCAGCAGGAGGGCGGTGACCAGGTAGCCCCAGAATTCCCAGGCCTCCCCCGCGATGCGTTCCCCGGCGATGACCCGGACGATCGAACCGACCAGGTAGACCAGCAAGGCCAGTTCGACGGCGGCCACCGACAGGATGGTGACATCGTTGGGGGCCTTCTTCAGGATGCCGGCCACCACGCAGATGATGGTGGACAGGAGTCCGACGCCCAGAATGATGTAGAAATATGCGTCCAAGGCTATCCGGCCTGCCCGCCGGTATTCGATGCGCCCGTGTTTTGTTCACGAGTGGCCTGCCCGCCGGTTCCCGGTGCGAACACGAGCACGGGCTTCGCGAAATTTCCGGTGTCCGCCAGCAGCGCCACGAGTGAACCGTCGGGCGCGAACGCGGCCGCCGGACGCTCCGCGGTGGCTGCGCCAGCAGAGCCTGCCGGGGCGCCGGCGGCGATGCGGCGGCCGAAGGAGATCTCGGTGGTTTCCTCGGCGCTCAGCTCACGGTTGGGCATGAGGGCACGGGCGGCCTGGGACATTTCCAGGACCTCAAGCTCTTCGGCAAGCTGCTCGAGCGTCCGGGCCTGGTCCAGCGAGTACGGCCCCACATGGGTCCGGCGCAGCGCCGTCAGGTGTCCGCCGACCCCCAGGGAATCGCCCAGGTCGCGGGCCAGCGCGCGGATGTAGGTGCCGGAGGAGCACTCCACCGTGACCTCCACGTCCACCACATTCCCGCCCTGTTCCCGCTTGATTCCATGGACTTCGAAGCGGTGGATGGTCACGGGCCTGGCCGCCAGCTTGACGTCCTCGCCGGAACGGACGCGGGCGTAGGCCCGTTCGCCGTTGACCTTGATGGCGCTGACGCTGCTGGGCACCTGCTGGATCTCGCCCGTCAGGGCGGCCACTCCGGTGCGGATGGCGTCGTCGGTCAGGTCCGCGGCGCTGGCGCTGCTGACGATGTCTCCCTCGGCGTCGTCCGTGACCGTGGATTCACCGAGCCGGATGGTCGCCGTGTAGGTCTTGGAGGTGCCAACAATGTAGGTGAGCAGCCGTGTGGCCTTGTTGATTCCGACGACGAGCACGCCGGTTGCCATGGGATCCAGCGTTCCAGCATGGCCCACTTTCCGGGTACCGGCGATCCGCCGCATCCGACCAACCACATCGTGGCTGGTCCATCCCTGCGGCTTGTCCACTATTACCAGTCCAGAAAGCACGCCTCCCAGTATATCGGGGCCAGCCGGGCGGCCGGTTCCGCGGCCTCCGGCCGTCTCCCCGACGAAGCGACGTCGGCTCCCGTGGCCGGCAGGCGTGACGGGGCTAGGATGGCAGTCATGCCTGAGCTTGCAGCGCACGTCGCCGAAGTCCCCGTGAACCAGATCCGCGAGATCACCGAGGCCGCCTGGCGCACGCCGGGCGCTGTGGTGCTGAGCATCGGGGAACCGGGCTTTCCCCTCCCCCGGCACGTCCTGGAGGCAGGTATGGCCTGCCTGGACCGCGACGAGACGAACTACACACCGAACGCCGGGATCCCCGCACTGCGGGAAGCCTTCGCGGCAAGGTTCCGAGACAGTCAGGTGCCGACATCGGAGCCGACCGCGTGTACATCGTTGACGGCGCCCAGCAGGGCCTGCACTTTGCGATGAGCCTGCTGCTCGCTCCGGGGGACGAAATTCTGATCCCCAATCCCGGCTATCCCACGTTCGCCATGACCAGCCGGCTGCTCCACGCCGTGCCGGTGGGATATCCCCTGTATCCCGCACAGGACTTCCAGCCCCGGATCGAGGACATCGAAGCACTCATCACGGAGCGGACCCGGGTCCTCATGCTCAATTCGCCGTCGAACCCGCTCGGTGCCGTGCTGGGCGAGGACCTCACACGCCGGCTCGTGGAACTGGCCCGGCGGCACGACCTGTGGATCATTTCAGATGAATGCTACGAGGCATTCACCTACGACGTTCCGCACGTGAGTCCGGCCCGTTTCGACAGCGCCGTGCCGGGCGAAGCGCGGGTGTTCACGTCGCTGACGCTGTCCAAGACCTACGGCCTGACCGGGCTCCGGATCGGCGCCCTCGTCTGCCCGCCCGGACTTGAGCAGCGGATGAACAACGTGATGGAGGCGATCGTCTCCTGCGTGGCCTCGCCGTCCCAATATGCGGCGCTCGCGGCCCTGACCGGACCGCAGGACTACGTGGCTCACGCCCGTTCGCACTACCGCGCCAACCGTGACGCGGCGTCAGCCATCCTGACGTCAAAGGGCATCCCGTTCCTCAGCGCGCAGGGGGCGTTCTATCTCTGGGCTGACGTCTCGCATGTGAGCGGCGGAAATGTCCGGGCATGGGTGCAGCAGTTCCTCGCCGAGTCCGGCGTTTCGTTTGCCCCCGGCACGGCCTTCGGGTCAATTGGCGAGGGCTGGATCCGCGTAGCCCTGTGCGCCAGCCAGGCCGACCTCGTGGAGGGCGTGGGCAGGCTCCCCGCCAGGGCGCCGGCGACCGCCGGCGTATCACCAGCAACCGGCACGGACGGCCAGCCGGATCAGTAATCGGTGCGTTCCGCGTTGCTGCGCCAGGCTTCGAAGGGGGCGTCCGACGTCGGAACCGGCGTGTGGCTGACCGGAAGCAGTTCCGGCCGGGTGCCTCCGAAGTACTCGTAGAACACTGCGTCGTCGAACCCCGCCGCTGCCGCGCCGTGCCGGTCCGCCGCGAAGTAGACACGGCCGATGCGGGCCCACAGCGCCGCCGACAGGCAGAGCGGGCAGGGTTCGCAGCTGGCATAGAGGACCGCACCGCTCAGATCGAAATTGCCTGATTCGGCGGCCGCCGTCCGGATGGCCACCACTTCGGCGTGGGCGGTGGGATCGTTGTCCCGGGTGACCCGGTTGACCCCTTCATGGACGGTGCCGTCGGCCGTAACCACGATGGCACCGAACGGCCCTCCGCCGGCGGCCACATTCCGTTCCGCCAAGGCCACAGCCTCATTCAGGTACTCCACGACATCTGCAGCTGAAGGTTGCGCAAGCATGATCTGATCATAGCCAGCACCCGGGTACTTCCGCGGCCCGACGTGGTTCGTTTGCTGAGCCCATCGACAGCCCGGGTCCCGCGGGATTAAAATGCCCGCGTCGGGGGAACCCTGTATTCCGGGCCCAACCAACGGTCTCAATGCTCTGGATGATCACCAATGACATTGGAGACAGCATGAAAAATCAACGATCATTTGTGGCGGCCGTCGCCGCTGCCTCGCTTCTCGTGTCCTTCGCTCCGGCCGGCCAGGCCGCTGGTGACCCGAACACCGGTGCCCGAACGCCGGTGCCCCGACGACACAGGCAGCAGCCGTGCTCGCCAAAGGCCTGCTGACTCCGCTCCACCTCAGCGACGGACCTGACGGGTCCGTCCTGGTCAGTGAAGAATTTGCCGGCAGGCTGACGCAGATCGCCCCGGACGGTGCGAGCTCCGTGGTCTACGAGAACTCAGCTTGGGACGTTGCCGGCACCGACCGGCGCGGCGAGACCATCTATCTGGCGGAAAGCCAAGGGGCCGGGCCGATGGATCCGAGAGCGATGGCCGGGCATCTCCGCAGCATTGATGCCGACGGCAAGCAGCGCACTTTCGGCGATCTTGCCGCCCTGGAGACAAAGGAAAACGCCGACGGCGGCACCAGCTACGGGTTCCGGGACCTTCCCGGCGCCTGCGCGGCCCAGTTGCCCCCGGAGGTTGAAGCCTCATACAAGGGCCATGTCGATTCGCATCCGTATGGAATCGATGTGTACGGCGGCACCATCTACGTGGCCGATGCGGGAGCCAACAGCATCGTTTCCGTGGACGTGGCGACCGGCGAGGCCAAAACCGTGGCCGTGCTGCCGTCCCGGCCCCACCGCTTCACTGCCGAAGAAGCGACAGCACTGAAGCTCCCGGGCTGCATTGCCGGCCACACGTATGAGTTCGAGTCTGTGCCCACCGACGTCAAACGCGGACCGGACGGCTGGCTGTATGTGGCGGTGCTCCCGGGCGGACCGGAAGATCCGGCCTTGGGCGCCCGCGGCGCGGTGTTCACGGTCGATCCGGACAACGGCCAGGTGAAGCTGTTTGCCGACGACGTGATGTCACCCACCGGCCTGGACATGGACCATGACGGAAATGTCTACGTCGCCTCCCTCTTCGGCGAGGGAGTGCTCAGGCTTTCTGCCGACTCGGGCACGCAGAGCGTTGTCCTCCCCGGCGTGCTCACGGCAGACGTGGATGTCCGGGGCGAAACCCTGTACGCCACGGTCAATTCACTTCCGGAAGCGAACAAAGCACCGGACGGGCACGTTGTGACCGGACCACTGGAGCACGATTAAGAAAATGGTGCGGCCGGATCCAGTGGATCCGGCCGCACCATAGAAGTGACTGCAGCTCGAGCCGAACGTTACTTGTTCCGGTCCTCGTCGATTGCGTCGTCGGCGCTGAGATCGATGTCCTCTTCGTCGAAGTCGTCTTCGTCGATTTCCACGTCCTCGGGAATGTCGCTCTTGTAAGGATCGGCATCGCCCGCGTGCTTGGCGTTCTCGGCCAGGGCAGCCACCTCGGCGTCGCGCTTCTTCGCTGCCCGGAGCAGTTCCTCCAGGTTGGAGGCGTTCACGGGGATCTGGTCCGCCACGAACTCCAGCGTGGGAGTCAGGCGGACGGTGATGTTCCGGCCCACCTCCTGCCGCAGCACACCCTTGGCCTTCTCCAGGCCCTTGGCAGCATCGGCCTGCACGGCCTGGTCGCCGAACACGGTGTAGTAGATCGTGGCATGCTGCAGGTCATTGGTCACGCGGGCATCGGTGACAGTAATGCCCTCAAGCCGCGGATCCTTGACCTTCCGGCCCAGGGCCTCTGCAACAACAACCTTAATCCGCTGCGCCAACTTGGCAGCGCGTGCCGGATCAGCCATTTCCACTCCTAAATATTTGGATGTACGACGGCGCGTTAGCGGCTCGCGTACACAAGTTCGAATAATTGCCACATGCGAAGGGGCGGGGCCGCCGGAAAAAATCCAACGGCCCCGCACCTGTAACGCTAGGACAACCTAGACGCGCGGCTTCTCGCGCATCTCGAAGGTCTCGATGATGTCGCCTTCGGTGATGTCGTTGTACGAGCCAAGCCCGATACCACACTCGAAGTCCGTGCGGACCTCGGTGGCGTCGTCCTTGAAGCGCTTGAGCGTCTCAACGGTGAGGTTGTCACCGATGATCTTGCCGTCGCGGCTGATGCGGGCCTTGGCGTTGCGCCGGATAACACCGGAGCGGACGATCGAGCCTGCAATGTTGCCGAACTTGGATGAACGGAACACCTCGCGGACCTCGGCGGTACCAAGCTGGACCTCTTCGTACTCCGGCTTGAGCATGCCCTTGAGGGCCATCTCAATGTCATCAATTGCTGCGTAGATGACGGAGTAGAAGCGCATGTCCACGCCTTCGCGGTCTGCCAGTTCGGCAACACGCTCGGCGGGCTTGACGTTGAAGCCGATGATGACGGCGCTGTCGACCGTTGCCAGGTTGACGTCGTTCTGCGTGATCGCACCGACACCGCGGTGGATAACGCGGAGCTGGACACCCTCGCCGACGTCGATCTTGAGCAGCGCGTCTTCGAGGGCTTCCACGGCACCGGAAACGTCACCCTTGAGGATGAGGTTGAGGGTGTCGATCTTGCCTTCGGCGACGGCCTGGTCGAAGTCTTCCAGGCTGATGCGCTTGCGGCGCTTGGCCAGGGCGGCGTTGCGGTCGGCTGCTTCACGCTTCTCGGCGATCTGGCGGGCAGTGCGCTCGTCAGCAGTCACGAAGAAGGTGTCACCGGCGCGCGGCACGTTGGACAGACCCAGCACCTGAACGGGGCGGGACGGGCCGGCCTCGGTCAGGGCGCTGCCGTCGTCGTCGAACATCGCACGGACGCGGCCGTGGGCCGTTCCCGCAACAATCGTGTCGCCGACCTTCAGGGTGCCGGACTGCACCAGGACGGTGGCCACGGAACCGCGGCCCTTGTCCAGGTTGGCTTCAATCGCGATACCGCGGGCGTCCTTGTTCGGGTTGGCGCGCATATCCAGGGCGGCGTCTGCGGTAAGCAGGACCGCGCCGAGCAGCTCGTCGATGTTCAGGTTCTGGCGGGCAGAGACCTCCACGAACATGGTGTCGCCACCGTATTCTTCCGGAACCAGGCCGTACTCGGTCAGCTGGCCGCGGACCTTGTCCGGGTTGGCGCCTTCCTTGTCGATCTTGTTCACGGCCACGACGATCGGCACGTTGGCCGCCTGGGCGTGGTTGAGGGCTTCAACGGTCTGCGGCATAACGCCGTCGTCCGCTGCGACCACCAGGATGGCGATGTCGGTGACCTTAGCACCACGGGCACGCATGGCGGTGAACGCCTCGTGGCCCGGAGTATCAATGAAGGTGATCTTGCGATCAACCTCTTCGTGGTTGTGCGTGACCTGGTAGGCACCGATGTGCTGCGTGATGCCGCCGTGCTCGCCCGCCATGACGTCGGACTTGCGGATGGCATCAAGCAGTCGGGTCTTACCGTGGTCAACGTGACCCATAACGGTGACTACCGGAGGACGGGCCTCAAGGTCTTCGTCGCCTTCCGCTTCAAGCTCGGCGTCGAAGTCGATGTCGAAGGTGCTGAGCAGCTCGCGCTCCTCGTCCTCCGGCGAAACGACCTGAAGCTTGTAACCAAGCTCCTCGCCGAGCAGTGCGAAGGTTTCCTCATCCAGCGACTGGGTAGCCGTTGCCATCTCACCAAGGTGGAAGAGCACGGTCACCAGTGCCGCGGGGTTCGCCTCGATCTTGTCGGCGAAGTCCGTGATGGACGAGCCACGGCGAAGCCGGACTACGGTGTTGCCGTCGCCGCGGGGTACGCTCACGCCACCCAGCGACGGGGCGCTCATCTGTTCAAGCTCCTGGCGCTTTGCGCGCTTCGACTTGCGCTGCTTGCCACGGCCTGCGCCGCCCTTACCGAACGCACCCTGGGTTCCGCCGCGACCGCGGCCGCCCTTGCCGAAGCCACCGCCGGCCGGAGCACCGCCACCGGCGCCGGGAGCACCGGTTCCGGGAGCACCGCCGGGACGACCCGGACCGCGTCCGCCGCCGCCCGGACGCCCTGCACCGGCCGGTGCGGGACGCTCAGTGCGGTTCGGCATCATGCCAGGCGTAGGACGGTTTCCGCCAGCGCCTGCCGGACGGGGAGCACCGGGACGCGGACCGCCGGCGCCTGCTGCCGGACGGGCACCGCCGGCGCCTGCCGGACGGGCACCGCCGGCGCCTGCCGGACGGGGAGCACCGGGACGCGGACCGCCGGCGCCTGCTGCGGGACGGGGGCCGCCGGGGCGGTCGCCGTCAGTGCGGCTGCCACCACGGGGCATGCCCTGGGATGTTGCAAACGGGTTGTTTCCCGGGCGCGGCGGACGTTCTCCGTCGCCCCCACGGCCGCGGGGCATGCCCTGGGACGTGGCGAAGGGGTTGTTGCCGGGGCGGGGACCACCGGGACGCGGAGCCGAACCGCCCTGGCGTGCTGCCGGTGCAGCCGGAGCTTCAGCCTTCGGTGCCGGGCGCGCGCCGGGCTTGGCGCCGGTCGACGGTGCTGCGGGAGCGCTGGCGGAAGGAGCTGCCGGAGCAGCGGCGGCGGGAGCAGCAGGTGCTGCAGGCGCGGCCGGGGCTTCAGCCTTGGCTGCCGGTGCCGGAGCGGGTGCCGCAGCCTTGGGGGCAGCGGGACCGGGAGCCGGAGCGGGACGTGATTCTGCCGCCTTGGCCGGCGCTTGTGGCGCGGCTGCGGGTGCTTCGGACTTCGAAGCCGTCGCGTTGGGGAAGGCGTTGCGGAGTTTCCGCACAACGGGGGCCTCAATGGTGGAAGAGGCAGAGCGAACGAATTCGCCCAGTTCCTGCAGTTTGGTTACTGCATCTTTGGAAGTAATACCGAGCTCTTTAGCAAGCTCATGTACGCGGACCTTGGCCACATTTCTCCTGTCTCGGTCCGCACCGAGCCAGGCACGAACCGTCTACTTCTTACTGCGGACCTCCGCCGCGAGTGCAGCTGAAAGGTCCATTGCAGAGCGCAACAAAGTTGTCATCGTTGCGCACTCATCGCTGGGAACTCATCGGGTTTCCATCAGTTTTCTGACCCGCTTTCAGGTTGGACGGTTGTTGCTGCGGCCACCGGGGTGTCCACGGCGTCCGTGCCTGCCGTGATCCGGCGTTCGACTGCGGCGGTTTCGGTTGCGCCCTTGAGGGCCCTTCCGAATGCACGCCGCTTGACCGCCAGGGCCAGGCACGCTTCGCTGGGGTGCAGCCATGCACCCCTGCCAGCCATCCGGCGTCGTTCATCCACTACGACGGCGGATGACCCGCCGGCGTCGGAGACGAGCCGGAGTAACTCAGACCGTGATCCTTTTTTCCGGCATCCGATGCAGGTACGCTGCGGCTGATTCCCGAGGTGTTGCACTGCTGCCACTTACGAGTATCTTCCTGCCTGTACATATCTGCCTGCCCGGGGGCCGGTTGCCGCCATTCGGCAGAAACGCGGGCACACACAGGCACACTGATGCCGGCTGCTAGGCACGGTCATGTTCTATTCTAGCCCCCAAGGGGCCCCAGACCGGAACTGCCCGCTGCAATCGCGGGCAGTTCTAGGTGCCGGTCCGGGCTGTGCCGGACTGCGGAGGAGTCCTTTTAGCCGCGGGGAGCGGCGGCGTCGGAAACGATGTCGATCCGCCAGCCGGTCAGCTTGGCAGCGAGGCGGGCGTTCTGGCCCTCCTTGCCGATAGCCAGGGAGAGCTGGTAGTCCGGCACCACCACACGCGCCGAGCGGGTCGCTTCGTCCGTGATGGTGACTGAATTCACACGTGAAGGCGACAGGGCGCTGGCGATAAACGTCGCCGGATCCTCGCTGAAGTCCACGATGTCGATCTTTTCGTCGTTCAGCTCGGTCATGACAGCCCGCACGCGGGAACCCATTTCGCCGATGCACGCGCCCTTGGCGTTGATGCCCGGCGTGTTGGCCTTCACTGCGATCTTGGTGCGGTGCCCGGCCTCGCGGGCCAGGGCAACAATCTCCACCGAGTGGTCGGCGATCTCCGGAACCTCCAGCTCGAAGAGCTTCCGTACCAGCCCCGGGTGCGACCGGGACAGCGTGATGGACGGCCCCTTGGTGCCGCGGTGCACGTCAATCACAAACGCGCGCAGCCTGTTGCCGTGAATGTACCTCTCGCCGGGTACCTGCTCGGGCGGGGGCAGCAGCGCCTCCACCGTTCCAAGGTTCACCTGGATCATGTGCGGGTTGTTGCCCTGCTGGATGGTGCCGGCAACGAGCTCGCCCTCGCGGCCCTTGAACTCACCCAGGACGTTGTCGTCCTCAACATCGCGCAGGCGCTGGAGGATGATCTGGCGGGCGGTGCTGGCGGCGATGCGGCCAAAGCCGGCGGGCGTGTCCTCGAACTCGCCGATGGGCGCACCGTCATCGTCGATTTCGGTGGCCCAGATGGTCACGTGGCCGCTCTTGCGGTCCAGCTCGGCGCGGGCCTTCTCAAAGGCGCCCGGCGACTTGTGGTAGGCAACCAGCAGCGCCTGCTCGATCGTGGGGATGAGGAGATCCAGCGGGATTTCGCGCTCACGCTCCAGGAGTCTTAGTGCGCTCATGTCAATATCCATCAGGCCTCCTCAGAAGGTCCATTGTGTTCATTTTCCAGACCGGCCTCGTCGAGGTGGCTGAACTCAATTTCGACTTTTCCGCTGCGGATCTTGTCGAAAGGAAGTTTTACGGGGTCGCCCTGCTTCGGCTTCATGCCTTTTTTCACTGCAATTTCGGGGACGATGGTCACCCCGGATTCGTCCACGGAATGGATCCGTCCCGTGACGTTCTCCTCGCCCTGGATGACCTTGACGCTCACCATGCGTCCGCGCGCGCGGTGCCAGTGCCGCGGCTCGGTCAGGGGCCGCCCCACGCCGGGCGAGGAGACTTCAAGGTCGTACGGGCGGCTGTCGGTGCTGGGGTCGCCGTCCAGGATGTCGGAGAGTTCCTTGGAGATGTCGGCGATAACATCAAGGCCGACTCCGCCAGTTTCTTCCTGGGGCAGGTCCACTACCACGTTGACCACGCGGTTGGAGCCTGCGATGTTGATGGCGACATCCTCCAGGTAGAGCCGGTGCGCCAAAACCGCGGGCTCAAGCAAGGCCCGAAGGCGTTCAGCCTCGGGATTGTGGACAGCCGCGGGCTCAGCCCTTCCCGCGTCGGTCCGGTCTGATGAAGTCGTGGCTTCTGCATTGCTCACGATGCCGGCCGCCTCCCGATAGATGATGTTGTGACTACTAGCGTAGCCATTTTCCGGCCGGGTTGGTGCACCGAGTTCCTTCCGGCCGTGACAACATGGTCTGTTGTGAAAGACGACACCAGGGAAAAAAGCAGGCCGCGGAACTATTTCCGATATGCCCTGCTGACCTTCACCGCGTTCCTGGTGTTGAGTCTCGGTTTTGCGCTGATTCCACGCGAAGCTCCGGAGCCCGCCGTACCGCCGTTTTCGGAGCACGCCCGGGCCTCGGCGCTGGCTGAAACCATGCGGCTGCGGACCGCCAGCCGCGAACTTGCCGAGGGCGCATCGGGGGCCCAGCGGCAGCTTTTCTCGCGGACTGTGACTTTGCTGACTACCCAGGCAAGAGCCCTGGTCCTCCCGGCCGATGACGGACCCGGCGGAGCGTCGGACCCCTCTTCGCCAGGTGCGGCTACAGGCACGGCTGCGGCTACAGGCACGGCTGCGGCCACCGCGGCTCCCGCGACCGTTCCGGCCCTGGTGGCCGGGCTGTCCGCCAGCGGCAAACAGCGCCTCGTCCATGCGGAAACGGCCGACGGCGGGATGGCCCGCCTGCTTGCCGCTGTGGGTAGCGCGCAGCTGCTTCAGGCGAGGGCCCTCGCCCAGGCGTCCGGGACGCCCGTCCCGGCACTGCCGGCCGCCCCCGCCCCGCAGCGCACAGCGGCGGACTCGTGCCCGGTGCCGGTCTCCCCTTCCGCGTCCGCACCGGTGCCGGCGCCAGCCTCCCCGTCCGCGCCAGGCGACGCGGGGGCGGCACCCGCCGAACCGGGGCCGGCGTCCCAGACGGACGCCCTGAACAGGGTGGTCCGCACCGAGGTGGAGACGGTCTACGGTTACCAGGTGGCGCTGACAAGGCTGGAAGGCCCCGCCGCCGAGCAGGCCTCGAGCCTGCTGGCCGTCCACGAGGCGCTCGTGGATGAGGCCGAGGGGTACAGCCGTGTCCATTGCGCGCCCATCCCTCCCCGGGATCCGGGCTATACGCTCGGCACCTCGTTCCTGAAAAAGCCCGCCGCGGGCCTGGCCAGCCTGGAGGCCGGGACGCTGCCGGTGTACGGCGACCTTGTGGCCCTGAGCGACGGCGCGACCCGGCGATGGGCCATCGCTTCGCTCCTCACCGCCGCCCAACGGTCCATTCGGTGGGGGTCCGACCCCGGCCCGGTTCCGGGAATCGTGCTGGACACCACCCTGTTGCCTGCGCTGCCGGAGGGATAGCGCCCGCCCCTCAGCGCGGCGGGCTGCCCTCTGGCAGCGTGACGCCCTGAGTGGTTTGCTGGAGGCATGGATTCAGCGGACAATTCGGCATTGACCCCTGACGGGCAACACGAAAATGAGCCCCATAACAACGACATCGTCCACCGCCTGAACTGGCTTCGCGCGGGCGTCCTCGGCGCGAACGACGGCATCGTGTCGGTGGCTGCCATCGTGGTGGGCGTTGCCGGCGCCACGAGCGAACACGGGACCATTCTCGCGGCAGGCGCTGCCGGTTTGGTAGGCGGGGCAGTATCCATGGCCCTGGGCGAGTACGTGTCCGTCAGCAGCCAAAGCGACAGCCAGAAGGCGATGATCGAAAAGGAGCGCCGTGAGCTCGCCGAGGAGCCCGAGGAGGAGCTCCATGAGCTCGCGGCAATCTACCGAAGCAAAGGCCTGAGCGAAGAGACGGCCAGGAACGTGGCGCGGGAACTGACCGCGCACGATGCGCTGGCGGCCCACCTTTCGGCCGAACTGAATATCGATGAGGAGGACATCGTCAGCCCCTGGCACGCCGCCTTTGCCTCGGCGATCGCCTTCACCCTTGGCGCGATCCTGCCCATGCTGGCCATCCTGTTGCCGCCGGAGAACATCAGGGTCGCGGTGACGTTCGGGGCCGTACTGCTGGCGCTGGCCCTGACCGGAGGCCTCGGGGCATGGATCGGCGGCGGATCCAAGATCCGGGCCGCGGCGCGGGTGGTGGTGGGAGGCGGGCTGGCCCTTGCCGCGACCTTCACCATCGGCAACCTGCTGGGGGCCAGCGGCATCGTGTAGCCCCGCTGGCTGGGGCGTCCCGCAGGACAGCCTGCCCGTCAACTACGCTGGAACGGATGAGCCAGCCACGAGACGTCCCCATTCCACCGGACCTGGCGCGCCGCTACGCCGGCAACAGCGCGGGCCGCGCCTGGCTGGCTTCCCTGCCCGAGATGATCCGCGGACGTCTGGAGCAGTGGCAACTGGAACTGGATCTCAGTCCCGGTGCGCTTCCGTGGAGCGGCCACGGCGGAATCGTTGTGCCTGTGCGGTCTGCCGGGACCGCCGCGGCGCTGAAGGTTGCCTTCCCCCACGACGAGGCCCTGGTGGAGCGCCATGCCCTGGCCCTCTGGGACGGGCACGGCGCCGTTCGCCTGCTCGCATCCGACGCCGGAACCTGCGCCATGCTGTTGGAGCGCCTCGATGCCGGCAGGTCGCTCCAGACCGAGACGATGGACACGGCCGTTGAGGTGTGGGGCGGGCTCATGCCGGATCTGAGCCTGGTGCCTGACGGCCGCCCCCAGTGGCGGGAATTTGTCCACGTCGCGGCGCGCGCGGAACAGTGGAGCGATGACCTTCCCGCCGAATGGGAACAGCTCGGCAGGCCATTCCCGCGGTGGCTCCTGGAAGCCGCCCTTGAGGTGTGCCAGACCAGGGGTGCCGTGGGCCGCCGTTCGGGCCGCGATGTGCTCGTCAATACGGACTTCCATTTCCTCAATATCCTGGCCCGTCCCGGCGCACCGGAGCAGCCCGGCCCGGGGAATTTTGCCGCCATCGATCCGCAGCCGATGGTGGGCGAGGCCGAGTTCGCCGTCGCGCCCCTGCTGTGGAACCGGATCCGGGACCTCCCCGCCGCCGATCCCGCGGCAGGGCTGCTCGCGCGGTGCCGCGACTTCAGCCTCGCCGCCGGGCTGGATCCCGAGGCCGCCCGCCAGTGGAGCATCGCGCGGGAGGTGGACAACGCCCTGCACTACGCCTCGAAGGCCGGGCACGGCGGCGATCTGGCCCGTTCCCTCTGGGTTTCCAGCACCCTCGCCGGCCGGACCCTCGACGGGCTCCCGGCCCCGCACGCCCTGCCCGAACCGGGCCAGGCGGCAGGATCGGCAGCGCCGGCAGCGGCGGCGGCGGCGCCCTTATATGGCCCGGCCATCAGCGGGCCCGGACCGCTTCAAGAGCCTGTTTGACGGCCCCGGCCGCGGTGTCGACGTCGTCCGCGTCGGTGGTCCAGTTGCTGACCGAGATCCGCAGCACGTCCCTGCCCTGCCAGCGGGATCCGGACATCCAGACCTTTCCGTCCGCCAGGATTCTCGCCGTCACGTCGCGGGTGGTGGCGTCGTCGCCGAAGGCGAGGCAAATCTGCGTGAAGTCCACATCGTTCAGCACCTCCACGCCGTCCAGGGCGGAAAGCTTTTCCGCGAGCAAGGCCGCCGAGGCCGCAAGCTGGCGGATCTGCGCGGCCACACCGTCGCTGCCCAGCGATTTCAGGGCGGCCCACACCGGCACACCCCTGGCCCTGCGTGAGAGTTCCGGGACTTTCTGGCTCGGATCACCCGCACCGTCTGCGTCCTGGATGAGGTAACTGGCGCTGACCCCCATGGCGCTCCGCATAGCCCGCGCGTCCCGCACGACGGCGACTCCGCAGTCGTACGGGACATTGAGGCTCTTGTGCGCGTCCGTGGCCCACGAGTCGGCCCGTTCCAGGCCGGCGGTCAGCCCGGCGAGTTCGGGGACAGCCGCGGCCCAAAGCCCGAAGGCCCCGTCCACGTGCACCCAGGCTCCGTGGGCCTTCGACACTGCGATGGCGGCGGCAAAGGGATCGAAGGCCCCGGAATGGACGTTTCCGGCCTGCAGGCACACCAGTATCGGGGCGGGTCCCGAACCAAGGGCACGGTCCAGGGCACAGTCCAGCTCCGCGGCGTCGATGCGTCCCTGGCTGTCGGAAGGGACCACGGTGGGGCTGCCCAGGCCCAGGTAGCGCAGCGCGAGGTCGATCGTGTCGTGCCGTTCCTCGCCGACGAGGCAGTGGATTCGCGGTGCGCCCGAAAGTCCGTCGCGGTCCACGTCCCAGCCCGCGTGCGCCAACAGGCGCCAGCGCGCAGCGGCCAAGCACGTGAAATTCGCCATGGTGGCACCGGTGACGAACCCGACGTCGGACTCCTCCGGCAGGCCCAGCAGCTGCAGCAGCCACTGGCCGGCTGCTTCCTCAATGGCCGCAATGGCTGGCGTGGCGTAGCGAAGTGCCGAGTTCTGGTCCCAGGCGCTGACAAGCCAGTCCGCCGCCATGGCTGCCGGGAGGGTGCCGCCGATGACCCAGCCGAAAAAGCGGCCCGACGGCATGGCCATGAGACCCGGTTCCGCATGCAGGGCAAGGTAGTCCACGACGTCTGCCGCAGGCATGCCGGAGCGCGGAAGTTCGCCGCCGAAGGCCGCCGCCAGTTCACCGGCCGCCTGCACCGGCCCCACCCGGCGGTCCGGCTGGCTTGCGAGCCACCTCGTGGCATGGCCTACGGCCGCATCAAGGGCCTCCGCATACGGTTCCGCACCGGCTGACATAGGGGCATGCTACGCCTTCCCCGGGCGGCCCGCGAGGGCCGGCCTGTCCCCGCCGGTGGCGTCACACGGACTGGCCTTCAGGCGAAGTTTTCCTGCCACACGTCGGCGCCGAGCTTGATGATCAGGGCAGCAACAACCGTCAAGAACACAACGCGAACAAACCGGCTCCCCTGCTTCACGGCCGTCCGCGCGCCCAGGTAACCGCCGGCCATGTTCGCCAGCCCGAGGACCAGGCCCACTCCCCATAGCAGCGACCCGTGCGGCAGGAAGAACAACAGGGCGCCCGCGTTGGTGGCCATGTTGACGATTTTCGCCTTGGCGCTGGCTTCGAGGAACGCATAGCCCATTGCCGAGACCAGCGCGATCACCAGGAACGAGCCCGTTCCGGGGCCGATCAGTCCGTCGTAGAAGCCGATCACGGCGCCGATGGTGCAGGCCACCACGTAGTGGGTGCCGCCGTCGTGCCTCAGTACCGTGAGGTGGCCGGCGTCGGGTTTGAGGGCGGTGAAAAGCGCGACGGCGACCAGCGCCACAACGATGATCGGCTTGAATACTTCGGCCGGCAGCCCGGCAGCCAGCAAGGCGCCGCCGAAGCTGCCGGCCAGGGCGATGACTGCCATGGGCAGCGCCGTCCTGAGGTCAGGCCGGACGCGGCCGTAGTACGTGACGGCGCTGGTGGTGGTGCCGAAGATGGACCCCATCTTGTTGGTGGCAAGCGCCTGCACCGGGGTAATGCCGGGGACGAGCAGCAGCGCCGGAAGCTGCAGCAGCCCTCCCCCGCCCACCACCGCGTCCACCCAGCCTGCAACGAATCCGGCCACCACAATCAGGATGAGAGTGGCGAGCTGGATCGACTCGAATCCCGAGACCACCCTGGCGGCTAAGGGGCGTCAGCTGCTGCGGACGGCGTTGACCACGAAGTCAACGGCCTTGTCCACGGCCACGTTTTCCGCCTCGCCGCTGCGGCGGTCCTTGATCTCAACGACGCCGTCCACGAGTCCGCGGCCGACGGCCAGGATGGTGGGCACGCCGACGAGTTCGGCGTCGCCAAACTTCACGCCCGGGGACACCTTGGGGCGGTCATCGTAGATGACGTCGAGGCCCGCGGCTTCGAGTTCGAGGGCGAGCTGCTCTGCTGCGGCAAAGATCTCGTCGCCGCGGCCGACGGCGACGACGTGGACATCGGCCGGGGCCACGGACCGGGGCCAGACGAGGCCCTTGCCGTCGTGGTTGGCTTCAGCCAGGGCGGCCACGGCTCGCGTGACACCGACCCCGTAGGAGCCCATGGTCACCACTACCTGCTTGCCGTTCTGGTCGAGGACCTTCAGCTCCAGGGCCTCGGCGTACTTGCGGCCGAGCTGGAAGATGTGGCCCATTTCGATGCCGCGGGCGGTCTCCAGCGGGCCGGAGCCGTCCGGAGCCTCGTCACCGGCGCGGACTTCGGTGCATTCGATGACGCCGTCCCAGCCGAAGTCGCGTCCGGCCACGAGCCCGAACACGTGCTTGCCGGCCATGTTGGCACCGGTCACCCAGGCAGTGCCGCTGACGATGCGCGGGTCCACCAGGTACAGGAGCTTGGCGGCCCCCTCCAGGCCAAGCAGGGGTGCGCCAACGGACATGCCCGGGCCGAGGTATCCCCTGACGATGAGGGGATTCTTGGCGAGGTCCTCGTCCCCTGCGGCTTCCACGGTGATCTCACCGGCGACGGGCAGGTAGGCGCCGATGTTGGCCTCGACGCGCTTGAGGTCGACACCGCGGTCACCCGGCACGCCGATGACCACGATCTGACGCTCACCGGTGGGCAGCGTCACGGCGAGGACCACGTTCTTCAGCGTATCGGCGGCGGTCCAGGCGCCGCCGTCGGCCTCGCTCCGGGGAACGAGCTGGTTGGCGGCGTCCACCAGGGTTTCAATGGTGGGCGTGTTGGGGGTGTCCCGGATCTCTGCGGCGGGAGCGTCCGTGAAGTCAATCTCGGCGGGCACCACGGTGGTGACGGCCTCAACGTTGGCTGCGTAGCCGCCGGCCGAACGAACGAACGTGTCCTCGCCGATCTCGGTGGGGTGCAGGAATTCCTCGCTCCGTGAGCCGCCCATGGCCCCGGCCGTGGCCGCCACCGGAATGACGTCCAGGCCCAGGCGCTCGAAGATCTTCAGGTACGCGGCGCGGTGCGCGGCGTAGCTGGCGTCCAGCCCGGCGTCGTCGACGTCGAAGGAGTAGGAGTCCTTCATGATGAATTCCCGGCCGCGCAGCAGGCCGGCACGGGGGCGGGCCTCGTCACGGTACTTGTTCTGGATCTGGTAGATGCTCAGGGGCAGATCCTTGTACGAGGAGTAAAGGTCCTTGACCAGGAGGGTGAACATTTCCTCGTGGGTGGGGGCCAGGAGGTAGTCCCCGCCCTTGCGGTCCTTGAGCCTGAAGAGTCCTTCGCCGTACTCGGTCCAGCGGTTGGTGGCCTCGTAGGGCTCCTTCGGCAGCAGCGCAGGGAAGTGCACTTCCTGGGCGCCGATGGCGTCCATCTCCTCGCGGATGATCCGTTCGACCTTACGCAGCACGCTCAGGCCGAGGGGCAGCCACGTGTAGATGCCCGGCGCGGCACGGCGGATGTAGCCGGCGCGGACGAGGAGCCTGTGGCTGGCCACCTCTGCGTCGGCGGGATCTTCACGCAGGGTGCGCAGGAACAGCTTGGAAAGTCTAAGGACCACGGGTCGGTATCCGTTTCTGGGGAAAGTGCTGATTGTCTGGGTACTAATCTACCGGCAAGGCGGCGCCGCGGCTTCCGCGGCCCGGGCGGCGGAGCCGCGCTACAGAAGAGCCACGCCCCACAGAGAAGCCCCTGGCCGTCTCCGGCTGGTCATCCCTGTGGCGGCGTGGCTCCGCGGCCGGTCATGCCGCTAATTCTCTGAGACCATCCGTGCCCGGAGGACACGGTTAGGTAGAACCTATGTGATGCCCGTCACCGATTCAAGTCCGCAGGCCCGAATGGGCCCGCGGGCAAAGCCGTCAGAACAACACCGTGGCGAACGTCCCGACCTGGCGGAAGCCGACCCGTTCATACGTGGCGCGGGCCCGGGAATTGTAGTCGTTGACGTAGAGGCTGGTGATGGGCGCTATCTTCTGGGCCAGCAGCACCACGGCGGCCATGTAGCCCGAACTCAGGCCGAGCCCGCGGTAGCTCGGGTTCATCCACACGCCCTGGACCTGGGTGACTTCCGACGTCACCGCCCCGAGCTCGGCCTTGAACACCACCTCGCCGTCTGTCAGGTGGACCAGTGAATGCCCCTGGCGGATCAGCCCGGCCACCCTTCGGCTGTAGAAGTCGCGTCCGCCCAGGTACGGCGAGTAGCCCACTTCCTCTTCGAACATCGCCGCGCAGGCGGGCAGGATGGTGTCGAAGTCGGCATATTGCCCGAACCCCAGCTGCCAGTTCGGTTCAACGGCCGGCGGTCCGGCAATGGTCATGAGCGGCTGGTCCGGCCGCACCTCGTGAGCGGCGTGGCCCATCTGCTCCAGATGGCTGTGCAAGGCAAGGACGGTGTGTGCCGGGCCGAAAATGGAGGCATACCGGCGGCCGGAGCGGTGGGCTGCGGCCGCCACTGCCCCGGTAAACCCTGGCTGAAGCTGGACGGGAACCAGGTTGGCGCCCGCCCAACAGGCACCCACCAGCAGGCCGTCATCAAAGACACCCAGGACGTTGGCGCCCCCGGGAGTCGGGCCGGCCGTTCCGGTGGATTCCAGGTGCGCAAGGATGAAGACATTCGCCACGGGATCCGCGCCGGCCAGCCCGCGCAGTGCGGCCGTGTCCGCGCCGCCGAGTACCCGGACGGTCACACCGTCCGGGTCGGTTCCGTCCTTATGAGACGCTAACCACGGGGCTACCCTTGACAGCATCTTCGCCATCGGCCTCCCCCATCTCTTCCGCGATACGCATGGCCTCTTCGATCAGTGTCTCAACAATCTGGCTCTCGGGAACAGTCTTGATGACCTCGCCCTTCACAAAGATCTGGCCCTTGCCGTTGCCGGAGGCAACGCCCAGGTCCGCTTCCCGTGCTTCGCCCGGGCCGTTGACGACGCAACCCATGACGGCGACGCGCAACGGGATCTCCATACCTTCGAGTCCGGCGGTCACCTGCTCGGCCAGCGTGTACACGTCCACCTGCGCGCGTCCGCACGACGGGCAGGAGACGATTTCCAGTTTGCGGGGACGCAGGTTCAGCGACTGGAGAATCTGGTTGCCCACCTTGATCTCCTCAACCGGCGGGGCGGACAGGGAGACGCGGATGGTGTCGCCGATGCCGCGTGAAAGGAGTGCGCCGAAGGCCGTGGCGGACTTGATGGTGCCCTGGAACGCGGGGCCGGCCTCGGTCACACCGAGGTGCAGCGGCCAGTCGCCCTTCTCGGCAAGCATCTCGTAGGCCGCCACCATGATGACGGGGTCATTGTGCTTGACGGAGATCTTGAAGTCGTGGAAGCCGTGCTCCTCGAACAGGGAGGCTTCCCAGACGGCCGATTCAACCAGGGCTTCGGGCGTGGCCTTGCCGTACTTCTTCAGGATGCCCGGCTCGAGGGACCCGGCATTGACGCCGATGCGGATGGACGTGCCGTGGTCCTTGGCCGCCCTTGCGATTTCCTTGACCTGGTCATCGAACTTGCGGATGTTGCCGGGGTTGACGCGCACGGCGGCGCAGCCGGCCTCGATGGCCGCGAAGACATACTTGGGCTGGAAGTGGATGTCCGCGATGACCGGGATCTGGGATTTGCGGGCGATGATCGGAAGCGCCTCGGCGTCATCCGCCGACGGGCAGGCCACGCGGACAATGTCGCAGCCGGACGCCGTCAGTTCCGCGATCTGCTGCAGCGTGGCGTTGATGTCCGTCGTGGGGGTGGTGGTCATCGACTGCACACTGATGGGCGAATCGGAACCGACGCCCACAGAGCCGACTTTGATCTGGCGCGTCTTGCGGCGGGGGGCAAGGACGGGCGGCGGTGCGGATGGCATTCCCAGGCTGACCGAGGTCACGTGGACTCCTTGTATCGAAGGTCGGTAGGTGGGGCGGCTAGGCTGCGTGCTCGGCCAGGAGGCCGGTCAGCGGCGCCCACTCAGTGGTGCGTGTGCCGGAAATGACGCCGGCCGCCGCGAACGGGTCCTGCCGGAGGATCTCGTTCAGCGCGTTCTCGTCGGCCGCCTTGAAGATGAGCAGTGCGCCGGCGCCGTCACCGTAGGGGCCGCTCGCCAGGATGGTCCCGTCCTCCGCCAGCCCTGCGGTCCATTCACGGTGCGCCGGGCGGCTGGCAGCGCGGGCTTCGGAGGACTCGGCGTCGTATACGTACTCAACAGCAAAAACAGTCATACAGATACCCTATCCCCCAGCCGGCCTACCCGAGGAGCACGACCTTCGTGAAAGCGGCGACTCCGGCCGCCCACAGCATGGAGGCCAGGGTCCCAATGATGAAGCGCTCGGCCGCCACCGGAGTCTCCTTCAGCTCGGCGAAGCGGCCCAGGCCCTTGATGGCCACCACGTAGGCAATGGCCACCGGCTGCCCGGTGAGAATGGCGAGGCATACTGCCAGGCGCTCCAGCACTCCGATGATCGCCCCGCCCCGGAGGATGCGCACAGTGGGCACCGCCGCCGTCGCGTCGCCGTCCACCGTAATATCGCCGTTCACGGTGTTTCCACGGTTCACGTGTTCAGCGTCAATGTGTTCACGGTTCACGTTTTCAGGATCCACAGTGACGTCGGCCGAGGGATCATCGGCAGCGTCCCCGCCGGCGGCGACGGCATCGGCTTTGTCGTCGATGGTCCGGGCCAGCCTGAACACGAGCGCTGTCACGGGCCAGCCTACGAAACCGGCCGTCAGCAGCGCTGCTGCGATCCAGAGTGCGTTCACCGTTCTCCTCGGTTGCTTGCGTCGGGGCTGACGGTGTCGGGGATCAGCCCATGGGCGGTTGCCAGCAGCATTTCCGCCGCAGGCCTCGCCGCCCATTCTTCCTGCCATCCGGACCTGAGGACGGCGCGGCTCACCGACTGGTCGCTGATTCCCAGTTCCCTGGCCACCTGCTTTTGCAATCCATGCCGGCCGGGATCCCGCTCGTTTTTGGCGCGGAGCGCGTCCACCACCCTCCACTGGGCTTCGGTCCGTTCCCGGACCAAGCGTCCGATGAGCCGCAGCACAGCCTCCGCGTTGGCGCAGGCCCTAACCCCGGCATCACCGCTCCCGGCATCACCGCTCCCGGCGCCACCGCTCGGGGAGGCAGGCAGGCCGCGCCGGGCGCCCCCGGAGACCACGGCCAGGGGGACGTGGCTGGCGGCGGCCTTTGCCCGGTCCACGGCCTGGCGCGCCGCAACGAAGGCGGCTCCGGATCCTTCGCGGAGGCTGGCCGTCGGCGGCAGGTTCACCGGCCCGACGCCAATGCCCACGTACCAGAGGCCGCTCCGGAGCGCATGCAGGGCCACGTCCACCACGGCCGCGGGGTCGTCCAGGACGCCCTGGACTTCGTCGCCCACCGAGCGCTCGAACCGGGCACTGGGGAACCGCTTTAGGCCGTCGAGGAATTCGGGCACCCTGTCAATATCGGTACTGCTGCCTCGCTGGTCGATGGTCATGACGTACATGCATCAACCTTAGGCGGCTCAACTTCTAACATCAATCATTTTCAGCTGATTATCTAAAATCATCCAAAAAGAGCTGAAATAGCAATATCAGCGCCTAAAGGGTGCTAACCGAAGAGGTTCACCGGTTTTACGATGTCCGCGTAGATCAGCAGCGCACCCATGCCCATCAGGAGCGCGGCCACCACATACGTCGCGGGGAGCAGCTTCGCGATGTCGAAGGCTCCCGGATCCGGTTTGCCGAGGAGCTTGGCCACGCGCCGCCGGACGGCTTCGTAAAGCGCTCCGGCGATGTGCCCGCCGTCGAGCGGCAGCAGTGGCACCAGGTTGAAGACCGCCAGCGCGAAGTTCAGTCCGGCCAGCAGGCCCACCAGGGCCGCGAGCCTGGACTGCGCCGGGACTTCTTCCATAGCGGCAACTTCGCCGGCCACCCGGCCCACGCCAACCACGCTGATGGGTCCGTTCGGGTCCCGTGGTTCCTCGCTGAAGGCAGCCTTCGCCACCCCGGCCACGCGGGCGGGGAGATTGAGGATGACGCCGGCAACCTGCTTGATGTTCTCCCCCGCCATGGGCAGGACGGTCGACGCCGGCTGCGGCACCAGCGCCGTCTGCGCACCGATGCCCAGGAAGCCGACGTCCTGGTACATCAGGTTCCCGGCGTCGTCCTTGGCCTGCCGGCCGTCGGCGCCGACCACCGGCCGGGCCGAAAGCACCGGCGTGACGGTGCTGGTTACGGGCGAACCGTTCCGCTGCACGGTGATGCTGACTTCCTTGCCGGCCGAGGCGCGGATCCACCCGGTCAGCTCATCCCAGCTTGTCACCGCCTTGCCGTCGAACGAGGTGATGACGTCATTGGGCCTGAGCTGCGCGGCGGCGGCTGGAGTCAGCTTGCAGTCGGCTGAGTCCGGATCGACGGTCTCCCCCGCTTTCACTTGGCACTTGGAGACATCGGCGATGGTGGTTGTGGGCTCGGCCAGGCCGAAGCCCATGAGCATCACTGCGGTCAGCACCAGGCCGATCAGGAGGTTCATCGCCGGACCGCCGAGCATGACGATGATCTTTTTCCAGACCGGGAGCCGGTAGAACACGCGGTTCTCGTCCCCGGGGCCGACTTCCTCATGGGCCACGGAGCGGGCCTCGGTGGCCAGCGTCTGGAACATGCCGGTGCTGGAGGGACGCACGGAGCCGTCCTCCTTGTTGGGCGGGTACATGCCGATCATCGACACGTAGCCGCCGAGCGGCAGCGCCTTGAAGCCGTATTCAGTCTCGCCCTTTTTCGTGGACCAGATGGTGGGGCCGAAGCCGATCATGTACTTGGTGACGCGCACCTTGAACAGCTTGGCGGGCAACAGGTGGCCCACCTCGTGCAGGGCGATGGAGGCTGCGATGCCGACGGCCACAAAGACGACACCGATGATGAAGAGAATGACGGGACTCATGCTTTCGATCTGCTGCTTCCTAGAGACTGCTCACTGCTAAACGTTCGTGCGTGCGTGCACGTGCCCACTTTTCAGCATCCAGCACGGACTCGACCGTTAGCACGGAGGAACCCGGGTGTTCGCTGAGTACGGCTTCGATGGTATCCACGATGTCCGTGAACCGGATCCTGCCCGCATGGAAGGCCTTGACGGCCTCCTCGTTGGCGGCATTGAACACGGCCGGGTAGGTGCTCCCCTGCTTCGCCGCGTCCTTGGCGAGGGCGACTGCCGGGAAGGCGCTGACGTCCAGCGGTTCGAACGTCCAGCTGGTTGCCTGCGTCCAGTCGCAGGGCGTGGCCGCCTGCGGAACGCGGTCCGGCCAGCCAAGCCCGAGAGCGATGGGCAGCCGCATGTCCGGCGGGGAGGCCTGGGCGATGATGGAGCCGTCCACAAACTGGACCATGGAGTGGACCACGGACTGCGGATGGACCACGACGTCGATCCGGTCCAGCGGAATGTCGAAGAGCAGGTGCGCCTCGATCACCTCGAGTCCCTTGTTGACCAGGCTGGCGGAGTTCGTGGTGACCATCAGGCCCATGTCCCAGGTGGGGTGGGCGAGGGCTTCCGCCGGGGTGACGGCCGCGAGCTGCTCGCGGGTCCGGCCGCGGAACGGCCCGCCCGACGCCGTCAGGATGAGCCTGTCCACTTCGGCGGCGGAGCCGGAACGCAGGCACTGGGCAATGGCCGAATGCTCCGAATCCACGGGCACAATCTGCCCGTCCGCGGCGGCGGCTTTGACGAGGGCGCCGCCCACGATGAGCGATTCCTTGTTGGCCAGCGCCAGCGTGGCCCCGGATTCCAGGGCGGCCAGCGTCGGTGCCAGGCCGATGGACCCGGTGATGCCGTTGAGCACCACGTCCGCTTCCACGGCGGCGATTCGGGTGGACGCGTCCGGGCCGGTGATGATCTCCGGGCGGTACCCAGCCAGCCCGGCTGCCCGTGCGGCGTCGTCGATCAGATCCTGGAGGCGGCGGGGATCCCCCTGGGCCGTGCCTACCGCGGCGGCTTTCGTGTGCACGGCCTGCCGCGCGAGGAGTTCCAGGTTGCCGCCGCCGGCGCTCAGTGCCACCACCTCGAAAAGGTGTGGGGCGCCGTCGACGACGTCAATCGCCTGGGTGCCGATGGAACCGGTGGATCCGAGGAGGACGATTCTGCGCGGCTGCCCTGTCGCTGGACGGCCGGCTGGACGGCTGGAGCCCGAAGTCTGCATGGCTTAAGTATCCCGCACCGCTGGCTGCCTCCGGACGGGCGGGGCGGATCCGGACTAGCCGAGCGCGAGTTCGAGAACGCCCTTGGACACGGTGGATACCGCGCCGGCGTACGCGATCACGACGACGATCTTCCGGACGAAGCCCGGCTGCACCCTGCCGGAGAGCAAGTCGCCGGCGACGATGCCGAGGATCATGGCGGCAAGGATGCCCAGCCACTGCCAACCTTCCAGGGCCGGAAGGTGGCCGCCGGAGAACAGGTATTTGCACAGCAGCGAGGACAGCCCCGTGGTGATGAAGTAAGGCTGCAGGGTGGCGCCGAAGCCCCTTTGTTCCCAGCGCGTGACGATGGCATACGCGGTAATGGCCGGGCCGCCGACCCCGGCGGCCGCGTTCATGAGCCCGCTGGAAAACCCCAGCGCCACTATGGGGGCCGGGCCGCTGGCCCGCCATGAGCTGCGGTTCAGCCGCTGGGAAGCCAGCAGTCCCAGGATCAGGAGAACTCCGATGCAGATCTCCAACGGAGCCTCAGGGACATGGCTGGCCAGCCAGGCACCGGGCACCACGCCGGTCAGCGCGGAAGCCGCAAGGCCGAAGTAGCGCCGCCACTCGACGTGCCGCCAGACCCGCGACAGGATCAGCAGAGATGAGGCGGCACCGCAGAGGTTGATGATCATCACGCCGTCGAACGGCCCCAGGAGCACCACCAGGACCGGTGACACCAGGAGGCCGAAGCCCAGTCCGGCCAGTCTTTGCGCCAACGCCCCCGCGACAACCACGATGAGCACCAGAGCAAACATGGTTCGATCCTAGTGCCGCACGGGACATCGCCCTCACCGGCGGTGATCCTGCCCGGCTGTGATCCTGCCCGGCGGTGATCCGCGCCGGACGCCCCGCCCAGCGCCGTGAGGGCTCCCCCTGACTGCCTTGACGGGTTTCCCGGCAGGCGTAACGTGGAACCGTGGACTGGGCTTCCTGGTTCGACGCGCCGGACTATGAATTCGCCCGGCAAGTGTTGCAGCGCGGCGTCGCCGCGCTCTATTTCGTCGCGTTCCTGTCAACCCTGAACCAGTTCCCTGCGCTGCTCGGCGAGCGCGGCCTCCTTCCCGTCCCGGACTACCTGGAGGGTTTCAGCAGGCTGCAGCGGCCTACGCTCTTCCGCTGGCGTTACTCGGACCGGCTGCTCCGCGCCGTCTGCGGGACGGGGCTGGCCATCTCCGCCGTCCTGGTTGCCGGACTGCCGCAGACAGGGCCGCCGTGGCTGCCCATGATCGCCTTCCTGGCGCTGTGGCTGCTGTACATGTCGATCGTCAACGTGGGGCAGACGTTTTACGGCTTTGGCTGGGAGATGCTGATCCTCGAGGCGGGCTTCACCGTGGCTTTCCTGGGGTCCGACCAGACAGATCCCCCCCGGACCATCCTGCTCCTTGTGGCGTGGCTGGTGTTCCGGCTCGAGTTCGGCGCGGGCATGATCAAGATCCGCGGCGGCCGGGAGTGGCGGGACCTCACTGCCCTGTACTACCACCACGAGACCCAGCCCATGCCGGGTCCCCTGAGCCGGCAGGCGCACCTCCTGCCGAAGCCCTTTCACCGGCTGGAGGTGCTGGGCAACCATTTCGCCCAGCTCGTGGTGCCGTTCTTCCTGTTCGCCCCGCAGCCGCTGGCAAGCGCCGCAGCGGGCATCATCATCTTCACCCAGCTGTGGCTCGTGGCCAGCGGCAATTTCGCGTGGCTGAACTGGATAGCGATTGTGCTGGCCTTCGCCGCGGTCAGCGACCCCGTTGCCCACGCAGTCCTGCCGGTCATTCCGCTGGACTGGCACGCGGCCGGCGGCGGCCGGCAGACGCCGCTGTGGTGGCTCATCCCCACGCTCGCGGTCACGGTGCTGCTCCTGGTGCTCAGCTACTGGCCGGTCCGAAACCTGTTCTCGCACCATCAGCTGATGAATGCCAGCTTCAACCGCTGGCAGCTCGTGAACACGTACGGCGCCTTTGGCACGGTCACGAAGCAGCGGATCGAGGTGGCCGTGGAGGGCACCAAGGACGAAGATCCCGACGAGTCGGCGGACTGGCGGGAGTACGAATTCAAGGGCAAGCCCGGGGATGTGCGCAGGCTGTCCCGCCAGTGGGCACCGTACCACCTGCGGCTCGACTGGCTGATGTGGTTCCTGCCCCTGCGCACCGTGCACGAGGAGTGGTTCTACGCGTTCCTGGAGAAACTGCTGAAGGCGGACAGGACGGTGCTGCGCCTGCTGCGCGTGGATCCGTTCGACGGCGAGCGCCCCCGGTGGGTGCGCGCCCGGACCTACCTGTACCGCTTCTCCAGCCGCGCCGAATTCCGCGAGACAGGCCAGCGCTGGATCCGGACGCCGCTGTATGAGGCCATCCCGCCCCTTTCCCTCCGGCGCGGGAGCTGACCAGGCGGGGAGGAGCGGACCGCCGCGGCGGCGGTCCGCCGGCCGGAGGACGACGCCAGGAGGACGACGCAGCCTTAGCCTTGATCCACCGATGTTGATTGGGTTTCGGTCGGCGATTTAAACCGAGAATGCCCGCCTTTTCAAGGAAAATGGAGCTTGTCTAGAACCCATTGACCACCGAAAAGAGGGCATCTCGTAGGTGCAAGTTTCCCATAAACCATCCGCGGTGTCAGTTTCCTTCGACGAGCCCAACCTCGTGTCGGCTGCCGGGCTGCTGCCGGTCATGACGCTGGCCCGGGACG
>NZ_JAGGPM010000004.1 GCF_018613835.1 Arthrobacter sp. ISL-5 | reverse complement strand
TCAATGGGTTCTAGACAAGCTCATTTTCCTTGAAAAGGCGGGCATTCTCGGTTTAAATCGCCGACCGAAACCCAATCAACATCGGTGGATCAAGGCTAAGGAAGCAGCGGTACGGGAGTCATTCGGCGTTGGGTAAGGCTGCGCGATTATCGACGGTGGCCTACCTCGCGATGCCAGTATTTGGCGTCCTCGCTCCCGGTGCGCAGCACCGCGTCTGACTGCGGGGGCGCCGGCCACATCTGGAGGAGATAGGAGTCGACGGAGTGATCGGAGAACTCACCTTCCCTTCCTCGATCTCGTCCCATTGCGCTGGCTCTCAGCCGGTAGCTGCCGGGCGGTATGCCGGCAAGTGCGCCACCGCTCTCGCCTGCCCAGGAACTCCACCGCATCTGGTGTCCTTCGGGGAGGACAAATGACACCTCGACGACGTCCTCCCATGGGGCATCGGCATCGTCCCTGGGCTTGGCTTCCAGCACAACGATGCGCACGGGCGATCCGCCTGACCGGCGGGCTAAGTTCATATACAGGCCGTTGGGGTCGGAGGCGCCGACCAATCCGTTGGTCTGACCGGCGAAGAAGCGATCGAAATCTCCGTCGAAGCCGTCCCCGGTCCAAGTGAGGTCGAATTGCCCGTAATCGGTCTCGACAACTTGGTCGAACAGCACTCGCTCCATGGCATTAGATTACGTCGCGACCGTTTGAGGGCTAAAAAGGGCGCCATATGGCCAGCCTTCTGTGAGCGCGTTCAATGACGTTATGGTGTCCCGGAGAGGGATCGCCATCCCTTACCGAACGCGGTCACAAGCCTCTTGCGAGCTCGAGGAGATCCCTCAAGCTGCGAATCACTAGGTCGGGAGCTGCGTCGTTTGGGGTTGGCGCGCCGTCTCGATTGAGCCAGATCCCGGTCCAGCCAGCCGATTGCGCGCCTTCGACGTCGTTCCGCAGTGAGTCGCCGACCATGATCCGCGGTTCGCCCGGAAGCAGCGCCGAGGCGATATCGAAAATGCGCTTGTCAGGCTTCTCGATGCCATGGTCCTGGGAGAGCACGCTCGCCTCGAACAGATCTTCCAATCCCAATCGGTGAGGATAGGAATTGCCGTTGGACAAGAGCCCCACACGGTGGCTGCGCCGGAGCTCGGCCAGAACAAGCAGGACGTCATCGTAGAGTTCGACGTCGGCGAATCGCCGCTCGAGGTAGAACGCGTTCAGGTGTGCGGCAAGAGCGTCATCCGGAATCTCGATCCGCGCAAGGCTGTGCTTGAACGCTTCTAAACGCACTTGCTCAAGGTTGGTGACCCGGCCGCGTAGCCTTTCGGCGACCACTTCGCGGTCGGCGATAAACTGGTCCACGCCCAAGTCGCCTTCGGCGTCGGGCCGGAGCCGACTCAGCTCGCCAATCGCGGCGGCCATGGCGCGCCTCATCATGGCCTGGAAGTCCCACAGCGTCTGGTCACCATCGAAGTAAAAAACCGCCACGACTCCATCCAAGCAGGCGGGCCCGCTCCCACTCAGGTGACCACGCCGCGTCCGGTAAAGGATCCCCCTGCGGGCACCCCGCAGACCGAGCGAGATGCGGCCACGAAAAGCCTTGTATGGGTGCGGAACGACTACTACCGTTATGCCCAGTGGGCCTGCGGACCGCTGGCCCTCGTCGAGAGGACGCGCCATGCCAACCGTGATCGGCCACCACGATGTGAAGGACAAGGATCATTGGCTTGCCTCACCGAAACGCGAAGAGATCTTCGGACCCCTCGGCGTCACCAACATCCGGACGTTCGTCAACCCACAGAACCCAACGCAGGTGGCGGTGCTGATGGACGTTCCCGACATGGATGCCCTTGCGGCCCTTGTGCAGTCCGAGGCCGGGGCCGAAGCGATGGCGTACGACGGCGTGCTGCCCGAGACCTTGGTGATTCTCGTCGAAGCGTAGTTTCTTTTCTCGAAAGCGCGGATGCGCGAAAACTGCGTATCGGCGGTGAACGACCTTATCTCGTGACGCGATGGACGATCCCTTACCGGGCGCCGCGCCAGCCGGCTTTGTCTACTTGTGGACCGCGTCGCCTAGCCTTCAGCCAAGCTCTACGACGCTCGGGTAAGTCTGTGGTACCGGGGCCAGCAGCTGATTGGGATGCCGGAAGCAATCGCGGTCGGCGCTTCCGCGGTGCATTGGTCATCGGCATGCAGGCCCTGTACACCGTCCACACCGCACCGCGCGACGGGGGGCGCGAGGGGGACGTGTTTGTCGCTGCTGAGGCCGGATCAGTCGACGGCGGCCATGATGGTGGCCAGGGCATCGTCGGCGGTGGCGCCGGGAACGTGCGTCACCCATATCTCGTAGAACTGGTCACGGGTACAGAGGACGGCCTCGCTGAAGGTCGGGTCGTGGGCAGCTATCCAGGCCGACCAGCCGCGGTCCTTGACCCAGTCAGCGGTCACCTTGGCCGTGCCGGGTCCCAGCTTTCCGTTATCACATAGTTCGGTGAAGGCGGCCCGGTCTTCGTCGTCTTTCACGGCTTGGGCATCCAGGATGACCCGCGGACGGTCGGAGTCACTGGGGTCGCTCGTGTACATGCAGCTGAGAGTACCCATGGCGTTCGGTATCTCCGGCTCCGGCCGGTACAGCGGGAGGTCGGGGAACTTGGACAGGTACGCCCCGGCGTTCTCGCAGAACAGCGCGGAGGGCTGACCGGTGATGGGGATCTTGCCCGAAGGCCCTGTCGAACTTGGGCTGGGGGCGGGCTTGTGTTGAATCATAGGCAGCCAGGGCGCGCAGCCGGACAAACTGAGCGTGATGATGGCGAGCCCAGCGGCGCCGCGTAGCTGCATGACCTCCCCCTTGCGTCAGCGATGGTTCACAGTAGCAGGCGCCCGACCGCCGTCGGTAGGCTCGCACCTGGACGTTTCCGGTGCGTCCGTAAGCCGGTCGACCACCGTACCGCGGAAGCCCGCCGCCACGTTCCGGGCGATTGCTGGCCTAGGCCATGTACGTAAGACCCGCACGATGAAATGCACGATGACGGGGGGATTACTGCAACCATGTTTGTTATGACTGGAATGAAGATCGGCTATGCCAGCGTCTCGACAAACGACCAGGACCTGACCGCCCAACGGAACGCTCTCCTGGCCCTTGGTGTTGAAGAGAAGCAGATCTTCGTCGATCACGGGAGCTAACCGTGTGCGCCCTGGACTCCGTGAAGCGATGCCGGCATGCCGAGCCGGCGATACGCTCGTGGTGACCAAGCTGGACCGTTTGGCGCGGTCCCTTTCCGATGCCCGGGATATAGCCGATGAGCTGACGGCCAAAGGGGTAGTCCTCAGTCTCGGCGGCAGCACCCACGATCCGACTGATCCGGTCGGCCGCCTGCTTTTCAATGTCCTGGGAATGGTGGCCGAGTTTGAGGCGGATCTGATCCGGATGCGCACCCGCGAGGGCATGGCAGTCGCAAAAGCGAAGGGACGACTGAAAGGCAAGCAGCCAAAATTGTCCAAGACGCAGCGGAAGCATCTTCTGACGCTGCACGATGCCGGCGAGCATACTGCGGCAGAACTGGCCGAACTGTTCGGGGTGTCACGGACGACTGTGTACCGCGAGCTCCAAAGGCGCACCATCTGAAGAGCGATGCGGCGCCACCAGCAAGCCCGTGCTGCACGCGAGAGCACCACAACCTAGCCTGGAAACCACGCGCTGCCTGAAGACTCCGGTTTCCGGGCCTCGCTTAGCTGACGCCCAGGTCTACTGCACGGACCTCGCTTCGCTCGGGCTGTAGAAGCGTTTTTCTGTTTTTGCTGCTGTCCTGGGGATCGTACGTGCCCGCTCCACCGGCTCAACCGTCCTGCGGACGGCTGCGCAGCCGATGCCTTGTGTCGGCGCTTCGCTGATTTCCTCCCACAACCCATCCTCTGCTTGCCCTTCGGGTTGCCCCGGCTCCGTCGGGCACAGCTACGCGCTGCTCCGCCAGCAGGCAAAAACAACGGGGGAGAGGGGAAGCTGGCCGGTCACCAAAGCCGCCCCGCCCGCCGGATCCTCAGCAAAGGACGAGAGAAACCATGAACGATCGCATTGCACGCGCAGCCCTGACCCGACTCTTCGAACCCGGCGACCGTGTCGGGCGGGCCCTCGTGGGCAGGCTCGGTGCGTACGCCGCGCTGAGGCTTGCTACCGGCGCGCAGCCCGTTCACGCCATTCCGGAGGCCACGGTCGAAGAACTGTCAGAGGCGTTGAGACGGTGGGCTCCGCGGGTTCCTGAGGTCGATCCGGAGAAGGACTTGGCCATCATCGAACGCCTGGGCGGCGGGTTCCTCATCCCAGGGGATGAGCGCTGGCCGGAGGGCTTGGACGATCTGCCCGACGCCCCGTACGGGCTTTGGTACCGGGGCAGCATCGACAACGGCATTCCAGCGCCTTCGAAGTGTGTGGCTCTGACCGGTTCCCGGGACTCGACCAGCTACGGCGCCTCCGTGACAGGAGATATGGCGTACAGCCTGGCCCAACGTGGAATCTGCGTGATCTCAGGCCTTGCCTATGGCATCGATGCGCACGCGCACCGGGCCGCGTTGGCCGGAAGCCAGGGAGAAGGACCGGCAACCCTCGCGGTACTGGCCGGAGGCCTTGACCGTGACTACCCGTCCGGTAACGCTGATCTCGCGGGCGCGATCCGCGGCAACGGCCTGACCCTCTCAGAGCTCCCGCCCGGTTCCGCCCCGACCCGGCACAGGTTCCTGCAGAGAAACCGCATCATCGCTGCCCTCGCCGGGGTGACCTGCGTTGTGGAGGCCCGCTGGCGCTCAGGGGCGTTGAACACCGCGCATCATGCCGAAACCATTGCCCGCCATGTCGCGGCCGTCCCCGGGAGCGTACACAGTGCCAACTCGGCGGGATGCCACCGGCTCCTAAAAGAAGGTGCGGCGGTGCTGGTGTCGGATGCGGCTGAACTGGCCGAACTTCTCGCAGGCTAGTGCCTTCAGGTGGCCGTCCCGTTGCCGGGGCGGTCACCGGTGGCGGTCCGCCGTAGTGGCCGGCTTGCGCTGTGGGTCGGCGGCGGCGGACCGCCATTTGCACACTCAGTGCCGGCGACCGGGGGCGCGCGGTCGCCGATGTCAGGGACGCCGAAAGAAGACTCGGGGTGCTGATGGAGGGTTCGCAGGGCTCACCAGGAAAAGGGCGTCCGCTGGCGCGGCCGGCTGTTGGGTCCAGGGCGCACCGTCGCAGAGCTCCGGACCGCCTGGCCCTGTTCTGTCTACGACGTTTTGGCTGCTGTCCTGACGGATTGTACGTGTCCGCTCCGGCCCGTCTAGCCCCTCCTCCGTCGGGGCCTGCGGTGCAGGAAATGTCCCTCCGGCGCTCCTTCGTCGCTGATTTCCTCCGGGAATTTCCCGCCCCTTGCCCTGCGGGTAGACAGGCCTCCGTCGGCCACAGCTCCGCAAGCTTCGCCAGCAGCCAAAACAACGGGGGGAGAAGGGGAGCTGGCCGGTCACCAAAGCCGCCCCACCACCGGCAAAACAATTGGTCCCCGCCCGCACCCGTTTCCACACGCTTGACAGACATAGAAGCGTCGGGGGGAGAGGGGAAGCTGGCCGGTCACCAACCGCACCCAGCCCACCAAATCCTCGGAAAAGGACACAAGACATGACTGCAACACCTGTATTGGAGCTGCTTGACCCTGCCACGCTGACCGTGGACACCAACGTCCGCAAGGACGCGGGGCTGACCAAGGAGTTCGTCGCCAGCATCAAGGAGCACGGCGTGTTCGTGCCCGTCGTTGCCCACCGCGGCGAGGACGGAACCGTGCACGTGCTGATGGGACAGCGCCGCACGCTCGGAGCCATCGAAGCCGGACGGGCACCCATCCCCGTGCACATCGTGGCTAACCCCGAAGAAGCCGACAGGCTGGCCACCCAGGTCGTGGAGAACGACCACCGCAGCGCACTGAACGATGGCGACCGCGCGGAAGCATTCCACCAAATGTCACTGCTCGGAGTCAGCGCCACCGTCATCGCCCGGAAGATGGGCGCGAAGAAGGCCGTGGTGGAAACGGCGCTCAAAGTGAAGTCCAACGCCGCCGCCGCCCAGGCACTCGAGCAGGGACTGACGCTGGAACAGTCCGCAGTCATCGAGGAATTCTCCGAGGACGCCGAAGCCGTTGCCACACTGGAACGACTCGCCACCGAAAATCCCGGCCACTTCGCCCACACCGCCCAGCGGCTCCGCGACAAGCGCCGCGACGCGGCCCTGATCGCGGAAGCCACCGCCGAAGCCGAAGCCAAAGGCCTGATCGTGCTGGACGAGGACCCCAGCTACTACGACTACAAGGGTCCAGCGGCCACCATCCACCACCTGACCACCGCCGACGGCGAGAAGGTCACGGAGGAAGCAGTGGACGCCGTGTACATCGGCGTCGGCTACAGCGGCCTGTACACCCGCCAAGCCGTGGCCGACCGGAAAGCCCTGGGATTCCGCAAAGACGGAAAGGCACCCGCCGGAGGAATGACCGAGGACGAGAAGGCCGCACGACGGGAAACCATCGAAAACAACAAGGCCATGGACTCGGTCCTGTTGTGCGCCGGGACTTCGTCAAAGCCCTGCTTACCCGTAAGAGCACACCCAAGAACGCGCAGAAATTCATCGCCCACACCATCGCCCACTCCAGCTACATCCTCGGCAAGGCGCTGAACAAGACCTCCCTGACAGCGGAACTGTTGGGCACCGGTGACGGCCACGGCGAGTTCAAGGCCTACGTGGACAAGCCCTCCACCAAGCCCGAAATGGTCACGCTCGCCACCATGATCACCGCCTACGAGGCGAACGTGGACCGCACGAGCTGGCGGAACCGCTACAGCGACGACCGCTACTACCTGACCCAGCTCATGGCATGGGGCTACGAACCTAGAAGATCATCCTCACCGACCCCGACATCCCCTCCGAGGAAAACACCGAGGCCACGGACCAACCGGACGCTGACTAGACCCCTTGCCGGGCGGAACCCCACCGCCCGGCAAGGCCCTCGGCCACCACCCACCATCCGCAGGCCAGAAACCTGAAAATGTCGGGCGGTCCGCCGCCCAGGGGTAACCTCAGCAACCACTCACCAGCGGCGGACCGCCATTCGACGCCACAAACAGCGCAGAACTCAGGTGCCGCGCCTACGCGCTCACCTTGATCTAGTACACAGAGATTTCCTTTTTCCGAGGGAAAAACGCCCAGGGGCCGGCCCACACCGGCCCCTGGTTGCATCAACTAACCCTTGGCTCTCTCAGAACCGAGGATCCGTGATCGCGCCGCCACTCGCCGATTAACTGCCGCCAGTGTTTAGCCCGGCGGGGAAGGTGACCTTCGTTTCCCGGTAGCGGCGTTCATGGTCACGCCAGGCCACCGTAAGGCTGGTAGATGGCTCCGAGAGCGGTGATGTCAGGGAAAACGGTTCGTGCTGTTTGGGGGATATTTTGTCCCAGTACACAGGTCCATCCAACTCATAATCGTCTTGGTCGGATGTGATCGACACCTTGGTGGCGACAGTTATGCCGGTATTCACAAGGCTGTAGACAGTAGGGGAGTAGCTGGGCTCGATACGCCAGAGACCACGCTTTTCAGCACGCTGCAGGATGCTGTTCGCACTGTAGGCACGGGGCGGCCCCCCAGGCACAGCAAGGGACGAGTTTGGTTCTGTCTTTGCGGGCGTAGGCGCCATTTTGGGTGCTTCCAGTTTCTTCCGGATGAAGTACCAAGCGACGACGCCCACACCACCCAAGAGGAGCACGGAAATGGCTTGCCCGAAGGAGTCGGTCGTCAGAAATTTCCAGATGTCACCGACCATCCTTAAGATGCCGTTCCACCAGTTGCCAATGTCCACGTCCCGACATTAGCCGATGATCAGAAGTGGATGCGCACGTCTATTGCGCGGGGGTGTGTATAGGCGCTAGGCACCCTGGCTGAGTGCACGGAGGCAATCTCTTACCTTTGAGTGGAGGGCGATGAGCATTCCAGATGTCATCGAGGTACAAGGACTCTTTTGCGTCCTTCATCTTCTTCAGGGCGTTATCTGAGTACCGCATGTGCTTTTGCGAACCGAAGACGAAGCGGTGTGAGTGGACATCGTCGTTTGCATCGAGGTTGAAGTGACGGCGGACGGCTGTTGCCTTACTGCGGTCGACCCCTGCCTTGTCGGCTAGGTCGTAGGGACCCATATGGAATTTCTTCTCCAGATCGACGGTGCGAATGGCTGAGGGTTCCACATCGCTGTCAGCGGAAACATAGGTCATTGGCAGGCCACCGGTCTTGACCAGCTTCACTTCGACGGTGAGTCCCTCTCCGGAAACACTTGATCCGACAGTGCTCAGTTTGGGGAATACTTGCGCCCGCGGCTTGCCCGACTTCACTCCCCGTTCCACCCTGCGAACGTCCGCCTCCCGTATCTCGGCGGCATCGGGATCGGTGTGGGACTCCATGGCCAGTAGAGCGCGAATGCGGGAGTGGGCTTCGCCCCTCCCGCGTCTCTTGGGGTGCAGGAGCTCGGCAATGCGTGCATACTCCCGATCGACCAGGAGCTGGAAGTCTTGGGGAGGCTCAGCACTGATGGGAAGCACTCGGGCTGGAAGGTGATCGCCGAGCCGTTCACCGAACACTTTGTCCAGCAAGTCGTCGTAGAGGGTGATGGCCGCGCGGACGTGCAGATACAGCAGTCCCTCGTCCACGGTGGCATACCAGTGCTGTTCGGCATCCCGCCAGGCATCGATGACCCGCATGGTCCCGGCATCCCCGTCCGACACTTTGATTCCCGGCGTCTCTTGGCATTTCCTGATCGCCGCTTCGAACGAAATGGATTTCTCGGAGCGCTTGTCGAAAACGGTTACCTTGGCGGAGTCCAAGGAAGCCTTGAGCAGCATTTCAAAGGCGTGCTGGAGATTGAGCAAAACAGCCGTCGTCCTGCCGTCATTGTCCAGGGAGTTGAATCCCGCAACTGCCGTGCGGAGAGATGAAAGCGACTTGCGCTTCAGCTCCCTTGCATTGACCGTCATCCGGGCCATTTAGTCTCCTACTTCTGCGCTGATGTCTGTCATGTCCCCGACCTTAGTTTTGAATCGGGCCTTCTGCTGGCTGTTCGCTCCAAGGGTTCCGAGCCGCGCATCAACATGGACCCGCACCCGGCACATGACCGGGGAGCTGTACTTCATCGGGGCCGAGCTCAGGCCGTGCCCGCAGCAGTCGCACTGAATGCCGAAAGGCACTCCCGGACCAGGCGACGTCGGCCGAGACTTCAACGACCATGGGCTCCACGAGAGTCAGGCGCAGCGTACCGCTTTCGTTGCTAAACCTGTCCAGCACCCTCTCGCTGATTTCCTCCGGCCACGGATGCCTCCCGTGGGCCGGGCGCAGATGCCTGGCCAGATCCCGGCCGGCCCGGGTCGACAGGGGAGCGGACCGGCCAACAATCCTCAACCGCCCACCCAACGGAAGCCCGACAACCACCGCCCTGGGCTGGGTGATCGGTCCAACAACGGCCGCGCACACCACGTCAATAGAGGAACGGCTCTTGACCTTCAACCAGATCCTCTTGGGCTCATAGGCCTGGCCGGCGCCCTTGACCTTCCCTGTCAAGTCGAACGTGTTGAAGCTATGTGGGCAGGCTCGATCTCGAACGCGCGCCCGCAGCCGGCAAATGCCTGTGGACACGGACAAGGCCTTGAACCTGATCGATCCGCCGGCTTAGGGTGTAGAGCTTCCAAGGGGCCGCCTCTGGCTAAGAGTCCACGGCTTCTTGGTGGACAGCGTGTGGATGCCGGACACGTCGATTATCGTCTCCATCCCTAGGGCGCAACAGGTTCACGCCCCTGAGCGCGTCACGCTGACCGCGTCCGCGCTCGTGTGCAGCGGCGACAACGTGGCGGGCCAACAGTCCCGGTTCCCCTGCAACGGCGATGTCCCTGCATAAAAATCGTAAGCCGATCCCGTCAAGAGGAAACGGCCAGTGCCTCCCTCAGTTCCCGCGCTGTTGGCGGATTCGCTCCATGTCGGGTCACAGTGATGGCTGCCGCGGCAGCAGCCACCGTTCCGAGCCGCCTGAGCTGCTCCACATCGAAGTCCGGCCGGGAATCGGTCAAGATCCCAGTGATGAACGAGGACATATAGGAATCGCCGGCACCCACAGTGTCCGCTGCTTTTACCTTCGGCGCGGCAACGTGCACCTGGGAAGACTCTGAGTAGAGGTCCGAACCCTCCGCTCCTGCAGTTACGGCAACTACTTGCACCCCGAGCTCCAGGATGCGGCGCGCAACCTCAGCTGTCCCGAGTCCCGGGTAGAGCCAGGTAGCGTCCTCATCGCTCAGCTTCACCACATTGGACAGGCGCGCCGTGGCCTCGAAGGTCTGCTGTGCCTGGGCATGGTCTCCGATGATGTGTGACCGGATGTTGGGGTCGTACGTGATGACGCACCGGCCGGAGAAGAACTTCATCGCTGACCGGACGTGCGTGGCCCCGGGTTCAAGAAAGGTCGCCAGGGATCCGGTATGCAGGACTTTGGGAATGAAGGTGGGGCTCACCTGCGGCAGCGTCCACTCGATGTCAAAGGCGTACTCAGCCGAACCTGTGCTGTCTAGGGAGGCCGTTGCCGTGGAGGTGCGGCTCAGGCGGGTGGCACCGGGCAGAAGCTGCACTGCAGCTGAATCTAGGTGCTGCCGGATGGCTTCCGCCCTTTTGTCCGCACCCAGCACTGTGAGCAGGCCGGTGTTCGCCCCGAGCCGGCCAAGGCCGTAGGCCACGTTGAGGCCTGAACCGCCGGCGAATTCCACAGGTCCGGCTGACGTGGTGATGATGTCGATCAGGGATTCCCCGATGACGACGACATCGGGGTTGGGGCGCTGGGAGCCGGAAGTGGTGGTCATGGCTGTCCTGACAGTGCGGCCCGGCGTGTAGTTGCCATGCTATTCACTATCAGCTTAGAAACCCTGTTGAGCAGGGGCGTGGAGGCGGCGTTGGCCACCGTTAGCGTCACGGGTGCATGCACGATGGGCAGTGGGACTGCCATGATGCCCTGGTGGCCGGAGAGTTCCAAGACCCCGGCGTCTATGATGGCCCGCAGCTCGGAGCCCTCGTCGGCCGGCAGGAACGCGTCGGCGAAGTCGGCGTTCCCGGCCGCCGTGACCCGGATGCCGTCCCCGTCGTGCCGGACGGTGGCCAGCGGCCCGTCGAGGGTGGCGAGGCTGATGACGGTCCCGGGGGTGACGGCGCACCGGAGGTCGGCGCCGTCGTCGAGCACTGTCTCGAAAACCGCAGCGCTGACCTGCTCCAGCTGGCCGGGCTCCGAGTAGTCGGCGAGGTCTGTGTGCGGGGTGGCCACCAAGGTGTCGCCGTCGAGCGTGAGCGTGTGGGGGATGCTCAGCGCGCTGGCCCACTGCCCTTCAGGGCTGATGACGCCGCGGACCCAGAAAATCAGCGACGGCGCGCCGTCCCTGTCCCGGAAGAAGGAAGGGGCGTAGTAGCTCTTGCCGTAGGTGAGCTGGCCCCACGAGCGGGCGATGAACTGACCGTCGAAGTAGCTTCCTACGCCGTAGGCCACGTAGTGCAGAACGTCGTCTTCCCAGATGGAGGTGACCAGGACGTGGGAACCGTCAATCTCAAAGAGCTGGGGGCATTCCCACATAGTGCCGGTCCAGACGGGCTCCGTCTCCTTACCGGAGCGTTGGGCGGCGATGCCGTCCAGGGTCCACTGCGACAGGTCTGGGGAGCTGTAGGAAACTGCGGCTGCGGTGCCGCCCTCCAGCCCGGCGCCGACGAACATGCGCCACTGTCCGCCGTCGCGGAAGACGAACGGGTCCCGGTAGGCCAGGACGCCGGCATCGGGAGCGGTCATCAGGTTCGCGCCTTTGGTCCACGAGTTCCAGGAGGCGTCGTCTGGGGTGGCGGTGCGGACGGTTCCGATCCCGATGTCCGGTTCGGTGACCGAAGTGTAGAACATGGTCGCGCCGCCATCGGGGCCCGTGGCTATGGAACCCGACCAGATGCCGTCGTCACCTTCACCGGGTGCGACGGCGACGCCCTGTTCCGTCCAGGCAATCATGTCGGGGGATGTGGCGTGTCCCCAGTGGCAGTTGGAGGCCCATGTGGTGCGGCCCGGAACGTACTGGTAGAAGAGATGGTACTGGCCGTCCTTCCAGGTCACGCCGAGGGGATCGTTGATCCAACCCTCAGTGGCTGTGAAGTGGAAGGCGGGTCGGGGTTCGTGCGCGTTCATGCTGATCCTTCGGTGCTGGCTGCTGGTGGGATTACTGGACCGGGACGCTGCTGGCGGCCAGGAACCGTTGCCGGACCTCCCGGGCTTGCTCGGCGTTGGCCTTCTCCCACTGGTCGATTTCTGCCCGGCGTTCGTTGCGGACGGCGTCCCGGGTTTCGGTGAACTGCTTCATTCGTTCGGCGGAGGCGTCCCGGGCGGCCTGCTGGGCCGGTGTCAGTTCCGGCAAGGGCCGTTCCTCCACCTGGTCGCGGGGCCGCAGCGGCAGGCGCTCCTCCACGGCGTCGATCTCCAGCACGGGGGAGGGGAGCGTCTGGTACCAGTAGGCGGTGGAGGACCAGTCATCGGAGAGGTGGTTGGCGTGGCCGTGTTCGAAGGTGACCTTGATGCGTTTCTGGAACCTGATGGGATCGGTCATGTGGAAGCGGTAGCTGTGGTGGAAGCCTGGCACGTTTTCTTCGTGGACCATGGTGCCGTTCATCAGGAAGGCGTTGTGCTGCATGCCCCAGGCGTGACCGAAGTAGTCCTCCATGCCGGTGCCGTGCAGGCTGGGCGGCCAGGTGTCGTCGTCGATGAAGATCATGTCGTCACCTTCGCCCCACCATGACCCTTGGAAGTGGCGCACGGCCAGGTTGCAGCCCACATAGTGGCCCTGGCCCTCGGTTTCCAGGACCACGTAGTTGTCCTCGCCGGAGAGGTTGGGGATGGCCACCTCGATGCTGTTGGTCTGCAGGTCCGGGCCCCAGCCGGCGTTGGGCTTCTGCCGGCGCCAGTGGGCGTGGAAGTACGCCGTGTCCTCCGGCAGTGGCTCGGTGTAGAGCTCGTAGTCGATGTAGAAGTACTGCAGGTACGGGATGTCGTTCTGGTTTTCAACGGTGATGCGGGCCCTTGAGTTGAAGGGCATCTCGAAGTAGCTGTTGAACGCCGCACTGCCGCCGAAGGTGTTCAGTTCCCCTTCCTTGGCGGAGACGGAGAGCGGCAGGGAATCGTAGGAGCCGGACAGGGAATTCAGCAGGCCGAAGAAGTCACCGAGGGGTGCAATGACGCTGGGGGTTTCCTGGTCATCCCAGTACATCCTGATGACGATCTTGCGGTAATAGTCCGGGTCAACCACTTCCCAGCTGACACCGAGGGCGTTGTGGATTTCCAGCATCGGCACGCCCACCAGCTCCGGGGAGATCTGGCCGGGGCCCGGCTGGATCCGGCAGGACTGGGTCATCCAGATGTGCGTGATGGAGCCCGGGCCCTCGATGTCCGCCAGGACCCGTTCCTCGCCGGGCATCACGATCCAGTTGTCGCGGTTCCGGCCGGTCTGGTCCCAGCTGGAGGCGCGGGCCGTGCGTGCGGTGGAGAGCTTGGTCAGGCTCGAGAGCAGGCCTGAGCGGGGCGATGAAGCCATGGTGGTTGTACCTTTCGGAAAGAGTTGTTGGTTAGCCCTTGACGGCTGATTGGGTGAGGCTGGCGATGATCCAGCGCTGGGCCACCAGGAAGACGATGAGGGCCGGTGCGATGGCGATGGTGGTTGCTGCCATGACCTGGGCCACGTTGCCGGCCCCGTACGGGCCGAGCATGAGGACAAGGCCCAGCGGAAGGGTGGCTGTGTCGGTGCTGTTGAGGAAGATCGACGGGGCGAAGTAGGCGTTCCAGCTGCCCAGGAACGTAATTACACCCAGGGTGCTGACGGCGTTCTTGGCCAGCGGCAGCGCGATCAGCCGGTAGGTCTGCCAAGCGGTGGCACCGTCCATACGGGCGGCGTCGATGATTTCCTGTGGCAATCCGAGGAAGAACTGACGCAGGAGGAAGACGCCCAGGGCTCCGGTGATGCCGGGCAGGATCAGGCTGAGGGGATTGTCCAGCAGGCCGAAGGTCCGCATCAGCAGGAACAGCGGAATGATGGTCACCTGGGCCGGCACCATCAGCGAGGACAACAGGCCCACAAAGATGGAGTTTCGGCCGGGGAATTCCAGCTTAGCGAAGGCATAGCCCGCCATCGGTGCTGTGATGATCATGCCTATGCTTACGGCGATGGCGATCACCGCGCTGTTAAGCATGTTCTGCAGGATGGGCACCGGCCCGTTCACGGCGGCGGCATAGTTGGTCCAGTCCCACTCCGTGGGCAGCCACTGCGGCGGCAGATCGTACGCCTGGCTGGCGTCCCGGAGCGAGGTAGTGAACATCCACAGGAAGGGGGCGATCATGCCGATGGCGCCCAGGACCAGTAACGCCACGGAAATGCTCTTCCCGACGCTGGGGCGGGGTCGGCTCCGCTGCACGGAGCCGCGGCCGCCACCGGTGACGGTATTGATGTTACTCATTGTTCACCCACGACTTCCTGAGGCGGAACTGAACCAGTGTCACCAACATGATGATGAGGAACAGCGTTACCGCGATGGCTGAGGCATAGCCCATATCGAACTTGTTGAAGGCCACTTCGGCGATGTACATCACCACGCTGCGGCTGGCATCGCCCGGGCCGCCCCTCGTGAGCACAATGATGGACTCGTAGATCTGGAACGCGCCGATGATGGTGATGGTGATGTTGAAGAACGTTGCCTGGCTGATCATCGGAACGATGATGCGGCGGAAGACCTGCCATTCGTTGGCGCCGTCCATCCGGGCGGCTTCAACCATGTCCTTGGGGACTTCCTGCAAAGCGGCTACGAAGATCAGCATCGCGAACCCCACATTCCGCCAGGTGTCGACAATGATCACCGAGACTTTGGAGAATTCCGAGCTGTTGAGCCAGTCAATCCGCTCCCCGCCCAGCGCGGTGATGTAGTAGTTCAGGATGCCCGTGTCCTTCTGGAAGAGTGCCTGCCAGATGATGGAAACGTACACAAGGGCCACCAGGTACGGGAAGAAGTACGCGGAGCGAAACACGTAGGTCAAAGCCCTGGGGAGTCGTTGGTTGATCAGCACAGCAAATAGGAGCGCAAAGCCGTTGATGAGGACGACGGCCGCCCCGACGTACAGGACGGTGTTGCCGTAGGTGGTGGCGAGCCGTTCGTCCCGGAACATGCGCGCGTAGTTATCGAACCCCACGAACTTGGGGGCTGTCAGGATGTTGTACTTGGTCAGGCTCAAGTAGATAGCGGCGACCAGCGGGCCCAGGACGAAAACCAGGAAGCCGATGATTGTGGGGGCGGTGAAGAGGTACCCGGTGAGGGCTTCCCGCCGACGGGTGGCGGTGAGCCGCCCGGAGCGGCCCCCGCGCCCCGATGGGGGCGCGGGCGGCAGCTGGGTTTTGGGGGCTGTCAGAGTCACTGCTGCAACGCCTCCTCAACATCCTTTTGGGCCTTTTCCAGCGAGGATCCGATGTCTTGGCCTGACATGATCTCGTCCATGGCCCGCATGAAAGCCGGATCCAGCACGTTGTAGGCGCCGGGGGCCGCTACCGGCTTGGCGTAGGACAGGGAGTTGTAGAACTCTTCGGCGTGTTCGGGGGAGGAGAGGAACTCCGGTGATGAAGCGGCAGTCTTGGTGGACGGAACGGCGGAGCCGGCGTCGGCCCATTTCTTCTGGGTCTGCTGGTCGGTGAGCATCTTGATGAACTCCCAGGACAGTTCCTGGTTCTTGGACGTCTTGGAGATGGCGAATGCTCCGGCACCGAAAACGGTGGACTTGGTGGTTCCCTTCGGCCAGGGGAGGATGTCGTAATCGGAGAATCCGGCCTTGGCGAATCCGCCGGTGACGAAGTGCCCGGCCCCGGTCATGGCTGCCTTGCCGGCGGGGAACAGCTGGTAGGGATCCGCGCCCTTGGGCTGCGGTGACACGCCGTGCTTGGTGGCCAGGTCCCGCACCCATTCCACGGTCTCCTGGACTTTCGGATCGGTCAGCTGGGCTGTTTTGAGGTCCTCACCCATCATGGAGGTGCCGTTGGAGTAGAGCCACGGGGTGATGCCGAAGGAGTAGTACGGCATGGCGAACCCGTAGACCTTGTCAGAGCCGGAACCGGTGGTCAGTTTCTTGGAGATCTCCAGGAAATCGTCCCATGTCCAGTCATCGCTAGGCCGTTCGATGCCGGCGGCCTCGAACATCTTGGTGTTGTAGTAGATCACCATGGTGTTGAAGGTGTTGGGCATCAGGTATGTGGAGCCGTCCTTGCCGAATCCCGCGAGCAGCTTCGGATCGATGTCCTCGCGCAGGGCCTTGGCTTCGGGGTCGTTCGTAAGGAAGCCGTCCAGGGGCGAAAACAGCTCGTTGGCCAGGCCCAGCTCCACGCCTTCGGTGGCGATGTTGATGACGTCCGGAGCCTGACCCGCCGCGGCCTGTGTCACCAGCTTGTTGACGTATTCGGTCCAGGTGGTGATGGGGGTGAAGTTGTTGTTCACCGTCACGTTCGGGTATTTCTCCTTGAAGCGGTCGGCGACGCCGTCGTACACGGCTTTGTCCCCCGGATCGCCCCAGTTCGAGATGGAGATGGTGGCGGTGATGTCCTTGGCGGGGGCCGCGTACGGCCCGTCCCCTGCGGGCCCGGCGGACTGGGTGGCGCTACCGCAGGCGGTGAGCGCCAGCAGTGCCGCGGCTGCCGCCGTAGCGATGGAGGTGCGGACTGTTTTTCTCATGTAATGCTCCTTTGCATGCGGCGCCTGGAGGGGGCCTGATGGGATGCGATGGGTTTGTAAGTAGCTGTTAGTGGGGCAGTTATTCGGTGGAGCGGCGGAATTCGATTTCTGATTCGAGCCGGAGGATCTCGGTGGGAGCATTGGGGTTTTCGATACGCCGCAGGAGCAAACCCACGGCGCTCTCACCCAGCCGGAACGCCGGTTGGCGGACGGTGGTGATCTGGGGTTCGAAGAGGTCCGAGTAGGTGAAGCCGTCAAACGTGGCAAACGCCATAGTGCCCGGCACCTGCAGGCCTTCATGCTGCATGGCCCGCAAAGCACCTGCAGCCAGCAGCGTGCTGCAAGCCAGGATCGCCGTGGGACGATCCTTGGATGTGGTGAAAAGTGTCCGGACACGGTCGAACGTCGATGCCGCTGTTACCGTGCCTTCACAAACCAGGCTGGCCGGCACCTCCAAGCCTTGATCCAACATGGCGGCGTGGAAACCGTCGTAGCGCTCACGGAGCGATGAAACCCGCAGATCCCCGGAGATCAGCAGGATCCGCTGGTGGCCGCGGGCGGCGAGATGTTCAACCAGGGCTGCCATGGCGGACTGGTTGTTGACCCCCACCTGGTCCACGTCAAGGTCCGCGAGCCGGTCCAACAGGACCAGTGGCTTCTTGTCCTCACGGATTCTCGCCAGCAGCCCGCCGCTGGAACCGGCCGCCCGTGCAATGATCAGGCCATCCACGCGGCGGTCCAGGAGTGCCTCGACTGCCGCGCGCTCCCTGGCAGGATCTTCCGCCGAGTTGGCCAGCAGCAGGGACAAGCCATTTTGGGCTGCGGCTTCTTCCACGCCGTGCACCATGTCCGCGAACGCCGGCTCCCCGGCATCCGAAACAACGAGGCCAATGGAGTCAGTCCTGGCGCGGCGCATGGAACGGGCCAGCACGTCCCGCCGGTAACCCGTGGCCCGCACAGCACTCATGACGCGCTCCTTAGTCTCCGGCTCAACATGCCTGGTGTCGTTGAGAACGTGCGACACAGTGGACGTCGAAACGCCGGCAAGGGATGCGACATCAACGATGGTTGCCACTGAGACTCCTTCTAGCGAAACGATTGCGCGAACGTTTCGATAGTAGAGACAAACGTTTCGATGTGCAACAGATCACAGAAAGAATGTTGGCTTTGTTTCGACTTTCCTGCCGCTGACCGTGTGGTAGGCGAAAAGGATCGGGGTGCTGAGGTCCTAGGAGGCCGGCCGCGGGCCCGTGGAGGCCCGATATTCGATCAGGGGCGCCAGGCGGACTACCGACGGCGTGCCTGATTTGTCGGCGATCCTCTTGGTTAGCAGTTCGGCCGCTGTGACGCCGACCTGGAATGCAGGCTGACGGACGGTGGTGAGCTGGGGCTCGAACAGGTCGGCGTAGGCAAAGCCGTCGAAGGTAGCGAAGGCAATGTCCTCCGGCATCCGAAGCCCGCGCTGCTGGATGCGCCGGAGTGCGGCTGCAGCTAAGACGGTGCTGCAGGCGATCACAGCGGTAGGAGGCTCGGCTGCGGACAGCGCTGCCTCGATGCCCGCGTCAGTTTCTGCAGGTTCGAAAGCTATGACTGCTAGCTGGTCCGATGGCGCGATCCCGGCCGCGGCCATGGCATCGGCGAACGCAGCGTGTCGTTCCTGCAGGGTGGCGACCCTGGTGTCCCCGGCGACCAGCAAAATCCGTTCGTGGCCCTGCGCCACCAGGTGCCTCACGAGCTCCAGAATGGGCTCGCGGTTTTCAACTCCCACTTGGTCGTACGGCTCAGCGGAAAGCCTGTCCATGAGCACCAGTGGCGTGTCGTGATTGGCGAATTCGGAGAGGGCCTCAGGGCCCGAGCCGGCCGCACGTGCCAGGATGAGGCCGTCGACCCTGCGTTCAAGGAGAGCTTGAACTGCGCGCGCCTCACGTTTCGGGTCTTCAGCGGAATTGGCCAGTAGCAGGGTGATGCCCTGGCGGGCGGCCGTCTCTTCCACGCCGCGGATCATTTCGGCGAAGGCCGGCTCCCCGCCGTCGGAAACAATGAGACCGATGCTGTCCGTCCTTGAGCGCCGCATGGCGCGGGCCAGTGCGTCCTGCCGATATGAGGTTTCCTCGATGGCCTTCAGGACCCGCTGCCGCGTCTCATCACCCACATGCCTGGTTCCGTTCAGGACGTGGGAAACAGTGGAGATTGAAACGCCGGCAAGCTGTGCCACTTTTACCATCGTCGTCATCGTTGCCGCCCTCGGTGAATCGTTTACGCGAACGTTTCGCGTAGCCTCCGCCAGTTTACAGACGGGCAGACAACCGAAGGCGAAGGGCCCCGTTCTTCCTGCCGGGAGTCCGGGCGACGGCGCTAGGGAAACGCAGTCAGGAAGAACGGGGCCCAAGGGTTAATGGTCGTTATGTTTTCGGGTCCCCGGCTGAAGCTGGCGCGTCACCACATGGCCTTGATCAACGGAGTGACAGTGAGGCTCTCCACCCGGGCGGTTCCCCCTTCCGAGAACAGTGAGATGGACTGGGCGCCGGCGGCGGGAAAGACCTGGTCCGTCAGCGTCGCCAGCCCGTCCTGGGCAAAGACTTCCACGGATGCCCGGTCCACGTAGATCCGGAGGCGGAGCCTGCCGTTGGCAAGCTGCACGGGAGCATCGTCCACCGAGGCGAAGGCGGGATGGAAGCCCTCGTTGCCTGAGTTGGTTCTGTCGATGAAGGCACGACGGGTTGACGGCGTATATCCGATCCGCGTTGCTTCCGTGCCGTTGCCCAGGACTTTAAGGCCGAAGGAGGATGCCGAGCCAGGGGAGAACTCGGCGTCGATCTGCACCACATCCCCGGAGACGGGGAGGGTGACTGTGCCGGGCTGTATGTCATGGGCCTGCGCTGTGTAGGTGGCGGCGGTGTTTTTCAGGGTGTCCATTTGCGTCACTGCCTTCTGGCGGAGCCGCGGTCCCTTCGGCGTCTGGGTGAGCACAACTTCCCGCGGCAGCGCCATGGTTCCCCGCCAGGTTGTAGTGGGGGTGGCCTGGCCGTAGTCCCAGTTGTTCATCCAGCCGAGCATCACGCGCTTGCCGTCGGGGGTGTTGTTGAAGGAGACGGTGGCGTAGTAGTCCTTGCCCCAGTCCAGCCAGTCATGCTCCTCCATGCGTGGCAGTGCTTCCGTGTCCGAGAGGACGAACTCGTCGGCCAGGAGGTGTCCCCATCCATTGCGGTTGTTGTCCACCAGTCTGATGGTGGCCTGGCTGCCCCGGAATTCCTTGACGTCCCAGGCGGTCCAGTCCAGATGTTCCGTGTCCGTTCCGGTGGCCGTCCGCACGGTTTGGCCGTTGACGACCATGTTCACGGTCGTTTCAGTGCTGCGGGGTTCCGCAGGGACCGAGCCCAGGACCATGTTGTCCAGGGTCAGGTGTCCCCAGGGGCCGGTGGCGTTGTCCACCATCCGGATCCGGGCAATTTGGCCGAAGTACTGCGACACGTCCCAGTTTTTCCAGTTGAGGTCTCCGGAGTTGGAGCCAGTGGCGGTGCGTACCGGTATGCCGTCCACCAAGAGCTCCGCCTGAAGTTGCCCGTCGGTCCGGTTGCCGCCGCCCAGGAGGAAGCCGATGTTGTTGTTGGTGAGGTAAAACTCCGGAGAGGTGATCGTCCCTACGTTGTCGTCGGCGTTGGTGCCGCCCTCGAAGGTGTTGATCCGTTTGCCGATGGCGAATTCGCCGCCGGCCGTGGATGGGTTGCGGGCCGCCTGGAAGTCGCCGGTGAGTTGCCATCCGGAGTCCGTCAGGGTGCCGGGATAGTCGAATCCATCGAACAGCAAGTAGCCGGGCGGCGGAACGTTCCCCGATTGCTCACCGGGAAGCTGCGGATGCCGTCCACCTCCCACCAGGAAATTGAGATAGTCCGCCCCCACTGTGAAAGACGGAGATTCAACGGTCCCCACAGGGGTGTCGCCGCCCTCGAAGCTGTTGATCAGCCCGGCGCCGATGTGCCCGGTGACCTGGTTCTGGCCCGGAACCGTTCCGGAAGCGGGGGCCGTGCCCCAGGGGCCGGCCGGGTTGGCAGGGTCGTTCTGGGTAGTCCAGCCGTTATAGGTTGCGTTGTTGAAACCTCCGACGACGGTGCCCGTCGGCAGCGCATCCACCGGATCGGTGGTGTCCGAGGTGAACGATGTGCCATCGAAATTGCCCACGAAGTATTGGCCGCCGCTTCCTCCGGCCACTGACCCCGGATTCAGGTTGACCACCAGCACCCACTTGATGTTGGCCGGGTTGCCGTCCACCGCGAGCGGAAACAGGTCCGGACACTCCCAGATGCCCTCCTGCGCATTGGCGGGGCCAAAATCGTCCAAGTAGTCCCAAGACTGCGCGAGCCGGCGGGCGGGCGATTTCTATCGTGCCCTTGCATATGAGGACGCCGCGACCTTCTTCAAGAAGCCCCTGTGATGCCCTTCTAAGGGCTCCGGCAGTGCCATGTCGGGTGTCGCTCCGAGTGCCCTTACCTTCTCGTAGAAGAGGTTCTTGAGGTCGACGTGACGCTGGGTGAGTGCGTTTCGAGGCACTCCTGCTTCTGCGGCGAGGGCCACGATGGTCAGGGCCCCGTTCGAGTGCTCGGGTTTTCCGCTGAGGATTCGTTCCATGGCTGTCTGGATGCGGGCGCGTTCATCGTGCCCGGAGCTCATTCGGTCTCCTCGAGAATGATGCGGGAACGGTTGTGCTGGTCGGCTTCCTCTCGGAGCCGCCGGGCCCGGACCTCCAGCCTGTGCCCGAGAGGCTCAGGAGATTTCGGGGCCTGCTTCTCCAGGGATTCCGCCTCCTGTCGCATCAGGTGTGCATGATCATCGATTCGTGCGATGTTCGCGCATGAAGGGACGCAGCGGTCGAGGCGCGGTGCTTCGCGTTCGGTGATCCGGTTGCAGAGGGCACGGTCCGGTTTGTAGACGCACATGAGCATCGCCGACGGGTTCTCGTAGACGGTCAGCGATGGGTTCTCCAGAAGTGCACGGGCTTGCCTGGTGTTGACGATCGTGCCCGCGAATTCTAGACAGATGCCAGACATCACCATGACGATCAGACGCGCCGCCGTCAACGATGCTGACAACGTGTGGCTTCTTGTTCAGGATTTCGCGCGCACGTTCGCGCCGAGGCGGGAACCCTTTGACTTAACCTTCCGTTCGTTGCTCCAAGCGCCTCAGACGCTTGTCCTGGTAGCCGAGCAGGGTGACGGACCCGTCGTCGGCTACCTTCTAGCCCATTGCCGAGCCACCTTTCTTGCCAACGGCCCTGCTGCCTGGGTCGAAGAGGTAATGGTGGCCGAGCGAGCCGGCGGGCGGGCGATTTCTATCGTGCCCTTGCATATGAGGACGCCGCGACCTTCTTCAAGAAGCCCCTGTGATGCCCTTCTAAGGGCTCCGGCAGTGCCATCTGAGTGACCCCCGCTCGGGATCAGCCCAGCCCTCGAAGCTTCAACACGCTCGAGTTGACAGGGAAGGCCATGGGCAACGGGAAGCGAAACCTCAGTACAAGCACATCGCGGAACGCTACCTTGTGCCACGTACGGCTGGGACTCGGCAAGCAGGGGACATTCTGCCTAAGAAGGACCCACCTCCTAAATCAACAATGTCTGGCGCCAACTGCAGCCTCATCCTTGGGGCCCTGCTGCTGGCCGCCCGCAGCCTGCGCCTGGCCAGGCTGCCGGCTGCCGCATGCGCCTTGGCCGGTCTCGGCATGTTCGTGCTGATGGTGGGCCCGGACGCCAGTGTCCTGAGGGCTTCGCTGATGGGTGCCATCGCGCTGGCATCACTGGCGGGCGGACGAGCCGGCAGGGGGCTGAGCTTCCTGTGCCTGGCGGTCATCGCCCTGCTGCTTAGCGGTCCTGCACTGGGCACCAGTTTCGGGTTCCTGCTCTCTGTCTTGGCCACGCTGGGGATCATCGTGCTGGGACGGCGCATCATGGACTGGATTCCACCTGCCGTGCCGCGCTGGGCGGTCGCGGGTATGGCCGTGCCCCTGTCCGCCCAGCTGCTGTGCGGACCGGTCATCGTGGTGCTGCAGCCTCAGTTCGCCACGTACTCGTTGCTGGCCAACATGCTCGTGGCCCCGCTGGTGGCACCGGTCACTATCCTGGGGACGGCTGCCGTGCCGTTGGTGCCGCTCCTGCCGTGGCTGGCCACCGCACTGATCGGCGTGGCCGGCCTTTTCGCGGCCGGGGTGGCCGGCATCGCCAGGTTCACGGCTGGCCTGCCGGGCGCGGCCCCGCCCTGGCCCGAAGGCCCGTTCGGACTGCTCACCATGGTGCTGTTCTCCGTCCTGACCGCTCTGGCAGTCTGGGCGGCGGCCCATCCTGCCGGAACCATCCGTCTCGTGCTGGCGGCCCACTTCAAGACGGCCTGTGTGCTTGACCGGACACTGGAAGGAAAGTCCATCCGGCCCGGCCCTCCCCGCAGGTCCGGCCGCGGCTTGGTGCAGCCGTTGCGCCGTGGCAGGCTTAGAGTCTGCAATCAAAATCCCGGGAGGAACCAACAGTGGCCGCTGCCCAGCCGCAACGATCCAAGGCGTCGGCCACCAATTCGGCCACCTGGCGGGATGTGACCCCTGCCGGAATCGTGCTGATCACCGGCCCTGAGGAATATCTCGGCATCCGGGCCATGGACCGGGTCCGTTCACAGGTGCGGGCCGCAACTCCGGATGTGGAGGTCACCCGGCTCAATGCGGGCGCCTACGAGGCCGGGTCTCTGGCCATGAACGTCAGCCCGTCGCTTTTCGGCGAGAGCAAGCTGATCGAGGTTGAGGGCCTCGAATCGATGAATGATGCCTTCCTCGCCGATGGCCTTAAATACCTTGCCCACCCGGAACAGGATGCCGTGCTGGTGCTTCGGCACGGCGGGGGAGTGCGCGGCAAGAAGCTCCTCGACGCGGTCAAGGCCGGGGGCTGGCCGGTCGTCGACTGCCAGCCGCTGAAAAAGGACGCCGAGAAGACCGCTTTCGTCGCGGCCGAATTCAAGGCGGCTTCGCGGCGCATCGAACCCGACGCGGTGCAGTCCCTGGTCAACGCCGTCGGCGCTAACCTGTCCGAGCTCGCGGCGGCATGCAGCCAACTCATCGCCGACGCCGCCACAACCGTTGACGCGGAAATGGTTGAACGCTACTACGGCGGCCGCATAGAGGCGACCGCCTTCAAGGTCGCTGATGCGGCCATGGCGGGCAACGGCCCTGCCGCCCTTTCCACCCTCCGCCACGCCCTGGCCACGGGCGCGGATCCTGTTCCCTTGGTGGCGGCACTGGCCGCGAAGTTGCGGACCGTGGCCAAGGTTGCCGGCGCCCAGGGGTCATCGGCTCAGATTGCCAAACAGCTCGGCATGCAGCCGTGGCTCGTGGAGCAGGCGCAGCGTGACGTTCGCCGGTGGACGCCGGAGGGCCTTGCCCGGTCCATCCAGGTGACGGCCGAGGCCGACGCGCAGGTTAAGGGCCTGTCGCGGGACCCTGTGTACGCCGTCGAACATGCGGTGACCGTGATCGCCACCGCCGCCCGCGGCCGGTAGCAGAAGGCGGCCGCTAGCTGGCACACGGGGTTATAGGACAAAACGTGTGTATGGATTGGGGCTGGTTCCCAGTGTTGGCGGGCGAATTCCGGGATAGCTAAGCTTTGGGAGCTTAGGGTGGCTGGGGTGCTTGCATATCTCTGGAATGTTTGGTCTGCGGTCAGACGCTGGTACGGAACGGAAAAACGGCGGCCGGCAAGCAGCGCTACCGGTGCTTGGGATGCGGTGCGAGCCGTTCGGGTGAACGCCCTGACGTGAGCCGGCGCTCCGAACTCGAGGCGTTCCTTGGCTGGCTGCTGAGCACCTCGAGCCAGGCTCGGGCTGCTTCGTTCGGCACCGCCAGGTCATTCCGTCGGCGCACGGCATGGTGCTGGAACATTGCCCCGCGGATCCCGGTGACCGGAGAGATCCATGACCAGATCCAGGTCGATGGGATTTACGTGGGGTCGTGGTGCTGTCTGATCGCTGTTGCCGGTGACTACGTGCTGGGTTGGCAGTGGTGTGACACCGAAAAGAAGGCAGCGTGGGCGGCGTTGCTGGAACGCTTCCCGGCCCCGCGGGTCGTGATCACCGACGGTGGTTCCGGAATCGCCGCGGCCCTGTCAGAGTGTTGGTCCGAAACCGCGGTGCAGCGCTGCCTGGTCCACGTCCAGCGCAACGTGCGCACCTACCTGACCAGCCGGCCCAGAACCGACGCGGGCAAGGCATTGCTGCGGCTGGGGCGGGCCCTGACGAGGATCAAGGCCCCGGCGGAGGCGGCGGCCTGGCTGGCGGGACTGAACGACTGGCATCAACAGCACGGGCATCTGGTCAAAAGCCCGCACCTACCGCACGACGACTGCCATGGTCCCGGGGTGGGTGCGGGCGAACCAGTCCTGGTGGTACACGCACGACAGGCTCCGCAAGGCCTATCGGCTCTTGGAGCGCCTCGGCCAGGCCGGCACCCTCTTCACCTACCTGGGCAGCGAATACGCCGGACTGGATATCGCCTCGACGACCAACTGGATCGAAGGCGGAACGAACGCCCAACTCCGGCTCCTGCTGCGGGCGCACCGGGGCAGGAGCGAGGAACACCAGAAGCGTGCCATCGCGTGGTACCTCTACCTGCACAGCGAGCAGCCCCTGCCGCCAGGCAAGCTCATCAAAGCCCGCCACCACAATCCGCCCAAGCCCAGAACCAAGACCCCGGCGCAGCAAGACCCCGGCCCCGACCTCTACAGCACCGGGCTCAGCGCCGAAGAAGGACTCTGGTACCGCTCAGGCTGGGCCGGACGCACATGACGCGCCCGGGATTTACACACGTTTTGTCCTATAACCCCGTTAAAGAGATGTGGCCGGCACCATCGGTGCCGGCCACAAGCATCAGTTCAGTTGAACTGGAAAACCTTAGAGTGCGTTGACCTTCTTGGAGATCGCCGACTTGCGGTTTGCAGCGTTGTTCTTGTGAAGAACACCCTTGCTGACAGCCTTGTCCAGCTTACGGCTGGCAGTAACGAGCGCAGTAGCAGCGGCATCCTTGTCAGTGGACTCAACGGCGGTGTTGACGGCGCGGATGGCCGACTTCAGCTCGGACTTGACTGCGTTGTTGCGCAGGCGAGCCTTCTCGTTGGTCAGGATACGCTTCTTCTGGGACTTGATATTTGCCACGTGTGAACTCTCTTTTTAATGCGGAAATGGTCTAGAGGGCTTTCAGGCTGGCCATTGACTGAGCGGCGTGGGGATACCTATGGCGGCCAACCATCAGTGGCCGTCGACCTGCACGGACACACAGCTATGAATAGTAGCAGATTTCGGCCAACCGTGGCCATTTGGTGCAGGCGTGGCGCGCCCGCGATTACTTCCAGCCGCGCAGCTGCCTAAGGGCGTCGGCCACCAGGAAAAACTGGCTCCGGTCAAGGATGGCGCCCTCCCGGCGGATGTCCGAGGGACGGATCTGGAGGACACGGTCGAGTTTTGCCTCGCTGGGACGCCATTGCCGGTCCCAGGGCCCGGTGCCGATGTCGACATAGTCGCGCCGGCCGCGGGGGTGGTCGTCGTGGTCTTTACTGGTCAGCATCAGGCCGAGCAGGTACCGCCCGTGGCTCCCGACCAACAGCACCGGCCGGTCCTTGCCCCGGGAATAGTCCTCTTCGTACGGCACCCAGGTCCACACCACTTCGCCCGGGTCCGGGCGTCCGTCGGGGGAGGGGGCATACCGGATGGTTGCCGTGCCAAGGAAGTCGCCAGGGTAAGTCCCGGTCAGCCCTCCCGCCCCGGTGCGGGACGGCGTCCGTGCGGACGTCGGCGTGCTTTTCGCCGTGGCCGCCCGCGAGCTCGGCGGACGCCCCAGGCCCTCGAAGAAGCGGAGGGACGATCGGAGTGCATTGCCGATGGTGCGTAGGTTCATGGCCATGGGCGCAACGATACCGCCGCGGTTCTCCCCGGGGGCCGGACCCGGGGTCATGTCGCCGGGGCATAGTGGCGCAGAATGTACTGGCACGGTCCCGGACGTGGGAGACTAGAGGCTCAGATATGCGGCAGGTGGCAGGGTGGCAAGAATTCAGCCTGAACAACGCCGCGGAAATGCCAACAGTAAGGACCCTGCGTGTCTCCCATGGCCCGCACCGCCCCGGTGCCCGCCGCGACAGATCCGGCCATCATTCGGAATTTCTGCATCATCGCGCACATTGACCACGGTAAATCCACCCTGGCCGACCGCATGCTTCAGTACACCGGCGTCGTGCAGTCCCGCGACATGAAGGCCCAGTATCTGGACCGCATGGATATCGAGCGAGAGCGCGGCATCACCATCAAGTCCCAGGCCGTCCGCATGCCCTGGGAACTCGACGGCGTCAGCTACGCGCTGAACATGATCGACACCCCGGGCCACGTGGACTTCACCTACGAGGTGTCCCGGTCCCTGGCCGCCTGCGAAGGCGCAGTGCTCCTGGTGGACGCGGCCCAGGGCATCGAGGCGCAGACCCTCGCCAACCTCTATCTGGCGATGGAAAACAACCTCACGATCATCCCGGTCCTGAACAAGATCGACCTGCCGGCTGCGCAGCCCGAGAAGTACGCGGCGGAACTGGCCAGCCTGATCGGCGGCGACCCCGACGACGTACTCCGCGTCTCCGGCAAGACCGGCATGGGCGTCGAGGTTCTGTTGGACAAGATCGTCCGCGACCTTCCCGCTCCCGTGGGAGACCCGGATGCCCCCGCCCGTGCCATGATCTTCGACTCTGTCTATGACACCTACCGCGGCGTTGTCACCTACGTCCGTGTGGTGGACGGCATGCTGCACCCCCGCGAACGCATCCAGATGATGTCCACCCGCGCCACGCACGAGCTCCTCGAGATCGGCGTCAGCTCCCCGGAACCCACCCCCTCCAAGGGCCTCGGTGTCGGCGAGGTCGGCTACCTCATCACCGGCGTGAAGGACGTCCGCCTGTCCAAGGTGGGCGACACCGTCACTAACCTTGCCAAGCCGGCCGCTGATTCCCTCCCCGGCTACGCCGATGCCAAGCCGATGGTCTTCTCCGGCCTGTATCCGCTGGATGGCACGGACTATCCGGTGCTCCGCGATGCCTTGGAGAAGCTGATGCTCAACGACGCCGCGCTGGTGTACGAGCCCGAAACATCCGCCGCGCTGGGATTCGGTTTCCGCGTGGGATTCCTGGGCCTGCTGCACCTGGAAATTACGCGCGAGCGGCTCGAGCGCGAATACAACCTGGACCTGATTTCCACCGCCCCCAACGTGGAATATGAAGTGACGCTGGAAGACAAGAAGGTCGTCCACGTCACGAACCCCAGCGAATACCCCACCGGCAAGATCGCTGAAGTCCGCGAGCCCATGGTGTCCGCCACCATCCTTGCGCCGAACGAGTTCGTCGGCGCCATCATGGAGCTGTGCCAAAGCCGGCGCGGCGTCATGGGCGGCATGGATTACCTCTCGGAGGACCGGGTGGAAATCCGGTACCGTCTGCCCCTGGCCGAGATCGTCTTCGACTTCTTCGACATCCTCAAGTCCAAGACCCGCGGCTACGGATCGCTCGACTGGAAGGCCGACGGCGAGCAGGTGGCCGATCTGGTCAAGGTGGACATCATGCTCCAGGGCGAGCAGGTTGATGCCTTCTCCGCCATCACGCACCGGGACAAGGCCTACGCCTACGGCGTGATGATGACCGGCAAGCTGCGTGAACTCATTCCGCGCCAGCAGTTCGAGGTGCCGATCCAGGCTGCCATCGGCTCCAGGATCATCGCCCGCGAGAGCATCCGGGCCATCCGCAAGGACGTTCTTGCCAAGTGCTACGGCGGTGACATTTCCCGGAAGCGCAAACTGCTGGAAAAGCAGAAGGAAGGCAAGAAGCGCATGAAGATGGTGGGCCGCGTCGAGGTCCCGCAGGAAGCCTTCATCGCCGCGCTGACCACCGACGAGTCCAAGGACAAGGCCAAGAAGTAGTGGTGACCGTGGCCGGAACCACCGGAGGCCGCACCCGTGCCTAGCGTTCTTCCCCTCGGCGACCCGGCGCCGTCGGACGGGCTGCTGCCCGCCCAGGCAGCGGACGGTGCGGCGGGCCGGGCCTTCGGGCTGTACGTGCACATTCCGTTCTGCGCCGTCCGCTGCGGATACTGCGACTTCAACACCTACACGGCCACAGAGCTGGGCGGCGGCGCGTCGCAGGACGCCTACGCCACCACCGCCGTGTCCGAGGTGGGCTTCGCGGCAGCCGTCCTGCGGGACTCAGGGATTCCGGACCGGCCGCTGAGTACCGTGTTCTTCGGCGGCGGGACGCCCACGCTGCTTCCGGCCAAGGACCTGGCCCGAATTCTCGAAGCTGCCATCAGCGAGTGGGGCCTGGAACCCGGCGCCGAGGTCACCACCGAGGCCAACCCTGACTCCGTCACGCCGGAGTCCCTTGCCGTCCTCAAGGATGCCGGCTTTACCCGGGTTTCGTTCGGCATGCAGTCCGCCGTTCCCCATGTGCTGAAGGTCCTGGACCGCACCCACACCCCCAGCCGTGTGCCGCAGGTGGTGCAATGGGCACGGGAAGCTGGACTGGCTGTGAGCCTGGACCTGATTTACGGAACACCGGGGGAGTCGCTGGACGACTGGCGCTACTCCCTCGAGACCGCACTGTCCTACCAGCCTGACCACATCAGCGCCTACGCGCTGATCGTTGAGGACGGCACCAAGCTTGCCGCGCAGATCCGCCGCGGTGAAGTCCCGGGAATAGACGACGACGACCACGCCGACAAGTACGAACTCGCCGACCAGCTGATCGGCGAAGCGGGTCTTAGCTGGTATGAAGTCAGCAACTGGTCACGGACGCCGGAGCAGGCCTGCCGACACAACCTTGCCTACTGGCGCGGCGATGACTGGTGGGGGATCGGACCCGGGGCACACTCCCACGTCGGCGGCGTGCGCTGGTGGAATGTTAAGCACCCCACCGCCTACGCCGGACGGCTTGCCTCCGGCGCCTCTCCGGCGGCAGGACGTGAAACCCTCGACGCCGAAACCCGCGGGGTGGAGAAGGTCATGCTCGAGGCCCGCCTTGCGTCAGGCCTGGCCGTCGCTTCGCTGTCCGACTCGGGCAGGCACGCCGTGGCGGGGCTTATTGCGGACGGCCTTGTGTCACCGGCGGAGGCATTCCGGGGCCGGCTGGTCCTCACGCTTAAGGGCCGCCTCCTGGCCGATGCCGTGGTGCGCAGGATCCTGCCGGACTAGTTGATCGGGCCCTGGTTCATCCAGGGGCGCTACTTGATCCAGCGCAGGTTGTACTGGTACCGGTGCGGCTGACCGCGGTTGACGTGGATGCCCGCGGACACCGAGAAGCACGTCAGGGCAATCCAGATGAGCGTCGCCAGTACAGCGAAGATGTTGCCCACCACGGGCAGCAGCACCAGGATATTCGCAAGGACCGCCGCGATGGTGGGGGGCAGCGAAAAGTTGAGGGCTTCCTTGGACTCCTGCGCCGTGAACGGCCCGCGGTCACGGAAGATCAGGTAGATCAGCAGCGCCGGCACGCAGCCCAGGATGCCGCCGAAGTGGGCGAGGGTGGCCCACTGCCTGTCCTCGTTGGCGGTCAGCGGAAGCGCGTTGGCGGGCACGCCATGGTACTGGGGCAGGTCCTGGCCGGACGGGGTGTCCCTGCGGTCGCGAGCGTCTTCTGCCACTTGTCTTCCTTAAGCTTGCGTTGTTGCGTTATTGCCGGTGCCCGTAGTGCTGGCGCGGCCGGCCCGTGGGGCCGGACGGCGGCAGCGCGTGGGGCGCCGTACCAAGAATACTGGGTCGGGCGCGGAATGGACGACCGCTTACTGACCAGTATGAATTTGCGCCGACGGCACGGTGCCCATGGCGCACGTACGGCACAGTGCCCATGCTGCGCCTTACGGCACAGTGAGAAAATCGATGACCTCTTCCACCCTGCCCAGCAGGGCGGGCTCGAGGTCGGCATACGTGCGCACCGCGCCGAGCAGTTTCTGCCAGCCGAGGCCGATGTCTTCCTTCGTGGAGTGCGGCCAGCCGAACGCGGCCAGGATGCCGGTCTTCCAGTCAGTCCCGCGGGGCACAACCGGCCACTGCGCGATGCCTAGCACGGACGGCCTGATGGCCTGCCAGACGTCCACGTACGGGTGGCCCACAATCAGCACGTTTCCAGCGGCGCCGGGGGAAGCCATGACGGCGGCGGCGATCCTGGACTCCTTGGAGTCCGGAACAAGGTGGTCAACCAGGACACCCAGCCTCCGGCCCGGTCCGGGGCGGAACGCAGCGACGGCCCCGGCCAGGTCGTCAATGCCGTGAAGAGGCTCGACGACGATGCCCTCCACCCGGAGGTCGTCGCCCCAGACTTTTTCCACGAGTTCGGCGTCGTGCTTGCCCTCGACCCAGATCCGGCTCGCCTTGGCCACCTGGGCCCGCTGGCCCTCCACCCTGACGGAACCCGACGCCGTCCGGGCCGCCGTCGCGGATCCCGAAGGTTTGCCGGAACGGACAGGCGGCATCAGCCGGATCGGCTGGCCCTCGAGGAGAAAGCCGAAACCAAGCCGGAATGACCGCGACTTCCCGCGCCGGTCCTCAAGGGCCACGACGTGCATCCCGCCGGATTTCTCCACGCGCGTCACCGCGCCCACCCAGCCTGACTGGACATCCTCAAGCACCATCCCGCGCTCGGCCGGCACTTCCGGCAAGTCATTCTTTGCGGGCGCTGCGATTTCCTGCGGGCCCCAGCTCTGGTACTGCATTCGTTCACACCGCTTTGCACTAGGAAGATGCCGCCCCGGCAACTTATCTGCTGCAGGGCCGAATGGTGTCCGGGATTTCGCCCGGAGCGGTACCAATGCTAACAACGCGCCGTCTCATATTAGACTTGTTAGCACTTAGGCATGTCGAGTGCTAAAAAATGGGTTGCCGGGCGCTGTCCTGACCACCCAGTTACGGTCGATCGGAGGTGGACCATGAGCGAACCACGCAAGCTCGAGGTGCTGCGCGCCATTGTCGAGGACTACGTCCATTCCCGGGAACCCGTCGGATCAAAAGCCCTGGTTGAACGCCACCATCTGGGCGTTTCCAGCGCCACCATCCGCAACGACATGGCTGCGCTCGAGGATGAGGGGCTCATCATGGCCCCGCACACCAGCGCCGGACGGATCCCCACCGACAAGGGCTACCGGCTCTTCGTGGACCAGATTTCCGCCGTCAAGCCGCTGTCCGCGGCGGAGCGCCGCGCCATCCAGTCGCTGCTGGAAGGATCCGAGGACCTCGACGACGTCCTTGACCGGACGGCCAGGCTCCTGTCCCAGCTGACCAACCAGGTCGCCGTCGTGCAGTACCCGCACCTGAGCCGCGCCGTGGTGCGCCACATCGAATTCGTGCTGCTGGCCCCCCGCAAGGTCCTTATCGTCCTTATTGCCGACAGCGGCAAGGTGGAGCAGCGCGTCATCGATGCGGGCCAGGAACTGGGGGACGACGCCCTGTCCGACCTGCGGGCACGGTTCCTCGCCGGCGTCGCCGGGACACCCCTGATCATGCTCCCGCAGCACCTCGCCGCAGTGCTGGCCGGCTGCGGACCCGCCCAGCGCCCGGCCGCCGTCGCCCTCAGCAGGGCGCTGGAAGCCCTCGCCCACAGCAGCCGGGAGGACCGGATGGTCATGGCGGGCACCGCCAACCTCGCCCGGTCCAACGTGGACTTCCCGCTCAGCATCGGCCCCGTCCTGGAAGCCCTCGAAGAGCAGGTCGTCATGCTCCGGCTCCTCAGCGACATGGCACAGGATCCCCGGGGCGTTGCCGTCAGCATCGGCCGGGAGAATCCCTACGACGGACTCGCAGAGGCCTCGGTGGTGGCCACGGGCTACGGCCCCAACGCCAGCGCCAAGGTGGGCATCCTTGGCCCCACCCGGATGGACTACCCCACAACCATGGCCGCCGTACGCGCGGTGGCCCGCTACCTTTCGAGGATCCTGGGCCCGTGATTCCACGGCCCGGCGGTCCCCGCACCCCAGGCAGTACAACGAGGAAGAGATACGAACTTTGAGCAGCCACTACGACGTTCTTGGAGTCTCCCCGGAAGCCACCGGAGAAGAGATCAAAAAGGCCTACCGCAAGCTGGCCCGCACTCTGCACCCGGACGTAAACCCCGGTGAAGATGCCTCGGACCGGTTCAAGGCCGTCACGCATGCCTACGAAGTGCTGTCCGATCCGCAGAAGCGCCGCGTCTACGACACCACAGGCAACGAGAACGGCACCGATAACGGATTCGGCGGCGGCTACGCCGGGCAGGGCTTTGCGTTCCAGGACATTTTCGACACCTTCTTTGGCGCCGGAGGCACCTCCGGTCCGGCGTCGCGCGTCCGCAGGGGGCAGGACGCCCTCATCAGCGTCCGGATCGACCTCCGCGACGCCGTCTTCGGCGTCAACAAGAAGATCGAGGTGGACACCGCGGTCACCTGCCCCACGTGCGACGGTTCATGCTGCCGCGAGGGCAGCCACCCCGAACGCTGCGACATCTGCGGCGGCAGCGGCCAGGTCCAGCGCGCCGTGCGGTCCATCCTCGGACAGGTGATGACCTCTGCCCCGTGCGGTTCCTGCGAAGGCTTCGGAACGGTCATCAAGGATCCCTGCAACGAGTGCAACGGCCAGGGCCGGATCCGCAGCCGCAGGTCCCTGACCATCAAGGTTCCGGCAGGTGTGGCCACCGGCACCCGGATCCAGCTCTCCGGGCAGGGTGAAGCCGGCCCGGCCGGCGGCCCCTCGGGCGACCTCTACGTGGAGATCCGGGTCAACAACGACGCCACCTACGTCCGCGACGGCGACGACCTCCATGCCACCCTGAACATTCCCATGACGGCCGCGGCCCTGGGCACCGAGCTGAACCTCGACACTTTCGACGGGAAGCAGGAGATCGACGTCAAGGCGGGCACCCAGTCCGGCGAGATCATCACCCTCCGCGGCCTCGGCGTCACGCACCTGCGGGGCTACGGGCGCGGCGACCTCAAGGTGCACCTGCAGGTTGAGACGCCGTCGAAGCTCGATCCGGCGCAGGAAGACCTTCTCCGGCAGCTTGCGAAGCTCCGCGGCGAGCAGTTCTCCGAGGGCAAGCTCGCGGCCAGCGGAGGCGTCTTCGCCAAGCTGCGGGACCGCCTCGGCAACCTGTAGCGGTGAGCAACCCCGTATTCTTCACCACCGCCGGAGCGCTCGACGAGGCGGTGCCCGGTTCCCATTTCACGCTGGACGGGGCGGAGGCGCGCCATGCCGTCACTGTCAAACGGCTGGCGGTGGGGGAGAACGTTGACATCGCCGACGGCGCCGGCAAAAGGCTCACCGGGACGGTGTCGAGCGTGGCGCCGGCGGAACTGACGGTCGAGTGTGCCTCCGTCACAGTTGAAGAGCGGCCTGAAGTGCGCCTGGTCCTCGTTCAGGCCTTGGCGAAGGGTGACCGCGACGAACTGGCCATCGAGACGTCCACCGAACTCGGCATCGATGCAGTCGTGCCCTGGCAGTCCGAACGCTCCATCGTCAGGTGGAAGGGTGACCGTGCGGCGAAGGCCCACGCCAAATGGCAGTCCGCCGTGACGGCTGCGGCGAAGCAGGCGCGCCGTGCCTGGATCCCGGAGGTGCGCTCCGCCGTCGATACGCAGGGCCTTGCCGCCGCGGTGTCGGCCGCCGGCCTTGCGGTGATCCTCCACGAGGACGCCGTCAAGCCGCTGCGCCGCGTTCTGGAGGGGTGGCGCGAGGCGGGCCAGCCGGCGGACGGCGGACCCAGCGAGATCCTCCTGATCGTCGGGCCCGAGGGCGGCATCAGCCCCAGGGAGGTCACCAAGCTGTGCGGGGCCGGAGCGGTGACGGCCCTTCTCGGGCCGCACGTACTGCGGTCCTCCACTGCCGGGCCGGCCGCCGTCGTCGTCGCCAGTGATGTCCTAGGGCGCTGGTAGCAACCGCCCGCTGGCAGCCGCGCCGGCGGCTGGCCGACTGGCTGCTAGCGTACGGTGAAGCCCCGCGAGTCCACGTTCAATTCGTCGTCGGCCTTGCCGGGACCGATCTGGGAAACCCGGACCTCGTAGCTGCCCGGTCCGAGATTAACCGCCATATTGAAGACCCCGGAGGCCCCCGGTTCGGCCGCCGCAGTGGTCTCGCCGGCCAGGTAGCGTTCCTTCTCGCCGCTTTCCTGGACCTTGAGGATCTGCCAGTGCAGCTTGCCGCCGGGAACGGTGCTGCGCCCGGTGATCTTAACGCGGCCGTCTGCCACTTCCACGCCCTGCTGGGGATCAATGATCCATACCGGCGCCACCATTCCGGCGCTGCGTGACGTGGGCGAACCGAGCTTGACGTGCTTGAAAGCCACATAGTCCGTGTGCCCGTCCACCAGGATCACCACTTCAATCTGCTGCCCGGCATCGATCAAGCCGGAACTCGCACCCGCTGCCGTCGCGGTGTACACAAGCTGCTGGATTGCCCGCTGGGCCATGTCGGCGTCGAGATTGCTGTTGAAGGCGTCGGCGGACACATCGACCGTGATGACGTTGTTACCCGAAATCGACGTCGCGATGGTCTTGGGGTTCTGCCAGGGTGTGAAGTAGTCCGGGTCGAGGGGTGTTTCGGACATCATGGCACGCAGCGCCCTGGTGATCGGGTTTTCCTCGTCGGGAACATCTCGGAACTCCCGGTACAGGAAGACGTTGCTGTTGCTCCTCCCGATCCAGTACACCGGTGCCTTGTTGGAGGACTGCATGGTCTCCAGCGGGGCGCTGGTGGTGGGGACACCATCGACTCCCGCGGCGCGCTGGGACGTGGAGGGCACGTTTGAGGACGTGACGGCGGGGTCCTGATCGGCGATGCAGCCGGACAACAGCAAGGCGGCAGGGAACAGCCCAAGCAGCACCGCGGAGCGCATCCGCAAAGCTGTCTTCCGGCTGGAAGTTCCTGACTGCCTGATGTCTGTGGTCCCTTCGTATCAGCAGCATGTGACTGCTGAGTGTGTCTGTTGGCTGTGTCTGCGGTTGTGGCGGCGGGCAGGCCGAACCGATGCCGCTGACTTCATTTCCAGCATTACACAAGGCTCCGGGGCCGCGGGTGCCTTTGCCCGCAGGCGGGCGAACTGCAACGGGAACGATATGAGGCCGATACAAAGTTGATACCTAATTGCGGGAACGCGTCACGAACCGCCCCTCGTGTGGCCGCCGCCTCTGTGACCACTGCCTCCGCGACCACCGCCTCCGTGACCACCGGGGACGGTGAGCGAAGGCGGCCGCTGGCGTAAGATGGAAGAACTCTGAAGAGTTATTTTCGAACTGGAGGGAACAAGAGGCCTGCGGGCCGACACCATGACTGATTCAGCAAACGGAAAGCGCCGCCTCAACACCGGAGACCGCACTGCAGGTGAATTCCCCCATACTCTCCCCGGTGTCCGGACGGAGGTGGTCATCTTCGACAACTCTGATCAGATGGTCCAGTCCCTCGGAAGCCACGACGAAGCCCTGCGCTTCATCGAGGATCAGTTCCCGGCCGTCAGTTTCCACGTCCGCGGCAATGAACTCTCAATCAGCGGTCCCGCGGCCGATGTACCGCGGATCATGCGCCTGCTGCATGAGGTGCGGGGCCTGGTGGCACGCGGCACGGTGATCACCCCGGCAGTCCTCCAGCAGCTGGTCCTGCTGCTCCGCAGCCAGTCGCTGCAGAATCCGGTGGATGTGCTGACCCATGACATTCTGTCCAGCCGCGGCAGGACCATCCGCCCCAAGACGCTGAACCAGAAGAACTATGTGGATGCCATCGATGCCAACACAGTGATTTTCGGAATCGGCCCGGCGGGCACGGGCAAGACCTACCTGGCGATGGCAAAGGCCGTGCAGGCCCTGCAGCAGAAGGAAGTCAGCCGGATCATCCTGACGCGCCCTGCGGTTGAAGCAGGCGAGCGGCTCGGGTTCCTGCCGGGCACGCTCAGCGACAAGATCGACCCCTATCTTCGGCCGCTGTACGACGCGCTGCACGACATGATTGACCCAGAATCCATTCCGCGGCTCATGGCGGCGGGAACCATTGAAGTGGCCCCCCTCGCGTACATGAGGGGCCGGACGCTCAATGATGCCTTCATCATCCTGGACGAGGCCCAGAACACCACGCCGGAACAGATGAAGATGTTCCTGACCCGGCTGGGCTTCGGATCGAAGATGGTGGTCACCGGCGACGTCACCCAGGTGGACCTTCCGTTCGGAACCCGCTCCGGGCTCCGCATTGTGGAGGAGATCCTCCAGGGCATAGACGACGTCAACTTTTCCTTCCTGGACTCCGCGGACGTGGTGCGCCACCGGCTGGTCGGCGACATCGTCAACGCATACGGCATCTGGGACGAAGTACAGCGAAACCGGGTCAAGCATTCCGTACCCCGGGAGAGGCGCGGAGAGCACGCATGAGCATTGAGGTCAACAACGAATCGGGCGTCCAGGTGGACGAAGCCCAGCTGGTGGCGCTGTCCCGGTTCATCTTCGAACAGCTGTACATTCATCCCCAGGCCGAGCTGTCCATTTTGCTGGTGGACGAGCCCGCCATGGAAAAGCTGCACATCGAACTCATGGACGAGCCCGGCCCCACTGACGTGCTCTCCGTTCCGATGGATGAGCTGACGCCCGGTACCCCGGACAAGCCCACCCCGCAGGGGATGCTCGGCGACATCGCGATCTGCCCCCAGGTTGCCGAGGGCCAGGCCCGCAACGCCGGACACTCCACGCAGGACGAGATGCTGCTGCTGACGACGCACGGAATCCTGCACCTGCTCGGCTATGACCATGACGAACCCGAAGAAAAGGCAGAAATGTTCGGCCTGCAGCGTGAGCTGCTCACGGCGTTCACCGGCAAAGAAGCTCCGTCCGAGACCACGCAGTGACATCCTTTCTCCTCGTCTGCATGGCGCTGGTATTTCTCGGCGCCGCAGCGCTGCTGACGGCCGCCGAAGCCGCATTCAGCTTCCTTCCGCGGCACGACGCGGAACAGGCGCTCCTGAAGAGCCGCGGCAACGCGCTCCGCAGGATCCTGGACCAGCCCATGACGCACATGCGGGCGCTCCGCTTCTGGCGCATCTGGTTCGAGACCGCGTCCGCGGTGGCCGTGGCCGTTCTCCTCTACAGCCTCCTGGGCAGTGTGTGGCTTGCCGGCCTCGCGGCGACGGGAATCATGGCCGTCCTCGGCTTCGTGATCGTCGGCGTTTCGCCCCGGCAGCTGGGCCGCTCGCATTCGTTGGCGGTGGTCCTGTTTTCGGCTCCGCTCATCAGGCTTCTCGCCAGGGTCCTGGGGCCGATACCGGGCTGGCTCGTCAGGCTGGGCAGCTCCGTGGCCCCCGGCTCGCCGGGCGGCGATGACTCCTTCTTCAGCGAAGAGGAGTTCCGGGAGCTCGTGGACCGGGCCACGGAGTCGGACATGATCGAGGACAACGAGGCCGAGCTCATCCAGTCCGTGTTCGACTTCGGAGACACCCTGGTCCGGGCGGTCATGGTGCCCCGGACCGACATCCTGACCATCGACGCCGGCTCAAGCCTGCACCGTGCGATGTCCCTGTTCCTCCGCTCCGGGTACTCCAGGATGCCCGTCATCGGGGAGAACACCGACCAGATCCTGGGGATTATCTACCTTAAGGACGTGGCTGCCGCCATTCACGGCCTGGGACCAGAGGAAGAGCCGCCGGTGGTGGACGAGCTGGCCCGCGAGGTGCGGTACGTGCCGGATTCCAAGCCCGTGAGTGACCTTCTCCGGGAGCTGCAAAAGGAATCCACGCACGTGGCGATCGTCATAGATGAGTACGGCGGCACCGCCGGGCTCGTCACGCTCGAAGACCTGATCGAAGAACTCGTCGGCGAGATCGTCGATGAGTACGACACCGAGAGCGCCGAAGCGACCGAACTGGACGACGGAACGTACCGGGTGAGCGCCCGGATGAGCATCGACGACCTCGGGGAGCTTTTCGACATCGAGCTCGACGACGACGAAGTGGACACCGTCGGCGGCCTGCTGGCCAAGGCCCTGGGCCGCGTTCCCATCGTCGGCAGCACGGTGGAAGTAGACGGCGTAACCCTGCGGGCCGAGCGGCTTGAAGGCCGCCGAAACCGCGTCAGCCACATCATTGCGGCCGCCGTTCCAAAAGGCGCCGTTCCAAACGATACTGACCTTGAAGACCTTCTCGACGAGGCCGAATCAATGCAACAGGGAGTTCCACGTGAGCAAGCAGAATAAGGCCGACGGCGGCGAACCCTTCGGCGGTTACCACGCCGGATTCTCCGTCCTGGTGGGCCGGCCGAACGCCGGAAAGTCTACGCTGACCAACGCCCTGGTGGGCAAGAAAGTCGCCATTACCTCCGCGAAGCCGCAGACCACGCGGCACACCATTCGGGGGATCGTGCACCGCGACGACGCCCAGCTGATCCTGGTGGATACACCAGGGCTGCACCGGCCGCGCACACTGCTGGGCAAGCGGCTCAATGACCTCGTCGCCGACACGCTCGCCGAAGTGGACGCGATCGGGTTCTGCCTTCCGGCCAACGAGAAGATCGGCCCCGGCGATAAATTCATTGCCGCGCAGCTCGCTGCCGTGGGACGCAAGCCGATCATCGCCCTCGTCACAAAGGCCGACCTCGTGGACCGCCAGGCCCTGACCGAACAGCTGCTGGCGGTCGCCGCGCTGGGACGGGAAGTGCTCGGCGAGGAAGGCTGGAAGGACATCGTTCCGGTGTCAGCGACCGACGGGTTCCAGGTGGGCACGGTGGCGGACGTCCTGATCAGCCACATGCCGCCGTCGCCGCCGCTCTACCCCGACGGCGAGCTGACCGACGAGCCGGAAGCCGTCATGGTGGCGGAACTGATCCGCGAGGCCGCGCTGGAGGGCGTGCGGGATGAGCTGCCCCACTCCCTGGCTGTCGTCGTCGACGAGATCGTTCCCCGGGAGGGGCGGGCCGAAGACAACCAGCTCCTCGACGTCCGGGTGAACCTCTACGTGGAGCGCCCGTCCCAGAAGGCCATCATCATCGGCAAGGGCGGAAGCAGGCTGCGGGACGTCGGCACGAACGCTCGCAAGGGCATCGAGGCCCTGCTGGGAACGCGCATTTACCTCGACCTTCATGTGAAGGTCGCCAAGGACTGGCAGCGCGATCCCAAGCAGCTGGTCAAGCTCGGATTCTGACCCCCGCTGCCTGTTTCCCGGCGCCGCCGCGCCGGCGATTAGGCGCGCTTTCGGCAAATTCCCAGACACGGCGACTAAAATAGGCCGGATCCCATTTTTTAAGGAAAGGTACAGCCTGTGGTGCGACGCCGCGACAACCGCGCACAAGGGCCGGGCACATCCCGGTCCGAGCCAGCTGCCCGGCACGCCGAAGACGCCCGCGTGGGCGCCGCCCGGCACTTGAACGTGCGCAACATGCCGCTGTGGCTGAAGGTGACCACCGCCGTCGTCTCCGTGGTCCTCCTAGGCGGGCTTGCCTTCGCCGGGTACTGGTACTTCCGGCTCCAGTCGAACATTTCCACGTCCGCACTCGGCGCCGGAAATGGCCGCACGGACACCATCGACGATGCCACCGGCCGGATGCAGATCCTCATTCTCGGATCCGACACCCGCGACGGCAAGAACGCCACCTACGGCAGCGCCGACGATTCGACGGGCTACGGCAACTCCGACGTGATGATGCTCATGGACATCTCCGAGGACAACAAGCGGGTCAACGTCATCAGCTTCCCCCGTGACCTGCTGGTGGACATTCCCAAGTGCACCGACCAAAAGACGGGCAAGGAATACCCCGCGCGCACCGGCGTCATGATCAACGAGGCAATGAACGAGGCCGGCATAGGCTGCGCCGTGGACACCGTCAACAAGCTGACCGGGCTCGAGGTGGACCACTTCATGATGGCCGACTTCAACGCCGTCAAGGAACTGTCCAACACGGTGGGCGGCGTCGACGTGTGCATCAGCGACTCCGTCTACGATCCCGACTCGCGGCTCCGGCTGCCCAAGGGAACTTCCCAGGTGAAGGGCGAGCAGGCCCTGGCCTTCCTCCGCACGCGGCACGCGTTCGCGGACGGCGGCGACCTCGGCCGCATCAAAGCCCAGCAGGGGTTCCTGTCCTCCCTGACGCGGAAGATCAAGGACGACGGCACCCTGTCGGATCCGGCGAAGATGCTGACCATCGCCGATGTCGTGACGCAGAACCTCACGGTCGATGAAGGACTGGCGTCCGTTCCGGCGATGATCACCATCGGCAACCGGCTCAAGACGATTGATGTGGGGAAGGTTGCCTTTGTTGCCGTCCCGACGGCTCCTGCTGCCAGCGATCCGAACCGGCTGGATCCCGCGCAGCCCGCGGCGTCCCAGCTATTTGCGGCCCTGAAGGAGGACATCGACCTCACCGACCCGGAGGGCAAGGCAACTCCTTCGCCGTCGGCCACACCATCGGCCAGCGCCAAGCCGTCGGCCACGCCAACGCCTACCAAACCTGCGGCCCCGTATGACAAGACGCTGCAGCCGGTCACCGTCGCCAACGGGACGGGTGTCCCCACGAGGACGCAGGAGATCGCCGAAGCTGTGATCGCCGGCGGATTCACCCAGGTCGTGCCGCTGGAAGCCGACCCCGCAGCGAAGACCTTCGTCTATTACGGACCCGAGTTCGCGGATGTGGCGAAGGATGTCGCCGCGCTGCTCGGCATCCCGGCCGGCCAGATCGCGCCGTCACCCGGACTCTCAGGCGTGCAGGTGTACCTCGGTGCCGACTTTACGTCCGGAACCAAATTCGGCAAGACCACCGTGCCGAAGGACATCGTGAACCAGACCGCCGGGGACACAGTGTGCCAGCAGGCCAACCCGGAGCTGATCGTCCAGCAGTAGCCTGCCCAACGCAAAATGCCGGGCCAACCCGCGGGTTGGCCCGGCATTTCGCTGTCGTCACCAGATGCTCGTCACCAGATGCTGACGCGTTCCTCCGGTGCCATCCACATTCCGTCCTGCTCCACGACGCCGAAGGCGGTGTGGAAGGAATCCAGGTTCCGGGCGATCGCGTTGGTGCGGAACTCGTTGGGGGAGTGGGGGTCCGTGGCGAGCCGCCGGATGGCCTCCTCCGTGCGGATGACCTGGCGCCAGCCGGCAGCCCAGGAGGCGAAGAACCGCTGCTCGCCGGTCAGGCCGTCGAGCACCGGCGGTTCCTCCCCGTTGAGGCTCAGCCGGTAGGCCTTGTGGGCGATGGTGAGGCCGCCCAGGTCACCGATGTTTTCCCCGAGGGTGAGTTTTCCGTTGACGGTGTGCCCCGGGGCCGCGTACGGGGAAAGGACTTCGAATTGGGCCACGAGCCGGCCGGTCAGCGCCTCGAAGGCCTTGCGGTCGTCCTCGGTCCACCAGTTGCGGAGCTCGCCGGTGCCGTCGAACTGCGAGCCCTGGTCATCGAAGCCGTGCCCGATTTCGTGGCCGATGACCGCTCCGATTCCGCCGTAGTTGACGGCGTCGTCCGCGTCCGCGGTGAAGAACGGCGGCTGGAGGATGGCGGCCGGGAAGACGATTTCGTTGAGCATCGGGTGGTAGTACGCGTTGACCGTCTGCGGCGTCATGAGCCATTTGTTGTGGTCGACGGGTTTGCCCACCTCGTCAAGGTGGCGGTCGACGTCGGCGTTGTGGGCCCGTTCGACGTTCCCCAGCAGGTCCGCGGGGTCCACCACCACTGCCGAGTAGTCGATCCACTCGTCCGGGAAGCCGATCTTTGCACGGAACGCCCCCAGTTTCCGGAGCGCCTCGGCTTTCGTGTCCTCGCCCATCCACTCGAGGCCGGTGATGCTTTCCCGGTACGCCTCGATCAGGTTCCCGACGAGGGTCTGCATGCGGGCCTTGTGGCCTTCCGGGAAGTGCCGGGCCACGTAGATCTGGCCGACGGCCTCGCCGAGGGCTGCTTCGACGACGGCGACTCCCCGCTTCCAGCGGTCCTTGTTCCGCGGGGTGCCGCTGATTGTGGTGCCGTAGAACGCGAAGTTGGCGTCCACGAAGGTGGTGGAAAGATACGGGGCGGCCGAATTGATGACCCGCAGGGCCAGCCATTCCTGCCAGACCGGCAGGGACTCCGAGACCAGCAGGGCAGCGGCGCCGGCGAAGAAGTCGGGGGTGCTGACCACGATCTCCTGCCGTTTGTCCGCATCGATGTCAGCCGCCTCGAACCAGGTGTCCAGCAGCGGAAAGAGTTCAATGGCCTCGCCGGCGGACTTCAGGTTGTAGGTCTTCTGCGGATCCCGGAGCGTGACGTTGTCCCAGTGGTGCGAGGCGAGTGCCGTTTCCAGGGCCACCACGCGGGCAGCGGCACCTTCCGGGTCCGCGACGCCGGCCATGCCGAACACGGTGCCGACGTACTCGCGGTACGACTGCACCAGCGGGGCGAATTTTTCTTCGCGGTAATAGGACTCGTCCGGGAGCCCGAGCCCGCCCTGGCCGGTGTAGAGCAGCACTCGCTCCGGGTTGCCTGCGTCCGGGGCAGGGTAAATGTAGAACAGGCCGGACACGTCCGCGCGGAACAGCCTCCCGGCCAGCGCCAGCAGCTCGCCGACCGTGGCCGTGGCAAAGACCTCGGCCAGCCGCCCGCGGATCGGGTCCATTCCCTTGGCCTCGATGGTGGCCTCGTCCATGAAGCTGTTGTAGAGATCGCCGATCTTGCGCTCGATTCCGCTGGCATCGGCACCCTTGCCGGCCGCTTCCTCGATGATTTCCCGGACCGCCAGCTCCGCGCCGTCGCGAAGCGCGGTGAAGGTTCCTTCCAACGGGCGGTCGTCCGGAATCGTGGTGCTCTTAAGCCAGGCCCCGTTTACATGCTGGTACAGGTCATCCTGCGGCCTGACGCCGTGGTCGATGTTTGACAGGGCGATCCCCGAATTTGGCACAAAGGCTCCTTCGATGACGGGCTGCCGCCGGCGCTGGCACCGGTGCAGCGTCTGCATGGTGGACGTTGCTGGAGGTGTTGCTCCTTCATCTTACGCACCCGTGTTACTGTGAAATGGTGCGCGCAGAACTGCTTCTTCTTAGCTGCCGCGGCGAGGCCTCAGACGCGATCTAGCGCAAGGCCCATCCTCGTCGCGGAGTTTGTGTTGCCCGGCCACCTTTCAAACAGGAACCACAGAAAAGGCCCCGATAGTAATGCGAAACGCACAGAAGCCCTCAGGAATGCCCGTCCACCGTTACGTCCCGTTCCAGGACCAGATCACGGTTGAGCTGCCGGACCGCACTTGGCCGGACAAGGTCATCACCAAGGCCCCGCGCTGGTGCGCAGTGGACCTGCGTGACGGCAACCAGGCCTTGATCGATCCGATGAGCCCCGCCCGCAAGCTGAAGATGTTCCAGCTGCTGGTCCGGATGGGCTACAAGGAAATCGAAGTCGGGTTCCCTTCCGCCTCGCAGACGGACTTTGACTTCGTCCGGCAGCTGATCGAGGGCAACCACATTCCGGACGACGTCACCATCCAGGTCCTGACCCAGGCCCGCGAGCACCTGATCGAGCGGACTTATGAGTCCCTGGTCGGCGCCAAGCAGGCGATCGTGCACCTGTACAACTCGACGTCGGTCCTGCAGCGCAGGGTCGTCTTCAACCAGGACGAGGACGGCATCCTGGACATCGCCCTCCAGGGCGCACGGCTGTGCAAGAAATACGAAGAGACCCTTCAGGACACGCACGTCACTTACGAGTACTCACCGGAATCCTTCACGGGGACCGAGCTGGAGTACGCAGTCCGCGTCTGTAACGCCATCGCGGACGTGTTTGAGGCCTCCGCCGACAGCCAGGTCATCATCAACCTGCCCGCCACGGTGGAAATGGCCACCCCCAATGTCTACGCCGACTCCATCGAGTGGATGAGCCGCAACCTGCACCCGCGCGAGGGCATCATCCTGTCCCTGCACCCGCACAACGACCGCGGCACCGGCGTCGCAGCCGCGGAACTGGGCTACCTGGCCGGCGCGGACCGGATCGAAGGCTGCCTGTTCGGCAACGGCGAACGGACCGGCAACGTGGACCTGGTGACCCTGGGCCTGAACATGTTCGTGCAGGGCATCGACCCGATGATCGATTTCTCTGACATCGATGAGGTCCGCCGCACGGTCGAGTACTGCAACCAGCTGCCCGTGGCCGAGCGCGCACCGTACGGCGGAGACCTCGTCTTCACCGCCTTCTCCGGCTCGCACCAGGATGCCATCAAGAAGGGCCTGGAAGCCCTGGAGAAGGACGCCGCCGCCGCCGGCAAGGACATTGCCGACTTCACCTGGCAGGTCCCGTACCTGCCGGTCGACCCGAAGGACCTCGGCCGCAGCTACGAGGCCGTCATCCGGGTGAACTCCCAGTCGGGCAAGGGCGGCGTCGCCTACCTGCTGAAGAGCGAGCACAACCTGGACCTGCCGCGGCGCGCCCAGATCGAATTCTCGGGCGTCATCCAGAAGCAGACCGACACCGTCGGCGGCGAAGTCAGCGGCGCCCAGCTGTGGCAGGTCTTCCAGGATGAATACCTGCCTTCCGGCGCGGCCGACGAGCAGTGGGGACGCTACGCCCTCGGCCCGTTCAGCACCGAGACCGGCGAGGACGGTTCCATGGCGCTGCACGCAGCGCTCAAGATCGACGGCGCCCCGGTCCACCGCACGGGCACCGGCAACGGCCCGATCGCCGCCCTGCTGAGCATCCTGCGGGAAGACGGCGTCGACGTCCGTGTGCTGGACTACAGCGAACACGCCCTGTCCGAGGGCGGCAGCGCCCTCGCCGCGGCCTATGTCGAATGCGCCGTGGGGGAACGCGTGCTGTGGGGCGTCGGGATCGACGCCAACACCAGCACGTCCTCGCTCAAGGCCGTCATCTCGGCTGTGAACCGCGCCATCCGGGACGCCCAGGCCTAAGCCTCGGCAGGTGCGCCGCCGGCACCGTCCGGCGGCGCACCTGAAACCCGGAAAGCAGGACTTTCCGGAGGACAGTGGGAAGATTAAGCGTGGTCCAACAGTCTTTTGCAGCGCGCGCCTACCGCGATGACGCCGTGGTGCTGCGCACCCACAAGCTGGGCGAGGCCGACCGCATCATCACTTTGCTCACCAAGCATCACGGTCAGGTCAGGGCGGTGGCCAAGGGCGTCCGGCGCACGAGCAGCCGTTTCGGTGCGCGCCTGGAGCCGTTCATGGTGGCGGACCTGCAGCTCATCTCCGGAAAATCCCTGGACATTGTCACGCAGGCTGTGGCCAAGGGCGCGTACGGCGGGAACATCGCCGCCGATTACGGCAGGTACACAGTGGCCGCCGCCATGACCGAGACTGCCGAAAAGCTGACCGACGTTGACGGCGAAGCCGGAACAGCGCAATACAACCTTCTCGTCGGCGCCCTCGCCTCCCTGAGCCGGGGGGACCACACTCCGGAGCTGATCCTGGACTCCTACCTGCTGCGTGCCCTGTCCACCGGCGGTTGGGCCCCCAGCTTCACCGGTTGCGCGCGGTGCGGCGCGGCCGGTCCGCACACGGCGTTCTCCGCGCCCCTGGGCGGCATGGTCTGCGGAGACTGCCGGCCGCCGGGCTCGCCGGCCCCCGCCGCGGAGACCGTTACACTGCTGGGCGCGCTGCTCACCGGCGACTGGACGACGGCGGATTCCTCGCTTCCGCTCCACCGGCGGGAAGCGGCGGGCCTGGTGGCCAGTTATCTGCAGTGGCATCTTGAGCGTGTCCTGAAATCCCTCAAACATGTGGAGCGTACCTAACAGTGTCCTTGGGAAAGAAGACCAGCCCCGCACGGCGCCGGACCGATCCGGTGGTGCAACCCTACCCCCATTCTTCGGGAGCCCTCCCGCCCTCCATCCCGGCTGAGTTCGTGCCGCAGCACGTGGCCATCGTTATGGACGGAAACGGCCGCTGGGCCAACCAGCGCGGACTGCCCCGAATCGAGGGGCACAAGGCCGGAGAGCCGGCTCTACTGGACGTCGTCGCCGGAGCCATAGAGCTGGGCATCAAGTACGTCACGGTCTATGCATTTTCGACGGAGAACTGGCGGCGCTCTCCCGAGGAAGTCCGCTTCCTGATGGGATTTAACAAGGATGTGCTGCGGCGGCAGCGCAACCAATTGGATGAGTGGGGCGTCCGGATCCGGTGGTCGGGGCGCCGGCCGAAGCTGTGGGGCTCAGTCATCCGTGAGCTGGAGGAGGCGGAGGAGTACACCGCCGGAAATAGCACGTGCACGTTAACCATGTGTGTTAATTACGGCGGCCGTGCGGAAATAGCGGACGCGGTGTCCGCCATTGCGCAGGAGGTGGCCGCCGGCCGGCTCAAGCCCGGCGCAATCACGGAGAAAACCATCCAGAAGTACCTCGACGAACCCGATCTTCCCGACGTCGACCTCTTCCTGCGCAGTTCAGGCGAACAGCGCCTTTCCAACTTCATGCTGTGGCAGTCGGCATACGCCGAGTTCGTTTTCATGGACACCCTGTGGCCCGACGTCGACCGCCGCACCCTCTGGGATGCCGTGCTCGAATACGCCCAGCGGGACCGTCGCTACGGCGGCGCGGTGGACGCGGCGCCGAAACCCGTGGACGCCACGCAGTCCGGGTAGGGGTCCCTTCGTTCCGCAGGCTCCGTCACGGGAGCTCCCCAGCGACAGGCCCGTCGCCGGCCGCGAACCCGTGGATCCACCTGGCCAGCCGGCGGTAGGCGTCTGCCCGGACCTCGGCGCGGGACAGGAACACATCATGGAGGGCGCCGTCAATGCGCTCCACGGACACACTCCGGCCCAGGGACAGGGACCGTGTGGCAATGACGTTGACGTCCAGCACGGCATCGGTGCTGCGCATCGCCTCGGTCCAGACCATGCCGTTCTCGCTAGCCCCCGAAATCAAGACCAGAATGGGGATGTCGATGCCGAGGCCCCGCGCCACCTTGGCGTGGCCCGCAAGGACCGCGCTGAGCCAGGCGGCCCGGACCGGAAACGCCATGGGCGGCCGGTAGTTGTCGTCCAGGCTCCATTCGCCCTCGGCCGAGCTGCTGATGCTCCGCCAGTAGAAGCCCCGCTCCGGCAGCCTCAGCACAGCCTCGGGCCGCAGGCGGGCAAGCGGCTCCACCATGGCCCAGGCGGCACGGCGGACCAGCGAACTGCCGTGCATTTCCAGCCACGGGCTGTTCAGCACCAGCTGGGAGACGACCCCGGGATGCCGGCTCACCCACAGGGCCGCCACCAGGCCTCCGGTGGAGTGGCCCATCAGGGCAAGGGACAGCGGTGCTTGCGGGCCGGTCGCGGAGATCATTTCGATTGCGGTGCCGATTTCAGCGTCGTAGTTGCCCAGGTCTGCAACATAGCCGCCGTGGGTATCGGGCTGAAGGCTGCGCCCGTGGTTATGCATGTCCAGGGCAAAGAATTCAAAGCCCTGCCCGTCCCAGAAGCGTGCCAGCTCAGTGTTGAAGAAGTAGTCGCTCCAACCGTGCAGGAACATCACGGCACGGCGCCGGCCGGCCCGCCCGGAGGGGGCACGGTCTTTGCGCGGAACGAAACGGACGAGCGTCGCGGTGCGCGTGACACCGTCACTGCCCGTGGCATCGAAGGCGCAGGACTCGAAGTCCGCGCCAAGGATGTCACTCCGCCACTCCATGGCACCAGCCTAGACTTTCGCCGCCCCTCCATGGCATGGGGCACGGGCAGCGAACATCGTTGTGCTGTGTAGCCGGGCGCTTGTGTCGGCCCGGGTTTGGTCTGCATCGCCTGAGGCGGAAAACTAGAGGCATGCGCGTATATCCCACTTTCTTCAGGCTGGCCTTTTCATGGATGGACGCGGAACGCGCCCACAAAATCGGGTTCAAGGGCATCCGGCTCGCCCACACCACAGGCGCAGGCCGCCTGCTGGAACGGTTTACCGCCCCGCCGGCGTCGCTGCAGACCAGTGCACTCGGCATGACCTTTCCGTCGCCGTTCGGACTGGCGGCGGGCTTCGACAAAGAGGGCCACGGCATCGAGGCGCTGACAGAACTTGGATTTGGCCACGTCGAGGTCGGAACCATTACTGGCCGCGCGCAGCCGGGTAACGAGAAGCCGCGGCTGTTCCGGCTCATCGAGGACCGTGCAGTCATCAACCGGATGGGATTCAACAACGACGGCGCCGCCGCAGTAGCGCCCCGGCTCAAGTCCGCCCGTGCTGCGCTTCAGCGCCGGCACCCCAAGGTCCGTCCTGTGATCGGCGTGAACATCGGCAAGAGCAAGGTTGTGGAGCTCGACGACGCTGTGGAGGACTACCTCATCAGTGCGCGCAGCCTGGCACCGGCTGCCGACTACCTCGTGGTGAACGTCAGTTCTCCGAACACGCCGGGGCTTCGGCTTCTGCAGAATGTGGAGACGCTGCGGCCGCTGCTGAAGGCCGTGGGGGAGGAGGCCGACAAGTCGGCGGGACGCCACGTTCCGCTGCTGGTCAAGATTGCGCCGGACTTGAGCGATGAAGACATCGACGACGTTGCCCGCCTTGCGCTGGATCTTGACCTGGACGGCATCATCGCCACTAATACGACCATCGGACGTGCCGGGCTCTCGTCCTCCGCGGAAAAGGTCGAGGGCTGCGGTGCGGGCGGGCTGTCCGGCGCGCCCTTGAAGGGCCGCTCCCTGGAGGTCCTGCGCCGGCTGAAGGCGGCAACCGGGGGCAAGCTTGTCCTGATCTCCGTGGGCGGAGTGGAGACGTTCGAGGATGTCCAGGACAGGCTGGACGCCGGCGCCACCCTGGTCCAGGGATACACCGCGTTCCTCTACGAGGGGCCCTTTTGGGCAGCCCGCATCAATAGGCAGCTGGCGAAGAGCCGCCGCGGCGCCTAGCCCTGCCCTGAAGTGCAGCCGCCCTGAACGTGCAGCAGCCCTGAACGCAGCAGCCCCCGGCGGTACTACCGCCGGGGGCTGCTGCACTCTGGAGGGTCCGGGACCGGCCCTTAGAAAGGGTCAGCCTGGAGGAAAGGGGTGATTAGGACGGGTACTGCCCGCGCTGGACCTGGGGCTTGGGCAGGCGGAGCTTCCGGAACTGGAGGGAGCGCATCGAGCCGTACCAGACGGTGCCGCGCTCCACCTCGCCGAACTTTTGGGTGAGCCGCTTGCGGAGCTTGCGCGAGAGGATGAACACGTCCACGAAGACTGCCAGGAACATGACCCAGAATCCGCCGAGGACGTAGATCATCATCTCACTCGTGGACGGGACCACCAGCGAGACGATCACGAAGACCAGGGCGCCGAACATGAGGTACTCGCCCAGGCTGAAGCGGGCGTCCACATAGTCGCGGGCAAAGCGCTTCTGGGGCCCCTTGTCACGGATCGGCAGGAACTTCTCGTCGCCCGTATCCATGGCCTGGCGCATCTTGAGGCGCTGGTCCGCGATGGCAGCACGCTCCGCCGCCTTGGAGGCCTTGCGGTCCTCCGGCACCAGGGGGCGTTTGCGGGCGGCCTCCTGGGCCTTGCGCTTGGGCGTGGGTGCGCCCTTGCCCAAAGCTTCACTCTGGGCCGCTGCCTGGGCAGCCTGCTGGTCTACTACGTCGTGCGCCGCTGGCGCTTCCTTTTTACGTCCGAACACGACAACAGAATACCTTGCAGGACGCGGCCGCCCGTCATGCCGGCGGGCAGGCGGCACATGCTTCGGACCCGCGCCGGTCGGCCCGGCCACACGGCCCGGAACCGCTGTTTGTTGTGGTGTGTGACACAGGTAGTGTTTGGGCCATGACTTCATCACCAGCGGCGACCCCGCAAGAGATCGGTGGCTCTGTGGACGGCGTCGACACCCGCGCCCTGCGGAGCGCCGTAAGTGCAGCCTTTGATTCCACGGTTGCCCAGCTGAAGGACCTGGTCAGTATTCCAGGCATAGCGTGGCCGAGTTTCGATCCCGCGCCGCTGGACCGCAGCGCTGAGGCTGTCGCCGCCCTCGTCCGGAACGCGGGCATTGCCGACGTCCGTATCCTTCGGTGCGATAAGGAAGACGGCACACCCGGGGGACCGGCCGTTGTTGCGCGCAGGGAAGCTGCGGAAGGCAAGCCGACCATCCTGCTGTATGCCCATCATGATGTCCAGCCGCCGGGGGATCAGGCGCTGTGGGATTCCGAGCCCTTTACCGCCGTCGAACGTGACGGCCGGCTGTACGGCCGCGGCGCCGCGGACGACAAAGCCGGAATCATGGCCCACATCGCTGCTTACGGGGCAGTGACGCAGGTGCTCGGCGACGAATTCGGGCTCGGCGTCACCCTGTTCTTCGAGGGAGAGGAAGAAGCCGGCTCGCCGACATTCCGTACGTTCCTCGAAACCCACCGCGAGCTGCTCCGTGCAGACGTCATTGTGGTGGCTGACTCCAGCAACTGGAAGGTGGGAGTTCCGGCGCTGACCACCAGCCTCCGCGGGCTGATCGACGGAACCGTCGAGGTGCAGGTCCTGGACCACGCCGTGCACTCCGGAATGTTCGGCGGACCCGTGCTGGATGCGCCCACGCTGTTGTCACGGCTTATCGCCACATTGCACGATGCGGAGGGCAACGTGGCGGTGGCCGGGCTGGTCAGCCGGGACGACGTTGAAGTCGACCTCACCGAAGCGGAGTACCGTGCCGACGCGTCGGTGCTCGACGGCGTGCAGCTGGCCGGGAGCGGAACCATTGCGTCCCGCCTGTGGACCAAGCCGGCGCTGTCCATCATCGGATTCGACGCGCCGGCCGTGGACGTCGCCTCCAACACGCTCCTTCCCAGGGCCCGGGCCAAGTTCAGCCTGCGCCTGGCCCCCGGCCAGGTCCCGTCCGAGGCCATGGAGGCCGTCCGCAGGCATGTCGAGCGCAACGCGCCGTTCGGAGCGAAAGTGGTGTTCACGCCGGGGGAGAGCGGCAACGCGTTCCAGACGGACACCAGCTCCGCTGCCGCGGGATTCGCGCTCTGGGCACTCGGGGAAGCCTGGGGAGTGCCGGCCGTGGAAATGGGCATCGGCGGTTCCATCCCGTTCATCTCGGACCTGACAGACCTGTATCCGGCTGTCCAGATCCTCGTGACGGGTGTTGAGGACCCGGATTCGCGGGCGCACTCCGCCAACGAATCCCTGCACCTTGAGGACTTCCGGAACGCGGTCCTTGCCGAAGCGCTCCTGCTGGCCCGCCTCAATATCGAGGACCCGCGCTGACGGATCCGGTCCCGGCGGCGAAACCGCGGAGCTGCGGCAGTCCCCGGGCGGGTGGCATGGCCGTCCCGGGAACAAGTCCGGGAAGGCCTCGGTTACGTCTTTAGTTAGAGCTACACGCGTGATCGACGTAGCATGTAGCTATAGCCCATACCGTTTCCGTAGGGGCAGGCACCGTGCAAGCGGGGCCGCCAGGACCGTCGTTAGAAGGTAGGCCAATGAGCACTACGACCAATGAAAACAGCACCGAACCCACCGGCACGGCCAGTGACGAACTGGCGAGCCACGAGGTTCAGCTGACCGACGTTGCAGCAGGCAAGGTCCGCAGCCTCCTTGAGCAGGAAGGCCGCACAGACCTCCGTCTCCGCGTTGCCGTACAGCCGGGCGGATGCTCCGGCCTGATTTACCAGCTTTACTTCGACGAGCGCCTCCTTGAGGGAGACGCTGTTCGCGACTATGACGGTGTCGAGGTCGTCGTCGACAAGATGAGCGTGCCCTACCTCAGCGGCGCCAGCATTGACTTTGAGGACACCATCTCCAAGCAGGGCTTCACCATCGACAATCCCAATGCCGGCGGATCGTGCGCCTGTGGAGATTCCTTCCACTAACGGGCACTTTTGCCCTTTCCAGACCGTTGTGGCGGCGTCGGTGACAACCGGCGCCGCCACACTGGTCAGACATGTGGGCGAAATCCCGCGGGGGGCGGTAAGCTCTACACCGAGTAGTAAAACTTTTAGTGTGCCCGGGAGGCTTTTTGCCGCCCTGGCAACAGCAACAAGTAGGAAGGGCCGTCTGTGAGTTCGCAGAACCGAACCGGCAGCCGACGCAAAACGATCACTTCGATCTCTGGCTTGGCAATTGCCGGCGCGTTGGTTTTGACTGGATGTTCGCCAGAGGTAACGAAGGGGTGGCTGCCCACCGAGCGTGGCACCACCAATCACACTGACCGCATCATGGACCTCTGGGTCAACTCATGGATTGCCGCCCTCGTGGTGGGCATCATCACCTGGGGACTCATCGTCTGGTGCCTGGTCGCCTACCGGCGCCGCAAAGGCACCGTGGGCTTCCCGCGGCAGACCAGTTTCAACCTTCCCCTCGAGGTCTTCTACCTGACCATCCCGCTCTTCATGGTGCTGGTGTTCTTCTACTTCACCGACCGTGACCAGCAGGCCATCGATGACCGCTCCAAGCCCGCCGACGTCGTTGTTGATGTCCGCGGCAAGCAGTGGGCCTGGGACTTCAACTACAAGCAGGGCGACGTCGTTACCGGGGACGTCCACGAAGCCGGTGTCCAGGCGCACCTGACCGGCAAGGAAGTGGACAAGGAAAAGCTGCCCACGCTTTACCTGCCCGTCAACAAGTCCGTTGACCTTGAGCTGAACTCCCGCGACGTCATCCACTCCTTCTGGGTCCCTGCATTCCTGCAGAAGCGGGACATGATCCCGGGCAAGACCAACTACATCCGGTTCACGCCCACCAAAGAGGGAACCTACGACGGCAAGTGCGCCGAACTCTGCGGTGAATACCACTCCGAGATGCTGTTCCGCGTGAAGGTGGTGTCCGAGTCCGAATTCCAGGCTCACCTGACCCAGCTGCGCCAGGACGGCAACACGGGACTGCTCGGCGAAGAGTACGACCGCAACCCGAACCTGAACGAAACAAAGTAAGGGGAGCGACGTGGCTACTTACACCCAATCCGCACCTGTCGGGACCCTTGCGGCTCCCGTAGTTCCGAAGTCCAAGGGACGCATCGTCGTCAACTGGATCACCTCCACCGACCACAAGACCATCGGGTACATGTACCTGATCGCCTCGTTTATCTTCTTCTGCCTCGGCGGCGTGATGGCGCTGCTCATCCGCGCCGAGCTGTTCGAACCCGGCATGCAGATCCTGCAGACCAAGGAACAGTACAACCAGCTGTTCACCATGCACGGCACGGTCATGCTGCTCATGTTCGCCACCCCGCTGTTCGCAGGGTTCGCCAACGTCATCATGCCGCTGCAGATCGGCGCTCCCGACGTCGCCTTCCCGCGGCTGAACGCCCTGGCATTCTGGTTCTTCCTGTTCGGCTCCACCATCGCGGTGTCCGGCTTCATCACCCCGCAGGGTGCGGCGTCGTTCGGCTGGTTCGCCTACGCCCCGCTGTCCAACACCACGTTCAGCCCGGGCATCGGCGGTGACCTGTGGGTCTTCGGCCTGGCGCTCTCCGGCTTCGGCACCATCCTGGGCGCGGTCAACTTCATCACCACCATCATCTGCATGCGCGCCCCCGGCATGACCATGTGGCGCATGCCGATCTTCACCTGGAACACGCTGGTCACGGCGATCCTCGTGCTGATGGCCTTCCCGCCGCTGGCCGCCGCGCTGTTCGCCCTCGGAGCCGACCGCCGCTTCGGCGCCCACATCTTCGATCCGGAAAACGGCGGCGCCGTGCTCTGGCAGCACCTGTTCTGGTTCTTCGGCCACCCCGAGGTCTACATCATTGCGCTGCCGTTCTTCGGCATCGTTTCGGAGATCTTCCCGGTCTTCAGCCGCAAGCCGATCTTCGGCTACAAGGGCCTGGTGTACGCCACCATCGCGATCGCCGCACTGTCCGTGACCGTGTGGGCGCACCACATGTACGTCACCGGTTCGGTGCTGCTGCCGTTCTTCTCGTTCATGACCATGCTCATCGCTGTCCCCACGGGCGTGAAGTTCTTCAACTGGATCGGCACCATGTGGCGCGGTTCCATCACATTCGAGACCCCCATGCTGTGGAGCATCGGCTTCCTCATCACGTTCCTCTTCGGCGGCCTGACCGGCATCATCCTGGCCTCCCCGCCGCTGGACTTCCACGTCTCCGATTCCTACTTCGTGGTGGCGCACTTCCACTACGTGGTGTTCGGCACCGTGGTGTTCGCGATGTTCGCCGGGTTCTACTTCTGGTGGCCGAAGTGGACGGGCAAGATGCTCAACGAGCGCCTCGGCAAGATCCACTTCTGGCTCCTGTTCCTCGGCTTCCACGGCACCTTCCTGATCCAGCACTGGCTGGGCGTTGAAGGCATGCCCCGCCGCTACGCGGACTACCTGGTGGAGGACAACTTCACCTGGATGAACCAGTTCTCCACCATCTCCTCGTTCGTTCTCGGTGCGTCGCTGATCCCGTTCCTCTGGAACGTCTACATCACGTCGCGGAATGCGGAAAAGGTACAGGTGGACGATCCCTGGGGCTTCGGTGCATCGCTGGAGTGGGCAACGTCCTGCCCGCCGCCGCGCCACAACTTCACCTCCCTGCCCCGCATCCGCTCGGAGCGTCCGGCCCTGGACCTGCACCACCCCGAGCTGTCACAGTCACACACCGTTGAGTCACCGGCGCCGGCAGCAGCTGTGCTCGGTAACGCCGATCAGAAGGACACCGCGCAGTGAAGATCGAATCATGGATTTTTGGAGCAGGAGTCTTCTTCTTCGTCCCTGTCTCAATGGTTTACGGTTTCCTGACCAACTGGAGTGAGTGGGTCGGCATCCTGGGCATCCTCCTCGTGGGCGGCCTGGCCGGCATGATCGGTGCCTACCTCGGATTCACCGGCAAGCGCGTCGGCATGCGTCCCGAGGACCGCAACGACGCAGAGATCCACGAAGGCGCCGGCGAGCAGGGGCACTTCAGCCCCTGGAGCTGGTGGCCGCTGGTGCTCGGCTTGACCTGTGCAGCCGGCTTCCTGGGCCTCGCCATCGGCTTCTGGATCACCTTCATCGCGGGCGGCATGGCCATTGTGGCCCTCGTCGGCTGGGTCTACGAGTACAGCCGCGGAGATCACGCACACTAAGTCTCAGGACACAGCCTGAACGACGGCGGGCCCCACCATTTTGGTGGGGCCCGCCGTCGTCGTTGTTGGCCCGGGCAATGGCAGCCTTTGGCTAGTTTCAGCCCGCCTTCTGTGACTCCAGCAGCTCGGCCAGGCCCAACAACGCCGACTCCGCCTCCACAATGCTGCGGCCGGCCGGAATAGCCGACTCGGTGACACCCAGCTCCACCTCGCAGCCGCAGTTGAAGTCGGCTGTCATGACCTCGAGCAGCGAGCGTGCGTCGACGGCGTCAATGCCGGCTTTGCGGATCGTCACCGGCAAACCGGTCTCCGTCACGGCGCGCACGAAGACCGCTGCCGGGCGGGCGTGCAGGCCGATGGCGGCTGTGACGATTGCCTTACGAACGGGCAACTGGACTCCTCTTCTTGGACGGAACGACGCCGTCGTCTTTCGTGTTTGACGTTAAGAATATCCGCCCCGCAGGGCTATCACGGGCGCCCCGCTGCGTGGTCTAGACCTGACGGCTGAATGGCCTACCCTTGAAATGTGAACATGCATTACAGGAGCAACTGCCGTGGCCGCTGAAGCCTCCCGCATCGCCGGCGAGATCGACAGGAAAAGCGGAACCCCCATCTACGTCCAGCTTCGCGAGATCCTCAGGACGTACATCGCCACGTCATGCCCGCCCGGCTCCGGCCTGCCTTCGGAGCGTGACCTGGCGGAGCGCTTCGGGCTGGCCCGGATGACCGTTCGGCAGGCCATCGACGCTCTCGTGGGGGAAGAGGTCATCGAACGCGTGGTGGGGCTGGGTACGTTTGTGCGCAAGCCCAAACTGGATCTCCAGGTCAAGCTCACCTCCTACAGCGAGGAAATGCAGCGCCGCGGCATGGTGCCGGCGGCCAAGGTGCTCAGCTTTGAGCAGATCGCCGCAAGCGCCTTCCTCGCGCGCGAACTGCAGCTGGAGGAGGGAACGCCCCTGGTGCGCTTCCGGCGCCTCCTGCTGGCCGATAACGAGCCAATGAGCGTGGACGAGAACTTCATCCCGGCGCACCGCGTTCCGGGCCTGCTGGACGGTGAGCCGCCCACGTCGCTGTACAACGTCCTGAGCGAACAGTTCGGCCTCGTCATGGAATGGGGCGAGGACATGATCGAAGCGACGGCCGCGTCACCCTCCACTGCAAGGCTGTTGAACGTTGAAATAGGGTCACCGCTGCTGAAGATCCAGCGGCACGCGTTCGTTGCCCGCGCCATGGTGGACTATTCCGTCTCCTACTACCGTGCCGACCGCTACAAGCTCTGGGTGCCGTTGCAGCGGCCCGGCATCCGGCCTGCTCGAAACTACGCTTCGGGCTACCGACACCAGTAGCCGGGCCGGCCAGGGAGGTTTGCGCCGAAGGGCTCGGCGGAGGAGCAGCCAACGATGCACAGAAGACGAGCAGTCAACGGGACATAGAAAAGGCCCGGTCCAAGCGGACCGGGCCTTTTCTATGACTTGACCGTGACTAGCGGGTGGGCCTAGTGGCTAAGCGTCTTCTGCGCCTCGCCGGCTTCCACTGCCTCGTGGTGGCCGTGGCCAGCTTCGAGCTCAGCGGGAGTTGCCGGGGCAACCCTGTCCTCGAAGAACCACTGGGACAGCTTCGCCCGCCGGTTTTCCTTGCGGGTGACGACGCCATGTTCGTTCGGCACTGCCGGAAGGGGGACCGGCGACTCGAAACCGACAAGCTTGTAGCGCTTGTACTCGTCGAGCGGGGCGTGGACTTCGATGAACTCTCCGTGCGGCAGGCGCACGATACGGCCGGTCTCGCGGCCATGGAGGGCGATCTCGCGGTCCTTGCGCTGCAGGGCCAAGGCGACGCGCTTCGTCACGACGAAGGCGATGATCGGGCCGAGGAAGAACAGTGCGCGCAGCCAGTAGGTGACGTCGTTCAGTGCCACGTGGAAGTGCGTTGCGATGAGGTCCGAGCCAGCGGCTGCCCACATGACGCAGTACCAGGTGAAGCCGGCTACACCGATAGCAGTACGCGTCGGCGCATTGCGCGGACGGTCCAGCACGTGGTGCTCGCGGTTGTCCTTGGTGATCCAGCGCTCGATCCACGGATACATGAACAGAACGGTGAAGATGATGCCTGCCGGAACCAGCGCCGGCAACAGCACGTTCAATGTCAGAACATGGCCGAAGATCACGTATTCGAAGTGGAAATCGCCGATCACACCGGGCATGAGGCGCAGGGCACCGTCAACGAAGCCGATGTACCAGTCAGGCTGCGTGCCTGCGGACACGGGGGAGGGATCGTACGGGCCGTAGTTCCAGATCGGGTTGATCGTGAAGAACCCGGCCATGAGGGCGATCACACCGAAGACGATGAAGAAGAATCCGCCGGCCTTGGCCGCGTAGACCGGGCCGAGGGGGTAGCCGACGACGTTGCCGTCGTTGCGGCCCGGGCCGGGGTACTGGGTGTGCTTGTGCACGACCACCATGAACAGGTGCAGGACGATCATCAGCAGGATGAGCGCCGGCACCAGCAGGATATGCAGCGTGTACAGGCGGCTGATGATGAGCGTGCCCGGGAATTCCCCGCCGAACAGGAAGAATGAAATGTACGTCCCGATCACCGGGATGGACTTGATCACGCCGTCGATGATGCGCAGGCCGTTGCCGGAGAGCAGGTCATCGGGGAGTGAATAACCGGTGAATCCTTCAGCCATGGCCAGGATCAGCAGGACCCCGCCGACAACCCAGTTCATTTCGCGGGGTTTGCGGAAGGCACCCGTGAAGAAGACACGAAGCATGTGAACACCGAGGGACGCCACGAAGAGCAGAGCTGCCCAGTGGTGGACCTGGCGCATGAACAGTCCGCCACGGACATCAAAGGAGATATCCAGCGACGAGCTGAACGCGACCGACATTTCAACGTTCTTCAGCGGCGTGTAGGAGCCGTTGTAGTGCGTCTCGGCCATGGACGGATCGAAGAAGAATGTCAGGAACGTTCCGGACATGAGCAGGATGACGAAGGAGTACAGCGCCACCTCGCCGAACATGAAAGACCAGTGGTCCGGGAATACCTTGCGGCCGAATTCACGGAGGATTCCGGATCCGCCGACACGCTCGTCAACGAAATCAGTAATACGTCCGACTTTAGTGTTGGCTACGTAGGCGGGGGCTTCAGCTGTTGATGCTGCGCTCATGCTCATCACGCTCCCAGTAACTTGGTCCTACAGGTTCGTTGAAGTCGCTGGTAGCGACCAGGTATCCCTCATCATCCACCGCGATGGGCAGCTGGGGGAGGGGACGGCTGGCCGGGCCAAAGATAACCTTGCATTCCTGGGTGAGGTCGAAGGTTGACTGGTGGCACGGGCACAGCAGGTGGTGCGTCTGCTGCTCGTAAAGGGCAACAGGGCATCCGACGTGGGTGCAGATCTTCGAGTAGGCAACGATGCCGTTGTAGCCCCAGTTCTCACGCCCCGCGGACGGGTTCAGCGAGGAGGGATCGAGGCGCATGAGCAGAACGACGGCCTTGGCCTTCTCGTTGAGCTTGCCCTCGTGCAGATCGTTGAGGCCTTCCGGGATCACGTGGAAGGCGGAACCGATGGTCACGTCCGAGGCCTTGATCGGAGTGCCGTCGGGGTCGCGGGTCAGGCGCTTTAGCTTGCCTTCCTGCGGAGCCCACATGGTGTGTGCCAACTTGTTGTCGGGGCGCGGGCCCAGATCGCCGAACACGGCCAGTGCCGGCAGCGGTGCGAGTGCTACCGCGCCGAGCAGGGTGTTCCGGATGAGGGGGCGGCGCTTGATGCCCGTCTCCTCAACGATGTCATCCACAATGCGCACTGCGGCCTGGCGGTCGTCTTCCGTGCGGATCGGGTGACGTTCCTCGGACACTTCGTGGTCCGGCATGAGGGCCTTGGCCCAGTGGACGATACCCGTGCCGATGCCGAGCATGGCGAACGCTGTTCCGACGCCAAGCAGGGCGTTCTGCAGCCTGATGGTGGCAATCGTGGAGTCATCGCCCAGATCGATGGCGAAGTACGCCACCAGGAAGATCACGGTGCCAACGACCGAGCTGCCGAACAGAATGGCAACCTGCCGTTCTGCTCGCTTTGCGGCCTTCGGGTCCGTGTCAGCCAGGCGCAAACGATGCGGGGGAATTCCAGGGTCCTGGAACTTCTCCACCTCATTCTGACCAGCCGTAGCTACGGTGCCCGAGTGGTTCGGACTGCCGTCACTATGGTTGCCCATGATTCGCCTCATCCTTCTCTCGTCTCGGCTTCCGCCGAGTTAATGTTCAATTTCAAACCTGCTGAAGGGTCAGCAGGACATTCTTACAGTGCCCGGCTCCGGCTATGACGTGCGGGACGTCAGCCAGATGGTGAAGGCGATGATGACGCCGAGGCCGGCGATCCACACAAACAGTCCTTCAGAAACGGGACCAATGGCACCCAGATCAGCGCCGCCGGGGGAGCCGTTGGCCTCAATCTGCTTCAGGAAGGTGATGATGTCGCGCTTGCCCTCCGGAGAGATGTTGGCGTCGTTGAAGACCGGCATGTTCTGGGGGCCAGACACCATTGCTTCGTAAATGTGCTTGCCCGAAACATCGGTGAGGGCCGGGGCGAATTTGCCGCGGGTCAGTGCACCGCCTGCAGCAGCAGCGTTGTGGCACATGGCGCAGTTCACGCGGAAAAGTTCTCCACCTTCGGCGGCGTTGCCCTTTTCGTCGAGGAGTTCCCCTGCGGGAATCGAGGGGCCGGGTCCTAGCGAAGCGACATAAGCGGCAAGCTGGCGGGTCTGTTCATCGTTGAACTGGGCCGGCTTCTCGTAAGCCTGCGGGCCGTTCATCTGCATGGGCATGCGGCCGGTGCCTACCTGGAAGTCAACGGCAGCAGCGCCGACACCTACCAGGGATGGACCGTCCTTAGTTCCGCTGGCACCCATGCCGTGGCAGGTGGCGCAGTTGGCGGCGAAGAGCTTTCCGCCTTCCTCTGTGTCACTGGCGCTGAAGTCGGCGGTGGTGGCCTTGGCCTCGTTGACGGTGGTGGCAACGGCGTACAGCCCACCAGTGAGGAGGAGGCCCATCAACAGCAGCGCAATCGCTGCCAGTGGGTGACGTCGCTTCTGCGAGAGTGCCTTCACGTGGTGGTTCCTTTATTCGTTCGTGCGTCGGCTCCGGGAGCCGCTTCTTGAAATTCTGTCTCTTGTAGAAAAAGAGTCAAGCGTTGACTACTGGAGGACATAGATGACCAGGAAGAGGCCGATCCAGACGACGTCCACGAAGTGCCAGTAGTACGAGGTGACAATCGCCGACGTCGCCTCGAAGTGACCGAACTTCTTCGCGGCGAAGGAGCGGCCGATGATGAGGAGGAACGCGATCAGGCCGCCGATGACGTGCAGGCCGTGGAAGCCGGTGGTCATGTAGAAGGCGGAACCGTAAGCGTTGGTCGAAAGGGTCACGTGCTCGGAAACCAGCATGGCGTATTCCGTGGACTGGCCGGCAACGAAGAACGCGCCCATGATGAACGTCAGCGTGAACCACTCGTTCATGCCCCAGCGGGTGAACTGCAGCGGACCTCCGCTGCGGCGAGGCTGGAGCCTTTCGGCGGCGAAAACGCCCATCTGGCAGGTGAATGAACTTGCCACGAGGACGATCGTGTTAACGAGCGCAAAGGGGAAGTTGAGCTTTGCTGTCTCTTCCGCCCACATCTGTCCGGACGTTGACCGGAGTGTGAAGTACATGGCGAAGAGGCCGGCGAAGAACATCAACTCGCTGGACAGCCAGACTACGGTTCCAACAGAAACCATATTGGGGCGGTTCAGCGTGGGGTGCGCCGGGGTACTGGGGGCATGGGTCGCAGATGTCACATAGACATTATGTCTGTAAAACTCCGTCCTGCCCAACGCAAACCGCCTTTTGGGGAGACTTTTTCTACAAAGACGCGAAATCGCGCTGAAAAGTTCCCGACACCGTTCACATTGGTTTTCTGAACTCGTACCTCGATAGCATCAGGAGGTGACTTCTCAGGCATCGGCACCGGCGGCAGGCAGCACCTGGCCGCGGCTCATCTCCGCACTTATGGACGGTAAGGACCTGACTGCGGACAACACGGCATGGGCCATGGACACCATCATGTCCGGGGAGGCGACGCCCGCCCAGATCGCCGGCTTCCTGGTCGCGCTGCGGGCCAAGGGAGAGACCGTGGAGGAGCTGGCCGGCCTCGTCGACGCCATGGTTGCCCACGCGAAGCCCATTGATATTGCGGGCGAGAAGCTCGACATCGTGGGCACCGGCGGGGACCAGCTCAACACCGTCAATATCTCCACCATGGCGGCGCTCGTCTGCGCCGGAGCCGGAGCAAAAGTCGTCAAGCACGGGAACCGCGCAGCGTCGTCGTCGTCGGGCTCTGCCGATGTTCTTGAGGCGCTCGGAGTGCGGCTGGACCTTCCCATCCCGGACGTTGCCCGCAACGCGGAAGAGGCGGGCATTACGTTCTGCTTTGCCCAGGTGTTCCATCCGTCGTTCCGCCACACCGCCGTGCCCCGCCGGGAGCTCGCCATACCCACGGCCTTCAACTTCCTTGGGCCCCTCACCAACCCGGCCGGGGTCCAGGCTTCCGCCGTAGGCGTGGCCAACGCGCGCATGGCGCCGCTGGTGGCCGGCGTACTGGCCCGCCGCGGAAGCCGCGGCCTGGTATTTCGCGGAAGCGACGGCCTGGATGAACTGACCACCACCGGCCCGTCGACCGTGTGGGAAATCCGCAACGGTGAAGTGGCTGAACAGCAGTTTTCGCCGCAGGACCTCGGCATCCGTCCCGCAACTGTGGAGGAACTTCGCGGCGGTGACGCCCAAGCCAATGCCGCCGTCGTCCGTGACGTCCTGGCCGGCGTGGCCGGGCCCGTCCGCGACGCCGTTCTGCTGAACGCCGCGGCAGGGCTCGTGGCCTACGATCTTGACGCCACCGGGCCACTGACGGAGCGCATGCGCCTCGCCCTCGAGCGGGCCGCCGAGTCCGTTGATTCCGGCGCCGCTGCTGCCGTCCTCGACAAGTGGGTCAGCCTGACACAGGCGTAGGACAGAAAAAGCGATGGCCCGGCACCAGTGTGCCGGGCCATCCCTTTTCGGGCTTTAGCTATTCGAAGCCCAGCGCGAAGGCGGCGTCGAGGTCATGCTGCGAATATGCGCGGAAGGCTATGTGCGTGGTGGTGTGCACCACGGCGGGCACCTTGGATAGTTTGTCAGCGATCACGTCTGCAAGGTCTTCATGCTGCGCCACGCGGGCCACAGCGATGAGGTCCCATTCCCCGGTGACGGAGTAAACCTCGCTGATGCCCTGGATGGCGGAAATCTCCTCGGCCGTCTCCGGGATTCGCGAGGCGTCGGTCTTGATCAGGACGAATGCGGTGATCACTGTGTACCCTTCCGGATCAGTTGTGCCGTGACGGTGCCCGGCTCGTGTGCGCTGTGGTGCCAGCCTAGTACATCAGCTCCGCCGCCGGGATCGCCGCAGCCGGAGCAGGCCAGCAACCAGAAGGCGGTAACCGAGGAGGAAAACGGCGAGGCTCAGGAGCGCCACGATGATAAACAGCAACACCACTGCCTGGCCCGTCAATGCGCGGAGCACCATCCCGATGCCCACGGCGCCAAGCCACACCGCAACGCCGGACGGCCACACCGCCAGGGGACGGTTCCACAGCCGCAGCAGGAGCCATGCGGCCGCCGCGCCCGCCAGGAACGGCCAGGCAGTGAGCAGGACGCCCGCCACGGATTCCCCCCGTGCATGGGCGTCCCGGCCTATGGCGGCGAACGTCAGGATGAGCACGGTGTCCGCGGCCGCCGCGGCTGCTGCAATGATTCGGGGAGTGGACCGCTGGGTCGCGGGTTCTACTGTGGAGCGCATGTATCCGAGCCTATCTGTTCCGCGGCCCGTGTTGCTGGACGTTGCCCGGACGTTGCCCCGACCGGGAAAATCGCCGACGATGGCTCGCAGGACCCGTGCAACATCCCGTGAAGGAGGACCAGTGAGACTCATACAGGTCGCACAGCGCGCCGAGAACCTCGAGCGGGCGGCGGAGTTCTATTCGGCCCTGCTGGGAACCCGGCCGCAGGCCGTGTTCGATCCGCCGGGCCTGCTTTTCTTTGACCTCGACGGCGTCCGCCTCCTGCTCGAAAAGGGAGCTCCGCCGTCGCTGATCTACCTGGCCGTCCCTGATGTCAGGCGGCGTATGGAGGAACTGGAGGCCGGGGGAGTCGAGGTGGTCGCTGCACCACAGGTGATCTTCCGCCACGAGGATTCGAAGCTGGGTCCCGCGGGAACCGACGAATGGATGGGTTTCATCAGGGACAGCGAAGGCAACACGGTGGGGCTCGTCAGCCAGTTGCCGGGCGGCGGGCCGCCGGCCTAGGTCTGCTGCTCAGGCGGCCTTGCTGGTGGCAATTTTTGCGGCGAAGGCCAGCAGGACGACGCCTGCAATCCGGTCCGTCGCCTTGGACACGGTGTCCGACTGGAGCCAGCGCCGCGCATGGTGGGTGGCAAGAATGATGATTGAGAACCAGGCCATTCCTTCGACGTTGTGAACCAGCGGCAGCAGGATTCCCATGAGGAGCGGGGAAGCGTCCGGCGGCAGAAACTGCGGGATCATCGCCATGTAGAAGACGCCCACCTTGGGGTTCAGCAGGCTGGTGGTGATGCCGGACAGCCATGCCGCCCGCACACCGCGTTGCCGGGCGGAAATTGCGGTGTCAACCACGGCGCCCTTTCGGAAGCTGCGCACGAGCATGCTGACCGCCAGCCAGGCCATGTAGCAGGCGCCCGCCACCTTGAGCGCAGTGAAGGCCGTCTCCGAGGCGGCCAGCAGAGCCGATGCGCCCAGCGCGGCAGCCACTCCCCAGAACACCGTTCCGGTGCAGATGCCCGCCGCGGTGGCAAACGCCGATCCGTGGCCCCGGCTGATGGCCGTGCGTAGAACCAGGACCGTATCCATCCCGGGAATCACGGTCAGTAGGGCAGCGACGAGCGCGAACTGAAGGACTGCTTCGGAGACGGCCACAATCGATGCTAAACGGACCACCGTGGCGGATCACAATAATGCCCCCGCCTCCGACCGTTGTCTCTGCGCCGGCAGGGGGATACGCTCAAGCCGCAACGGTTCGGGGGCCGATCGGCGTTCGGACCCGTCGACCTCAGGGAATGGACATCAGCATGCAGAAGATCACAGCCTGTCTTTGGTTCGACAACCAGGCCGAGGAAGCCGCCGAGTATTACGTGTCAGTCTTCGATAACGCCAGGATCAAGGACGTCTCGCGCTATGGCGAAGGCGGACCCGGCCCGGTGGGCCAGGCCATAGTTGTCGCATTCGACATAGAAGGCCAGGCCTTCCAGGCGCTGAACGGGGGACCAGCGTTCTCATTCACCGAAGCGGTGTCGTTCGTGATCGACTGCGCCTCGCAGGATGAAGTGGACCGTTACTGGAACGCACTGACCGACGGCGGGACCGAGAGCCAATGCGGGTGGCTCAAGGACAGGTACGGGGTCTCGTGGCAGATCGTGCCGTCAGTGCTCGGCCAGCTCATCGGCGGGCCGGATCCCGAAGGATCCCAGCGCGCCATGCAGGCCATGCTGGGCATGCGGAAGCTGGACATTGCCGAACTTCAAAAGGCGTACGACGGCGGCTAGCCACGTCATGTTGTCCGGGACGCAATTGAAATCACTGCGCTGACGAAAGCTGGAAGCGCTGCTGCCGAAGCGGCAACAAGGAAGCCTGCACCCACCCAGACGGGTGTGCGCGCCGTTCTGGGCGGGCCCGATGAGCCCGCCGGAAAGATCGTCATCCAGGTCAGGAGCGCAAGGGCGCCCAACCCGACGGCGAGGGCGGCGGGCGGGAAGAGCACGAATCCCAGAAGCAGTGGGACGTAGTATTTGGCTGTCCTGTCGGCCCAGAGCGGTAGCCGTTCACTCCACCAGCCCGCAGCCGCGGCGGCGACGGCGCCGTGCAGGATCGAGAGGCCGGTGAACAGGGCGACGGCGAGCCATCCGGGTCCCACGATGTTGAAGTCAATGTTGTCCGCACGCAGGGGATCGAGCAGGGCGCCGCCCAGCCAGATGAGAAGGAGGACCCCAAGCAAGGGTCCGGCCAGCCGGCCGGCCGGCAGCCAGCGGTGCAGGACAACGTACAGGATCGCGACGAGGTAACCGGCGGGCAGTCCGGCGAAGAGGAACAGGGCCAAAGACCCTTCAAGGGTTGGGAAGCCGACGTTGGCCTGGGCCTCCGTCAGCCGGCCCTGGGCCGAGTCCGGCGAGGTGAACGCAAGGACCCGCATGATCAGCCGGCCGCCGGGCCACGCGGCCAGCAATGCGGAGGCCAGCGCCGCGAAGGTGGCAACGTTGGCCCACCAGAGATATTTCCGGAGTGCAGCAATTTTGGCGTCCGAGGGGTCCTCCCGAGCTCCGCGGACTTCGCCCGACGACGGACTTGCAGAGTCAAGCGGGGGAGAAGGCGCGGCTTCAATGGGGGCAGAGGCGCGGGCGGGGCCGGGGCCCTTAACGGGGTTAGGGCCCTTAAGGGGATGGCCTCCCCACCTGATCACCGTGAGGAGGCCGAGCAGCAGCAAGACGGTACACCCGATCACTATTGCGAGGGCCATTTCCAATCACCACCGGGGTAGGGATGTGACCATTGTGCTCCCGGCAGCGTGCCTTCGCCACCCTTAGCCGGCTTCGATAACTCCCTTGAGGTTCTTGAGCTGGGCGACTTCGGATTCCATGGTTTTGGTGACCAGGGAGTCCAAGACCCTCATCACAAGCGGAAGTCTGAGGTCAAGGCTGAAGCGAACCGTGGTGCTTCCATCATGTTCCGTGAGCTGGTAGCGGCCCGACGGGCGGGCAGGTCCGGCCACTACCTGGAACCCCAGCAGGCGGCCCGGCTCGGCATCGGTGATCTTGTAGTCTCCCTGCAGAGGCCGTCCCTTGGGACCCGTCAGCGTTTGGCTGTAGACGGCTCCGGGTTCTCCGGCCGCGCCGTTCTTGAGGGCAATGGTTTGGACGCCGGGCCGCCACTTCGGGTTGTTAAGCCCATCCGCGAGGAAGGCATAGACCTCCCCGGCGGGTCGGTTGATGGTGATGTCGTTCTCGGCGTGCGCCATGCAGTTCCTTTCGGGTCGGGTACTTCGATCATCGGACGTCGTCCAGACCGCGGGGCTTACAGCCTACGTGCAGGCGAGGCGCTCCTCGGAGCCAGCGTCAGGGAGGCAACGCGTTCCAGCCTCGGGTGCTGGTGGTCGCCGTTGTCCACCACCCCTGTCTGCCACCAGAGCTTCAGCCCCTCCGGCGCCACCTCGAGGCAGGCCAGGTTGTTGGCAAACCACGGGCCCTTGACTCCAGACCAGCGGAAAGGCGGGTCCGGGACATCCGCCGAGCGCGCGGCCAAGGCACCTAAGGGGGTGGCCAAGCCAAAGGACATGATGGCCGCGAAGGACCTCATCAGCCGCGGCAGCGGGTTGCGGATAGGAGAACAGACTGCCTGCACGATTCGGCTGCCCGAGACACGCTCCACCTCCGAGACGCAGGAGTAGTGGACGTCCCCGGAGAGGAAGGTGACTGATTCAGGTGCAGGGCCGCGTTTGCCATCGGCGACCTCGGTCACCATGTCCGCCACCTGCCGGAAGCTCTTCTGGAAGGCGGCCCAGTGTTCCAGGTCCAATGCCTGGCGCAGCTTCTCGCCGGCCCGGGCGGCCAGTTTCCCCCACGCGCCTTCAGAAACGGCCTCGTTCCAGGACTCCACGTAGTGCAGGCCCATGGGCAGCAGGAAAGGTAGTGACGTCGCCACCAGCAGGTGGCGGAAACCGCCACGCATGCGGCTGTCCAGCCAGCTCATTTCTTCCGCATCGATCAGTGCGCGGTCTTCAGGCGCCAGCTTCCGGGCGGCGCGGGAGTCCACCACTATCAGTCTCGTGTCCCCGAAATCCCGGCAGAAGCTCCAACGGTAGGACACCGGATCCTGGTTGGCCCGTTCGGCGAAACTGTCCAGCTCCACGCTGAGGTCCAGCTCGCCATCGCCACTGTGCCCGGCGATCCGCTGCCAGATGGCATCCCCCGTCCGCTCCTGTGGCGACATGTTCCCCAGATGCTGGTAGACCCAGTACGAGGCCAGCCCCGCGACAATACGCTCATGCCACCATGAGGTGGCTTCCATTTCCTTCTTCCAGCTCAAGGAGGCGTTCCAGTCGTCGCGGATGTCGTGGTCGTCAAAGATCATGGCGCTGGGGAGGGTGGACAGCAGCCACCTGTTGGCCGGGTCCGACCACGCCAGATAGTAGAGGTGGGAGTATTCCTCGTAGTCCTTGAGCTCCTTGCCTGGAGGGGCCTCGATGCCACGGCGGGCGCGGATGAATTGCTGCATCTGCTCGCTGGTCAGGTCGGCGTACACCTGGTCACCGAGGAAAGCCACCAGATCCGGCCACGCCTGGCCGCTGCCGGAGGCCATCTCCAGCGCGAAAGCACGGAGCGAATCGACACCGTGGGACCGGTTGCCGGACTTATCGTGCGGGACACTGGTGCGGCAGGAGCCATAGGCCATCCGAAGCGGCTTGCCGGGCTTCAGCGTCGCGATCACTGGTGGCGGGAACCCGGACATGGGTTCGGGCCAGACCTGCGTTCCGTTGACTTCGAGGGTGTAGGGCGTGACCGATCCGGCTTCTAGTTCGTCCACAGCCACCAGCGCGTAGTGATGGCCGTGCACTACGAAGGTGCGGGCTTCCCACTCCCTGCCCCCGGCATGAACCGCGACCAGGGCAGCTTCCTGGGTCTCCACCCAAATACTCGCCGAGGTTTCATCCACGTACCGCATCATCGGGCCGAGCACCAGGAGCGAGGTCGTCATGATTCAGTTGTACCTGCTCGGGCCGGAGAAGAAGAGTAGTACGACGGTAAACGGTGGGCGTGGGCGACGCACGCCAAACTTACCGACCCTATCGATAAGCCTACGAATCCGCCGTGACCGCGGCGGCCAACAACGACCAAGGATGCATCTAACCCCTTGAGGTTTCCTCCGTGCTGTGCCGCGAAATCAGCACGGGACACCTGGCGTGGTGAAGGACGGCGTGGGCTGTCGACCCTACCGCTCCCCTGACGAGCCCTTGGCCCTTGCTCCCGACAACGATGAGCGCGGCACCGCGGGCGGCATTGAGAAGGGCACGGGGAGTGGACGTGTCCTCCACCAGTTCTTCCTCCACTTTTGCCCCCTGGGCCATGGCCCGGGCGTTACGTGCCGCACTCTCCAGAGCCTTCGCGGCAACCTTCCGTGTGCCGACGGATACTACACCGCCCTTTCCCATTCCGAACTGCGTTCTGAGGACATGGATGACCTTCAGGTCTGCCCCCGTTGCTCCAACCAGTTCGCACGCATCGTGGAGAGCCGCTGGCGACCCAGATGAGTCCACGCCGACGACAACGGGGCCGCTGGGGTGATCGTCAGATCGGACCACAGCAATCGGGCAGCTTGCAGTCGCTGCTAGCTCCAGGCTTACGGACCCCACCAGAAGACCCATGAATCCACCGATGCCACGGCTTCCGAGGACAAGCATCCTCGCTTCGGCGGAAACTCTTCGGAGATGATCGGCAGGCCATCCATACAAAAGGCTGGTTCGGATTTTCAAGCCGGGGGCCGTCTCTACGGCGAGGGCCTTACCCTCGTCGCGAACGGCCTCTGCGTAGTGCTGCAGTCCGCTGTCAGCAACACCAGGAACCGGTCCGAGATCGTGGGTCAGCAACGGCCATAACGAGCAGTGCACCAGATGCAGCTCGCAATTGCGGAGTTCTGCCTGTCGCGCGGCCCAGCGGACCGCCTGGCCGGCTTCAGCGGACCCATCGTAGCCCACCACAATGCTGTCAGGATGGTTCATGGTTCCCTCCGGCATCCCCTTCTTTGGCGGCATGTCCTTGCCCCTGGATAGCGGAAATCCCGGCAGGCATGTCGGTGCTGTGGGCGATCAGGACCGAGCATTTCGCGACCTTCCGGCGGTGCAACACCGAAGGCCTTTGCGACAGCCTCCGCGCAGATGTGCCGGGCTTCCTTATCGGGACGCCACACAACCGGGGTGAAGGTGCCAAAGCCTATCTGGATCTGCCAGGCGGTCACGGCTTTTATTTGCGTCTGGAACAGAGGCGCCAGTGCATTGGCCCAACGCAGGACCAGACTCGAGGGAGCGCTTCCGTCAACGCCAACGATGACGGCCGGCCCCTGGGGCTTTTGGTTCAGCGCATTGCGGCGGCTGATGGGCTGCACTACCGGCCCTCACCGAGAACCTTGAGCTGTTCGCGGTACTGGTCCGCGGTCAGCTCTCCTTTCGCGAAGCGTTCATCGAGGATCTGGCGGGCCCTGCTTCCTCCCATTGGCGGCGGACCGCCGGGTCCATCAGGGCCGCCCGGCCCGTATCCGCCGCGGATGCCGCAGCCGATAACCCTCACCGCCAGCAGCACCAGGAGCGCGATCCCGATGAGCAGGAGAGGGCCCCAGAGCCACATCCATCCCATGCCTTGATCGCAACCCCACATCATGACGGCGCCTTTCGCTTCTGAAAGTTAGTACCCCTATCCTCCGCGCAGCGTCGGATGACGGGTAGAGTCCGAGGTCCCGGTCCGGGCGGGCCGGGCGGGCCGGGACCAGCCATAGCAGCCAGGTCTGGATTCATATGTCCAGGACGTCTGGGACCAGTCAAAGACCGTCAGCACCGAGCTCCTGAAGGGTGCGCGTGACGGCGAGCGCCCCAAGGATCTTGTCCTGGAGTCAACGCGAATCCTTGCGGCGTCAACCGCTGTGCCCTAGTCTGTGGACTCAGGCAAGAATTGGCTGCGCAACCGGGGGGTGTGTCATGGCTGAAATCAATGCGGTACTGGCAGGGTTGACTTTCGAGGAGCTCGCTGAGATCAAGGAACTTGGCCCGAAGGGGCACCTGAGCCGGCATCTGATCGCCGCCCTTGACCGTGCGGCCGGAGGCCAGGATGCCGGACGGGGCTTCTACGTCCTGGACGGCGCGGTCAACGGCAATGGCGGGCAGTTCCACATTCTCCGTAGCGACGTCAGCGACAGGATCTTCCAATCCCAGGAAGCCCAGAGCTGAAGCTGGCCCAACCCACAGCCGGTCCGCCCACGAGCGGTGCCAACTGAGTCTGTTTCTAGGCGACTCTGCTGAGTCTGAGTCCGGCGTAGGGCTGCGCACTAGGCAGGCGTTGGCGGAATGTTGTGGTTCAGGCGGAAGAGATTGTGTGGGTCGTAGCGGTCCTTGAGTGCCACGAGCCGTTGATATTTATCTTGTCCATAGGCATGGCGCGCGGCGTCTGCGTCTTGGTGTCCGAGATCGGCGCCTAGGAAGTTGACGTATTCGCCGTGCTCGGAGAACGGCTGCATGAGCGCGTGTGCCTTGCGTGCAAACGCTGTTAGCCGTTCGTCCTCGGATGGGTCCTGCCAGTACCCATAGACGTTGAGCCAGTATTGCGCGGACCGGTTCGGGAAGGCCGTGGCCTCTTCCGGCACTCGTCCGAACGCTCCTTCGAGATGGTGGATGTCGATCCCGGTCCCATGCCAAGCCAGTTCGGAGGCGAAACCGACGAGGACGTCGACGACCTCCTCGTCCAGGCGAGAGAACGCAACGTTCTTCCAGTAGCCGCGTGAGCCCTTAGGGAACACGGTGTCCATGGCACTCTGCCAGTCCAACCACGAAGTCCCGCCCACTTCTTGTTCGTCGGGAGGAGCCTCGACACGCAGTTGCTCAATGAGTTCAAGACCGGCCTGGTGGTCTTCAGCAACCCAGGCGAGCCCGACGATCATCCAAGGCTCGTCGCCCATCCCGAACCCGGGCGGGAGTACCAGGAACGAGATGATGGGGTTCATCGCGTCGGGCAAATCCCGGGTCCAGGTGGCGAATGCGACTAAGGCGTCCCTCCAGCGCGGTTGCCGGTAGAAGAGGTTTCCACCCAAGGGTGTTACCGGCAATGGATGCGAGCGGAAGGTGAAGGAGGATGCGATTCCGAAGTTCCCGCCGCCGCCGCGCAGTCCCCAAAACAACTCGGTGTTCTCCTGCTCGCTGGCGTGCAGATGCTCCCCGCTGGCAGTGACAACATCGACGGAGTCCAAGTTGTCCACGCTCAGTCCGTGGGAACGCGTCAGCCAGCCGACGCCACCGCCAAGAGTAAGTCCGGCCACGCCCGTCCCGCTGATCACTCCCAGAGGAACGGCCAGGCCATGCGCGGCTGTGGCTCGGTCCACGTCGGCCAGCGTCGCCCCGGGCTCAACGGTGACAAGCCTGCTCCGAGCGTCGACATTTACAGCCCTCAGCGGTCCCAGATCCAGCACAAGGCCGCCTTCAACAGTGCCGTGTCCGGCTATATTGTGCCCTCCGCCGCGGACAGCCAGCGCCAGGCCGCTGCGCCGCACGACGTCCAGCACCACGTCGATGTCTGAGACAGCGCCCGCCCGGGCGACGGCGCGCGGACGGTGATTGACCATGCCGTTCCACACCGCCCGGGCTTCCTCGTAGAGCGGATCCTGCGGCTCTATCAACGATCCCGACAGCCTCCCGCGCAACTCGTGCAGTGCCTGCTGGATCTCAACTTCCGGATCGTGTTGATGAAGTGTGGTCATCGGTCGATGCTTCCGGGTCAAGGGGTGAAGCCCCTGGTCGACAGTGGGTGGATGTGCCTGGCGTCGGCGCCCTAACGGTCACCCGATCCAGCTATGGGCGCGCCGACAGGGACATGGTCCCTCAGACATTCCCTCTGGGAACCTGGTGCGATGTCCCGATTTTAGGGTCGCCACCTAAGCTGGGCAACAACTTGTTGGCGCGGTTTCCTCGGGTAATCGCCGGTGCAGACGTTGGGCCCGTCGGAGTCACGGACATTATCTCCGCTCTGAAGCGGGAGCCACGACGCTGTGGCGCCCCGGACAACCATAGGCGAAATGTGACCCCTGCAACACCCTTGCGAGTGATTTTCTTTGCACCTCTAAACGGCATTTGATCGTCGCCCATGACCGTGCTGCCGCTTTTCACCTTGGCGGCATCAGACCGCGCGACCAGCGAAACGTAGACGAGGGATTGACCGAACGCCGTTCGGCTGGGAAACGGGGGATGGGCCTCGATTGTGTCGATCGTGGAGAGACGGCCTCCGGTGAGTTGAAGGAATACCGCTTCGCAGTATCGCTGCAGCCGAACGCCGAGAGGGCGACAATCGATGAGGCCACTTGGCGCTCCTCCTGTCCCGCCCGCTGGGCGGGCAGCCGCGCCCCGGAGGTCGGGGGCGCGGCTGCTTCGCGAACGGTCCGGGCTAGCGGATCTGGATGTTGCCGCTCCTGAGGGTGTGTGAGCCTGAGTCGTAGCCGGTGTCGAGCAGGATCCGGTAGGTGTCGATCCCCAGGCCAGGTTCGCCGAGGTCTTGGACGTCTATCCGGAACAGGTGCGAGCCCTGGCCATTGATCGTGGCACGGCCGAAGATCGTCGCCTGGGTGCGCTGTGGGTTGCAGGTCAACGCCAGGATATGGATCGACTTCACCTTCTGGGCCTGGGCGGGCCCGTGGTCCTGGTACTGCTGCTGGCCCTTGACGTTGCCGGCCGCGTTCGACTGGGCGTTCCCGCCGAACGACGCCTTGTCGCCGTTCTTGGCGATGATCGTGCCACCGTTCTCGACCTTGACCTGGCAGAGCGGCGTGGTGACCGGCAGCGTCCAGACCTTGGACGCCGCGGCGACGGGCTCACCCGGATCCTGGGTGGTGTCGTTGTCGGTGTCGGCGAAGGCGCTGATCGCGTCGGCTCCGGGGAGTTCGGGGCCCTGGTAGCAGAAGGTCGCTTCGCCGTTCGCGTCGGTGGTGTCCGAGCCGCTCGTGTTGACCGACCCGGTGACCGTGAAGCGCACGGTGATGCCCGGCGTCGGGTTGCCCGCCGCGTCCTTGACCGTCGCCGTCACGCAGTGCTGGGTGGCGACGTCGTTGGTGTCGGCCGCGGGCGCGAGCGTGAGGGTGGCCGGGGCGCCGTGAAGGCATCGAAGCCGCCGTTAAAGGTCGTGTCGAACGCGCCCGCGGTGGTGGGGAAGCCCGCGGAGCCGGTGGCCCCGGTCACGTAGGCGCTGCCCGAGGCGTCGACGGCGATGCCACGGCCGTTCTCTATATCGCTCCCCCCGAGGTAGGTCGAGTCGACGAGGGCCGAGCCGGTGGGCGAGAGTGTGGTGACGAAGGCGTCGGCGGCGCCGTCGAGGGTGGTGTCGAAGGCGCCGGCCGTGGTCGGGAAGTTAGTCGAGCCCGCCCGGCCCGTCACGTAGGCGCTGCCCGAGGCGTCGACGGCGACGCCGAAGCCGAGGTCCGGGCCGCTCCCCCCGAGGTAGGTCGAGTAGAGGAGGCTCGATCCGGTGGGCGAGAGTTTGGTGACGAAGGCATCGATGAAGTCGAGGGTGGTGTCGAAGGCGCCGGGCGTGGTGGGGAATCCGCCCGCGCCCGTCTGGCCCGTCACGTAGGCGCTGCCCGCGGCGTCGACGGCGATGCCGTTGCCTTGGCTCGTGCCGCTCCCCCCGAGGTAGGTCGAGTAAAGGAGGCTCGATCCGGTGGGCGATAGTTTGGTGACGAAGGCGTCATCGAAGCCGCCATTGAAGGTGGTGTCGAAGGCGCCGGGCGTGGTCGGGAAGTCGGTCGAGGTCGTCTGGCCCGTCACCTAGACGCTGCCCGAGGCGTCGACGGCGACGCCGAGGCCTTCGGCGTCCGTGCCGCTCCCCCCGAGGTAGGTCGAGTAGACCAGGCTCGACCCCGTGGGCGAGAGCTTGGTCACGAACGCGTCGCCGCCAAATCCACCGAGGGTGGTGTCGAAGGCGCCGGCCGTGGTGGGGAAGTTCGTGGAGCTGGTGAACCCGGTCACGTAGGCGCTGCCCGAGGGGTCGACGGCGATGCCAAAGGCCTGTTCGCTCGACGTCCCGCCGAGGAAGGTCGAGTATGCGAGGCTGGGGTCGATCACCAGCGCATGGCTTCGGTCGTAGTGGCCGAGCGCGAAGCCGTAGGAGTGGCCCTCGAGCGCGTAGCGGCTCGCGACTGGGACAGGCTTGCCGTCGATGAGTTGGTAGCTGGTGGGGGAGGAGTCCGTCAATGCGCCCAGTGGCGTGTCGACGAGCAGCGCCCCGTCGCGGCTCACGGACAGGCCGTCGGCGCCGGCGTACCCAAGGCGGATATCGGAGGGATCGGCGCCGGGCGCCAGGTGGAACTCGTACTTGAGACTTCCGTCCCGGCCGGCGAAGACCATGTCGATGCCCGGCCACAGCTCGCGGTAGGTGAGCTGCTGGTAGGTGGGCAGGTTCGTGTGGCTCGCGCCCGCCGTCAGGTAGTTCACCGTCCCGGGCCCGCTGTCGCCCGCCTCGAGAGTCGCGCTCGCGCTGGAGCCGAGGAAGTGAAGCTCGAGCGCTTGGCCGCGTTCGCCCTTGGCAAAGGTGGACGGCTTTGCTCTCGGTGAAGAAGAAGCTAAAGCCTGAGCCCTGCGCGTAGTAGCGCACGCTCTGGTCGGTCTGGCCAGCGTTCGGGACGAAGGCCAGCGGCAGCTTCCCGTAGGCGTCGAGGGCCCGCTCGCTGCCCGCCGATGAGAGGCCGGACACCCCCGGAACCCCAGACTGGGGAAGGCCTAAGGCCTGGGCTGCAGGCACCGGCCCTGCCGCCGCCGACTCGCGGCCTCCGGCGACTCCCGCGGCTGTCGGGCGTCAACACAACCGACGCGACGGCGAGCAGGGCAAGGACGACCAGACGCACGATGAACCCTAGCCAATGTTTGCCCCCGCCCCGGGAGCCGGGGACCCCGCCCCAGTCGATCGACCCCTCACGCGCGTATGCAATCCCAACCGACATGGCGCACCTTCTACTTCGAATGCCCCGACCAGGCCCCAGCGCACGGGCGGCGAACACGGACATGAACACGCCGACCCCTGTGGCCCCCCACGAGAGCTCAAATGCACGGCGTGCCGACATTCAACCCGACTTCATCTGAGCGCACACGAGTAGTGTGTACTCGTTTCAGGGGACTGCGTTCGAGCGTCCGTTCCATAAACGAACGACTACTGCCTGCAGGGTCAGATCCCCGGGCGTCACCATCCCGTCCCGCAAGGAATTGAGACGGGCCTGGCCAGCGGTGGAGAGCTTCGGCTGCTTCCCGCGAAGACGACCAGCTGCCTTGGAAAACTTGCGCGGATCGCGGGTGCGTGCGCCTCAAGGCCGACTCGCCCACAGACGCAGCACTGGCCCGCTACGGATTCTGCGGAGCCGGCGTGTTCCACCACGGCGACCACGGCGGGGAATGATTTCAGCGACGGACGCGTGGAGACTCCAGACCGCTCGGGCGTGGCATGATCGTCTTCGTGTATCACTTGATGAGGAGGGGCAGGTGGCACTGACCGGCACCATCGTCCGACCTAGCGTTGAGGCGTGGGCAGCACTCCCGAGGAGGGCCCGTGTCCGCCGGGAAGGTACTTTCGCGTGGCTGATCGGAGTGCTGACGACGGCCGGGGCTTTCATCGCGGATCGCGGGTGGGAAAGCCTTGACGATCCTGCCTGGGCCGGTGCCTATCGTGTCATCGACATGTTCGGGCTTGCGAGCATACTCCTCGCCGTGGTGTTTTCTGTGTTCGGATGCCTGCTGGGGAGACATGCACTAGTGGCTGCGCCACTCGTGTTGTCGGCAGCTGCCATGCCGCACACTCTGGACGGCTATGCGTCAGCGGCCGTTTGGTGGCTTGGCGCTGCCGTCTCCGCCCTGTGGGCCGTCATTGCGGCTGCTCGGTCGTGGCATCAGTTGCGGGCGGTCTGGCGCCTCGCACAGGCTTCCCTCACGGGACGCACGACGGCAGTGGGCCCTAACGCCGTTCGGTCAGGAAACCGGGCGTTTCGCCGTGGCCTGCTGAGGCTGCTGCTGTTTCTGGCTGCAGCGTGCGGCGGTTGGGCACTGGCCTTCGGGATGCTGCCCGCGGAGCTTGGCCGAACATATGAGGAATTGGGGGAGGAGTCGTCGTCGAGCTTTTTTGCAGCGGCGGGAACCGCGGCGAGCATCATGGCGGTTGCAGAAGCGGTCAGGCAGGGGTGGCGAGGGTTCGCGATGGGCCGGGTAGGACGGAGCTTGGTCTGGGAGATACCCACCGGCCCCGGCGTGGTGTCGTGGTGGCCATACGCCAGAAACGATGCGGGGCAGCTGCCGATGGACGCCGCTGAAGCACCCGGCTGCAACTGCTTGGCGGAGTTCCACCGGTCCTTCCCGGACGCCGAAGATGAGGTCGTGGGGGACCAAGGCATTCCCGCATCAGATTACTGTCCCCTGCATGGCATTGACCGGATCAATGAGCTCACGGCGGGGGAGTTCACTGCGCTGGCTGAGGAACCCTGGTTGTGGGATGCGGGCTCATGCCTGCCCGAGCCGGCAGACCCGGATGCCAGTCGTCTGCTGCTCTACGGCTTTGCCGGGCACACTTTCGCCGGGATTCCTGTCCGGAAGCACCCCGGCAGTGTTGACGCCGACTTCCCTGACGTTCACCCTGCCCACGAAGTCGATCCGGAGGCTTTCGGCCCGGGCTGGGACAAGCCATAACGTCCTGCGGCAGGGGTGCTGGACATCATCGACCTCCAACCGGTCGCCTATACCGGATCGGCGTTCCGGTACCGGCACGGCAGGGCATGGTTTGAGACTGCGCCAGCTTCCACTCCAGGATCGGAGCCCTGACAGCCATCCTTTGGGAGCCGTTCAGTAAACTGCGCCAAAGTGACGGTAGTCAGGCACCGAAGTTACGGTGCGCTCTGCGCGGCTGAACAGCGACCAAAACGGCGTAAAACGCGCTTGCGTGCGCTGCGCTGTCGCTGTGCGTCGGCGATGAGTTCCCGATGAGCGATCCCGGCGCAGCACAGCGTCTCCGCCCGTATCCATCTCTGGACCTGCCGTGCGCTCGTCGCTAGTGTGGCACGCAGTGATGTCGATTCTGGGCCATCCCGATCGACGCACGGGTAGGCGGCATCCGGTCGCCGCCCACGTGAAGGAGCACACCATGGGAATCCTCTCCGTCGACCTGTTCATCACCCTCGACGGCGTGTACCAGGCGCCGGGCGGCCCCGACGAGGACCGCGAGGGCGGCTTCGAGTTCGGCGGCTGGCAGGGGGCGTATTCCGACGACGAGACCGGCGAGGCGATCGTCGCCGGCATCAACCGCATGGACGCACTGCTGCTGGGACGCAAGACCTACGACATCTTCGCGGCGTTCTGGCCCTCCCGGGGCGACGACGACCCGATCGCGGTGACGTTCAACGCCCTGCCGAAGTTCGTCGTGTCGCGCTCCCTGACCGACCCGGCATGGGAGGGCACCACGGCGCTGTCGGATGTCGCGGAGGTGGCCGCGCTGAAGGACCGTTTTGACGACATCCACGTCATCGGCAGCGGCGACCTTGCACGGTCGCTGCTCGAGGCCGATCTCGTCGACCGGCTGAACCTCTTCCTGTACCCGCTCACCTTCGGATCGGGCAAGCGGCTGTTCGCCGACGGCACCGGCGTGCCAGCGGCGTTCCGATTAGCGCAGCCGCCGCAGGCGTTCTCGAAAGGCGCGATCTCGCTCGCATACGAGCGCGCGGGCGCGCCGATCACGGGCATCGACATCAGCCAGGCGTAGCGGCGCCCTCGGGCCGGGGTCGCGCCCGCGGCATCCCCTAAGCCGCGGCCTGTTGCGTGCTCACGCGCATAGCAAAGGATGCGATTCGCCGGGTTCTACTAGTAACGATGATTATTCCGTTTTCGAACTAATGACTGCTCAGTGCCGTGCTTCTCGATGGAGGCAAGGGTCTCCAGCAGTGTCGGAGGTGGCACATCGAAGCCGGTGACGCGAGTGCCAGACCCGTTGACGAACAACGCGCCGGCCCGGACCAGCGCTGCGAGATGGGGCTCGTTGACCGCGTGCCAGCGGGGCTACAGTTGGCGCCATGCGAAAACTCATAGTCCAGCAGTGGGTTACCGTCGACAACATCGCCGCGGAGGAGGACGGCGGGCTCAGCTTCGTGTCAGGGGAGCCCTCAAGGCCTTCAAGGCAAGCGTGATGGGCCTCATCGACTCGGTCGAAACGATGATTCTCGGCGCGAATACCTACGCCCAGTCCAAGGGCTACTGGCCGTACGCCGAGGAGCAGGGCGAGTACGGCGAGAAGCTAAACAACCTCACCAAGTTCGTCGCCTCGTCGAAGCTGGATGACGCCCCTTGGGGCGACTTTCCCGCCGCGACGGTGACGCGCGACCCGGCCGCCACCATCCGGGAGCTCAAGGAGCAGGGCGGCAAGGACATCTGGCTGTGGGGGAGTTTGAAACTCATGCATTCCCTGCTGGACGCCGGCGTCGTCGACGAAGTCCGAATGCTGGTCTGTCCGGCGTCACGCGGCAAGGGAACACGCATTTTCGAGGATTGCAAGACCTGAAGCTGGTCGAGGCCACCCCGTTCGAAAACGGCGTGGTACTTCTGCGCTACGAGATCAAGAAATAAGCGCAAAGATGCCCGCAGTGCCCGGTATGCGACCGCTATTCGGGCGTCTCGTTCTGCTCTCTTTGGGCGAGCCGCTGGAGTTGCCATCTATGCACGTCGGGCAGCCAATCCAACGTGGCCGATGGACCGACCCGCGGGTCGTCGGGAACACCGCCGTCTTGCAGGTCCTGCACGTACGCGCGATCCTGTTGGATTCGTGCTCGTAGCTGCTCAGCTCCGCCGACTGAGCCGTGACCGGGGATGACGGCATCGACGTCGTCGGCCACGCTCTCGAGCAGCCGCAGCGCGGCGAGGTAGTCCTCGATCGGATTCGCGGCCTCTAGGTCGAGGAACGGCATCAGGATGTCAGAGAGCATGTCGCCGGCGACGAGGACGCCGCGTTCCTCGATCAACAGCGCCGCATGGCCTGGGGCATGGGCCTGATGCTCGATGATCCGGACTTTGGGGCCATCCCAAGGAATCTGCGCAGCTTCGGCGGGCAGACCGGTAATGAGACCGAGCAGATCCATCGGGATCTCCTCGGCGTACTCCGGCGGGAGCCCCACGGCTATGCGGGCCTTCCAGTCCGCGTTTGACAGCAGATCTTGGATAGAGGCCGCGCAGCGGGCTGTACCGTAACGGGGCGCGTCGCCGAAGTTCGCGTGCCAGAGCACGTGGTCCCAATCAGGATGCGTCGAGAAGCCTGCCACGACGGGCTGGCCCAACTCGCGAAGGTCGTTCGCGAGGGCCGCCATTTCGTCGCCCGTTATACCGGGGTCGATGAGCAACACACCGTCCCGGCCCTGCACGACAACGGAATTACTCTGGATGAACTCGCTCTCGTGAACTAGAACGCCCTCAGCGACTTTCTTCAGCATGAAATGCCTTCCGCTTGTGGTTTGCAACCGCTTGTCGAGACGGTATTAGCTGGCGGTAGTAGATTGCAAGCACCAAGGGCGAAGCGGGTGAGCCTCGGTCGGGGTGCCCGATCAACGCGGCGGTCGAGGCGTTCGGCGATCGCTGGACCCAGATCGTACTCCGCGACATCGTTTTCGGAGACAAGCGCTATTTCCGAGAGCTGCACGCCGGCTCACTCGAGGGCATCGCCTCGAATGTCCTCGCGGACCGACTCAAGAAACTCGTCGCTCTGGGGTTGCTTACGCGGGAGGACACGCGTTCCGGCAAGCGGGCGCTCTGACCATCGCCTTGGCCGTGTTTGGACTGGTGGCCCTCGTGGCCGGGATCATCAAGCGCATCAACGCCTGACCTGCCGGGGGAGTGAGCGCTCTGGCGCGCCGCCCGTAGTCTGCAGCGAAGACCGGCCAGCGAAAGGGCGCGAGATCATGAACTTCGAAGATCCCGTCGAGGCGTCCCGGCTCATGCAGGACGCTGCCCGCGCGGAATCGCATCGGCAAACATCGCCAGGCGTCCACTAACACGGCGCATCACGATGAAAGCGCCCTGGGTGCCATGACGGCCGTCGCAGAGCGTAATCTGGCCCCCCAACAGGCCGACGGACTACAGGAGACGATGAGCCGCGCCTACGGCGGCAACAACCTCCTCCGTTGGTTCGACGAGGATCGGGAGTAGGGGAGTAGGTCTACGTGCTTTGTCGTACGACCTCTCACGCGTCCGATTTCGTAAGCGTGATGACGTAGCTGTCGTCACCCTCGATCCCGTCGTCAGCGATGGATCCGAGGTTGAGGTATTCCACCAAAACACGGTATTTGCCGGGAGGCAGGTTCAGTGTTCCGCCGCTGAGTCCGTTATCGGTTGACCCGGACACCTCCAGTACCCCGCTCGGCACGTCCAGGACTCCATAGGCGGTTTTGCCCACGCTGCCGCCTGGCAGGGGCCGGTCACTCTCAAATCGGACGAGGACGGGTGCATAGAGGTTGCGCATGGTGCCGATGGCGATGTAGCCGTCGCCCTGTACGAACATGGACTCGACGGTTTCGTCGGTCCATTTCTCGTAGAGATCTCCGAAGTCCGCGGTGGAGTCGAAGACTATGAACTGGTTGAAATCCGTGAAGATGTTGAATTCGGCTTCCATGTTCGTCCCCTTGTCTGCCGTTGTTTCGAACTGTGTCGCCGGGAGATGGTCCCCTCAGCTGACTGCCAATGTATCCGCCGACCGAGCGATCGGGGTCAGTTCAACGTATTGGACTGATGCCGCCTCAGACTCTTTGAACACTGCCATGGGCGCTTCGTCCCGGTCGTAGCCGGCCTTTGGCGCGAGACCCGACCCTCTGCATGTTGGCTGCGCGCCTCGCCGTCCGGCCAGCAGGGTCGTACGTCACACAGAAACTGCTGCCGCAGGCTTCACTGTTGTGCGGCCGCCCCGAATCTTTGTGAATCGACCTCGATGATTCTGGGCTTGGGAAGTCCGCCGCGGTCAGCTCAGGGGATGGGCGCGAATTGATTCATCTGATGAGATGCCAGAGTGCAACTTTACATAATGTAGATTATCGGCATTATTGGGAGGGGTTCAGGCAGACCCGGCTCAGAGTGTCTGTCAGTGTGGATTGCCACTGTAGTTGGCGAATTGCCAGACGAGGTGGCGAATCTTGTCAGCTATCTGGCGAGTCATCCTGTGATTGCCGGTCGCATCTGACATAGTCGGACGCATGTTTCGTCATCGTTCTGGCTTCTGGCGGGTGCTGACGTGATGGTAAAAGCGCCTTCCGCCGCCAAATTGCTGCCGCGGACGAGTTCCGGACTGGACATGGTCCAGTGGCGCTTTCGTGGATCCGTTGTGACTCAGGATGCCGGTCGGAAGTTGCTTGAGCTGCCGATCGTCGAAGGCGAACCTGTTCGTCTCGGCAGTCAGTGGCAGAATCGCCCCAATCAGCATGGAGTCTACTTCTGGCAACGCACGGGCCGGCATATCTGGTATGAGAGCTCCCTCGAGGCGTCTTGCCTGGTCGAGCTGGATCAATGCGGAGAGGTCGACCGGATCCTCGCCCAGCCGTTCCGGGTGCTTTTCCGGCATGGCTCGAAGGTTGTCCGTCATGATCCGGACTTCTTCGCTGTTCTCCGTAACGGGGATCAAGTGGTCTATGACGTGAAGCCGGCCAGACGGATGACCGAGGCGGTCCGTGATCAGTTCGAGGAGACGGCGCGTGTTTGCGAGATGGCCGGTTGGCGTCACGCGGTCCTCCACGAGCCGGATCGGATCCTGGCCGCCAATCTTGCCTTCCTGCGAAACGCACGGCATTCACGCGCTCATCCCGACCCTGTGATGTCCGAGCAGATCGGCAATGTCTTCTCAGGCGGACGAACCCTCGGCGAGGGCCGGGAGATGGTGAACCGGCGGTTTCCCGCATTGGCGATGCCTTTCATCAAGCACTTGATCTGGCACCGGCGGCTGTCTGTTGATCCGACCGAGCGTCTGGACTTCGACACCGTCGCGACGACAGTTCCCCGACCCGAGGAGAATCAATGCTGCGCCTGAACCTGGGCGACCTGTTGACGTGGCAGGACGAGGAATACCTCGTCGTCGCGGCCCGGCCACAGGCGGCGATGCTGCGCCGCCTTGCCGATAACGACACCGTATGGGTGGACGTAGCCTCCCTTGCCGACGAAATCACCGTGGCTGACCGACCTGAGCCCGTTGACCACACGGAGGACCTTTCGTTGACCGCCACGGTCAGCAAGGCCGACTTGGAAACCGCCCGCTGGTGGGTCGAACACCTCAACGAAGTCACGTTCGGTGTCCCGGACCCCGATGCACCGGGCGCGGTCCCCCGTCCCGGCTACGGACCTGGCACTTCCAAGCAAAGCCGTGAAGCCCTGAAGGTCAGCGAGCTATCTGCCGCCGGCTATAAGGCATCCGTGCGTAGCCTTCAGCGGAAACAGCAGCAATATGAGAGGAATGGTGTCCACGGACTCATCGACCGCCGGACCCTCACCGGGGGCAATGGGACTCCGGGGGTTGAGGACCGGATTCTTGAGGCAGTCCTCGCAGTGCTCGCGGCAACCAGGAACGACTCGACTGTCTCGGTCTCCACGCTGATCGACAAGACCCGTGTCCACCTCGCGCAGCGCTACCAAGGTGAGGATGTCGTACTTCCGTCGGACCGGACGATGCGGCGGGTCTTCGCAGCGTACGACCGCCGGGGCCTGGCCACGGGCAAGGCGACCACCCGTAGAAGTGAAGCCAACCGACACGACCGGGGACCCAGGCCTGTCGCGGCGACAACTCCGGGACAGTACGTTGAGATTGATTCCACCCCGATCAATGTCATGGCGTTGCTCTCTGACGGCACCCCGGGCAGGGTGCACCTGACGGTGGCGATGGACGTAGCCACCAGATCGATCCTGGCCTTCGACATCGTCCCCTCCGGTGCATCTGGAGTTGAGCACGCAGATCTTCTCGGACGGATGCTCCGTCCGCGCGCCTCCAGGGTGGATGCACCTGAGGACATGCGCCTGGACCGGGCCCGGGACCTCCCGTCGGCTGCAATGGCGGCCGCCGACGAACGCCAGATCGGCGCTGTCGCAGTGCCATATATTGTCCCGGAGACGATCACGACCGACCGCGGCAAGGACTACCTGTCCGAGACTTTCATCTCGGCATGCCGCCACTTCGGGATCAGCGTCATCCCCTCCCCTCCGCACTCCCCCACCTACAAGGGCCACATCGAACGGCTGATGGGCACGATTGAGACTTCCTGGATGCAAAAGCTTCCCGGTTATGTGGGCAACAGCGTCTCTAACCGGGGCCGGGTGATCGATCATGCGAGCCTGCTCACGATCCGTGAACTGCGCGAGTCTTTCGAAGAATGGTGGGTGCGCGTCTACCAGAGGACCCCACACAGTGAGCTGCGCGACCGTGACCTGCCGGCTCGCTGCTACAGTCCCAACCAGATGTACTCCGCGCTCTTCGACGCAGGAGCAGGTATACCGGTGCCGATTGACCAGGCCACCTTCATCAGCCTCATGCGACCTTATGCTCGCACCATCCAGAATGACGGCATTCACATCGATAACCTCACCTACTGGCACGACGAGCTGGTGGGGCTCCGCAAACTAACCCCGCCCACCAAAGACGGAAAGTGGGTCATCCGCAAAGACCCCTACGATCCGGACCGCGTCTGGGTCCAACACCCGGAAAGCGGCGAGTGGCTGGAGTGCGTTTCTGAGTCCTACCGGCGCGACATCTATCCCTTCGCCTCCGCACTGCGGCTCCTGCGCAACACGCCCCAAGCGCAGGCCACCCTCGCGGACGAATGGTCAGCTGAACAACTTGCCCGCACCGCTGACGCGGCTCGGGCAGGACGCAGGAAGAAGACGAAGAAGGCCGAGAAAGCACACGCGGTCCTCGCACGGCGGGAAGCGGACACCGAACCACGCCCCACCCGGATCAGCGCCCCCGAACCGGCCGCATCCGAGACCTCCGAGCACACCCGTGACGACTTCGCCGTCGTCCGCGCCACCGACAGGTTTTGGAATGACTGAACCCTCGACCGGCCAGATCACGCCGGCAGTGAAGAACACCCTTATCGGGATGCGACGCCAAATCGACCGTGTCGTTGCAGAACCCGGCAAGCTCACCCGGGCCGTCTACGAAGCGCTCACAACCGCCGGGCAGCTTGCCTACGATGAGAGCCGGGTGCGGTGGTTCGGCTCGGGATTCACGCTTCGTAGCGAGGCGACCACAGAGCTGCTGCGCAGCGTCCGAGGCTACATCGCGATGCGCGACATGGACGCCGTTGGCAGCCAAGGCGTGTGCGTCCTTACCGGACCGGCCAACGTCGGAAAGTCCACCACCCTGCTGCAGCTGGCCAAGGAAGTCGAGGCCCGCACCGAACGGCGCCACCCGGGCTTTCGCGACGACGGACGTGTTCCCGTGGTCTCCATCGAGATGCTGCCCGGAGCTACCCCCAAAGGGGTCGCAACCTCGATCCTGGACTTCTTTGGCGTGCCCCACCGCCAGCGAGACGCCCACCAGGTCCTGGTCCGGCAGGCCGCCGAAGTCATGGCCCTCCGCCGGACCTCGCTGCTCATTGTCGACGAATTCCATGCAGTCCAGCTCGATGGCCGTCGCGGCGACGACGCCATCAACACAGTGAAGGCCATCATCAACAACACCGGCGTCGTGACCGTTCTGGCAGGCATCGACCTCGACCTGCAGTTGGGCAGCCGCGCTGCAGAGCAGCTCATGGCCCGCGGTGAAACGCACCGGCACGCACCTTTCGACTACGCCTCCGAGGCCTCCCGCCAGTCATGGACACGGCTCGTTGACGCCTTTGCCAAGCAGATGTACCTCATCGACGGTCCTCCGGATCTCAGCCCGTACGCCGACGCGCTCCATTCACTCACAGAAGGCCGCATCGGCGCACTGCGCCGCATTCTCGGATTCGCAATGCTGACCATGCTCGAAGAAAAGTCCTCTCCCGCCGATCCTGAAACACTGCTTGAGGAGCACATGGGCGCAGGATCCCGGCGGCTCGTGGCCGCGCAGAAGCCCAAGAAGCGGAAGGCCGCATGAACCGTGCCGGGACAGTGCCCGGGCAACTCCACCCACAGGTCGTGCGGCCCCGGCCCCACCAGTTCGAGAACCCCGACTCCTATCTCGCCCGGCTGTGCGCAGCCAATCTCATCGACGGCAACTACATCCGGCGCCTGATCCAGAACCGCCGATTCCGCACAGGCCGCCCTGACGAGCTTGCCCACGTCATCAATGAGCTCGGCGGCCCCGACGTCGGACACTTCCACCGCGAGTACGCCCGCGCCACCGCCCAGCCTGCCCCGCGGCTGAAGGACGCCTTCCCAAGCCGCCAGCAGAAGCGAGCCGCCTGCTCGCGCTGTGTCGGCGGCGAACACATCGACACCTACGACCACCGCCGCTTCATGATCTGCCTCAAGCACAACCGCTGGATAGGCCAACACACCACCGACCAGCGGCAGATCATCGACTACGAACTGCGCACTGTTGAACGACGTTTCCGCCGCATCGCGGCCACCGGTCTCGTCCCGGTTGGAGCCCACGACGCCATCATCGCCGCCATCGACCGCCACGCGCCCGTACTCACGGACCACCTCTGGCTCGGCCACCGACCACACGGCCACCCCGACATCGACCGCTACCCCGCCCGGGTCCGCATCCTCAAAACCATCGCCGACTACCTCGGCACACACTGGCCCCTCGAGCGCGAGATCAGCACCTTGCACCGCCGTCCCGAACAAGCCCGCCTCTACACCCACCTTCGCCTGGACCTGGCATGGCTCGGCGCCCCTGCCCAGACATGGAAACTCATCGACGAACTCGTCGATGTGGTGATCGGCGTCCTTACCAACCGCACCGACAGATTCCTCTTATCTCCGACGCGTTCCTGACCTGCAGGGACCAGCGGCCGCCAGCTCCAATCGCGCGGTTCCTCGAGGCAGTCATCGTGGCCGAAGCACTCAACTGCTAGGCCTCACCCCGGCGAGAGGGGCCGAATTGCCGCCGTAAATCCCGCTTCTCGCCAAGATGGCTGTCAACTCAGCTGACCCACCTCCGCGTGGCCCTGCCCTGTCCGCAAATCTGCCTTGTCAATTTCGCCAACTACATTGGCAAGCCACAGTCAGGACCTCGGTCACGTGCCGACGTAGGCCGCGAGGTGCTCGCCGGTGAGGGTGGAACGCGCGGCGACCAGGTCAGCGGGTGTGCCCTCGAAGATGAGTTTGCCGCCGTCGTGGCCGGCGCCCGGGCCGAGGTCGATGATCCAGTCGGCGTGCGCCATGACCGCCTGGTGATGTTCGATGACGATGACGGACTTGCCGGAGTCGACAAGCCGGTCCAGCAAACCGAGCAGCTGCGCGACGTCGGCGAGATGCAGGCCGGTGGTCGGCTCGTCGAGGATGTAAATATCACCCTTCTCGGCCATCTGGGCGGCCAGCTTGAGCCGCTGCCGCTCGCCGCCGGACAGCGTGGTGAGCGGCTGGCCGAGTGTGAGGTAGCCCAGGCCGACATCGGCGAGCCGGTCGAGGATGTTGTGTGCGGCTGGCGTGCGCGCCTCACCGTCTCCGAAGAACGCCTCGGCTTCGTTCACCGACATCGCGAGCACCTCGGCGATGTTGAGGCCGCCCAGCCTGTACTCCAGCACCGAGGCCTGGAACCGCTTCCCGTCGCACTCCTCGCAGGTGGACTCGACGGTGGCCATGACGCCCAGGTCGGTGTAAATCACGCCTGCGCCGTTGCAGACAGGGCAGGCGCCCTCGGAGTTGGAGCTGAAAAGCGCCGGCTTCACGCCATTTTCCTTCGCGAACGCCTTGCGGATGGGCTCGAGCAGACCGGTGTAGGTCGCCGGGTTGCTGCGGCGCGACCCGCGGATCGCGCCTTGGTCGACAACCACCACGCCGTCACGGCCTGCAACTGAGCCGTGGATCAGCGAGCTCTTGCCTGAGCCGGCGACGCCCGTGACCACGCAGAGCACGCCGAGCGGGATGTCGACATCCACGTCCCGGAGGTTATTCGTCGACGCGCCACGGACCTCCAGGGCGCCGGAGGACGAACGCACCGAATCCTTGAGGGCCGCCCGGTCATCGAGGTGGCGGCCGGTGATGGTGTCGCTCCCCCGCAGCCCCTCCAATGTGCCCTCAAAGCAGACGGTCCCGCCCTCTGTGCCGGCGCCGGGTCCGAGGTCGACGACGTGGTCCGCGATTGCGATCGTCTCCGGCTTGTGCTCCACAACGAGCACGGTGTTGCCCTTGTCGCGCAGCTGCAGCAGCAGGTTGTTCATGCGCGCGATGTCATGGGGGTGCAGGCCGATCGTGGGCTCGTCGAAGACGTAGGTGACGTCGGTGAGTGACGAACCGAGGTGGCGGATCATCTTGGTGCGCTGTGCCTCTCCCCCGGACAACGTGCCCGCCGGCCGGTCGAGCGAGAGGTAGCCGAGGCCGATCTCGGCGAACGAATCGAGGAGGTGCTGCAGGCCGGCGACCAGCGGGGCGACCGACGGTTCGTCCAGGTCCCGGACCCAGTCGGCCAGGTCGCTGATCTGCATGGAACAGACGTCGGCGATGTTCTTCCCCTTGACCTTCGAGGACAGGGCCCCCTTGCTGAGCCTGGTCCCGCCGCACTCGGGACAGGTCGTGAAGGTGATGGTGCGGTCCACGAACGCTCGGATGTGCGGCTGCAGCGAATCGACGTCCTTGGACAGGATCGACTTCTGGATCTTGGGGATCAGCCCCTCATAGGTCAGGTTGATGCCCTCGACCTTGATCTTCGTCGGTTCCTTGTAGAGCAGATCGTGCAGCTGCCTCTTGGTGAACTTGCTGATCGGCTTGTCCATGTCGAAGAAGCCGGAGCCGCTGAAGATGCGGCCGTACCATCCGTCCATGCTGTAGCCCGGGATCGTGAGCGCACCCTCACTGAGCGACTTGGTGTCGTCGTACAGCGCGGAAAGGTCGAAGTCGTTGACCGAGCCCATGCCCTCACAGCGCGGACACATGCCGCCGAGACGGTTGAAGGTCGCCTTTTCGGTCTTCGTTTTGCCTTCGCCGCGCTCGACGGTGATGGCACCGCTGGCCTTCACCGACGGGACATTGAACGAGTACGCGTTGGGCGAGCCGATGTGCGGCTGACCGAGCCGGCTGAAGAGGATGCGCAGCATCGCGTTGGCGTCGGTGGCGGTGCCGACGGTGGACCGGGGGTTGGCCCCCATTCGCTCCTGGTCGACGATGATCGCCGTCGTCAGGCCGTCGAGCACGTCGACGTCCGGCCGCGACAGCGTCGGCATGAAGCCCTGCACGAAGGCGCTGTAGGTCTCGTTGATCATCCGCTGCGATTCCGCGGCAATCGTGCTGAACACCAGCGAGCTCTTGCCCGAGCCCGAGACGCCGGTGAACACCGTGAGCCGGCGCTTCGGGAGTTCGACGCTGATGTCCTTGAGGTTGTTCTCACGCGCGCCCTGCACACGGATCAGATCGTGGCTGTCGGCACCATGCAGCGCAGGCGGCTGCGTGTCCGTCCTCGTGACAATGCTCATCTTGGCTCCATCTCTGAGGCAGGGCGCCTTGGCGGCCTCCGTCGGCGTCGTCTGGCTCTATCTAACCAGCTTCGGGCGGCAGGTCCGGCCCGGAGTCGCTTCGACCCGCGGCGACTCCGGGCCCGGCCGACTTATTGGTCCTGAAGCAGCCCGAGCACGTTGCCATCGGGGTCGGTGACGGTGGCTACCAGGCGGCCGCCGCCGACGTCGTGCGCGGGCTCCTTCACGGTGGCACCCGCGGCGGTCACCTCGGCCAGCTTCGCTTCGATGTCCGGCACGTGCCAGTAGGCCACCGGTGAGGTCATGCCCTGCGGTCCCCCGCCCGGCACCAGCCCGATGTGCTGGCCCTCGGCCTCGAAGCCGACATAGTAGGGCCCCTCGGTTTGCGGCGGCACGCCGAGGAGGGCGGCGTACACCGCTGTGGCCGCCGCCAAGTCGGAGACGGGATGGAGCACGGTCTTGATTCCCTGAGTGGAAGAGCCGGTCATGGTCACTCCTGAGGTCGTGGGTAGTCGAAATTGTCTGGCCTAGGGACGAACAGGACGCCCGGTCGCCCCCGATGCCGATGTCGCCGTCGGGTCTCCGCTAAAACGGTCCTGGCCCGTAATCGAAGGCGGTACCGCCGGGACCGCCTTCGGGCTGGTCACATGCGAGATCGTGCCACGTCATACCGGAGTTGTCTAGCACCGGCGGCGTCCCGCTGACAGTGGACGAAACACGCTTCAGCGGCGCGTAGTACTTCTCTCCACCGGGCTGAACGTGCTGGTCAGCGGCATGATCCGGTCCGTACCCATCCATTGTCTTAAGCTGCGGTCTCGCTAAGAATGAACCAATGACGGTCTATGTGCGAGCCCTCGAAACTGCTGTTCCGCCGACACTGCTGATCCAGACGGAAGCCCGGGATGTCTTTGCCGCCCAGCCCGGCCTGACGCGGCTCGGCTCACGGCTGGTGTCCACATGCTTTGACTCCGCCGCCATTGACACCCGGTATACGGCGGTGCAGGAGCTGACGCGCGATTCCCGGGCGGACAATCCGCAATTTTTCGACCCCGACACCGGCCTGCTCAGGAGCCCCAGCACCAAGGCCCGCAACGACCTCTTCGCCGCCGAGGCCACGAAGCTTTTCATCGAGGCGGCCCACGCGGCCGTCGCCAACTGTGCCGGCATCGATCCAGCTGACATCACTCACCTCATCACGGTTTCCTGCACCGGATTCTTCAATCCCGGCCCTGACTATAAGATCGTCCGCGCCCTGGGCCTCAACCCGGCCGTGCAGCGGTACCATCTGGGCTTCATGGGCTGCTACGCCGCGTTTCCGGCGCTCCGGGCTGCGAAGTCCTTCTGCGAGGCGGACCCGGACGCCGTCGTCCTGGTCGTGTGCGCCGAACTCTGCTCGCTCCATGTCCGGACGTCCAACGATCCGGACACCATCATGGGGTCGGCGCTGTTTGCGGACGGCGCCGCAGCCGCCGTCGTGACGGCGCGCGAGGTTCCCGAATCAACGGCGCTGCTCCAGCTGGACCACTTTGAGACCGTCCTCACCCCGGTGGGTGAAGACTCGATGGCCTGGAACATCGGTGACGAGGGATTTGAGATGGTCCTCGGCAACTACGTGCCGCACATCATCGACGACCACATCGTCGGTGCCCTTGAGCCGCTGCTCGCCCGCGACGCCTCGCTGCGCGGACTCCCCTACCGGGACATCACACACTGGGCCATCCATCCCGGCGGCCGGAGCATTCTGGACAAGGTGCAGTCCCGGCTGGAGCTCACGGACGAACAGCTGGTCCCGGCCCGCGAAACGCTGCGGAACTTCGGCAACATGAGCAGCGCGACGGTGCTGTTTGTCCTCAAGCACATCCTCGTCCTCCCGCCGCGTGATGGCGATGAGCGCATCTGTTCAATGGCCTTCGGACCCGGGCTGACCGTGGAGACGGGTCTTTTCACGAAGGTGCGGCAGCCCCTGCCGGACATCCCGGTGCTCGCCGGTGAGGCCGAATCGTCCCTCGCCTGACCCGCCATGGGAATACTGGGCGCGCGCGACACCCACGCCGTCGAGGAAATGGACCGGCCGGACTGCGATCCGGACCGCCTTGACCGCACCTACAGGCAGTTTGCGCTGGTCAACCGCGCTCTGTCCGGCTGGCATGGTCTGTATCGCAGCAGGGTACGGCCGCTCCTCTCCACGACCGGCCGGGCCACCCTCTTGGACATCGGCTGCGGCGGCGGCGACCTTGCCCTGCTGTTCGCCCGTTGGGCCGTCAGGGACGGAATTGAACTCCGCGTCACCGGCATCGATCCGGACGAGCGGGCCTACCGCTTTGCTGCGAGCCGCGAGCCGGTGCCGGGCGTGCAGTTCCGCCAGGCCACCAGCGCCGAGCTTGTCGCGGAGGGCGCGGCCTACGACATCGTGGTTTCGAACCATGTGCTGCACCACCTCGACGCGGACGAACTGCAGTCGTTCCTTCGCGACTCGTCCACGCTGGCGCTGCGCGCTGCGTTTCACAATGACCTCCGGCGCAGCGCGGCGGCCTACGCCCTGTTTGCGGCCGCCGCGCTGCCGCTCACGGGCTCGTACATCCGCCGCGACGGCCTGACCTCGATCAGGCGCAGCTACACCGTTCCCGAACTCGCCGCCGTCGTCCCCCACGGCTGGACAGCGGAGCCCCACTCCCCTTTCCATTGCCTCCTCACCTACCGCAAAGGCGCGGAATGACCGACGTCCTGATCGTGGGCGGCGGGCCGGTGGGCCTGTATCTGGGCGCGCTGTTGCTTCAGCACGGGGTGACAGTCCGGATACTGGAGAAGCGGACCGGCCGAAACGCGCACACGAGGGCCATCGGCATCCATCCCCCGGCGCTCGCTGCCCTGGACCGCATCGGGGTGGCCTCCTCGCTGGTCGCCCGGGGCGTCCCCATCCGCCGCGGCCGCGCCGTCAGTGCCGGCCGCGAGATCGCGCACATGCCGTTCGGCCCGGTCTCCGACCGCTACCCTTTTGTCCTCGCCGTCCCCCAGCCGGTGACGGAGTCAATCCTTGAGCGCCGGCTTCTCGAACTGGACGGCGGCGCGCTGCTTCGCGGGGCCGAGGTGACGGACATGCACGACGACGGCGCCCGGGTCACCCTGGCCGTCACCGGAGCGGGCGTTCCGCCGAGTCTGTCCGCCGCCCTGGCGGTCGGGGCGGATGGCGCCAATTCAACGGTGCGCCGGCTGCTGTCAGTGCCTGCCCGTGAACGGCGGTATCCGGACCACTACCTGATGGGCGATTTTCCCGAATCCAGCGGGTATGGCAGCGATGCGGCCCTGTTCCTCGAGGAGGACGGCATTGTTGAGTCCTTTCCGCTGCCCGGTGGAGTGCGCCGCTGGGTGGTCAGGCTGAACCGCCCGCCGGTCCATCCGGACGCCGCGGAACTCGCCGGGCTCGTCGCAGCCAGAACTCGGGTGGCGGTGGACGCCTCCCGTAACAGCATGCTCAGCAGCTTCGGCGTCCGGTCGCGGCTGGCCTCGAGCATGGTGGCCGGCAGGACGGCCCTCATCGGCGACGCCGCCCACGAAATCAGCCCCATCGGCGGGCAGGGCATGAACCTTGGCTGGCTCGACGCCGAGTCCCTGCTGCCGGTCATCCTTGCCGCCTTGCACGGCCAGCCGACCGGGGCTGCGCTTCGCCGCTTCGATGCCGCGCGCCGCCGGGCCGCCACGGGAGCCAGGCGACAGGCGGAGGTGAACATGGCGCTGGGCAGGCCGCTCCCGGGCGGCGTGCTGCGGGCCCGAAACACTGCGATCGCCCGGGTGGCGGCCGTGCCTGCGCTCAACGCGTTCGTGGCTAGACGGTTCACCATGCAATGAGCGGCAGTCCCTGTGCGGAGAGCAGTCCCCGTGCGGCGGCGGGGGCCCCGGCCTAGACTGCAAGCATGCGTCCCCGCTTGTGGACCGCCCGACGCCGGAACATGGGTCCCGCCGTCGTTCTCGCCGCCGCGGCGTTGCTGGCCCCGGCAGCCTGCACCCTGCCCGCTGAGGCGCCCCGGACGCCTAATGCATCGGCTGGTTCGACGTCCCCGCCACCTGTCACGGCCATGGTGAACCAGTTCCGGGACAACTACGGGAAGCAGATCATCGAGATCCAGCTGACTAACAACAGCGCAGACACAGTTACTGTCCATGCCGCGAGCATCACCACCCCGCTCTTCGCCGCCGGGATAGCCTGGCGGGCTTCGCCGGACGGAACCCAGATTCCGCCCGGCCAGGCAAAGAGCCTGCCGGCGCAGCTGACAGCCGCCAACTGCGGGACGGGCACCGGGACCACCGGACCCATGGCTCCCGGCCCCGGGAATCCCGGCACGGAGGCCCAGGGAGTTGCCTCCGTCACGGTCCGGCTGACGCCGAACGGTGCCCAGGAGAGCCTGCCTGCCACGGACCCGTTTGGTGTCCTCGTTCGGAACAACACCGAACAGTGCCTGGCAAGGGATGCCGGCGCCGTGGCCAACATCGCTCTCGAGCCGGAGCTGACCGTGCCTGGTGATGCCCGGCGGGCCGTGCTGCGGCTGTCCATCCGGCCGTCGGCGAGCACTTTACCCGCACAGCAGGGCGGCGGAAGCGGAGCCGGCCGGCTGGTCATCGAGCGCATCGACGGCACGCCGCTTCTGGCTGAGGACCCGGCCAGGCCGTGGCCGCTGAACTTGGCCGTCGAGGCCGGCGGGCCCGCCCAGGTGATTGAACTGGGAATCCGCCCGGCCCGATGCGATCCGCATGCCGTGGCCGAGGACAAGGTGGGCACAGTCATCCCGCTGCGTGTCGCAGTGGGCGCTAGGACAGGCATCCTGAAGGTCGCCGCGGACAGGGATCTGAGGGGCAGGATCCTTGACTTCGTCACGGCCGCGTGTGCGCGCACCACTAGGCTGTCCCCATGAGCCACGCATCGCCGCCAACGTCCTTCAGCCCGGCCGAGATCCGGGAGCTCGTGCAGGAATTGCTCGCCATGGACACGCTGCCGCCCATCGTGCAGGCCGGCCATCCGGTGCTGCGGCAGCGTTCCGCCCTTTTCGACGGCCAGCTAGAAGCGGCTGAACTAAGCCAGCTGATAACGCTGATGAGGAAGGTCATGCACGAAGCCCCCGGCGTCGGGCTGGCCGCGCCGCAACTGGGTATTCCGCTGCAGCTGGCGGTCCTGGAAGACCAGTTCGAAATAGACGAAGAGACGGCAGCAGCCCGCGGACGTTCTCCATTGGACTTCCTCGCCATCCTCAATCCGTCCTACACCCCGCTGGGAGACACGACTGCCGCGTTCTTCGAAGGCTGCCTCTCCGTCTCGGGGCTGCAGGCGGTGGTGGAGCGTCCGGAGCGTGTCCGTCTCGACTTTGTGACACCGGAGGGTCAGCCTGCCAGCCGGGACTTTTCCGGCTGGCAGGCGCGAATCGTCCAGCATGAGACCGACCATCTCCTGGGAACGCTGTATCTCGATCGCGCCGAACTGCGCTCACTGAGCACCAACAGCGAGTACGCCGCGCGCTGGGCGGAGCCGGGCATCGGCACAGCCCGACGGGAACTCGGCTTCATGACCGGACAGCCACTCGGCAGCCAGGAAGCACCCGGCACGCCGGGTGCGTCAGGCCAGCCAGAGGCGACGGACCAGCCGGACGCGTGAGGCTAACCGGTCGGGCCGGGATTCCCGGCCGTTGGCAGGAATCGCGCCCACCACGCCAGGATGTGCTCGAATCGCTGGCGGCGGTGGTGCGGCGTGCCTGACCGGGAGAGTTCATGGTCCTCCCCCGGAAAGACAAGGAACGCCGATTCCACGCCCTGCTGCTTCAGCATGGTGAAGTACCGCTGGCCCTGTTCCACCGGGCAGCGCAGATCGTCCTCGCTGTGGATGACGAGGGTGGGTGTCCTGACGGCGGCAATCGCTGCCATGGGACTTTGCGCCGCCACCAGCTCTGCCGAGCGGCCGTTATATTCGCCGCCGAAGAACCATCCGATGTCCGATGAGCCGGTAAAGCTGACGGGATCCAGGAAACCGCGCTCCACGATGGCGGCCTTGAACCGGTGGTCCTGGCTGATGGTCCAGGCTGTGAGGTAGCCGCCATAGGAGCCGCCCATGATCCCCACGGCACCATGATCGAGCGAGGAGAATTTCTTCAGGGCACCGTCGAGGAAGACGAGCACGTCCTGCATGTCAACAGTGCCCATCCGCTCCTTGATGGACCGGCCGTGCGCCTGGCCGTAGCCTGCCGATCCGCGCGGGTTGCACAACACCACCGCGTAGCCTGCCTCGGCATACACCTGCGCTTCGTCAAACAAGGCGACGGTGTACTGGGAGAACGGACCGCCGTGGATGTTCAGGAGCACGGGGTGCGGGCCCTTGCCCAGGGGCATCAGCACCCACCCGTGCACCGGGTAACCGTCGGCCGAGGGGAACGTCAGCTCTTGCGGTTCGATGATTCCGGCCTCCGTGCGGAGCGCTGACGAAAAGTCGGTGAGCAGCCGAAGCTGGCCCCCCTCGAGGACACAGACGTCACCGGCCGTGGCCGAGTCGGAGACGCTGACGTAGACCGAGCCTCCTGCCGCAGTGGCTCCCGTGACAACCCTGTCACCGTGGACCAGGAGGGCGTGGCTGCCGGTGGCGCTGAACTCCAGCAGCTCAACCGTGCCTTGCGCGTTGTTGACCACCAGGGCGCCGTCGCTTCCGCGGAGTTCAATCCGGGCGCCCGGCGCCGCAACGTCCATGTGTTCCGCGTCGCTTAGCGCCCGTGCCTCGCCGCCTGCTGCGGGCATGACCTGCAGGACCGTGTTCTTCGCCACAAAGTCCTGGCCCGTGCTGCCCAGGTCCTGCGCCGTGAAGAACAGCCATTTTCCGTCCGACGATTCGCGGACGTCCTGGACAGTCTGCGGCCCGGCGTTGGTGGCGTCGACGCAAACCGGCTCCCCGCCGTCGGCCGGAACGCGGTAGATCCCGCTGACCAGGTCCTCGTCGGCGGCTTCGTGAAGGGCCGCGACGAAGTACACGGAGGTGCCGTCTCGGCTGAAGGACTCGCCGGTGTGGTCGGTCGCCGCCGTGGTGAGCTGCCGGGCGTCGGGAAGTCCGGCCACCTTTGCGCCGCCGCCGGTCTCCGGGGGCTGATTCCTGTCGCGGAGGGCACGCCCCGCCGGCTGGACCACCGGCTCCGCGCCCAGGTCCGGCACATCCAGCGTGAAAAGCTGAAGCGGCTTGTCCCGGGTGTAGCCCACGCCGTTCATCCTGTATTTGTAGTCCGTGATGAGCCGGGCATCTTCGCCGCCGGAGCTGACGCCGTCCACCGTGCCGTAACGCCCGGCTTCCGGCTCCCTGGAACTGAAAACAATCCGCTGGGAATCGGGCGACCAGGCGAACGAGGACACCCCCAGGGCCCGGCCGGTCAGGGCCTGGGGCTCTCCGCCGGCGGCTTCCACCACGTGGAGCTGGGGCTTGCCGCCGGCAGCGGCCCGGAGGAAAGCCAGCACGCGCCCGTCCGGTGAAAACGCCGGGGCCGTGTCGCGGAAGCCGCGCGTTACGAGCCGCGGCCGTTTATCGGGGTCCTGCGGCACGCTCCACAGCTGGCCCACGTACGCGTCGGCGTCGAAGTCGGGACGCGTAACCGACACGACGGCGCGGGTGCCGTCGGGATGAACGGCGGGGGCGGAGACGGACTTGAGCAGCGGCAGATGTTCAGGCTTCACCCACGTGAGCCTAGCGTTTCCGGCGCGGCGTGTGAAACACCTCACGTAGCCCCTTCTGCTGTCCCGGAGCAACAGCCCTAGGATTGTCCCTATGCCTCTCCGCCTACCGTCCCTGCTGTGCCCTGTCTGCAGGAAGACGCTCTCTCCTGCCTTGAGGGATGGCGAGGCTGGCGCGGCCGCCCGGCCCCGGGCCCTGGCCTGCGCGGAGGGCCACAGCTTCGATGCCGCCCGGCAGGGCTATTTCAATCTGCTCGTGGGCAAGGGCACCGCCTTCCAGCCGGATTCCGCCGACATGGTGGCGGCCCGGGCCGCGTTCCTCGACGCCGGGCACTACCGGCCGCTGGCCGCCGCGGTCGCCGGCGCGGCGGCCCCCGCGCTGCAAGGACCCGAACCGGCCGTGCTGGACTCAGGAACAGGCACGGGCCATTACCTTCGGGCAATCCTGGACCAGGCGGGCAGCGGCGGCCCTATCGCCGCCGTAGGCCTGGACATCTCGAAGTTCGCGCTCCGGCGGGCGGCGAAGCTTAACCCCGGAGCCGTGAACCTGGTCAGCGATGTCTGGCAGCAGTTCCCGGTGGCGGACGCCGCCGTCGACGTCGTTACTGTGGTGTTCGCACCCCGCAACGCGGCCGAATTCGCCCGGGTCCTCAAGCCCTCGGGACGGCTGGTTGTGGTGACGCCGCGGCCAGGGCACCTCGCGGAAATCGCCAGCCAGGCCGGCATGCTCGGCATCGAAGCGGAAAAGGACGAACGGCTGGCCGACGCGCTTACGGGCCACTTTGAGCTGCTGTCCGCCCAGGACGTCGACCTGGCTCTGGGGTTGTCCCCGCAGGACGTGGCCAACCTGGCGCTGATGGGCCCCGCCGGCCACCACACGGACCGCCCGGCCCTCACGGCCAGGCTCGCCGGTTTACCCGCCGTCACCGCCGTCACCGGGAAGTTCCGGATCAGCGTCTTCCTCCCCCGAAGAACCGCAGCCGCATAACAGCTTGGCCACGTTCCGGCGCGGGTCGAACCTTCACTGCCAGGTCCCGCTGCTTCGGTCTAGGATGGAAGAAAGTTACGGAGGGTCTGCCCCGCAGCCCCCGGAATCAAGGGGGAACGGATGTTTGAATGGCTTAGCCAAAACTGGTGGGCGCTCTGGCTCACGGTCTTCCTGGTCTTCGCTGCCGTGGAAATGCTGACCCTTGATCTCTTCTTCATCATGCTTGGCGGCGGCGCCCTGGCCGGGCTCGTGGCCGACTTTGCCGGCGCCGATCTCTGGCTTCAGATCGTGGTCTTCTGCGTCGTATCGCTGCTCATGATCGCGTTCGTCCGCCCGATCACCCTCAAACACCTGCACAAAGGCCCCGCCGAACAGCGAACCAACGTTGACCGCCTGATCGGCGAATCCGCCCTCGTCATGGAGGCGGTGTCCGCCACCGGAGGACGGGTGAAGATCGGCGGTGACGTCTGGAGCGCGCGGTCCGAGTCCGGCGTCCTGACTGAGGGCCAGCGTGTAATCGTCGCAGCCATTGACGGCGCGACGGCGGTGGTGGCTCCGCAGGCCGAAACTGCAATCCAGTAAGTACCGCAAGGTAAAGATTTCTGCCGCCGCCGTTGCGGCGTCAGCAGTTGCGGCGGGCGATCCGCCAAGGTAGAGCTTCACTGAATTTGGGGAGAAGGAGAAGTATGGATAGCCCAGGAGGAATCGCCGTCACTGTAGTGATGCTGGTCCTGATCGTCTTTGTCGTCATTGTGTTGGTCCGCTCGGTGCGGATCGTGCCGCAGGCCAGGGCCGGAGTGGTTGAACGCCTCGGAAAGTACCAGCGGACCCTCAACCCCGGCCTGACCATCCTTATCCCGTTTGTTGACCGGCTGCTGCCGCTCCTGGACCTCCGCGAGCAGGTTGTTTCGTTTCCGCCGCAACCCGTGATCACAGAGGACAACCTCGTAGTGTCCATCGACACCGTGGTCTACTTCCAGGTGACCGATCCGCGGGCCGCCACGTACGAGATCGCCAACTACATCCAGGCCGTGGAGCAGCTGACCACCACCACGCTCCGCAACGTCGTCGGCGGATTGAACCTGGAGGAGGCGCTGACCTCGCGGGACCAGATCAACGGCCAGCTCCGCGGGGTGCTGGACGAGGCCACGGGCCGCTGGGGAATCAGGGTTTCCCGGGTGGAGCTGAAGGCGATCGATCCGCCCCACTCCATCCAGGATTCGATGGAAAAGCAGATGAGGGCCGAACGCGACCGCCGGGCCGCGATCCTGACCGCCGAAGGCACCAAGCAGTCGGCCATCCTGACGGCCGAAGGCCAGCGGCAGGCCGCCATCCTCAAGGCCGAGGGTGATGCCAAGGCGGCCATCCTTCGCGCCGACGGTGAGGCCCAGGCTATCCAGAAGGTCTTCGACGCCATCCACAAGGGCAATCCGGACCAGAAGCTCCTGGCCTACCAGTACCTCCAGACGCTGCCCAAGCTCGCCGAGGGCACGTCCAACAAGCTATGGATCATTCCGAGCGAAGTGGGCGAAGCACTTAAGGGCATAGGCAACGCGTTGGGCGGGGCTAACCCGGATCCGCGCTCGGGCGATTTGTTCGGGCCCGGCCCTGATGCGGGCAAACAGCCCGCATCGTAGCTGAAGGCATGTAGGTTGCGGGGAACGGGAGGCACGCCGCCAGGGGTGCCTCCCTTTTTCCTGCCGCCGCGCACCTGCGTTGCCGTGAGTGCAGGAAAGCCGTATAATAGTATATTTGTCCGGCCGGATCAGTCCGGGCGGAACAACAATGCTTGGCAAAGCGTTTCATCTAGTGATGCTACGTAGAGCACACCGTAGTCCGCAGGCCGCTTTTTAGCCTGCGGCTAGCGCGGAGCGCGGCTCCGCGAACCGACCAGAGGGAGAAATCATGAGCGATCGCAGCCTGCGGGGTATGCGACTTGGCGCACAAAGCATGGAGACCGAATCCGGCGTGGAGCCGGCTCCGCGTCAGCGGGTTGAGTACCGGTGCGAGGACGGCGAACAGGTGTTTGTAACCTTCTCCTCCGAAGCCGAAATTCCCCCTGTATGGGTCTCCAAGACCGGCAAGGAAGCGCTGCTCGTCGATGGCGAACGCCCGGACACCAGCAACGAAAAAGCCGTCCGCACCCACTGGGACATGCTGCTGGAACGCCGGTCCCTTCCCGAGCTTGAGCAGATCCTCGACGACCGCCTCACCATTCTGCGCGAACGCCGTGGCGAACGGCGCTCCGCCTAGCCGGCACTAAGACGCCGAGCTAAGACGCCGAAAGGCCGGATCCGCTGCGTTCCTTGAACGCAGTGAATCCGGCCTTTTTTGTGCCGGGTGGTGGACCGGCAAGTTGCCCTGCCGGCCGGTCCGGGCGGCTAGGCCCGGCTGGCTAGGCCCGGCTGGCTAGGACCGGCTGTCCGCCTGGTTTTTTCCGGTCAGTTTGTTCCAGCGGGCCGTCAGGCCCCACTTCGTCACGTTGATCATGGCCTCGACGACGATGTTGCCGCTCATCTTCGAGGCGCCCAGCTCGCGCTCCACGAACGTGATGGGCCGTTCCACAATGGTCAGCCCCATTTTGGCGACGCGCCAGGCCAGGTCCACCTGGAAGCCGTAGCCCACGGACTCGATCTGGTCGAGGTTCAGCTTCTCGAGGGTGGTGCGGCGGAAGGCACGGTAGCCGCCGGTGACGTCCTTGATTTTGACGCCGAGCATGATGCGCGAATACGTGCTCCCGATGCGGGAAATCGCCTGCCGGTACAGCGGCCAGTTGACCACCTTTCCGCCGCGCACCCACCGCGAGCCCATGGCGAGGTCAGCACCCTGTTCCACCGCGTCCAGGAGCTGCGGAAGCTGCTCGGGCTGGTGCGATCCGTCGGCATCCATTTCGACGAGGACGTCGTACCCGGCGTCGAGGCCCCATTTGAAGCCGGCAATGTAGGCCGCTCCCAGCCCTTCCTTGCCCTTGCGGTGCAGGACGTGAACCTGGCTGTCTTCGGCAGCGATGCTGTCCGCCAGCTGTCCGGTGCCGTCCGGGCTGTTGTCGTCCACGACCAGGACGTCGGATGCCGGCACAGCGGCACGCAGACGGCCGAGCGTTATGGGGAGCGACTCCAGCTCGTTGTAGGTGGGAATGATGGTGAGGACACGCACAGGGAGGCCTTTCCTGGATGGGAGCGGTCAGCGCGCGTGGAGTACGGCGGGACCGCCGACTCGCAAAGCGCAACTCTCCATTATACGGGCCCGCACCGGCCCCCATTCCCGCCGTCGCCCGGTTCCCGCCGCACATGACGGAAGCCTTCAGGGTTGCGCCCCGGGATGCCACGGGCAGGTCCACACTGCCGCGGGCCAGTTCCGGACTACGCGATGGGCGTTAAGGGAACTGTTTTCTGCTGCGTTGTGGACCTGCCCCGGAATGCCGCCCGCCCGAGTCACCAGACGGCTGTCGCGTTCCAAAAGGTGGAGCGGCGGCCAGACAGATACTGCTCCAAAAGCACCCGTCCGTTGACCCTCAATGCTACGGACTGCCGGTTGCCTGTCAACCGGCGCCTGACCAGCTCTTACGTGCATCGGCGCAGGTCAGCGCCGGATTCGATGCCGGCAAACCGGCACCGAATCATGCGTGGAAGGCGGTTTGTTGCAGCGGCCGTGGCGCCCGCGGTCAGGCGCGGAGGGTGTCGGCGGAGAACAGTTCCATCCCGTTCCGCACGGTCTGAAGGCAGCGCGGGTCTGTTCCGGTGTCCAGGGCCGGAAGCAGGGGCGTCCTGGCGCGCGGATCCGTACTCCAGGACTGGACCCTGCCGTCGGCCACCTGGACCATGAGTTCCTCGACGTCCCAGACCGCAAACGTTGCCGGAGCACCCGGCACCAATTGTCCGGCCATCGGGTTGGCGTGCCTGGCCGCCCGCCAGCCTGCCCGCGTGTGACCGAGGAATGCTGCCCGGGCGGATATCCGTTGCGCAGGATTGCTGTGCTCAAGGCAGGCCCTCACGCTGGACCACGGGCGCAGCGGGGTCACCGGGCTGTCGCTTCCGAAGCAGATGGGAACGCCTGCCGAATAGAAGGAGGCAAAGGGGTTCATGTTCTCGCTCCGGGAACCCAGGCGCTGGTCGTAGAGCCGGCCCGGGCCACCCCATGCCGCGTCAAACGCTGGCTGGACGCTCACCGTCACCGAGTACTTGGCGAGGCGCGCTATAGCCTCGGCGTCGGCCATTTCCACGTGTTCGAAGCGGTGCCCGGCCGCGCGGACCGGCTGCTCCCCCACTTCCGCGGCTGCCAGGTCCAGCGCATCCAGGGCGGCGTCGAGGCCGGCGTCGCCGATGACGTGGAACCCGCCCTGGATTCCCAGCAGGGAACAGGCGGCCAGGTGTGCGGCGGCCTGATCCGCGGAAAGATACGTTGTGCCCTGCTCCCCCGGGGCGTCGGTGTACGGCTCCCGAAGGGAAGCCGTCCGGGAACCGATGGAACCGTCGATGTTCAGGTCGCCAGCAAGCCCCCGGACCGGAACGCCCAGCTCCGTGAGGAGCGCCTCGGCGTCCGCCGCCGACGTCGCGAGTTGACCCCAGTAGGCGAGGACCTCGGGCACGGGCGCGGAATCCGCCCCAGAGTTCCAGCCGGCTGCCAGCTGCAGATCGAGCGGGCTCCCGATGTGCGGTGCACCCATTTCCGCAAGTGCCACGTAGCCGTTGGCCGCGGCTTCGGCCAGCGCGCGCCGCTGGTGGTCCTGCAACTCGGCGGCGGAGAGGCGCCTGGTGGCCAGCCGTGCCGCGGCATGTGCCTCGCGTTTGACGTGGCCGCCGGGCGCGAACCCGTCAAGTTCCCGCAGGCCGGCCGCAGCAGCCAATGCCGGGGACACGAGCGCCGAATGGGCGTCCACCCGTGACAGGTAGACCGGCCGGCCGCCGGCAGCGCGCTCCAGCTCGCTCGGTTCCGGCAGCGTGGGATCATCCCACAGTGACTCGTCCCAGCCGTGCCCCAGGATGGTGCCTGCCCCGCCGGATCCGGCCACGGCGTCCAGCAGCTCCCGGGCCGAGCGGACATTGGCCAGCTGCAGCGCGCCAAGCGCAATGCCCGTCTCCGTCAGGTGAACGTGGGAATCCACGAACCCGGGGGCCAGCAGCGCGCCGCGGAGATCGATGACTTCCATGGAGCTGTCGGCGATCGACGTCGCGGCCTGTTCGGAGCCCACCCATGCGATAGTGCCGCCATCCACGAGCATGGCGGTGGCGAAAGGGTCAGCCGCCGTGTAGACGGAGCCGTTCCGGTACATCGTCACCCTCGACGGTCCGGTACCGGCGTGGGCGCGTGTGTCTGCTTCGGTCATGGGGGTGGAACTCCTTGGGGGTTTTTCGTGTGCGGGATTCAGACCACGGTGGAGTAGGCCACTACTCCCCGCCTGACAAGTTTGATGGCCTCGGCGCACAGCCGGGCAAGCCGCGGATCCAGCCCCGGAATCTTGGCCAGCTGGTCCAGCAGGTCAATCACCTGCTTGACCCACCGGACGAAGTCCCCGGCCGCGAGCTCAGTGCCGTTGAGCACCTCCTGGAGGTGGCGCCCGCGGGCCCACTTGTACATGGGCCAGATCAGGCCAAGCTCCGGCTCGCCCGTGAGGGGAAGCTTGTTCTGCTCCTCCACGTCCTCCAGCGCCGACCATTCCCGCACCACGATGTCCACGGCGGTTTCGAGCGAGACGCTGGGCATGCGCGGCCTGAGGCCGCGGTCCTCCCGCTTGGCCTGGTACACGAGCACGCTGGCGAAGGCCGCCACCTCCACGGCGTCGAGGTCGTCGAACGCGCCCTGGCGCAGTGCCTGTGAGATCAGGAGGTCCTTCTCGCCGTAGATCCGGCGCAGGCGCTGCCCGTCGGTGCTGATTCTGTGCTTGCCCGGTTCCGGCGTTTCCAGGTATCCGTAAGCGGACAGGACATCGCACACCCGGTCGAACGTTTTGGCGATGGTGTTCGTGCGGCCCTGGATCTGGCGGACCAGCCCGTCCGTTTCCTTCCGCAGCTTCCACCAGCGTTCCGACCACCGGGCGTGGTCCTCACGCTCGCTGCAGCCGTGGCACGGGTGGGCGCGCAAGGCACGCCGCAGGTCGGCGATCTTCTTTTCCTGGTTCGGAAGAACCGCGCCCAGGCCGAAGTCGTTGTTGCGGCTGCTGCCCCTGGCCGGCGGACGGTTCTCCCGCAGCGCGTTCCGGACGGAGGAGGCCAGGTCCCGCCGGGACTTGGGCACCTTCGCATTGAAGGACTTGGGGATCCGGATCCTGGTTAGCGGTGAGATGGGTCCTTCGAGGTCGTCGATGCCGATCCTGCGCAACTGGCTGTCCAGCGTGAGCACGGCAGGCCTCGGCTCCCGGGAGCTGTGGTCCGAACTCAGCACCACCGCAACCCCGGGTGCCCGGCCGGCCGGGACGTCCACAACATCGCCCGGCAGCAGGCGGCTGAGGGAGTCTTCGTTGAGCGACTTCCGTGCCCTCGACTTGCTGCGTGACGTGAAGTTCTCGGCGTCGGAGAGTTCCCGCCGCAGCCGCGCATATTCGGTGAAGTCGCCCAGGTGGCAGGTCATGGACTTGGCATACCCGGCCAGGGACTCCTCGCGGCTGCGCACCTGCTTGGCCAGTCCCACCACCGACCGGTCCGCCTGGAACTGGGCGAAGGAGGACTCGAGGATCTCCCGGGCCCGCGGGCGGCCGAACTGGGCGAGCAGGTTGATGCTCATGTTGTAGGTGGGCCTGAAGCTGGAGTTCAGCGGATAGGTCCGGCGCGATGCCAGGCCCGCCACCGCCGCGGGATCCGTGCCGGGCTGCCAGAGGACCACGGCGTGGCCTTCGACGTCGATGCCCCGCCGCCCGGCCCTGCCGGTCAGCTGCGTGTACTCCCCCGCCGTGATGTCCACGTGGGCTTCACCGTTGAATTTGTCGAGCTTCTCCAGGACCACCGAGCGTGCCGGCATGTTGACCCCGAGGGCCAGGGTCTCAGTGGCAAACACGGCCTTCACCAGGCCCTCGGCGAAGAGCTTTTCGACGACCTCCTTGAAAGTGGGCAGCATGCCCGCATGGTGCGCCGCGATGCCCCTCAACAGCCCGTCACGCCAGTTCCAGAATCCCAGCACCTCAAGGTCGTCAGAGGGTATCTCCTCGCCCGCCTCGTCAACACGCTGGGCAATGATCCGCTGTTCCTTCTCGGTGGTCAGCCACAGCCCTGCGGCCACACACTGGGACACCGCGGCGTCGCAGCCCGCCCGGGAAAAGATGAACGTGATGGCGGGAAGGAGGTCCTGCCGGTCCAGGCTGGCGATGACCTGCGGCCGGCTCGCCTTCCTGACAGCCGTGCGTGGCGGCGTCTGCTGGGACCGGTCGTCAGCACGCTGACGCTGCTGCCGCCGCTGGCTGCGGCCGCCGTGGCCGAAGCGACCCTGGAAGTTCAGTTGGCTTTCGGCCCGGGCCATGGACAGCAGCTCGGGGTTGACCTCGAAGCCGCGCTGTCCGGCGGCGTCCGGACCCGGTGCCGCCGGCAGAGCGGAGGCGGCGACGGGGTCGCCTTCGGGCGCGATTTCGTCGAAGGTGGTCTCTCCGGCGAACAGATCCACAATCTCCTTGCCGACCATCACGTGCTGCCACAGCGGGACAGGCCGGTGCTCGGACACGATGACATCCGTGTCCCCCCGGACGGTGTCCAGCCACGCGCCGAACTCCTCTGCGTTGGAGACGGTGGCGCTGAGCGAAGCCACCTGGACTTCGCTGGGCAGGTGGATGATCACTTCCTCCCACACGGCGCCCCGGAAGCGGTCGGCCAGGTAGTGCACCTCGTCCATGACCACGAAGCCGAGGTCGTCCAGGGAAGCGGAGTCGGCGTAGAGCATATTGCGCAGCACCTCGGTGGTCATCACAACCACGGGCGCTTCGCCGTTGATGCTGGTGTCCCCCGTCAGCAGCCCCACATTCTGCGCACCGTACTTCTCCGTGAGCTCGGAGAACTTCTGGTTGCTCAGGGCCTTGATGGGGGTGGTGTAGAAGGCTTTCAGCCCGCGCTGCAGCGCCAGGTAGATGGCGAACTCGCCCACGATCGTCTTGCCGGCGCCGGTGGGTGCGGCCACGAGGACGCCGCGGCCTTCCTGCAGCGACCTGCACGCCTGCCGCTGGAAATCATCCAGGTCAAAGTCCAAGGTCCGGGCAAACGAGCCCAGATGGGTTTTGGATTCCGCCGTCCGTTCGGCGCTGGCCCGGTAGCGTTCGGAGGGCGACGATGAACCGGTTGTGGTGGACATGCCTCAAGCCTAGCCGGGACGGCGCTAGAGATTCCTCAGTTCGCTGCCCGGAGTCGCAATGTCTGCCGTGGCCTCGGTCTCAGCGGCCTGCTTCGCCGCGCGCCGGTCGCGCCGGCGGTCATTGACGATGCACAGGCCGATTGCGGCGAAGAAGAGGACCAGCAGGGGCCCGGCCAGCAGGAACATGGACAGGGCGTCGGCCCCGGGGGCCGCGATGGCGGCCAGCACGAAGACGAGGAACACCGTGATGCGCCATGCCTTCATGATGGTGTGCCCGCGGATGATGCCTGCCATGTTGACGCCGACGAGGACCACCGGCACCAGGAATGCCAGGCCGAGGAACAGCACCATGCGGGTGACGAAGTCCACGTAGTCCCGTGCGTCAATGAGGTTTGAGAACCCCGCGGGAGTAAATTGCGTCAGCGCGCGGACAACCTGGGGCGTGACCATCCAGCCTACCCACACGCCGGCGAGGAAGAGCGGGACCGCAGCGGCCATGTAGCCGAGGGTGTACCGCCTCTCTTTTACGGTCAGCCCCGGGGTGATGAACGCCCACAGCTGGTAGATCCAGATCGGACTGGAAATCACGGCGCCGATCAGCAGCGCCAGCTGGAGCTTGAAGTCGAAGGGCGACGCGATGCTCGAGAAGTTCACGGACGACGTGCCGCCCGTGTGCTCCGCAATCCGGTCCACGGGTTCCTTGAGCGCGCTCAGTACCGGGTCGTAGAGGATCCAGCCGCCGACGCCGCCGATGACCAGCCCGATGGCAGATTTGATCAGCCTGTTCTTGAGTTCGTTCAGGTGATCCATGAGGGCCATGCGGCCCTCCGGGTTGGCTTTGCGGCCCTTCGTCAGTGCCACTTCAGGTCAAGCGCGGTTCGACGGCGGGACGTCGGTGCCGTCGGTCGGTTCGCCGTTTGCTGTCCTGGACTGCGGGTGGTTCACGACCCTGCCCTCGACGGGGTCGGTGCCATCATTGGCAGCCTCAGGCTTGCCATCGTTCTTCATTTCCTTGACCTCGGATTTGATGATCCGCATGGACTGGCCGAGGCTGCGGGCCATGGCCGGAAGCTTAGGCGCCGCGAACAGCAGCAATGCCACGATGATGATAATTACGATGGGCCACGGGCCATCAAAGAGTCGTCCCACTGGAAGTCCTTTCGTCTGCTTACATCCTACGTTTATCTGAATTCGATGTCGCGCAGCGCCTGGGGCTGGCCCCGTTCCGCCTTGCGTTGGATTCGGCGCTGGCGCCGCGCTTCTCTGCGGGCAGACTTGGATGCGTGGTAATCATGTCGCATCCGGTGCGGCGAGGCAAAGACAGCCGCTCCGGGCGGGGCTGCGGCGGCGTGGGACGTGCCTTCGCCGGGCGTGCCGGCCTCCGGAACGGGGGCGGGCAGGTGCCCCAGCTTCTCACCGGCGGCACCGAGCTCCTTGACCGTGGCCATGAACTGGCGGAACAGCCTGACGCCCATCACCACGAAGAACAGGAGGGAAAGCGCTATCAGCGCAATCCAGAGAAGGATCCATGACCACCAAGGCATGCTGAGTAGTCTAGCTGGCGTACCGGGCCAGGGCCGCGTCGATCCATTCCCGGGACGCCTCCGCAAGGGCTGCAGGCGCCAGGATCCGGACCGTCCCGCCGTGCTGGGCCACGAACATCGGCAGCCATGACGTGTTGCCGAACCTGATCTCGGCCACCATGCCGCCGTCGGGCAGCGCCGCGGTCCGCTCGGCGTAATAGTCGTCCGCAAGGCCGGCGCCCCTGCCGGTGAGCTGAACGGTCACCAGGGTGTCGTCGTCGTTGGGCGTGAAGAGTTTTGCCGGGAACCCGCCGTCGGGCTTGACCGGGGAGGCTATGGGCTTGCCGTTCGGCGTGAGGTCCTCGATGCGGTCGAGGCGGAAGTTGCGCAGCCCGGCGGCCGAGTGGCAGTACGCCTCGAAGTACCAGGTGTTGTCCATGGAGTAGAGCCGCAGCGGGTCCACGTCCCGCTCCGAGAGGGAATCCTTCTGCGCGGAGAGGTAGACAAGGTGCAGCTGCGACCCGGATTCGATGGCGCTGCGGATGAGGTCGAGGTTCGCGGAATTGGCCGGTCCCACCTCGGGACCGGAGAGCGCACCGGCGCGGAGCCCTTCCTCCCCGGCAGCCGCCATGAGCTTGAGTGTGACCGATTCCAGGGCGTTTCCCTCGGCGAGCTCGGGGAGGCCGTTCAGCGTCTCCAGCCCCGTCAGCAGGGCGCAGGCCTCGTCCACGGTGAAACGGACGGGCCTGTTCAGTTCCAGCGACTGGCTGATGAAGACGTGGTCGTCCTCCCACTGGATGTCCAGGAGCTCGTCGGGGTAACCCTGCGGGAGCCCCGAGCAGATCAGGATCAGCAGATCATTCTCAAGTTCCCTGCGCGTCACCCCGAACCTGTCCGCGACGTCCTGGATATGCAGTCCCTGGTTGTGGACCAGGAACGGAACCAGCTGCAGCATCCGCTTGAGCTGGTCTTCCGAGGTCCGTTTGCGGGGCCGCTTGCCGGGTCCGGCGTCAGCGAAGTCGAAGGAAGGCGCCGGCGCGGCGGCGAAGGCGGCGGCACTCGCCAGCCGGCGCTGCACGGCCGTTGCGAGTTCAGCGGGAGCCGCCACCCTGACGTTCGGGCCGTAGGAGGCCAGTTCCTCCCCCAGCAGCTCAGCGTCGCGGTACGGCACCGCCAGGCGGTCCCAATCGCCGTCGGCCCCTGCCTCTTCAGCCACCGCCTCTTCAGCCACAGCGTCTCCAGCCACGACGGCGGCCGGCGCGGAGCGCTTCCGCAGCCCCAGCAGCCGTCCCTTCCGGACGTCCACGACGGCGGAGGTGAGCGGCAGCTCCGGAAGGCCGGCCAGTTCCGCCCGCACGTTGAAGGCGGCAGGAGGCGTGAATCCCTCCTTCTCCAGCACCGTGACGGCCGACGTGAAGCGTGAGAGCCGGAAGTGGCGCTGGGCGCCGCGTACCCTGTCATGACCCACGAGATACCACTGCCCAAAGCGGCTGCCGAGGCCCCAGGGCTCAACCACGCGCTCCTCCTCCTTGCCGGTGCTGCCGGCGAGGTAGCGGAAGCGGACCGGATGCTGGGCGTGCATCGCCGCAACGAGGTCTTCGAAGGCCTGTCCGGCCGGCTTGATGCGGGGCTGGACACCGGCCGGAAGCTCGACGTCGGCAAGGCCGCCGGAAGCCTGGAGCTTGCGCATGGCGTTCGTGGCGGCGGCGCCCAGGGCGGCCTGCTCCCACAGCTGCGAGGCCAGCAGCAGTACCGTCCATTCGTCCGGGGTGAGCTCCACGTCAGGCAGCCGGTTCGATTCCTTGCCGATCCGGTAGCGCGTGGTGGCTGGGTCTTCCGAGTTCCAGCCGTGGTCCATGACTGTTTCGACGTCAAAGCCGAACTCGCGCAGGTCATTCTTGTCGCGTTCGAACATCCGGCCGAAGGCGGCGTCGTTGGCAGCGCCGGCGCGGTAGATCTTCTCCCGGAGTTCGCTGCGGCGCAGGCCGTACTTGGAGTTCAAAAGGGCGATCAGGAGGTTGAGCAGGCGCTCGGTTCGTTGGGCGGACACCCTGGTTACGTTACTAAAGCTGCCCGGGTTAAACCGCGGAAGCGCGGAAACAGTTCGGAAATTCCATCCGATTGTTACCGCGCTTCCGGTGCTCAGCCAGCAGTGCCTAGCGGACGCCCACGAGGTCCACGACGAAAATCAGGGCTTCGTTGGGGCCGATCGCCCCGCCGGCGCCACGGGAACCGTAGGCCAGCTCCGAGGGGATCTCGAGGCGGCGGCGGCCGCCGACCTTCATGCCCAGCAGGCCCTGGTCCCAGCCCTGGATGACCTGGCCGACGCCGACCCGGAAGTCCAGCGGGGCGCCGCGGCCCCACGAGGCGTCGAACTCTTCGCCAGTGGACCAGGCGACGCCCACGTAGTGGGTTGAGACGGTGTCGCCGGCTTTGGCCTCCGGGCCGCTGCCTTCGATGAGGTCGGTGATGACGAGCTCGGTGGGAACCGGGCCTTCAGGGAAGTCGATTTCCGGCTTCTGGCGGTCGAGGTCTCGCTGCCCAAATGACATGGTTGCTCCTTCTGTTTGGATGGGAAACTGCTGTGGCGAACTTACTTGGTGCCCAGGATGTCGACGACGAACACGAGGTCGCCCTTGGCGTCCCCCTGGCCGGCATCGCCGTAGGCGAGGTCCTTGGGGATGACGAGCAGCACACGGGAGCCCACCGTCTTGCCGGTCAGCCCCTGGGTCCAGCCCTTGATGACCTTGTCCAGTCCGAACGAAGCCGTCTCCTTGCGGTCAAAGCTTGAATCGAACTTCTTGCCGCTGGCCAGGGCCACTCCCACGTAGTTGACGGTCAGGGTGTCAGTGGCCTTGACCTCGGGCCCCTTGCCCTTGATCAGGTCCTGGGCGATGAGTTTCTTCGGGGCGGCGACGCCCTTGACGGCGATTTCCGGGACGCCGTCCTTCTCGGTCACGGTCGGCAGTCCGGCCGGCGGCGTGACGGCGTCACCCTCCGGCTTCTCGAGCACCTTCGGTGCGTCCTTGGCGGACAGGACCTTGATGATCAGGAGCTGGGTCGGCTGGGCTTCGGCGCCTTCGGCGGCAGCCTTGCCGGGTATGGCCAGGGCCAGCTGCGAGCCCACCTTGGCTCCGACAAAGGCGTTGTACACGATTGCGCTGCCGGTCTTGAGCTTCTCGTTCAGCTCGAGCGGTTCGGGGTCGCGGGGGAAGCTGTCATCCAGCGTTGCACCGTCCTTGCCGTTCAGGGCCAGCACGGAGATCTCGGCGATCTGGTTGGCTTTGACACGCTCGCCGCTGCCTTCCGTGACCACCTTGACGGTGGGCTCGGCGACGTCGAGGGGCTTGGTGAACTCTACGCCCGGTGCTTTCTTGTCTCCGTTGTCCGTCAGCTTGAGGGAGTCCAGCTTGGCGGTCTCACCCGCGGACTGGCTGGTCGGTTCCGGGGCTGCAGGCTGGCCGCCGCAGGCGGTCAGCAGCAGCAGTCCGGGAATGAGAATTGCTAGTAGTCGGCGCACGTAAGAACTTTCGTCGGGGCAAGATGGATGCGTTGCCGCGGTAGGTGATACCCACGGCAAGGCAGTCAGGGCCGCAAAACAGCCTATTCCAGAGTAACGCGTGAAGCTGGGTATCAGCCCATAGACTCCAGAAGCGCATCCACGCGCTCGTCCACATTGCGGAACGGATCCTTGCAGAGGATGGTCTGGTGGGCGCGGTCGTTGAGCTTCAAGTGAACCCAGTCCACCGTGTAATCGCGTCCCAGTTCCTGGGCCCTGCGCACGAAATCGCCGCGCAGCTTGGCACGGGTGGTCTGCGGCGGCGCATCGACCGCGTCCTTGATGGCCGTCTCGTCGGTGACCCGCCGGACGGCACCCCGTGACTGCAGGAGGTAGTACAGGCCGCGGCTGCGGGAAATGTCGTGGTAGGTAAGGTCCAGCTGCGCGATCCGCGGAGCGTCAAGCCCCAGCCCGTGCCGGTTGCGGTAGCTGTCCATGAGCTTTTTCTTGATGGCCCAGTCGATTTCGGTGTCGATGGTGCTCGTGTCGCCGCTTTCAATGGCGCGCAGGGTCCTCCCCCACAGATCCAGGATCAGGGGCACGTGCCGGTTATGCGCTCCGTGCTCCTGAACGAAGGCCGTGACCTTGTTGAGGTACTCCTGCTGGATCTCCAGCGCGGTGAGCTGGCGCCCGTTGGCGAGCCGGACCAGTGCCCTGCCGCTCAGGTCGTGGGAAATCTCCCGGATGCTCCGGATCGGGTTTTCCATCCGCATGTCCCGCATGATCACGCCGGCCTCAATCATCCGCAGGATGAGGTCAACGGTGCCGACCTTGAGCAGGGCCGTGGTCTCGGACATGTTCGAGTCGCCGACAATCACGTGGAGGCGGCGGTAGAACTCGGCGTCCGCGTGCGGTTCGTCACGTGTGTTGATAATCGGACGGGAGCGGGTGGTGGCGGAGGAGACACCCTCCCAGATGTGGTCCGCGCGCTGGGAGAAGGCGTACGTGGCGCCATGGGGCGTCTTGAGGATCTTGCCCGCGCCGGCGATGAGCTGGCGGGTGACAAGGAACGGAATGAGGATTTCCGCCAGCCGGGTGAACTCGCCGCGGCGCGGTATGAGGTAGTTCTCGTGGCTGCCGTAGGAGTTGCCGGCGGAGTCCGTGTTGTTCTTGAACAGGTAGACCGTCCCGTTGAATCCTTCGGCCGCGAGCCTGGACTGGGCCTCGTCCACGAGGTCATCCAGTATGAGCTCGCCGGCGCGGTCATGGGCGATCAGTTGGGCGAGGTCGTCGCATTCGGCGGTGGCGTACTCCGGGTGCGAGCCGACGTCCAGGTACAGGCGGGACCCGTTGGTGAGGAAGACATTCGAGGACCGCCCCCAGCTGACCACTTTCCGGAACAGGTACCGGGCCACTTCCTCGGGCGCGAGCGGGCGCGAATCAGGGCTCGAATAGGAAATGCCGAATTCGGTCTCGATACCGAAGATCCTCTTGTCCATTTCAGTTCTCCTCAGCCAGCAGTTCCATGACGTCGACGTCGGACAACCTGCGGAATGCCCGGCGGGTCCCCCTGCCGCTTTCCGAGCCGCGGTCCAGGACCGCTACCTCCAAAGCCTTGGCCGGCAGCTCGGGCGACTCATTGTCCGTCACGAGGCCCTTCACGGCGAGGCGGATGGCCGCCGCGAAGGAAAGATCACGCTGCCAGCCGGCCTCGACAGCTCCCGAGACTTTGTCAGCCTGCCCGCCCATCACAATGAAGCCGTGTTCGTCGGCGATGGAGCCGTCGAATGTCAGCCGGTAGAGATGGTCACGGTCCTGGGACGGTCCGACCTCTGCCACGGCGAGCTCCACCTCGAACGGCTTCTGCTCCGCCGTGAAAACCGCGCCCAGGCTCTGCGCGTAGACGCTGGCCAGGCCGCGCGCGGTGACGTCATCGCGGTCGTAGGAGTACCCGCGGACGTCGGCATAGCGAACCCCGGCCTGGCGGAGGCTTTCAAATTCGTTGTACTTGCCGACAGCCGCGAAGGCGATTTTGTCGTAGATCTCGCCGATTTTGTGGAGCGAGGGAGACGGGTTTTCGGCTACGAGGGCGATGCCGTCTTCGCAGCTCACGACGATCACCGACCGGCCCCGCGCGATGCCTTTCCGTGCGAAGTCCGCACGGTCCTTCATCAGCTGTTCAGGTGAAACATAGAACTGCTGGGTCATGTCAGGCCTCCCGCCGGGCAGCTGCCCTGGACTCGATGATGGTCCCCGCGACGGCGGCGAGTTCCCGTTCGGCGACGCGCCTCGCGCCGGCACGGTTGACGGTGTAGACGACGGGCCACAGCTGGCGGACAGGGTCCGGTCCGCCGGTGGCCGAGTCGTCGTCGGCCGCATCGTACAGGGACTCGACGGCGACCGACACGGCTTCGTCTTCCACGAGGTTGGGGCGCCAGAGCTTCTTCAGGGCGCCGCGCGCGAACATTGCGCCGGAGCCTACGGCGTGGTGCTCCTGCTCCTCGTACCGGCCGCCGGTCACGTCGTAGGAGAACAGGCGGCCCACCCCGGCCGCGGTGTCGAAGCCGGCGAACAGGGGCACCACGGCGAGTCCCTGGAGGGCCATGGGCAGGTTTCCGCGGATCATCGCGCCGAGCCGGTTGGCCTTGCCGTCCAGGCTCAGCAGCGTTCCTTCGATCTTCTCGTAGTGCTCCAGTTCAACCTGGAACAGCCGCGTGAGGTCGATCGCGATGCCGGCGGTCCCGGCGATGCCGAGCACCGAGTACTGGTCCGCGGGAAAGACCTTCTCGATATGGCGGCTGGCGATGATGTTCCCCATCGTGGCCCGGCGGTCACCCGCCATGACGACGCCGCCCGCATACGTCATGGCGACGATCGTGGTGGCGTGCGGCACCTGCGGCGGCTGACCGGCGGACGGGCCGAACTCGAAGGGCCGGTTGTAGGGAAGCAGTTCCGGACGGTCGCGTTGGAGATGCTCAGTGAACGATGACGTCGCGTTGGCGGCTACCTTGTTGGCTGTTGTCTCCTGCACTGGTGCACTCCTTCAACGTGGTAATTCAGCGGCTGTCCGGTACCTCAGGCCTCCGTGCCCGGTGCGGGTTAGGGGCGCTGCCGGGCTACTGCCCGCCCTTTTGCACGAACGCCCGGACGAACTCTTCCGCATTGGATTCCAGGACGCCGTCGATCTCGTCCAGGAGATCGTCAACGCCCTGCGTTGATGCGGATGCCTGTCCCTCGGCCGGTGCCGGCGGCGCGGGGACCTCTTCCTCGACCTCGCTGTCGCGTGGCTGCGGCTGCTGTTGCTCCTGCCCTGCCATGTTCATCTCCTTCTTACAGTCCCGCCGCTTCCGACAGGACATCCTGTATGCCCATATTGCCACGCAAAGCGGCTCTTCGGGACGCTTTATGCCGGTGGCGGAGCAGGTGCGTTTCCAAGCAGTTCCGCAAGGAAGGGCCCGGCCTCCCGGTGCCGGGCAAATAGGGCCCCGGTCAGCGCTTTCGTGCCGCGGAGCGGCTCCCTCGTGGGGACGCGCTGCAGCCTGCCGTAACCGGGCACATCAAAGATCACCGAGTCCCAACTGGCCCCCACCACGTCCTTGCTGAAGCTGCTGACGCAGCGTCCGCGGAAGTATGCCCGGGTGTCCGACGGCGGTTCCGTCACCGCGGCGGCGATGTCGGCGTCGTTCACGATCCGTTGCATGCGCCCCCTCGTCAGCAGCCGGTAGTACAGGCCCTTTTCGGGCCGGATGTCCGCCCACTGCAGATCCACCAGCCCCAGGCGGGCGTCGTCCCAGGCGAGGCCGTCACGCTGCCGGTATCCCTCCAGGATGGAGAGCTTGGCCAGCCATTCCACGGACGTCGCCGCGGCGGCGCGGTCGCTGTCCAGTTGCGTGAGCGTGGCGGCCCACCGGTCCAGCACGGCGTGCGTGTGGCCGTCGCCGTCCACGGCATCGGCAACACCGGTGTCCTGCGCCAGCTTGGCGGCGGCCTCGTGGTATATCCACTGCAGATCCAGCGCCGTTACCCGGCGGCCGTCCATCAGCCGGATCTTTGCGGTCAGCGAGGTGTCGTGACTGATGGCCTGCAGGGCCGCCACCGGCTCGTGGACTTCGATCTTGGGCGCGAGCCCGGCCTCGATCAGGCTCAGGACCATCGCGGTGGTGCCGAACTTGAGGTAGTTGGACACCTGGCTGAGGTTGGCGTCGCCAATGATCACATGCAGACGGCGGTACTTGTCCGCGGTGGCGTGCGGTTCGTCCCGGGTGTTGATGATGGGGCGGCGGATGGTGGTCTCAAGGCCGACTTCCGCCTCGAAGAAGTCCGCCCGCTGGCTGATCTGGTAGCCCGGGCGGGAGCTGTCCTGGCCGATTCCCACCCGTCCCGAGCCGCAGATGATCTGGCGGGTCACGAAGAACGGGGTCAATCCCCGCACGATGTCGCCGAACGGCACCGAGCGGGGCATCAGATAGTTTTCGTGGCTGCCGTAGGACACCGACTTGTTGTCGGTGTTGTTCTTGTAGAGGTTGACGGGCGGGAGCTCCGTGTCGCCGGCCAGCCTCCGGACGGCGGACAGCGCCACGAGGTCCCCGGCCGCGTCCCAGGCCACGGCGGCGGCCGGGTTGGTCACCTCCGGGCTGGAGTATTCCGGGTGTGCGTGGTCCACGTAGAGCCGTGCCCCGTTGCCCAGGACCATGTTCATCAGGAGCGAGCCGGACTCGTCTTCGCCGTCAAGTTCCAGCTCGTCGCGTCCGTAGGCCAGCGCCACCGCCTCGGCGTCGAGCACCGGAGGCTGGTCGGTCAGCTGGCTCGGATGGGCCTGGCCCCGTTCCAGCGTCCAGCCCCGGGCGTCGTGAAGCGGTTCCTCGTCCGTGTAGTCCCACCGGGTTTCGGCGCCGCCGGCAGCCCTGAGCCGGGTGACCTGGGCATAAGCCTGGACCACCCGCGCGGACATCATGGTGGCGTTGGCGCCGGGTGCGGAGGGCGCATGAATGCCGTATTCGGTTTCCGACCCCATCACCCGCATGGCGCCTCCCGCGGGCAGGGCTCCCCCCGGCGCTGACTCGGAGCCGGGCGTCACAGGTACTGGCCCGTGTTGGGCATCGTCTCGATGGATTTGCCTGGCTCCTGTCCGGCCTTACCCTGAACGATGGTGCGGATGTACGTGATGCGCTCACCCTTCTTGCCGGAGATGCGTGCCCAGTCATCCGGGTTCGTGGTGTTGGGCATGTCCTCGTGCTCGCGGAACTCATCGACGACCGCGCGGAGCAGATGGTCGATCCGCAGGCCCTTCTGCTGCGTGGTCAGCAGATCCTTGATGGCATATTTCTTTGCGCGGTCGACGACATTCTGCACCACTGCGCCTGAGTTGAAGTCCTTGAAGTACAGCATCTCGGTATCGCCGTTGGCATAGGTGACCTCGAGGTACTCGTTGGACTTTTCCGTGGAGTACATGGCCTCGACGGTCCGCTGGATCATGGCATCGACTGTCTCCTGCACGTCGCCGTCGTGCTCGACGAGGTCGTCCGCATGGAACGGAAGGTCCGTCGTGATGTACTTCCTGAAGATGTCAGCCGCCGCTTCGGCGTCCGGACGCTGGATCTTGACCTTCACGTCCAGGCGGCCCGGGCGCAGGATAGCGGGGTCGATCATGTCCTCGCGGTTGGATGCACCGATGACGATCACGTTGTCCAGCCGTTCCACGCCGTCGATTTCGCTGAGGAGCTGCGGAACGATGGTGGTCTCGACGTCGGAGGAAATGCCCGTGCCGCGGGTGCGGAACAGGGAATCCATCTCATCGAAGAACACCACGACGGGGCTGCCGTCCGAGGCCTTCTCGCGGGCGCGGGAAAAGATCAGCCTGATGTGGCGTTCGGTTTCGCCGACGTACTTGTCGAGGAGTTCCGGTCCCTTGATGTTGAGGAAGTAGCTCTTCAGGTCGATGTTGCCGGAACGTTCTGCCGCACGCGCTGCGAGGGAATTTGCCACGGCTTTGGCGATCAGCGTCTTGCCGCAGCCGGGAGGGCCGTACAGCAGGATGCCCTTGGGTGCCTTGAGCCCGTGCTCGCGGTACAGGTCCGGGTGCAGGAACGGGAGCTCGATGGCGTCGCGGATCTGTTCGATCTGCGGACCCAGGCCGCCGATGTCCTCGTAGGTGATGTCCGGAACTTCCTCGAGGACCAGGTTTTCCACCTCGGACCGCGGGACTTTTTCCAGGGCGTAGCCGGTGCGGGAATCGATGGACAGGGCATCACCCACGCGGAGCTTCTCCGCCAGGAGCGGCCCGGCGAGCCGGATGACGCGTTCCTCGTCTGCCCGGCCAAGGACCAGGGCGCGGTCCGGGCCCAGCATTTCCTTGAGCGTGACGAGTTCCCCGGCGCGCTCGTAGCCGAGGCCGGCCACCACCAGGAGTGCCTCGTTCAGGAGGACTTCCTGGCCGACGGCAAGCTGGTTGATGTTGACCAGGGGGCTGATGCCCACCCGCATTTTCCGGCCTGCGTTGAAAATGTCCACCGATTCCTCGGTGGCGGCCTGGCCGCTGCTGCCGGCAGTGGCCTGCCGCCTGTGGTTCAGCTGGAGGACGGTGCCGAAGCTGTACGGCGGCTGCCCCTCCTGGTCGAGGGCGTTTTTCAGCCTCAGGATCTCCGACTTTGCCGTTTCCAGCATCGCCACGAGCTTGGTGTTGTTTTGCGTGGCAGCCGCCATCTGACGGTCGATATGCCGTAGCTTATCCCGGAGGATGTTGACCTGCCGGTCTGCGACAGACAGCTCGTTGGCCGCCTGCTCGGCCGGCGTAGGTACGGAGTCATTGTTCGGCGTCTCCATGATGCATCAGCCCCTTCCTGCGCTTCTCTTAAGACCATAGCCCCAAGTCGGCGGGTACTGCTGAAGACATCCGAAATGCGGACTAGTTTGTGATCTCCGGATCGTCCTTGACGTTGGTGCCCGCGATGGCGTCCCTCGCCGCGCGCCGCAGTTTCTTGTCGGAAACCAGGCGTTCTCCCACCGCGCCCGGTGTCCAGGCGTTGACGTCCTCCTCATTGAAGTCCGTTTTGGACGGGCGCCGCTTCACCGATATTCCGGTGACACCGTCGGCGAGCCGGCGGGTAACCAGCAGGAAGCCGGTGTGCGCGACCATTCTGTGGTCGGGACGCACGGCGAGGCCTTCAAGGTGCCAGCCGCGGACCATGGATTCCCAGGCATCCGGTTCCGTGAAGCGGCCGTCCGCGCGGATGGCCTCGGCCGTGCGGGAAAGCTGGGTGACGGTGGCAACGTAGTTGATCCAGACGCCGCCCGGAGCGAGGACCGTGGCCACGGCGTCGAGGCATTCCCAGGGGGCGAGCATGTCCAGCACCACGCGGTCAATGGATCCGGGTTCTTCGCTGCGGACCACTTCCTCCTGGAAATCTCCGAGCGAGATCTTCCAGGCCGGGTGCGGGCCGCCGAAGATGGTTTCCACGTTGCCGCGGGCGATCGCGGCGAATTCCTCGCGGCGTTCGAAGGAGTGGAGATAGCCGTGGTCCCCTACCGCGCGGAGCAACGAGATGGAGAGCGCACCGGATCCCACGCCCGCTTCCACCACCCTGGCGCCGGGGAAGATGTCCGCCATGGTGACGATCTGGCCGGCATCCTTGGGGTACACCACGGCGGCACCGCGGGGCATGGAAAGGACGAAGTCGGACAGCAGGGGGCGCAGGGTCTGGTACTGCTGCCCCACGTTGTTGACCACCACGGAGCCGTCCACCTTGCCGATGATTTCGTCGTGGTTGAGGAAGCCGCGGTGCGTGTGGAAGGCGCCGCCGGCCTCGAGGCTGATCGTATTCATGCGGCCGCGCTCGTCCGTCAGCTGGACGCGTTCACCTTCGCGGAAGGGGCCTCGCCGCCGGGCAGCGCCGACCGGCTGGTCCCCCGTGCCGGCTGCTCCGGCGTCGGAGTGGCCGGTGCTGGTCCCGTTGGCGGCAGATTCGCTGCTCATGAATATTCCTCGCTCCTGTAAAGCTGTGTTGCCGTGTCCCGTGGCGGTGCGGCAGGGGTGGGCCATGTCTCGGCTGCCGATTTCACGACCGGCACGTAACTCTACCGGTTCTGGTCCTGCGGCCGTGTGTTTTCACGGGGTGGCTTGCCTGTAATGACGGTCACCACGGTGGACTGACGCAGGAGGCCTGTCACCCGGCCGTTGTGGTCAATCACCGCGTAGTCGTGGCCTTCCAGCTGGGCGAGATACTGGAGCAGTTCCTGGCCCTTGGACCATTCGGGCACATATGCCCCGGCTCCGAGGACGGGGGCTACGGCGCTGGCCGGTGTGACTGCCGCCGCCGAAGCGGGAACCGCCGCCAGCGCCACCGGGTCAACCACGCTAGTGGGCCTGCCGTCCGATGCGTAGAGTACGACGGCGGGCCCGCCGCCCGCTGTCACCCGCAGGACGTCGGCAACGGTCGCCGATTCGGGAAGGCCGACCGCCGGTTCAGCCAGCGCTGCGGCGCTCACCAGGTGCAGCCTGCTGCGCAGGCGGCCCTGCTGGATGGAGCCGGAAGCGCCCATCCAGAGGAATCCGCACACCAGCACGGTGATGAGCAGCGTGCTGGTGTCGGGCTCGCCTCCGCGAACCAGGGGAAGGGCAACGAACCACAACGCCAGGGCGATGACAATGATTCGCCCGCCCCAGCCGGCCGCGATGGTGCCCTTGGCGTGGCTGCCGGTGGCCTTCCAGACCGCGGATTCCACCAGCCGGCCGCCGTCCAGGGGCAGCCCGGGCAGCACATTGAAAATGCCGATCACGAGGTTGGCCCAGAGGAAGATGTTGGTCAGGATGTCCGCCACGCCGGTCGGGTGCAGGGCAGAGACCACGAGCCAGGTAGCACCCGCCAGCGCGAAGTTCGCGGCCGGGCCAGCCATCGCCACGAGCACGGAACGCCCGGGAGTGGCCGTGAAGCTCTCGAACTGGGTGTGGCCGCCCCAGAGGTTGAGGACGATCTTCTCGCTGGGCCAGCCGTACATCTTTGCCGTCAGGGCGTGGGCTAGCTCGTGGACCAGAACCGAGACCAGCAGCAGCAGGGCGTAGGCGAAAGCCACATAGTACGCTCCGGCTCCCAGGGCGGGGTTCCTGAATGCCAGCACGGGGCCGTAGGCGGCCACGGTGAAGGCGGCGATGACGAACCAGGAGTAGGCGAGGATGACGGGAACGCCGCCGATCCTGCCCAGCGGGATGCCCTCGCGGAGGCTGCGGCGCGCGGGCCGCTGCCCGGTTGAAGCGGGATCTGACACGTGCTGGCTCCTTAGTTGACGCTGTCCAGCGTTGAGGCACGCACAGCTGAGGCATGCGCACGGGACCCGTGCCGGCGCGCAACCAGCTCCTCAAGGTCCGCCACGGTGCGGTCTTCCAAGGAATCCCACATGGCCCGGCGCGGATCTTCGGGCAACGGCACGATGTGCGGAATCGCGACTGTCACCGCTCCGGATGCGACGGCCGCGGCGACGCCGGGGGCTGAGTCCTCAAGGGCCACGCAATGCGCCGCCGTGAGCCCGGGGTCCTGCTGCTGCAGCAGTTCAACGGCTTTGAGATACGCCTCGGGGTGCGGCTTGCCCTGGGTGACGGTGTCGCCGGTGACCAGGAACTCGAAGTAGGGCTGCGGAAGGCTCGCCACGATTTCCCGGGCCAGGGGTGTCTCTGACATGGTCACAAGGGCACAACGCACGCCGGCGGTGAAAAGTTCATCAAGCAGCTCGCGGGCACCGGGCCGCCACGGGACGTGGTTCCGCACCCGGCTGATGACCTGTGCGGTGAGCGTATCGATGATTTCCCGGACCTCCAGCTGCACACCGGCGCGCTGGAGGACGCCGGCTGAATGCACCAGGGATTGACCCACGAGCTGCATCGCCTGCTCATGGGACCACGTCCCGCCATGTGCCTCAACGAGACCGTGTTCGGCCTCGATCCAGTACGGCTCGGTGTCGACGATGGTGCCGTCCATGTCCCATAAAACGGCCTTAAGCAGGGGCTGATCGGCAGAAGATTGCATGGTCCCCAGTCTACGGGGCCACCAGACTGCCACTGCCCGGGTAGGGCGGGCCTACGCCCTCGGCGAATATGTCGGCGGGACAGGGCTGCTTTCCTGGCCATTGTCAGGATGTGGCGGTTCATTCAATGCATCGGGAACGGTTGTGGACGTAGGGTGAAGGGATGAATAGCTTCGACGACGGAGACACCACCGAACCGGGCGCCGCGCCCGAGACGGAGCAGCTGCTGCAGCCTGTTCCCGAGGGCCAGCGCATCACGGTGATGCTGGCTGCCTTCGAGGGCTGGAACGATGCCGGGGAAGCTGCCAGTGACGCACTCCGCTATCTGAATAGGCTCTGGGGCGGCAAGAAGGTGGCATCCATTGATGCCGACGAGTATTACGACTTCCAGTTCACGCGGCCCACCGTCAGGCGTACGGCGTCCGGCGAACGGAAGATCAAATGGCCGTCCACCCGGATTTACAAGGCCAGTGCCCCCGGGACGAACGTGGACGTGATTTTCATCCAGGGAACCGAACCGTCGTACAAGTGGCGCGCCTACACGGCAGAGCTGCTGGTTCATGCCGAAGCCCTCCACGTGGACTATGTGATCCTTGTGGGGGCACTGCTGGCGGACGTGCCGCACAGCCGGCCCATCCCGGTCAGCACATCAACGGATGACGGCGCCCTGCGAGAGCGGCTGAACCTGGAAGCCTCGCAGTACGAAGGTCCGGTGGGCATCGTGGGAGTCCTGTCCGAGGTGTCCCTGCTGGCGGGCATTCCCACCGTGTCTCTCTGGGCTGCGGTGCCCCACTATGTGGCGCAGGCCCCGTCGCCCAAGGCGCAGCTCGCGCTCCTGCACCGCATCGAGGAACTGCTGCAGGTCCCGCTCGATACCCATGAGCTGGCCGAGGAGTCCGATGCCTGGGAACGCGGCGTCAACGAGCTGGCCACCGAAGACCCCGAAATCGCGGCCTATGTGCGGCAGCTGGAGGAAGCGAAAGACACCGCCGACCTTCCCGAGGCCAGCGGCGAGTCCATCGCCCGGGAATTTGAGCGCTACCTCAAGCGGAGGGGCAAGGACAAGCCTTAGAGTTCGACGCCGAGCAGCGAGTTGACGGCGTCGCTCACCAGCGACCGGTCCGCGGCGGACGCCGCTTCTTCGCCTGCCAGCGCCAGCGCCGCCCAGCTGTCCACGGACGCCAGGGCAGCGGGCGCGTCAAGGTCGTTGGAGAGCGCCGCGCGCATGGCCGCAATGAGGGCCGCTGCCGACCCGGCGGGCGTGACTGCCAGCGCCGCGCGCCAGCGTTCGAGCCGTTCCTTGGCCTCTGCGAATCCTTCGGCCGTCCAGGACCAGTCAGAGCGGTAATGGTGTGCCAGGATGGCCAGCCGGATCGCTGCCGGTTCCTCCCCTGCCGCCCGCAGCTTCGACACCAGGACCAGGTTGCCCTTGGACTTGCTCATCTTTTCGCCGTCCAGGCCAACCATTCCGGCATGGGCAAAGTGCTCCGCCAAAGGCACTCCGGAGAGCGAATAGGCATGGCCGGCGCCCATTTCATGGTGCGGGAAGACGAGGTCTGAGCCCCCGCCCTGCACGGTGAATGGTGCTGGCAGGTACTTCTGGGCTATCACCGTGCACTCGATGTGCCAGCCGGGGCGCCCCTCCCCCAGCAGGCCGCCATCCCAGCGGGGCTCGCCGTCACGCGCAACGCGCCACAGGAGGGGATCCAGGGCCTGGCGCTTGCCGGCACGGCCGGGGTCGCCGCCCCGCTCCGCGAACAGCTCAAGCATCTCGGACTCCGGCAGGCCGGAAACCGCGCCCAGCGTCCAGGCGTCGACGGTGACGGCATGCTTGACGGCGGCCTCGACGTCGTAATATACGTCCCCGTCCGGCTCGCCCGGCGTTCCGGTGACACGGTACGCCAGACCGTCCTGGAGGAGCTGCTCGATGGCGGGGACGATCAGCGGCATCGACTCGACAGCGCCGATGTAGTGGTCAGGGGCCAGCACGTTCAGCGCTGCCATGTCGGTCTGGAACAGCTCAATCTGGCTGGCGGCGAGTTCGCGCCAGTCAACGCCGGTTTCGGCTGCGCGTTCAAGCAACGGGTCATCGACGTCCGTGACGTTCTGGACGTAGGAAACGTGCTGCCCGCCGTCCCGCCAGGCCCGGTTCAGCAGGTCGAAAGCGACGTAACTGGCGGCGTGACCCATGTGGGTGGCGTCATACGGGGTGATTCCGCAGACGTACATCGACTGCTCGCCGTTGGCCTCGAGTGTCACGACACCGCCGGCGACCGTGTCGTACAGCCGGAGGGCGGGCATTGTGCCCGGCAGTTCAGGAACGGGGCGGGATATCCAGGACTTCACAGCCCAAGCCTAGTGCTAGGCGCTGATGACATTGAAACCGAGCAGCAGGTACAGCGCCAGACCAAGAAAGATGCGGTACCAGACAAACAGCCGGTAGCTGCGCGTGGAAATGAACTTCAGGAACCAGCCGATGATGACGTATCCCACAAAGAAGGCAATGACCGTGGCCAGGGCCGTCTCGGGCAGGCCGTAGGGCCCGCTCACCCCCTCCTTGGACACCACTTTGAACAGCTGGTAGAGGCCGCTGCCGAACACGGCGGGAATGGCCAGGAGGAATGAGTACCGGGCAGCCGCCTCCCGTGTGTAACCCATGAGGAGGCCCGCCGTGATGGTGCCGCCGGAGCGGGACACGCCGGGAATCAGGGCCATGGCCTGGGCAAGCCCGTAGAGGATGCCGTGTTTGTACGTGAGGCAGGTGAGATCCCGGTCCTGCTTCGCGACCGCGTCCGCCACGGCCAGGATTAGGCCGAACACAATGAGGGTGGTGGCCACGATCCACAGGCTGCGCAGCACAGATTCAATCTGGTCCTGGAACAGCAGGCCCAGGACAATGATGGGCAGGCTGCCAAGGATCACCAGCCAGCCCATCCGGGCGTCGGGGTCCTGGCGGGAGACGCGTCCGGCCAGGGATCCGAACCAGGCCTTGACGATGCGGACAATGTCCCGCCAGAAGTAGACGATCACAGCCGTTTCGGTACCGAGTTGCGTGATTGCCGTGAAGGCTGCCCCGGGGTCCGCCGCATTCGGCAGGAAGGACCCTACGATCCTGAGGTGGGCGCTTGATGAAATAGGGAGGAATTCGGTCAGTCCCTGCACAAGACCCAGCAGGGCCGCTTCAATCCAGTTCACGCTAAGACCCTACGTCATGATGATGGTGGTTTCCCCGTAAGCTTGCTGCTATGCAGCAGCGTTACATCGGCAACAGCGGGCTACGATCCTCGGCCCTGTCCCTCGGCACCATGACATGGGCCCGTGAAACGGATGACCAGGATGCCTCGGAACTGCTGCGGACTTTCGTGGACGCAGGCGGCACGCTCGTAGATACCGCGGCCTCCTACGCGGACGGGCAGGCGGAGGCCTTGCTGGGCGCCTTGCTCGGCGACGTCGTCTCCCGCACGGAAGTGGTCATCTCCACCAAAGCGGGCGTGTCGCCGTCGGACGGACGGCAGAAAGTGGACGCTTCGCGGAACGCGATGCTCTCCGGGCTCGACGCCAGCCTCGCCCGGCTGGGGACCGACTACGTCGACATCTGGTTCGCCCAGGCGTGGGACCCCAATGTTCCCCTGGATGAGACCCTTTCGGCGCTGGACTTCGCGGTCCGAAGCGGCCGTGCCCGCTACGCGGGCATTTCCAACTACAACGGCTGGCAGACTGCCAAGGCCGCGGCGGTGGCCGGGTTCCCGCTCGTGGCCAACCAGTCGGAGTATTCGCTGGTGCGCCGGCAGGCGGAGGCCGAGCTGATCCCCGCCATCGAGGATGCCGGGCTGGGGCTGATGGCCTGGGCTCCGCTGGGGCGCGGTGTCCTGACCGCCAAGTACCGCGGGCATGTCCCCGCCGACTCACGCGCTGCCGGAACCAGGCTCGCGACGTATGTGGAACCGTACCTGGAGCAGCCGGCGTCGCGCGTCGTGGAGGCGGTTGCCATGGCGGCCCGTGGCCTGGGCAGGTCGTCCTTGGATGTGGCGCTCAGCTGGCTGCTGACCCGGCACGGCGTGGCTACGGCCATCGTGGGCGCCCGGACTCCGGTGCAGCTCAAGGAGATCCTGGATTCACAGCTGACGCCGCTGCCCGCGGAGATTGCCCGGGCTCTTGAGGACGTCTCCAGCAGCTCCTGAGTCCTCGTAGGACTTCGTCAGTCCTCCAAGATCCGGTCAGTCCTCCAGGATCTCGAGATCCTCGTCGTCGTCCACTTCGCCGTCTTCGTCTTCGTCCTCTTCCTCGTCATCGAACACCTGCAGCGGTGTCACTTCGTTGTATGCCTCATAGAGGGCGTCCTCGTAGACTTCGAAAGCATCAGCAACTGCAAAGAAAGCGGCTTCCACGGAGGGGTCACCATCGCCCCGACGTGTTGAAGCTGCAACCAGATGTTCTTCCAAAGCGGCGGTCAAGGACTGAAGCGCGACACGCGGATCGATGCTCATGCCTTCACGTTAGCGGGAAAAGGACGAAAATGGAGAGCAATGAAGGAACATTTTCTGACCAGCTCGGTCCTGCGGGAACGGGACTATGTGAGGCAGTACGAGTACCTGGTACTGACGGTCAGTCCTGACGATTCACTGCCCGAAGCACGCCGCCGGCTGGTTGAACATTCGGAGTACGGCAAGTGGGAACTGGAGCGCAGCCGGCTGTACGTGGGCGGCGGCAGGCGTTTCTGGCTGCGGCGCCGGGTCACGCAGGTGCAGCGCACCGTATAGCCTTCCGGGCCCGCCGCGGTCCGGCTACAAAGCCCTGATCGCTAGTCTTCGAGCGGGCCGAGCCAGGCGTTCGCCACCGTGTTGTGCGCCGACTCATCGTCCGAGGGATGGAACATTCCGGCAAGCACGTCACGGTACAGCCGTTCGAGTTCGGATCCCCGGAAGTAGCTGGAGCCCCCGGAGACGCGGATGGCCAAGTCCACCACGCGCCGCGCCGTTTCCGTCGCACGCACTTTAAGGCCCACGAGCCTGGAGAACCACAGGCTTCCGTGGTCCACCAGCTGGTCAACATCCCGGGCGACCTCCGCGAGCTGGGGGTAGAGCGCCTCCATCGCCATGGCTGCGTCCGCCACCTTCCAGCGGATATCCGGATCCTGGGCGAGGCTGCGTCCGCCGTTCTTGAAGGAGGTCCTGCGCTTGGCAGCCTCCACGCCCAGGAGAAGGGCGCGCTCGCCGATGCCGGCATAGACGCCGGCAAGGAGCGTCTCAAAGCACGCGAAGATGGCGAAGATCAGCGGATCCGCGTTGGGCCCCACCGGCAGCTTCCGGAAGATGCGGTCCGCCGGCACCTCGGCGCCCTCCAGCACGGTGGTGTTGGACTGGCTGGCGCGCATTCCCAGCGTGTTCCAGTCCTCGAGGATCCTGTACCCAGCGGAGCCACGCTCCATGAACCCGTGCACCAGTTCACCCTCGCCGTCGCGGGCAGCGCTGTCCTTGCCGAAAATCCCCAGCCGGGTCCAGGCCGGCGAGAGGCTGGTGAAGATTTTCGTGCCCGTAAACGAATAGCCGCCGTCCGGGAGGGGCCTCGCTTCCGTCAGGGAATCGAAGAGGACGGAGTCGTTGCCGGCCTCGGAGTTCCCGAACGCGAAGATCTCCCCGGCGGCTGCCTCCCGCAGCACGAAGTCGAGGGTCGAGTCGCCCCGTGCCGCCAGGACGCGCGCCACCCCGGTCCACACCAGGTGCATGTTGATGGCAAGCGCCGTGGCCGGGGCGGCCGTCGCAAGCCGCCGCTGGCACCTGGCCGCCGCTTCGAGACCGAAGCCGGATCCGCCGTCGGACACCGGAACAAAAACCTTCAGGTAACCTGCAGCGGCGAGTTCATCGAGATCTTCCGAGAAAAAGGCATTCCTCTCGTCATAGCCTGCCGCCCTCCCGCGGATGCGTTCGAGCAGATCGTCGGGCAGCAGCTGTTCGGGGTCCACGGGACGGCTCAGTAGTTGGTGAGCAGGGTGTTCAGGACCCGTGCGCCGAACTTCAGCGAGTCAGCGGGAACCCGTTCGTCCACGCCGTGGAACATGCCCGTGAAGTCCAGATCGTCCGGCAACTGGAGCGGGGCGAAACCGTACCCGGTGATGCCGAGCTTGCTGAGGGCCTTGTTGTCGGTGCCGCCGGACAGTGTGTACGGCAGGACCTTGGCCCCCGGGTCCTCCGAGTGCAGGGCATCGATCATGGAATCCACGAGGTTGCCGGAAAAGGGGACCTCGAGGGAGACGTCGTTGTGCACGTAGCTGACGTCCACCCCGCTGCCGGCCAGCTCGCGCACAATCTCCAGTACCTGCTCCTGCTGGCCGGGAAGGGTCCGGCAGTCCACCAGGGCCTCGGCTGATTCGGGAATGACGTTGTGCTTGTAGCCGCCCCTCAGGAGGGTCGGGTTGGACGTGTTCTGCAGCGTGGCGCCGACAAAGCGGGCCACCGTGCCCAATTCCTTCAGCAGCCTCTCCGGATTGTCCGGATCGAACTCGACGCCGGTGAGTTCCGTTACGCCGTCGAGGAACTGACGCGTGGTGGCCGTCAGCTCGATGGGCCATTGGTACTCGCCGATGCGCGTCACGGCGCCGGCGAGGCGGGTGATGGCGTTGTCCGTGCTGATCTGTGAGCCGTGGCCGGCCCGGCCGTGGGCGACCAGCCGCAGCCACGAAATGCCCTTCTCCGCCGTCTGCAGAAGATAGGTGCGCTGCCCGCCGATGGTGGCGGAGAATCCGCCCACCTCCGAGATCGCCTCCGTTGCCCCCTCGAAGAGCTCCGGGCGGTGCTTGACGGCGAACTGGGAGCCGTGGACGCCGCCGGCCTCCTCATCGGCAAAGAAAGCAAAGATGATGTCGCGCTTTGGCTTGCGGCCCGTCCTGGCGAAGTCCCGCAGAACGGACAGGATCATGGCGTCCATGTCCTTCATGTCCACGGCACCGCGGCCCCAGATCAGCCCGTCCTTCAGCTCGGCGCCAAACGGATCCACCGACCATTGCTCCCGGAGCGCCGGGACGACGTCCAGGTGCCCGTGCACCACCAGTGCGCTTGCGGAGGGGTCCTCCCCCGCCAGCCGCGTGACCACGCTGGCCCGGCCCGGCTCCGACTCGAAGATCTCCGCGTCCAGCCCCACCTCGGAAATCAGGCCGGCGGTGTATTCGGCCGCCGCGCGTTCGCCCGGCCCGGAACCGTCCCCGAAGTTGGACGAATCGATGCGGATGAGCTCCTGGCAGATGGTGACGACTTCGTCCTCTGGCCGGATGTGAGACATTGATCACTCCTTAATGCATGGGAATGCGGATTCACGCGGGCTGTGGCGGGTTTTGGCCGCCGGAACACGTAGGTTCAGCCTACCCAGTCGGCCCGATTCCATGTTTGCCCAAAGTTCGTGTTAGAGTTTTTCTCGCTGCTTCGGAGAGATGCGAAACGCTGAAAGGCGGAACGGGTCCCCGAATCACCACCTGCGCGGGTGGCGGAATGGCAGACGCGCTAGCTTGAGGTGCTAGTCCTCGAAAGGGGGTGGGGGTTCAAGTCCCCCTCCGCGCACAAGGGAAAACCCCTAGAATCCAAGGATTCTAGGGGTTTTTTTCTGTCTCCGCCCAGGGTACCCCTTCTACCTAACGCGCTTACGGGATACGTCCCCCAATGTACCTAACAGATCACTCGGCGTTGCCCGTCCACACTTGGCTCTGGCGGGAGCACGAAATTACCTAGGTGGGACGCGACATAAAAGCGAGTACTCACTACTGGTGTTTACGAGTACTCACTACTGGTGTTTAACGGGCGGGGCCGGCCATATGCTCTTTTTTCGAGGGTGCCAACAACGAGGACGAAGCCCTCGAGATGATTCCCTGGCGAGGTGAGGCAATGAGGATTCATGAAACTGCAACTTGGGCGGAGGAAGAGCCCGCGTGGCTGCCTCCCGAGTTCCGTTGGGTCGTGGGGTCCTCGTACACCGGGCAGCCTGGCTCGTACATCCTCCTCGAGCCGAGCTCGGTCGTGCACGATCTCGTCCCAAGCGACCGGGCCCGTTGGGCGTACTTCAGGGGGCGGTGCTGGGCGGAAGGGCGCAGCAAGGCCGAGGTGGCCCGGCTCGCGGACGCTGCACAAGCCTTGGGCAGTGAGCGTTCCTATGTGACACCGCGGACACCGTCGACCCGGCCGACACCGTTCACACCAGCAACACCATCCGACTGACACCACCCAGACAGGGGACGACCATGCGCACCCGGCAGACCAAGGCACTGCACTTCGACATCCACGGCCGCGTCAACATCCGCGTCGACGCAAAGGCGCCGGCAGCGACCCAGCTCCAGAGCATGTTGGCGTGTTTCGCCACCGACACCGAACGGCCGGCCGACATCGTCGTCGATGACCGGCCGGAGCCGATGCCGGATGCGGGTCTGCTCGAGCACGAGCTCGCGTATACGGGGAACAGCGTGCGCTTCCAAGACGATCGGGTCCAGGTCGTGAGGGACGCAGAGCAGTGGCGCATTCACGGGCCGGGCGAGCTGTTGACCTCCGTGGTCCCTGTTCTCGATGCCGCCATGGTCGGTCGAGGAGCCGGCATGATCCACGCGGCAACGATGGCGTACCGGGGTCACGCGATCGCGCTTCCCGCCGCCGGAGGGACCGGTAAGACGAGCACCGTCGCCAAGCTGATGCGGCGCGAGGGGTGGTCGTTCATGGGCGACGACTGGGCCTTCCTCGCCGAGGACGCCACGCTGCTCGGCTACGCGAAGCCGATGTTCATCAAGCCGCACCACCGGGCCATCTACCCGCACCTCTTCGAAGGTGTCCGGAAGCCCCTCGTCCCGTCACGGCTCTCGCAGAGCGTCAGCCGTCTCACCACGGTGGTGCACCCGTACGTCATCCGTTATCCGCGCCTCGCGGACTTCTCCCGGCGATGGTCGCCGGAGCACCGCATGGTCGTGCCGGGGACCGCGTTCCCGGGGCGAGAAGTGACCACCTCGGCCCCGCTCGCGGCCGCGGTCTACGTCGAGCGCTTCGAGGGCGCCCGGTCTCGGATCGTCGAGCGGACGACCGAGTGGATGGTCGACCGGATGCTCGGCAACTTCCACATCGAGATGGCGGGCTTCTCGCAGCGGGTCGTGACCGGCCTGGCGGCCACGTCCGTCGTCCCGTGGCGCGAGCACTTCGCGGCGAAGGGGGTCGTGCTGAGCAAGGCGCTCGACGGACGGCCCTGCCACCTGCTGCAGGTGCCCTCCGTGTTCACGGCGGACGAGGCGTCGGACGACATCGTCCGGTATCTCGAGCAGCTGCTGCCGTCGGTCCTCGACGAGCAGGCCTGAGGGGGACACAGTGGGCCACAGTCCCGCCGAGGTCACCGCGGTCGTTCCGGCCCGCAACGCGGAGCTCATGCTCCCGCGCTGTCTGGAAGCCCTGCGTCAGTCCGGTGTCGCCGAGATCATCGTGGTGGACGGATGCTCCACCGACCGCACCGTCGCCCTCGCCCTCGCGGCCGGTGCCCGGGTCCTGAGTGACGAGGGCCGCGGCCTGCCATGGGCTCGAACGCTCGGTGTGCGGAGCAGCAGCACCCGTTGGGTCCTGCTCGTCGACTCCGACGTCGTGTTCGGGCCCACGGGGGTCGCAGACCTGCTCACGGAGCTGGTCGAAGGCGGCTACGACGCCCTCCAGGCCGGTCTGGAGAGTGTCGGTGGGCCGGGCTACTGGGGGCAGGCGCTGGCACATCACCACCGCACCGGCCGCAGCCGCAACTGGTTCGGGCTCGTGGCGACGCTCGTCGACCGAGACCTGATGCTGGGCGTGGGCTTCGACGACTCGTTCAAGTCGGGTGAGGACATCGAGCTGCGTTGGCGGATGCGGGAGTCAGGGCTGCGAACGGCGGTGTCACGCCGGGTCGTCGTCGAACATCGTTTCGCCGCAGACGACTTCGACTTCGCGCTCGACCAGTTCCTCATGGACGGAACGGGACTGGGACGGATGATCCGCAAGCACGGCTGGCGCGGTGCGAGGTTGGCGCTGCTGCCGGCCGCCGCGGCAGTCCGGGGCAGCGCGTTGAGCCTCGCCGCTGGCCAGCCTCGGTGGCTGCGCTACTACGTCGCCTTCTGCTGGTACAACTACGCGGGCATGGCGAGGGGTCTCGCGTCGTGAGGGCTGAGCGGAGGACCGCTGTCACGGACGCCTCAACTGTCCGGCACTCCGCCCTGCGCAGCTCGCTCGGCCTCATCGTGGGCAAGGCCGCCCAGACGGGCGCAGGTTTCGCCTTCTGGGTCGTGGTCGCGCGCGCGACGTCCGACCGTGAGGTCGGGCTCACAATGGCCGCGGTCTCGGCGGTGATGATCTGCACGCAGTTCGCAGTGCTGGGCGCCGGTTCGGCCGTGATCCTCGCGGTGGGGCGAGGGGAGGCGCCCGCGCGGGTGCTGGACGCGGCGTTCGCCATCGTGGGGGTAGCCGGCACCGTGCTGGCCCTCGGCTACCTCGTGCTGCAGTCGGCCGTAATGCCGGACACAGCCTCGGTATCGGTTCTCTTCTGGCTCACGTTCCTCGTGGCTGCCGTCACCGGCACCCTGGTCATCGTGCTGGACCAGGCGCTCGTGGCGTTGGGACGCGGTGCCAGCGCGACTTCGAGGTACGCGTTGGGCGGCGGGGTCTCCCTCGGGGCTGCAGCGCTCGTGGCCTGGCAGGCGCACGGCGCCTCCGCCGACGTGCTGATGGCCTGCTGGACCCTCGGGACGACCGTGGCCTGCGTTGTCGGTGCGGTCCAGCTGCGAAGACTGGTCGGCTACCGGCCGCGACCGTCCTTGCGCGTGGCGCGCGGCCGTCCACTGCTAGCGATGGGCATTCCGCACCAGCTCCTCACGCTCACCGAGCGCGCCCCCGGGCTGGTGCTGCCGCTCCTGCTCGCGCACATGGTGGCGCCGGAGGCCGCTGCCTACTGGTATCCCGCATGGATGATGGCCTGGGCCGCCTACACCGCTCCGATGCTGATGGGAATCGTCCAGTTCTCCGAGGGTGTCCGCGACCCGGACCGCCTGGTATCGACCACCTGGGCGAGTCTCCGTTGGTCGCTCGCCGTAGGAGGTCTGGCTGCCGCCGTCCTCGTCCTCCTCGCTCACCCGCTGCTCAGTCTGCTGGGAGAGCGGTACGCTGACTCGTCCGCCGGCGCCCTGCGGTGGTTGGCGGCCGGACTGGTGCCGTACGCGGTGCTCCAGGCCTACAACGCCGTGTGCCGGGCCCGCGGTCACTACGCGGAGGCGATCGTGGTCGGTGTGACGCTCGGAATCGCCCTCTGCGCCTCAGCGCTGTCGGCCGCTGAAAGGGGCCCCAGCGCCATGGCCCTTGCGTGGCTGGTGGTGCTCTCCATCGGGGCCGCGGCGGTCGGCCTCCGGCTGATCGCCGTCCTCCGGCGCGTCACCCGGGACGAGCGATGACCAGGGCCCTCGCTGCGACCAGCCGCACCGAGGGACGCTGGAAGCCCCGTGACGTGTGGTGCGCACTGGCGGGAGTCGTGTCGCTGGCCCTTGCCGCGGGGGCCGCCTCCACGGTGGCCGTGCCCGTGAACAGCGACCTGGGGCTCGTCGCCGTGCTGCCCTACCCGTTCTGGGCGGGGGTCCTGCTTCTGAACGTCGCCTTCGTCGTGGCCCTGCGGGGGGATGCCGCGGGCCCGGCGCGCCGCCCGGTCATGATGTGGCTCGTCGTGGTGCTCGTGCTCGTGCTCTTCGGGACCGCAGCCTTCGTGACGGACGTACCGCGGGGTGAGGTCGCGTTCCGTCATCTCGGCATCGCCGACGCCCTCTCGCGAACCCAAGGGATCGACCCGGACATCGACGCGTACTTCAACTGGCCGGGTTTCTTCGCCCTTCTGGCGACGGCACTCCGGGCGACCGGTCTCGACCCGGTGGCCGTTGCTCTGTGGGCGCCGATGCTCAACATGGGTCTGTGGCTCGCTGCCCTGGGCGTGCTGACGCGCTACCTGACGCGCGATCCGCGACGGCGCTGGCTCGCGCTCTGGGTCTTCTGCCTCGGCAACTGGCAGGACCAGGACTACCTGTCTCCCCAGGCCTTCAGCTTCTTCCTGTACCTCGTCGTGGTCGCGCTGCTCGTCGGCCCGTTGGCCGCGCGGACCCCCGAGATCCGCGGCTTCCGACGCGCCGACCTGGCGGCATGGTGGCGAGGGCGGTCGCCCGCCGAGCCCCGGCCGGGGCACCGGGTGAGCGCCCTCGCGGTGACGCTCTTGCTCGTCTCGGTCATCTGCGCGAGCCATCAGCTGACGCCGTTCATGATGCTCATCGCCATCACCGCTCTCACCCTGAGCGGACGTGTCTGGCCCAGCCGGCTGCCCCTGATCACCGCAGTCGTGCTGGCGCTCTGGCTCGTCTACCCCGCGAGTGCATACCTCGTCGGGCACCCACCGCTGGCAAACGCAGGACTGGAGGCCGCGACCGAGGCGAACGTCGTCGACCGAATGGGCGGGACCGCTGGGCACGTGCTCGTGGTGCAGGTCCGGGTCTTTCTCACCCTCGTGCTGTGGGCGCTCGCCGCGGCGGGGGCGGTGCGCGACTGGCGCAGAGGGCGTCTCGACATCCGGGTGGTCCTCCTCGCCGTCACCCCACTGCTGCTCTTCCCCGCACAGTCGTACGGCGGGGAGATGCTCATCCGCGTCTCGCTGTTCGCGCTGCCCTTCATCGCCGTGCAGGCGTGCTCGGTCCTGCTTCCCACGGACGGCAGCACACGCCCCTCCTCCGGCGCCGCGGGGGGCCTTGCGCTCACCTGCTTCCTGCTGGCCGTGCTGACCGTGACGGGCCGGTTCGGGAACGCCCAGTATGACGTCTTCACCGACAGTGAGATCGCCGCCACCGCCGCCGTGCAGCATCTCGCGCCCCCCGGCTCGGCGATCATCTCGGCTGCCCACCCGACGCCGGGGCGCAGTGAGGCCTACCTCGAACACCGGTACCGGACGATGGACGACCTGTGCCGGTCCGACATGTCGACGGCGACGTGCGGCCCACTCGTTTACGGCTACGCCCGGCACAACCCTGCCGGTGCCGTCGTGCTGTTCACGCGCTCGTCGCTGGCCAGTCTCGTACTTAAGGGGGCCAGCAGCGCGCGCGGCTTCGCCGAGCTGGAGGGGTGGCTGAGGGCGCAGGAGGGCGTGGAGCTCGTGTTCAGCAACGTCGACGCACGCGCGTACCGGGTGGCGCCATGAGCGGCGGCGTCAGCCGGCCCACCGTGGCGCTCGGTCTCGGGGCCGTCGCGCTGTCGCTGGTGACGCTCGTCGGGCTGCCGACACCGCTGCAGACGGTCGCCGCGACAGCCGTCCTTGTCCTGCTCCCGGGGCAGGCACTGGCCCGGCTCACGCCGGTGACCGACCTCGCGCTCGGCGCGCTGCTCGTCCTGGCGCTCGGCCTCGCCGCGCTCACGGCGGTGTCCACGGCGATGTTCTACCTCGCTGTGTGGTCGTGGCAGGCGTGCGTGGTCACGATGGGCGTCATCACCGTCCTCGCGTGCATGGCACGCGCACGGCAGGAGGCGGCATGCTGATCGACCTGGCGGGACTGCTCGCGACTGCCGTCCTACTCGTCACCCTCGTCGCGCTCGAGGTCCGACGCGCCGCACCAGACACCGGGCAGCCCACACGCCCGAAGCACCTCGGCCGAACGGTGAGCCGCAGGGTCGTCGCCGTCATGTGGACGATATACCTGCTCCTCTTCCTTCCACGCGTGCTGGGACTGCTCGCGTGAGCCGCGCGGCGCGGTGGTGGCTCCTCAGCGACCTCCACCTGAACGTGTCGGACGACGACCCCCGCCGTCCCGGCAGAGTGCTGCCCGAGTTCCTGCGCCGCGAGGTGCTCGCAGCCTCCGGTCAGCAGCAGCACGTCGCCTTCGTCGGTGACACGTTCGAGCTGGTCGGGTTCGCCGAGGGCGAGAGCCTGGCCCGGCTCGAGTCCATCCTCGCCCGCCACCCCGACACGTTCCGGGCGCTGGAGGCGTGTGCGGCGGGCGGCGTGCAGCTGCACTTCGTGTGCGGCAACCACGACGTGGAGCTGGCCCGGCCCTCGGTTGCCGCCCGCCTGTCGGCGCTGCTGTCACCCGTCGAACCCACACGGGTCCGGGTGCACCCGTGGTTCCTGCACGTGCCCCACGTGCTCGTGGCCGAGCACGGGCACCAGCACCACGCGCTGCACCGGATCCCCGAGGTGCTCCGCGCGGCGGTCAACGGCACCGACGAGCTGGACCTACCACCGCTCGCCGTCTGGAACGCCCATCCGTCGCGGTCGCGCCTGAGCCGTGCCGGGGCCCTTGCCCGGGCCTGCCTGGCATCCGAGCGGGCGGAACGCCGCGTCCGGGAGCTCGAATACGACGAGCTATTGCAGACCGAGTCACTGCGGCTCGCGCTCGACGGGGTGGCCGTTCGGGACCTGGCGCGTCTGTCCCGGTTCCGGACGGTGTTGGCGCTCCCGGTCGCCGCGACTCGCATGGTGCTCGCGGCCGCCGGGCGCAGAATCGCCAGCGAGGAGGCTCCTGCTGCAGCGGGCCGGTTCGCACGCACCCTCGAGGCGCACGGTTCCGGGGTGGCCTGGTACGTCTCGGGCCACACCCACCGGGCCCTCGAGTCGGCGCTCGAGTCGTGCCCCACACGGTACGTCAACACCGGCACGTGGTCTTCGGACGTCCGCGGTCGAGGACCTGACCAGTCGGACCGTCGGGCGTTCCCGTACGCCGTGGTCGACGTCGCCCGCGACGGCGGCACCAGCGGCGGGCTGCGGTACTGGCGTCCGGACGGTGGCTGAGCCGCACCGGTGTCACGCGCACCGGCGGACACGCCGCTATGCGGGTTCTCAAATGATTCTTCGAATACCGCAACGCGGGCATCTTAGAGACTCAACGCGGGGGTTTGCTTTTGATGCTTCAGCAATTGACACTGTAAGCACCTGGGGATCGACGTTCAACTCCGGGGAGCAACGATGCTGGACTACATGGGCGGTCGTGGTAGAGGTCGCAGGACTTCCTGGCTTGGCGTCAAGCGGGGAGGTCGTCGCCAGGCTGGTCTTCGTCTTCGCGGGTCGCGGAATCTGCGGCTCCATGCACTGTTGACAGCGCTGCTGCTGGCGGTGGGTGTTCTGGTGGCGCCGGTTGCGGCGTCGGCTGCTGCGGGTGATGTTGGGGTTGAGGGTCCGTCGCATTCGGGGACGGGGTCGCCGACGGGTACGAAGCGGGCCACGAGTGCGTTGTGGTTCAACGACGGGGCCTGGTGGGGGAACCTGTGGGACACTGCCAGCTCGGATTTTCATATCTTCCGGTTCAATGCCGCGACGAGTTCGTGGGTCGATACGGGTGTGGCGACGGACACGCGGGCGAGCACCCATCATGACGTGTTGTGGGACGGGACGACGTTGTATGTGGCGAGCTATCGGTTCGTCAACGACGGTCTGCCGGCTGAGCCGAACTTCGCGACGACGATGCGGCGTTTCAGCTACGACTCGAGTACTAAGGCGTACTCGCTGCAGAGTTCTGAAAACATCAACAACTACCGCGTTGAGACCCTGACCATCGATAAGGACTCGACTGGCCGGGTGTGGGCCGCGTGGCAGCAGGGGAACCGGATCTATCTGAACGTCACTGGCACGGATGGCAAGACGTGGGGGACGCCGTTCCCGCATCCTGCATCGTTAAGCAACGTGTCTGTGGACGACACGTCGGCTGTGACCGCGTTCGGGCCCGGCAAGATCGGTGTGATGTGGAGCCGGCAGGTCGGTGACTCCACCGACGGCATGTACTGGAGCCATCACGTCGATGGAACGTCGAACACCGACTGGACGGCTCCTGTGGCGGCGGTGTCGGGGCAGCGCAGCGGTGATGACCACATGAACTTGAAGTGGCTGGACTCCTCGGGTGGCCGGGTTTTCGCCGCTGTTAAGACGTCGTTCACCTCGGCGTCTCAGCCGCTGATCCAGCTGTTGGCATTGAGTGGCACGACGTGGTCGGCGCACACGATCGCCACTGTGTCGGAGTGCCCGAACCGGGTGATCGTCCTGATTGATGAGAGCACGCAGAGGCTGCGTACCTTCGCTAGCTATCCGAAGCCCAGTGGCACGACGAACGCTGGTGCCTGCACTAGCTCGGGGGTGCGATCTACGAGAAGTCCGCGCCGCTGGACAACATCAGCTTCACCACCGCGAAGACGGCTCGTATCGTCGACGCCGACCAGTATGTCCACAACGTGACGTCGACGAAGCAGAACCTCAACAGTGCGGCGCGGAGCACGGCCAACAGCGGTCTGCTGGTGCTCGCCGATGTGAACGCCACAAGCCGGTACTGGCACTTTTACGACCCCAGCGGGGGCGGCGGAGGTGGTGGTGATACGACGGCTCCGATGGTGACGGGTACGTCTCCGGCTCCTGGCGCGACTGGTGTAGCGGGGACGGCGAATGTGACGGGGTGGTTCTCGGAGGCGATGGATGCGTCGACGGTCACGTCGGACACGTTCACGTTGAAGGCGGCGGGGACGACGACGGTGCCGGCCGCTGTGACGTACAACAGCACGGACAAGGTGGCGACGTTGAACCCGGGTGCGGATCTGGCGGCGGGTACGACATACACGGCGACGATCAGGGGCGGCTCCGGTGGGGTGAAGGATGTTGCCGGTAACGCGTTGGCGTCGGACAAGACGTGGACCTTCACCACGGCTTCCGCGGGCGGCGGCACGTCGGAGACCGTCACGCTCACGGCCACCGCTGACAGCTATGTGTCGAGCGGGGCGACGGGGACGAACTATGGCACGAGTACCACGTTGGGTGTGGACAACGACCCGGTGGAGGTCGCGTACTTGAAGTTCGACCTGTCGGCGTATGCGGGTAGGACGCTGCAGAGTGCGACGTTGCAGCTGCGTAGCGCCGGGAATGGATCGACGCGTACGCAGAACGTCAAGCTGGTCGCTAGTGACAGCTGGACCGAGGGTGGGATCACATACAGCAGCCGTCCGGCGCTCGGCACCAGCATCGGCACGCTCGGCCCGACAACGACGAACACCACCTACAGCGTTCCGCTGACGGTCAGCGGCCTGACCGGTGAGCTCGGCCAACAGCTCTCACTGGGCTTGGACACCAGCAGCACCGACGGCCTGGACCTCAACTCCAAGGAGGCCGGCAGCACGGTCGCACCCAAGCTGGTGCTCACGGTGGAGTAGTAGGTCGCGGCTGGCATCAGACGCCAAGTGCCGGGACCTCATCCGTGAGGATGCACTCCCGGCACTGCCTTGTACACCTGCAGACCGTGCGGGCGCCGGACACGAAGTGCGGGCCACCTGAACCACTGGTATGACTCGGAAGAGCCATGCGCCCAACACGGCCAGCGCACTGATTCAGGTTGTTCTCTGCCGTTTCCGGCCCGCACCGTCGAGATGGCAGGGTTTGAACCTGCCCAACTGCGCCACATCCCGTTGACCGGCACCGAAGCCACCCCGCGCCGGTTACTCCTTATTAGCGGCTATTCTTTATTACAGGCGCCAAGTCGACCCTCTTAACTGCTGGAGCCCTGACAGCCACTCCGCCTAAGGTGAAGACATGGCTGATTCGTATTCATCCCTGGTGGAGGCGTTCAAGAACGTGGGCGTGATGAGGGCCTATGGCCCTCCGGTCAAGTTCGACGACGGCGAGGAGTTCGTGCCGGTCGCCCTGGTTTCCTTCGGGTTCGGTGGCGGCAGCGATGCCGAACCCGATGGCGGGGGCGCTTCGGGCGGAGGCGGCGGCGGAGTGGTTTTCCCGCTCGGCGTTTACAGCCGCGGCAGCGGAGGCCGCCCGGTGTTCCGGCCCAACACGGTTGCCCTATTGGCAAGCCTCGTTCCGGTGGTGTGCGCAGCGGGGTTTGCGCTTCGCGGGGCCCTTCGCGCCCTCCATTCGTAGCCGCGATTCCTGCCTGCCAGCGGCGGTCACGGGCCGGGTTTGAAGGGAAGACGGGCTCCGCGGTCGAACAGGACCACGCCTTGGGCCGGTGTCATCGTGAACCATTGGTCATTGTGTTCCGTGGCGTAGATGAGGACCCGCCGCGTCGTGTCCAGCGGGTCGCCGTCCGGATACACTTCGCCGCCGGTACAGGTCGGCGGCATCGAGACTATGCGCAGGGGGCCGGGTCCCGGCCGACCCTTCAACACCGACTCCACTTCCACCACGTGGGCCTGGCCAGCGTAGCCATAGATTGCTGTTTCCCCGTCACGGCGAACAGGCTTCCCGATAACCACCAGCTTGGCCTCGTCAAACTGCGCCTGAGGAGTCTCAAACCAGACCCAGTCAACACAGACCGCCGTGCCCGCACCGGGCACCAGCCCGCAACCCGTGGCCGCGAACACCACCAGCCCGATCGCTGCAAGACACGCAAGCCTCTTCATTCCCCGAAGCTATCCCCCGCGGCGAGTACGGTCCAGACCCGGCCGGGCCGAACGCTCCGGGCTACGCGAGGCGGCTGCGGACCATCTCGCTGACTGCTTTGCCGTCGAAGCGTCCGGCAACCCTGGCGGTGACCGGCTTCATCACTTCGCCCATGTGCCGGACGGACAGCTCCACGCCGTCGGCGTTCAGGGCTTCTATAACCTGGTCCACGATGGTTTCCACCTCGGCTGTGGTCAACGGCTGTGGCAGGTACGCCTGGATGACCTCGGCTTCTGCCAGTTCAGCGGCGGCACGATCCTCCTGGCCGGCGTCCTTGTAGACGCGGGCGGTGTCATGGCGCTGTGCCGCTTCCTTCTGCAGGAGGGCAGTCACCTGGGAATCGTCCAGTTCGATCGGTGCCTTGCCTGACTTCTCGCGCGTTTCGATCTCGCCCAGGACATTGCGCACCGTGGTGAGCGCCACCCGGTTGCCGTCCTTAATGTGGGCAACGACGTCAGCGTGCAGGCGTTCCTTCATGGTGCTCATGACTTCGTCCTTTCGGTAGTTCTTGATACTTCAATGGTGAACCTCTTCACGGGTTCTCACTAGGACCCGCGCCTCGGCAGCCACGTCTCCGGAAAACGGCTGACCACCACTCTGGGTCCCACCCGCATGCCGCAGCCAGAAGGGCAGAAGATTCCGGTTATGGTTGTCAAGGTTTGGGGGCCGCTCCCCCACTCTGGGGAGGAATGAACACATGGAACAGCACGGCCGAAATCGTCGGAACGCGAAAATAGGCCGTCGGCTTTTCACTCTCGCGTCAGTAGCCGTGGCCCTCAACGGCTGCGGGACTGCGACCCGAAGCGAAGGCGCCGGAAGCACAGTGGCATCGCCGGCCTCGACGGCGACAGGCGTACCTTCGAAACCGGTGGTGACGATTTCGACTGCCGTTAAGACCACGCTGCCAACTGCGGCGCCCGGGCCAGGGGCTGCGCCCCTGCCTGAGCCGCTGCGCCCCTCGTCTCCGGCTGCCACCCGGTTGCCCGCGGCGCCGGCCAAGGACCGCATCGTGGCTGAGTTCACGGGCAAAGCGCCGGGGACGTGGGGCCTCTATGTGCCGGGGACTGCCACGAACCTCGCGGGCGGCGGCCGCAGGATCGCCCTGACCTTTGACTGCTGTGGCGGGCCGGGCGGGAACGGCGTGGACCAGGAACTCATCGACACGCTTCAACGCACGCGGACCCGGGCCACGTTCTTCCTCAATTTCCGGTGGATCCAGGCAAATCCCAAAGCCGCCAAGTCACTGGCCGACAACCCTCTTTTCGAGATCGGCAACCACGGCACCAAACATATTCCGCTCTCGGTTTCCGGCGGCAGCGCCTACGGAATCCAAGGCACCGCCAGCCCGGCGGAGGTCTACGACGAAGTCATGGTCAACCAGGCTGCACTGTACAAGCTCACCGGGAAGCCGGTCCGGTACTTCCGCCCCGGAACCGCCTACCTCGACGAGGCCTCCGCGGCCATCGTCAGGGAACTCGGGCTGATCCCTGTGTCCTTCAGCATCAACGGCGACGGCGGTGCTACCTACCCTGCTCCGGTTGTTCTTGGCGAAGTCGCCGCGGCCAGGCCCGGGGACATCATCATTGCCCATGCCAACCACCCCCACGGCGGAACCGCAGCAGGAGTGGCACAGGCATTGACCGCCCTGAAAGCGGCCGGGCTCAAGCCAGGACGACTCAACCTGAAGTAGTCCGGCGGTAGCCTAGAACCCTATGGTTTACTTCGAAGCAGCCACACCGTCCCTCCCGCAACAATGGTGGGACCGCGTAGCCTCCGGCTTCGCCCAGTCCGAGATTCCGGCGGTAACCGTCACCGAACTCCTGGCCGTGGTGGTGATTGCCGTGATCCTCTCGGTCCCGCGCGCCACCTGGCGGTACTTCGGACTGTTCGCGACCGTAACCCACGAGCTGGGGCACGCGTTTGGCGCACTGACGAGCGGCCAGCGGCTCGGCGGCATCCAGCTGCGACTGAATCATTCCGGGACCACCACCTCTTACACCCGCGGCCGATTCGCCGCGGTGTGGTCGGGGTTTTGGGGTTACCCCGTTCCCGGCATGACGGGCGCAGCCCTTGTCTGGTCCGGGTTCACCGGGTGGGGGCCCGCTGCCATGTCCGCCGGGCTCCTGATACTGCTGGCATCCCTGATGTTCATCCGCAACGTGGCCGGGGTATTCATCCTCCTGGCGGCGGTAGTCGCGTCGGCCGCCATGATCATCGCCGTCCCCGCTGCCTTTACCGGGCATGTGGCCATCATCCTGGGGCTGGCGCTCCTCGTGGCCGCAGTCCGTGACCTGGCCAAGCTGACCAATGTTCACCTCCGCCGCCGCGACCAGTTGCGGACCTCTGACGCCTACATCCTCTTCCGTGCCACCGCGGTGCCCTCGGGCGTCTGGATCGCGCTCTTCGCCATGCTGGTGGGAGCCTCCTGGTTAGTGGCGTGGCAGCCGATCTCGAAGGTTCTCGCCGCGGCGACATAGGCTGGGTCAATGACCGAGAAGCCAGGCGAGCCTGGCTGGCCCGTGGCTCCCGGCCGCTACCGTTTGATAGCCGCGCGTGCCTGCCCGTGGGCAAACCGGGCAGTCGTTGTCCGAAGGCTTCTGGGCCTCGAAGGCGTCATCTCGCTGGGCCAGCCCGGCCCCACCCACGATGCCCGTTCCTGGACGTTCGACCTGGATCCGGACGGCATGGACCCCGTGCTGGAAATCGAGCGCGTGCAGGAAGCGTACTTCCGCCGGTTCCCGGATTACCCCCGCGGCATCACCGTGCCCGCGATGGTGGACATCGCCAGCGGAGCGGTGGTCACCAACGACTTTCCGTGGATCACGCTGGATTTTTCCACCGAGTGGACGGAATTCCACCGCCCCGGTGCCCCGCAGCTGTATCCGGAACAACTGCGCGAGGAGATCGACACCGTCAACAGGCGCGTCTTCACGGAGGTCAACAACGGCGTGTACCGCTGCGGTTTCGCCGGCTCCCAGGAGGCCTACGACGCCGCCTACAGCCGCCTGTGGACGGCCATGGACTGGCTGGAGGAAAGGCTGAGCACCCGCCGGTTTCTCGTCGGCGACTCGATCACCGAGGCTGATGTCCGGCTCTTCACGACGCTGGCACGATTCGATGCCGTGTACCACGGCCATTTCAAGTGCAACCGGAACAGGCTCAGCGAGATGCCCGTCCTGTGGGCCTACGCCCGCGATCTGTTCCAGACGCCCGGATTCGGGGACACCACCGACTTCGTGCAGATCAAACAGCACTACTACATCGTCCACGAGGACATTAATCCCACCGGAATCGTCCCGGCGGGACCGGATCTGTCCGGATGGCAGGCTCCGCACGGCCGCGAAGCCTTGGGCGGGCAGCCCTTCGGACAGGGCACCCCTCCCGGCGCCGTCAAAACAGGGGAAGAAGTGGCCCCGGGCCACGGAGCCGCCTGAACGCAGCTTCCCGCGCCGGGGGCTCACCCTGTGCCGGGCGTTGAGGGTTAGTCCACTTGTCCCACCCGGGCGGCGGCCCTAATGTGGGGCCCGATGAGCACCTCGAAGCAGGACACAACGGCCCGGGAGCCGCTCCCCCGGAAAATCTGGCGGGCCACGGCAGTAGGCGCGGCCCGTGCCCTTGCCGCACCGCGGCTGCAATTGGCCGCCAAGGCGGGCCTGGCAGCGGGCCTCGCGTTCCTGATCGCTCCCCTGATGCCGGGCGCTGCGGCGCAGTATCCGTACTATGCCCCACTCGGTGCGCTGGTGGCCATGTACGAGAACGTCGCCGGCTCCATGCGGCAAGGCCTGCAAACGCTCGTGGGACTGGCGGCGGGCATCGGCCTTGCATTCCTCCTCATCAGCTTCGGTGCCAGTCCCCTCACCGTGGGCGTTGTGATGGCACTCGGTGTCCTGCTCGCCGGGCTCCCGCGTCTGGGCGCCGGCCGGGACTGGATCCCGACGGCGGCGCTGTTGGTCCTGCTCGTGGGCGGACACAACCCGGACGACTTCTCGTTCGGATACCTGCTCCAGATGGGCGTGGGGGTGGCGGTGGGCATCGTGGTGAACATGCTCGTATTCCCGCCCCTCCACTTCAACGCGGCCGCACTGAGCCTCGCTGAACTCCGCCTCGCACTGGCCCGCCAACTGTCAGACATGGGAGAGGCGGTGCACGAAAAATGGCCGCCGGAGCACCAGGAGTGGTCCCGCAGGTCCGAAGAACTGGCCGGATCGGCCAGGTCCGTGCGCGCCGCCGTCGAGAAAGCCGATGCCAGCAGGGAGGCCAACCCCCGCCGCCGTTTCCATCCCCGCGATGTGAACCTGGACTACCGCAACGTCAGGGACCTGGAGCGCGTCACCTTCCACATCCAGGACATGACCGAGGTGCTGACGGACGTGATCTGGAGCGAGGACATGCCCTTCACCATCCCGCTGCCGTACAGCGAGCCGCTTGCGGAAGCCCTGGCGGCAGTCAGTGAGGTGCTCCGCTCGGCAGAAGAGGACGACGCGGGCCGTCAGGCCGAGCTGCTGAGCGCGGCTCACGCTGCGGTCGATGCCCTCGAAGTGCGCATCACATCCGAGGACGTCGACGCAGACGCACCCAGCGCCGGGGAATCCATCCTGCTGAGCCTGCACCGGATACTGCGCGTTGCCCGTACAGACGGCCGGTGAGCCTGCCCGGCCACGGACGGCGCTACAGCGCCGTCACGGATCCGCTGAAGTGCTTCCGGCCGGACCGTGGGCTCCAGGCCACGTAGTCGGAACGCACCCAAGCACCGCCATCCGCCTGCACGGTGGAAATGTCCAACGCCACCCTCGCGGGAAGGAACACCGGCGCCTCGAAACTGACCTCCCAGCGGAAAGCCTCGCCCTTGGCGGAGCCGACGTCCGCCAGCGCCCTGGCCGCAAGGTACATGCCGTGCGCAATTGAACGGCGCAGACCCAGGGCCTTGGCGGAAAGCACACTGAGGTGGATGGGATTGAAGTCTCCTGAAACTGCAGCATAAGCACGCCCCACGTCGACCCCGAGCTGCCAGATCGCGGTGGGATCCGGAGCCTTGAACACCGCAGGCTGCGCGGCGGCCGCGGCCTTGTCGATTCCGGGTAGGAAAACACCCTTCGCCAGATACGTCGAGACGCCGCGCCAGCGAACCGTGCCTTCGCCGGCCCCGCGGACCTCGGCCACGATGTCCAGCTGAGTTCCGGCGCGGTGGGCCCGAAGGTTTTCAGTCCAGGCCGTGATATCCACCGGTTCGTTAAACCTCACCGGACTGCGGTGCTCAACCACATTGCGCAGATGGATCATTCCCAGGAGCGGCAACGGAAAGTCGTCACGGTTCATGACGCTCATGGCCACCGGGAACGCCAGCGCGTGGATGAAACCGGCCGGCAGCACGTCGCTGGCACTCTCACCCAGGAGGTGCTGGTAGGCCGTGAGATTCCCGACGTCGGCCAGGACTCCCCTGACTTCATGGCTTGCCAAGGGCAGGGCGGTGCTGTTGTGGGAACCAAGGATCCTGCGCCGGGCAGCCGTGGCGGCCGCATTCACGTACAGCTTCGAGAGGGACGGCATTTCTCCCAGGATGACGGGCTGGGCGCTGCTCATGCTCCCACCATGTTTTGTCCGCACACCCGAAGGACCTCTCCGGAAATGCCGCCGGCGGCGTCGCTGGCGAGGAACGCAATGGCCTCGGCAACATCCTGGGGGCGCCCGCCCTGCTGGAGGGAATTCAGCCGCCGTGCGATCTCACGCGTGGCAAACGGTATGCGGGCGGTCATCTCCGTTTCGATGAAGCCGGGCGCCACTGCATTGATCGAACCGCCGTGCCTGGCCAACAACGGCGCTGTGGCCCTAACCATGCCCATCACCCCGCCCTTGGAGGCCGCATAATTCGTCTGGCCCCGGTTGCCTGCAATACCGCTGGTTGAAGCAACGGACACGATGCGCGGCGACGAACGGAAGTGCTCGGAAGCCAGGAGGGCGTCGTTGATGCGGAGTTGGGCGGCGATGTTCACGTCGATCACAGAGCTCCAGCGGGAGTGGTCCATGTTAACGAGCAGCTTGTCGCGGGTGATGCCCGCGTTATGGACCACTATGTCCAGGCGCCCGTGGCGTCCGACAGCGTGGTCGATGATCCTGGCGCCGGCATCATCCCGGCTGATGTCCAGTTGCAGGGCTGTTCCCCTGACCTCATTGGCAACCTCGGCCAGGTGATCCCCTGCGGCCGGAATGTCGACCGCCACCACCGTGGCGCCGTCGCGGTGGAGCGTCCGGGCAATAGCCGCACCGATCCCGCGCGCGGCACCCGTCACGACGGCGACTTTGCCTGAGAGCGGTGTGTCGACGTCGTCGGGCAGCTTGCCGTCCGAAGAGCCGACCCGCACGAACTGGCCGTCCACGAACGCTGACCGCGCGGAAAGGAAGAACCGGAGCGCTCCCAGCGCTCCCGGGGCGGTGGCGCTGACACCGGCGGCCAGGAGAATGCCATTGCCCGTGGCACCGGCGCGGAGCTCCTTGGCCAGCGAGCGGAGCAGGCCGTCGACACCCTGCCGGGCGGCTGCAGCGGCCGGAGTGCCGCCGTCGGGCACGCGCGAAACGGTGACGACGCGTCCGTTCGGAGCAAGGTCCCGCAACGAGGGCGCCGCCCTCAGGACCGGTTCCTCAAGGTCGCCGGGCTTTTCGAGGTCGTCGAGGACCAGCACGATCCCGCCGAGCTTCTCCTGGGGGACGGCATGGCGCCGGACGTCCAGGTCCCAGGCGAGAAGGGCAGCCGCGATCGCATCCGCTCCCTCGCTCGAACCCACAACCAGCAGTGGGCCGTTGACCAGGGGTTGGCCGGGTTGATAGCGCCGCAGCAAGGCCGGCTGCGGGAGCCCGAGCTTCTTCGCAACATCCCGGCCGACGCCCTTGCTGACCAGCCGTGTGTAAGTGTCTGTCATGAGAATCCCCTAGTGTGCTTCCAGCAGCGCGACGACTCCCTGGCCGCCCGCGGCGCAGATGGAGATCAGGCCGAGGGCGGGACGCCCGTCGGCGGCGCCCTTCTCGTGCAGCATCTTGGCGAGCGACGCCACGATGCGGCCGCCGGTAGCGGCGAACGGGTGGCCTGCCGCCAGCGACGAACCGTTGACGTTCAGCCTGGAACGGTCCACCTTCCCAAACGCTCCGTCCAGCCCCAGCCTGGTCCGTCCGAATTCCTCGTCTTCCCAGGCGGCCAGCGTGCTCAGCACCGTCCCGGCAAACGCCTCGTGGATCTCGAAATAGTCGATGTCATCGAGCGTCAGGCCGTTGCGCGCCAGCAGGCGCGGGACGGCGAAGGCCGGAGCCATCAGGAGGCCGTCCTTGCCGTGCACAAAATCCACAGCGGCGGCCTCGCCGTCCAGGATGGTGGCGAGCTTGGGCAGGTCGTGCTGGTCGGCCCACTCCTCCGACGCAAGAAGCACGGTGGAAGCGCCGTCGGTCAGCGGTGTGGAATTGCCCGCCGTCATGGTGGCCTCGGCTCCAAGGTTGCGGCCGAAGACCGGCTTCAGAGACGCCAGCTTGTCGAGGCTCGTGTCGGCCCTGAGGTTGGAGTCCCTGGTGAGCCCGCGGTACGGGGTGAGGAGGTCATCGAAGAACCCGGTGTCATAGGCGGCTGCAAGGTTACGGTGGCTGTTGTATGCCAGCTCGTCCTGGGCCTCCCGGGTGATCTTCCACTGGGCGGTGGTCAGGGCCTGGTGCTCCCCCATGGACAGGCCCGTGCGTGGCTCGCCTGTATTCGGTGCGTCCGGCGCCAGGTCCTTGGGACGCAGGCGGGCGAGGATCTGCAGGCGCTGCGGCAGCGTCTTGGCCCGGCTGAGGTCGAGCAGGACTTCCCGGAGTCCCTCGCTGACGGCGATGGGTGCGTCGGAGGCCGAGTCGACACCGCCGGCGATGGCGGACTCAATCTGCCCGAGCTTGATCTTGTTGGCCAGGCCCAGCACCGTTTCCAGTCCCGTGGCGCAGGCCTGCTGGAGGTCATAGGCCGGCGTTTCCGCAGAGAGCGCAGAACCCAGCACTGCCTCACGGGTCAGGTTGAAATCCCGCGAGTGTTTCAGAACTGCGCCGGCGGCAACTTCGCCGATGCGCTCGTCCTGCAGCCCGAAGCGGGCGATCAGTCCGTCAAGGGCGGCCGTGAGCATGTCCTGGTTGGACGACTTGGTGTAGGCCCCGCCCGTCCGGGCGAACGGAATCCTGTTACCACCCACCACCACGGCGCGGTGAACCGCCTGTGCAGATGAAGCGGCCCGCGAAACAGCGGGCTCCTCGGGTCCATTTACTGACTGTCCGTCGATGGACATGCGGTGTCTCCTTAGGTCCGGGCTTGTTATCGATACCCAGCGTACCTGATACGCTGGGTATCGTGAATACGAGGCAGACTGATGGAGACCCCCTGTCCGGACCCGCGGCCGTCGACGGCCGCGCGTCCAGGTGGCAGTCCCACCGCGAGGAGCGCCGGCGCGAGCTCATCAAGTCTGCCCGGCGCGCTGTTCACGCCCTGGGCAGCGACGCCTCCATGGAGGACATCGCCACGGCGGCCGGCACGTCAAAGTCGGTGTTCTACCGGTATTTCGGGGACAAGGCCGGGCTGCAGCAGGCCGTGGGTGAAGTGGTGCTCAGCCAGATGCAGCGCCGCATCCGGGAAGCGGCCCAAAGCGCCAAGACCCCGCGCGAAGGGCTGTTCGCCATGGTCTCCGCATACCTCCAGATGGCCGAGACAAGCCCCAACGTCTACACCTTCGTGACCCGCTATTCAGCGGGGGATCCCGACGGCGGCCCCACCGCCATTGCCACGGCGGGCGCGCTGGGCCACTTCTTCGACTCCATCGCGGACATGATCGCCCGGCCCATGCGCGCGCATCTCGGCGAAGGCAAGGAAGCGGTGATCGGCTACTGGCCGAACGCGGCGATCGGCCTGGTCCGCAATGCGGGCGAACAATGGCTGGCCAGCCCGGACTCCCCTGCGAAACCGGATCAGGAGACCATGGCCCGCCAGATCACCGCCTGGCTGTGTGTAGGCATCGCACCCGAACTTAACGACGTTCAGTAACCCTCAAATTGTCAGAACCAACGAAGGACACGACATGACTGAAGTAGCGGACCGCCCCACGGGCACCTCCTCCCGTCCCGCCCCGGCGGGACAGCCCGTCGTCGACGTCGCGGCGCTCGGCGAGCAGCTGCTGGGCAAGTGGGCGCACGTCCGGCGCCAGGCCCGCGAACTAGCCGCACGCCCCGAACTGCACAAGACCGAGGGCCTCACCCATACCGAACACCGCAAGCGCACTTTCGGCCAGCTGCGCTACCTCGTGGACAACGACGCCGTCCACCGCGCCTTCCCGGCGGCCCTCGGCGGCTCGGACGACCACGGCGGAAACATTGCGGGCTTCGAGGAACTGGTCACCGCCGACCCGTCCCTGCAGATCAAGGCCGGGGTGCAGTGGGGCCTCTTCGGCTCGGCCGTGATGCACCTGGGCACCGAGGAGCACCACCGCAAGTGGCTGCCCGGCATCATGAACCTGGACATCCCGGGCTGCTTCGCCATGACGGAGACCGGCCACGGCTCGGACGTCGCCAGCATCGCCACCACTGCCACCTACGACGCCGGCACGCAGGAATTCGTCATCAACACGCCTTTCCGTGCGGCCTGGAAGGACTACATCGGCAACGCCGCCATCGACGGCCTCGGCGCCGTTGTTTTCGCCCAGCTGGTCACGCGCGGCGTGAACCACGGGGTCCACGCCTTCTACGTCGACCTCCGCGATCCCGCCACCAAGGAATTCCTGCCTGGCATCGGCGGCGAAGACGACGGCGTGAAGGGCGGCCTCAACGGCATCGACAACGGACGCCTGCACTTCAGCAACGTCCGGATCCCCCGGACCAACCTGCTCAACCGCTACGGTGACGTGGACGCGGACGGCACCTACAGCTCCCCGATCGCCAGCCCCGGCCGGCGTTTCTTCACCATGCTGGGCACGCTGGTGCAGGGCCGGGTAAGCCTCGACGGCGCTGCCGTGGCCGCCTCCAAGCTGGCGCTGAAGACCGCCATCACCTACGCCGCCGAACGCCGCCAGTTCAACTCTTCCTCGCTCACGGAGGAAGAAGTGCTCCTGGACTACCAGCGGCACCAGCGCAGGCTCTTCACCCGCCTGGCCACCACCTACGCCGCCGGCTTCGCCCACGAGCAGCTGCTGCAGAAGTTCGACGACGTCTTCTCCGGTGCTCACGACTCCGACGCGGACCGCCAGGATCTCGAGACGCTCGCCGCTGCCCTCAAACCGCTCAGCACCTGGCATGCCCTCGATACCCTGCAGGAATGCCGCGAGGCCTGTGGCGGCGCCGGGTTCCTGATCGAAAACCGCTTCGCTTCGCTCCGCGCCGACCTCGACGTCTACGTCACCTTCGAGGGAGACAACACCGTGCTCCTCCAGTTGGTGGCCAAGCGGCTGCTCGCGGACTACGCCAAGGAATTCCGCAGCGTCAATTTCGGTGTCCTGGCCCGGTACGTGGTGAACCAGGCGGCAGGGAACGCCGTCCACCGGACCGGTCTCCGCGGAGTCGCACAGTTCGTGGCAGACACGGGCCTGCCCCAGAAGGCGGCCATCGCGCTGCGGGAAGAGGAGAGCCAGCGCGCCCTGCTGACCGACCGCGTCCAGACCATGGTCGCAGAGGCCGGCAGCGCCCTCAGGGGCGCCAGCAAACTCCCCCAGCGCGAGGCAGCTGCCGTGTTCAACCGGCATCAGGACGAACTGATCGACGCAGCGCAGGCCCATGCCGAGCTGCTGCAGTGGGAAGCGTTCACAGAAGCCCTGGCCCGGGTCGAGGATCCGGGAACCAAGACTGTGCTCACGTGGCTCAGGGACCTGTTCGGATTGTCCCTGATCGAGAAGAACCTGTCCTGGTACCTGATGAACGGCAGGCTCTCCATGCAGCGCGGGCGCACCGTGGGCGAGTACATCAACCGGCTCCTGACCAAGATCCGCCCCCATGCGCTGGATCTGGTGGACGCGTTCGGATACGGACCCGATCACCTCCGGGCGGCTATTGCCACGGGCGCGGAGAAGCTGCGGCAGGACGAGGCGCGGGCCTTCTACCGCACGCAGCGTGCCAGCGGCCAGGCCCCCGTGGATGAGAAGGTGCTCCTGGCTCGGAAGGTTCAGTCCGCCGCCACGTAGCCTTCGGTTCCAACACCGACTATTAAAGCCCGACGGTGACGTCCCCACCTCTGGGGGCGCCGCCGTCGGGCACTGCTTTGTTTTTGGACTATTTGGGCTGCGCTACTTAAGCACGGAGCGGTAGACGTCGAGGGTGGTCTCGGTGATGGACTCCCACGAAAAGTGCTCTTCCGCTCGTCGCCTGCCGGCCTCGCCCATGGCGCGGGCGCGCTCGGGGTCGGACACAACTTCGGTCAGGGCAGCCGCAAAGTCGCTGACGAACTTTTCCGGGTCGAGCGGGGTGCCGGTGCCGTCAGTGACCTGTTCGATCTCCACGAGGAGCCCGGTTTCGCCATGCTGGACCACCTCAGGGATGCCGCCGGTGGCGCTGGCAACCACGGCGGCGCCGCAGGCCATGGCCTCGAGGTTCACGATGCCGAGCGGTTCGTAGATGGACGGGCACGCGAAGGCGGTGGCGTGGCTGAGCACCTGGATGAGTTCGTTGCGCGGCAGCATCCGCTCAATCAGCACCACGCCGCTGCGCTGGCTTTGGAGTTCTTCGATCAGCCGTGTAGTCTCCGCGGCCAGTTCGGGGGTGTCCGCCGCGCCGAGGCACAGCACAAGCTGGACGTCGTCGGGGAGCTTGGCGGCGGCCCGCAGGAGGTAGGGAACACCCTTCTGCCGAGTATTCCGTCCCACGAACACGACGCTGGGGCGGTCGGGGTCAATGCCGAGGGCGCGCACGGCGTCGTGGTTCTCATCGCGGTTCCACATGCTGACGTCGATGCCGTTGTGCACCACCTTGACCTTGGCGGGGTCCACGTCGGGGTAACTGCGCAGGATGTCCTGGCGCATGCCTTCGGAGACGGCGATGATGGCAGCGGCCGCCTCATAGGCTGTTTTCTCCACCCAGGAGGACAGCGCGTAGCCGCCGCCGAGCTGCTCCGCTTTCCACGGGCGCAGCGGCTCCAGGCTGTGGGCACTCAGGACGTGCGGGATGCCGTGCAGCAGTGAGGCCAGGTGCCCGGCCATGTTGGCGTACCAGGTATGCGAATGCACCAGATCGGCGCCGGCGATGTCCGGAACGATGCGCAGGTCCACGCCGAGCGTCTGGACCGCGGCGTTCGCTGACCCGAGATCCTCCGGTACGGAGTAGGACGTCACCGCGGCCCCGTGGTAGTCGGCGTCCCGGGGCGCACCGAAAGCACGCACCTGCAGGTCGACGTGCTTGGCCAGGACCCGGCTCAGCTCGGCTACGTGGACGCCCGCGCCACCATAAATCTCCGGCGGGAATTCTTTAGTCACAATGTCTATTCGCACGATACCCAAGGTAGTCGTTACGGTTGAACTGTTCTAGTGTGAAGAAGTCCGGGCGTGCCGGACTTTTGGGGAAGATACGAAGGCGTACAGGAGCGACCACATGCCGTTGAATAAGAAAGTCTTGGCCATTGTCCTCGCCGGTGGCGAGGGAAACCGTCTCATGCCATTGACGGCGGACAGGGCCAAACCCGGCGTGCCCTTTGCGGGGAGCTACCGCCTGATCGACTTTGCGCTCTCCAACCTCGTGAATTCCCGCTACCTGCAGATCGTGGTCCTGACGCAGTACAAGTCCCACAGCCTTGACCGCCACATTTCCGAGACGTGGCGGATGTCCACCCAGCTCGGCAACTATGTGGCCTCGGTTCCCGCGCAGCAGCGCGTAGGCAAGAGCTGGTTCCTCGGCAGCGCAAACGCCATCTACCAGTCCCTGAACCTGATCCACGACGCCAATCCCGACATCGTCGTCGTGGTCGGTGCCGACCACGTGTACCGGATGGACTTCGCCCAGATGGTCGAGCAGCACGTGCGGAGCGGCGCCAAGGCAACCGTCGCCGCCGTCCGCCAACCCCTTCACATGGCGGACCAGTTCGGCGTGATCGAGGTGGACCCCGAAAACCCCCAGAAGATCGCGGCCTTCGTCGAAAAGCCGTCCTCAACCCCTGGGCTGGCCGCCGATCCCACCCAGTTCCTGGCCTCCATGGGCAACTACGTGTTTGACGCCGACGCCCTGGTTGCTGCCCTGCACGTCGATGCCGAACGCCTGGACACGAAGCACGACATGGGCGGGGACATCATTCCCTACTTCGTCAACCAGGGCGAGGCCGGTGTCTACGACTTCACACTCAATGACATTCCGGGATCCACCGAGCGCGACCGCACCTACTGGCGGGATGTCGGCACCATCGACTCCTTCTACGACGCCCACATGGACCTGATCTCGCCGCTGCCGGTGTTCAACCTGTACAACTCCGAATGGCCGATCTACACGCGGCAGAGCATCTCCCCGCCCGCCAAGTTCGTCCGGGGCGCCAACAACACCGTCGGGACGGCCCTTGACTCGATCGTCGGCAGCGGCGTGGTCGTCTCAGGCGGCATAGTGGAAGGCTCGGTCCTGTCCAACGACGTCTATGTGGGAACGGCGAGCCGCGTTGTGGATTCAGTTCTCATGGACAAGGTCCAGGTCGGCGAGGGCGCCGTGATCCGCCGTGCCATCATCGACAAGTTCGTCAAGGTTCCCGCTGGCGCCGCCATCGGCCTGGACGCGGAACTCGACCGCGCCCGCGGCTTCAAGGTCACGGACTCTGGCATCACGGTGCTTTCCAAGGGGCAGGCCGTTCCGGAGCCGGATGACGCCGAGCGGAAGCTTTCGGCAGCCAATCTCCACCTTGTTCCCAACGCCGTGAAGGCCGCCACCGAGAACTTCCCCGAGGTGCGCGACTCCGTACAGCAGGCGGGCCAGGTCCAGGCCGCCGCCGTCGGCGTGGATGCACCCAGCCAGCAGACCATCAGCAGCCGCTCCTGAGATCCCGGTTCCAGTAAGGCTTTATGGGGCGGGCCTGATGCTCGGCAGGCTGTAAAATCAGATCAATGAGCTCCTCCGATCTGACGCCTGAAGAGATTCAGGCCTGCCTTAAAGTCCTTAACACCATCCACGTCTATGACGAGGAGCACCCGGACTACGTCTTGGTACGCCGTGCCACAGGCAAAATGTTCAAGGCCGTCAAACGGCACCGGCGCGTGACCAAACGTGACCTGATTGCGGAATCCGACCGCGCCGTCATCGCACAGACGGCCACGGCCGCACCGGACCGGATCGACGACGAAACCCGCGGAAATAAGCTCGCGCCGTCAGCCACCGGCAAGGTCGCGGGGCACCTGATCAGATCCAGGCCGTGCTACATCTGCAAGCAGCACTACACGCAGGTGGACGCCTTCTACCACCAGCTCTGCCCGGAATGCGCGGCGTTCAGCCACACCAAGCGCGACGCCCGGACGGACCTGACCGGACGCCGTGCCCTGCTCACCGGCGGCCGCGCGAAGATCGGCATGTATATCGCGCTGCGGCTTCTGCGCGACGGCGCCCACACCACCATCACCACACGCTTCCCGAAGGATGCCGCGCGCCGCTTCGCCGCCATGGAGGACAGCGCCGACTGGCTGCACCGGCTGAAGATCGTGGGCATCGACCTCCGTGACCCCTCACAGGTCATGGCCCTCACCGATTCGGTGAGCGCCGCCGGCCCGCTGGACATCATCATCAATAATGCCGCGCAGACCGTGCGCCGCTCGGGCAACGCCTACAAGCCGCTCGTGGACGCTGAGGACGAGCCGTTGCCGGCGGCCCTCGAAGCCGCCAACGGAGGACCCGAGCTGGTGACCTTCGGCCATGCCCACGACAAGCACCCGCTGGCCCTCGCAAGCAGCGTTACCGAGCATCCGGTCCTCGCGGGCGACGCCATCACCTCACTGGCCCTGTCCACCGGTTCGGCGTCGCTGGAACGCATTGCGTCCGGAACCGCCATTGACGCAGGCGGGCTGGTGCCTGACCTTGCCACGATCAACAGCTGGACCCAGGTGGTGGACGAGGTGGACCCGCTGGAAATGCTCGAAGTCCAGCTGTGCAACGTCACCGCACCGTTCCTTCTGGTCAGCAGGCTCCGGGATGCCATGAAGCGCTCGACGGCCCGCCGGAAGTACATCGTGAACGTCTCGGCCATGGAGGGGCAGTTCTCCCGCGCGTATAAAGGACCGGGGCACCCGCACACCAACATGGCCAAGGCGGCGCTGAACATGATGACGCGGACCAGCGCACAGGAAATGCTGGACACCGACGGCATCCTCATGACGGCCGTTGACACCGGCTGGATCACTGACGAACGGCCGCATTACACCAAGGTCCGGCTGATGGAGGAAGGCTTCCACGCGCCCCTGGACCTCGTGGACGGCGCGGCCCGGGTCTACGATCCGATCGTCATGGGCGAAAACGGCAAGGACCAGTACGGCGTGTTCCTGAAGGACTACAAGCCGAGCCCCTGGTAGACGGCAAACCGCCAGCTGGCCGTGTGGGTAGAGGACCACCCGGACATTTTCCCGCTCAACTACACGGTGGACCACGGCACGCTCGTGTTCCGTACCGCCGAGGGCACCAAACTTGGCGGCGCCCTCGGGGAATCCCCGGTGGCCCTGGAAGCCGACGGCGTGGATGCCGCTTCCGGGATGGCCTGGAGCGTTGTGGTGAAGGGCAAGGCAGCAGCTCTCAAGAGCACCGAGGAGATCCTCGATTCTGCGAGCCTCTACCTCTTCCCGTGGCAGGCAGGCCAGAAGGACCACTTCGTCCGCATCACTCCTGATTCGGTCACCGGAAGGCGCTTCAAAGTCACGCCGCCGCTCACGTGGTGGACGCAGCTCAGCGGCGCCGTCAGGTCTTCCCCGGAATAGGAGCCCTCGCGGTCACTCCGGGCCCCGCTCAGGCCAGCCGGGTGATCTCCACACTCACGCTGAGCGCGGAGCCGCCGCCACCGGACAGGATGCCCTTGAGGGGCGGCACGTCCCGGTAGTCCCGGCCGCGCGCCACAGTGACGTGGAAGTCGCCCGCAGGCTTGTGGTTGGTGGGGTCCCAGCTCCGCCACTCCCCGTCCCACCATTCCAGCCACGCATGGGACTGGCCGGCCACGGGCTCGCCGATATCCGCCGTCGAACGCGGGTGAAGGTAACCGGAGACATACCGTGCCGGGATGCCGCAGCTGCGCAGCGCCCCGATGGCCAGGTGCGCCAGGTCCTGGCACACCCCCTGCCGCTGGCTCCAGGCCTCCTCGGCGTTGGTGGTCACGCCGGTGGTGCCCTTCATGTAGGTCATCTCGCCGCGCATCCACTCAAAAATAGCCATGGCCGCCTCGTGCGGGTTTTTGCCCGCCACGACGCCGGGAATGATGCCGAGCACTTCCTCCCCCGGGCCGGTCAGCTGGGACTGCGGAACCCAGTCGCTGAACTGGTTCAGCGTCTCCGGCGAGGCGATGACGTCCCAGCCCACAATGTCCGCTTCCGTCGGAATCCGGACCGCCCGGTGGACCTCGACGGTGGTGGTCGCCAGGACTTCCAGGTGCTCATGCGGCATCTGCATGTCGAACGCGGTGACCCGGGTGCCCCAGTAGTCGCGGTAGCTGCTGACCGCCGCCTGGGTCGGGGACACCTTCATGGACGACTCCAGCACCACCTGCTGCGGATCCGTCAGCGGGGTCATGCGGGCCTCGTTGTAGGACAGCGTGACGCGCTTGTTGTACTTGTAGCCGGTCTTGTGAACGATGCTCAGCCGGGTCATGAAACTTCTCCCACCCAGGCCAGTTCGTCCGCCTGATTGAAGTACTTACGGGAAATGGCGTCCGAGGCCTGCGAAACCGCCTTCTGCACGCGCTCCATGTGTTCCGGAAGCTCCGACATCAGGTCGTCAGTCCGGTGGAACTCGAGGAAGGTGCGGGCCTGGCCCACGATCCGGCGGCCGTCATTGATGAAGCCAACGCGCTGGGCCGAGGGATCCAGCTTCGCCAGGCACTCGTCGGCGTCGCGCAGGGCATAGACGATGGAGCGCGGGAAGAGCCTGTCCAGCAGCAGGAACTCGGCCGCGTGCTGGTCGCCGAAGGCCGCGCGGCGGGTCCGCAGGAAGGACTCGTAGGCGCCGGCGCAGCGCAGCATGTTCACCCAGGACATGCCTGCAGAGAGGACATCGCGGGTGGAGAGCATGCGCGCGGTCATGTCGGCGCGCTCCAGGGAGCGGCCCAGCGCCAGGAAGAGCCAGCTGTCATCGTGGCTGACCGTGGTGTCCGCCAGGCCGCTGACCATGGCCGTGCGTTCCAGCACCCAGTGGCAGAACCGGTAAGTGCCCACCACGTCCTTGCGGTGCTGGTTCAGGCCGTAATACGTCGTGTTCAGGCTCTCCCACAGTCCTGACGACACGGTCTCGCGGGCACGCCGGGCGTTCTCCCGGGCCGCGCCGAGCGAACCGGCGATGGACGTGGCGCTGTGCTTGTCGTAGGCGAGGGCATGCAGGAGCTCCTCGAGGCCGAAGTCCTCGCTCTGGGGGCGCGCCCCCATGACGGCGAGCAGTTCGCGGGCCACGCTGCGCCGCTCCTCTGTGGGCAGGTGGTTCAGCCGTTCAAGGTGGACATCAAGGATGCGGGCGGTGCCATCTGCCCGTTCAACGTAGCGGCCGATCCAGAATAGGGACTCGGCGATTCGGCTAAGCATGTGCGGCTACCTTCTGCGCGAGCATGGTGGTGGATATGGATGGCATGAATTCGTGCGGCGTCACTGCTGCTGCTCCGACTGGCGGTCGCGCCAGTTGCTCTCGACCGGCCACACGGAGACGCGTTCCCGGACGGTGACGGACTGGCGCGGCAGCCGCTCCACCGGAACCTGCGGGGAATCCGCGAGCACCCAGGTGTCCTTGGATCCGCCGCCCTGGCTGGAGTTCACGATCAGCGAGCCCTCCTTCAGCGCAACGCGGGTCAGGCCGCCGGGAAGCACCCAGACGTCGTCGCCGTCGTTGACCGCAAACGGCCGGAGGTCAACGTGCCGGGGACCGAACTTATCGCCGCTGAGCGTGGGCACGGTGGACAGCTGCAGGACGGGCTGGGCGATCCAGCCACGGGGATCGGCGATGACGCGCTTGCGCAAGGCCTCCAGCTCGTCCTTGGAAGCGTCCGGACCGATGACAAGGCCCTTGCCGCCGGAACCGTCCACCGGTTTGACGACGAGTTCGTCGAGGCGGTCCAGGACGTGCTCGCGGGCTTCCTTTTCCTCCAGCCGGAACGTGTCCACGTTGGCGATGACGGGTTCTTCGCCGAGGTAGTAGCGGATCAGGTCCGGCACGTAGCTGTAGACCAGCTTGTCATCCGCCACGCCGTTGCCCACGGCGTTGGCGATTGTCACGCCGCCGGCGCGGGCCGCGTTGACCAGACCCGGGCAGCCCAGCATGGAATCGGCGCGGAACTGCAGCGGGTCCAGGAAGTCGTCGTCAATGCGCTTGTAGATCACGTCAACGCGCTGTTCACCGGCGGTGGTGCGCATATACACACGGTTGCCGCGGCAGATGAGGTCCCGGCCCTCCACGAGTTCCACGCCCATCAGGCCGGCGAGCAGTGTGTGCTCAAAATACGCGCTGTTGAAGACACCGGGGGTCAACACCACCACGGTGGGGTCGTCGACGCCGGAGGGCGCCGTTTTCCGCAGGGCGGACAGCAGCCGGCGCGGGTATTCCTCAACGGGCCGGATGAGCTGCTGGCCGAAGGCTTCCGGAAGGCCCTTGGCCATGGCACGCCTGTTCTCCAGCACGTAGCTGACGCCCGACGGCACACGAACGTTGTCCTCCAGGACCCTGAAGGTTCCCGCTGCGTCCCGGACGACGTCGATGCCCGAGATGTGCACGCGGACGCCGCCGGCAGGTTCGAAGCCGTGCACGGCGCGGTGGAAGTGTGCGCTGGTTGTGACAAGCTGCCGGGGGATCACGCCGTCGGAAACAACCGTCATCTTGCCGTAGACGTCATTGAGGAACGCCTCGAGGGCCCGCACACGCTGCGCCACGCCGCGCTCCAGGACGTCCCACTCATCGGCGGGGATCACCCGCGGCACGATGTCGAGCGGGAACGGACGCTCCTCCCCCGCGAAATCGAAGGTCACGCCACGGTCCAGGAATGTCCGCGCCATAGAGTCCGCCCGTGCGCTGACGTCCGCCAGCGACAGCTCGCGAAGGGCACCCGCGACCTGCCCGTAGGACTTGCGGGCCACTTGGCCAGGGGCAAACATCTCGTCGTAGGCGCCGGAGCGGCCGGCCGCCTCGGAGTAATCCTGGAATAGGTCAGACATGGTCATAAGCCAACCACCTTTTTGTTGCGAATTCATTACCGGACCCGTCACTGGCGTGTTGGAGGGATCCTCCCGGTTGGTCTTTTGCCGCCGGTGTCGGGCATGGTTGGGACGTGCCAGACTTCCGATTCCCGACGCCGATGCGGCGGCAGCTGCGCGGGGTGACGCATCAGAACTTTACCCGCATTCTCCCGGGCCTGCTGACGGCCCTGGTGGCGCTGGCCCTCGCCTTCGCCATCCACGCCGCCGTTCCGGCACTGCCTGCTATGACCCTGGCCGTGGTCCTGGGCCTGCTCGCCGCCAATCTGCCGTTCACGGCCGTGTGGGCGGCCGGACGGGCACGGCCGGGACTGGATTTCGCCGGCAAGCACCTGATGCGCGGCGGCATCGTCCTCCTGGGGCTCAAGGTCGGCATCGCGGAAGTCCTGGGGCTCGGCTGGGCGTCCCTGCTGCTGATTACGGCGGTGGTGCTGGCCAGCTTCGCCGGGACCTACGGAATTTCCCGGCTGTTCCGGCTTCCCCGCGAGGCATCCCTGCTCATTGCCACGGGATTTTCGATCTGCGGTGCGTCGGCGATCGGCGCGATGGCCGCCGTACGGCGGATCCGGCACGTCGACACCGTCCTGCCGGTGGCCCTCGTGACGCTGTGCGGCACGCTGGCCATCGGGGCCCTGCCGCTGCTGGTCCATCCGCTGAACCTCAGCGCCGAGGTGTTCGGTGCGTGGACGGGTGCGTCGGTGCACGATGTGGGACAGGTGGTGGCCACAGCGCAGACCGCAGGGCCGGCGGCGCTGGGCATCGCCGTCGTCGTTAAACTGACGCGCGTGATCCTGCTGGCGCCCATGGTGGCCGCGGCGGGACTGCAGCAACGCCTTGCCGCGGCTCGACCGTCCGCCGTTCAGCCGCCCGCCCCAGCCGGTAAGCCGGCCGAAGCGCTGCCGCCCGTGGTGCCGCTGTTCGTCGTGGGCTTCGTGGCGATGGTCGCGCTCCGGTCCACGGGCTGGATCTCTGCAGGCGGGCTCGATGCGGCGGCCGGACTGCAGGACATCCTGCTGGGCGCCGCGCTCTTCGGGCTCGGTTCGGCCGTGCGCATCCGCACGCTGCTGCACACCGGGCTCCGTGCGCTGCTGGCCGCCGTCGTGGCATGGTTCCTGATCGCGGTCCTCGGCCTGGGAGCGGCACTGCTCATGATTCAATAGCTGAGTGTCGAATGAGAACCTCCAGCGCAATGAAGCGGCAGCACGGTCGGCCCTGATCACCACGCACAGCTACGACGTCTCCCTCGACGTCCGCAGCGCGGCGGATCCCGACGTCTCCGGCTACCCCAGCCGGAGCACCATCACGTTCTCGGCGAGCCAGCCCGGCGCCTCGACGTTCCTGGATTTCATTTGCCGTGACGTCAGCAGCGTGGTCCTCAACGGCACGGAACTGCCGGTCTCCGACGTCGTTGACGGTTCCCGGATCCGGCTGGACGACCTGCAGGCCGAGAACGAGGTGACCGTCACCGGGACAGCCCTCTACAGCAGTTCCGGCGAGGGCATGCACCGGTTCTTCGACCCGGCCGACGGCCAGTGCTACCTGTACACGCAGTACGAGCCGGCGGACGCCCGCCGCGTGTTCGCGAACTTCGAGCAGCCGGACCTCAAGGCGCGGTTCACCTTCCACGTCACCGCCCCTGCCGGGTGGGAGGTCGCCTCCAACGGCGTCGAGTCGGGGCGGTTCCCGGTGGCGGATGACGCAGCGGCACACCGCTGGGAGTTCGCCCCGACCCTGCCGATGTCCACGTACATCACCACTGTCCTGGCGGGCCCGTACTTCAAGGCCCGGGACCAATGGAGCAAAACGCTCGACGACGGCACTCGGCTTGACGTGCCGCTGGCGCTTTACAGCCGGGCGTCCATGGCGAAGTCCTTTGACACCGCCGAGCTGTTCAAGCTCACCAAACAGGGGCTCGAGTTCTTCAACGGGCTCTTCGACTTCCCGTATCCGTGGGGCAAATATGACCAGGCCTTCGTGCCCGAATACAACCTGGGCGCCATGGAGAACCCCGGACTGGTCACCTTCACGGAGAACTACGTCTTCACGTCACGGGCAGCCGACTCGCAGTACCAGGGACGCGCCAACACGCTGATGCACGAGATGGCCCACATGTGGTTCGGTGACCTCGTCACAATGCAGTGGTGGGATGACCTGTGGCTCAAGGAATCCTTCGCTGACTACATGGGAACGCTCGGGGTGGACCGCGCCACGGACTGGGACACCGCCTGGGTCAACTTCGCGAACAACCGCAAAGCCTGGGCGTATGTCCAGGACCAGCTGCCCACCACCCACCCGATCGTCGCCGACATCCCCGACCTCGAGGCCGCCAAGCAGAACTTCGACGGCATCACCTATGCCAAGGGCGCGTCCGTCCTGAAGCAGCTCGTGGCGTACGTCGGCTTCGACGCCTTCGTCGCGGGATCCCGGCAGTATTTCAGGGACCACCAGTACGGCAACACCACCCTCGCGGAGCTGCTCAGCGCTCTCAGCGCATCGTCGGGAAGGGACCTCGCGGTGTGGGCGCGGCAGTGGCTCCAGACTTCCGGCATCTCGACCCTGAGCGTCGAACTGGAGGCCAGCAGCGACGTGCTGGACAGGGTGACCCTGCTGCAGGACGCGCCGGACCCCGCCTCCGGACGGCAGGAGCTGCGCCCGCACCGTTTGCGGATCGGGCTGTACGACTTCGCCGCCGACGGCATGCTGGTCCGCACGCATTCCGTGGAGACGGACCTGTCCGGGGCCGCGGAGGAGATTCCCGCACTGGCAGGGGCCGCCCTGCCTGCGCTGCTGCTGGTCAATGACGAGGACCTGAGCTACGCCAAGGTCCGGCTGGACCCCGGCTCCGAGGCCACCGTCCGGGCCTCGCTGGACAGGATCGGCGATCCCATGGCCCGTGCCCTGTGCTGGACTGCCCTGTGGAATTCGGCCAGGGACGGCGTCACACCGGCGTCGCTCTACGTGGAGGCGGTACGCCGCTTTGCCCCGGCCGAGACGGGAATCGGCGTGCTGCTGAACGTCCTCGGGAATGCCTCCACGGCGCTTGAACACTACGTGCCCGCGGACGAGCGTGACGACGTGCGTGCGGCATTTGTGTCTGCGGCCGCCGCGGAACTGCGGAGGGCTGCGCCCGGCTCCGACCAGCAGCTGGCGTGGGCCAGGACGCTCGCCACCCTCAGCCGCACGGATGCCAGCCAGCTGGAACTGCTCCGCGGCATGCTGGACGTCACGGTCGCCGTGCCCGGGCTCGCCGTGGACGCCGAGCTGCGGTGGAGCCTGTGGCACGCCCTGGCGGCGCACGGCCTGGCCAGCGAGGCCGAACTCGACGCCGAGCTGGCGCGGGATACCACTGCGTCGGGCCGGGCCGGCCACGCCACGGCGCTCGCCGCCAGGCCGGACGCCGCCGTCAAGGCTGCCGCCTGGGACGCGGCGGTCCGCGGCACGGAACTGTCCAACCAGCTGCTCAGCGCCACCATCGCCGGATTCAACACCAGCCCCGAGGAACTGCTGGATCCCTTCGTGGAACCGTATTTCGGCTGCCTGGAGACAGTATGGGCGGAACGGAGCATCGAGATCGCCAGCCGGATCGTCCGCGGACTCTACCCCGCGTCCCGTGACCTGGCCCCGGCCGACGGTTCCCCGGAGGACCACCCGGTGGTCGCCCGCACGGACGCCTGGCTGGCGGCCCACCCGGACGCGCCGCGGGCGCTGCGCCGGATCGTCATCGAGCAGCGGAGCCACCTGCACCGCGCACTCACGGCGCAGTCCGCATCCCTGGCCGGCCTGCGCAGCTAATCCGGAACGCCTACGGCACGCGGTACAGCCACTCGTGCGTGCCGAACTTGGACGCCACCCGCTGCCGGGCGGTTTCCAGTTCCGCGCCGCTGATTTCCGACGGCGTGGCGCCGTACCTGCCGGCAAACACGTCCATCATGGCGGAGACGATTTCCGTCCGTGCCAGGCCGGTCTGGCGCCGCAGCGGATCAACGCGTTTCTTGGCGCTGGCTGTTCCCTTGTCTGAGAGCTTTTCCTTGCCGATCCGGAGCACCTCCACCATCTTGTCGGCGTCGATGTCGTAGCTCATGGTCACGTGGTGGAGCACGCCGCCGTTGGCCAGTCGCTTCTGGGCGGCGCCACCGATCTTTCCCTTCTCGGTGGCGATGTCATTGAGCGGCACGTAGAAGGCGTCGATGCCGAGCTGCTTCAGCGCGGCCATCACCCAGGCGTCAAGGAACGCGTAGGAGTCCGCGAAGCTGATGCCGTCCACGAGCGTCTGCGGCAGGTACAGGGAGTAGGTGATGCAGTTGCCGGCCTCCATGAACATCGCTCCCCCGCCGCTGATGCGCCGGACCACCGTGATCCCGTTCCGTGCCACGCCGTCGGGGTACACCTCGTTGCGGACCGACTGGAAGCTGCCGATTATCACGGACGGTTCCTCCCAGTCCCAGAAGCGCAGCGTGGGATTGCGGCGGCCTGCGCCGACCTCTTCGGTGAGGACCTCATCCAGCGCCACGTTCAGGTGCGTCGGCAAGACGGTGGGCCCGATGATGTTCCAGTGGTGGTCGCTCCAGTGGGTTGCCTTGGACAGCGCCCTGCGCACCGCCACGGCCACGGCGTCCGCGGAGAAGCCGAAGAGCACGGCTTCGGCCGGAAGGGACGCCTCCACGGCGGCGGCGATCTCGGCCGCCGTCGAGCCTTCCGGGAGTCCCTCGAGGGCGGAGTTGATGTCCAGCAGCGCCTCATCGGGCTCGAGGAAGAAGTCTCCGCTCAGGGAGACGTCAGCGAAGGCGCCGTCTGTGACGTCGAGATCCACCACGACGAGCTTGCCGCCCGGGACCTTGTACTCGCCGTGCAGGCGCGGGGCGTCACTGTCGGATGCGTCAAGCTGCGTGCCGGTCATGAGTTCCATCCTGCCCCACGAACGCAAAAAGCCCGCACCGTTGCCGGTGCGGGCTTTCCAAAGAACCTTGGGGAGAAGTAAGTTACTTCTTGCCGCCGAAGCCCTTGAAGCGAGCGTTGAAGCGCTCGACGCGGCCTGCAGAGTCCATGATGCGCTGCTTGCCCGTGTAGAACGGGTGGGACTCGGAGGAGATTTCGACGTCGATGACCGGGTAGGTGTTGCCGTCTTCCCACTCGATGGTCTTCTTGGAAGACACGGTGGACTTGGTCAGGAACTTGACGCCGGAAGCCAGGTCGTTGAAAACAACAGCTTCGTACTTCGGGTGGATATCAGACTTCATAGTGGGACCTTTGTTCGCAGCGCTGGATTTTGCCAGCTGCCAGGTATGAATGGGATGGCCGCTGTCCGCGTCAAGAGAAAGCAAGAGACGCAGGGCAGCCAGCTATCAATAATAGCGGATCCGGGGCCGGGTGACGAACGCCGTCACGCCCGCGGCCGCAGCTCCCAGAACGCCACTGCCGACGCCGCCGCCACGTTGAGGGAGTCCACTCCGGCGCGCATCGGGATCTTCACGGCGAGGTCGACGGCGGCCAGGGTCTCCGCGCTCATCCCGGCACCTTCCGTCCCCAGCACCAGCGCGAGCCTGTCCGGATTCCGTGCGGCCAGGTCGTCGAGGTCCACGGCGTCCCCGGTGAGCTCCATGGCCGCCACCGTAAAGCCCTGTTCCTTGAGGACGGCGAGGTCCCCCGGCCAGGACTCTAGGCGAGCCCACGGCACCTGGAAAACGGTGCCCATGCTGACGCGGACGCTGCGCCGGTACAGCGGATCTCCGCAGCGCGGCGACACGAGGACCGCGTCGACGCCGAGGGCGGCCGCCGAGCGGAAGATGGCCCCGACGTTGGCAGGTGTTGCAATTCGCTGGAGCTCACCGAAGGCACGATCGTAGCCGTTCTTGCTCCGACAACAAGTTTCATCGGTCTGCCCCTTCCCCGCGCGCTAAAAGGCACCAGAGCTGTTTGCGGCATAGTTGCATCACGTCTGCCGTGTTCAAAAAACCTACGCTGTTCGAAGGCCCAATGGGCCGGTCAGAAACTCTCGCCAGCCAGTATCGTCGAACCCGGAACATAAACATGCTTAGTGGACGGTGCAGATCACAGTGACTCGCGTAGGACTGGTGCGAGTAGCCGACGATCCCCTAGACGTCGAGCGTCAGCACGCCGCGCTGGATCCGATCTGCACGAGGGTCTTCGAGGAGACAGCGAGCCGAAGGCGTTTGATCAAGAACCGGCCCGAATTGCTGGCCGCCTTGGACTACCTGGGTCCAGACGATGTGCTCGTGGTCATGAACTAGCCACCTGGCGCAGAGCATGGTTGACGGCCTCGACGTGCTCAACGAGTTGTTCGAGCGGGGTATTGCAGTCAAGGTGCTCGAGGGCATCGCTGCTGGCGATCACAACGAACGATCGCTCATCTTGGATGCCGGTCGAGACATCGCCACGGACCGCCGTAGGAACTTGAGCTGGCGTATCAAGGCCGGTTTGGAGGCAGCACCGGATCGTGGGATTGTTGGCGGCCGGCCTCGCGTGATCGACGACGACAAGCGCGCCGTCATTTTGTCCCGGAGTGAACAGGGAGAGCCGATCCGCTCCATCGCGCAATCGCTTGGCGTATCCGTCGGAACGGTGCACAACGTGCTCGCGAACGTGGGACGCTCGAGGCGTATGTGACGCCGTCCGGGAGATTAGGAGGTCGAAAGCACGGCGCAAGGGCGGCCAGTCCGTCAGTGTCCCGGCAGGCAGGCGAGCAACTGAGTCAGCCTCGCGAGCTCGAATCGAAAGCGCCCTTGCCTCGATGCGGGCAGTTTGACGGACCCTGGCAATCTTCACCAATCTGGCTGCAGGAACGCCAGTCAATGTTTACAACAGAGATGGGTGCACGCTAAACAGACCCTCCAGGGCTGCCTAGGCAGGATTTCACGGCCTGCTGAGTCGCCGCGTGTCCGGCTTGAGGGCCTTTAGACAGGAGAGACTTGGCTCCGCTCTCCGCCAGTGTTTATTGTATCGAGGGGCGTCAAGAATGCCCCCTTGTTAGGCTGTGCCTACGCAGAGGGCTGTACTGGGACCTTTTGGGCCAGCATGGTCTTCCCGACTCCCGGAGGTGAGCGCATGTTGGGAAGACAATGCTTGCGAGCTGTGGCGATGCCGCGTAATCGCAGGCCAGCACCACTCGAACCCTACGTCTGTGCAGCAAGATGGACACCCATGTCCCTGTTGGCGTGTGCAGCCAAGAAGCGTGATCTTGTGTCCATTGATGGCAAAGGCGCGTAGATTCGCCCCATGGGGACAACGGAACTCTGGACCGGCATTGTTGACTGGCTGAGCATTAACGCACCCGTGACAGCTGAAACCATCCGAGCACCCGCACCGGAACCCCTTATCCGCTCGTTTGAACAGGCAGCGCTGAACGGTTGGCCGAGCGATCTGTCGACCCTGTATCGTCTCTTCGACGGTGCAGAACCGTCAACGGCGGCGAACATTCTCCCGAGGTATCGCCCACTTCCCCTGGAAGAAGCTGAGAAAGTGCGACAAATGATGCTCAGCATCTGGGCGCAGGTCGGGGCGGAGTTCAACGCCGAATTCGAACGGGAAAAAAGTTCCTCAATCTACCGAAACCTGCGGGCGGTCCATGAAGCCCACAGCAGCGTCCCTGTGCCCGAACCCCATAGACCCTATGACCCAGCAAGTGCTGAAGCTGATCAGGCCGGTACCCGCGCTTGGATGTTCATCTCCTCGTTCCTTCCGGTCGCAGACAACAACGCTGGCGACTTTCTGTTCGTCGATCTCAGAGCCGGACGGCAGCACGGCTGCGTCAGCGAGTATTTCAAGGACGACGCCGATTGGCGCCCCGCCATCTGGTCATCCGTTGAAGAACTCCTGGACCGTACGCTGACCAGCTTGCGAACAGGACGACCCGTATTCTTCTCCAGGCCCTCGGTGATAGACGGCTCTCTGAATTGGGAATACGTCCGGGAACGGTAACCAGTAAACAAGGCAGCCCCTGAACTTCTCACGCAAACGGAACGGTGGTGCCGATTAGGGGACTGCGATGTTTCCTAAAAGCCCGTTGAAATAGAGAATCACAAATGCAGCAACGACAAGAAGCGTGATGATGGGCATCTGCCATTTTCAGCGGTCATCCCTCACAGCTGACCGCCATTGGCTTTCCCGCGCTCATCGAACATCTCGCATCCCTCGGCCACCAGAGGTTCCTCCACATCGCAGGCCCGACGACGTGGTCTGCTGCCCGAAACCGGTCCCGGGCCTACGAAGCAGCAATCGCAGAACAGGGCCTCCAATCCGAGGGAATCGTCTTCGGCGACTGGTCCGCCAGTTCCGGGTACGAGTCGATGTCGCGGATTGCCGCGGATCTCCAAGCCACCGCGGTGGTCGCCGCCAATGACCAAATGGCTCTCGGTGCCATGCTCGCACTCTCCGAGCAGGGAATCAGCATTCCCGGGGATGTCAGCGTGACAGGAGTTGATGACATCCCCGAAGCCGCTTACTTCTCCCCACCCCTCACCACGCTCCGGGTCGATTTCGCAGCTCAAGGGCGCGCGGCGGTCCAGGAGCTCCTGGGCCAGATCAATCGGACCCCACGGCCCTACGGCGACGTGTTGGCCTCAGAACTTATCACGCGGCGCTCCACCGGGCGTGCGCCGGGTACGCTCCCCTAAGCCGCCAGGACCACGGTATTCACCGGGGTACTGGCAGGAGGGGTACTACCAGCTGCTTCCGACCGCTTCGCACAGCGGAGCAAATCGACCATGGTCAGGCGAGCCGGGCCCGCTCGTGAGAGTGCGGTCAGGAGGCGAAGGAGGCGATCAGTTCGTTGTACTCCTTGGCGGCCGTTGTCAGCTCCTCGTCCGAGAGTCCGACCACCGTGCCATACACCTTGAACATCGGCTCGATGTCGAGCTGGCACATCCGCAAAGTTGCGTCCCAGCTGCCGAGGAGGGTCTCGATGGTGGTCTTGTTCATGCCCTCGGGAGTGTAGCTTTCTACAGAACCGCCGGCGGTGACGGCGACAACAGCTTTCTTGCCGGCCAATTGTGAGGGCGAGCCGTCGAAGGTGAAGGCCCAGCCATAGGTGAGAACGTCGTCCTGCCACTGACGGAACAAAGCCGGTGTGCTGTACCAGTACACCGGGTGCTGGAAGACGATCACATCGTGCTCCGCCAGTAGCGCCCGCTCGGCCTCGGCATCGATCTGGAAGTCGGGGTAGGCGGCGTAGAGGTCGTGCACGGTGACGTGGGCCAGATCGCGCACGGCGTCCAGCAACGCCGTGTTGTGCTTGGACTGGGCAAGGTCGGGATGACCTACGAGAATGAGAACCTTGGACATGGTGAAGAACCTCTCAGGGATGTGTGGAACGAAAGAATGATGTGTGGAATGAATGATGTGGGTTGATCGGGTGAGAGCTCGGTGAAATTCGCGATGCTCGGTGCTTCTCCTTCCCCGCCCGGACCGCAGCCCGGGACTGGGCAGAGAGGCGAACACACCACAGCGTCGCCGCTCCTCACCGCGGGGACCCCGCGGCGGTCTCTTATGGCGGTGTAAGCCGGGCTGATTGTTGCCCGCTCCGCCGTTACACCGCTCCGCGCGGGTGACCTCCTGGCGGCCGCTTACAGCGTGCCGGTGTCGATGACGAAGCGGTAGCGCACATCGGAGGCCAGGACGCGTTCGTAGGCGTCATTGATCTTGTTGGCCGGGATGACCTCGATCTCGGCCCCAATGCCGTGTTCGGCGCAGAAGTCGAGCATTTCTTGAGTTTGCCGGATGCCTCCGATCAATGAACCTGCGAAGGAACGGCGGCCAATGATCAGGTTGAATACGTTGACGGGGAGCGGTTCAGTGGGTACGCCGACGTTGACCATGGTTCCGTCCAGGGCCAGCAGCTGCAGGTAGGAGCTGATGTCGATACTCGCGCTCACTGTGTTCACGATGAGGTCGAAAGTGCCCGCGAGCTGTTCGAACGTGCCAGGATCGCTCGTGGCGTAATAGGCGTCTGCGCCGAGACGCAGGCCGTCTTCCTGCTTCTTCAGCGACTGGGAGAGCACGGTGACCTCGGCGCCCATGGCATGAGCGAGCTTGACGGCCATGTGACCGAGCCCGCCGAGGCCAACGACGGCGACCTTCTTGCCGGGGCCGGCGCCCCAGTGCCGCAGCGGGGAGTAGGTAGTGATGCCAGCGCACAGCAGAGGGGCGGCCGCGTCGAGCCCGATGCCCTCGGGAATGGTGACGACGAAGTCTTCGGTCACCACGACGTGGGTGGAGTAACCGCCCTGGGTGATGGAGCCGTCACGGTCCACGGCACCGTAGGTGGCGATGCCCTTGAGGCAGTACTGTTCCTCGCCCTTCAGGCAGTTTGCGCACTCGCGGCAGGAGTTCACCATGCAGCCGACACCGACGCGGTCACCTACTTTGTGCTTGCTGACTTCGGAGCCGACTTCCGCGACTATGCCGGCGATTTCGTGGCCCGGTGTGAGGGGGTAGGACGGAGGGCCCCAAACCCCGCGGACCATGTGGATGTCTGTCTGGCAGATTCCGGCGAACTTGATGTCGATCAGCACGTCGTGAGGGCCGATGTCCCGGCGCTCGATGGTGGTCGGGACGAGGTCCCCGGTCGCCGAGGTGACAGCGTATGCGTTAGTTGTCAGCACGTTTCTCCTGTTTTGAGTCTGTAGACGATAGTTGTTTGTGCACGGAAGCCGCGCGAAGGGCCTTGTAGTGCGGGGCGGTCAGGCGTTCACTTCATCGAGCGCGAGGGAGCCCGACAGCTCGCGGTGGGCGTTAGCCTGGGCAATGAGGTCTGCGGCTTTCTGCTCAGCTGCCCGGACGGCGTCGGCTCCGGCGAGGAAACGGACGGGGGGTTCGTCCATGGCGCTGATGGTGACCAAGGCGGCGGCGAGTTTCGCTGGGTCTCCGCCCTGCTTTCCGTTGAGAGACTTCAGCGCGGTGATCGTGTCCTGGGTCCGCTGGTTGTAATCCTGGAGGGAGAGTTCGGGCCAGATCGAGGAGCCGTCGACGAGGAGTTCCGTGCGAAAGAAGCCGGGCTCCACAACGGTGGTCTTGATTCCGTAAGGCGCCACGTCCAGGGCCAGGGTTTCCATCCATCCCTCGAGCGCAAACTTCGAGGAGGAGTAGGCGGAGCAGAAATCAACGCCGGTCAAACCCGCAGCAGAGGAGATGCTGATGACGTGCCCGGAACGCTGGGCCCGCATGACCGGCAGAACGGCGCGGGTTACGTTGAGCGGTCCGAAGAAGTTGGTGTCCATCTGCCTGCGGAACTGCTCAGGGCTGATGACCTCGAAGTAGCCGGCGTAGAAGTTGCCCGCATTGTTCACGAGCACATCGATGCTGCCAAACCGCGAAACGGCAGCATCCACAGCGGACTTTGCGGCGGCTGGATCAGTGATGTCCAGCGACACTGCCAAAAGGTTGTGATGCTCGCCGAGGGCCTCGGTGACCTTGTCGGCGTCGCGCGCTGTGGCGACGACGGAGAATCCGGCGTTCAGGGCGGCTTTGGCGATGTCGACCCCCATGCCCCGGGCCGCTCCGGTGATGAACCAGACGTTGTTCTCACTCATGGTGTGCTCCTCTCGAATATCTGAAGGGCAGGTTTCCCTGCGGCTGTAAATCCATTCAAGAGGTTCCGAAACGTGCAAGGGAGACCTCGTCTATAGGGTTAATACCGGGGCCCCCCAAAAAGACTTCCGACGGCGTACCGTCGAATACATGGAGAATCAAAGCGATATCCGCCAATTCCTGGCGACCCGCCGGGCACGGTTAACACCGCAGCAGGCCGGGCTGCCGGACTTTGGCGGCCGACGCCGGGTGCCGGGGCTCCGGCGCGGGGAAGTGGCCCTGCTCGCCGGCATGAGCACCGAATACTATGTACGCCTCGAACGGGGCAACGCCAAAGGCGTGTCCGAGGCAGTCCTTGACGGGATCAGCAGGGCGCTGCAACTCGACGACGCCGAGCGGACACACCTCCACGACCTCGTCCGCGCCGCGAACACCATGACGTCCGCCCAGCACCGGCGCCCTTCCAAAACCCAGCAGGTAGGACCCGGCATACAGCAGCTTCTTGATGCCATGACCGGCGTCCCTGCAGTTGTCCAGAACGGCCGCCTGGATATAGTCGCGGCCAACCAGCTCGGCCGCGCCCTGTTTTCCGAGCTCTACGCCCAGGCAAGCTCCACCGGCCGGGCAGGACAGCCTGCCAATTTCATGCGCTTCCTGTTCCTCTCCCCGGCGGCGAGGGACATGTACATCCATTGGGACGACGCAGCCCAACAAACAGTGGCGATGCTGCGCACGGAAGCAGGACGGGCAAGCGAGGACCGGGCACTCAGCGCCCTTGTGGGCGAGCTATCCACCCGCAGCGAGGACTTCCGGGTGCTCTGGGCATCCCACGATGTCCGGCTACACAGCACCGGTAACAGGAACATCCATCACCCGATCGTAGGAGACCTGGAGCTGAACTACCAGGCCATGCCGCTCTCCCCCGGCAACAACCTGCTGTTCATCGCCTTCACCGCCCAACCCGGGACACCTTCACACGACAATCTGCAGCTCCTCGCAAGCTGGGCTGCAACAACCAACCAAGCTCAGGCCATGGGCACACCCTCCCCCAGCGACACGCGCTAAAGGACCCTCAGGAGCGGAAGTGAATAAGCCAACCGCATATGCAGTCCGGCTGTTTAATTCCCAGGCCCTGCCGCCAGTCACTTGGGAACGCCACTGCCCTAAGGAAAGTCCGTCATGACGACGTATGAGTATTCCCGCCCCGATGACCGTGAGCTGCTCCGCGCCTCGCTCCGCTCATTATTCGCCGCGTTCCGCCCGGCTGTGCTTTTTGGGGGGATGGTGGATGGTGCCAGTCTTCGCCTGTCCGAGTTCCTCGGCACGGACACGGCTAGCCTGCAAAAGGTCCGAGTGGAACCGGGAACGGGTCTGGGCGGGCGAGTCCTGAGCCAGGGCCGGCCATTGCTGGTCCAGGACTACGTCGGCTCTGAAGCGATCACGCACGAATATGACCGTGTCGTTCGCCACGAACGCTTGAGGTCCATGGCCGCAGCACCCGTGGTCGTCCGCGGCAAGACCCGCTCGGTGCTGTACATCGCCGTCCGCGGCGAGGCCCCGCTCGGCGAGCGGGTCATCAGCGAGGCTATGAGTGCCGCGGCCGCCATGGCCGCCGAGATGAACATCCGGGATGAAGTGGACCGGCGCCTGGCCATTATGGCCGAGGCGCGGGTGCAGCCGGAGCTGTCGTTCGAGAGTACCTGGATGGAGCATGTCCGTCAGGCCCATGCTGATCTCCGCTCCCTCGCCAGCCGCGTGGAGGACGCCGAGCTCTCGGCGCAGCTGCAGCGGATTGGCGGATTTCTGATGCCTGCCCCTTCCGCGCCCGTGGCCGTCCAGTCGCTGCTCCGGCTCACGCCGCGGGAGCTCGACGTCCTGGCCCAGATGGCCTTGGGATGTTCCTATGAGGAAACGGCTGCCCGGCTCGCCCTGAAGCCTGTCACGGTCAAGAGCTACATGCAGAACGCGATGATGAAGCTGTCCGTCCACAACCGGGTGGAAGCCGTATCCGCTGCCCGGAAGCTGGGCCTGCTGCCGTAGCGGCCTCCGGATGGGGTCGCATTCGATTGGATGGCCACCTAAACGCCCGCCGCCTGGCCATCGGCCGCCGCAGGACAACGCCCTGAATAAAGGCTGAACCCCCGGCAATGGCGGGGTTTTCCGCTTAATCGGCAACCTCGCCTTGCCTTAAGTCAGCGTCAGGTCCTTAGGACGCCGGGGCCCGCTCCGTCGTTCGCTATTTCCTCACCAGAGGCCGGGGCAGGAACTTCTTCCATGTCGTGGTGCTCGCGGTTTGGAAGGGCCAGGGTGCAGGCGATGCTGAAAATGCCGATCCCGGCGAGCAGCAGGCCAACGGCCCAGGTTCCGGGAGACGTGGCCAGCTGTGCTGCGAGGAGAGGGACGATGCCGCCCCCAACCACACCGGCGAGGTTGTAGCCCATGCCAGCGCCAGTGTAGCGGTAGCGGGTTTCGAACAGTTCGGGCAGGAGCGCACCTGCTGGGCCGTAGGAGATCGCGAAGATCATCAGGGTGACGGTGAGCCCGACGCCGAATGCCAGAACAGTTCCATTGCTTAGGAGCGGGAAGAGCACCAGGGACCACGGTACAGCAATGATGCAGGACGTAGCGATGACCTTTTTGCGGCCAAAACGGTCGGACAGGATGCCCGAGGCCAGAGTGGCGGCGGCAACGAACACGGAGGCGATAATGCCCGTACTCAGAACCTCCACGCGGCTTAGTCCCATGCCCGTGGGGCTGGTAGCATAGCTGGTCAGGAAAGCGGTGCCGAGGTAGAAAAGCGCAAACAAGAGGGTCAGGGAACCACCAGCAAGCAGGATTTCCTTAGGCTGGCGCTTGATGGATTCCAGGATAGGGAGCTTGCTGCCGGCCACGGGCTGTTTGGCATTCTTGAACACCGGCGTTTCCTCTATGGTCGTGCGCACCCACAACCCGACCAGGACCAGGACGGCGCTGAGGATGAAGGGCACGCGCCAGCCGATGGTGATGAATGCTTCAGACTTGTCGCCAAGGGTGAGGTTGGTGATCAAGAACGTGGCGCTGGCCAGAGCGAACGCGATCGAGGGGCCGATCTGAGGGAAGGATCCGAAGAGCCCGCGTTTGCCTTTGGGCGCGTATTCGGCTGTGAGCAGTGTAGCGCCGGCCCATTCGCCACCGACGGCCAGGCCTTGGACGAAGCGCAGGAATACCAGCAGGATGGGCGCCGCGACGCCTATTGTCTGGGCATCCGGGATGAGGCCGATAGCCACCGTGGCGACGCCCATCATAAGCAGCGTTGTGATGAGTGTCTTCTTACGGCCGATCCTGTCGCCGTAGTGGCCGAAGATGATGGCCCCCAGCGGCCGGGCAAAGAACGCAACGGCGAAAGTTCCGAAGGAGGCCACCGTTCCAGCCGCCGCGCCCAGGGCTGGGAAAAAGACCACCGGGAAGACCAGTGCGGCCGCCGTGCCGTAAATGAAGAAGTCGTAGAACTCGATGGTGGTACCGGCTGCACTGGCGAAGGCTACTTTTCGCAGTGTCTTGCGACTGTGGGGTGACGGAGGCAAAACGGATGAAACGGGTGGAACAGAGGTCATGGGAATCTCCTTTGATATCCGCTCTGGTGTCTCACAATGTGACTAACATCACCGTAACTGGAAACAAGGACCTCCGAGTACCTCCGAAAAGAGGTACTCGGAGGTCCTTCAATTGCTCCGGTTAAAGTCCGAGTTCGCGGGCGATAAACATCAACTGGACCTCCGTGGGGCCCTCCCCCACTTCCAGGTCCGTGCACCTTTCGAGGGGGCCTTCTGCCGTCTGCGGGCCGATTGCGCGGATTCTGGATACGGAGGGCGGAAACAACGGCCCCGAGTATCAGCAGCACCGCCGTCACAGCCAACATCCGGTGAAGTCCATCCGGGCCGTTCCAGGGAGTCTTTCCATTCTCGGAGTAGACGATGTGCCCGAGTCCCAGCACACCAATCCTCAATTGAGCTCCGGTCCGACACGACCTCTCCGGGGAGGGACTGCTCGCCGCTCGAATGCTGATCTCCGCAATTGAAGATAGCTCTGAGCCCAATCCGTCGCACTACCTCCACGTCCACGTCGAAAGGCGTGCAACGACCGCGCTGATGACATCAACAGACTGACCAATCCCGATACCGATAAAAGCGCCCAACGGACCCGGGCAGCCACTATCTGTCCCCTACACTGACGACGGTGCATCATTCTGAGCCCACGACGATAGGAAAGATATAGCGTGAAAATAGTTATCCCAGGCCTGCCCCCTCTCGAGTGGGCTAACGGTCAAGGTTCTGCCGAAACGCCTACCAACGATGTGCTCCGCCTCATCGCGGCCGCAGGCGCCGACTGGAGTAACGACGCATTCGGGGGGCCTCAACAGCACGCAGCAACCCTGCTCGGCTTCGGCCCGACGGAAGACTTCTCTCTTTCGGCACGTGTCGTGGTTCGGGGTGAGAGAACCACATTCGACGCGGCCGTCCTGGCGATCTGGGGCGACAAAGACCACTGGGCGAAGCTTTGTTTTGAATATTCCCCGCAAGGACAAGCCATGGTCGTATCTGTAGTGACCAATGACTTCTCAGACGACTGCAACTCCACGTTCGTAACGGAGGACGCGGTCTACCTCCGTGTTACTCGATCAGGAGCGGGCTGGGCCTTTCATTCATCCGCCGATGGCCACAATTGGGAGTTCGTTCGGGTCTTCCGGATCGCCTATGACGGACCCATCAGCGTCGGTTTCCTGTCCCAAGCGCCGCTCGGCGACCTCTGCGTAGCCGACTTCGAAAACATAATGTACAGCACCAGCGTGCCCGCCGACTTCCGCGACGGAAGCTGAGATCCCACCAACTCAAAGCCCGCATTGGTCCTGAATGTCCCTGGCTGCTGTGATGCCGACACTCCGGTCCGTCCACATTCAATCTGTCGGTTCCGACGTCAGAACTGACAGATTGAATGAGACGGGACACTCGTGCCGTTGAATTCAACGGGGTGTTTCTGACTGAGTCTGCCCTCGATAAGCAGTCGCTATGCTCTCCAGCCAAGACCACACATGGTCCATTGCTGATGACATCACCGTGCCAGCACCTCTACTGGCCGGGACCGGTCGACGGCTCGGGGAATGCTCCGTCCATGTAGCCACCGGAATAACTTCCTAGAGTGATCTGAGGATGATGGCCGACCCCTGCCCGCCGCCGCCGCAGATGCCTGCGGCGCCCAGCCGTCCCGGTCCGAGCTCGACAAGTTGCCGTGCCAGTGTTCCGACGATCCGGGCACCGGATGCGCCGATTGGGTGTCCGAGTGCGATTGCCCCGCCGCGGGTATTGACGATGTCAGGATTGATCCCGAGTGTGCGGACCGATTGGACGGATACCGCGGCGAATGCCTCGTTGATCTCCACGGCGGCAAGGTCCTCCACTGTGGCGTTGATGTTTTTGAGGGCGGCTAGGATGGCGTTGGCGGGCTGGTCGTGGAGCCGCACGTCCGGGCCAGCCACCAGTGCGTGCGACTCCACCCTGGCCAGTGGCGACAGGCCCAGCCGTTCGGCGGCGGATTCGCTTACCAGGACCAATGCGGCGGCCCCGTCGGTGAGCTGCGAGGAGTTCCCTGCCGTGATCGTGCCTTCCCTGTCGAATGCCGGGCGCAGGCCATCGAGCGACTCCGTGGTGGTTCCGGCCCGGACGCCGTCGTCGTCGACTACGACGGTGTCTCCGCGGCGTGAGACCAGCGTGTAGGGTTCGATCTCTTCCGTAAGAAACGCCGCGTGGGCATCAGCGCGCTGGTGGGAGGCAGCCGCCCAGGCATCCTGACTGGTCCTGTCCAGGCCGTAGTCGGTATTGCCGTCTTCGGTCGAGATACCCATGGAGCGCTTTTCGAAGGCGTCGGTCAGGCCGTCGAGCTCCAGGGTGTCCAGGGCTTCCATGGCGCCATACTTTTGCCCGGCCCGCGCGTGGAAGGCGTGTGGGGCCAGGGACATGGACTCCTGGCCCAGCGCGACGACAATGTCCGCCTCGCCCCCAGAGATCAGGCGTTCTGCGGCTACGACGGCTTCCATTCCGGATAGGCACACGGCGTTAAGCGTCAGCGCAGGAACGCTCAGCGGAATGCCTGCGCCCACTGCGGACTGCCGGGCCGGGTTTTGCCCGGCGCCAGCCTGCAGGACGTGTCCGGCGATGACGTACTGCACGTCACTGGCAGCCACACCGGCGCGGCGAAGGGCTGCCGTGATCGCGTGGGCGCCGAGGGCTGTGGCGGGGATGGAGGCGAAGCGGCCGTTGAACCGGGAGAACGGAGTCCGTGCGTAGCCCGCAATTAGCGCGCTCACGCGTCGGCTCCTACGCGCTGGGACGGGGTGCCAAGTCCCAGTTGGCGGGCGATCAGCATCAGCTGGACCTCCGTGGTGCCCTCTCCCACTTCAAGGATCTTGGAGTCGCGGTAGTGGCGTGCCACGGTGAATTCGTTGATGAAGCCATAGCCGCCGAATACCTGCGTGGCGTCTCGTGCGTTGTCCATGGCTGCCTCGCCTGCGATCATTTTTGCGATAGCCGCCTCGGTTTTGAACGGCCTGCCGGCCAGCATCCGTGAAGCGGCGTCGTAGTACGCAAGTCTGGCCGTGTGGGTGCGCGCCTGCATCCGGGCAATCTTGAACTGGATGGCTTGGTACTTGCCGATGTTCTGGCCAAAGGCGCTGCGTTCCTTGGCGTATTTCACGGACAGGTCCACGCAGCCCTGCGCCGCCCCGGTGGCCAGGGCTGCGATGGCGATCCGGCCCTCGTCCAGGATAGACAGGAAATTGGCGTAACCGCGGCCTTCTTCGCCGAGCAGGTTTTCCTCGGGAACATGGACGTTGTTCAGGGTCAGCGGGTGCGTGTCGGAGGCGTTCCAGCCCACCTTGTTGTAGGCCTTCTCCGCTTTGAACCCCGGAGTGTTGGTGGGCACCAGGATGGTGGAGATCTCCTTCTTGACGCTGCCGTCCTTGCGTTCCTTCTGCCCCGTGACAGCGGTGACGGTGACCAGGCGGGTGATGTCCGTGCCGGAGTTCGTGATGAATTCCTTGTTGCCGTTGATCACCCAGTTCCCGTTCTCACGCCGGGCGTGCGTCTTGGTGCCGCCGGCATCGGAGCCCGCTTCCGGCTCCGTCAGTCCAAAGCCGGCCAGTGCCGAACCAGAAGCCAGCGACGGCAGCCACTCCTGTTTCTGGGCCTCGGTGCCGAAGCGGTACACCGGCATGGCGCCCAGGGACACGCCTGCCTCCAGCGTGATCGCCACGGACTGGTCCACCCGGGCCAACTGCTCCAAGGCCAGGGCGAGGGCGAAATAATCGCCGCCCATCCCGCCGTACTCCTCCGGGAAGGGCAGCCCGAAGAGTCCCATGTCGGCCATCTGGGAGACGACCTCGTAGGGGAAGCTGTGTTCCTCGTCGTGCTTGGCCGAGACGGGCGCGACGACCTCGTCTGCGAACTCGCCAACAGTCTTACTGAGGTCCTGGTACTCCTCGCTGAGCTCAAAATCAACCATGCTAGTGACTCCCTTTTCGTTGCTAGGTCTACTCCGCCGCGTCAGGTGCGGTGGCAGTTTCGGTGGTCCGTTCCCGTTCCACTCGAAGCCTCAAAAGGCCAACTGAGTTAGTAGTATTTAACTGAAATTTAGGTTAGTCTCAATTAACTGTGATGTCCAACACAAAAAAATTGTGTCTCTACGACGCACCTGCTGCCTTGCAGAAATTTCCTGCCGCCACCCCCGGCCGTGAACTCTGACCAAGGCGACCAATTGAGGGCGGCAAGGCCAAGGCAATCCGCTGGCCGGCTGTCACCTACGGAATTCCCTTCCCTTGAACGGCTTCTCACCGACGACCCTTACGAGAACGGATGCACCTTGAGTGATGTGACTATGGCAGCGTTGCCGGGCATCGACACCACTGCTCCCAAAACGACCAAGCCGGTCGGGCGTACCCCCGACCAAAAACACACCTTCATCCTCCACGGCTTTGGAGCGCAGGCATGAGGTCATACGCGAAGGGCGCGCTGGAGCCACCCCTTCTTGCCGAAACAATCGGCCAATCCTTTGAGCGGACGGTTGCCCGATACAGCGGGAAGGAGGCTCTTGTCGAGGTAGCCTCCGGACGGCGTTGGACGTGGGCTGAGCTGGACCGCGACGTCAATGATCTTGCCAGAGGGCTCCTCGCAGCCGGCCTGGAAAAAGGTGACCGGCTGGGCATCTGGGCGCCCAACTGCGCCGAGTGGACACTCGTCCAGTACGCCACAGCGAAAATCGGCGCCATCCTGGTCAATATCAATCCCGCCTACCGGACGCATGAATTTTCCTATGCCGTTAACCACAGCGGCTTGCGGATGCTCATCGCGGCCTCCCGTTTTAAGTCGAGCGACTACAGGACCATGATCGAGCAGGCTGCAGATGAAACTCCCTCCCTGGAACGGGTGGCCTACATTGACACTGATGACTGGGCCCATCTCATCGATTCGGGCCGGACGTTAGAAGAGGATGTCGTAGCTCAGCGGCTCGAGGACACGATGCCGGATGATCCGATCAACATCCAATACACCTCGGGGACCACCGGGTATCCGAAAGGGGCGACTCTCAGCCACCGCAACATCCTCAATAACGGCTATTTCACCACGGAGCTGATCCGCCTCGGACCTGATGACCGGCTCTGCATCCCGGTGCCGTTCTACCACTGCTTCGGGATGGTGATGGGCAGCCTGGGTTCCATGGCTCACGGGACGACCATGGTGATCCCATCGCCGGGCTTCGACGCAGAAGCAACGCTTCGGGCCATAGCTGACGAAAACTGCACGGCCGTATACGGCGTTCCGACCATGTTCATCGCTATGCAGAATCACCCCAAATTCGGCGATTACGACCTGACAAGCCTCCGCACGGGAATTATGGCCGGATCTGTCTGTCCCGTCGAGGTCATGCGGCGCTGTATCGAGGACATGAATATGACAGATATCTCCATCGCCTACGGCATGACTGAAACCAGCCCAGTCTCCTGCCAAACCCGGGCCGACGACGATTTGGAACGCCGTACCGCAACTATCGGTCGGGTTCACCCTCACTTGGAGGTCAAGATCGTTAACCCATCAACGGGCGACACCGTCGAGCGAGGTCAATCGGGTGAGTACTGCACCCGCGGCTACTCCGTGATGTTGGGGTATTGGAACGATGATGCGAAGACTCGTGAGGCGGTCGACGCCGACGGCTGGATGCATACCGGGGACCTCGCGGTGATGCGGGAGGACGGCTACTGCACGATTGTGGGTCGCATCAAGGACATGGTCATCCGTGGAGGTGAGAACATCTATCCCCGCGAAATCGAGGAATTTCTATACAGTCACCCGGACATTGAAGACGTCCAGGTCATCGGGGTACCGGACGAGAAATACGGCGAGGAACTTTGCGCCTGCATCAAAATGAAAGCGGGCGCGGAGCCTCTGGATGTCCCAGCGATACGCGCCTTCGCCAACGGCAAACTAGCCCGCTACAAAATTCCGGTATACGTCATCCTGGTCGACGAATTTCCGACCACCGTCACAGGGAAAATCAGAAAGATTCAACTCCGCGAAGAGGCCTCGAGCATCCTGCGGCTGTGACATTCCAGCTGCGGGCACGAATAAACAGTGACACCGCAATCACCTTTTCAACAAGCAGGGTCGGGTTCATCATGCATATTTTCAGAGGAGTGGATGGATGAAGATCGTAGTACTTATGAAGCAGGTTCCCGATACTGAGGAGGGGCTCAGTCTTGACCTCTCCACCGGGCTGCTGGAGCGTCAGAACGGCGAATTAGTGCCCGATGAGATAAACGAACGTTCCCTCGACGTCGCCCTGTCCTACAAAGACTCCCACAAGGGAACCGACGTAGTTGTGCTGTCCATGGGTCCGGACGCGGCAGGTAAGGCGGTGCGGAAAGGCCTGCAGGTGGGTGCCGACTCGGCCGTCCACATCGCTGACCCCGCACTTTCCGGCGCCGACGCGCTGCGGACCGCCACAGTGCTGGCGGCCGCCCTGAACACCATGAGCTTCGATCTGGTGATCGCAGGAAATGCATCTACTGATGGGAGCGGCGGAGTGGTACCCGCGATGATCTCCGAAATTCTGGGGCTGCCACTGCTCGGAGCCGTGCACAGCGTAAGAATCACGGAGGAGTCCGTAGCCGCGGAACGCGAGGAGGATGGCCGTCGCACCTCCGTGCACGCGGCAATGCCGGCCCTGATCTCAGTGACCGAACGCTCCGCCGAGCCACGGTTCCCGAGCTTCAAGGGCATCATGAGCGCGAAGCGCAAGACCGTGACCACTTTGTCGCTTGCGGACCTGTCGGACGTCGCTGCGTCCCGCTCTGCAGTGCTGGCAGTGGCCAAACGCCCGGCTCGGACGGCGGGTGTCAAAATATTCGACGACGGCGACGCCGGACTTCAGTTGGCCGCGTTCCTGGCCTCTTCCCAACTCATCTAAGGAATACCAATATGGCCAATATTCTGGCATTCATTGAAACCTCCCCCTCCGGGGAACCTCACGAATCTGCGGCTGAGCTGCTTGGTGCGGCTGCACGGCTGGGCACCCCCACGGCTGTGGCCGTCGTCGCCCCGGGCGCCGGCGGGCATCTGGGCGAGCAGCTTGGTGTTCTTGGCGCAGAGCACGTAATTATTGCCGAATCCCACCAAATCGGCGCTCTGCTGACAAACCCCGAGACCGCTGGCCTAGCTGTTGCCGTTGAGGCCCTGAACCCTGCGGCAGTTCTGGCTTCCCACTCGCTGCAGGGCCGCGAGGTGGCTGCCCGCCTCGCGGTGCGGATCACGGCGGGAATCTGTACCGACGCGGTCGCGGTGCACACGGCGGATGGGAGGATCGTGGCGGTGCACTCAGTATTCGGCGGCGCCTACACCACCGAATCCACGGCAGACTCCTCGGAACGCATCCCTATGGTCATCACCCTTCGCCAAGGCGCCGTAACCGACCGCGCTCCGGCCGCGAAGCCGAAGGTCACATTCGTAACAGTACCGAACGACAACGGGCCGGCGGCCATCATCGACTCCATAGATGAGACGCCGGCGGACGCCTCCCGCCCGGAGCTTCGCAGGGCCGACAAAATAGTATCCGGTGGACGGGGTCTGGGCTCGAAGGAGAAGTTCGTCCTGGTAGAAGATCTCGCTGACGCCCTCGGTGCCGCTGTCGGCGCCTCACGGGCCGCAGTGGATGCGGGTTACGTGACGCCGCAGGCACAGGTAGGTCAGACCGGGACGACGGTGTCCCCGCAGCTATATGTGGCGCTGGGGATCTCGGGGGCCATCCAACATCGCGCCGGAATGCAGACCGCAAAGACGATCGTGGCCATCAACAAGGACGGGGACGCCCCTATCTTCGACATCGCAGACTTCGGCATTGTTGGTGACGTCTTCACGGTCGTCCCTCAATTCATCGAAGCTCTCGAAGCACGTAAACGGTAGGCAGCCATGCCGACGCTTGTGAAACACTCCCCCAAGGTCAAGAACAAATGGTCCCGGTTGGCCTTCAGCATCATCGCTGCACTGGCAGTGCTGTTCGTGCTGGTGCTTGCTGCCCGCTGGCTGCGTGGAATGCCCCCGGTGCAGGACTTCCTGTCGACGTATCCCGGACAGTCCCCTCTGCCGGCCGGCGCACCGGTCGGACTCCCAGCCTGGCTAGGATGGCAGCACTTTCTCAATTCGCTTCTGATCCTCCTGATCATCCGCTCTGGTTGGCAGGTCCGCACCACCGCTAAACCGCCCGCCTACTGGACCCGGAACAACAACGGCATGATCCGAACCCAGGGCAGGCCTGCGAAGATCAGTCTTGATTTGTGGTTCCACCTCATCCTTGACGCCCTGTGGGTTCTGAACGGGATCGTGTTCTTCGTGCTGCTCTTCGCCACAGGACAATGGATGCGTCTGGTGCCGACCAGCTGGGACGTATTCCCCAACGCCCTCTCAGCGCTGCTTCAATACGCCTCGCTGAACTGGCCACTGGAAAACGGATGGACAAACTACAACTCCCTGCAGTTGCTCAGCTACTTCACCACCGTCTTCATCGCCGCCCCGTTGGCCATACTAACCGGGCTGCGGATGTCCGGAGCCTGGCCCAAGAAAGCCACCGGATTGAACCGGGTGTACCCCATCGAGGCAGCGCGGGCTGTCCACCTGCCGGTGATGGTCTACTTCACTGCGTTCATCATTGTCCACGTCACGCTGGTTCTTGCCACCGGGGCGTTGCGGAACCTCAATCACATGTACGCCGCCACCGACGACGGCGGCTGGACGGGGTTGTGGGTTTTCGCAGGTTCCGTCGCCCTCATGGTCGGGGCGTGGTGCCTTGCCCGGCCGCTCTTCCTGCGGCCAGTCGCCCAACTCATGGGCAAAGTCAGCCGATGACCGTTCGGCCATATCAGCACCGCCACTAAATGGCACGCCGCCCATGACCCCTGCCAAGGGCTGCCAAGGGTACGGGAGTCGGCCCCGCTCAGAAGTCGACATCGAGTCAGATGGCTCACCCGAGATTTGGAAAAGAGGACAGTTGGACACTTTGAGCACTACCGACCAGTCGACGCTAACGCACACCAAGCCGCAAGCCACAGAGCAAGGGCGCCTCGCACAGGATTTGAAGCGGCGCCTGGCCGAGGCCTCGTTGGGAGGCCCGGAGAAATCCCGACAACGGCATGTTGCGCGGGGCAAGTTACTGCCCCGGGACCGCATTGACTGCCTCTTGGACGATGGCAGCCCGTTTCTGGAAATAACTCCGCTGGCTGCCAACGGCATGTATCAGGACGAGTCGCCCGGCGCCGGCGTCATCGCCGGCATCGGCCTGGTCCACGGCCGCCAGATGTTGGTCATCTCCAACGACGCCACCGTTAAGGGCGGCACGTACTACCCGATGACGGTGAAGAAGCACCTCCGGGCGCAGGAGATCGCGCTGGAGAACCGGCTGCCGTGCATCTACCTGGTGGATTCCGGCGGGGCGTTCCTGCCGAAACAGGATGAGGTTTTCCCGGACAAGGAACATTTCGGCCGGATCTTCTTCAACCAGGCGAAGATGTCCGCGGCGAAGATCCCGCAGATTGCCTCGGTGATGGGCTCCTGCACCGCCGGTGGTGCCTATGTTCCCGCGATGAGCGACGAGACCGTCATCGTGCGGAACCAGGGCACCATCTTCCTGGGCGGCCCGCCGCTGGTGAAGGCGGCCATCGGCGAGATCGTCACGGCCGAGGAGCTCGGCGGCGGGGACGTGCACGCCAAGATCTCCGGCGTCACGGACCACCTGGCCGAAAACGATGAGCATGCCCTCCAGATCGTCCGCGACATCGTCTCCACGCTGCCCCGCCCTGCAGCCCCCGCCTGGGACGTCTGCGACGTCGTACTCCCGCCGTTGGCGGATCCGGAAGAACTGTATGGCGTGGTTCCGGTTGACGTGAACGAGCAATACGACGTCCGCGAGGTCATTACGCGGCTGGTGGACGGAAGCGAATTCCATGAGTTCAAGGCTAACTACGGCACCACCCTGGTCACCGGGTTCGCGAAGCTGCACGGCCATCCCGTCGGCATCGTTGCCAACAACGGGGTGCTCTTCAGCGAATCCGCGCTCAAGGGCGCACACTTCATCGAACTCTGCGACCAGCGCGGGATCCCTCTGATCTTCCTGCAGAACCTCTCCGGCTTTATGGTCGGGAAAGACTATGAACACGGCGGCATCGCCAAGAACGGCGCCAAGATGGTCACCGCCGTGGCCACCGCCCGCGTCCCCAAGCTGACCGTCGTGATCGGCGGGTCCTTCGGCGCCGGCAACTACTCCATGTGCGGGCGGGCGTATTCGCCGCGATTCCTGTGGATGTGGCCGGCGTCGCGGATCTCGGTGATGGGCGGGAACCAGGCCTCCAGCGTCCTTGCCACCGTCAAACGCGACCAGTATGAGGCCCGCGGCGAGGAATGGTCGGCCGAAGCCGAGGAAGAATTCAAGGCCCCCATCAAGGCCCAGTTCGAGGACCAGGGCAGCCCCTACTACTCCACCGCCCGGCTGTGGGACGACGGAATCATCGACCCCGCCGACACGCGGCGCGTCCTGGGCATGGCGCTCGACGTCGTCTCACGCACACCGCTGCCGGAGACCTCCTTCGGCCTCTTCCGGATGTGACCGCCATGACAAATCAAGCGCAAGGAAGCACCGACATGACCACCAGAACCTTCGACACCGTGCTGGTGGCCAACCGCGGCGAGATCGCCTGCCGCGTTATCCGTACCCTTCGCCGCCTCGGAATCACGTCCGTTGCCGTGTACTCAGAAGCCGACGCCGATGCCCGCCACGTGCGGGAGGCCGACATTGCCGTCTGTATCGGCCCCGCCGCCGCGACCGAAAGCTACCTCAAGATCGAAGCGATCCTGAAGGCCTGCCGCCGCACCGGAGCCCAGGCCGTGCATCCCGGCTACGGTTTCCTCTCAGAAAATGTTGAATTCGCCAAGGCCTTAGTGGACGCTGGCATCACGTTCATTGGCCCGGATGTCCATTCCATCAACATGATGGGGGACAAGATCCGCTCCAAGAATCACGTAATCGCGCATGGCGTTCCCGTCGTTCCGGGCATCGCCGAACCCGGCTTGAGCAATGAACAGCTGGTCGCCGCCGCGGCCGGCGTCGGTTTCCCGCTCCTGATCAAGCCCTCCGCCGGCGGCGGCGGCAAGGGCATGCACATCGTCGAACGGGCCGAGGACCTGCCCGCCACCCTGGAAACCGCCCGCCGTGTAGCCAAGAGCTCCTTCGGCGACGACACGCTCTTCCTGGAACGGCTGGTCCGCTCCCCCCGGCACATCGAGGTCCAGGTCCTCGCCGACCGACACGGCAACATCATCCACCTGGGCGAACGTGAATGCTCGCTGCAGCGCCGACACCAGAAGGTCATCGAAGAAGCCCCCGCACCGCTGCTCCAGAGCCTGCCCAACGGCGCCGGGATCCGGGCACGGATCGGCGCGGCAGCCGTTGACGCCGCACGTTCGGTGAACTACGTGGGCGCCGGTACCGTGGAGTTCCTGGTCTCCGACGAGGCCCCGGACGAGTTCTTCTTCATGGAAATGAACACCCGCCTGCAGGTCGAGCACCCCGTCACCGAAGAGGTCGTCCGCGTCCATGGCCAGCGGCTGGACCTGGTCGAATGGCAGGTGCGCATCGCCGCCGGCGACGTCCTCACCGTCGCCCAGTCCGACGTCGTACTCGAAGGGCACGCGATCGAAGCGCGCGTCTATGCCGAGGACCCGTCCCATGGCTTTATGCCGTCGATCGGACGCCTGCTCCAGATCAGGGAACCCTCCGGCCCCGGCATCCGGGTGGACAGCTCCCTCACCGAGGGCCTGGAAGTATCGCCGCACTACGACCCCATGATCGCCAAGGTCATCGTGTGGAACACGGACCGTGAGCAAGCCCTCGGCACGCTGGACCGGGCCCTCGCCGACACGGTCCTGCTGGGTGTAAAGACCAACGTCGAGTACCTGCGGCTGCTCATAGCCGACGAGGACGTCGCCGCAGGGCGCCTTGACACCACCCTGATCGACCGCAAAATCGCTGACATGCCGTTCCGGACTTTCCGCGGCGAGGACCTTGCCCTCGCCGCCCACGCCCTGGCAGCCAGCCAGGCGGACGCTCCCGGCCCCTGGGGAGCCCGAGACGGCTGGCGCGTCGGCCGTCATGCGGCGGCGTCGATCCATCTGGAAATCGACGGCAAAACGCACACCGTGACTGCCAGCCTGGACGCGCAGGGGCAGACCTTCGACGTCGACGGCGAGCCCTTCCGCGTCAACACCCTAGCCGACGGCTCAGCCTCCGTGAACGGCACCCGACGACGGGTGGCCACCGCCGTCACCGCCGACGGCACCGCATGGCTCGGTATCGACGGATGGGGCGGTGCCGCCCGGCGGCTCAGCCGCCTGGAGCTGCTCCAGCGACGCCTCGACTCGTTGGAACGCGACGCCGGAACGGTCTCCCCCGAGGTCCGTTCGCCCATGCCGGGAACCGTTATCGCCGTCGTTGTCGCCGACTTCGAGCTCGTGGAGGAGGGGCAGCCATTGCTCTCCATTGAGGCGATGAAGATGGAGCACCAGCTCACGGCCCCGGTCTCCGGCGTCGTGCGGTTAAGCCTGAAGGTGGGCGACCTGGTCAAAGCCGCGCAGATCGTGGCAACCGTAGAGCCGCTCTCACTCGAGACCGGCGACGCAGACCCCGCCGCCGAAGCGGCGGCGGCACAAGAACTCGAAGAAGTGAAGGGATAATCCGATGGACACCACTGACGTCAAACGCATCCAGCAGCGCGGACTCTACCTCGATGAACTCGAAGAGGGCGCGGTCTACGCCCACCGGCCCGGCCGCACCCTGACGGAAACGGACAACGTCCTTTTCACCTCGCTGACCATGAACAACCAAGGCCTGCACCTGGATGCAGCGTGGAGCGCCACCCAGCCCTTCGGCCAGAGACTCATGAACTCCCTCTTCACCCTTGGCACCATGATCGGCCAGTCAGTGCCCCAGATGACGGAAGGCACCATCATCGGCCAGCTTGGCCTGACCGACGTCCGCTTCCCGCACCCGATGTTCCATGGCGACACCCTGTACACCGAAACCGAGGTGACGGAGGTTCGAATGTCAGCCTCCCGCCCAGGACAGGGAATTGTGAGCATGAAGCACACCGGACGCAACCAGGACGGCGTCGTGGTGGCCGAAGCAACACGCACGTGCCTGATGTGGACCCAGGAGGCCCACGAGGCCCTCATGCCGGCGGAAAAGGAGTAACCCGTGGAAGCGTTTGAGATGGGTCCGGCGATCCTCTTCTGCCCGCCGACCGTCCGGACCGATACGGCAAAGCGATGGACAGGGCAGACGCGGTCATCCTGGACCTCGAGGACGCAGTGGCTCCCCACGAGCGGGAACAGGCACGGCAATCCCTCATTGCCAACCCCCTGGATCCGGACCGGACCATCGTCAGGATCAACCCGGCCGACACCGACGACTTCTCACTGGACCTGCACGCACTCCAGCAAACCCGGTACACCCACGTCATGCTGGCTAAAACCGAGGACCCGGAGTCATTGGCGCAGCTGGCGGACTACTCTGTTGTGGCTCTATGCGAAACGGCCAAAGGGATCATCAACGCGGCGGCCATCGCGGCGGCCCCCAACGTGGTGGCGCTCATGTGGGGCGCGGAAGACATGATCGCGTCGCTCGGGGGCACGTCCAGCCGCCAGCCCGACGGCCGGTACCGGGATGTCGCGCTGCACGCCCGTTCGTACGTGCTGCTCGCCGCGGGGGCGGCAGGCAAGGCCGCCCTGGACTCGGTCTACTTGAACATTACGGACCTGGTTGGCCTAAAAGCCGAATCTGACGATGCCCTTGCCTCGGGCTTCGCAGCGAAAGCATCCATCCATCCAAGCCAGATGCCAGTCATCCGTGAGTCCTTCCTACCCACCCAGGCAGAGGTGACGCAGGCACAGCGCATGCTCGACGCCGCGGAGCAGTCCGGCGGGGTGTTCACATTTGAAGGACGAATGGTGGACGAGCCCATCCTTAGACACGCCCGCAAAACTCTCGCACGCGCCAACCAGCGGACAAGGGTTGCGGCATTTGCCGAGAAGCACAGACCGGTCTGGGAGGGACGATGACGACCCGGGTTTTGACAGGGCTCATCGAAGACCTGCGCGCGGAGGCCCTAACCCTCATATCCCTGCTTGAGCCCTTACCCTTGTTGAGCTGGAGCGTTGACACGCCCGCCCCAGGCTGGACGGTTCGCGATCAAGTCGCGCATCTGGCCCACTTCGACTACGTCACCCGGCTGTCTGTCAGCGAGCAGCAGTCGTTCAACGACCTGCGTGACGGAGTTGCCGATTTACAGACGTACGTTGACGGCATTGGCGCTGCTAATGCGCATCGGACTGGCTCGGAGATACTCGCTTGGTGGCGTGAAGAAAACCAACTGTTGCGCGAAGCCATGGTCGTGGCGGACCCAGCAACACGGGTGCCATGGTTCGGTCCTTCTATGAGCCTTGCGTCAAAGGTCACCGCTCGCATCATGGAGGTCTGGGCACACGGGCAAGACGTCGTCGACGCGCTCGGACTAGAACGACCCGCGACCGAGCGACTGCGGCACGTGGCCAACATTGGGGTACGTGCATTTCCCAACAGCTTCCGCACGTCCGGGTTAGATGTCCCAGAACAATCCGTGTCCGTGTCCCTTACGGCGCCCGATGGGGCATCCACGTGGACATGGGGTTCCCCTGGCGCCGCCAACCAGGTCGCTGGCCCTGCTCAAGACTTCTGCCTTGTAGTCACGCAGCGACGGCACATCGCCGACACTGAGTTGTCGGTGTCGGGCGATGTCGCCGCCGCCTGGATGGCGGTGGCGCAGGCCTTTGCGGGGCCACCGGGGGCGGGTCGGCAGCCTGGACAGTTCCGCCGATGAACAAGTCGGCAGTGGTTTTCGATCATGTGGCCAGGGCGCCGGAGGCGAGCAGAACTGCACGCCCGTTCCCACGTACTCCTCGCCGCGCCGCGGCCGCGAAAGCCGCGCTGGACTCGGTCTACGTGGACATTGCCGACCTCGCCGGCCTAAACGCCGAATCTGACGACGCTGTGGCCTCCGGGTTCGCCGCGAAGGCCTCCATCCATCCCGGCCAGATGCCTGTTATACCTGAGTCCTTCACCCCGGATCCCGGTGAGGTGGAGCAGGCCCAGCGGATGCTCGCCGCCGCCGAACAGTCCGGTAGAGTTTTCGCCTTTGAGGGACGAATGGTGGACGAGCCCGTCCTCAGTCTCCGGAGCAACTGCCCTCTCACTACGTGGAGCCGTAAGGCCCTACCGACACAAAACTCCCGTCACAACGCGGTGACGGGTTTCCGCGGTACCAGGAGAGGACTCATGCAGCCCAACGCATATTCCCGCCCCGATGATCGTGAGCTGCTCCGTGCGTCCCTTCGCCAGCTCTCCGGCACCTTCCGGCCTGCCGTGCTCTTCGCCGGGCTGGCCAACGGTGAGCTGCTGCAGCTGACGGATTTCCTGGGAACCGCCACGTCCAGCCTGCACCAGGTGGTCGTCGTTCCCGGTGCGGGCCTCGGCGGCCGTGTTTACACGCAGCGGCGGCCGTTCCTCGTCAAGGATTACGTCGCCTCCGAGGGAATCACCCATGAATACGATCTCGCCGTCCGGCGGGAGCAGCTGAGCTCGATGGCGGCCGTTCCCGTTGTAGTCCGGGGCAAGTCGCGGGCGGTACTTTACATCGCCAGGAGGGACAGCTCCCCTCTGGGGGAAAACGCTGTTCGCGTGGCGATGGACGCGTCCGCCGGGCTGGCTGAGGAACTGCGGGTTCGGGACGAGGTGGACCGGCGGGTCTCGATCATCAATACGGCCAGGGCCGAGCCTCCCCGGGCCGTAGACCGGAGCTGGCTGGAGCATGTCCGGGAAGCCCACGCCGAGCTGCGCTCCCTCGCCGGCACAGTGTCGGACCCCGACCTGGCACGGAAGTTGGACACCATCGGAAGCTACCTGGCGCCGCCTCCCGCGGACGGAGCGCATCCGATGGCCCGACTGGCCCGCCGTGAACTCGATGTCCTGGCGCAGGTGGCGCTCGGCTGTTCGTATCAGGAAACCGCGGATCGCCTGGGGCTCAAAACGGTGACCGTAAAGAGCTACTTACAAAACGCAATGGCCAAGCTGTCCGCGCACAATCGGCTTGAGGCCGTGTCCGCGGCCCGCCGGCTGGGCCTCATTCCATAGAGCGGGGCTGCCGGTTTCACCGACAGCCCCACTCCCCGCCCGCGGATCCCACTCGTATCCGCGGGGTAGATCGGTTCGACCCCGTAGAGCCCGGACGTAGGCTCCGGGCCTCCGCTGCTGGCGGCGTACTCCAAAGTTGTGTTCGCCTTGCCTTCTTCCAGCCCCCGCTTTTCGCGGTTGGGCAGTGCCAGGGTGCAGAACACACTGAACACGCCGATCCCGGCGAGCAGGAACCCGATGGACCACGCCCCGGACGTGCCGGCCAGCTGGGCGGCCACAAGCGGGACAATCCCTCCGCCGACGACGCCGGCCAGGTTGTAGCCCATGCCAGCACCGGTGTAGCGCTACCAGGTCTCAAAGAGGCCCTTCGCATTTAGGCATGGTTGGTTTGTTTCGCCCGGTAGGGGCGGTGTCCGCCGGCGGCGAGTAGGCATCTGAGCCGGTAGTTAGTGAAGTTGCGGAAGCCTCTGGCGATTCTGCGGGTGGTTTCGATGACGCCGTTGATCGCTTATGCCGAGGTCTCGGTTATGCCGAGTATGTTGATGCCCGCCTTGCCCACTGCCGGTTGCTGCGGGGCGTTGTCGGCATAGTGGCGGTGTGAGAGCCTGCCTTCTCCTAACGGGAGAAGGAGATGGGTCATGGATGATCCGAAGCATGTCGAGTGTGCGCTCGTTGTCGGTGTCGACGACGAGCCAGCGGATGTTGGGGCCCCGGTGGTTGCCGGAAGTACAGCCTCTTCAGCGGGCAGTTGGCACGAAAGTATGTGGCCTCGTCGTCATGCCGGTCCTCTGGCCGCAGTGATGATGGAGCTGATCGAGTGGCTGGTCGCGCAGGGTTACGCACCGACCACCCAACGCAACCATGTCCGTGCTGCAGTGCGCCTTGGCTCATGGATGGTCGCTGAGGATCTCAAGCTCGGTGACGTGGATGCGGAGCGTGGAATTCTCATGGTTCGGGAGGACAACGAACGCTTCCCGGAGCATTCTTCGGCCAATGAGAACGTCTCTGCGGTCCTTCGGTTCCTGCGCGAAACGGGTCGCCTCAGACCCGCGCGTGTGGTGCACACACAAGCTAGCCCCGCAAAGGCATGTCTGGCGGACTGGCTACGATTTCTCAAGGTGGAACAAGGCCAGGGCGCCAGCTGGATTTATAAGGCGCGCAGAGTCGGGGAACTCTTTTTGGAGCTGATCGAAGAGTCGGGCGGGGAACTCCACTGGGAACGCGTAGATGTCGCGATGGCTAATGACTTCCTGCTTCGTGCTGTGGCCGGATACTCCCCATCCACGGCTCAATGCGCAGCCGCGCTGCTTCGCGGTTTGCTCACGTGGGCAGCCGCCAACGGCTGGGTAGAGGATGGGGTCGCCTTCGGTGTCCTCTCACCCCGGAGAATTCGTTCGGATCTGCCCAAAGGGCTCACCGCCAGCGAGGTCGCGGCATTGAAAGGTGCAGTAAATCCGGGAGGCCCCACCGGCAGACGCGACATGGCGATCATCGTCATGCTGGCCCGTCTCGGCGCGCGCGTAGGGGAAGTCGCTGGTTTGACTCTCGATGACATCAACTGGCGGGCGCCGTCTTTGCGTATGGTCGGCAAGGGCGGACGCGTGCTCATCTTGCCGATGCCCGTTGATGTTGGTGAAGCACTGGTGGAATATTTACGAGTCCGGCGTGCGGAGACCGGGGAACGCGCCGTTTTTATTCGCTCCTTGCCCCCGTTCAAAGCACTGAATCGTGGGGGCGTTACCGAGATCATTTCCAAACATGCCCGCATTGCCGGCCTTGAAGGTGTCTACGCACACCGGCTTCGCCACACGGCTGCCACCCAGATCCTGGCTGGAGGAGGAAACTTCAGGCAGGTCCAGGAACTTCTCGGACATGCGAGCCTGGCCTCGTCAATGACCTATGCGCGAGTAGACATGGTGCCGCTGCGCCCGCTGGCACCGTCGTGGGGGAAGTTGCCGTGAACGTCCAGCCGGTCAATGCTGACCTCTTGGCTGCTCTGGATGAGTATCTGGGCCGGCGGCACACGCTGGGGTTCCAACTCATCGAGGAAGAACGCAACGCCCGCAGATTTCTCGAATGGCTGTGGGCTCGGGGGAACACGCGGGCATCTTTCACGGCCGCGGAGGCCACCACCTGGGCTCGGGGGCCTGGCACCTTCAAGAACTCCTACCAGGGCCAGCGCCTCAGCGCGGTGAAAGGCTTCTCCCGCTACTGCCATGCCTTGGGAATGGACGTTCAAGTGCCTACGGCCGGCGCTCTGAACACCGGCAAGTATCGACGGACGCCCCATATCTACACCCAAGATGAGGTCGACGCGTTGATCGCGGCCTGCCAGGACGTGTTCACCCCTGTGCTCGTCCAAGCCACGATGGCGAACATCATCGCCTTGCTGACCGTCAGTGGCATGAGGATCGGGGAGGCCTTGCGACTGAAACCGCAGGACATCCATGCACCCGAATTCACTGTGCTGGTCCGGGCGAACAAGCACGGCCCCGACAGGCTCATTCCGCTCCACCCCACCACGGTGGATGCGCTTGCCAAATACGAGTCCAGCCCTAATCGCCAGACCGTGGGCCCGCATCCTGACGGGCCCCTCTTCGTCAATACCAGGGGCACGGCCTACCAGCGGGGAACCGTGGAAAGCCATTTCCAGCGGATCCGCGCGGCGGCAAACCTCACGTGGGAGGGCACGACCCCGTACCTTCACGATCTACGCCACACTTTCGCTACCCGGCAGATGATCCAGGCTTACACCAGCGATGACGGCAACCCTGCAGCCAGGCTAAGCCTGCTGGCAACGTGGCTCGGCCACTCAGACCCGTCCCACACCTACTGGTACATCCAAGCCGTCCCGGAGCTCCTGGCACTGGCTGCCAACCGCATGGACACCAATATCACGATGGAGTGAATCGTCATGACCTATCTCGCTACCGCCCTGCAGTCGTTCTTCACCGATTACGTCCATGCCCAGCGCAACCTCTCCGAGAACACCATCGCCTCCTACCGGGACACCTGGCGGCTGCTGATTAAGCACGTCTGCACCACCACGGCAACCAGCGCAGACCAGAACCGGCTCGAAGACATCGACCGCGATATCGTGACGGCTTTCCTGGACCACCTCGTCAACGAGCGGGCTAACTCGGCGGCGACCCGCAATGCCCGACTCATTGCGATCCGGGGCCTCTTCGCACATATTCTGCCCGACCATCCAGAACACGCTGAGACCATTCGCCGCATTCTCACCATCCCACCGGCCAAGACCTCGAAACCCGTGATCAGCTACCTCAACGAGGACGAGACCGAGGCGCTGCTCGCGGCCCCGGATACCGCGACTTGGACTGGCAGGCGCGACCAGATGATGCTCGCTCTCGTAATCAACACAGGCGTGCGCGTCAGCGAACTCATCGGCCTGGCCAACACCAGCATCCACACGGGCACCAGCCCATACATCGAATGCGAGGGGAAGGGACGCAAGCACCGGGCCACTCCAATCAGCGCCAAGACTCGAGACCAAATGCGCGCCTACCTCAACGAACGCACCGGCCGGCCCGGCAGTGCGCTGTTCCCAGGCCCGCGCGGCAACGCGCTTTCACGTGACGCCATGGAACGCCGACTCGCAACACACGTTTGCACCGCCGCAGAGTCCTGTCCGTCAATAGGCGCCAAGCACGTCACGATGCACACACTCAGGCACACCACCGCCATGAACCTCCTGCACGCCGGCGTCGACATCACCGTCATTGCCCTATGGCTCGGCCATGAGCAAACCTCCACAACCGACGTCTACCTCCACGCCGACATGGCAACGAAGAAGGCCGCGCTGGAAAAGACCAGGCCACCCACAGTCGTCCCCGGCACCTACACACCAGACCCCGGGATTCTCACATGGCTCGAAGCCCTCTGACTATGCCGACAATCCATCCATGCAACCGACCCCGAACAAGACAGACCCCAGTCTGGTCGGCATAACCAGGACCTCGGCATAAGCCATCCAATGCCGACATCGGCATTGGATCGCTTCTGTGGGTCCGTTGGAGGCTCCGTTGGTGTCGAAGTAGGCCAGGATCGCGCTCTTCCATTGCTTGAGTGTCCGGCCGAGGCGCGCGACTTCCGGGATGGGGCAGGTCGGGAACGACGCGATCACCTCGGTCACGAGTGCCCTGCCTTGTTCCGGGCGGGCGTGGTAGATATTGCGGAGCTTCTGGTAGCACTGCCAGGCCAGGGTGACTTCTTGGTCCGGGTCTCCGGCGGTGAGCTTCGCGTCCAGCCGGGATGCCTGTTTCTCGGTGAGGTGCTCGGCGCCGATCTGCAGGGTCCGGCGGATTCCGTAGAGCGGATCACCCTTGCGGCCGCGGTGTCCCAGGGTGTCCTGCTGGACCCTTCGGCGGACCTCATCGACCATGGCCGAACCCAGCTTCACGACATGGAAGGCATCCAGAACGGTGATGGCTTCGGGCAGTTCGTCACGGATCGCGTTGGCGTAGCCGCGGAACGGATCCAGCGCGGCCGTCTTGATCCCAGCAGTGAACCCGGCGCCGCGGTCTTTGAGCCAGTCCGCGTAGGCTTTCCCGGACCGTCCCGGAACGAGGTCCAGCAGCCGGGCGTGAACGGTGCCGTCCGCGTCACGGGTGTGGTCCACGATACCGGTGACCATCCCGGTGCCGGGCGGGCCGGTGTGGGACCAGACATGTTCGTCGACGCCGAGCGCATCCACACCCTTCAACCGGCTTGCGGCGCCGATCCGCCGCGCGGCCTCTGCCCTGATTCCGTGCCAGACCGTGTGCCAGGAGACGCCGAGCTGGTGGGCTAGGGCCGAGACCGACGTGTCGAAATGCTCGAGCGCATCGGTTGCCCAGGTCACGGCACGGGCGGTCAGTTTCGCCCGGGGTCCTGCCAGCGGATGCTCTTCGGTGAACGTCGTTCTCGGGCAGTCCGTGTCAGGGCACCGCCAGACACGCTTGGCCCACAGCAGCCGCACCGGCCGGCCAAAACAGGGGATGTCATGGAGCCGGACCCGCCTGCGTCCGTGCCCGACGGCGACGACGCCGCAGTCCGGGCAGCCGGTGACGTCCTCCCCGGTCTCGACGCCCAGAACCAGTCCGGTCCCCGTTGCCGTGACGGAGCTGACGTGGACGCCTTCGACACCGAGCAGCGCGTCCGTGCACCAGTGGCCATGGGAACAAGACATAGAGTTAGTCATGTCAGGGTCTCTTTTGGGTATTGGTTTGCTTGGTCGCAACCAATTCAAAGAGGCCCTGACCTTTTTCCCACCGCACCACGCCGCACCGGCAACGGTCTGCCCCGCGGCGCCGGTCTCAGACCACCCTAACCACGCTCATCTACGAAGAGATTCCCTAACGCTTG
>NZ_JAGGPM010000048.1 GCF_018613835.1 Arthrobacter sp. ISL-5 | reverse complement strand
TCCAGAAGTCCCACTGCATGTCCGCGTCGCGCAGGTGCGTGCCGGGCAGGCGCTTCTGGGAGTGGATGAAGTCCGGGAACTTGATGCCGTCGCGGATGAAGAACACCGGGGTGTTGTTGCCGACGAGGTCGTAGTTGCCCTCGGAGGTGTAGAACTTCACCGCGAAGCCGCGCGGGTCACGCCAGGTGTCGGGGGAGCCGTTCTCGCCCGCGACCGAGGAGAAGCGGATCAGCATTTCGGTCTCGACGCCCGGCTGCAGGAACGCGGCCTTGGTGTACTTGGAGATGTCCTCGGTGGCCTTGAAGGAGCCGAAGGCGCCGCCGCCCTTGGCGTGCACCACGCGCTCCGGGACCCGCTCGCGGTTGAACTGGGCCAGCTTCTCCACCAGGTAGTGGTCGGTCAGGATGATGGCACCGTCGGCACCGGTGGCCCGGGAGTGGGCATCGGACGTGACGGGAGCGCCGGACTGTGTCGTGGACACGGCGGGCGCAGAGATGTTCGAAGTCATCTTTCTCCTATTTTCTTGATTACTTGTCAGTTGCGTGAGAAGGAAGTTTTTGGGCCTGCTGGCAGTCCCCGCAAATGCCCTGGTACATCACATCGGCGATCTGGATGGTCATGGGCCGGGAATTTTCGTTCCAGTGCGGGGTCAGGCAGGGTGCATGGCCGACGGCGCAGTCGACGTCCTCCACCCGGCCGCAGCTGATGCAGATGGCGTGGTGGTGGTTGTCGCCAACGCGCGTCTCATAGAGGGCGGGGGAGTGCGGGGGTTCGAAGCGGCGCAGCATGTGCAGGTCGGTGAGGTCGCCCAGCACGACGTAGACGGACTGGGCGGTCAGCTCCGGAAGCTCCTCGCGAGCCGCGGCCAGGATGCTGTCGGCAGGGGAATGGGGGTGATGCTCGACGGCGGCCAGCACCGCCAGCCGCTGTTTGGTCACCCGGCGGCCATGGGCGCGCAGGGCCGCGGCCCATGCTTCGTGGCTTTCCGGGTGCTCCGTCATGATCCCATTGAACCACTTATTATGACTAGATCACAATAAGGCTGGGCTAAATTTCCTGCGCGGCTAGAGTTGCCGGGTGGGGAAACTACTGGCGGACATCACTCCGCTGCGCGAAAGTGCGGACTTCCGCCGGCTCTGGGCCGGCTCGGCGATATCCAACATCGGAAGCCAGCTGACGCTGGTGGCCGTCAGCCTGGAGGTCTACCGGCTGACGCAGGAAAGCCTCTATGTGGGGCTGCTGAGCATCTTCGCACTGGTTCCGCTGGTGGTGGGCGGCCTGCTGGGCGGCTCGATTGCCGACTCGCACGACCGCCGCCGAGTGGCCCTTTTGTCTTCCTCCGTGATGTGGGCGGCCGTGGGCGGGCTGGCTCTGCAGGCCTGGCTGCAGGTGGGAAACGTGTGGCTCCTCTACGCGCTGGTGGCCGTGCAGAGCGGCGCCCAGGCCATCAACCAGCCGGCCCGCAGCGCCATCATTCCCGTCCTGGTCCGGAAGGAACTCCTCCCGGCGGCGAACGCGCTCAGCATGGTCACGTTCGGGCTGGCCATGACGGCGGGCCCGCTGCTGGCCGGCGTGCTCGTGGCCACGGTCGGGTTCGGCTGGACCTACACCCTGGACCTGCTGAGTTTCGCGTTCGCCTTCTGGGCGCTGCTGAAGCTTCCACCCATGCCGCCCGGCAGGGAAGCAGGCCGGGCAGGGCTGCGGTCCGTCGTCGAGGGCTTTCGGTTCCTGGGCACCCGCCCCAACCTGCGCATGACGTTCGTCATCGATCTCGTGGCCATGATTCTCGCCCAGCCGCGGGCGCTGCTGCCGGCTGTGGGCGCCCTCATGGTGGGAGGAGGGGAAACCACCGTGGGCATACTGTTGGCCTCCACGGCCGTTGGCGCCTTCCTGGCGGGGCTGTTTTCCGGGCCGCTGGGCAGCATCCGGCGGCAAGGGATTGCTGTGGTCTGGTCCGTCATGGGGTGGGGAGCCTCCATAACGGCGTTCGGGCTGGTGGTGGTCCTGGCCGGGAGGTCGGGCGCCGGGGGCGTCACGGCCTGGCTGATTCCCGCCGCATTGTGCTGTGGCCTGGCCGGCATCGCGGACTCCGTGAGCGCCGTTTTCCGCACCACCATCCTGCAGTCAGCCACGCCCGACCACCTGCGCGGCCGCCTGCAGGGCGTCTTCATCGTGGTGGTGGCCGGAGGCCCCAGGGTGGGCGACATGTTGGCCGGCGGCGGCACTAAAATTCTAAGTGAGGGCTGGGTCCTGCTGATCGGCGGCCTCCTGTGCATTGCGGTTGCCTGGGCGGCGGCGCGCTGGCAGTCCGGCTTCTTGAAGTACGACGCCGGGAACCCGGTTCCGTAGCGACGCCGCCGGAGCCAGGACCTGAAGTCACCGACCTGGGGAGGCAAAAGTGCACAAACACTACAACGGCCTGAAGACCGCCGCCCTGTTCGGCGTGCTGTGGGCGGTGCTGCTGGGCCTGGGCGCACTGATCGGCGCCAATTCCCGCAGCGCGGCACCGATTTGGATCATGGCGCTGATCGGCGTCGGAACCACCGCTTACGGGTACTGGAACAGCGACAAAATCGCGCTCAGGGCCATGCAGGCCTACCCCGTCTCCGAAGCCCAGGCCCCGCAGCTGTACCAGACGGTCGGCGAGCTCTCGGCCCGCGCCAACCAGCCGATGCCCCGCATCTTTGTCTCGCCCACCATGGCCCCCAATGCCTTCGCCACGGGCCGGAACCCCCAAAATGCGGCCGTATGCGTCACCGAGGGAATCCTGCAACTCCTCACTCCGCGGGAGCTCCGCGGTGTGCTGGGCCATGAGCTGATGCACGTCTACAACCGCGACATCCTGACGTCCTCCGTGGCCGCTGCCGTGGCGGGCGTGATCACTTCCGTGGGGCAGATGCTGCTGTTCTTCGGCGGCGGCGACCGCCGCAACTCGAACCCGCTGGCCCTCATCGCCATGGCGCTGCTGGCGCCGCTCGCGGCGTCGCTGATCCAGGTGGCCATCTCGCGCACCAGGGAGTACGACGCCGACGAGGACGGTTCGCAGCTCACCGGCGATCCGCTGGCGCTCGCCTCCGCCTTGCGCAAGATCCACCAGGGCGTCCAGCTGGCGCCGCTGCCGCAGGACCAGAGGCTGGTCAACAGCTCCCACCTGATGATCGCGAATCCGTTCCGCGGCGGCGGGATGAGCAGGCTGTTCGCCACCCACCCGCCCATGCAGGACCGCATCGCCCGGCTGGAGCGGATGGCGGGCAGGCCGCTCGCCTGACTACCGCCGTCGTGCGTGCGTCAGGTCAGAGCGGCCGGGCACCCAGATGTGCTCGTCGAGGCGACCCCTTGACGGGTGCTAAAAGGGCCGGGTGCCCGCATCGGAATCCGATGCGGGCACCCGGCCCTTGGCGTCTCTTCTCGCGCCCTGCGTGTCGCCTGCCCTCCGGCGGCTCCTAGCTGCGGAAGTTGACGAACTGGAGGTCGGCCTCGTCAAAGTCCTTGAGCAGCGCCATGGTCGCCTGGAGGTCGTCCCGCGACTTGGAGGTGACGCGGAGCTCGTCGCCCTGGATCTGCGACTTGACGGACTTGGGGGCTTCGTCGCGGATCAGCTTGTTGATCTTCTTGGCGAGGTCCTGCGCGATGCCTTCCTTGATGGAGGCCTCCAGCCGGAATTCCTTGCCGGATGCGTACGGCTCGCCGGTGTCCAGGGACTTGAGCGAGATGCCCCGGCGGATCAGCTTGGACTGCAGCACGTCCAGGACGGCAAGGACGCGCTCCTCGGAGTTCGCCTTCATCAGGAGCTTGTCACCGCTGAAGTCGACCTCGGCCCCGACGCCCTTGAAGTCGTACCGCTGGGCCAGTTCCTTCTGCGCCTGGTGCAGCGCGTTCGCAACCTCCTGCTTGTCTACCTTGCTTACGACGTCGAATGTGGACTCGCCTGCCATGACTCTCCTTTGCTGGTGGGTGCTTCGCCCGGGCAGTGCGGGCCCGGGCAGGGTCTGAATATCTGGATTCCAGCGTAGTACGGTTGCCGCGGATGTGAAGTTGCCGCGGCATTCACAGTTCACTCACAGCGGAGGCGAGGCGGGAACGAAGCTTCGGCGGGCAAAGTTGTAGCAGTTGGAAGCCGCTCCGAAAGGAAAGCAATGACCCACAAGGCCGCCCGCTATGTCACCCGGTCCACGTCCGCAGCCGCAGGAACAATCGCCACCGCCGCCTCGTCCGTGGCCGCCGCCGCCGTGGCAGCGTCCATTATCCTCAGCCCCGTCGCCGACGCGTCGTCCCGGCTCGACGGCGTGCACGCGGACCTCCAGCGGGCGGTGCAGCTCAACCAGATCACCGAGGACCAGGCCATCCGGTTCGAGGCCAAACTCGCCGGCCGCATCCTCGGAGAAGCCTGAGATTCCGGGCTTTTTGGGCGTCCCAGGCCTCGATTCGATTCTTGGGCGGAAGTTCTGTAAGGTTGTCTTGCCGCGGTGCTGAAACAACAACCGCGGTGATCTTCTTTTGAAGTTCGGCAGATTACCCGAGCGGCCAAAGGGGGCTGACTGTAAATCAGCTGGCAACGCCTACGGGGGTTCGAATCCCTCATCTGCCACCCACAGCGAAGGCCCGAAATTCCGCGGAAACTAGCGGAATTTCGGGCCTTTGTCATTCCCCCACAACCGCCGGTGGCAACACTTTGGCAACATCCAGTTGTGAAACGACGGCATCCAGTGCGTCCGCGACGCCGTCCAGATCGTCGTCGAACAGGTCGGCATAGATGTCCAGCGTCATGGCAGCGGAGGAGTGTCCGAGCATCCGCTGGACAGCTTTGACGTTGGCCCCGGCCGAAACAGCGAACGACGCTGCGCTGTGCCTCAGGTGTCCGGTAGACCACCCGGTACCGGCGGCCGCCTGTCGTCTCATAAGGCTCAATCGTTGCCATGATGGTTCACCACGTCCGATCCTTGGCGCTGAGGTAACCGGCGCTCTCTGCCTGCTGCGCCCAGCGCTGCAGGGTTTTCTTGTGCACGCCAAGGTCGGCGGCGACCTGATGCAGAGGCACATGCTGCAGCTTGGCGAGCTGATAGACCGAAGCGATCGCCTGAAGCCGCCCGTCTCCTGTGAGCTTTTGCTCATTGAGCAGTGCCATCAATTTGTCCATCAAGTCAGGGTCCCGCGCATCAGCGTCCGCACTGTCTGCTGCGAGGCCAACGATGCGGTGGATATCCAGCTGGTGAAGCATGCTTCGACTTATTCCTTGCCCTTTTGGCGGGCGTACCACAAGTTCGGTGGCGGCATACCGGCCATCGATTAGGGCAATGGTGACATTCCATTCCGGCTCGGTGTCGCTCGGGGGCCACCCCAAGTCGTAGCTGCCGAATTCGAAGACTTCTCCAGGGTCGGGCGGGGTTTGGTTGGTTCCCACTGAGGCTCCGGCGACAGGGAACGGCTGGTGGAACTCCGGCGATGCTGTGGTTTCAGGGGTTGCCGGTTCAGTGGTTGTCGGTTCGGTGTTCTTCATAGGAGCACTGTACCGCTCCCCTCCTGCAATATGGCGACAATTCACAAACGTCCCCCTATTGTGACAGGGGAGCGCGTGTGGTTGAGTAGGCCTGTACCCCAATTGCAGGAGGGGATTACTCATTAGGAGGAAATGTCATGGATGAACCACTCGCTAATGCTGCGGAAGTCGCGGACTGGCTCGGCTACACACCCGAAGGGTTGGCGCAGATGCGGTACCGCGGAAACGGCCCAAAATTCATCAAGCTCGGAGGCAAAGCAGTCCGCTACCGCTGGGCAGATGTCCAAGCATGGCTCCATCAGCAGACGATGCAGCGTACCGGTGACCCCTCAGGTGACGCAGCATGAACAAGCGCACAGCGGAGAAGCTCCGCGCACACAGCCTCGGCCAGCGGCAAGAACTATTGCTGCGGAATCCCAGCCTCAGTGACCCGCAACCAACCCAACGAGCCTCGGACGCTCTCGACGCCGCTACAGCCCCGGCAGCGGACCCGAACGCGGAAGCTCCGCCGCTGCGCGAACAGCGGCGGAGCCAAAGCTTGAACGACCACCACCCGGACAAGGGATCAGATATGGGCAACCAGCCAAGCATTCCCAGCGTAACCGAGACACCCATGCCCGGCGAGGAACCGGCCTTCGACATCGATAATTTGCTGCTCCGCTGCGTCGGTACGGGGGCCTTCTACACCCCGGCCTTGACGGCGGCGGAAGCCCGACACACCGCACGCGGGTCCTGGGTGTTCCGCGCATCAGGCGGTGACCCGGCATGAGCCCGGACATGGAAAACCCCCGGCGACGGAAACCGAGGGGCTGGAAACAACTTCATCATCCACCGTCAGTCTAACCACAGCCGAGCTCGGACACCCTGAACGCATCCAGCTCATACAGGGCCTCGCAGCCGAAATCAAAAAACACGGCGGCCAAGATAACCTGACCCAAACCCAGCGAACCGAACTGCGCGACAAGGTGCTCCGCCGCATCCACGCCGACCGCGAAAAAGCCAACGACACCGGCGTGCACCGCGGCCAGGCCCGCATCGCCTACGACCTCGCTGAGGCCTACAAGGACAAGCTGCTGCATGTTCACGGCATCGGCTGGCACTACTGGGACGACAGCTGCTGGCAGGAAGATAAAACCGGCCGCGCCACCAGGGCAGTCCTCGCCGTCCTCCGCAAGGCGCTCGCAGACTCCCTCAACGATCCCGACCTTCGCCAGGACGTGCGCAAGTGCGAGTCCGCCCACGGCATCGAAGGCGTCCTCAAGATCGCTCGGGCACTTCCCCAGTTCGCCGCCACGCCGGACCAGCTCGACGCGGACCCATACCTGCTCAACTGCGCCAACGGCACCCTGGACCTCCACACCATGGAACTGCGCCCGCACGATCCGGCAGACCGGATGACCCGCCGCACAGCGGCAGCATGGAACCCTGACGCTGAGGGGCCCATCTGGGAGGCTTGCCTGGCCCGCTGGCTGCCCGACCCGGAGGTTCGTCGCTTCCTGCAGCGCTACGCCGGTCTCGCCCTCGCGGGGAAGGTCCTGGAGCACGTCCTCGCCATCTTTACGGGCAAGGGACGCAACGGCAAGGGCGTCTGCTACCACGCCTTCAGCGGGGCCCTGGGTGACTACGCCGCCACCGCCGAGCCTGACCTGTTCATGCACCGCGACGGCGCCCACCCCACCGGGGAAATGGACCTCCGCGGCCGCCGTTGGGTAGTCGTCTCCGAATCCGACAAGGACCGTCGCCTCGCCGAGGCGACCATGAAGAGGCTGACCGGCGGCGACACCATCAAGGCCCGCCGCCTCTTCCAGGACTTCACCGAATTCCCGCCCTCGCACACCGCCGTCCTGGTAACCAACCACCTGCCCAAGGTCAGCGGCGACGACTCCGCCGTCTGGGCAAGAATCCGTGTGATCCCGTTCGACGTGGTGATCCCCGAAGCCGAGCAGGACCCGCTGCTGCCCGAAAAGCTGCAGCTTGAAATGGACGCCATCCTCGCCTGGGCGGTCGCCGGCTGGCAGGACTACCAGGAGCACGGCCTCGCCGAACCCGCCGCCGTCCTCGCCGCCACGGACAACTACCACCGCGACGCCGACGCCCTCGGACGCTTCATCAGCGAGGAATGCGACACCGGCCCCGGCCACTCAGCCCTGACTGAATCCCTGCATCAGGCATGGACCGTCTGGGCGGCAGCGGACGGCGCCCCTGCCATGAGCAAACGCGCCTCGGTTCCGCGCTGGAGCAACGCGGCTATGAGCCAAGGAAAGGCAGCAACGGTCTCCGATTCCGTGCCGGAATCCAGCTCAAGCCCGTCAGCGGACTGAACGCTTTCGGAGGCTCCGGTGGCGGATAGTGGCGCAAGTGGCGTGACTACTACCTCTCTCTACGCGTGCGGGTATAAGAAAAGGTTCAGTTCTCATGCCACTTGCGCCACTCCGACCCAAAAAACCCCGGAAACTCAAGGAAAACCGAAAATGGCCGCAACCCCCGACACCTTCCACGCCAGCATCACCGTCCTGACCATCGACGGCATGATGATCACCAAGGACGTCGCCAAGCAGCTCGACGAACTCAGATTCGACGACTGGGAGAACTTTGAACCCATCGGCAGAGTCCGTACCGGAATCAGTTACGTCAACGAAGGCATCGAACTCCTCGGGCGCCACAAAGAAACCGGCGCACTCGTCCGCATGTGGCACGTTACGATCACCCACCGGGTAATGCGCATCGATGCGGACGGACGCACATTCTTCGAGAAACCGGCACCGGAAACGCCACAGGACACCTGCGCGACACACTTACGTACGAGTACGGCAAACTCCCGCTGCTGGCCCTGCCAAAGGCAGGCCTCCCCTGATGTCCGAGCCAACCGAATACTTCCGCGCCGGAGGATCACCCCGCACCATCCGCTGGCCAGCGGGAATGCCCGCTGCACCCACCCGCCTTCCGGGCTGCTACGCCTGCGACCTCATCGCCTCCAGCAACCACGAGAAGGACACCCAATGAACGCCCCATGTGCCGGAAAGGGAACTCTGCCATGACCGACCATGAACGCGAAACCTACAGCATCCTCAATGAAGGGATGCCCGAACACGCCATCGTCGAGGCGCTCCTCGGCGTCGCCTAAGCCTTGATCCACCGATGTTGATTGGGTTTCGGTCGGCGATTTAAACCGAGAATGCCCGCCTTTGGCGAGTTCTAGCGGTCGTTGCAACACCCCCTGAAATCCGGGAGTTGCAACACCTGTGGAAACACCATCAATAAATAGGTCTTCTCTAGCGGAGAAAGCACCGGTAGGGAAAGAGTCTGGCCCGTCCGCTTCGCCGACCCCGAAGCGGACTTACCGGAGCTACTCGTCGTCGGATCGGGCGGAATTCTTTTTAGCGTTGGAGCGCTTGGGAAGCGTTCCGCTGGCCGCACGGGAGTTAGGATTCAAGCTCACTACTTGCCGGGCCTGGGCGGGGCCTTCCGGCCGGAAGTCCGGCCAACAGTACACCCAGGCTGAGAAGGACAAGTTCTTTGTCCTGCTGGACCGGTTGGGGAGCGTGAGTCTCGCGGCCAAGACCCTGGGCATCAACGTTCAAACCTGCTTCAAGTGGGCGTACAAGGTTGGCGCCGTCACCCGCAAGCCCCGCGCAAAGCCGGTGGTCAGGCAGTCTGCCACCCAAGAGCAGAAGGACGAGTTCTTCGCCGTCCTCGCTCGTGTGGGCAGCGTCAGTGTCGCCGCCCGGGAGCTTGGTCTTGAGATGTCTCAGGGAGTCAACTGGGCCCGCCACGCCGGAATCGGGTCCATCCATCCAGGTGTGCGGAAACGAGCCGAATTCCTGCGGTTGCGCGAAGCCGGGGTCGGCCGTAACCAAGCAGCTGCTGCCGCCGGTGCGAGCCGCAAAAGCGGATACCTGTGGGAGAACGAGCGGGATGCGGCCAAGGGCCGCGCCGCTGGCTCCAACGCCCCGGAAGTACCGTATAAACAGGAAGTGATTACCGCCTTAACCGAACTTCCGGCACCCGCTACGGCACCGGAAGCCCCGCCGGAGCTGCTGCCTGCACTGCCGCCACGGGCAGGGGCTCCGGTGGCTTTGGAGGCCCTGGAACAGCCCATCAGTACCCGCTACCTGTCTCTGCCTGAGCGGGAGAGGATCGCGGAGTTGCGCTCCCAAGGAACCTCAATGCAGGCGATCGGCAGGGCATTGGGCCGATCCGTGGGCACCATCAGCCGGGAGATCAAGCGCAACAGCCACCCCGTGCTCGGCTACCAGCCCTACGGCGCCCACCGCACCGCTGCGGCAGCCCGGGCACGGCCCAAGGACAGTAAACTGGCAGGGCCCGGGAAGCTGCGCGAGTATGTGGGAACCAAGCTGCTCACACGCTGGTCCCCGGAACAGATTTCGCAGCTGCTGATCAAGGAATACCCCGATGACCCCGTCATGCGCGTGAGCCCCGAAACGATCTATCAGGCCCTCTACTTTCAGGCCCGCGGCGGACTCAAACGCGAGGTCAAAGAGGCCCTGCGCACCGGGCGGACACGCCGCAAGAAGCACAAGAACCCCGAGGAACGCACCAGTCGTTTCCGGGACCCGATGATCAACATTTCCGAACGTCCCGCAGAGGTCCAGGACCGTGCCGTCCCGGGCCACTGGGAAGGGGACTTGATCACCGGAACCTACAACCAGTCGGCGATTGCGACCCTGGTCGAACGCACCACCCGCTACGTCATGCTCGTGCACCTGCCAGTCGATCACACCGCCGAATCAGTCCGCGACGGGCTGATCAAGACCATGGGGACCCTGCCGGCGCACCTGCGCGGATCCCTGACCTGGGACCAGGGCGTCGAAATGGCCAAACACAAGGCCTTCAGCATCGCCACCGACATGGACGTCTACTTCTGCGACCCGGGCAGCCCCTGGCAACGCGGATCCAACGAGAACACCAACGGGCTTTTACGTCAGTACTTCCCCAAAGGCACCGACCTGAACGCGTACGGACCCGAGGACCTCGAACACGTCGCCCAGGAACTCAACGCCCGACCACGCAAAACACTCGACTGGAAAACCCCGGCCGAGTCACTTCGTGATTTACTGATAGCCAGCTGACCTCGGGTGTTGCATCGACCCCTTGAATTCGCCTTTTCAAGGAAAATGGAG
>NZ_JAGGPM010000047.1 GCF_018613835.1 Arthrobacter sp. ISL-5 | reverse complement strand
CCGGAGAGTCGGATATCTCTCCGAGACAATCCCTGGCCACCAGATCCGCCTTGCCGTCACCCGTCAGGTCACCCGAGGCGTCAAGGGCCGTCATGGCGTTCCAGCCACTGCCGAGCCGGATCCGGGAACCAAAACCGCCGCTACCGGTGCCCGGGTAGATGTACAGCACCCCGCTGGAATCCCTGGCCACCAGATCCGCCTTGCCGTCACCCGTCAGGTCACCCGAGGCGTCAAGGGCCGTCATGGCGTTCCAGCCACTGCCGAGCCGGATCCGGGAACCAAAACCGCCGGCACCGGTGCCCGGGTAGATGTACAGCTGGCCACCAGATCAGCCTTGCTGTCACCCGTGAAATCAATGGCGACAGATACGGTTACGACTGGCGCGGTGTCGATTACCCAAGTTCGCTCCGCAGGAGTTGGGTCGGAGTTGCCAGCCGCGTCGGTCGCTCGCACCGCGAAGACGTGCGAGCCAACTGCGAGATCAGCGTATTTCTTCGGCGACGTGCATCCCTCGAAGGCACCCCCATCCAAGGCACACTCGAAAGTCCCAGGCTCCGTCGCAGTGAAGGTGAACTCAGCCGAAGTGCTGCTACTGGTCCCTGATGGACCACCTGTAATCGAGGTATTGGGCGGTGTGGTATCCGGTCCGGGGTCTCCTCCTCCGCCCTCTGCTCCTATTTGACGCGGGTCAAAAGTGGTGTCCACAAGCAGCCGAGGGCTGAAGGCATCGGCAATTCGCTGCCAGGAGACAAGCTTGTGATTTTGGTTACCACTGTTACCGTTGCCCGCATTGGTGTTGTTGTGGTCCTGGCTGGTGAAAAGTCCAGCGGGATAGGAAGGTCCGAGTGGGAAATTGGTGACATCAATCCCGTCTTGACCATTCACACCGTCGACGCCGCCTCCATCGATGATCTTGAAGGAGCCGACGAAGGCGTTGTCACCGCGGTTGTAGATGACGAAGTTGGATCCACCCTGGCTCGACACAATCAGATAACCGGTCCCCTGCCGACCATAATAAATGGCGGAGTTCTTGACGTTCTCCACTATTCGTCCACCGGTTGCCACGGTGCGATCCACGAGTGTCCGGGTTGAACCGTCCCCCGGCTCAGCTCCGTACCGCCACAAGCCGACTTTCTCCTCGGACACATAGACACGTTGCAGCTCATCATCTGCCGAAATGCCTTCGGAGCTGTCGCCGTTGTCGAAAGAACGCACGGCAGTCCCTCGAACCGATCCATTGGAGCCGTCCAGCTCGAACTGGGTTACCACATTCGTATTGAAGTCATGCACAAAGGCGTAATACTTCCCAGAGACTGGGGAGTGATACATTCCGAAGCCGCGAGGCCTACCTGGAGTGCTGATGCGCCCCACCTCTGTCAGGGACCGATCCGCGACGTTCACCTTGTAGAATCGAACGCCGGTCGACTCCACATTCCTCTCCGTCACGCCGACGAGGGCGATGCGCTCACTGCCCAACGGAAAGTTGTACCGGAGATCGACGTTGTTCATACTGCCGTGCAGGTAGAAATGTAACTGGCGCCCCGACAGGTCGTAGACCCCCACGCCTCCGGTACTTAATTTGTCCGTACCGATCACCACGCTCTGCGACGGATCCGTGGGGTGTATCCAGATCGCGGTGTCGTCTGCCGCGTCACTAGAGCTCGGAACGGGTGTTGTCTCTGCCGACGGAATCACGACGACGTCCGCCGCATGCGCTTGCGGGGCGATGAGTACGTTGAGGCCTGCGAGGGCGGCAGCTAAAACCGCGACAAGCAGGAGCCAGAGCAGCGTGGGAGCGTGGCGCAAGGATCCGCCAGCCGCCTGCGTGCGTCGAACACTAACAGTGTGAGCCATGGATTTCCTATCCGTTGGCCGGTGCGCTGCACGAAGGCACCTAGGAGGCTGACGAGCAGATGCGTGCACACCTGAATGAGACCCCTGCGGCGACGGATCACAGCGGACGCCCGATACGGACGCCCCCAGCAACATTCAGCGCCGTAGATGAATCCTACCCGCGGCCGGACTAGCCCAGAATAAGGCCAGGTACCCGAATATCGGCTGGCACTACCTGATTTTCTGCCCCCGGTACTTGGTTGCTGGCTTGAGGTTAAAGACTCCCGGCGGAAGCCGAGGCACTATCAAAACGGGCCGGAACAGGACCAGCCTCTTTCGTCCACGGACAGTGAAGGCCAGACCACCATCTATAGCTACGACACTGTGCTGGCGCGCCCGTACCAGACCACCACTCCTGGCGGCGCGGCCGGCGGAGGCATTCGCACCCACCGTTACCAGGGCGACGCGGCGGCCACCACGTGCGGAGGCCTCCGGGGCCAGCTGTGCAAGATGATCGACGGCATAGGCAACACCACCTCCATCACCTACAACGCCTCCCGCTACCCCGTCACCCGCCCCGCACCGCTGGGCGTAATTACCAACACCTTCGACGCCGCCGGGCGGATCGCGACCAGCACGGACGGCAAGGGCCAGACCGCGACCTACGCCTACGACGGCAACGACCGGCTACTGCAGACCCGCTTCGGGGCCACCTGCGTCCCGGCGACCTGCGTGACCTACACCTACGACGCCAACGGCAACCTCAAGACCCGCGTCGACGGCTCCGGCACCATCACGCACAACTATGACGTCCAGAACCGGCCCACGTCCAAGACCATCGGCGGCGTCACCACGTCCCTGACCTACGACCCGGCGTCCAACATCACCAGCTTCACCGACCCGAGCGGCACCGTGAACTACCGCTACGACACCTCCGACCGGCTCACCGCCCTGGCCGAACCCGGCGGATCCTGCCCGCCGACACCGGCCTTCCCGAACGGCACCAAATGCACCGGCTTCGACTACGACAAAAACGACCGGCGTATCGGGACTAAATACCCGAACGGGGGTGAAGAACACCACCCTCTACGACAAGGCCGGCCAAAGTTGTCAGTTCTGCCAATTGAGTCGTCAACTCACAGCTGACAGGCTGGCGGTCCGGCAACTAACTACGAACCACCGTGTGAGATTCGGAGCAAGTTGGATCAAGATCAAGTTGCCCTGAATTAACTACTCACACAGGCGTTCGATCTATCTACATGACCTTTTTTGCGGCCTCTACAGATACTGCGAAATTGCTCAGTTAGTGTGAGATTCCGACCTATGTGGACCATTCCGCGTAGTGGGCCCCACTGTTTCCGCGGGTTCCTCAACGACGCGAAGGTAGCGCTGTTCCGAAGTACTTGACCTTTTTCTCTTGAGTTGCGGGACTAGGCAGTCGGCCGTCCCGATCAACATGCACACGTGCACAATTACCAGGCCAGCCTGGCGGCGGGTCAATGCAATGCGGCCGTCCAGCTGGCGGTTCCCGAGGTCTCGGGCCTCCGGCCGGGGGTTTGGCTATGGAGCAGAAGACGCCGGGGAGATCGCACTGCATTCTCAATGTTTAACTGCACTGTTGAACCCTGCGACACCTATCTGTGCGGCGGAATCAGCTATTCTCGCTGTTTAACCGCAACCCGCCGGGAATCCCAAAAATCTGGACATTCGGGGCACTTATCGTTGGGACCGGGTTATGGCCGTTGAGTGACTGATCGGCTAGCTCTGGGCTCCCTCATGCCGGGCAGCTCTCCCCCGGACGTAATGACCGCAGCACTCGAGCGCCGACCATCACGATCCGGAGCCAGATGTAAGCGACGTTGTTTATCCGATGCCCCCGCTGGGCGTGGTCTATTCTTCCGGCGGTGTCGTTTTTGCGCCACGGCTGCCCTTGTAGCCTAGGTCGCGGCCGTGCAGCCAGAGGATGGCGTCCATGATGCGAAGTTCGGAGAGGCCCTGGGAGACTCCTGATTGCTTATGGATGCGGTGGAGCCGGTCAGGTAATGGGCTGCCGGGCTGGAGGAGGGTGTGCCAGTTCAGCCACTGGTTCCGGGGGGTACGTTTGCCGATAACCTGGCCGATGACGACATCCCAGATGGGATCAGGTGAGGGCGTTTGCGATGCAGGATTTTGCTGGCGGTTGTGGGGCCGACGCCCCAGCGGGGTGCGTCGGCGGCGGGGAGAATGTCCCAGAGCTGGTTCGCGTGGCCGTCTCGCCGAGTGTGGTTTTGGCTTTTTCGAGGGTGAGCTCGCTTATTTTGGTATCGGTCGGGATGGCCGCGAGGAGCTTGGTGATCTTGTCGGCGACGGCGGGGTTGCGGAGGCCGACTGCGGCTTTGGCGGGGACGCTAACGGACAGCATGGACACTGCAACGAAGTCACTGTCCGTGATTCTGTCCCTCACGCCGGGGGTGTCGCCGCCGCCAGCCCACCCGTCAAATGAGCTGCCAGTGCTCAGCAACCCGGTCTTCGGGTCCTCCACAAGGTATTAGCGGTGCAGGAGCTTCGCTGCTTTGTCGACGTTCTCTTCGGACAGGATGTCAGGCAGATCCAATGCGGGCCCCCTATGGGCTCAACTTACGGACGGTGTGACGCTGCGTAGAACTCTAGTTGAGCTGGTCGAGGCGTTCCCAGAAGGCGCGGCGCAGTTCCCGGCGGATGCCCTGATAGTCGGTCTTCTGCTCTCCGATCCGTTGGGCGCAGTCCTTCAGGAGGACCCGGTCGATTTCCTGCGGCAGGAAGGGCCGTTCCACGACCAGTTCACGCAGGAGGCCCTGGGTGGTGTTGTTGTACCAAGACTCAGCGACGGCGTGTCCCACCTCGCACGCGGCGCCCATGGCGGACTCCTCGTGCAGGGCGCCAGCGCTACCCGTAACGGAGCTGTAAACCAGGTCAGCGGTTTCGGGACGCTGGGCCCGGTACACGGGCGCAGGAAGGAGGCCTGGGCGGGGCGTAAGGGAAGGCTTCGGGCGGACGGCACCGCCGTTCTCAGCCAAGACGGTGGGCGCGATCGACGCGGCAGGCGCCGCTGGCTGCAGAACCGGTGCGGGCGCTACGACCGGGACAGACGAAGTCACCGGCGCCAACGGAGCCGCCTTCACCTGCTTCGTGAAGCACTTCTCCACCAACTCCACCGGCAACGTGATGATGCTGTCCACCCGCAACGCCAAGTGCTCCGCGACCGAGGTCACCCCGAGGCGGTGGCTGGTGTTCTCCAGGCCCACCAGGACCACCTTCACGCCAAAGTCCTGCGCGGCTTCGACAGCTTCGGCCAGATCATCATCACCGGAGAGGAGGAATACGGTACTGGCGGCCTTGTTCCTGGCGACGCCGACAAGGTCCAGCCCCAGCTTCAGGTCCACGCCCTTCTGCACACCGTCAACTGACATCCGGCCCAAACGGACCTTCACCCCCGAGATCATGCCGATGCGTTTGTGCTGGTCAGTGAAAAGGGCGTCACGGGACGCGTCATACCAGTAGGTGCGGAGGGTGGGGAGGCCGCTGAAATCCTCGGTGCACTTGAGGATTCCCTCGATGAGGAGTTCAAAGTTGACAATGGACGCTGAGCGTAGGGAGGTGCCTGCGATCTGCATGCCTCCGACGGCGAGGAGAAATCCGGCATCGATAAAGATTGCTTGCTGGTCCATGCGTGGTGGCCTTGTCTATGGGTGTGGTGTTCAGGTGGTGATGCGTGGCGGGGCGCTGGCAGTCCGCGGCCTGCGGAAAATCCCTGCACCCGGTAGGGCGCAGGGCTTTCCCCACTACGCGAAGACGGTCTTTTCGACTTTCCACTGCATCAGTCGCGGGTAGACCCAGAATGTATAGATACCCAGCGTGATGATGCTCAGGAGCAGCCATTTGATCCACAGCCCAAAGATGCCCCACCCGGTGCCGATGAACTGAAGCTGCCGGCCCTGGAGGTACGTATTCTTGGCCCGCCACCGTTCGACCAGGACGACGGCGAACGGGTAGCAGATCCCAATGGTGCAGATCGTAATCAGGACGCCAAGGATCTGGGTGCCGAACCAGGAAGCGGCCCCACCGCGGAACTGGTAAATCTGGACCCCGGGCACGGTTCCGGCGCCGGCGGCCACCATGGTTCCGGGGCCTGCTGCGGGCACCTGCCCATAAACCGACGCATGCTCATTACTGATAGTCAAGGATTCCCCCAATAGACATTGCGAAAGTGAACAGTTGAACTGTAAGGGTTGCCAGGAGAGCCGGGCGCACTGGACACGACTCCCTACTCCCCTACCCCGGAATCTGGATCCGCGCAGCCTCCTGCATGAGCGGATTGGAGATCATGACCGTCACCGCACCGGGCGCCACGTCAAACGCGAGTAAGCCGCGGGACTTGTCGCCGGGCATCACACTCCCGGAGCCGAGCTGGTTGTCCGCGAACAGGTTCTGGTCGGCTTTGCGTCCCGCCTTGTCCTTGGCCGTGAAGTAGAAGGGATTGGAGCTGGTCTCCCCTGCCGATGTTTCCCAGAGGACATCCAGCAGCAGGTACGAGCCGTTCTTGGGTGGCGTCGCAAAGGCCGTTGTGCTCACGGACTGGGTCCGGACGGCGGAGACGATGGTGATCTTTGCGACGTCGCCGTTCCTCATGTCAACGGAGAAGGGCTTGCCTACGGTCGGCGCAGCAGGTGCCTTAGGCGCCGCCGGAGCAGGCGCAGGCGCCTGAGTTGCCGGTGCCTCCGCAGCCGGCGCCTGGGCGGCGGCTGCAGGCGCCGCCGCAGTGGAAGCAGCCGGGCTCGACGGCGAGCTGTCAACAGAACCGGACTTGCCACCACCACCGCAAGAGCCAAGAGCGATGCCGAGGAGCACGACAGTGGTGGGAATTACAAAGAGCTTCTTCTTGTAGAAGGGGCGCTTGGACGCAGCGGGCATGGCCGGAGCCGGAGGAAGGGGTTCGAAACTCTGGTGGGTCATGGAAATGCCTTTCGTGTGTGGTGACTAGTAGTGAGATGGAACGCGATGGGGCAGCTGTTACTGCTTCTGCCAGGTGCCGCAGCGCGATGACTTGAAGTCCTGTCCGGCGGACAGTGCAACGGAGGGCCGGCCGCCGCCCGGGAGGTCGTTTTCGATGATGTTGCCGCCGTTGCTGCCGGTCTCGTAGATGCCCCAATAGCAGCTGGATCCGACGTCGGCTGTGGCCCGGTACGTTCCGGCGGTGATGTCCTTGGCTACGGTCCACGTGCCGTCGGACACGGTGTTGGCCGCTTTTGTTTTCTCCGCTGCCGTCACGGCCTCTTCGCGCTTCTTGACGGCGGCTTCTGCGGACTTCACCGCGGCTTCAGCTTGGCCGACCTCGGTTTCCCGCGCCTGAACTTTCGTTTCCTTATCAGCCATGCCTGCCTGAAGGGTTTCGTAGTCGGATTTGATCGAGTCATAGCCGGACCGGATCGAGTCGCGTTCGGACTCTGCTCCGGCCCTGGCGTCCGCGAGGGATCGGTAGGCGTCACTGGCTTTGGGGTCAGGAAAGGTACTTCCGAGAGCGGTTCCGCCGGCCAGCAGGGCAACGGCCACCAGTACGCCGAGAACCCGCTTCTTGCGGCTCGGACGGCGGGGCACCGCGCCCGGTCCGGCTAACTCGACCGCGGGCGTCTCCGCCGGATCTGCGACGTCCTCGGTGACGGGCGTTCCCGGCGTGCTGCTTTCGGTGTTCATGGTTTCTCCCCAGTTCTCAATTGCGGTAGGACGGGCGGCGGGATACCGATCCCCCAATGCGTGGTTCCCCGCCGCCGCAGCCCCGGAGGATTCCTTCGTAGCTGCAGAACGAAGCTACGGCGGAGAAACGCCGCACAAGACCAAACAAACTGATAACCCCCGTTATCAGTCCCTCACCGGCAATGTCTGCCGCTGCGGTTACGCTTGGGGTCGACGTCGTAAGGAGGCGCAAATGAACGAAGCAACAGCCCTGCACATGACGCTTTCGGACGTCGCAGCCCTGGCTAAGGTCCAGCGCCCCGTCGTGTCCATGTGGCGCAAACGCAGCGCTGGCTCAGCCCACCCGTTTCCCGAGCGCGCAGCGATCGCAGGCGGCCGAGAGCTGTTCGACGCCGACCAGGTCGCTGCCTGGCTCGATGCGACCGGGCGCGGCAACAACACTGAGGCCCTCAACGACGTCGCCGCCTTCGCGCGGATGCCCGGCGCCGCAAGCGGCGGCGTCCAGCGAGACACACTGAACGGTCTCACAGCCCTGCTGACGCTGAAGGCACTGACCGGCAAGGCACTGGGGCGGATGGGCCCGGATGAACTGTTGGACGTGGCAGACGAGTGCGATCCGGATGACTTGTTCCTGTATTCAGAGCTGGAGAACCTGGGCACATCGCTTGCTTCGACGGCAACGTTCGCGGACCGGCTGGTGGACAGTGCGTACAACGCGCCCGCCGCTTTCGAGCAGCTGCTGGCCGCCCGGTTCCGGCTGGGGCTCCGAGAGCATGCGGATACCGCCCTCACGGAATCCGCTGTGGCGCTGGTTTCGTCGGCTGCCGTCGAACTGGCCGCGACGCTCGATGGCGACACAACGGTTGCCGATTCCACGCGTGGCGGCAGCGACCTCCTGATGGGCGTCGTGCGCGCTTCCGGCGAGAGTGCCCGCCTCGCCTTCCTGGTATCGGACGACGACGGCGGCGCCGGCCGCCTGATGCGTCGCCGCCTGCGCGTGCATGGCGTGGATGGCGGACACATCCGTGTGGACCCCAGCGGCGAGTTCGCCGTCGAGGGACCTGTGGTTCATGTGGCGCAGTACCCCTCCGTTGGCGCGCCAGGTATGGATGCCCTGCAGATCCTCGCAGCCGCGGAACACCTTGTCCTGCAGATGGACGACCAGCAGCGCGCTGTCATCATCGCTCCGGCACGGGTTCTCTGCGATGCACCGCTGGCCGCCGGCGCTGCGGGGATTCGTTCCGGGCTTCTGAGAACGGGCCGGGTGCGCGCCATCGTGAGGCTGCCCCAGGGCCTGCTGGTTTCCAAGCCCCGCGAAGCGCAGGCACTCTGGGTTCTGGGACCGTCGTTCGCTGAGGTACCCATCGCCGATCGCTGGACGATGGTGGCGAACCTCGGCACCCGGGACCTCAGCGAAGACGCCAGGCAAGACCTGGTCAGCGACATCGTCGCATCTATGGGAAACCGAGCCACGGTTCGCGCCCACTCCTTCCGCTTCGCCCGGCTGGTGCAGACCCGCGTGCTACTGGCCAGCAGACAATCGTTGGTGGAGGTTCAATCAGGCGGTTCGGTTCGGGCGCCCAGCGTCGCGGAGGCCGTCCTTCGGGTGGAAGAGCTCGTGCGCCTCCTGCAAACCTCAAATGCCGAGCAAGCCCGCTCCCTCTCGGTTATCGCCGGAGCCCCAAGCGCGAAAGCTCAGACTACCTCCGTCCAGGAACTGATCGCCGCCGGCAACCTCAAGTACATCAAAGGCAACCGGCTCGACGATGCCCATCTGACGGCCAACGACGGAACACAGGTGTTGGGGCCGGCGGAGCTGCTCGAGCCGCACGCAGCACCTCCACGCCGCATCGGCCTTCTCGACTTCACCGCCGCCTACCCCGCTGGCCGTCTCACCGAGCCCGGCGACGTCGTGTTCTGCACCAGCCCGCGGCCGGCCGCAAGGGTCGACGTCGAAGGCGGCGCCGTCGTCGTCTTCCCTGCCAGGGTGTTGAGGATCGACGACGGCGACCCCGGCGGTTTGGTGCCCGACGTCGCCGCTGCCGATATCAACAGACTGGCCCCGGCAGACAAGGACTGGCGTAGATGGCGCCTGCGTCGCACCCCGGATGCGCAGCGCCAGCCACTGCAGAACGCCCTCGCCGGATTGCAACACGAGCAGCAGGAAACCCGGCTTCGGCTCGAACGACTGGAAGAACTCGCTACCCTGATTACGGACGGCGTAGCGGGCGGAAGCCTTACCCTGACAGACCCAATTTCCAACCACGCCGCAGCACCAGCAGAAGGAACCAGATAATGCCCCCGAAATTGAAGGTGGACCTCGCCCCGTCCACTATGAAGGAACTCAAGGACACGCTCTGGAAAGCCGCGGACAAATTGCGCGGATCCATGGATGCGTCGCAGTACAAGGACGTGATTCTGGGGCTGGTGTTCCTGAAGTATGTCTCGGACGCCTTCGAGGAGCGGCGCTCGCAGATTGTCACCGAGCTGGAAGCCGACGGCCTCAACGAGGACCAGATCGCCCAGCTGATTGATGACGTGGACGAGTACACCGGCCGCGGCGTCTTCTGGGTCTCCGAACGGGCACGCTGGGCCTACTTGGCCGAGAACGCCAAGGGGCTGGATGCCGTTGACGGTGCCGAGCCCAAATCGATCGGGCTGCTGATTGATGAGGCGATGGACCTCATCATGCAGGACAACAAGAGCCTGGCCGCCACGCTTCCCCGCATCTACAACCGCGACAACGTGGACCAGCGGCGCCTCGGCGAGCTGCTGGACCTGTTCAACTCCGCCCGCTTCACCGGCCAGGGCGCCAGCAAGGCCCGTGACCTGCTCGGCGAGGTCTATGAATACTTCCTGGAGAAGTTCGCCAAGGCCGAGGGCAAGCGCGGCGGCGAGTTCTACACCCCCGCCGGCGTGGTCCGTGTCCTGGTCGAGGTCCTGGAACCGCACCGTGGCCGCGTCTACGACCCCTGCTGCGGATCCGGCGGCATGTTCGTCCAGGCCGAGAAGTTCCTGGCGGCCCACAACATGGAGGGCTCCGACATCTCCGTCTACGGCCAGGAGCTCAACGAGCGCACCTGGCGGATGGCCAAGATGAACCTCGCCATCCACGGCCTCAACGCCAACCTCGCCTCCCGCTGGGGCGACACCTTCGCCCGCGACCAGCACCCCGAGCTCACCGGGAACAACGGCGCGGACTTCATCATGGCCAACCCGCCCTTCAACATCAAGGACTGGGCCCGCTCCGAATCCGACCCCCGCTGGAAGTACGGCGTGCCCCCGGCCGGTAACGCCAACTACGCCTGGATCCAGCACATCATCTCCAAGCTTGCGCCCGGCGGCAGCGCCGGCGTGGTCATGGCCAACGGCTCCATGTCCTCCAACTCCGGCGGAGAAGGCGAGATCCGCGCCCAGCTCGTGGAGGCGGACCTCGTTTCCTGCATGGTGGCGCTGCCCACGCAGCTGTTCCGCAGCACCGGCATCCCTGTGTGCACCTGGTTCTTCGCCAAGGACAAGTCCGCCGGCTCGAAGGGGTCCGTCGACCGCACCGGCCAGGTGCTCTTCATCGACGCCCGGAACCTGGGCTACATGGTGGACCGCGCCGAGCGCGCCCTGTCCGATGAGGACATCGCCAAGATCGCGGGGACTTACCACGCCTGGCGGGGCACTGCCTCCGCAGCTGAGGAAGGACTGACGTACGACGACGAGCCTGGCTTCTGCTATTCGGCCACCCTCGCGGAGGTCAAGGCAGCAGACTACGCCCTGACGCCGGGACGGTACGTTGGGGCCGCGGACGTGGAGGATGACGGCGAGCCGATCGAGGAGAAGATCGCGCGGCTTTCAAAGGAGCTGTTCGAGCAGTTCGACGAGTCCGAGCGGCTGGCCGCTGTTGTGCGTGAGCAGCTGGGACGAGTGTCATGAACGAATGGCCCGTACACTCATTCGGCAATGCGCCGCTCCAAATGATCGACGGAGATCGAGGTAAGAATTATCCCAACGGAACTGATTTTGCTGCTGACGGATACTGTCTATTTCTCAGTGCGCGCAACGTCACCAAGTCTGGATTCCTGTTCGAAGAAACTACGTTTGTCTCCGCGGACAAGGACGCCTCCCTTCGCGCCGGAAAACTTCTTCGCGGTGACGTAGTTCTAACTACCCGGGGAACTGTGGGGAATGTAGCCTATTTCGACGAGGCGGTGCCGTTCGAAAATATGCGCGTCAACTCCGGAATGCTTATCCTACGGCCCGACCCGGCACGCCTCGATCCGAGGTACCTCTACTACTTCTTGCGGTCTGACTCGATGGCACAGCAAATCGAATCCCTGACATCGGGCAGCGCTCAGCCTCAGCTTCCAGTACGCGATCTGAGCAATGCCACGATCCCGGTCCCGGGTATGCACGAACAGCACGCCATTGCCGAGGTGCTGGGGGCGCTCGACGACAAGATCGCCGCCAACAGCAAGCTCACCCAGACTATCGACAATTACTTCATGGCCCGATGGTCGGCGCTGCCAGCGAATGATTCCTTGGAGCAGGTCAAGCTGACCGAATTAGTCGGAGACGTAATTGGAGGAGACTGGGGCACCTCGGAATCCGCTGCTCCGAGCACGGAAGAAGTGCTGTGCATCCGCGGTGCCGATATCGCGGATCTTCAGGGATCCGGCTTGGGCAGTATGCCACGACGGTTCATCAAACCAAACAGCCTACGGCGCCGGAAACTCGCGCATATGGACCTTGTGGTGGAGATGTCCGGTGGAAGCCCCACCCAGTCGACGGGACGAGTCGTCTTGATTACCAACGCAATGCTCAAGCGGTTGCCACTGCCGCTCAGCAGCTCCAACTTCTGTAGGATCGTTCGACTGAGTAATCACCGGAACGCGTTTTTCGTGTACGCACTCTTGCGAGAGAGTTGGACCCGAGGTGAGTTCTTCCAGTTTGAGAACGGGTCCACAGGCATCAAGAATCTGGCATTCGCGGATTTCTGCGCCACGAAGGAAGTGCGAATGCCAGGGCTGTGGCGTCTCCAAGAGTTTAACCGGCTTGCAGACGGCCTCTTCTCGCAGATGCAGTCGCTCGGCGAAGAATCGGCACGCTTGATGGCCACCCGAGACGCCCTACTCCCCCAGCTCATGTCCGGAAAGCTTCGGGTGAAGGAGGCGGAGGCATTGGTCGCCGCGGCCGTCTGAGGATCCTCGTCGGTGCCCGCCGATACATTCTTGGTGACATAGCCGCTCAGAAGGGACCCCCAGCATGTTGGAGCCAGCATCTTTTGAATCAACGCCAGCGAGTCCGGCATGCCGGCGTGGTATCCGGAGTTGCTGGCGCCCGTGATGGACCAGATTGGCAGTGGCCGGGCCAAGGCCGTCTCGGCAGCGAACCAGGAACTCGTTCACTCGGACTGGCGCATTGGGCAGTCCCTCCTGGCCCGCGAATCCCAGGAGGGCTGGGGCTCCAAGGTGGTGATCCGGTTGTCTGTCGACCTCAAGGACTGGTTTCCCGAAGCGCGTGGCTTCTCCCCGCGAAACCTGCGCTACACGACTTCGCAATGTTGCAGACAGCCTCTGCAACATTGCCGTGGAGTCACTATGTCCTGCTGCTGGAGAAGCTCAACGCACCCGAGGAACGGCTCTGGTATATGTCCGGCGCCATCGCCGAAGGCTGGTCCCATAGCGTCCTATCGCACCAGATCGAGACCGACTTGCGTAAACGCTCCGGCAAGGCGGTCAACAACTTCAAGGCGACGCTCCCGCCGTCGGACTCCGTCCTCGCCGAGCAGGCGTTCAAGGATCCTTATGTCTTCGACTTTCTGGCCATGACGGACAAACGGAACGAGCGCGGGCTTGAGGACCAGCTTGTCCGCCACGTCGAGAAATTCCTCCTTGAACTCGGCCAGGGGTTTGCCTTCGTAGGGCGGCAGGTCCGGCTGACCATCGGCGACGACGAATTCTTCGCCGATCTGCTGTTTTACAACTTCAGGCTGCGCTGCTTTGTGGTGGTCGAACTGAAAGCCACCGCCTTCAAGCCCGAGTACATTGGCCAGATCAATATGTACATGTCCGCGGTGGACGACCTCATGGCCCACCCGGACGACAAACCCACCATCGGGCTGCTGCTCTGCAAGACCAAGAACAACGTGGTGGCCGAATACTCGCTGCGCGGATTCTCAAAACCCATCGGCGTGGCTGAATGGGAATCCAAAGTGGTCAAATCATTGCCCGAGGAATTCGCCACGACACTGCCCAGCATCAGCGAACTCGAGGCCGAATTGTCGGACGATGGATAGGCTGTGCAGTAAATGACTTTGGGGGAACAACCGTGAGCACAACACCCGTCAAAATTCCGGCGATCGGCTTCTCCGAGGCCGACTGGGAAGGCGTGGCCAAGGAGCGGCTCGGCGAACTGGACTGGAAACCGCTGGCCGGCCAGGAGATCGCTCCCGGCACCGGCGAACGCGACACCTGGGATGAACTGCTCATCCGGCCTCGTCTCCTCGCGGCCCTGCAAAAATTCAACCCCGCAGTCCCGCTGCAGTACCTGCAGCAGGCCGCCGCAGAAATTGCGGCGCCGAAGTCCAACGACTCCATGGCCGAAAACCACCGGATCCACGGCTACTTCGTGGACGGCTACCGGCTCGGCTACATCGACAGCGACGGGCTCGAAGCCAACCCCACCATCCGCCTGCTCAGTCCCGACCCCGACCAGAACGACTGGCTCGCCGTCAACCAAGTCACGCTCATCCAGGGCGACTACAAGCGCCGCTTCGACGTGGTGCTCTACTGCAACGGCATGCCCGTCAGCATCGTCGAACTCAAGAAGGCCGGCAGCTACCACGCCGACGTCGCAGCAGCCCACGCCCAGCTCCAGACCTATCTCCGGGAATTCCCGCTCGCTTTCCGCTTCTGCGTCTTCACGCTCGCTTCGGACGGGCTCGAGGCGAAGTACGGCACGCCGTTCACGCCCCTCAACCACTTCTCACCATGGAACGTCGACGACGACGGCGTCCCCGTCGCGCCCGGATACATGGAGGAAGGCGAGGCGGTCACGCCGATGGAAACAGCCCTGAACGGGCTGTACAACCAGACCCGTTTCCTGCAGCTGCTGCAGAGTTTCACCGCGTTCGACGGCGGCTCCGAGGGTTTGACGAAAAGGATCGCCAAGCCGCACCAGTACTTCGCCGTGACCAAGGCCGTGGGTAGCACCGTCCAGGCCGTGGAGAGCAACGGTAAGGCGGGCGTCGTTTGGCACACGCAAGGTTCCGGCAAGTCCATGGAAATGGAGCTGTACACCAACCTGGTGGCCCGGCATCAACGGCTGAAGAACCCGACGGTCGTCGTCATCACAGACCGGAACGAGCTCGACGGACAGTTGTACGAAGGGTTCGCCCGGAGCCTGCTGCTGGCCGAGGCACCCAAGCAGATCCGCCGTCGTAATGAACTGCGGGACGAGCTGTCCAACCGGACCACCGGCGGCATCTACTTCACCACGCTGCAGAAGTTCGGGCGCAGCAAGGCCGAGAAGGACGCCGGGGCCGACCATCCGCTGCTGTCGGACCGGCGGAACATTATCGTGGTGGTGGATGAGGCGCACCGCAGCCACTACGACGACCTGGACGGTTATGCCCGGCACCTGCGCGATGCCCTGCCGCACGCCACGCTGATTGCGTTCACCGGAACCCCGATCTCCTTCGATGACCGCAACACTCGTGACGTGTTCGGGGACTACATCGACATCTACGATCTGTCCCGTGCTGTGGAGGACGGGGCTACTGTGCCCGTGTACTTTGAGCCGCGACTCATCAAAGTGGAACTGGCCTCGGGCGTGACCGAGGAGGACCTGGACCAAGCCGCCGACGAGCTGACCACCGGGCTGGACGATACGGAGCGGGCGCGGATCGAGGCGAGCGTCGCCGTCGTCAATGCTGTTTATGGTGCCCCTCAGCGCATTGCAGCGCTGGCCGCAGACCTGGTGGCGCATTGGGAGAACCGAAGCGCGCGTATGAAGAAGTTCATCGAGTCGCCTGGCAAGGCGATGATTGTGGGCGGAACGCGGGAGATCTGCGCGAACCTGTACTCGGCCATTGTGGCGCTGCGTCCGGACTGGCATTCGGATGACCTGTCCAAGGGAAAGATCAAGGTGGTGTACTCGGGGACCCCGTCCGATGTGCCGCCGGTGTCCGACCACGTACGCCGCGACTCTGCGAATGCGGTGGTGAAGGAGCGGCTCAAGGACGTGGATGACGAGCTGGAACTCGTGATCGTCAAGGACATGATGCTCACCGGCTATGACTCCCCTCCCCTGCACACCCTGTACTTGGACCGACCGCTCCGTGGTGCGCTGCTGATGCAGACCCTGGCACGGGTGAACCGGACGTTCCGCGGCAAGGAGGACGGACTTCTGGTGGCGTATGCGCCGCTGGCTGAGAACCTGGCGAAGGCGCTGGCGGAGTACACGGATGCCGACCAGCAGAAAAAGCCGGTGGGCAAGAACATCGATGATGCGATTTCGGTGACGTCGGACCTCGTTTCCAAAATTTCGGCGTTGCTTGCCGGTTATGACTGGCGGGCTGTCCTGATGAAGGGCGGGCCGAAGGCGTTCCTCAACGCGGTGACCGGGGCGGTGAACTACCTGCGGGAACCTTCGACGCCGTCCAGCTCCTCCGAGGACGGGGAATCACTGGCCGGTGCTTACCGCCGGCTGTCCGGGCGGCTCTCCCGGGCCTGGGCACTGTGCTCCGGTGCCGAGACGATGGCTCCGCTGCTGCCCGAGGTCAAGATGTACGAGGAGATCCGGGTCTGGATGGCGAAGTTTGATGCCAACGACCGGCAGGCGTCCGGAGAGCCGGTGCCGGAGGATATCCAGCGGTTGTTGGGCGAGCTGATTGCCTCTGCGACGTCGTCCGGGGAAGTCCTCGACATCTACGAGGCCGCCGGCATGCCGAAGCCGTCGCTGGATGACCTGACGCCGGAGTTCATCGCGAAGACGCAGAAGGCCCGGAACCCGCAGCTGGCCATCGAGGCGCTGCGGAAGCTGATTGCTGATGAAACCGTCACGGCGACCCGGAACAATGTGATCCGGCAGCGAGCCTTCTCCGAACGCATCACCGAGCTGATGAAAAAATACACTAACCAACAGCTGACGTCGGCTGAGGTCATAGCCGAGCTGGTGGAACTGGCTCGCGAAGTCGCCGCCGAGGCCAACCGCGGCGCGCACTTCACTCCCCCGCTGAACTCGGATGAGCTGGCATTCTACGACGCCGTGGCGCAGAACGAGTCAGCCGTCGAGGTCCAAGGCGAGGGCGTTCTGGCCGACATCGCTCGGGAGCTCGTTTCCGTGATGAGGCGGGATGTCCGGACGGACTGGACCGTCCGGGATGATGTGCGGGCAAAGCTGCGCTCCTCAATCAAGCGTTTACTAGTTCGGTTCGGATATCCCCCGGACAAACAGTCTGAGGCAATCAAACTGGTCATGGAGCAAATGGAGTCGATGGCTCCTCGGTTTGCCGACACCCGGACATAGCTTAGGTTGTTTATGTTCGATCAGAAAAATAGCGAAATGGGGAAATAGTTGAAAGTCTTTGCTCGTGGTTCCGAATGGCGGAAATGGGATCTCCATGTCCACGCTCCCGGCGGTACCATGGAAGATCGTTACGTTGATGGCAGTTTGGACGAAATCGGAATCCTTGACCGGTTCTGCAAGACATTAGCGGAGTCGGACGTTGAAGTGATCGGCCTAACTGATTACTTCAGCCTCGATAATTACTTTCGCGTCACGGAGCGCTATCAGGAAATCTACGGGAAAACGGACAAGGTTTTCTTTCCGAATCTGGAACTCCGACTTGTCGAGTCGGTCAGCAAAAAGCTTGCTAATGTCAACCTTCACCTCATATTTGATCCTTCTCTGCCGAAAACACAGCTCTCACGGTTCATCTCCCAACTCAAGACCACACATCTCGGGACAAACAGGACTGCGGTCACTTGCTCTGAATTAGGTCCACAAGAGTATGACTCCGCGAGCGTCTATCTTGAGGAGGTGCGAAAAACCCTGGAAGACGTCTTCGGGGCAGATGAATCATGGAGAGGGCTTGTTTTTCCAGTAATGCCAGCGGGCAACGATGGAATTAGGCCAGAGGGCAAACTTTCCGGATCCCGACGCAAAAAAGTTCTCGCGGGCAATCTCGACCTCTTTACATCTGGCATCTTCGGAAACCCCAATGATGTCGCCTACTATCAAAATGAAGTAGAGGGTTCGACTCGCAAGGAGGACCTGCCTCCAAGACCCGTGTACGCGGGGTGTGACGCACATAGCTTCGAGGACCTTGAAAGCTGGCTGGGACGAGAAGCCCGTGGCTCGGCCCACAAACACGTCACATGGATCAAGGCGGACCCAACGTTCGAAGGACTCTTGCAAACTGCCATCGAAGCATCAGAGAGAGTTCGACTCCAGGCAACGAAGCCTGATCGAAAGCAGCCGTACCAAGTCATTACCGCGGTCAATTTCCCTCACTCGGCTGATTTTCCTGCGACCATCACGCTCAACCAGAATCTGGTTTCTGTCATCGGGAGCCGTTCCTCGGGGAAGTCCTCATTACTCGCCCACGTTGCCCACGCGGTCGACGCCAAGTACACAAAGCAACAACAACTGGACAGCGGCTTTTACACTTCACTAGAAGAGACAGGGCCTGCTGCCGGCCGAACCTGGAAGAACACGCCAGCAGACATCTGTCAGGTCATTTGGGGTGATTCTCCCGACACAGCTGGCAAGGTCATCTACATCCCTCAGAATTCACTGTTCAATCTTAATGAACGTTCTTCCGAAATCACCGGAAAGATTGAGCCGATTCTCTTTAGAGCCCGGCCGGATTTCGAGGCAGCTCACGCCAAGGTGCTGGTGGACATAAAAACCAGCGGCGAAGACGTTCAGAAGTCTTTGAAAGACTGGTTTGCTCAATCATCCCAGATTCGCGAAATGGCAGCGAAGGTGAATGAGATTGGTGATCCAGACGCCATACGAAAACAGAAAGCGGAGCTGACGTCACAGCTGGAACGCCACCGAGCCGAGACGCTGCTGCTAGATGACGAGGTGAGCAGATACCAGGCTGTTATGGAGCAGCTAGCGCGTCTTGAGGGCGAGAAAGCCAGCCGGGCGGCCGACCTGGCCGCGCTGAGCCCGTATCTCGTGACGGACGGTGTGGAGGCTCAAGAGACATTGCATGCCCGAGTTACCGTGTCGATCACCGCCTCGCCTTCGCCAGAGGTACTGCCTACAGCACTGCATGAGGCGGTGGCGAAGATGACATCGGAAGCTTCAACGAGTTTGAGCAAGGCCATAGCCGAAGTGCTCATCGAGCACCAGAAGCAGTTATTAGCAGAAGCAGCATGCCTTGATTCTTCAGTGGACGAGTTAAGAGCAGCTAATATTGAGCTCATCGAAAAGAACGAAGCTAATTCAGTAATCGATGAGCTCGTGCAGCAGATCGGTCAACAAGACCAGGCCCTTACTCTTATTGAAAAGCTCGAATCTGACTTAAATAGCATGATAGATTCCCGGGATGAGAGCCTCTCAAGCTTGTCCTTAAGCCTGGACGATCGTGCACGAACCATCAGTGATCACCTTCGCTTCTTTCATGCTGGTCTGGTAGAGGTTGATGGTATGAAGTTCGGAATCGAAGGCGAACTCGATCCGGGCAAATTATCCGCTCTAGCTCAAGACTTCGACCAACGATCAAACACTGAATTCGTAGAACGCAACGTGGGCCTCCGGATCGAGCAAGTGCTTGCTAAACCCGCCGATTTCTTGAACGCACTAGTTCAGGGTGATCAAAAACTTAAGCAGGGAAAGTCCGTCACTTCAGTAGCCGAGCAGGTTTTCACCCTCGTGCCCGACTTTCATTTCTTCGCGGAATTGGAAGGCGACAGGATTGGAGGATTTGAACGTTCTTCCATGACGCCAGGAAAGCAAGCCATGTTCGCCCTTCAACTTATTCTGAGTGAGTCCGACGACCGGTGGCCGCTCCTGATCGACCAGCCGGAGGATGATCTTGACAGTCGATCAATCTACGAGCACGTCGTGCCCTACCTGAAGAAACGTAAGACTGAACGTCAAGTGATTATGGTGACGCACAACGCCAACCTTGTGGTGGGCGCTGACAGCGAGCAGGTCATCGTCGCCAATCGGCACGGAACAGACAGCAGGAACGCTGGCGACAGGACCTTCGACTACCTTACGGGTTCCCTAGAACACACCATGACCTTGTCCGAACGGCCGCATAAGCTCGAAAGCTGCGGCATCCGTGAACATGCATGCGAAATACTGGACGGTGGTAGGGAAGCATTCCAAAAACGGAAAGATAAGTACCGAGTTTAGAGGCCCTTCGCATTTAGGCATGGTTGGTCTGCTGGTTCCGGTAGGGTCGGTGGCCGCCGGCGGCGAGTAGGCATCTGAGTCTGTAGTTGGTGAAGTTGCGGAAGCCTCGGGCGATTCTGCGGGTGGTTTCTATGACGCCATTGATCGCTTCGGTGGGTCCGTTGGAGGCGCCGTTGGTGGCGAAGTAGGCCAAGATTGCTGTCTTCCATTGTTTGAGTGTCCGGCCGAGGCGGGCGACTTCGGGGATCGGGCAGGACGGAAATGATGCGATCACTTGGTTCACGAGTTCCCTGCCCCGTTCCGGTCTGGCGTGGTAGATGTTGCGGAGCTTCTGGTAGCACTGCCAGGCGAGGGTGACTTCGTCGCCGGGATCCCCGTCGGTGAGTTTCGCATCGAGTCGGGCGGCTTGTTTGTCGGTGAGGTTTTCGGCGCCGATCTGCAGGGTCCTGCGGATCCCGTAGAGGCAATCGCCCTTGCGGCCGCGGTGGCCCAGGGTGTCCTGCTGGACCCGGCGGCGGACCTCGTCGACCATGGCTGAGCCCAGCTTCACTACATGGAACGCATCCAACACGGTGATGGCTTCGGGCAGTTCGTCCCGGATCGCGTTCGCGTAGCCGCGGAACGGGTCCAGCGCTGCCGTTTTGATCCCGGTGGTGAACCCCGGACCGCGGCTTTTGAGCCAGTCGGCGTAGGCCTTTCCGGACCGCCCCGGAACGAGGTCCAGCAACCGGGCATGCACCACGCCCTGGGCGTCGCGGGTGTGGTCCACGATCCCGGTGACCATGCCGGATCCAGGCGGGCCGGTGTGGGACCAGACATGCTCATCGACGCCGAGCGCATCCACCCCTGTCAGCCTGCCGGTCGCTGCGATCCGCCGGGTGGCCTCTGCCTTGATGGCGTCCCAGGCCGTGTGCCAGGACACTCCGAGCTGGTGCGCCAAGGCGGAAACCGAGGTGTCAAAACGCTGCAGAGCTTCCGTCGCCCAGGCTACCGCCCGGGCGGTGAGTTTCGCCCGGGGCCACGCCAATTCGTGCTCTTCGGTGAACGTCGTTCTTGAGCAGTCCGGATCCGGACATCGCCAGACCCGCTTGGCCCACAGCAGCCGCACCGGCCGGCCGAAACACGGGATGTCATGAAGCCGGACCTGACGGCGACCGTGCCCGACCGCGACGACGCCGCAGTCCGGGCAGCCACTGACGGTTTCGGCTGTCTCGACACGCAGAACCAGGCCGGTCCCGGTCGCCGTGACAGAGCAGACGTGGATGCCTTCGACATCAAGAAGCGCGTCTGCCCGCTCGCACCAGCGACCGCCCGAACAGCAAGTAGCATTGGGCATATCAGGGTCTCTTTTGAACTTGGAAGCTTGGTCGCTACCAATTCAAAGAGGCCCTGACCTCTCTCCTCCGGCACCACGCCGAAGCGGCATCAGGCCACGCTCCTGCCCCGGCGTCAGAGAGCCCTAACCATGCTCATCTGCGAAGGGCCAGTTTAGACCGAAGTTACGTGGGCCTCCCG
>NZ_JAGGPM010000046.1 GCF_018613835.1 Arthrobacter sp. ISL-5 | reverse complement strand
CACGGCGTTCCGGGCACGGTTGGCGACGGAGCGCGGATCCAGCCGGTAGGCGGCGGCCCGGGCTGCGGCAATGATTGTCCGGTCGCCGGCGCCGGCGAGCGCCCCGGTGTCCGCGGCGAGCTGTTCATCGACGGCGGACCGGTCAGCCGCGGACAGGCAGGCTGTTTCCTTTACCAGCAGCGTGGCGCGCCATTCGTTCAGTTCCCCGGCGTTCAGGGCGGCCAGGGTGCGGGGCATTTCCGTCACGAGGGCCTTCGCCAGGCCCAGCAGCCGGGACCCGCGGGCCGGGGATTCGCGCCGGGCCAGCGCGATCTGCGCGATCTGCGCCCCCACGCCCTTGCCGCGTTCATCCGCCGGGACCCCGGCCGCGGCCTGGGCGCGGCGCTGGTCGGCGTCGAACCCCACGGCGATCCGGGCCTGCAGCGCGGCCGCGGCGGACTTCAGATCCTCCAGGTCCCGCAACTGATCAATCATCCCGGCACCGCCGCCGTCACCATTACAGGGGCGAATGGCGGCCAGGGACCCGATCAGGTCCCGCACCGTCATGCCGGCTCCCGCCGCCGCTTCTCGAGCCTGTCCCGGCTCCCCCATGCCTTCCATACCTGAAGTCTGCCAGCGACCACTGACAAAAACGTCCCAGGGAGCTGGGAACCCTGAATCCTGGGGAAATATCGGGAGGCTGACCGAGCCAGTTCCTCCCCAACAGAAGGCCGGCGCACTCGGCCGAGCCAGTGGTCCGCCCGCGCACCGATGCGGAACTGGCACGGGGGCGGCGCTTCTGCGAGTCCAGGACCTGGCGTCGGGCCGGTCAGTCCGCGAAAGCCGCCCGGAAGGCGGCGAGCGCTGCATCTCCGGCAGGCTGGCCCTGCCCGCCTGAAGCGGCCGCCTCCAGGCCGATGACACCGGAGTAACCGGCATCTTTGAGGGCCGTTGCAACAGCGCGGTAGTTGATCTCGCCGGTCCCCGGTTCGAACCGACCGGGGACATCAGCGACCTGGATCTCCCCGGTCCAGGGCAGCGCGGCCCTCACGAGTTCGATCAGGTTTCCCTCCCCTATCTGGGCGTGGTACAGATCCAGCATCATCTTCACGTTCGGGTGGTCCACGGCCGACACCAGGGCCATGGTGTCCTTGGCCCGGGCCAGTGGTATGCCCGGATGGTCAACGATCGTGTTCAGGTTCTCCAGGGCAAACGTCACCCCGTGCTTCTCCCCCAGGACGGCCAGCCGTTCCAGGGTACGCAGGCCGGTCAGCCACATCTGGCCGGTGGAACGGTGAACCGGCCTGACGGCGACGCCGCCCTCGCCGAGTTCGGCCGGGTGCACCACCATCCGTTCCACACCAAGTTCCAGCGCCGTGGGAATGAGCTTCTCCGCCGAGGCCAGCACTTCGTCGGCGCCGGCCGGATCGATGAGGCTGCCTCCGAAGTAGCCGCTCATGGAAGAGAAGCGGGCCCCGGTGGCGGCCAGGTATGTGATGTCCCGGCCCCGGGTATCCCAGAGCTCCACCTCGAAACCCTGCCCGTGAATCTGCCGCACGCGTTCGATCAGGGGCAGCTCTCCGTAGACCATTTCCGCACAGACGGCCAGGCGGAAGCTCATGCGCCGTCCCCCACCGGGTGGAACTCGGGCTCGGCGGCCCGCAGTTCGGCGACCGAGGCAACATCGACCGGCAGCCCGGTTTCAGCTGAACGCAGGGCCGCAAGGGCAACGGCCAGGGCATTGCGGGCGTCGGTCCCGCCCGGGCCCGGTGTGGCCGGGCCTGGCACGCCGGCGCGACGTGCTTTCACGGCGTCGACGAAGTGGGCCAACTCCGCTGTGTAGGCGTCATGGAAGAGATCCACATTCAGCCGCACTGTGTCGGCCCCGATGCCGGCCGCGGTGTAGCTCGTCGCACTGGTGGCCTGCGGTCCGCCCGCCGTGACCATGCCGGCGGAACCGAACACTTCGCCGCGCACGTCATAGCCGTAGAGGGCGTTGAAGTTCGCCTCCGCCACCGCGATGGCGCCGTTGCTGTAGGTCACGGTCACAACTGCCGTGTCCAGGAGGCCGCCGTCCTTGGCATCCGGGGCAACGAGGGCGTCAGCGATCGCGTGGACGCGGACCGGAACGGCACCGGGGTTCAGCCAGTTGAGGGTGTCAAAGTCGTGGATCAGCGTTTCCAGGAAGATCGTGCCCGGCGGAATACGGTCCGGATTAGCGATTCCTGCCACAGTGCCGGGATCCCGCGTCAGGGACCGGAGCAGCTGCGGGACTCCCACGCTGCCGCCGTCGATGAGCCTGCGCGCCGCGGCGAAATCCGCGGCGTAGCGGCGGTTGAACCCGAACTGAACGGTGATCCCGGCCGACTCGGCTGCCTCCAGGGCTTCATCGAGCTCCTCAATGGTGCGTCCGCCGGGCTTTTCGCAGAACACATCCTTCCCGGCCCGCGCTGCGGCCGCAATCAGGCCGGAGTGGAACCGTGCCGGGGCGGCGATGAGGACGGCGTCGATCTCCGGATCGCTGATCACGTCGGCCGGGTCGGCACTGATCTTCCCGACCCGCAGCCTGCTGGCGAGGGCTTCGACGGCGGGAAGGGCGGGATCCGCAATCGCGTCGAGGCGGGCGTTGGGAATGCGGTGCGCAACGGACTCAGCGTGGAAACTTCCGATCCAGCCTGCGCCGATCAGGGCGACGCGGACGGGCCGGTCTTCGCTGACCGGGTGCTGAAGGTAACTCATGAATACTCCTGGGTTCGGGTTTCTAGATCGTTCTAGTCCCACCATGTTGACATGTGATTCACGGCATGTCTAGATCGTTCTATAGACTGGAGCGGACGAGGAGGAACATGACGGAACAGCAGCGCCGCCCCACCCTGATGGACGTGGCCCATGCGGCCGGCGTCTCACGGGCCCTGGTTTCCATCGTGATGCGCGGCGCGCCCGGTGCCGCGGAATCCACCCGGCAGAAGGTCCTCGGGGCGGCGCGGGAGCTCGGCTACAGGCCCGACAGCCGCGCCCGCCTGCTCCGCAGCAGCCGCACCAGGCTTCTTGGCCTGAGTTTCTTCAGCGCGCACGCCTTTCACGCCGAGATTGTGGATGCCGCCTACGCAGCGGCCACATCGCGGGGGTACGAACTGGCGTTGAGTGCGGTCGCCAGCGGCCGCCCGGAGACACGGGCCATCGAATCGCTGCTCGATTTCGGTTCCGCAGCGCTCATCATGATTTCGCCGACGCTCAGTCACGAGGAACTGGCAGGGTATGCGGGCCAAGTGCCAGTCGTAAGCCTCCTGCGCAACGACGTCGGCGCAGCGGTGGACTCGGTCAGCAGCGACGACCACGCCGGCATCCGCATGGCGGTGGACCACCTTACCGGTCTTGGTCACCGCAGGATCGTTCATGTCGATGGCGGCACGGCCGTTTCCGCCGACCCGCGCAGGGCGGCGTTCCGCGCCGAAATGGATCGACACGGGCTCGCGGCCAGGATCATCCCCGGCGGACCCACCGAAGAAGACGGGATGAGCGCCGCCCGGTCCCTGCGCGCGGACCTCCCTTCAGCCGTCATCGCGTTCAATGACAGGTGCGCCCTGGGCGTGATCGAAAGCCTCCGGGCGGGCGGGCTGAAAGTGCCTGACGATGTGTCCGTGCTGGGCTATGACGACAGCCAGTTCGCCCGGCTCAGCTATCTGCAGTTGTCGTCCGTCAGCCAGGACGCGCCGTTGCTCGCTGCCGCAGCCGTTGACCGTGCCGTTGACCGGATAGAAGGCACGCAAACCCCCGCCCACGTCGTCAGGACACCGCACCTGGTGGTCCGCAAAACCACGGCAGCTCCCCGACCCAGTTAGCGACCGGCGAGGACACCGTCCCTCAACTCCACCAGCCGGTGGGCGTGCGCCCGGGCGAAGGCGAGGTCATGCGTCACAAGGACGACGGCGGCGCCGCGGCCGGCCGCCGCTGTCATGGTGGCCGACAGCCGCTTCAGGCCGTGGGCATCCAGCGCGACCGTTGGCTCGTCCAGCGCAAGCACCTCCGGTTCCCGCGCCAGGACCGTCGCCAGTGCCAGCAGCCGCTGGCCCGAGCCGGACAGCTCGTGCGGGTGGGCACTGCCGGCCGCGCCCAGTCCCACCGCCGCCAGCGCATCAGCCGCCCGGCCGGGCGCTTCGTCACCGAACACGCGATCCAGGCCGAACAGCACTTCGCGAAGCACGGTCCGTTCGAACAGTTGGTCGTGGGGGTGCTGGAACAGCAGCCCGAGCCGCCGGGCGATGATGCCCGTGGGAACCCCGGCAATGGCCTCGCCGCCTATGCGGACCTCGCCGCGCAACGGTTTGAGCAGCCCGTTGAACAGCCGCAGCAGCGTCGATTTGCCCGCACCATTCGGACCGGTCACGGCCACGATCTCCCCGGGCCACACGTCAAGGTCCACGTTCTCGAGCAGGAGTGGACGGCCGGGGTTTTTCGTGTCGAACCCGAAGGACACCCCTTCCAGTTTCAGCGCCGGCACATCTCCGGGTGCCGGGCATGGCCGGGGCTGCGCCTGAACTGGGTGCGGTCCGGATGGCTCGCTGACAACAACCCCGGAACTGGCCAGCTCTTCGCCGGCAAGGAGCCGGTCCGGCGGTCCGGCCGCCGTCGCGGCCCCGCCATCCAGCACGAGCCAGTGTTCCGCCGAACGCGCCAATGCGTCCGTGCTCTGGCTCAGCAGCACGACGGCGGTCCCCCGGGCCAGCTCGGCGGTCACCAGCTCCGTGACGGTCCGGGTTCCGTCCACGTCGAGGGACGCCAGCGGCTCATCGAGGACCAGGACGGCAGGATCCGCCACAATGGCACAGCCCACAGCCAGTCGCCGCAGTTCTCCCCCGGACAGCGTTGCGGGGTCGCGTTCGAGGAGACCGGCGAGCCCGGTCCTGCGGGCTGCCTCGGCAACGATCCGCACCATCTCTGCGCGCTCCGTCCCGCGGTTTTCCAGTCCGAAGGCAAGTTCCTCTTCCACGGTGGCGCGGACCGCCGAGAGCATGGCGGCAGGGTCCTGCGGCACGTACCCCACCTGCTCGGCCCAGGCGGCGGGGTCGATCTGCGGGTCAGTGTCCGCTCCGGCGAAGACCAGCGGCTGCCAGGCCTCCTGCTGTCCGCCGGGTTCCAGCTGCAGGCGTCCCTTCAGGGTCCCGTCGCGGCCGCCGGCCAGCCAGCCCCCGAGCAGCCGCCCAAGGGTGGATTTTCCGCTGCCGGAACCGCCCAGCACCGCCGTCAGCGTGCCCGGGGCGGCCACGATGTCCACTCCCTGCAGCGCCGGACGGGAGTCTCCGTGGAACGCGAAGGATTCTATGGCCGCCCGGAGTGTGACCGCGTCTGGTTTGTGACTGTTCATGCCTGGCCGCCCCCGGGCAGGGAAGCGGCAATCCGCACCGCCACGGCAGCCACGGCGAGCAGGACCGCAAGAATCCGGAAGCCCCGCTGGGCCCGCGAATCACGGACTTGCGTGTACGTGGTCCTGGGGCCGGTGCGCCTGAACCCCCTCGCGTCCAGGGCCTGCGCCCGGATGCCGGCATCGTGGACCAGCCCCAGCACCAGCGGCACCATCTGCAGCCGCGCCGCCCCCAGGCGGTTTCCGATTCCCTTCCCCACCACCAGGCCCCGCGATTCCTGCGCCTGGCGGACCTTTTCCAGCCGCGCGGCGATGATGGGGGCGAGCATCAGCGTGGACGCCAGCACGTAACCGAACTGCGGCGGAAGGCGAAGGACGGCCAGGGCGGCGACCAGTTCAGGCACCCGGACGCTGAACGAAAACAGCAGCAGGACCAGGACGAACGCAGACGTCCGCAGCCCCATGTCCACAGCGAATCCCAGTCCCTCCGCGGTGATCCGTGCCGGCCCCCAGCTGGCGAGCACGGTGCGGCCCTCGGGGAAGAAGAGTCCGTGCATCAAGAGGAGCGACAGCCAGAACGGCGCCAGGATGACGCCGGCGGCGAGGAGCACGCGGCGCGCGGTGCCGGTGACGCCGGCCAGCAGCGCGGCTCCGCCCGCCACGGTGAGGGAAACCGCCCAGCTGGACGCCGCCGTCGTAATCACCAGCACGGCAGCGGCCGCCGTCAGGGTGGTGAGCGGGTTGAGGCGGGGCGCCACGGTCAGGCGTTCCGCTTGGCCGGCTCCTTGCCTGCGAGGACGTTGTAGCGGCGGACGAACGGGAACTGGAACGTGGTGCGCCGGGGAAGTGCGTAGACCAGCAACGCCGCGATGGTGAAGACGATGGCCTTGTCCATGGGGTCAGAAATCAGGGCCTGCTTGGTGATGGCGGCCAGCAGGGTGTCGCCCATGGCGCGGAAGGCACTGACGATCGCCCCGGTTCCGGCGCCGGAGGTTCCGCCGAACACGAAGGCAGCGATGGGCGCCGAGACGACGCCGGCGACTATCCCGGTGACAAATCCGGCAACGGGGGCGAGGTAGAAACGCCGGAACAGGCCGTAGCGGGCGGCGGTGCCGGCGAGGAAGCCGATGAGCGCCGCGCCTGCTGCGAACGGCAGGACGGTGGGGTTGATGAAGGACCAGACGATGCTGCTCAACGCGCCGGTGGCAGCGCCCGCCGCGGGGCCCGCCAGGACGGCGATCAGCACCGTGCCGATGGCATCGAGGTAGAACGGCAGGCCGCTGGTGCCCATGAGCTGCCCGAGCACGATGTTCAGGACCAGGGCGACCGGTATCAGCACCACCGTGGACGTGGGAAGGGTGGGAAGCACGCCCACAATCAGCAGGACCGCGCCCAGCAGGAACCCGCCCAGCGCGACGAGGGCGGAGACGCTGCCGAGGCCGCCGGTGATGTCGGCCGGCTGGGTGAGCACCAGGTAGATGAACGTGCCCGCGATCGCGGCGGCGCCCAGGATCTCGAGCAGCCGGCGGTTCCGGCCCGCCCGCTGACCGGGGGTGGGGAGGGTAAGGGACGGCTGTGACATGGTGGTTCCTTAGGCTGATGACGGCGGGTCCCGCACCCGTGGCGTGAAGTTCCGCGTACGCAAAAGTGCGGCGCCTATGTCACCTTGGCGCGGCTACCATCCTACCGACCGCCGGGCACGCCTGCCACGGCCTGCTGCGCAGAGTCCTAGCTGCTCCTCAGTGTCCTAGCTGCTCCTCAGTGGCAGGGAGCGCGCCAGCGCGCCTACGGACGCGATCAGCTCGTCGAAGCACTGCCCTGGATCGTTGGAGACGACGATCCGTGCGTTGGCCGGCTCCTTCCAGATGCCGCGGAAGTCCGCGACCGTGGTGCCGATGAGCCGGGGCGACCCGGTTTCCACATGAACGGTCGCGGGCCGCGTCTGGAACGGCGTGCGGCCGACTGCGACGGCGGCAGCGAAGGCGTCATGCATGTGCGCGACAAATCCCTGGTCATACAGCCGGTGGAACTCCATGTAGAAGCGGATGGCGTCCGACAGGCAGGCCACGAGCAGATTCCGCGACCGGCTGCGCTGCCCTTCCGGCTGCTCCGGCAGCACGAGCTCCGGTTCACCTGCGCCGGCCGCTTCGGCCAGCCGCTGCAGGTGCTCCGGCCGCATCTCGATCCGCTCGGTGGTTTCCAGGGCGCACACCACCGGCAGGCTGTCCTGCGGAAGGCCGCTGTAGGCGGCGAAGACCTCCTGCGCCGCGTGCGGGTCCACCGAGACGTTCCATTCCGCCGTGGGCGTGGTGTTGCCCTGGTAGTTGAAGCATCCGCCCATGATGACCAGGCCCTTCAGCAGCCTGGGGAGGTCAGGCTCGCGGCGCAGTGCGAGTGCGAAGTTGGTCAGCGGGCCGGTGATCAGCCCGGTGATCTCCCCCGGGTGCGCCCGGACCGTCTCCACCCACACGTCCACGGCATGCCGGGGAGATATCTCACCTGCGGGCCTGGGCAGCTCCGCGTAGCCGATCCCCTGGGGGCCGTGGGTCTCCTCGGTGGTCACCAGGGGGATTTCCAGCGGCACCTCGGCGCCGACTGCCACTTCCACGCCGGCGCGGCCGCAGAGTTCCAAAAGGGCCAGGTTGTTCAGGGCCACCTGCCGGGCACCCACGTTGCCGGCCGTGCACGTAATGGCCTGGATCGTGACCTCCGGCCTGGAGAGCAGGTAGACCAGGGCGAGGGCGTCGTCAATCCCGGTGTCGACGTCCATCAGGACGGACTGCATCAGAACAGGGCCACCTTGGGCGTCTGCGGGAAGATGGCGTCCAGCTCGTCCAATTCGGCCTTGTCCGGCACCCAGGCGACGGCCTCGGCGTTCTCGCGGACCTGCTCGGGCCGCGTGGCGCCGGCGATGACGCTGCTGACCGACGGCTGGGCGGCCAGCCAGGAGAATGCGACCTGCACTTCGGTGAGGTCTCTGGCAGCCGCGAAGGCATGGAACTGTTCCAGCTGCTGCCAGTCGGCCTCCCGGACCAGATAGGTACGGGTGTGGCTGAGCCGCGAGCCGGAAGGGGCCAGGTCCGGCGCATACTTACCGGTCAGGAGTCCGTTGGCCAGCGGGAAGTAGGGCAGTACGCCGATTCCGTAGGCCTCGGCCGCGGGGGTGACCTCCAGTTCGGCGCGGCGGTCCAGCAGGTTGTAGTGGTTTTGCGAGGAGATGAAGCGCGAGCCGCCCCTGGCGCGCGCCACGAATTCGGCCTCGGCGATCTGCCAGCCGGCCCGGTTCGAGTGGCCGATGTACCGCACCTTGCCGCTCGTGACCAGCTCGTCGAGGGCGTCGAGGGTCTCTTCGATGGGGGTCAGGGGGTCCGGGGTGTGGAACTGGTAGAGGTCGATCCAGTCCGTGCCGAGCCGGCGCAGGGAAGCCTCCGCGGCGCGGATGATGTAGCACCGAGAGCCGCGGGCACCAAAGTCCCTGCCGTTGGCACCATGCATGTCCATGCCGAACTTGGTGGCCACGACGGCTTCCTCGCGCCTGCCGCCCAGCGCCTTGCCGAGCATGGTCTCGCTCAGTCCCGGCTCGCGGCCGTAGGTATCGGCGACGTCGAACAGCGTCACGCCGGCTTCAAGGGCGGCGTGAACGACGGCGTCTGTCCCCTCCTGCGACTCCGTCGCCGTATTGGCCCGGCCCAGGTTGTTGCAGCCGAGCCCGACGACGGAGACAGTCAATCCGGATTTTCCAAGACGGCGGTATTCAGTCATGGAAACACCCTATAACGGCGCCGGCGGCCGCCCTGGCAGCCCTGTTAGCCGGTGCAACTCAGGCGGATTGGAATTCCAGTCCGTGCTCGTCCAAGGCGTCCTGAAGCTGCGCCAAGGTCTTCGCGCACATGCCAGGGAGCGCCGCCAGCTGGCGCAGCCCCAGCTGCGCCACCTGTTCCAGCGTCTCCACGCCGGAATGGGCGAGAAGCCGGCGGGCTGGCGAGGCTATGCCCCGCGGAAGCGGTGTTCGGCCTGGTTGGACTGACTTCGGTGTCATGACGTCCTGCCTTCCATCTGCTGGGAACTGCTCTTAGAGGCTGAAGCTGGCGGCCTGCTTGGGTGAGTGCTTGAGTTTCAACGCAGTCGGGTCGCTGAACGGAGCCGCGCCGATGCTGAGCTTGGTGAAGTCCAGGTCCTCGCCCCGGATGCAAACCTTGATGGCGTTCACGGCCTTGTTCACGTCCGGGCACAGGCAGAAAATGTTGAGCTTGGAGTCGCTGAATTCCGAGCGGTCCACAACGCCCAGGCCGCGCCATGCCAAGTGGCTGATAAGTGCGTCCTTGGCCTTTTCCTCAAGGTACCGGTCACGGCTGGTGCCTTCCTTGGTCTTCAGCGCGTACTGCGCCACTAGCCAGAACTGCTCTTCCTCCGGAATCTCGGCGTAGCCGTCTTCGGCGCACTGCACCGCGAATGCGTCCATCAGCCTCTCGGCGGCCTCGGCATCCGGAACGTCCGTCTCCTCGGTCTTGCTCTGGTGCCCCACGGCCCCGTGGTTCATGATGAACTGGCTGTAGTCCTCGTCGAACCAGGCTTCCCTGAACTGGAGAGCCCCTTCTTCATCACGCTTGTAGACCCGGATAATTCCGCTCATGCCCGTCCTTTCCTAAACCATTCATGGTCTGTGCCGTCGAATGGTGGCTGTTGTGCCTTTACGGCCTGGTAGAGCTCATCGGATGCCGACCGGATCCGGTCAACAAGCTGTTCGGGATAAGCCATCTCAATCCTGTGTCCTGCGAATTCGTCCTCGTCATCGACGAATACGCCGCGATCCGCCGAGCGGATCACATCGAGGTCCATGTCAATCACGTGGAATTCCGCCACGCCGGGCTTGAGGGTCTTCCATTCATGGGCTGTTGCCAGGTCGCTCTGCTTCAGTCCGTGCGGAATCCTCACAGAATCGGCAGGCTGCCCGTGCTGGGATGTTCCTGCCCCGGCAGGGGGCGTGCGAAAGGCACCTTCGTCCCGAGAACCTGCGCCACGACGTCGTGCGTGATCTTCCGGGCAGTGAGGCCCACGCGTTCCAGGACCTGCCCGCGGGTGCCGTGGTCCAGGAAATCGACAGGGAGGCCAACCTCGTTCAGGGCGGTGTCCACGCCGGCGGCGCGCATCTCCTGGCGGATCCGCGAGCCGACCCCGCCGGCCCGCACGCCGTCTTCGATGCAGACCACGAGGCGGTGGTGGGACGCGAGGGCCACAATGGACCGGCGTACGGGAAGAACCCACCTGGGATCCACCACGGTGGAACTGATCCCCTGTGCGCCGAGCCGGTTGGAAACATCCAAAGCGAGCTCGGACATGGCGCCCACGCTCACGATCAGGACATCGTTCTCGGTGGATCCGGCGGGGCGGCGGGCGAGGACATCGACGCCGTCGTTCAGCCTTTCAAGGGCCTCGACTTCGGCGCCGACGCTGCCCTTGGAGAACCTGACCACGCTGGGAGCGTCCTCAATCGCGACGGCTTCCCGGAGCTCCTCGCGGAGGCGGGAGGCATCGCGGGGTGCGGCGAGGTGGAGACCGGGAACGATCTGGACCATGGCCATGTCCCACATGCCGTGGTGGCTGGCGCCGTCGGGTCCGGTGACGCCGGCCCGGTCCAGGACGATCGTCACGCCGGCCTTGTGCAGGGCCACATCCATGAGCAGCTGGTCGAACGCGCGGTTGAGGAACGTGGCGTAGATAGCCACCACCGGGTGCAGTCCGCCGAAGGCCATGCCGGCCGCGGACGTGAGGGCATGCTGTTCGGCGATTCCGACGTCGATAACGCGCTCAGGGTGGCGCGCGGCGAACTTGTGCAGCCCGACCGGGATCAGCATGGCGCCGGTGATGCCGACAATGTCCGGACGTTCGTCCGCGATGTCCGCAATTTCATTGGCAAAGACCGAGGTCCAGGACTGGGCGCCGGTGCCTTCGGTGGGCTCGCCGGTCTCCGGGTCGATGATGCCGACGGCGTGGAACTGGTCGGCCTCGTGGGCGCGGGCCGGGGCGTAGCCGTGGCCCTTTTCCGTGATGGCATGGACGATCACCGGCCCGGCATACTGCTTGGCCTGCGCGAGGGCGTGCTCCATGGCGTGCAGGTTATGGCCGTCCACGGGCCCGATGTACTTCATGCCCAGGTCCTCGAACATGCCTTGGGGTGCCCACCAGTCCTTGATGCCCTTTTTCATGGCATGCAGGCTGCGGTACGTCAGCTGGCCCAGCGGGCCGCCGTTCTGGAGCTTGTGCTTCCACCAGTCCAGGGTGCCCTCGTAGGCCGGAGCGGTGCGGAAGGAATCGATGGTGGGGCGCAGCGAGGCAAGGTAGTCGGCGAACCCGCCCACCGTGGGCGCATACGAGCGGCCGTTGTCGTTAACGACGATGACCACGCGGCGCTTCTTGTCCGCCGCGATGTTGTTGATGGCCTCCCAGGCCATGCCGCCGGTCAGGGCGCCGTCGCCCACCACCGCAATGACGTACCGGTCGCCGTCGCCGGTCAGCTGCCGGGCCCGTGAAATACCGTCCGCCCAGGACAGCGAGGAGGACGCATGCGAACTCTCCACGATGTCGTGTTCAGACTCGCCGCGCGCCGGATAGCCGGACATGCCGCCCTGCTGGCGCAGGGTGCCGAAGTCCTGCCGGCCGGTCAGGAGCTTGTGGACGTAAGACTGGTGCCCGGTGTCAAACACGATGCTGTCCCGGGGCGAGTCAAAGATGCGGTGCACGGCCATGGTGAGTTCCACGACGCCGAGATTGGGTCCGAGGTGTCCACCGGTCTGCGAGACGTTGCTGATCAGGAATTTCCGGATGTCGGTAGCCAACTGTTCGAGCTGCGCTGCGGACAACTTGCTCAGGTTCTGCGGGTTCCGGATGGTCTCCAAGATTCCCAACGGCCCCTCCTTCGGTGGTAGACGTGCCTTTTAACTCTAACGCCTCTGCCGTGGCCGCCGCGCCGGAACGCGAAGGCCCCGGCCGGTCTGTGACCGGCCGAGGCCTTCGCATGCGTTACCGGTACAGGCCGGCGACTCCGCCTAGTTCGCGGAGATCTGGCGCAGAACGTACTGCAGGATGCCGCCGTTGCGGTAGTAGTCGGCTTCGCCCGGGGTGTCGATGCGGAGCACGGCATCGAACGACTTGGCGGTGCCGTCCTCGGCGGTGGCCGTGACCTTGAGGGTCTTCGGCGTGGTGCCTTCATTCAGGGCGGTGACGCCCTCAACAGCGAAGGTTTCCGTGCCCGTCAGCCCCAGCGTGGCAGCGGACTCGCCGGCCGGGAACTGCAGCGGAAGGACACCCATGCCGATCAGGTTCGAGCGGTGGATGCGCTCATAGCTTTCGGCGATGACAGCCTTGACGCCCAGCAGCGCGGTGCCCTTGGCTGCCCAGTCGCGGGACGAACCGGAACCGTATTCCTTGCCTGCCAGGACCACCAGGGGGGTGCCGGCTGCCTGGTAGTTCTGGGCGGCGTCGTAGACATAAGCCTGCGGGCCGTCCGCCTGGGTGAAGTCGCGGGTGAAGCCGCCCTCCACGCCGTCCAGCAGCTGGTTCTTGATGCGGATGTTGGCGAACGTGCCGCGGATCATGACCTCGTGGTTGCCACGGCGTGAGCCGTAGGAGTTGAAGTCCTTGCGCTCCACGCCGTTGGCCAGCAGGTACTGGCCGGCCGGGGTGTCCGACTTGAAGGAACCAGCCGGGGAGATGTGGTCCGTGGTGACGGAATCGCCGAGCTTGAGCAGCACGCGGGCACCGGAGATGTCCTTCACGGGCTCAGGCGTGGCCTTCATGCCCTCGAAGTACGGGGGCTTCCGGACATACGTGGACTTCTCGTCCCAGGCGAAAGTGTCGCCAGCCGGGGTGTCGAGGGCCTTCCAGCGGTCGTCGCCGTCGAAGACGCCCTCGTAGCCGCGGGCGAACATTTCTTTGTCGATGGAGGAATCGATGACCTGCTGAACTTCGACCGGGTTCGGCCAGATGTCCTTCAGGTAGACCTCGTTGCCGGCTTCGTCCTGTCCAAGGGAGTCGGTGTCGAAATCGAAGTCCATGGTTCCGGCCAGGGCGTAGGCGATGACCAGCGGCGGGGAAGCCAGGTAGTTCATCTTCACGTCCGGGTTGATGCGGCCTTCGAAGTTACGGTTGCCGGACAGCACTGCGGTGACGGAAAGGTCGTTGGCCTGGATGGCCTCGGAGATTTCGGCGTCGAGCGGGCCGGAGTTGCCGATGCAGGTGGCGCAGCCGTAGCCCACGATGTAGAAGCCGAGCTTCTCCAGGTACGGGGTGAGGCCGGACTTCTCGTAGTAGTCGGTGACCACTTTGGAGCCGGGAGCCACGGAGGTCTTTACCCACGGCTTGGACGTCAGGCCCTTGTCCACGGCGTTGCGCGCCAGCAGTGCTGCGGCGAGCATCACGGAAGGGTTGGACGTGTTGGTGCAGGACGTGATCGAGGCGATGGACACCGCTCCGTGGTCCAGCTCGAACTCGCGGCCGTCCTCGGTGACAACGTGCACCGGGATGGACGGACGTCCCTCGGCGCCGTTGGCGGCAGACTCAACGCGGGCCGTTTCCGTGGTGTGGGAATCAGCGTGGGTGAACGAGGGCGGATCGGAGGCCGGGAAGGACTCTTCCAGGGACTCGTCCACGCTGCCGTCTTCGATGGTCACGTAGTTGTGGATGTCCTTGCGGAACTGCTCCTTGGCATCCGTGAGCTCGATGCGGTCCTGGGGACGCTTCGGGCCGGAGATGGAGGGAACAACCGTGGACAGGTCCAGTTCGAGGTACTCGGAGAACTTGATCTCGCGGGAAGGATCGTGCCAGAGGCCCTGTTCCTTCGCATAGGACTCAACCAGGGCGACGTTCTCGTCGGAACGGCCGGTGAGGCGGAGGTACTCGAGTGTGACGTCGTCGATCGGGAACATTGCGGCCGTGGAGCCGAACTCCGGGCTCATGTTGCCGATGGTGGCGCGGTTGGCCAGCGGCACTGCCGCCACGCCTTCGCCGTAGAACTCCACGAACTTGCCCACAACGCCGTGCTTGCGCAGCTGCTCGGTGATGGTGAGGACGACGTCGGTGGCGGTGGCGCCGGCCGGGATGGAACCGGTCAGCTTGAAACCCACGACGCGCGGGATCAGCATGGAAACGGGCTGACCCAGCATTGCGGCCTCGGCTTCAATGCCGCCAACGCCCCAGCCCAGCACACCCAGGCCGTTGACCATGGTGGTGTGTGAGTCGGTGCCGACGCAGGTGTCGGGGTAGGCACGGACGACGCCGTCCACTTCGCGGGTCATGACGGTGCGGGCCAGGTATTCGATGTTGACCTGGTGCACGATGCCGGTTCCCGGCGGGACGACCTTGAAGTCGTCAAACGCGGTCTGGCCCCAGCGCAGGAACTGGTAGCGCTCACCATTGCGCTGGTATTCGATCTCCATATTGCGCTCCAGTGCGCCGGAGTTACCGAAGGCATCGATCTGCACCGAGTGGTCAATCACCATCTCGGCCGGAGCCAGCGGGTTCACCCTCTTCGGATCGCCGCCAAGCTCCTTGACCGCCTCGCGCATCGTGGCAAGGTCCACCACGCAGGGCACGCCGGTGAAGTCCTGCATGATCACGCGGGCGGGCGTGAACTGGATTTCAGTGTCGGGCTGGGCATTCGGATCCCACCCTGCCAAGGCGCGGACGTGATCGGCAGTGATGTTCGCGCCGTCCTCGGTCCTCAACAGGTTTTCAAGCAATACCTTGAGGCTGAACGGAAGGTTTTCTGAACCTTCAACGGAGTTCAACCGGAAAATTTCGTATTCGGTTCCGGCTACATTAAGTTTGCCTTTTGAACCGAAGCTGTCCACAGTGCTCATCGCAGGACTCCTCTCGCAACAGTTTCATCTTTGTCGCGCGGTAGACCGCTTGCTAGTTAGGGGATCCTAATTAGTGCAGGCCCTGACAAATTGCATGGGTCAACCGTAAAAGGGAGCGCGACGCGGGACTACTAGGCCCATCCTAGTCACATCAACCGCGGGGAGTCAGCAGTGCCACCGTCTCCAGATGGTGCGTGTGCGGGTACAGGTCGAACGCCCTAAGCCCCGAGAGGGACCAGCCGCCCTGCTGGAAGTAACCGATGTCACGGGCAAACGATGCAGGGTCGCAGGACACGTAGGCGATGGCACGGGGGTTTGCGGCCATCAGCTGGTTGACCACCGCCTTGCCTGCACCGGCACGCGGCGGATCCAGCAGGAGGGCGTCGAAGCTGCGGGGCTGCTGGCGCAACACGCGCTCCACGCGGCCCTGCACGATTTCGACCTGCGGTGCTCCGTGCAGGTTTTTCCGCGCGTCCCGGCTCGTTCCGGGGGCGCCTTCCACCGACAGCACGGAACCGGTTTCACCGACGGCGTCCGCCAGCGGTGCCGTGAAAAGCCCGGCCCCGGCGTAGAGATCGGCGACGGCCGCGCCCGGCTCCAGGAACCCGCCGTCGTGCAGGAAGCCGGTCACGGCGCCCACCAGGGTTTCCGGAGCGTCGCGGTGGATCTGCCAGAAGCCGGCACCCGTGACCCTGTAGTCGTGGCCGGCGGCGGACTCCTGCACCCAGGTGCGGCCGCGTAACTGCAGGGTCTCGTCCTTGAGGGGATCGTAGCTTGCCACGGATACATCCGCGGGGAGCTGGGCGAGGATGGTGCTGAGCCGCTTGGCTCGGGTCCCGGGCGCGGGCGCGAGGAGCACCAGCGGCCGCGACCCGTTGGCCGGCGCCGCAACCTCCACGCGCTCGATGCCCTGCAGGTCAATCTCCCACAGGCGCAGGGCGTTCACCCCGTCAACCGCGAGTGGCATCTCCCGCACCGGGATGACCTGGTCCGAACGGTGGGCGTGCATGCCCAGCTTGCCGCCGGCGGTCACCGCAAAGCTTGCCCGCGTGCGCCACGCGAGGCCGTCACCGCCGTCGTTGATTTCCGCGTCTGCGGCGCTGGCTGCGCCCACCGCTTCCACTTCGGTGGAAAGTTCGACGCCGGCCAGCCGCTTGAGCTGTTCGGCCAGCACTTCGCCCTTGAGGCTGCGCTGACGGGACAAGGACACGTGGCCCAGTTCGGCACCGCCGACCGGCGGATGCCCGTGCTCCCAGGAACTGAGGGAATCGGCCACCCGCCAGAAGTGCGGGACACGGTCCGGCGACGGTTCCACGACGTCCACAACATCGGCGCGCCAGAACTTGGCCGACTCCCCCGCGTCGGTGAGCCGGATCCGGGCGCGCTCCCCGGGTATGCCGTGACGGACGAAGACCACGCGGCCTTCGTGGCGGGCCACACAGTGCCCGCCGTGGGCCACGGGGCCGATATCGACGGTCAGTTCGGCGCCTATGGAGTTGGTCTGGGTGTCCGGCACGGTCATTGGATGTCCTGCAGTTTCTTTGCTTCTTCGGATGATTTGAGCTGCCACGGAACACTGGCCACCATGACGCCTGGTTCAAAGTGGAGCCGGGTCTTGATGCGCAGCGCCGTTTGGTTGTGGACCAGCTGTTCCCACCACTTGCCCACCACGTATTCCGGGATGTACACCACGATGAGGTCGCGCGGAGAGTCCCGGCGCATGCTTTTGATGTAGTCCATGATCGGGGTGATGGTCTCGCGGTAGGGGCTGGCCAGCACTGTCAGGGGGACGGGGATCTCAAGCTTGTCCCAGTCGGCCAGCGTGTGCGCTGTTTCCTCGGCGTTGATGTCCACGGTGATCGCGTCCAGCCGGGAGGGGCGTGAGGCGCGCGCGTAGGCGAGGGCCCGGAGGACGGGCTTCCGGACGTGGGAGACGAGCAGCACGGCGTGGACGCGTGTGGGCAGGGCGCGGGGCGAGGAGTCCTCGTCGACGGCCAGTTCCTTGGCCACGTTGTCGTAATGGGCGCGGATGCTCCACATGATGAGGAACAGCACGAACATCGCCAGCAGGGCGATCCAGGCGCCCTGCTCGAACTTGGTGATGAGCACGATCACAAGCACGAGCGAGGTCATGCCGAAGCCGATCATGTTGATGGTGCGGGACTTGAACATCCGGCGGCGCACCGCCTTGTCCTTGGCCAGCTTCAGCTCCCGGCCCCAGTGCCGGATCATGCCCAGCTGGCTGACCGTGAACGAAATGAACACGCCCACAATGTAGAGCTGGATGAGCTTTGTGACGTCCGCGTTGAAGGCGATGATCAGCACGAGGGCCCCGGCGGCCAGCGCCAGGACGCCATTGCTGAACGCCAGCCGGTCACCGCGGGTGCGCAGCTGGCGCGGCAGGTAACCGTCCTGGGCCAGGATCGAGCCGAGGACCGGGAAGCCGTTGAACGCAGTGTTGGAGGCGAACACCAGGATCACCCCGGTCGCGGCGACCACGATGAAGAAGAAGATGGAACCCGAGCCGAAGATGGTCTGGGCGATCTGGCTGATGGCCGGACTCTGGATGTAGCCCTCGGGCAGCGGCCGGCCGTTCAGGAGGAACTCTGTGGCCGGGTCCAGCACAATGTGCACCTTCGTCGCGTTGGCCAGGTAGATGATGCCGGCCAGCATGGACGAGGCGATCACGCCGAGCAGCAGCAGCGTGGTGGCTGCATTCTTGCTCTTGGGTTTTTGGAAATTCGGCACACCGTTGCTGATGGCCTCAATGCCGGTCAACGCGGCGGCGCCGGAGGAGAACGCCCGGAGCAGCAGGAAGGCACCGGCCAGTCCCACCAGGCCCTCGTCGAAGCCTTCCGCCGGCACGATCTCAAACGCCGCCGACGGCGCCTCGCCCAGCTGGCCGGTGATCGCCTGGAAGACTCCCACAGCCGTCATGCCCAGGATGGAGGCCATGAAGATGTACGTCGGGACGGCGAAGACGCTGCCGGCCTCCTTGATGCCGCGAAGGTTCACCAGGGCCAGGATGATCACGCCGATGGTGGCGATCATGGCCTGCTGGCCGTGGAGCGACGGAACCGCGGTGGTGAGGTAGGTCGCGGCCGACGACATCGACACGGCCACCGTCAGCACGTAGTCCACGAGCAGCGCGGATGCAACGGTCAGCCCGGCGTACTTCCCCAGGTTCACGTTCGCGATCTCATAGTCGCCGCCACCTGAAGGGTAGGCGTGGACGTTCTGCCGGTAGGAGGCCACGACTGTCAGGAGGACCACCATGACGGCCAGGCCCACAAGCGGGGAGATCGCCACGGCGCTGACGCCTGCCAGGGCCAGCGTGAGCAGGATCTCGTCCGGAGCATAGGCCACGGACGACAAGGCGTCCGAGGCGAAGATGGGAAGCGCGATCCGCTTCGGCAGGAGCGTGTGGGCCAGCCGGTCGTTCCGGAACGGCCGCCCTACCAGCACCCGCTTCACGGCATTCAGAATTGTCAGCACCACACAAAGTTAGTCTGATTCGGACGCGATGTCATGGCAGGATTCCGGCGGTAGAGTCGTACGGAGCAGTCGGCGAGAAGTATGAGGAGACAGTGTGGCGCACTTCGTGATCATGGGATGTGGACGCGTAGGGGCAACCCTGGCGCACACGCTTGAGGATGCAGGCCATTCAGTGGCCATCATCGACCAGGATGACCGCGCCTTCCGCCGGCTTCGTTCCGGCTTCACCGGCCGGAAAGTGACCGGCGTCGGCTTTGACCGTGACACCCTCAAGCAGGCTGGAGTCGCCGACGCGTACGCCTTCGCCGCGGTTTCCAGCGGCGACAATTCCAACATCCTGGCCACGCGCGTGGCCCGCGAGACGTTCCATGTACCCCATGTCGTTGCCAGAATCTACGATCCCGGCCGTGCAGAGATCTACCAGCGCCTGGGCATCCCCACAGTGGCAGCCGTGCGCTGGAGCGCCGACCAGGTCCTTCGGCGCATCCTGCCGGAACAGCACCTCGCCGGCGACTTCCGGGAGCCGTCCGGCCGCCTGGTACTGGCCGAACTCGAACTGGATCCCGCGTGGATCGGCCACACCGTGTCCTCGATCGAAAAGGTCGCCGACATCCGGATCGCGTACCTGACCCGGTTCGGCGAAGGCGTCCTTCCTTTGCCCGGCACCTCGTACCAGGAAGGCGACACCGTCCACGCCATGCTTCGTGTGGACCGCAGCGCCGAAGTGGCCCATGTTCTGGCCAAAGCACCCGCCAAGGAGTCCTAAGTGAAAGTCGTCATCGTCGGAGCCGGAAGCGTCGGCTCCTCGATCGCCCGTGAGCTGCTTGCCCACAAGCACGAGATTCTGCTCATCGATCTCAAACCGGAAGTCATTGGCCGGAGCGGGCTGCGCGGTGCGCACTGGCTGGTCGGTGACGCCTGCGAGCTCAGCACCCTGCAGGACGCGAAGCTCGACGACGCGGATGTAGTGGTATCGGCCACGGGTGACGACAAGGTCAATCTCGTCGTCTCACTGCTTGCCAAGACCGAGTTCGGGGTGGGGCGCACCGTCGGCCGGGTCAACAACCCGAAGAACGACTGGATGTTCAATGATTCCTGGGGCGTCGATGTGGCTGTCAACACGCCGCAGCTCATGACGGCCCTGGTGGAGGAAGCCGTTGAGATCGGAGACCTCGTGCGCCTGCTGACGCTGCAGACCGGGGTGTCCTCGCTCGTTGAGTTCACGGTGCCCCATGACTCGCACGCGATCGGGCTGACCGTCGGCGACATCGACTGGCCCGAGGACTCGACGCTCGTGGCCATCCTTCGGGACCAGGCCCCGATCACCCCCAGCAGGGACGACGTCATCGATGGCGGCGACGAACTGTTCTTCGTCACCACCATCGCCGCGGAGGACCAGCTGCGTGAACTCCTGTCCCCCGGATCCAGCGAAGAGTCCGGGTCCGGCGAAGGGTCGGGTTCCGCGGAAGCGTCAGCCGACGGGGCAGCCGAGGCGCCGTTGCCGGCCGCCGTTCAGCAGACCCGGCTGGATCAGTCGCCGGAAGACGACGGCTTCGACGGCTGAACCACGACCGCGGCTGCAGGCCGGGTGACCAGCCAGGCCAGCCACACGCCCAGGATGTACAGCGGAGCACCCATAATGAGCCTCGTGGTTGCCAGCGCCGCCAGGCCGTCCGGCCCCATCAGGTAGAGCGGCACCTGCACCAGCAGGCGGAGGGCAAGCACTCCGACGATGATCCACGTGCCGAGCCGGTAGGCGCGGACGCGTGCAGGGTTCTGGCGCCAGTCCAGCCCCTCGTTCCGGATAAAACCGAACAGCAACCCGGCGATGGGCCACTTGACGGCAATCGAGATGACCATGGCGACGATGTAGGCAGCGTTGGTGAGGAATCCGGGCAGGTAGAAGTCCTCCGCCTTGCCGGTGCTGTTGGCAAACCACGCGGAGATGCCGACTCCGACGACCCCGGCCAGGGCCTGGGTCAGGGGGCGGCGCTGGACGAGCCGGACCACGGTAAACACGGCAGCAGCGCCGAGGGCTGCAATGAGCGACGGCGTCAACGCAGCGGTGACGGTAAAAGTAATAAGGAAGACCAGGCCGGGCAGGATGCTCTCGGCGATGCCCTGGTACCCGCCGGCGCTTTTGAGGACGTCGATGCGCCCGTCATCGGTGCGGTGCAGGCCGGCCTTGGACGCGTAGCCTTCGGCCAGCCCGGCAAGTCCGGGAGCCTCCGGCGCCGAGTCGGGCTCCTGCCGTCCCGGTCCCCGGTCCGGGTTCTCAGGCATAGTCATTGGTTCTCCTGGTGGGACAGTATTTCGTAGCGGGGGTTGAAGATGGTGGGCAATCCGTCCCGGACCGTCAGCATGCCTTCCAGACGGAGCTGGGTTCCGGCGTCGATGCCCGGAATGCGGCGGCGGCCCAGCCAGATAACGCGAAGGCGGTTCTTTCGCCCGGACGCAGGACGGTCGTGGTCCGTGACGATGGCGGTGAACGCCGCCACTTGCGTTGCGGGCGCATAGGTCACCGATTCAATGAAGCCCTGGCATACGACGCGCCCCCGCTCCGGCAGTCCGCTGATGGGCACTGCCTCGCCCAGGGGGTGGCTGGCATCAACCAATCTGGGTGATCTCCGGACCGCGTTCGGGCTGCTGGAACTCCGGCGCACCGGGCGGCACGGACCCGGTGGCATCCTTGGGGAGCCGCAGCTGCAGAAGGTCACGGGGAGGCATGGGGTTGTCGCCGCGGATCACGACGATTTTCCGGAACAGCTCCTCCAGGCCGGCTGCCGCATCACGGTTGAGCGCGGCTTCGCCTCCGAAGACCCCACGGAGGAACCAGCGGGGACCGTCGACGCCGATGAACCGGGCAACGCGGTAACCCTGGCTGCCGTCGGCGGATGCAGCCGGCAGCTTGGCCACCAGCTCCGGACCGAAGTCGCCCGTGATTTCTTCCACCTGGCCGCCCTGGCCGCCCACGGACTGGCCGATCTGTTCGCGGATTTCCTCCCAGAGGCCTTCCGAGCGCGGCGCAGCGAACGCCTGCAGCTGCAGGCTGGAACCGTCCAGGTCCATGGTCACTGCCACGACCCGCTGCGTTGCCTCCTCCACCTCAAGCCTCAGCTGGAGACCCTCACGCGGTGCAATGAGGAGGGCACCGAGATCCACGTAGCCGTCCCGGCTGCTGATCTCGGAGACATCAAAGGGGCCGGTGGCGCGACGGCCGGTGGCGGCGTCGTCAGCTGAACCGGCCGCGATGTCCGCCTGGACGTCCTCAGGCTCCGCCGCCTCTTGCTTCTTGGCTTTCCTGCCACGCCCAAAAACCATGGGTTGTCTCCTTAGTTGTGATCTTGTCGCGCCGGCCCCGCAGGCGCCGCGTCATGTCTTGCTGACCGCCGGCGGCGTCACGGGAGGCTTCGCCCTCACGGAACGCTCGGGGTGTCCGGTGAAGCTAGGCGCCCGGAACGGCGAAGCCGCCCGTGGAGCCGAAGCCTCCGGCACCGCGGACGGAGTCGTTCAACTCCCCCACGGCGACGAACTGCGCATGCTCCACGCGCTGGATGACCATCTGTGCAATTCTATCGCCGCGGCGCAGTTCTATGGCCTGCTCCCGGTCGGTGTTCAGCAACGTCACGGCGATTTCGCCGCGGTAGCCCGCATCGACGGTTCCCGGCGCGTTAACCACTGTCAGCCCGTGTTTCGTTGCGAGGCCCGAGCGCGGGTGGATCAGGGCCACAAAGCCGTGCGGAAGGGCTATGGAGACGCCGGTCGGCACCAGCCGCCGTTCGCCAGGCTCCAGCACAACATCCTCGCGGGCCCGCAAATCGGCTCCGGCGTCACCGGGGTGGGCGTAGGACGGCGCTTCCAGGCCGGCGTCGAGCATTTTCAATTGAACCTGCACTGTTGGCGCTCCGAACCCTGCCGGTGCGGGCTCCGCCGGAGTGGGCTCTGCCGGGGCGGCGGGTGCCGCTGCATGCGGCGGAGGCGTAAGAGGTGTTGCTTCGTCAGTCACAGTCCCTCACTCTATCGCCCGCGCGGTGCATACTCCTACCTGCCCCGGGGCGGCAAGGGCCGGTCCGAGCGGGATGAAAAGACACCGCAAAGATGGAAAGCTGGGTGCATGCCCGATTCAAGCGCAGCCGTGCCTGCCCCCCACCAGTCCTCCCCCGATGAAACCGTTCTTTTCACCGAAAAGCTGTGGCCCGGCGTCTGGATCTGGCTGGTCGCGGCGGGCATCGCCGGCGCGGGCATCCTTGTCTTTGCGCCCATCAGCCTGGCGGCCGGACTAACGGCCGCCGGCGTGCTTTTCGCCATCGAGGCGGTCCTGCTGATCCTGTCCACCCCTGCCGTGACCGTGACAGCCGGACGGCTGCAGGTGGGCCGGGCAAGTATTGAGCGCGGCCTGACGGGACAGGCCGTGGCCTACCGCGGCAGCGAGGCGACGGCGGAACGCGGAACGCGCCTGAACGGCCTCGCATACCTTTGCATCCGCGGCTGGATCGATCCCGTGGTGCGAATCGAAATCACCGACCCCTCGGACCCCACTCCGTATTGGCTGACTTCCACGCGCCGCCCGGACGAACTCGTGGCCGCGCTGATTAGAAAATAAGCCCCCGGGAAAAGAAGCTGCCCGGAAAGTAAGCCGGAAATAGGCCGGGAAATAGTCCTAGCCTTCGCAGTCTTTGCAGTAAAAGCGGCCGTCCTTTTCGCGGGCGATCTGCGAGCGGTGGCGTACCAGGAAGCATGAGGAACACGTGAACTCATCAGCCTGGGCCGGCATGACGCGGACCAGCAGTTCTTCACCCGACAGGTCCGCCCCCGGCAGCTCGTAACCTTCGGCGAGGTCGGCTTCGTCCTCTTCGACGACTGCCGTCGGTTTATCGGCGCGGCGGGTTTTCAGCTCCTCAATTGAATCCTCATTGAGGTCCTCTTCGGATTTCCTCGGCGCATCGTAATCTGTCGCCATGGTCTGCTGCTCACGCTCCGTCGACTCGCTTGATTAATTCACCGTACACAACACCGAATGCCGCCAATTTGTGCCCGGATCACGGGCACATTTTTCCCTATGCCGCAAGGAAAAGCCAGAGCGGAACCAAAGACCGTCCACGCTTCCGCCCTGCGGCACCGAAAGTCCCGGAATATCGCGGCGCGCCCTCCGTCCTAACAGGAAACGACCGCCTTGAGTGGCAGAGTTTCGATTGATAGTAATGCCAGGGTGGAGGATTGTAATGCAGGATCTACGGCTTGTAGGCGTCCACGACGACGGGGAGCATCTCCTGTTAAGCGGCACCGGCGGCGAAATGTTCCAGTTGCCGATCAACGAAGCATTACGGATGGCTGCCAGCCGGCCCTCGGTGCGGACATCGGCGGGCAGCGCTGTGGCCATGTCCCCCCGCGACATCCAGGCCAGGATCCGCAGCGGCTCCACAGCTGCGGAGGTGGCGGCGGCTTCGGGCATGCCGCTCGAAAAAGTTGAACGTTACGAGGGACCGGTCCTGGCCGAGCGCGAATACGTTGCCCAGCAGGCCCGCAAGGTGGAAGTCGCTTCGCCGCCCCCCGGGCACGACATCTACCGGTCGGCGTTCGGTGACAACCCCGCCACGCTGGCCGACATGGTGGCCCACAGGCTCACCGCCCACGGCATTGACTCGTCCTCGCTTGAGTGGGATTCCTGGCGGCGGCCCGACGGCACCTGGACGGTAGTGGCCAGGTTCGAGGTTGCGCCGGGCGGCCACGCCAGCATCGGCGAAGAACCCCCGGCCATGTGGACGTTCAATCCCTCGCGCAAGTCCCTGCAGAACGCCAACCGCTGGGCGCAGCAGCTCAGCGAACTGGAGCCCCTGGACGGGCCGGTGCCCGCCCGCCGGCTCTCCGCCGTGTCCGACCGGCCCTTTGATTTTGAAACCGATGCCGAGGCCGCGGCCCGCACCGGAGCAGAGCCGAAGAAGGACCCCGACGGCCTCCTGGACATGCTGCGCTCCCGGCGGGGCCAGCGAATCGGCGTGGACGAGGACGGCGATGACGCCCTTGCCCTGCTGCTGACCAACGGCGTCCCCGCGGCCCATCCGAGGCCCTCGGAAGTTCCTGCCGCCGTCGACACCGACGCGGAGCCGGAAGAACAGGAACCGGAATCGGCCGAAGCGGATCTGTCCGACTCCCCGGCCGCCCAGTTCGGCCAGCCGGGCCGCCGGCGCGACGGCCGGCCCTCGATGCTGTCCCGTCTCAGCCTCGCGCCACAGCACCAGGACGCCGATGACGATTCCCTGAAACTTCACGACGGCGTCAGCACAGACACGCGGGAAATCACCATTGTCCCGTCCCGGCTGCGCCCGGTCAGCACGGCGGGTAAGGACACCCCCGCAGCTTCGCCGGCGGGTCCGGCGGGTCCTGCTGCCGACGACGTCGCGGCGGACCGTCCCGCCGAGGGCCCGCAACGGCCTGCGGCCGGCAACGTCGGTCTGGATGAATTGCTGGGCCGCGGGGCTCCCCGCCGCCGGTTGGAAGGCAACCGGACACAGCCGGGCCAGGGAACCACGCCCCGCCCGGATCAGGACCGGGATGAACCTGAACGCCAGCCATCGAGGCCGAAGCGCTCCAGCGTTCCCAGCTGGGACGAAATCGTCTTCGGCACCAGGGGCGACTGAACCAAACGTAGGCACCCGGAGTCTGCCCAGGCGACCCGGTTCCCGCTCAGGCGACCCGGCTCGTCCTCAGGCGTCCCCGACCGTGGTCCGGTCGCCGGCCCCGTGCCAGAGGCACGCGTCAACCTCGAACGGGAGCAGCTGGTCCTGCTGGGCCATGATGTTGGCGCCGTGGGCGGTGACGCGGCGCATGAAGTGGCGCCGGCACAGCGTTTCATAGCCGACGACCGGCACATGGCCGGCGTCCGTGGACGCCGCCTCGCCTGCCATGTCGACGTCGCCCACCACCACCTGCGCGCCTTCCATGACCATGACGCCGTCCACCGTCCTGGCGTTGTGCGTGGCGCGGCGCCCGCACCAGCACAGGGCTTCCACCTGGAGGACCTGGACGCGGTCCGCCAGTTCAATCAGCCGCTGTGACCCGGGAAAGAGGCGCGTGCGGAAGTCTGAAGTGATCCCGAAGGCAAAAACGTCGACGTCGATCTCGTCCACCACCCGCGCAAGCTGTTCCACCTGGGCCGGCGAATAGAACTGGGCCTCGTCGCAGATGAGATAGTCAACGCGGATCCCCCGGGTCCGGCGGAGCACCACTTCGTCCCAGAAATCGGTCGCGTCAACCACCTCCACGGCGTCCGTCTCCAGCCCGAGGCGGCTGGAGATGCGGAATCCGCCGGCGCGGTCGTTGCGGCTGAACCGCACTCCGCCGCGTCCGCGGGCGCGGTGGTTGTAGTCCATCTGGAGCGCCAGTGTTGATTTTCCGCAGTCCATGGTGCCCGAGAAGAAGACGAGTTCAGCCACGGGCTCCCCTCCGGCCGGCGGGCTTGCCGGCAGCCTGGAAGCAGAGCAGCGGCACTTCCCGCTCCGCCTTGGTCAGGGAGCCGTGCTGACCCACCACCTCTAGGGCAGTCGGCCGGACGCGGCGGGTGTCGTAAAACGCCAGGGCATCACGGGCGGCGATCATCACGTCCCCGACGCGCCCCACGACTTCCGGCCGGACCGGGCCGAAGAGTCCGGCAGCAAGGGCTTCCTCCCGGGTGAAGGCCCAGATCCTGTCGCCGAACCGGCCGCGCCAGGCGTCCAGCAGCCGCTGGCGTTCTTTCCCGTCCGCGTCCTCTTCGAGGTACAGGTGGACCATCCGCGGCTCCCCGGCGGTGTGCCGGACCCCGGCCACCAGCGCGGGCTCGGCGGAATAGTCGATGCGCTGCGCCTCGGCGACGTCGAGCATGCCGTGGTCGGCAGTGACCAGCACCGTGGTCCCGGCCGGGAGGGCGGCGTCCAGTCGTTTGACGGTTGCGTCCAGCTCTTCAAGCTGATGCTCCCACTGCGGCGACTGGGAGCCGTGGCGGTGGCCTGCCTTGTCCAGGTCATTCAGGTAGAAGTACATGAGGCTGGAGTCCGGCCCGGCCATCGCCTCGGCGGCGGCAGCGGTCCGGGCGTGCGATGTGGTGGCAGAGATGAACCTGCCGCCACGCAGCGCCGCGAGCGTCATGGGCGAACTGCCGAACTGGGGAAGGCTGACGGTGACGACGTCAACCTGCTGGGCCGCCCGTTCGAAGACCGTGGGGAAGGGCTGCCATTCCAGCGGGTCCACGCCGGCATCCCAGTTGCCCAGCATGTTGACCACCTTGTCCTGGGCCGGATCCAGGACGTCGTATCCCACCAGTCCGTGCTGGCCGGGGGCGAGTCCCGTGCCCAGGCTGGCAAGCGAGGCCGCCGTGGTGGAGGGGAACGCGGAATCCAGCCATACGGGGACCGCCCCCTGCCCGCGTTGCATGATCCCGCGCAGGAACGGGGTATGGGCGGACTTCTGCTTGAGCAGGCTCCGGCCCAGCCCGTCGGCGAGGACCACGCAGATGCGCTTGGCCGGCGGCAGCGCCAGCGCATTCTCGAACCCGTCCAGCCCGAGGCTCGCCGCTGCGCTGCTTAGTACCTCCGCGACAGAGCGACGTCCGTAGGTCGGGGCGGCGGGCAGTTCATGCCCGGCCGGGGACAGCCCGGCGAACGGTTCCCGGCGAAGTGTTGACGGGGCGGCGGAAGAGGGCGATTCGTTTTCCGGCACCATCTCAGCGCTGGTGCCCGCGGCTCAGGCGGTTCGAGAAAACGCCCATGCGGGGACGCGGCTGGGGCGGCAGCCCGTGCGGAACAGGAGCCGCCGAGCCCGTGTTCACGGCGCGGAGGGCGCGCGCAAAGAGCTTGGCATCCTGGACTGCCTGCAGTCCGTCCGCCTCGGCGCTGATGCGCAGGACAATGTCCTCCTGGGCGATGGTTCCGCTGTACCCGTGGTCGGCCTCGCACTGCGGGTCCCCGCAGCTTGCCGGACCCATGTCGAGCCGCTGCCCGCCGGACCAGGCGATGGAAAGGGTCACCTCGCGGACCGGATCGGACGGCTTGTAGTTCTGCGGCTGCGAGTACATGTAGCTCAGCACCACCGAGCGGATCTGGGCCACGGGAACGGACTCCGTGGAAATCTGCGCCACGATCTGTTCGCCCGCCTCATCGAGCTGCTGGTCGTCAACGTGCGTGATCACCAGCATGTCGTCGGTGAGTACCAGCACGGTGATGTGCCGGCGGACCTCGGCGCGGTCAAAGTGCGTTTCCAGGTGGACGAGGTGGGCGACGCAGTCGCGGCCGTCCAGGGCGTCGTCCACGACGTCGGCCACAAGCCGGGGGTAGAAACCGGCCTGCTGGAGCGCGCCTTCAAGGCTCTGGCCCTGGGCGCTGTGGTTGTGTGAGCTGTGGTGGAAAGCCTGTGGGCTGTGGTCGGGCGCTTGAGGCTTCGAGGTGGGAGGCTGGGAGCTCATTTTCCCATTTTCACAGATCGGCTTGGCACATGCTAACTAAGCGTCAACTGCGCATGGCCCGCCGTGCGCTGTCGGTGCGCTGTGCCGCGTTGCCGATCCGGACGTCGGCGGCCAGGATGAATGCCCCACGGGGAGTGGCCAGGACCGGGTTGAACTCCACGAGCGCAATTTCCGGGTGGGCGTCCTTGAGACGTGCGAGGCGGGCGGCAAGGTCTTCGAGGGCGGCGACGTCGACCGCGGGCAGGCCCTGGTAGCCGAACAGCTTGCGGGACGCCCGGGGGCTGCGGATGAACTCGCGGAGGTCGGCGGCGGACAGCGGCGGCACCCGGTGGGCCCAGTCGTCCAGCAGGTTCACGGCGTCACCCGCCAGCCCGAAGGAGACCACCGGCCCCAGCAGCGGATCCTCGATGGCGCGGAATGTGCAGGCCTGGCCCACCGGCGCCATCGTCTGGACCTCCAAGGAGGACGATCCGTAGGGCTCAAGGGAGCGGCGCATCTGGAGGATGTTCAACCGCAGGGAGTCCGGGTCCTGGATGTCCAGCCGCACGCCGCCCAGGTCCAGCCTGTGCCGCAGCGTCGGATCGGTGGTCTTGAGCGCCACCGGCCAACCCAGTTTTGCGGCTGCTTCCACGGCCTCGTCGGCAGTATCGAAGCCGGCGGCAGGCAGCACGCGGATACCGTAATGACCCAGCAGTCGGGCGGCGTCCGCGGAATCCAGTTCCTTCAGCTGTTCACCCCGGACGTCCGCCAGCAGCCTCTCCAGATCCGCATGGGCGGCGTCCCCATCACACCCGTCAGGCTCGGCAAAGAGGCCCTGGGCCCGGCCTGCCCACTCGGCGTAACGCACAACGGAAGCCAGGGCCGCGACGGCCGCCCCTGGGTTGGAGTAGCACGGGACCGGCGACGTTCCGGCGTCCTCCCCCACCATGCCCTCCACATACACGGACGGGTCCAGGATGCCGGTGAACGCCGCAACCACGGGCTTTCCCGCCTCGGCCGAACTTTCAGCCAAGACCCGTGCGATGTTGTCCACGGTCAGTCCGCGGGCCGGCAGGAACGCCACCACCGCCGCGTGCACGGCCTCCATGGCGAGGACCGCCCGCAGCCTGTCCCGCAGGGCCGGCAGCGCGAGCGACATGCCGGCGTCGAGGTTTAGCTCCGTTACAAGTTGTTCCACGCCAAGGCCATGGGCGGACGCACTGTCCGCCACCACCTTCCCCAGCGCCCCCGAGTTGCTGAAGACCGCCACTCCGGCGCCCTTGGGCAGTGGCTGGCCGGACACGATCTGCGCCACGTCCATGAGCTGTTCGATGGTCTCCACGCGGATCACGCCCGCCTGGCGCATCATCGCGTCCAAGGCGCCGGCGGGGGCCTGCGTGGTCCGCACGGCATGCCCGGGCGGAAGCTGGAGGCCCATGGAATTGGACTTGGCCACTATGACGGGCTTGGTCAGGGCAAGCCGGCGGGCCAGCCGTGAGAACTTGCGCGGGTTGCCGATCGACTCCAGATACAGGCCCACGGCGGTGGTGTCGGCGTCGTCCTCCCAGAACTGCATCATGTCGTTGCCGGAAACGTCCGCCCGGTTACCGGCGGAGAGGAAGGTGGAGATTCCGGCGCGGCGGCGGCTGGACGCCGCGTAGAGCGCCACCCCGATGGCCGCGGACTGGCTGAACAGCCCCAGTCCGCCGCGCCGGGCCAGGCCGGGCGCCATGGAGGCGTTGAGGGAGACGGCCGGATTGGTGTTGACGATGCCCAGTGACGCAGGGCCGATCACCCGCATGCCGTTGGCCCTGGCCTGCCGAACAAGGTCCCGCTGCCGCGCCAGGCCGCGCTCACCGTCCTCAGTGAAGCCCGCGGAGGCCACCAGGACTCCCTTGACGCCGGCGGCTGCGCATTCATCCACCACCTTGGGGACTTCGTCGTACGGAACGGCGACGATGGCCAGCTGGACGGGACCGGGCACTTCGGACAGCCGGCCGAAGGACAGCATCCCGGCAAGCTCAAACGCCTCCGGGTTGATGGCGTAGACAGGCCCCGTGAAGCCGCCTTCAATGATGTGCTCGAGGAACTGGTACCCCACCTTCCCCCATTTTCGGCTGGCGCCGATCACAGCCACCGACGACGGCGCCAGCAGGTCCTGCACGCTCCTCGCCTCCGCGCGGTGCTCCCGGGATTCCATCACGGCGCGCGATTTGTCCGTGGGGTCGATGTTGAACTCCAAGCTCACCACGCCGTCGTCGAAATGGCGCTTGACGTCGTAACCCGCATCGGAAAAGACCATCAGCATCTTGCGGTTCTCGGGCAGGACCTCGGCGCTGAACCGGCGGATCCCGTTTTCCCGGGCGGCTGCCGCCAGATGCTCCAGGAGGATGGATCCGATGCCGCGGCCCTGGTGGGCGTCGGCGATGTTGAAGGCCACTTCCGCCTCCGCCGGATCGTCCAGGCGGTCGTAGCGGCCGATCCCGATGATGTCCCCGCCGATGGTGATCACCAGGGCCACGCGGTCCCGGTAATCCACCTCCGTGAACCGCTTGAGCTCCTTGTTCGAGAGCCTGGCCTTGAACGCGAAGAACCGCATGTAGATGGAGTTCTGCGACTGGCCCGTGTGGAACGCCTGCACGGCGTCGGAATCGGAGGGGTGGATGGGGCGCAAATGTGCCGTCCCGCCGTCCCGCAGGACGACATCGGCTTCCCAATATTCCGGATATACGCCGTCCGCGGGCTGATCCACCATAGGCTTAGCCTAGCCAAGACTCCCGAAGTGCACCCCAAAAAGGATTTACCAGCCCCATGGCCCGCCGCCAAAATTCAGCCCCCGCAGGGGAAACCGTCCAGGACTACGTCGAAAACATCGTTGACATAGACGTTACTTCCGAGATGGAAGGCTCGTTCCTCGAGTACGCCTATTCGGTCATCTACTCACGGGCCCTGCCCGACGCCCGGGACGGCCTCAAGCCGGTCCAGCGGCGCATTCTGTACATGATGAGCGAGATGGGCCTGCGGCCGGACCGGGGCCACGTCAAGAGCGCCCGCGTGGTGGGCGAAGTCATGGGCAAGCTCCACCCGCACGGTGACACCGCCATCTACGATGCCATGGTCCGCATGGCCCAGGACTTCTCGCTGCGGCTTCCGCTGATCGATGGCCACGGCAACTTCGGATCGCTCGACGACGGCCCGGCCGCGCCGCGCTACACGGAGGCCCGCCTCGCGGCCGCAGCGCTCACGCTGACGGACCATCTCGACGAAGACGTGGTGGACTTCGTCCCGAACTACGACAACCAGCTCACCCAGCCGGACGTCCTGCCGGCGGCGTTCCCCAACCTGCTGGTCAACGGAGCCACGGGCATCGCCGTCGGCATGGCCACCAACATGGCCCCGCACAACCTCGTGGAGGTCATTTCGGCGGCGCGGCACCTCATCGCCAACCCCGATGCCACGCTCCAGGACATCATGCAGTTCGTCCCCGGCCCGGACCTTCCCACCGGCGGGCGGATTGTCGGCCTGGAAGGCATCCGCGACGCCTACGCCACCGGCCGCGGGTCCTTCAAGACGCGCGCCAAGGTGGAGGTGGAACAGCTCTCCGCCCGCCGCACGGGCCTGGTGGTCACCGAACTTCCCTACATGGTGGGTCCGGAAAAGGTGATCGAGAAGATCAAGGACGCCGTCAACGGCAAGAAGCTCACCGGCATCAGCGACATCGTGGACCTCACCGACCGCAAGCACGGCCTGCGCCTCGTGATCGAGCTCAAGAACGGGTTCAACCCGAACGCGGTGCTCCAGCAGCTCTACCGCTACTCGCCGATGGAGGATTCCTTCGGCATCAACAACGTCACGCTGGTGGACGGCCAGCCGCAGACCCTTGGCCTGCTCAAGCTGCTGACCGTCTACGTGGACCACCGGATCGACGTGGTGCGGCGCCGGACGGCCTTCCGGCTCGGCAAGAAGAAGGACCGCCTGCACCTGGTGGAGGGCCTCCTCATTGCCATCGTGGACATCGATGAGGTCATCCAGATCATCCGGTCCTCCGACGAGGCGTCGGCGGCCCGGGAACGGCTGATGTCCATCTATGACCTCTCCGAGATCCAGGCCAACTACATCCTGGAGCTCCGGCTCCGCCAGCTGACCAAATACTCCCGGATCGAACTCGAAAAGGAGCAGGACCAGCTCCGCCGGGAGATCGAGGAACTCGAAGCCATCCTCGCTTCCGACGAACTGCTCCGCGAGCTGGTCTCCGGCGAACTGGCGGAAATCGCGGAGAAGTACGGCACCCCGCGGCGTACCGTCCTCCTCGAATCCGAGGCCGTCTCCCCCACTGTCGCAGCTGCGGCCCTCGGCGTCCAGAGCAAGGCAGGCGTCAAGGGCAAGGCTGCCCCGCTGGCCCTCGAAATCGCGGACGATCCCTGCTGGGCCATCCTCACGGCGTCGGGCCAGATTGCCCGCACCTCCAACCAGGACAGCCTCGCGGAAACCGGGCCGCGCTCGAAGCACGATGTGTTCCATTCCGTGGTCAAGACCTCGGCCCGCGGCGAGATCGCAGCAGTCACCTCGCAGGGGCGCATGCTGCGCATCCAGGTGATGGACATGCCGGTCCTGCCGCCGATGTCCGGGCTGCCCAACCTGGCAGGCGGGGTGCCGGCCAGGGACTTCATCACATTGCTCAAGGGCGAATCCCTCGTGGCCTTCGCGCCGCTGGACGAGGTGCTGGCGATCGGGACCGCCCAGGGCGTGGTCAAGCGGGTCCAGCCGGACTACCCCCTGAACCGCGAGGACTGGGAGGTCATCGCGCTCAAGGACAAGGACACCGTGGTGGGCGTTTCCCCGGCGGGATCCGAGGACGCCGACCTCGTCTTCCTCACCCGGCAGGCCCAGCTGTTGCGGTTCAGTGCCGCCAACGTCCGGCCGCAGGGCCGGACGGCAGGCGGCATGGCCGGCATCAAGCTCGCGCCCGACGACGACGTGATGTTCTTCGGCGCCGTCGCACCCGGTGACGACGCCGCCGTCGTCGTCACGATTTCCGGGACCGACGGCGCCCTTCCGGGCACCGCGCCGGGAGCCGCGAAGGTCACGGCTTTTTCCGAATACCCCGTCAAGGGCCGCGCCACCGGCGGGGTCCGGGCGCACCGGTTCCTCAAGGGGGAAGACACGCTGCTGCAGGCGTGGGCGGGCCACGGCCCGGCGAAAGCCTCGTCCCTCGCGGGGGTTGCCCGTTCCCTGCCCCAGGAGCACGGACGGCGCGACGGTTCCGGCATTCCGCTGTCCCAGGCGGTGGAGGCGATCGGGCCCAGCATGACCTGGGCGGCGGACCAGCCCGCCTGACGGGCGCGCCGCGCCGTCACGGCGCACTGCCGCATCGGGCCTAGACTACTGCCATGCCTATCATCCCCGATGAAAAAGACTGGACGTGGGTCCTGTCCCGCCCGTGCAGCGACTGCGGATTTGATGCCTCCACTGTTACGCCGGCCACTGTTCCCGGCAGCATCGAAAACATGCTGCCCCGCTGGCGCGCCGTGCTCCGCCGGCCGGATGCCACCGAACGCCCCGATGACACGACGTGGTCGGCGCTGGAGTACTCCTGCCACGTCCGCGATGTCTTCAGCCTCTTCGACCAGCGACTGAACCTGATGCTCAGCCAGGACGGTGCGCAGTTTGAGAACTGGGACCAGGACGCTACGGCTGTCGAGAAGGATTACGCCAACGCGGACGCCGCCGTGGTGAGCGCCGAACTCACCGCCGAAGGCGAGCAGGTGGCTGCCTCCTTCGCCCGCGTGCAGGAATCGCAATGGGGCAGGACCGGGCTCCGCAGCAACGGCTCGGAGTTCACGGTCCTGACTCTGTCGCAGTATTTCCTGCACGACGTTGTCCATCACCTCCACGACGTCGACGGCTGACCGACGCGTCTGGAAAAAGTCACCAAACAAGTCACTAAAGAGCACTAAATTCGTCACTAAACCTGTCACTAAACAAGTCATTGCGCCCGGACCATTGCCTGCTACCACGCCGGTGCATAGTCTTTGGCATGGGAGTGTCTGTCAAACCTTTTGGGGGGCGGCTTGAACGGTCTTCGCCTTTGGGGGGACACTGCCGTAAAGGGCTGGCTCCACGGTCTCTCCCGCGGCAGGTGGAGCCAGCTCCGGCACTCGCTTCAGAGGGCCTTGTCCCAGGCCATGCTCTGGTTGACTGGGTGATACCCCATCTTGAGGTACAGCGCCAGCGCACCCGTCGGGTTTTCGGAGTCCACATCGAGTGACGCCTTGTCCATGCCCGCGTCCGCGAACCGGCGCATCGCATCCGCCAGCAGGGCCTGCGCAATGCCCCGCCCACGGAATTCGCGGCGCACGCCCAAGAGCTCGGTGTAGCCTTCGCTGAAGCCGCGGGTCGCCGCGCTCTCGGGGTCGTGGCTGGCCAGCTGGTAGCCTGCAACATCGCCCGTGCGTGCTTCCAGCACGACTGCGCTGAGGTCGGGGCGGGCCAGGGGGTCGTTGACGGTAAACCTCCACGATTCCTCGTCGCGTGGCTCGCTGCCCCAGTGGTCGGCGAAGGCCTGGTTGTGCGCCAGCCGCACGGCTTCGCTCATCTCCGGCCCCATGGTCACCAGCTCCAGGCTGGCATCCAGGACCACCTGGGGCAGCGGCTCTGTCAGCGGCCGGTGCATTTCATTGAAGTACCGGACCACGTGGTAGCCGCTCCTGGCCAGGAGCGCGGCCTGGTGCTGCTGCTTTTGCTCCATGAAAATCCTGAGCTTGGGGGCGGTGCCAGTATCCTCGGCGAACCGCTGCCGGGTCCGGGCCTCAAGCCACCCGAGGAGGGCGGATCCGACGCCGCGGCGCTGCCACTGCGGATCGACGCAGCCGAACCCGTGCGCCTTCTCGCCGTCCTTGTTCTTGGAGATGCGCGCGTACGCCCGCGGGACTCCGCCGGGGTCGATTCCCAGCACGGTGTTGGGCCCGGGCGGGTTGTTCCGGGACTCCATGAGCTGCTCCAGTTCGGCGCGGTGCTCAAACCACACGGGCTTCTCCACGGCTGCGGTGCGGGCGATCAGCGCCGCCCACGAGTCGAGATCCCCGGTCTCGGCGTTCCGCCACTGCAGCGCCGGATAGTCAACGGCGCAGGGGGCAGCAACATCGTTGTGCGTCATGGCAACAGGCTAACCGGCGGAAAGTGAGCGCGCCATCACCCCGTCCGCGTCCGGTTGGCCGTCTCCGCCGAGGGCAAGAAGTGCGTCGTGAGGGCTGATATCGGCGGGGTTGTGCGTCACCAGCACCACCGTCCGGGAGCTCAGTCCGGCCCGGAGGTCCGCCATGAGCTCCCGGCCCGACTCGGCGTCAAGGTGCGCTGTGGGCTCGTCGAGCAGGATCACGTCAGCCCTTGTCATCAGGGTCCGGGCAACGGCCAGCCGCTGGCGTTCGCCGCCGCTGAGGAATGCGCCGCCCGGGCCGATCCGCGTGTCCAGGCCGTTCTCCAGCCGGGCCACGAGCGGTGCGAGGCCGACAGCAGCGAGCGCGTCCTGCATGTCCCGTTCGGCGTCCTCCCCGCCCGCGGCCTGCTGCTCCCGGCGTCCGAGCAGCAGGTTGCCGCGCACCGTGGAATCAAAGAGGTGGGCCTCCTGGGGGCACCACGCCGCGGTGCCGGTGACGGCGATGCCTCCCCCGGTGGGCGGGAGGAAGCCGAGTGCCACGGCCAGCAGCGTGGATTTGCCGGCACCGGACGGACCTGTGACCGCAAGCCAGCGGCCAGGTTCCGCGACGGCCGAGAGTCCGCTGAAGACGGTTCTGCCGCCGGGCCACGCCGCGGACAGTCCTGCCAGTTCCATGCCGGGACGGCCGCCCGGGCGGGCGCCTGGCTTGACGGGCGTCGTCGCGTCCGGCCCCCCGGGGCTGAGGACGCCGGACTCGCCGATGCGGCGCAGCACGGCGCGCAGTGCCGGAAACTGGCGTACCGCCGTCGTCATGGCCGCATACGGTTCCACGAGCGCCAGCTGCAGCAGGACGACGACGGCGACGGTCGGCGCCGCGACGTTCCCTGCCAGCACCTGTGGTGCCGCCATGACGGCAGTGGCCAGCGCGCCGGCGCCGCAGGCGGCGACCGTAATGGCCTGGCCGAGTCCTTCGGCCCATGCCGAGCGCTGGGCGGCGCGGGTTGCTGCGCGGTCCTGCGAACGGATGTCGCCGAGCACGGGCAGTGACGCGCCGTTGGCATGCAGTTCGGCCCTGGCGTCGAGCGCCGCGGCGATGCGGCGGAGGACTCCGGAACGCAAGCGCTGCTCCGTCCCCGCCGACATCCGGTCCGCAACCAGCGCGGCCGCCGGTGCCGCCGCCAGGCTTGCCACCGCCGTGGCGAGAACGGCGGGCAGGGCGGCCGGCAGTATCCAGGCCGACGTGCCGGCGGCGGCCGCCGCGACGGCCAGCGCTGTGACCGGCGGAAGGACAACCCGCGGCAGCAGGTCCCGGACGGTGTCGACGTCGTCAATGATGGCACCCAGCACGTTGCCGCCCTGCAGGAGGCGCCGGAGGGACAGTGCCCGCTGGCTCAGCGACTCCCAGAGAGTGCCCCGCAGGATGGTCAGTGAGGCAAAGACGGTTTCATGCACCAGGAGCCGTTCGCAGTAGCGCAGGACCGCCCGGCCGATTCCGAAGAACCGGACACCCACGATGGCCGTCAGCAGGTACAGGATGGGCGGCTGTTCGCTGGCCCGCAGGATGAGCCAGCCCGACAGGCCGGAGAGGGCTATGGCAAAGAGGGCGGCCAGGATGCCCACGATACCGGCGGCAGCGAACCTGCCGCCCACCGGTGCGAGCAGCCGGCCCAGGAGCGTTGGCGTGCCCGCCCGCTCGACGGCGGTAAGCTGGGCGCCGGCGGCAGTCTGCGCGGCGCCGGGGCCAGCAATAGCAGCCGACGCCCCCGTCATGCCGGGCGCGAAGTCCGCACGGCCGGTCGTGACGCTCGTTGCGCCCGTGCCGGCGCTGGCAGGATGAGGCGTTCCCGCGAGCGAAACCAGTTCGTCGGCGAGCTCGCGTGTCTGGCGGTCATGGGCAACCAAGATCACGGTGGCCCGGCCGCACAGCGCGCGGATGGCGTCATGGACCACGTTGGCTGATGCCCGGTCCAGGTGCGCAGTGGGTTCGTCCAGCAGGAGCACCGTGGCGCCTGCTTCGATGCGGGCCAGTCCGCGGGCAAGCGCGACGCGGCGCAGCTCGCCGGGACTCAGTTCGGCCGGATGCTTCCCGGCCAGGTGCCCTGCGCCGGCAGCCGAAAGGCAGCGCAGCACTTCAGCGGCCGATGCCCCGGCGTTCGCTGCGGCTGTCGGGCCGTTGGCTGCCGGGCCGTTGGCTGTCAGGTACAGCAGGATCTCGTCCTGCACCGTCTCCGCCACCATGACCGGATGCTGAGGCACCCAGGCAACGTCCCCGGCAGCAAAGCCGCCGACTTCGCCGCTGACTTCGGTGTCTCCCCCGGAGCCGACCGTGCCGGCCAGGACGCCAAGAACCGTGCTCTTGCCCGTTCCGCTGGGGCCGTGCAGCGCGGTGACCAGGCCGGCCGGTGCCGAGAAGCTGAGGGGGCCGACGGCGGGCCCCTGCCTCCCCGCATAGCTGACGGTCAGCTCCCGCACAGTCAGGTCAGCGGGGCCGACTCGCCCCGGCGGATCCGACTGCACTTGCTGCAGGCGCCGCTGCTCGGGTGCTTCCAGCACCGCTGTTGTTTCCGTGAGGGCGGCCCTGCCGTCGTCGCTTGCGTGGTGTGCCGTTCCCAGCTCGCGGAGGGGCAGGTAGCAGTCCGGCGCCAGAATCAGCGCGAGCAGGCCGGCCTCGAGGGCCATGTCGCCATGGACCAGCCGGACGCCGATGAAGACGGCCACGACTGCCACCGAAATCGTGGCGATCAGCTCCAGGGCCAGGGCGGAGAGAAATGCGGTCCGGAGGGTTCCCATGGTCCGCGACCTGTACTCCTCGGAGATTTCCTCCAGGGCCCGCCGCTGGACAGAAGCACGGCCCAGGCCCACCAGCACCGGCAGCCCCTTGGCGAGCTCGAGCATGTGCGCAGAGAGCCGGGACAGTGCCGCCTGCGCGTCGCGGACCTTGTCCTCCGTGTAGCGGCCGATCAGAACCATGAACACCGGCACGAGCGGAACCGTCAGCACGATCACCACGGCACTGACCCAGTCGGCGAAAAGGATCCGGCCGCCCAGCAGCAACGGAATGGCGGCGCAATTCACCAGCGCAGGAAGGTACTGGGTGTAGTAGCTGTCCAGGGTATCCAGCCCCCGGGTCGCGAGCACGGCCAGTCCGCCGTCGGCCGGGCCCGCCTCGCGGACACCGTTGCGGAGCGCCGTTTCGAGGAGCTGTGAGCGCAGTTCCTCCTTGACGCCAAGGGCTGCCCGGCGTGCGGCGACTCCTTGGGCCCAGACCGTCAGGGAGCGGAGGAGGACGCCGGCCGCCCCCCAGCCCAGCTGGTCCGCCCACGCGGGATCCCTCATCATGAGGCCCGCCAGGACGGATGCGACCGCCTGGCCCATGAGCACCAGGGACAGGGCCTTCAGCGCTGCGAGCAGGCCAAGGCCGTAGAGTGCCCGGCGTGTTGACGGGCCTGCAGGGAACTGCGGTTTCACGGCCGGTTAGTCATTCCTGGTGAAGGCCTTGGCGGCAATCGCCGGAAGGAAGCTGTGCGCGTCCGGGATGTGCTTTGCGCTGACCCTGCGGCGGAACACCCAGTAGGTCCAGGCCTGGTAGGCGATGACCAGCGGCAGTCCGACGCACGCCACGATGCTCATGAGGCCCAGCGTGTAGTCGGACGATGAGGCGTTTGAGATGGTCAGGTTGAACGCAGGATCAATGGTTGACGGAAGGACCACGGGGAACACTGCTCCGAAGATGGAGGCAGAACCGCACAGCAGGAACACGCCGACTGCCAGGAAGGCCCGGCCTTCGTTGCCGCTTCGGGCCTGGAACCAGGCGACAGCGGCCGCAACGACCGCGACGGCGAGGACTGCCACCGTCCAGGCCTCGCCGCTGAGCAGCTGGACGCTGACGGCCCAGCCGGCCAGCGGAAGGAGCAGGACGGGCAGCAGCCGCACAAACCAGCGCCGGGCACGGTGCCGGACATCGCCGTCGGTCTTCAACGCCAGGAAAGCCAGCGCATGCAGCAGGGCGAACGCTGCCACCGCGAAGCCGCCGAGCAGAGCGTATCCACTGAACCAGGAGAACGGGCCGCCGTCGCGGTCCCCGTTGGCGTCCAGGGGCAGGCCCGTTGTGGTCAGCGCGAGGGCGGCCCCCACTCCGAAGGCGGCAACGAAGGAGCCGACGGCTATGGCCCAGTCCCACGTGTTGCGCCAGCGGTCGGTGTCCACCTTGCCGCGGTACTCAAACGCAACGGCGCGGAAGATCAGTGCAACCAGGACGACCAGGAGGGGCAGGTACAGGGCCGAGAACAGCGAGGCGTACCAGAACGGAAAGGCGGCGAAGGTGGCGCCGCCCGCGGTCAGGAGCCAGACTTCGTTGCCGTCCCACACCGGCCCGATCGTGTTGAGCAGCACGCGGCGCTCGGTGTTGTTGCGGGCGAAGATCTTCATCAGCATTCCCACGCCCAGGTCGAAACCCTCGAGGAAGAGATAGCCGGTCCACAGGACGGCGATGGCGATGAACCAGATAGTCGGCAGCAGTTCCATGCTCTTGATCCTCAGCTCTTAGTAGGCGAATGCCAGGACGTCGTCGGCTGTTCCGGACTTCCCCGGCCCGCCCGGGCCCGGCGTGCCGTCCTCGTTCTCGTCAACGGGTGCGTGGACCAGTTCGGGCATGGCCGAAACGACGCCGCCGCGGACGTACTTGACGAGGAGTTTCACTTCCACCACGAGCAGCACCGCATAGATGGCGGTGAGCACGATCAGCGACGTGAGGATCTCGCCGGCGGAGACCCCGGGGGAAACTGCCGCGGCGGTGAACATGAACACCTGGTCGATGCCGTTGAGGTCGGGGTTGGGTGCCACCACGAACGGCTGCCGGCCCATTTCCGTGAAGATCCAGCCCGCGGCGTTCGCACCGAACGGGGCCAGGATGCCGAACACGGCCAGCCGCATGAGCCAGCGGGACTCCGGCACGGTGCCGCTCCGGGTGATCCAGAGGGCCAGGAGCGCAGCCAAGGCCGCCACTCCGCCGAAGCCGATCATCATGCGGAACCCCCAGTAGGTGACCTCCATGACTGGGACGTATTCGATCTCTTGGCCGGCCCGCTCGCCGTAGATGGGATCGTTCGGCAGGTGCGTGCCGTAGTCGGCCTTGTACTGGTCCAGCAGGCTGTTGACGCCCTTCACCTCGGTGGTGAAGTCGCCCTTGGCGAGGTAGGAGAGGATGCCGGGGACCTCGATCAGCGCCACGATGTCGTCGCAGTTCCGGGCGCCGAGGTTGCCGACGCTGAGGACCGAGAAGCCCGTTCCGTCGTGGCAGGCGGCTTCGGCGGCGGCCATTTTCATCGGCTGCTGTTCGAACATCAGCTTTCCCTGCAGGTCGCCGGTCAGCGCAGTGCCGGCGAAGGAGATCATGGCGACGACGGCGCCGATCCGCAACGAGCGGAACCAGACGGTGTGGTCGGTAAGGTCCCGGCCCGGAATGTCGGCAGCGCCGGGGATGACTTTGCCGTCGGCTCCGACGGTGTCGATGCCGTCCCTGCGCCGCCGCCAGAGGTGGTACCAGGCGATGCCGAGCAGGAACCCGCCGGCCACGGCGAGTGCGCCGAAGAGGGTGTGCGGCACGGCCACGAGTGCGGTGTTGTTGGTGAAAACGGCCCAGGCGTCGGTCATGACCGGCCGGCCGTCGATCATCTCGACGCCCACCGGGTGCTGCATCCAGCTGTTGGCCACGATGATGAAGTACGCGGAAAAGAAGGATCCGATCACGGCGATCCACAGGCAGGCCAGGTGGACGCCCTGCTTGAGCTGCTTCCAGCCAAAGATCCAGAGGCCCAGGAAGGTCGATTCGACGAAGAACGCCAGCAGCGCTTCAAGGGCGAGCGGAGCGCCGAAGACGTCGCCCACGAAGCGGCTGTACTCGCTCCACGCCATGCCGAACTGGAATTCCTGCACGATTCCGGTGGCCACGCCCATGATGAAGTTGATGAGGAAGAGCTTGCCCCAGAATTTCGTCATCCGCAGGTAGGCCGGGTTGCCCGTCCGGTGCCAGATGGTCTGCATCACTGCCACGACGAGGCCCAGGCCGATCGTCAGCGGCACCATCATGAAGTGGTAGACGGTGGTGATCCCGAATTGCCAGCGTGCGATTTCCAAGGCTTCCAAGGCGGTCCCTACTTTTGGCTAGGTCTCAAGCTCTATCAAGCGCTGTTTCTACGTAACGTAGAACTTCAACTTCTACAGAGTGTAGAACACGGCGTCCGACGCTGTAAACATCGTTACACCGGCCGGGCCGGGCTGCAATGAGCCGTGGCGCGCCGCTCCTTCTACTTCATGTAGAAAGAACAGCGCAAACACGCTAGATTTGAACTTGAAGAATTGGAATCAAGCAAGGGGCCAGCCGGCCCCACAGCATTGCGTTGTCAAAAGGATGTACACATGGCAAGTCTTGGGGAACTGGAACGGGCGGTCATGGACCTGCTCTGGGCGGGCCACGAAGCAGCCACCGCCAACACGCTGCGGGACATGCTCGCACAAAGCACGGCGGCCCACGGCGGCGCAGCAGGGCACGAGGGCAAGGACCTGGCGGTCACCACTGTCCTGACCGTGCTGTCGCGCCTGGAGAAGAAGGGCCTGGTGGAGCGCGAACGCGGCATGCGGCCCCACCGCTACCAGGCGGTATCCAGCCGCGAGGACCACACCGCCGAGCTCATGCACGAAGTGCTGGGATCCGCCCCGGACCGTGAGGCCGTTCTGGCGCGGTTCATCGGATCCGTGACCGAAAGTGAAGCCGAGACGCTGCGCAAACTGCTTGGCCACAGCTAGCGGCAGATGTTCTGGACCTCATACTTCCTGGCGGTCCTCGCGATAGTGCTGGCCTGGCCGGTGCCTATCCTCCTTTCCCGCGCCCACTGGCCGGCCCGGGATCCCTTCACGGCCATGCTGCTGTGGCAGGTCATCGGCCTCGCCGGTGGCCTGTCGATGATCGGTGCCATGCTGGTCTACGGCCTCGAACCGGTCGGGGACAACCTAATCGCCGGGCTGCGGGCCCTCGCCGGGATGGTGCTGTACAACGCACCCACCACGTCACTGGGCTTCTGGCATCTGTTTGCGCTCTCCGCGGCCGCCCTGCTGACGGCGCACCTCGTCTTCACGCTGCTGCTGACGTATTACAAGATCGAACGGCAGCGCCGGCGCCACCGTGAACTGCTGGCGTTGCTGGCCTCGCCCTCCGCGGACGGCACGGGCACGGTGGTGATCAACCATGATTCACCGGTGGCGTATTGCCTGCCCGGCGGGGCGCGATCCGTCACAGTGCTCTCCGACGGACTCATGGCGGCCCTGGAACCGGCGGAGCTCCGTGCGGTCCTTATTCACGAGAACGCCCACCTGAACCAGCGCCACCACCTGCTGCTGTGGGCGTTCGCGGCCTGGCGCCAGGCCCTGCCCTGGCTGCCCACCACGCGCCTCGCCCAGGAAGCCGTCAACTCCCTGATCGAGATGCTCGCCGACGACGTCGCACTCAGGACCGAAAGCAAGGCAACGCTGATCAAGGCCATAGCGATCGTCGCCAGCGGCTCCGCCGTTCCGCAGGCGGCACCCCTGGGCCCGGGCGGACTTCCCGGCGCGGGCCTGCAGCTGCCGGACGGCGCCGCCGGCTCCGGTTCGGCAAGCACGACGGCGTCACGCGTCAGCCGCCTTCTCTCGCCCCGGCCCCCGCTTCCGGTCGGTCTCCGGGCCACAGTGGTGGCGGTCTGTGTGCTGCTGCTGGCCATGCCCACCGCGCTGCTGATTGTGCCCGGCCTGCTCGGCTGACTGCGCCTGGGTTCCCAGCTGAGTGTGCCCGGCCCGCCCGCGGGCCTCAGGCGTCGATGCGGTCGCGGTCCAGGCTGGCGGCGCCGGCGATGATGAAGTCCTTCCGCGGCGCGACGTCGGATCCCATCAGCAGATCGAACGTGGCTTCCGCATGCTGGGCGTTTTCGATGTTGACCTTGCGGAGCATGCGGTGCCGCGGATCCATGGTGGTTTCGGCCAGCTGCTCGGCGTCCATCTCGCCCAGGCCCTTGTAGCGCTGGATCGGCTCCTTGTATTTCTTGCCGTCCTTGGCGAGCCTGGCCAGGAGGGCATGGAGCTCCGCCTCGGAGTAGGTGTAGATCATCTCGTTGGCCTTCTGGCCCGGGTTGATGACTTCCACGCGGTGCAGCGGCGGCACCGCCGCGAACACCCGGCCCTGCTCCACCATGGGGCGCATGTAGCGGAAGAAAAGCGTGAGCAGCAGCGTGCGGATGTGGGCCCCGTCCACGTCGGCGTCGGTCATGAGGATCACCTTGCCGTAGCGGGCGGCCTCGATCGCGAAGCTGCGCCCCGAACCGGCTCCGACCACCTGGATCAGGGCGGCGCATTCAGCGTTGGAGAGCATGTCCCCCACCGAGGCCTTCTGGACGTTCAGGATCTTGCCGCGGATGGGCAGCAGGGCCTGGAAATCGGAGGACCGCGCAAGCTTCGCGGTGCCGAGGGCCGAATCGCCCTCGACGATGAACAGTTCCGAGCGGGCGACGTCGTCGGTGCGGCAGTCCGCCAGCTTCGTGGGCATCGACGACGTCTCGAGCGCGGTCTTGCGGCGCTGCGTCTCCTTGTGGACGCGGGCCGAGATGCGCGACTTCATCTCGCTGACGATCTTCTCCAGCAGCAGCGCAGACTGTGCCTTGTCGTTGCGGTTCGCCGAGTTGAGCTTGGCCGCGATCTCGCGTTCCACCACCCTGGCCACGATCGCCTTGACCGCCGAGGTGCCGAGGATCTCCTTCGTCTGCCCCTCGAACTGCGGTTCAGCGAGCCTGACTGTGAGGACGGCGGTCAGGCCGGCAAAAATGTCGTCCTTCTCGATCTTGTCGTTGCCGGCCTTCAGCTTCCTGGCGTTGGTCTCCACGGCCTTGCGGAAGGTCTTGACCAGGGCCTGCTCGAAGCCGGCCTGGTGCGTGCCGCCCTTGGGGGTGGAGATGATGTTGACGAAGCTGCGGACCGTGGTGTCGTAGCCGATCCCCCAGCGCAGCGCGACGTCCACTTCGCAGTCCCGCTCGACCTCCGCCAGCTTGCTGTGGCCCTTGTCGTCCAGCACGGGGACGGTTTCCTTGAACTTCCCGGCGCCGTGCAGGCGCCAGACGTCCGTCACGCCGGCGTCGATCGCGAGGAATTCCGCGAACTCCGAGATGCCGCCGTCGTGGTGGAACACTTCCTCGTGCGGGCCCAGCTCACCCGGGGTGCCGGCGAGCTTGCGTTCATCCCGCACCGTCAGCTTCAGGCCCGGCACCAGGAAGGACGTCTGGCGTGCGCGGGCGGCAAGTTCCTCATAGGAGAACTTGGCGTCCGGCGTGAAGATCTGCCGGTCCGCCCAGTAGCGGATGCGCGTTCCGGTCACGCCCCGCTTGGCCTTGCCCACGACGTCGAGCACGGAATCGTCCACGAACGCGGCGAAATCGGCGGCGGGATCGGGCCGCGGTCCGCTGTCTTTGAACCGGCCGGGCTCGCCCCGGCGGAAGGACATCTTGTACGTCTTGCCTCCGCGGTCCACTTCGACGTCGAGCCGGGCGGAGAGCGCGTTGACCACCGAGGCGCCCACGCCGTGCAGGCCGCCGGACGCGGTGTAGGAGCCGCCGCCGAACTTGCCGCCGGCGTGGAGCTTGGTGAAGACGACCTCGACGCCGGTCAGGCCGGTCTTGGGTTCCACATCCACGGGGATACCGCGGCCGTCGTCGTGGATCTCCACGGAGTTGTCCGCGTGCAGGATGATCTTGATGTCGTGGCCAAAGCCCGCCAGCGCCTCATCGACGGAGTTGTCGATGATTTCCCAGAGGCAGTGCATCAGCCCCCGGGAATCCGTTGAACCGATGTACATGCCCGGGCGCTTGCGGACCGCCTCCAGGCCCTCCAGCACCGAAAGGTGGCGGGCGGTGTAATCAGAACTCGGTGTCACAGGTCGTGAACTCCTTCAGCGACGGGCCTGCTAAGGCGTTAAAAAGCTCCCTCTAGCCTAGTCCTGCGGGGCCGTTTCACCCTGCTGCCACTCCCGCCTGAGCGTCAGTCGGCCCCAGTTCGTTACGCAGACGTGATACGCGGACAGCGAAAGTGACACATCCTTGCCATGGTTTGGCTGCGAATGCTGGTTATATAGATGTACAGATCTACTAAGGAGGCCGACATGACAACAGCAGTTGCCGACCGCACACTCACCGCTGCTGACCGGTGCGACCGTTGCGGTGCGCAGGCATACGTCCGGGTTGTACTCGAGTCCTCCGGAGGCGAGTTGCTCTTCTGCGCTCACCATTCACGTGCCGTCGAAGCGACCCTCAAGCCGCTGAGCTCGGACTGGCACGACGAGACGGGCCGGCTTCACGAGAAGGCACCGGTACCGGTCGACTAGACCCAGCAGCTGAAAAGCGCGAAGCAAAAAGCCAGGGCTCCCGGCAAGGGACCCTGGCTTTTTTCTGCCCCAAAGCACAAGCCAGGGCCGCCACCGGATTATCCGGTGGCGGCCCTGGCTTTGGCGTCCAGTCCAATGGCTCCTGGTTCAGAAGCTACTGGCTCTGCAGGCTTCTAGTCCAGGTAGTCCCGCAGGACCTGAGACCGCGACGGGTGCCGCAGCTTGGACATGGTCTTGGATTCGATCTGGCGGATACGCTCACGCGTGACACCGTAGACCTTGCCGATTTCGTCTAAAGTCTTCGGCTGGCCGTCCGTGAGGCCAAAGCGCATGGCCACCACTCCGGCCTCGCGCTCGGACAGCGTATCCAGCACCGAGTGAAGCTGTTCCTGCAGCAGCGTGAAGCTCACGGCATCGGCCGGAACCACGGCTTCGGAGTCCTCGATGAGGTCGCCGAACTCGGAATCCCCGTCCTCGCCGAGCGGCGTGTGGAGGGAAATCGGTTCGCGGCCGTACTTCTGGACTTCGACAACCTTTTCAGGGGTCATGTCCAGCTCGAGGGCCAGCTCTTCGGGCGTGGGTTCGCGGCCGAGGTCCTGAAGCATCTGGCGCTGCACGCGGGCGAGCTTGTTGATGACTTCGACCATGTGGACCGGAATACGGATGGTGCGGGCCTGGTCCGCCATGGCGCGGGTGATGGCCTGGCGGATCCACCACGTGGCGTAGGTCGAGAACTTGAAGCCCTTGGTGTAGTCGAATTTCTCGACGGCACGGATGAGGCCCAGGTTTCCTTCCTGGATGAGGTCAAGGAAGAGCATGCCGCGGCCGGTGTAGCGCTTGGCCAGTGACACCACGAGGCGGAGGTTCGCCTCAAGGAGGTGGTTCTTGGCGCGCTTGCCGTCATGAATGATGAACTCAAGCTCACGCTTGTACTTCGGATCCATGGAACCGTCGTCGGCGTTGATCTTCTCCTCGGCGAAGAGTCCGGCCTCGATCCGGAGGGCGAGGTCAACCTCCTGCTCGGCGTTGAGGAGGGCGACCTTGCCGATCTGCTTCAGGTAATCCTTGACGGGGTCGGCGGTAGCGCCGGCGGACATGACCTGCTGGACAGGGGCGTCGTCGTCGTCGGCATCGGAGTAGACAAATCCAGAGCCGGTGGGCGCGGCGGCACCCTTACCGGCTTCGTCGCCTTCTTCAACAAGATCGGCGGCATCCGGCGACACATCTTCGAGATCTTCGTCGACTTCATCGACGTCATCGTCCGATGTCGAACGGCTTCCGGCAGCCTCGGCGGCGGCCTTGGCACCGGGCTTCGGGCCGCGCTTCTTCGGCTCGGGCTTGGCGGCGGACGTCACATCACCGCCACCGGCGATTGCCGCATCCTTGACAGCCTTGTTGGCGGCGCGGGTAGCTGCACGCTTGGCGCTTGTTGCCGCCTTCTTCTCCTCGGCAGACGCATCGGCCTGGGCGGCGGGTTCCTTCTTCGCGGAAGACGGGGTCACAGAAAACCTTTCTAGCGGCGGTCTGTGGAATCACCATACGGGCAACACCACTATGACCCTGTCAAGTCCGTGATTGACATCAGGTGCAACCGCGGCCGACAGAGCCATTAAGTAGAACTGCCGGGGCGGCCGCAATGTTCCCGTTTCCGGGGTCCATTGCAAGCACTGATTCACGGACCCAACCGGGTCTCGGCAACCATTGTCTCATGCTTTTCGCAGTCAGGGCCGCTGGGGCTGTAATACGCCGGTGCCGCGGCTCCCCTTTCGCGGATCCGTCGCGCCGGTTCGGCACCCCTGACGGTTTCTGCCTGTCGGCGTGACGGCGTTGTCCTGTCAGTAGGTGTCGAACCCGACGTCCACGGACGACGCGTCCCGCAGCGGCGCGACCTGCTCGGCCTCACAATGTAGCGACTTCTTGTCCCGATCCGGCAGCGAGCCGAACGTCTTGATGGTGATGGTCAGCTTCCGCCCGCTCTTGCGTGGACGCCATGTGCCGATGATTTCGCCGCCTGCGAGAACCGTGCCCGGTTCGCCGACCGTCTTCCACACTTCCGGGTGGTACTTCTTGTCGACGATCGTTTCGCGGTCGCGCATCTGGGTATAAGGGTCACGCGCCGGGAGCAGGCGCACCCCCTTCGGCATCAGTGCCGACCGCAGTGCGTCGAGATCCTCGGTGAGGATCCATGACGTGCCGCCGAACTCGACCTGCGTCAGCTCGTCCTCGACCAGGCGCCACCACGGGCCGGTGTCAACGGCATGGATCCCCGCCCACGCGGCAAACCCTCCGCGTGTCGACGGTCCGTAGCAGCGCAGGTAGCGGCGAAGCAGTTCGGCGCGCGCGAGGTCCGGGTCGGTGTCCGGGATCGGATGGCCGAGCCACTCGTCGACCAGGACGAACGGTGCTGTGTTCCCGGCGCGGGGCGCGAAGCAGACCACTCGCTGCAACGCGAGGATGCGGACGCAGAAATGTACGACACCCTCCCCGAGCGGTTGCCCCGGGGCGTAGGGACCTTGTTCCTCCCAGATGTCGCGTTGACGCTTCGGCAGCCTGCGGGCAATACGCGCGGCGATCTCCGCGCCCAGCCCGTTGATGGCGAGCCTGCGCCCGGACAGCACGCCACCGATCTCGGCGCCGGCTAGTCCGACCGTCTCGGTCAGGGTCATGTCAAGTTTGTCCAACGCCTGCTCGACGCCGGGAACGAGGTGGCGCATCGCCTTCTCGGTCGGCGGCAGCACGCCGGTGGTGAATACCGGTGCGTCCGAGACCGGGAAGTAGAACGGCGAGCCGCGCATGCACCAGGTCTGCAGCAGGCTCTTCTCCTCGGCGACTGCGCCGGCCACCTGTTCCTGCGTGAGGTTTCGCACCCTGGCGTGCAGGGCAAGCAACCCAGACCCGGGCGGGCTGTTCTGGACCCCGCACCGGCCGGCGGCGTCGAGCAGCCCGCCTTCGCCCAACCGTTCGGTGAGATGGTGGGCGCCAAGGCGAAACGCGATGGCGTCGCCCTTCGAAACGCTGTCAGCCACGGGCACATACTATCGCCGCCCGCCGGCCGACCCGCGTGAGGACATCAGTGGTCACGGGACATTATGCGGCGTCCGTCCCGAACTTCTGCCAGGCCGCCTCGCGGCGACTCGCCCACCCGCAGATGGTTCCCCGGCGGACCACTTCGGAAAGCAGATCCGCGAGCCTGTATCCCGGGAAGGCCTCCAATGCCTGGCTCAGCGAAGCGTGGGCGAAGGATCCCCTCCCCCGGCACCATTCGATCCATCCCTTTGCCGTCAGCGCCGCAGCCCGTGCTTCACCCGGGCCGCGGGACGACAGTTGCAGCATCACCTCTTCGAGGCGCCTCATCGTGTTCCAGTCGGGCACCGACGGGCTCAGGCCCAGCAGGACCTCGCCGTATCCGGGCACGGGCACGGCGTCGCGACGGCGGGAAGTCCCCTGATCCGCACGGCCGCCAGCCGCATCGGTCTCCGGCTGGCCCGCCGGCGCGGACAGGCCGGCCAGAGACAGATCAGGCAGGCCCGGACCAGACAGCGCCGGACCGGCTGCCGGCGGGCTGGCACGGGACGAGAAGATCCCGAATTCCTCCGCGCCCAACGCGGCTGCGGCTCGTCCCGCGGCCACCATGACCAGGACGGCGTCACGCCACGACGGGACGCACAGGCAAGCGCGCAGGAATCCGGCGACTTCCGTCGGGAGCTCGGCACCGGGGTCCGCGGCGAGTACCCGTTCCCATGCGTCCAGGACCCTGTCGAACTGGGCCCGGCTGGTCCGCCTGCTGACAAGCTCGCCGGCCCAGCGCCCTTCGGCGGCCTCCACGGCCGGATCCTGCGCCGCCGGCCCGATGTGGTCCTCGACGGGGGCAGCACCGGGCGGGGCCCCGACACTGCTGCCCAGGAACACCATCTCCGCGTTGAGGCGGCTGTCGCGGATCTCGGCGACGGGACGGCCGGGCAGCGGGCAGCAGCCGGCGTCAGCGCAGTAGGCGTTGCGCCAGTACTCGTCGCCGACGTACCAGGCATCCCGCACGGGCATTCCGGCCAGTCCGAGGGCGGTTTCAAGATCCGCCAGCAGCGGCCTGCCGACGTCTCCGGGCCCGGACTCTTCCGGCCATTCCTCTGCCCAGCCGTCATTCGTGAAGAACATCAGCAGGGTGCCGTCGGCGTCGTCGTCGGCCAGCAGGTAGCCGGCCACGGTCCGGGCGAAGTCTTCCCGTTCGCAGCTGGATCCGGAGACGGGCAGATCCACCCGGAGCGTGGCTCCGAGGCGTTTGCCCTGCATGGTCATGGCCACGAGGCTGCGGGACGGCCAATATCCCAGGCTGTGCGGAACGTACCCCAGGATGTCTTCGGGGCCGGTGATGATGAGGTGCTGGGGTGCTGTCATACCTCCAGCCTGAGACAGCCCGTTACCGTCTGGTAGGCCCGACTTCCGATATGTGAATTGTGGTGGGATAGTGCCGGCCGAAAGAAAGCTAGTCGCGGGACGGCGCGTCGCGCCGGGCGTTCCTGGCCCTGCGCTGTTCGGCCAGGACTTTGAGCAGCGGCTGCACCACCACGCCCTGGGCGGCCATCTGCCGGCGCACTTTGCGGCGGACCACCAGCGTGGCAACGGAACCGATCCCAATCAGCAGGAAGTGCACGCACAGGGCGACGCGGAACGGCTCCAGGCCGTACAGCACGCCGTTGGAGAATCCCGTGGCATACAGGATGTCCAGGACCGCGCCGATCAGGTAGATCGCCACCAGCGCCGCGATGAACCCGCCGACGTTGACGATGCCCGTGGCAGTACCGATCCGGTGGGCCGGGTTGAACGTGCGCGCGAAGTCGAAGCCGATCATGGACCCCGGCCCGCCGATGGCCAGCACCACCACGAGGCCGGCCAGGAGCCACAGGGGCGAGCGTCCCGGGTAGAGCAGCACGGCCGCCCAGGCTGCGGCGGTGGCGGCGGCAATGAGGAGAACCATGGTGGAGCGCCGGAGCGGGTGGCGGGAAACGAAGCGTCCAATCAGCGGACCGGCCCCGATGGCGCCCGCCACATAGAGGGCCATGAGCGAGGCAACCGTGCCGGCATCGAGCCCCTGGGCCGAAATCAGGAACGGATACCCCCAGGTCATGGCGAAGACGGTGCCGCTGAACTGGATGGTGAAGTGGCTCCACAGGCCCAGCCTGGTGCCTGGCTGCTTCCAGGCCCGGGAAAGGGACACCCCGGTGGCGCGCAGACCCTTCGTCGACGGCTGGGCGGGGGTGCCGTGCGGAAGGTCCTGCAGCAGCAGGATCACCAGGACGACGGCTACTCCGGACAGTCCCGCAAGTGCCAGGAAGGCGGGCGTCCAGCCGGCGGAGTGCAGCACGAAGGCGAACGGCACCACGCTGATCAGCTGCCCGAGCTGCCCGGACATGCCGGTGAGCTGGGTCAGCAGCGGTACCCGGGCGGGAGCGAACCAGAGCGGGATCAGCCGGATGACGGAGATGAACGTCATGGCATCGCCGGCGCCCACCAGGACGCGTCCGAGTACACCGGCCGGAACACTGTCAGCGAAGGCAAGCTGCAGCTGGCCGAGTCCCATGAGCAGGGCTCCGCCGGCAATCATCGCCCGGGAGCCGAACCTGTCCACCAGCACGCCCACCGGAATCTGGAGCCCGGCGTACACCAGCAGCTGCAGCACCGTGAAGAACGAAATCGCCGAAGCGCTGGCGTGGAACCGCTCCGTGGCCTCGAGTCCGACCACGCCAAATGACGTACGCTGGGTCACAGCCACCAGGTACGAAAAAATGCCGATGGACCAAACAAGCCAGGCGCGGGGTGCAGTCACCTCTTCATTATGCCCGGGCGCCGCAAAAGTCCTATTTAATTCAGGGCTTTAGTGACCGAGATTATGGCGTCGGATTTTCGCGGGCCAAATAGGCCTCCACCGCCGCACCCAGCGCATCGCCGTCGGGCAGTTCGTCGTTCTCGTCTGCCAGCAGGGACCGCCGCACCGTGCCCTCGGCCTTCTCGTCGTACCGGGCCTCCAGCTTGGACACCACCTGCTGGACGTCTTCCGAGGCCTCGATCTGTTCGGCGATCTGCCGGCCCACCTCGCGGCCGGATTCCCGGAGCCTGTCCGTGGGAAGCATCAGCGAGGTGGCGGCGCCGAGGTACTCCAGCCCCGCCACGGCCGCGGTGGGGTACTCAGCCTCGGCGAGATAGTGTGGAACGTGGATGACGTAGCCGGCGACGTTGCGTCCCGCGTCGGTCAGGCGGAGCTCCAGCACATGCCCCACTGCCGCCGGAACTTCGACGGTCGGCTTCCAGACCGAAATGCCCTCGATCAGTTCGGGGCGGTTGCCGTGCACGGTCACTCCCACTGGACGGGTGTGCGGCACCGGCATGGGGATGGAGTGGATCCACGTGACCAGGTTGACGTCCAGTTCCTCCACGATCCGCACGACGGCACGGGCGAAGCGTTCCCACTGCAGGTCCGGCTCAAATCCGGCAAGGAACAGGAACGGATTTCCGAGCCCGTCCACGAGACGGTAAAGCGCCAGGCTCGGCGCCTGGTAGTCCTGCAGATGGTCCTCCACGAAGGACACGTGGGGCCGCCGGGAGCGGTAATCGATCAGCTGGTCGGCATCGAACACGGCAACCAGTTCGGAATCGAGGGTGTCGAGGAGCTCGGCCGTGATCTGCTTGACCACATGGCCTGCGTCGGCAAAACCGGTAAAGCCCATCACCAGATTCAGCCCGCGCAATTCGGGGCTGTGGAACAGCTCAATGTTTTTGGCATAGAGCGCGTCGGGGTCCAGCAGCGAGCCGGAAATCCGTTCAAACACGGCGAGTTCCTTTCGTGGTCGGAGGGTTAATGTCCATAACGCTGAGTCAGCATACGGAATTCCTCATCCTGCTGTGGCGCGGCTCTCAATCAATCCGGCTCCTGCGCCGCCGAGAGACTACGATCGGAACTGGCCTTTACTGAGGGCCGCTGCTGCCGGCGGCCTCCCACACGGACGGCGGCCGGGTACCCATGGCAGGGCGCCTTACATGCACTTCCTGCCCGAGATAATCACAGAGAATTGAGGACTGATCCTCGTGGTCAAGAATACTGAAATCAACCTTAGTGCCATTGCGCGGGACCTGAAGAAGGCGGCCAGCGACGCAGTTGTCATCGGCGTCGGCCAGGGGGCGGACGGTCCCGTCCTGCTCGAAAATCCGTTGACGGCGAAGTCGGCCGAGGCATTGGCCGATTCGTTGAAGGTTCTTGGCATCACCGGGGCCGCGGACCAGGCCGTCCGCCTTCCCGGACTCCCCGAGACGGGCTCCGGGGTCCTGGTGCTGGCGGGCGTCGGCAAGGTCAGCGACGGTCAGCGGTTGTCGGGCGAGGCGCTGCGCCGCGCTGCGGGCTCCGCCGTCCGCCAGCTCGCCGGGCTCTCGTCTGTCACGCTGGCATTCCCGACGGCGGATGTCGCCGACGTTGCGGCGGTCGCCGAAGGCGCCGCGCTGGGAGCCTATTCGTTCACGGAGCACCGGTCCTCCAAGGACGGCCTCAAGGATCCGGTCAGCAGCGTTGCCATTTTCACCGAGCTGGCCGGCGACAAGGAACTCGAGCCCGCCCTCAAGCGTGCCAGCCTCCTTGGCAGGGCCGTCAACGCCACACGCTCGCTGGTGAACCAGCCGCCGAGCCACCTCTACCCGGAAACCTTCGCCGACGCCGCCAAGGAACTGTCCAAGGGCCTGCCTGTCAAGGTCACGGTGTGGGACGAGAAGCGCCTTGAGAAAGAAGGGTTCGGCGGCATCATGGGCGTCGGCAAGGGCTCCGCCCGCCAGCCCCGCCTCGTCAAGGTGGAGTATGCGCCGGCGAAGGCCACCAGCAAGATCGCGCTGGTGGGCAAGGGCATCACTTTCGACACCGGGGGCATCTCCATCAAGCCGGCCCTCGGCATGGGTGACATGAAGAGCGATATGGCGGGTGCCGCCGTCGTACTTAATACAGTGCTGGCCCTCGCGGGCCTGGGCCTGCCGGTCAAGGCAACCGCCTGGCTCTGCATCGCGGAGAACATGCCGTCCGGCGCGGCGTCCCGCCCGGCCGACGTCCTCACGATGTTCGGCGGGAAGACCGTCGAGGTCCTTAACACCGACGCCGAGGGCCGGCTGGTCATGGCGGACGGCATTGTTGCGGCGAGCCAGGAATACCCGGACGCCATCATCGACGTCGCCACGCTGACAGGGGCCCAGCTGATAGCGCTCGGAAACCGCACCGCGGGCGTCATGGGCGCGGACAGCGTCACCGGCCCGCTCAAGGCGGCGGCGGACCGTGCCGGGGAGCTCATCTGGCCCATGCCACTGCCGGAGGAGCTGCGGCCCAGCCTCGACTCCCAGGTGGCGGACCTCGCCAACATCGGCGAGCGTCACGGCGGCATGATGACGGCGGCGGTGTTCCTGCGCGAGTTCGTGGGCAAGGGCAAGGACGGCCAGCCGATCCCCTGGGCGCACATCGACATTGCGGGCCCGTCGTTCAACAACGGCGCGCCTTACGGCTACACACCCAAGCAGGGCACGGGCTGCACGGTGCGCACGCTGGTGGCCTACGTCGAGGATCTACTGGCCCGAGCCTGACCGGTGCCGCGGCTGTGTGGCGGGCGGCGTGATCCGTCTGCCACACAGCCGCGTGACACTCGACACAAGCGCTCCACAAAAGTCGCGGCAAGGTGGAGCATGGATAAGTGGTTCGCTAAGGTGAACCTCGGTAGTCACAAATGAAAGGGAACCGGCCTGCTGGCATAATCACGGCAGAGCAAGTTCCAAGACCAGATGATGCGTACTCTCGTGTCATCGTTCACGCGAGGGAGCGTTTAAGTGGCCGATCAGGCAACTGCGCAAGAATTCGACATCCTGGTACTCGGTGGCGGCAGCGGCGGATACGCCACGGCCCTCCGGGCCGTTCAGCTTGGCTTCACCGTCGGCCTCGTGGAGAAGGGCAAACTTGGTGGAACCTGCCTGCATAACGGCTGTATCCCCACCAAGGCGCTCCTGCACTCTGCCGAACTGGCCGACCACGCCCGCGACTCCGCCAAGTACGGCGTGAACGTCACGCTTGACGGCATCGACATCACGGCCGTCAACGCCTATAAGGACGGAATCGTCGCCGGCAAGTTCAAGGGACTGCAGGGCCTCATCAAGTCCAAGGGCATCACCGTCATCGAGGGTGAGGGCAAGCTTCAGGGCACCGACACCGTCGTCGTGAACGGCACGGCCTACAAGGGCAAGAACATCGTCCTCGCCACGGGCTCGTACTCCCGTTCGCTTCCCGGCCTGGAAATCGGCGGCCGCGTCATCACGTCCGACGAAGCGCTGACCATGGACTACATCCCCAAGAGCGTCATCGTCCTGGGCGGCGGCGTGATCGGCGTCGAGTTCGCTTCCGTGTGGAAGTCGTTCGGCGTGGACGTCACCATCGTTGAAGGCCTGCCCTCGCTGGTCCCGAACGAAGACGCCACCATCGTGAAGAACCTCGAGCGGGCCTTCAAGAAGCGCGGCATCAAGTTCTCCACCGGAACGTTCTTCCAGGGCGTCGAGCAGGACGGCGACGGCGTCAAGGTCACGCTGGTTGACGGCAAGACGTTTGAGGCCGAACTCCTCCTGGTGGCCGTTGGCCGCGGCCCGGTCACGGCCAACCTCGGCTACGAAGAGGCAGGCGTCACCATCGACCGCGGGTTCGTCATCACCAACGAGCGCCTGCACACCGGCGTCGGCAACGTCTACGCCGTGGGCGACATCGTTCCCGGTGTCCAGTTGGCCCACCGCGGCTACCAGCAGGGCATCTTTGTTGCCGAAGAGATTGCCGGCCTGAAGCCCGTCATCGTCGAAGACGTCAACATCCCGAAGGTCACCTACTGCGAACCCGAAATCGCCACGGTCGGCTACACCGAAACGGGCGCCAAGGAAAAGTTCGGCGAAGACCAGGTCGAGATCCAGGAATACAACCTCGCCGGCAACGGCAAGAGCTCCATCCTGGGCACCGGCGGCCTCGTCAAGCTGGTCCGCCAGAAGGACGGCCCCGTCGTCGGCGTCCACATGATCGGCTCCCGCATGGGTGAGCAGATCGGCGAAGCCCAGCTGATCGTGAACTGGGAAGCCTACCCGGAGGATGTGGCCCAGCTGCTGCACGCCCACCCGACCCAGAACGAGGCGCTGGGCGAAGCCCATCTCGCCCTCGCGGGCAAAGCCCTCCACGGCTAAAGCAGCTCCGCAATACAACAGGGCTTAGTGCACCCGGCATGATCCGCAGGGTGCACTAAGCTCGAACAAGCCAGCAATCATCCGCACAAAAGATCAATAAGGAGAACGGGGACGACATGTCTGAATCCGTTAACTTGCCCGCCCTCGGTGAGAGCGTCACCGAAGGAACCGTCACCCGCTGGCTCAAGCAGGTAGGTGACCGGGTAGAGGTGGACGAGCCGTTGCTCGAAGTCTCCACCGACAAAGTAGACACTGAAATCCCCTCTCCGATCGCCGGCGTCATCGAGGAAATCCTCGTTGCCGAAGACGAAACCGCAGAAGTTGGTGCTCCCCTGGTCCGCATCGGTGACGGTTCAGGCGGCGGGTCCGCCCCCGCAGAAGCCGCGCCGGCGGAGGAAGCCCCGGCCGCCGAGGCACCCGCCGAGGCACCTGCAGCGGAAACGCCCGCTGAGCAGGCACCCGCCGCCGAAGCGGCACCGGCTCCGGCCGGCGAGGGCCACGAAGTGACCCTCCCGGCCCTGGGCGAAAGCGTCACCGAGGGCACTGTGACCCGGTGGCTCAAAGCCGTTGGCGACACCGTCGAAGTGGATGAGCCGCTCCTAGAGGTCTCCACCGACAAGGTGGACACCGAAATCCCGTCGCCGGTCGCCGGCACGCTCCAGGAAATCCGTGTCAACGAAGACGAAACGGCCGAAGTCGGCTCCGTCCTCGCGGTCATCGGCTCCGGCGCTGCTGCCCCCGCCGCCGCCGCACCGGCACCGGCCGCCGCTCCCGAGAAGGCCGCCGAAGCCCCCGCGCCAGCTGCCGCACCCGAGAAGCCGGCCGAGGCACCTGCCACGGCTCCGGCCAAGGAAGAAGTTCAGGCACCTGCTCCCCAGGCACCGGCCGCTGCCCCGGCTGAGGCACCAGCCGCCGGCGGCGAGTCCGGCTATGTCACTCCCCTGGTCCGCAAGCTGGCCAACCAGCAGGGCGTTGACATCTCCTCCCTGTCCGGCACCGGAGTGGGCGGCCGCATCCGCAAGCAGGACGTGCTTGCTGCCGCCGAGGCGAAGGCGGCTCCGGCTCCTGCCGCTGCACCGGCATCCGCTGCTCCGGCGGCTGCCCCGGCATCCGCCGCGGCATCCTCGCTGCGCGGCACCGTGCAGAAGGCACCCCGCATCCGACAGGTCATCGCCCGCCGCATGCGCGAGTCGCTGGATGTCTCCACCCAGCTGACCCAGGTGCACGAAGTGGACATGACCAGGGTGGCCAAGCTCCGCCTCAAGGCCAAGAACTCGTTCCAGGCCCAGAACGGCGTCAAGCTCACGTTCCTGCCGTTCATCGCCAAGGCCGTCGCCGAAGCCCTGAAGCAGCACCCCAAGCTCAACGCCGCGTACGACGAAGAGAAGCAGGAAATCACCTACCACAACGCCGAGCACCTGGCGATCGCCGTCGACACTGACAAGGGCCTGCTGGTTCCCGTCATTTCCGACGCCGGCACCCTGAACCTCGCCGGCCTGGCCGCCAAGATCGCCGACGTTGCTGACCGCACGCGCAACGCCAAGATCGGTCCGGACGAGCTCTCCGGCGGAACGTTCAGCATCACGAACATCGGCTCCGTTGGCGCCCTGTTCGACACTCCGATCATCAACCAGCCGCAGGTCGGCATCCTGGGCACCGGCGCCATCGTCAAGCGCCCCGTGGTGGTCACCGACGAGAACGGTGACGACTCCATCGCCATCCGTTCCATGATGTACCTGTCGCTCACGTACGACCACCGCCTGGTGGACGGCGCGGACGCCGGACGCTTCCTGCAGACGCTCAAGGCCCGCCTTGAAGAAGGCGCGTTCGAAGCGGATCTGGGACTCTAGGCTCCGGGAATTTCGACGGCGGCGGCCGTCCGGGACACGGTGGGAAACCACCGGCGGACCGGGCGGCCGCCGCCGTTTTTCGTCCATGCCATTTGCATTCCGACCCGCGCCCGGGCTTACTACGAAGCGTAGAACCATCTGGCTAGACTGATGCCATGATAATCGTCTATAACATCATGGTCTTCCTGCACATCGTCGGCGCCGCCATGATCGTCGGCATCTGGATCGGCAACATGAAGAAGCCCACCGTCCACCCTCGGCAGTTTGACGGCGCGGCTCTCCAGATCATCACCGGCATCGTCATGATGGGCCTCATTCCTGCGCTGGACATGGACGCCAACTACGCCAAGCTCGGCATCAAGTTCGTCATCGCCCTGGCCGTCGGCGTGCTGGCCTTCATCGGCCGCCGGAAGTACAAGAAGGACGAGCCCATCTCCGCCGGCCTGGCGCACAGCGTCGGCGGCCTGGCGCTGCTGAACGTGGCCATCGCCACCCTCTGGAACTGACAGCCGCCTTTCCCTCATGACGACGACGGCGACGCCCCCTCCGCGGAGGCGTCGCCGTCGTCGTTCCTTGCGTTACCCTGCACCCGTAATCCGGCCGCCGCGTCCTGGCGGCCGCGTTTTGGCGGCCGGTCATAATCCTCTGACAGCGGACAACCCGTGCGCCCGCGCCGGCTAATCCATAGGATTGTGCAGGAAGGATCGGGCGTCAGCCGGGTCCTGATTTAAACCCAAGCTTAGGAGTGGACATGGCAGCAACACGCACCGCACACACTGTATGGAACGGCGACCTGATTACCGGGGCCGGCAACACGACGCTCGACAGCTCCGGACTGGGCACCTACGAGGTCACCTGGAAGGCCCGCACCGAGGCCTCGGAAGGCAAGACCAGCCCGGAAGAGCTGATCGCCGCCGCCCACTCCGCCTGCTTCTCCATGGCCTTCAGCCATGCGCTGGCCCAGGCCGGCCACACCCCGGAAGAGGTGCACACCAAGGCAGACGTCACGTTCGTGCCGGGCACCGGCATCACCGGCAGCCACCTGACCATGAGCGCCAAGGTGCCGGGCATCTCCGAGGATGAATTCCAGAAGATCGCAGCGGAAGCCAAGGTCGGCTGCCCTGTCTCCGGCGCCCTCGCCAGCATCGACATCACCCTGGACGCCACACTCGCCGCTTCCTGATTCGGCGGCTGCCCAGCGGCCGGAACCACACAGCAAAAGGCCCTGTTCCCGGTCTGGAGAATCCTGCCGGGAACAGGGCCTTTTGTATGAGCCGGGTCAGCGGCTCACGGCGTCAGCCGACCGTGGGCCTGCGTGCCGGCAGCGGCTCCGGGCGCAGCCGGCGGTAGCCCTCGCGTGCCGGCGGCCGGTCTGTGGGGAGCTCCTGGACCATTTCCTTCAGGGCGCCGATTCCGTATTCCAGCTGCGGGTCGCGTCCGGCCGCATAGGCGTGCGGCGGGAAGGCCACCTCGATGTCCGGTGCAACGCCGTGGTTCTCGACGCTCCAGCCCACGCCGCCGCCGAACCAGGTGGCGTAGCGCGGCTGGGTCACGCCGGTGCCGTCGGCCAGCGTAAAGCGACTGTCGATGCCGACCACTCCGCCCCAGGTGCGGGTCCCGATCACCGGGCCGATGCCGCGGAGCTTTGACACCTGGGTGATGATGTCGCCATCGGAACCGGCGAATTCGTCGGCCAGGATGATGACCGGCCCGCGCGGTGCGTGGTGCGGGTAGGTCCGCGGCTTCTCGCCACGCGGCATGCTCCAGCCCGTCACCTTGCGCCCGATCAGCTCGGCCACGAGCTGGGAGGTGTGCCCGCCGCGGTTCCGGCGCACGTCAACGATCAGTCCGTCCAGCGCCGTTTCGGTGTCCAGGTCGCGGTGGAGCTGCGCCCAGCCGTTGGCCATCATGTCGGGGATGTGCAGATACCCGAAGCTTCCGCCGGACGCTTCGCGGACCGTGCGTCGGTTCGCGGCCACCCAGTCCTGGTACCGGAGACGCTCTTCGTCCTTGATCGGAACGACGGCAATGCGGCGCTGGGCTCCTGCTGCCGGGCCGTGGCCGGCTCCGTTGCGGATGGTGAGTTCCACCGCGCGGCCGGCGGCGCCGACCAGCTGCATGGCGGGTGTGAGCGTTTCCGTCAGCCGCACGCCGTCGATCGCGAGCAGGACGTCCCCCGCCTTGGCGTCGGCTCCGGGGCGGGTCAGCGGCGACGTGGCCAGCGGATCCGAGGATTCACCTGCGAGGATGCGGAGAATTTCCCAGCCCTCCCCCGTGAACGCCAGGTCGGCGCCAAGGCGTCCCTGGCCGTTGCTGCCGTTCTCAGTCGCGGCCGCCGGACGGACGTAGGCGTGGGACGTGCCGAGCTCGCCGTGAAGCTCCCACAGCAGGTCCACGAGGTCGTCGTGCGAGCCCAGCCTGTCGACCAGCGGCCGGTAACGCTTGTGGATTGAGGACCAGTCCTGGCCGGCCATGTCCTCGGTCCAGAAGAAATCGCGCTGCAGCCGCCATGCCTCGTCGAATGCCTGCCCCCAGACGCTGAGGGGGTCCAGCAGCACGCGGATCCGCGTCAGGTCCACCTTGACCAGCTGGCCGGACTCCTCATCGGCCTTCGCGTCAGAGGGCACCACACGGACCTGCTTGTCGTGGATCAGCACCACTTTCGTGCCGTCGCCTGAGACGCGGTAGCTGTCCAGCGCCTCAACGATGGTGGCGGCCTTGCGCTTGGCCAGATCGAACCTGACAAGGCCAGGTGCCGCGTTCTTGTCCTCAAGGCTTGCCCTGCCGTCGCCCGTTACACCGGCGAGGGGGCTGTCCAGCCACAGCAAGGCGCCTTCGGCAGCCGTCAATGACGAGTAGTTGCCCTGCGGTACGGGCACGCTGATGACGCGGTGCGACAGGCCGTCGGCATCCACCCTGACAGTAGCGGGCTGTCCGGGCTGCTCTTCTGCGCTGACGGGGGCGGCCTCCGCCTCAACGGAAAGGTCCACGCTGGGACCGAACGGCGATGCTGTCTCCGCCGCCAGCGCCACCAGGTAGGGCTTGATCGGGCTGGGGAAGGACAGGTCAAAGGAATGTCCGTCGTACACGGGATCGAAACTGCGGTTGGACAGGAAAGCGAGGAACTTTCCGTCCGGCGTGAACGACGGCGACTCGTCACGGAAGCGGCCGTCGGTCACCTCGACGATCCCGGCCTGTCCGCCGGCGACCGGGACCCCACCGGTGACGGGGACGAGGCGCAGGCGGCTGCGCGAGCCGAACGACGTCACCGGCTCCGACCACGCCAGCCAGACGGAGTCCGGTGACCAGCACAGGTCTTCGATGCTGCCTTCGCCGATGCTCGTCACGGCGGTGATGGTTCCCTTGCGGGTGTCTGCCAGGAATACGTCGCCGAAGGCCGTGCCGATGGCCACCCAGCGGCCGTCGGGGCTCGCCTCGATGGCGCTGGCGCGGGACGGTTTCGGGAACGAAATCTTCAGGGACGCCGGGCCGGCCGGCGCCGGTCCGGCCGCCGTTCCCGCCGCGGGGCCCGCCTGGTCCTCTGCCTCGGCTGCGGGAGCGACGTCCGTCGTCGAGTCGTCGGCCACCGTCAGCCCGGTGCCGTGGCCCGCAAGCCCGGCCGCGGACACCGGCAGCGGCAGGGGCACTCCGGAGGACACGGGCTCCTGCTGCGCCGTGTCAGGTTCCGGGGACACCGGCGCCTCTGCCTGCACTTCCAGCTGCGGGGCAATCTCCCTGATGAAGAGGGCCTCGTCGCCCTCAAGATCGGCGACGTAGGCGATGCGGCCGTCCGTCAGCGGACGCGGAAGCCGGGCGCGGACGCCTGGAGTGGCCTCGACCACGCGGGACGGCCCGTCCTTGTGCCGCAGCCAGTGGACGGTGCCGTGGGCCTCGACGGCGGCGGCGGCTCCGGTGTTGTCCGGGCGGACGTCGCCGAGGTGCTTGGTGGCCTGGAGCATGGCGGGACGCCGGCCCTGCGAGGCGGACCCGAGCTTTATTTCCAGCCGGACGGCCTCGGATGCCAGGTCAGGCAGGATCCACAGCTCGCCGGCGGATTCAAAAATGACACGCTTGCCGTCGGTGGACGCGTGGCGCACGTAGAAGTCTTCGTGGTCAGTGTGGCGCCGGAGGTCTGCGCCGCCGGGCAGCACCGAGTAGAGGTTGCCGTACCCTTCGTGGTCCGAAAGGAACGCGATCCGCCCGTCGACCCACATGGGGTCGGCCAGGTTGCCGTCAAGGTCCGGGAGCAGCCGTTCAAACTCGCCGTTGCCGTCGGCGTCGATCCACAGCTTCCCGGCAGTGCCGCCGCGGTAGCGCTTCCACCAGGCTGGTTCGCGGGACAGGACGCTGCCCACCACCACCGGCTTTTCATCCCCGACTTCAGGTCCGAAGGCCACCGATTCAACCGGCCCGAACGGGAGTTCCTCGGCCCAGCCGCCGTCGGTGGACAGCCGGTAGGCATGGGTGTGGCGGCTCTCCGCCTGCCGGAACGCGCTGGTGACCACGATGTCCCCCGCCGGCGTGAAGCCCTTTACCCTCGTGGTGCTGTGGCCAAAGAAGGTCAGCTGGCGGTATCCGCCACCGTCGACGTCGGCGATGACAACTTCGGGGGCGGTTCCCTGTACGACCGTCCAGACCAGCCGCTTGCCGTCCGGGGTGAACCGGGGATTGCGGGCCGGCAGCTGAAGCGAGGAGACGCGCCAGGCGCGGCCGCCGTCGAGCGGCGCGATCCAGACGTCGTCCTCGGCCACAAACGTGACCAGATCGCCGTGAACATGCGGGAATCGGAAGTAGCTCGAAGAGGTCATCGTTCGATCATAGTCAAAGTCAACAGAGGCTTCCGGGAGGTGCCGTCCCGTGCCGGGGCATGGTGAGATGGATCATGCGAATCGTCATGGCCGGCTCCTCGGGGCTCATCGGATCCGATCTCTCCTCACGCCTCGTCTCGGACGGACATGATGTCTCCCGGCTGGTCCGGAGGCCGCCCAGATCCGCGGCCGAGGTCCGGTGGGATCCGGCCGCCGGCGGCCTTGACCCGGCCTGCATTGAGGGTGCCGACGCCGTCATCAACCTCTGCGGGGCCGGCATCGGCGACAGGCCGTGGACGCGCCGCCGGATCGACGAGCTTTTCCGCTCACGGCTCGATCCCACCCGGACGCTCGCGGCCGCCATGCGCCACCTCGACGCTCCGCCGAAGGTCTTCATCAGCCAGTCGGGCGCCGGGTATTACGGCGACGCCGGCCAGGCCTTTGTCACGGAGGAGTCACCCGCCGGTGCCGGCATCATGGCACGGATCTGCCTTGAGTGGGAGGCCGCGGCCCGGGAGGCGCCGCCGGGCGTCCGGGTGGTGACGCCGCGCTCGGCCGTGGTGCTGAGCAGGTCCGGCGGTGCGCTGGGCCGGCTCCTGCCGCTGCTGCGGGCGGGCCTCGGCGGACCCCTCGGCAACGGCCGTCAGTATTGGCCGTGGATCACGCTTCCGGACATTTCCTCCGCCTTCGCTTTCCTCCTGACGTCCCGCCTTACCGGCCCGGTCAACGTCGCAGCGCCGGAAGCCGCGAATGTGAATACCCTCGTGGCCGGGCTCGCCGCAGCACTGCACCGGCCTGCACTGCTCCGCGCGCCGGCGCCCGCGCTGCGGCTGGTCATGGGCAAGCTGGCTGATGAGCTCCTGCTTGCCAGCCAGCGGATGGAGCCCGCACTGCTGAAGGGTGACGGGTTCACCTGGCAGCATCCGTCGGTCCGGGATGCAGCCCGCTGGGTGGCCGGCCGCTCCTGACCGCAGGTCCGCCGTCATCCCGCCGCGACCCGTCGTCATGCCGCCGGCAGAATGTCGGCAATCCGCCAGGTGCCGTTCACAGGCACCAGGACCAGCCGCAACTCTTGCCCTTGCAGCGGACCGCTCACGGCAATCACCGTGCCGTTGGCCAGCCGTTCCTCGTATCCGGACGTCGCCGACGTCACCGCAACCACCGCTCTCGCCCCCGTGCTTTCCGGCAGGGTCCGGACCGACGTGAGGTTTGTGGTGAACCCGGCAAGGACGCTCCCGGAATCCTGCAGCCGTGCGCTGATCTTGCCGTCGGCCTCCGCCGCCGGGGAGTTGCCCGCATTGACCTCGGCCAGCAGCTCCGGCTTTCCGTCCCTGAAGGCCATCGAGCGCAGCCAGGCCAGGCCCCTGACAGCTTCATCCGGATTTTTCGCGCGGAGCTGGTTCCGGACGGCGTCGGGAACTGCGGCGGGTCCGGGGGCCGGAGCTCCCTGCGCCGCTGGCGGGTGGCCGGTCTGGCTTCCCACGGAATCGTTCGACGACTGCGCCCACGGCACCAGCAGGAACGCTCCGGCAATAGCCGGAGCAGTGAGAATGCCGGCCATGGCTGCTGTGCGACGACGGCGGCGGGCCGGACTGGCAGTTACGGCCCGCCGGGAGGAGCGGTGCTGACTGTCCGTCACGGCCCGCCGGGCACGGTGGCGCGGCGCGGCGGGCGGCTCCGGGCCCGTCACTGCGGCGACCGCGTCGGCGGCAGGCTCGGCGGCCGGGAGGCCAGCGGCTGCTGCCGACCGGCTCCGGAACCTAAGCGACGGCGCAACGCCGCCGCCACCGCCGCGTCGCTGCCCGACGGCGAGGAACAACCGGGATGTGGACAGGCGCCGCCACCAGGCCAGGACCCGTTCCCGGTGCGGGCCGCGGGGCGGCATGCCCTGCCGGCGCGTCAGGAGCTCGGGCAGCACGGTCGTGTGCACGGAGCGGGACAGGTCTACCGGGGTTGCGCAGGCGCTGCGGTACACGGCAGTGGCCAGCTCCGCGGCGGCCGGCCGCTGCCTCCGGTCTTCGCTCAGGCCCGCCTCCAGGGCCGCGGCCAGTTCGGCCGGAACTTCCGGAACGAGCGCCGAAAGCGGAGGCCTGTCGGCCGCCGGCAGGGGTGGCTCGCCGGTGAGGCAGTACCAGCCGACCGCGGCCGCAGCATAGACGTCGCGTTCCGGCTGGAGCCCTGCCCGGACGGCATCCACCGGTGCAGGATCCGTGAAGCCCGCTGTACCAAGGTCCGGAACACCGGAGGGATCCCCCACCATCCGCGCCACGCCGAGGTCTGCGAGCAGCGGCTTGCCGTGCGCGGAGAACAGCACGTTTCCGGGCGAGACATCCGAATGGGTGAATCCCCTGCCGTGGAGGTAGCCGAGAACCTGCGCGACGGGCGTCAGGACGGTCACCGTCTCGCCGACACTGAGCCTGCCACGGGCGCGGATGAGCTGGCCCAGTGAACCGCCGGGGGCATAGTCCATGAGCAGCCCCCACCCGTTGGCTCCGGGTTCGCCGGTCCGAACGACGTCGTGCGCCCTAATCAGGTGCTCATGGTCAAGGACGGACATGATCAGGATCTCCCGGCGGAGGTCTCCCTCAAGAACGCCGCTTGTCCCGGCAGCTCGACTGCCCGCGCCTGCGCCCAGGCACTTCAGGGCAAGCGTGCGTCCGGTTGCCTCCTCCGTCACCAGCCACACCCCGGCGCTCCCGCCGCGGCCCAGCCATCGGCAAACCTGGTAGCCGGCGACCCTCGGTTCGCCGGCGTAATGCTCCGTTTCCCGCCCCGCCTCGTCCATGGGTTAACCACTACCGGAAACGGAAGCATCCTGCAGAAGTTATCCACAGGGCGCCGCAGGAGTGAACGGCCGGATGAGAGCTTGGGCACAGTCGCGGGCAGGATTGCGCGCGGGGTCTAAGCTGGATGCCATGACTCTTGAGTTCACACAGCTGGGTCTCGCCCCGGAATTTGTGGATTACACGCACGCCTGGGACCTCCAGCGCGAAATCCACGAGAACGTCCTGGCCGGCAAGGCCCCCAGCACAGTACTCCTGCTCGAACACGCCGCCGTTTACACCGCAGGTAAACGCACGGAAGACCATGAGCGCCCCTTCGACGGCACCCCGGTGGTGGCAGTGGACCGCGGCGGCAAGCTGACGTGGCACGGCCCCGGCCAGCTCGTGGGCTACCCCATCATCAAGCTGAAGAACAAAGCCGGAATCCGGGACTACGTCGAACGGCTGGAGGCCGTGATCATCGCCGTCCTCGCCGATTACGGCATCACCGCTGTCCGGATCAAGGGCCGCGCCGGCGTCTGGATCACCGAGGACGACAAAGGCCCCGCCCGCAAGATCGCGGCCATCGGCATCCGGGTGACCGAGGGCGTGACCATGCACGGATTCGCCATCAACTGCAACAACGACCTGGCCCCGTACGGACAGATCATCGCCTGCGGAATCACCGATGCCGGTGTAACCACCATTGCCCGGGAGACCGGCCGCGACGTGGCCCCCGCCGACCTCGTTTCGCGGATCATCGAAGAACTGCGCAAGAATGAAGACGCCCTAGTTGCAACCCCCGAAGGAGCTCTACTGTGACACTGGCACCAGAAGGCCGGAAGATGCTGCGTATCGAGCAGCGCAATGCGGCCACCCCGGTGGAGCGCAAGCCGGAATGGATCAAGGCCAAGGTCCAGATGGGCCCGGAGTTCGTCCAGCTCAAGAACCTCGTCAAAAAGGAAGGCCTCCACACCGTGTGTGAGGAGGCCGGCTGCCCCAACATCTTCGAATGCTGGGAAGACAAGGAAGCCACGTTCCTGATCGGCGGCTCCGAATGCACCCGCCGCTGCGACTTCTGCCAGATCGACACCGGCAAGCCCTCCCCGGTGGACATGTTCGAACCCACCAAGGTGGCCCGCTCGGTCCAGGCGATGCAGCTGCGCTACGCCACCGTCACCGGCGTGGCCCGGGACGACCTCGCCGACGAGGGCGTCTGGCTCTACGCCGAAACGGTCCGCAAGATCCACGAACTGAACCCGGGCACCGGCGTCGAACTCCTGATCCCGGACTTCTCCGGCAAGCCCGAACACATCCAGGCGATCTGCGACTCCAAGCCCGAGGTCTTCGCGCACAACGTCGAGACCGTGCCGCGGATCTTCAAGCGCATCCGCCCCGCCTTCCGCTACGACCGCTCGCTGGATGTCATCACCCAGGGCCGGAACCTGGGCATGGTCACCAAGTCCAACCTGATCCTGGGCATGGGCGAAACCCGCGAGGAAATCTCCGAGGCCCTGCGCGACCTGCACCAGGCCGGCTGTGACCTGATCACCATCACCCAGTACCTGCGCCCGTCCGAACGCCACCTCCCGGTGGACCGCTGGGTCAAGCCGCAGGAATTCGTGGACCTGCAGCAGGAAGCGGACGAGATCGGCTTCCTCGGCGTCATGTCCGGCCCGCTCGTGCGGTCCTCCTACCGTGCCGGCCGGCTCTGGGCCACCGCCATGCGCAAGAAGGGCTGGGAAATCCCGGCCGAACTCGCGCACATCGAAAGCTCCGGCAGCACCCGACAGGAAGCCAGCTCACTGCTCGCGGCGCACTCCTAAAGAAACATATCTTTTCCTTGGCCGGGGGCCGGGGCCGGATCACTCCGGCGTCCGGCCCTTTGTCGTGGATCACGTAGAATTAAGGCACTATGGCGAAATCCCCTGATTCCAGCAATTCACCGGCAGCTGACGCTCCCAAGCGCGGCCTCTTCTCGCGCAAGCCCAAAGAGGCAAAGGTCAAGAAGCCCAGCCGGCTCAAGCAGATCGGCGAAGTCTTCAACATGACCCGCCGCCACGATCCCATGGTTCCGTGGCTCATGCTGCTGGCGTTCCTGGGCGTCGTCGCCGTAAGCCTCGTTATTGGCCTGCTGCTGGAAAACTGGATCACCGCCCTGATCATCGGCATCCCGCTCGGCTTCCTTGCCGCCACCCTGATCCTGTCACGGCGGGCCGAGCGTGCGGCATTCGCCCAGATCGAGAACCAGCCGGGAGCATCGGGCGCCGCCCTGAGCACGCTCAAGCGGGGCTGGATCACCGAGGAGCAGCCGGTCGCCGTCAACCCGCGCACGCAGGATGCGGTGTTCCGCGCCATCGGGCGTCCCGGCGTCGTCCTCGTCTCGGAAGGACCGACGCACCGTGTGAGGCCCCTGGTGGAAGCCGAGCGGAAGAAGCTCGTCCGGATCCTGCCCAACGTCACGATCCACGTCATTGAAAGCGGCCGCGGAGAGGGCCAGGTCCCGATCAGCCAGGTCGCGAAGAAGATGAACAAGCTGAACAAGGAACTCACCAAGACCGAGGTCAGTGCCGTTTCGAAGCGCATCTCGTCGCTGGGCGGCCGGCTTCCCATCCCCAAGGGCATCGATCCCTACAAGGCCCGCCCGCAGCGCGGACGCTGAGACACACCTGAACCGCCCCGGGGCCGCCGCATCAGCGCCGGCCCCGGGGCGCTTTTGTCAGATTTGCCATGCCAGCCCAGCGACACCAACTGAAGCCGGAGCCCCCGTGAAATACCCGTCAACGTCCGCCATCATCCGCGTCTTCCGGCTTCTGGCAATAGCCGAAGCCTTCAGCTGGGCTGCCCTGCTGACCGGAATGTACTTCAAGTGGATCGCCCGGACCACCGAACTCGGCGTGGAGATTGCCGGGCCGGTGCACGGCGCACTGTTCATCGGCTACGGCATTGCCGCCCTGGCCCTGTGGCGGCTGCAGCGCTGGCCGTTCCCCGTGGCGCTGTCCGCCGGGCTGTCGGCCGTCTTCCCCTTTGCCACCGTGCTGTTTGAACGCTGGGCGGACCGCCGGGGGCACCTGTCAGCCGCTGTGCCTGCCTCCGATATGTCGGCGGCCGGCAGGCGCGGAGAGACTCAGGCTCAGGAACCCGCCGTCGAAGAAACCGCGGCCCGTTAGCGCCGGAACGCTGTCACATCCGTACGAGAACGGTGTTCATGGCTTTGTCGTGCAGCCCGCGCTGGTCGGGGTCGAAAATGACCGCCGGGACCACCAGGCAGAGCAGCAGAGTGCGGACGAGCGCCGCGACGGGTCCGGCCGGCGTGCCGCCCAGCCGTACCACGTGGATGCCCAACGCCCGGTGTCCGATGCTGTAGCCCAGCGTGCCGATCAGCAGGATCTGCTCGGCGGCGAAGACAGCGAGCGTGGCCCAGGGGTTGCCGGCGAGGAAAAAGTTGCTGATCAGCAGAGCGATGGTCCAGTCGATGGTGATCGCCAGGATTCTGCGTCCCGCCCGGGCGATGGACGCCGGGCCTGATTCGGGTAGGCCGAGGCGCTCCCCCGGGTACTTCGAAATGCCGGAAGTGTCCGGCCCACTGAGCCAGGAGCCGATGTCTCTGCGATCTACCACCGTCCCAGTTTAGCGAGCCGCCCGCCCCGCCACAGACGCTCACACTGTGGATGCGGATGGACCACAGTGTGGACTCCGTATAGCGTTCAGTTATCAGGCCGTTCTGTAACCTGCCGGAAACAATGCGGACACGGACGAGAAATCCCGTATCCCTAGGGTGTTAACAGTTGCTAGCGAGCTGGGAGCGGGGGCACTTTTTTGTGTTTTCGCCCCTTCGGATTGCGCTGGGCCACATGGCTTTCCAGCCAGTTATTACATATGCGTAAGGAGCATAGATGTTCAAGACTGCGGACGAAGTCCTCAAGTTCATCAAAGACGAAGATATTAAGTTCGTCGATATCCGCTTCACCGATCTTCCTGGCGTTCAGCAGCACTTCAACGTGCCCGCCAAGAGCGTGGACGCTGATTTCTTCGTCAACGGCCAGCTCTTCGACGGATCTTCCATCCGCGGCTTCCAGGGCATCGCAGAGTCCGACATGCAGCTCATTCCGGATGTCACCACCGCATTCCTGGACACGTTCCGCATGGAGAAGACCCTTGCGCTGAACTTCTCCATCGTGAACCCCCGCACCGGTGACCCCTACCACCGCGACCCCCGTGGCGTTGCCGAGAAGGCTGAAGCCTACCTCGCCTCCACCGGCATCGCTGACACCGCGTTCTTCGCCCCCGAAGCAGAGTTCTTCGTGTTCGACAACGTCCAGTACCAGTCCTCCCCGCAGGGCAGCTTCTACAAGATCGACTCCGAAGAGGCTCACTGGAACACCGGCCGCGAAGAAGAAGGCGGAAACCTCGGCTACAAGACCCCCGTCAAGGGCGGCTACTTCCCGGTTTCCCCCACCGACAAGCAGGCCGACCTGCGCGACGCCATGTGTGTTGCGCTGGACGAGGCCGGCCTTGAGGTCGAGCGCAGCCACCACGAGGTCGGTTCCGCCGGCCAGGCTGAAATCAACTACAAGTTCACCACGCTGACCCACGCGGCTGATGACCTGCAGAAGTTCAAGTACGTCGTCAAGAACACCGCCGACGCCTGGGGCAAGTCCGTCACGTTCATGCCGAAGCCGGTCTTCGGTGACAACGGCTCGGGCATGCACTGCCACCAGTCGCTCTGGACCGGCGGCGAGCCGCTGTTCTACGACGAAAAGGGCTACGCAGGCCTGTCCGACACGGCCCGCTGGTACATCGGCGGCCTGCTGAAGCACTCCTCGGCTGTGCTGGCGTTCACCAACCCGACGGTCAACTCCTACCGCCGCCTCGTCAAGGGCTTCGAAGCCCCGGTCAACATGGTTTACTCGCAGGGCAACCGCTCCGCCGGTATCCGCATCCCGATCACGGGCTCCAACCCGAAGGCCAAGCGCATCGAGTTCCGCGCTCCGGACCCCTCGTCCAACCCGTACCTGGCCTTCGCTGCCCAGCTGATGGCCGGCATCGACGGCATCCGCAACCGCATCGAGCCCCCGGCTCCCATCGACAAGGACCTCTACGAGCTCCCCGCCGAGGAAGCCAAGGACATCCCCAAGGCTCCGGGCACGCTTGAGGAAGCCCTGGAAGCACTGGCCGAGGACAACGAGTTCCTCCAGGCCGGCGGCGTGTTCACCCAGGACCTGATCGACACCTGGATCGAGTACAAGTACGAGAACGAGATCCGCCCGCTGTCCCTGCGCCCGAACCCCTACGAGTTCGAGCTCTACTACGGCGTCTAGTCAGACCACGCGGCTAAATCAGCTTTAGTCGGCAGGCAGTCCGCACGACTCCTGACACCGCAAGGGCGGCCATCGGTTACGAAACCGGTGGCCGCCCTTTGCCATTGCTGTCTGTATTGCTGGGGGACCTGCGGGGCGTGCGGGCCGAGAGCATCAAACTTCCCGGCAGGGCTCCTCCGCGTAGAGTCCCCACAGCGACTCGGGTCCGGCACCGCCAAACGCCTCCCTGTCTCCCTCCAGGGCACGGCACAGGATGATCGATTCGGCGAAACTTCGCCTGATATAGGCCTCCCAGTCGGCCCGCTCAGAGGTGAAGGCCTGCGTTCCCATCTGGTATTTCAAGTGGGCAAAGTGATCCAGTATCCGGTGGGCCGTGGCTTCAGACCTGGCGGCCAGTCGCTGTGCCTCCCGCCTCGCGGCAGGATCGTGGATAGCGGCAGGATCAGGCAGTTCCTGGCGACGCCAAAAGTACGGCTGAAGGTCCACATTTTCCACGAAAATCTTGTCGATCTCCTGCTGCTGGGCATACAACGACGCTGCGGTACTGCTTTCCAGTGTGCTCCTGATGCCGAAGTACTGGTACGCCGCTGCGATAAGGGTGGCAGCCACACCCGCCCCGATGAGCAGCAGTTCGACTCTCCTGAGCTTGCTGGCGGGGGTGCTGCTTTTCACTGGCGCCCGGGCATGGTCTTTGTCCTGGCTGCTTGGTACGCCTTCCGGTTCGCCGAATTCCATTTCCGCACTCCGTGGTGGTCACACTGCGGTCCTGCTGACTGCGCCGGATAGAACGCCGAAAGCTGGCTCCAGGCGTGCTGAGACCATGGAGCCAGCCTTTTCCGGCGAGTGTCCCCGAGATGAAGACTCTTTCAAGCCTTCCCCCCAACAAGGTTTGAAGAACACTGCCAAGACACAGACTAGGCACGCAACGGGTACCGTGCAATGGTTTGACGCCCCTCAACCGGTGTTGACGGACGCGCGGGCTCAGAAGGCGGTGTACATGATCCTCTGCGGCCCGGCATCGCCGCCCAGATATCTGCCGGCATCCTCAAATCCCGCTTTGCGGTAGGCGGCCTGCCCTGCGACGTTGCGTTCGTTGACGGAAAGCACGACGCCGGCCTGGCCGCTTCCCGTCCTCGCCGTCAGTCTCGCGGCGGTCGCCACCGCCGCGGCAGCCGCCGCCGTCCCCAGGCCTGCGCCCTGGCGGCGCCGGTCAATCAGGAATCCCCGGAGCAGCCACACGGAATCATCGTCCGGCCATCCGGCAAGCCGGGCGGCTCCCGACTGGAGCGTCAGCACCCCCACGGCCTCCCCGCCCGCTTCAATGACATAGGGCCTGCGGGACTCTTCCTCCAGCCCCACAAGCATCATGCGCAGGGGATCGCCCACGAAGTCCTCCTGGCCGGGTCCCACTTCCATCCCCGCCACTTCGCCGAGGTGGATGGCCCGGGCATCAGCGTCAAGGTCCGTCAGGGAAATCAGCCATACGGTGGAAAGCATGAACTGAGCCTACCCGCGCGCGGCTCAACCACTATCCGGCGGGCGGCGCCGGGGCATCCGCCGGAGGTCCGGCCGGATCCATCCACATCACTTCCCACAGGTGGCCGTCCAGGTCCTGGAAGCTGTGGCTGTACATGAAGCCGTAGTCCTGGACCGGCTGGGACTCCGCGCCCCCTGCGGCGATCGCCTTCCGGTACATGTCGTCCACACCCTCGCGGCTGTCCACGGAGAAGGCCATGATCGCTTCGGTGCTGCTGGTGGCGTCCGCGATGCTCTTGGACGTGAAGGTCTTGAAGAAACCCTCGACAAGGAGCATGACGTAGGCGTCGTCGTTGATGATCATGCAGGTGGCATTCTCGTCCGTGAAATCCGGGTTGAACGAGAACCCCAGGGCCGTGAAGAACTCGACCGACCTGTCGAGGTCCTTGACGGGCAGATTCAGGTAGATTTGGGTAGCCATGCGCCCCAACCTAGCACTTGGCCCACCACGTGTCAGCCCACCGCGGCCGCCGGAATTCCTTCCTCCGTTGGGCACTTACTGCCCGTAGAAGACCTTCTCAAAGACGCCCCGTGCACGCCGGCTGACCCGCAGGTAGTCTTCCTCGAAAGCCGCGGCCATCCCTTCCTCGTAGCCGCACCACCGGGCCACCGCCTCCAGGTCGCGCCGGGAGGAGGGCAGCAGGTCCGACGCGCGGCCAGTCCAGATCACATTCGCGGAGCGGATCCGGCTGGCCAGCCGCCACGCGTCGGCGAGCAGCCCGGCGTCGGCTGCGTCGAGCAGCCTCAGGGACGCCGCGGCGTCGATCGCCTTCAGCGTTGACGTCGTGCGCAGCTCAGGATGTTTTCCGGCATGCTGGAGCTGGAGGAGCTGAACCAGCCATTCGACGTCGCTGAGCCCGCCGCGGCCGAGCTTGAGGTGCCGGGCAGGATCCGCGCCGCGCGGCAGCCGTTCGGATTCCACCCGCGCCTTGACCCGCCGGATTTCACGGACGTCAGCGTCGGAGAGCGATTCCGGGTACCGGATCGGGTCAATCAGCCTGCGGAAATCCGCGGCGAGCTGGTCATCGCCGGCGATCGGCCGGGCCCGCAGGAGGGCCTGCGCTTCCCAGACCAGTGACCATCGCCGGTAGTACTCCGCGTACGACTCCAATGATCGGACCATGGCGCCGCTCTTGCCCTCGGGCCGCAGGTCGGCGTCGACCGCAAGGACACGTTCGGCCATGATGGCCGGTTTTAGGGGCTGCGTCAGCAGGCTCGAGAGATGCCCCACGATCTTCGCCGCCTGCTGCTGGGCTTCGTCGTCCGAGGCGCCCGGCAGCGCGCGGTGGACGTACAGGACATCGGCATCGGAGCCGTAGCCGATCTCGCGTCCGCCCTGCCGGCCCATGGCCACCACAAGCACGGACGTCTTCAGCGGACCGGACGCGGCGACGATGTTCTCGGCAGCACGCAGGGCGCCGCAGATGGCCGCCCTGTCGGTCTCGGCGAGGGCGGCCCCCACCTCGTCTTGCGCGAGCAGGCCGGCGCCGTCGGCTATGGCGATGCGCAGGATTTCCCGGCGGCGGATCAGCCGGATGAGCCTCATGCCGCTTTCCGGGTCCGCGTGCCGGGACATCTTGGACGCAATTTCCTGCCATTGGGCCTCGAAGCTGAGCGGCGCCAACTCCTTGTCGGTCCCCAGCCACGCCACGGATTCCGGTGACACCTCAAGCAGGTCGGCTATGAGCCGCGAGTTGGACAGCATGTGGCAGAGCCGCTCCGCCGCCGCGGCGGAATCCCGCAGCATGCCGAGATACCAGTGCGTGGTGCCCAGCGCCTCGCTGACCCGGCGGAAGGCGAGCAGACCGGCGTCGGGATCCACGCCTTCGGCGAGCCAGCCCAACAGGATGGGCAGCAGCTGCCGTTGCAGGGCGGCGCGCCGGCTGACGCCCGCGGTCAGCGCCTCGATGTGCCGCATGGCGCCCTGCGGATCCCGGTACCCCAGCGCCGCGAGCCTGCCCTGCGCAGCCTCCGGCGTCAGGCGGGCATCCTCGCTGCTGAGCTTGGCCGCAGTGTTCAGGAGCGGGCGGTAGAAGATCCTGTCGTGGAGTTCCCGGACGGAGCGCTTCGTTTTCTGCCAGGCGGCCATGAGCGCGTCCGGGTGCGGCCGTTCGCTGGAGAACGGACCCAGCACAGCCTTGGCCAGGGCACGGAGCGAGTCCTCCTTTACCGGCATGAGGTGGGTCCGGCGCAGCTGAAAAAGCTGGATGCGGTGCTCGAGCAGCCGCAGGTAGCGGTAGGCGTGATCGAACGCGGCCGCGTCGGCGCGGCCGATGTAGCCGCCCGTGGACAGGGCCGCGATCGCCGATGTGGTGTCGCGGCGGCGCAGTGTTTCGTCGGACTTCCCGTGGACCAGCTGGAGGAGCTGCACCGTGAATTCGACGTCCCGGAGCCCGCCCCTGCCGAGCTTGATCTGGCGCTGTTCCTCCGCCGCGGGAATGTGTTCGGTGACGCGGCGGCGCATGGCCTGCACGGATTCAACGAACCCCTCCCGGCTCGCCGAGGTCCAGACCAGCGGCGAGACCGCGTCCTCATACCGCTTGCCGAGGTCGGCGTCGCCGGCGATGGTCCGTGCCTTGAGCAGGGCCTGGAATTCCCAGCTCTCGGCCCAGCGCGCGTAGTAGCTCTGGTGCGAAGCCAGTGTCCGGACCAGGGGCCCGGACTTTCCTTCGGGCCGGAGGTTGGCGTCCACTTCCCACAGGCCGGGTTCCCGCGCCGGAGACGAAATGGCGCGCGAGATGCCCGAAGCCAAAGCCGTGCCGATGGTGTTCGCCCGGGCGTCGTCCGGCTGCCCCGCCTCCACCACGTAGATGACGTCGACGTCGGAAATGTAATTCAGTTCACGGGCCCCGCACTTGCCCATGCCGATCACGGCCAGTGCGACGTCGGCGACCTCGGCGGGGTCGAACTGCGCCGCCGCTTCGGCCCGGGACACGGCGAGTGCTGCCTCGATGGCGGCCCCGGCCAAATCGGCAAGCTCGGCTCCGACGGCCGGCATGAAGTCGAGCGGATCGGCGGCGCAAAGGTCCTTGACGGCCAGGTCCACCACGCCCCGGCGGTACGCCGTCCGCAGCGCCTCGTAGGCTTCGGGGCCGGAGATCCCCGCCACCGGACGGGAGGCCTTCGGGTCCGCGCGCACCGCCCTGAGCAGCTGGGCCCGCAACTCGTCCCGTGCCGCCTGGAGCGGCTCCGGGCTGGCCCTCACCTCGAAGGCGTCCAGATGCTCGGGGTGGCGGATGAGGAATTCGCCCAGCGCCTCGCTGGCGCCGAGGACACGGTAGAGCGGCTCGCTCGTGTCAGTGTCCGCCGCCGCCAGCTTTCTCAGGTCCGGGTGCTTCTCGATGAGCCGGACCAAGGACTGAAGGGCGGCATCCGGGTTCGCGGCAAGCTGGAGTCCGGCGAACAGCACGTCCTGGTCAATGCCCTCAAGCTCCCGGGCAGCCAGGAACCGTTCACCCTTTTCCAGGTCACTGAAGCCGGCCGATATAAGACGGCGGGCAAGGCTCACCGCAGCCGCCTAAAGGATGGCGAGGTTGCGTTGCAGCTCATAGGGCGTCACCTGGAGGCGGTAGTCCTGCCACTCAGCCCGCTTGTTGCGCAGGAAGTGTTCAAAGACCTGCTCGCCGAGGATCTGCGGCATGAGTTCCGAGTCCTCCATGGCGCGGATGGCGTCATGCAGGCTCGCGGGGAGGGGATCATGGCCCATGGCCCGCCGCTCCGCCGAGCTCAGCGACCAGATGTCGTCCTCCGCCGCGGCGGGAAGCTGGTAGCCTTCCTCGATTCCCTTCAGTCCGGCACCCAGGAGCACCGCGTAGGCGAGGTAGGGGTTGGCCGCCGAGTCGATCCCGCGGTACTCGATGCGGGCGGACTGTCCCTTGCCCGGCTTGTACAGCGGAACACGGACCAGGGCCGAGCGGTTGTTATGGCCCCAGCTCAGGTAGCTGGGCGCCTCTCCCCCGCCCCAAAGGCGCTTGTACGAGTTCACGAACTGGTTGGTCACGGCGGTGAATTCCGGGGCGTGCTTGAGGATGCCGGCGATGAACTGACGGGCGGTTTCCGAGAGCTGGAACTCGGCACCGGCCTCGTAGAACGCGTTGGTGTCGCCCTCAAAGAGCGAGAAGTGCGTGTGCATGCCGGAGCCCGGGTGCGCCGTGAACGGCTTAGGCATGAAAGTGGCGTACGTGCCCTGCTGGAGCGCTACTTCCTTGATGACGGTCCGGAACGTCATGATGTTGTCCGCCGTCTGGAGGGCGTCCGCGTAGCGAAGGTCGATTTCGTTCTGCCCCGGTCCGGCCTCGTGGTGGCTGAACTCCACGGAGATGCCCACGGACTCGAGCATGGTTACCGCGGTGCGGCGGAAGTCCTGTGCCACGCCGCCGGGGACGTGGTCGAAGTAGCCGCCCTCATCCACCGGAATGGGTGAACCGTCGGGACCGGGCTCCTGGGACTTGAGGAGGTAGAACTCGATTTCCGGGTGCGTGTAGCACGTGAAGCCCATGTCCGCGGCCTTGGCCAGCGTGCGCTTCAGGACGTTGCGCGGATCGGCGGCCGACGGCTCGCCGTCGGGCGTCAGGATGTCGCAGAACATCCGGGACGTCTGCTCCGTTTCGCCGCGCCACGGCAGGATCTGGAACGTGGACGGATCCGGCTGGGCCAGCATGTCCGATTCGAAGACACGGGCCAGTCCTTCGATGGCCGAGCCGTCGAAGCCCAGGCCCTCCTCAAAGGCACCCTCAACTTCTGCCGGCGCCAGCGCCACGGACTTGAGTGAACCCACGACGTCGGTGAACCACAGACGCACGAACCGTACGTCACGCTCTTCGATCGTGCGCAGGACAAACTCTTGTTGGCGGTCCATGAAGGCCTCTTCTCCGGGTCAACGTCCATGCCCCGGGTCCGTTGATGACGAAGCCGCGGCAGCTCACGAATCACTTTACTAAGCATTTCGGCGCGATGCTGGCGCAGCTGCGGCGCGTAACACAGCGTTAACACGATAAGCGTGCCCCACCGGTGTCCGGCAGGACCCCGCGCGGCGCGTGCGGACGGCCGGGTTGTGACGCGAATCACCGGTAGGCCCCTGCCGCCCGGTAGCTAGGACCGCGCGTCTCGCACTACGCTCTAGCCATGGCCTCAAGCAGCAGTTCCGACTCAAGCATGTCCGCGGAAGTACCGGCACCTTACGGCAACGGACCCGCAGAGGTTGCGGCGCCGCCGTCGGAAACTCCCAAGAAGGCCGTGTCCCGAATCCGCACGCACCACCTGCAGCAGGCAAAAACCAACGGTGAACGCTTCGCGATGCTGACCGCCTACGAGCAATACTCGGCCGAGATCTTCGACCAGGCCGGCATCGAGGTCCTGCTGGTGGGTGATTCGGCGTCAAACAATGTGTTCGGCAACGAGACCAGCCTCCCTGTCACCGTCGATGAACTGCTGCCGCTGTGCCGCGCCGTCTCGCGTTCGGCCAAGCGGGCGCTCGTGGTGGCGGACCTTCCCTTCGGCAGCTACGAGGTATCGCCGCAGCAGGGGGTTGCCACCGGCGTCCGATTCCTCAAGGAGGGCCTGGCGCACGCGGTCAAGATCGAGGGCGGCAAGTTCTACGCCGAAACGGTCAAGGCCATGGTGCAGGCGGGCATTCCCGTCATGGCGCACATCGGCTTCACACCGCAGAGCGAGCATTCCCTCGGCGGCTACCGCGTGCAGGGCCGCGGCGATGACGCGGCACGGCTGATCGAGGATGCCGCGGCCCTCGCCGACGCCGGCGCATTCTGCATCCTCATGGAAATGGTTCCCGCCGAGACGGCAGCGGCCGTGGACGCGGCAGTGCAGGTGCCCACGATCGGCATCGGGGCCGGCAACGTGACCACCGGCCAGGTCCTGGTGTGGCAGGACATGGCGGGGCTCCGCGGTGGCAAGATGGCCAAGTTCGTCAAGCAGTACGCGGATCTGCGGACAGTGCTGAGCGATGCCGCCAGGGCGTACGGCGACGACGTCCGCTCGGGCCAGTTCCCGGGTCCGGAGCACTCCTTCTAGGACGCCCGTCAGTCCTCGTCGCCCTTTTCCCAGGCTTCGTTGCGTGCCTTGACCTTCTCGAGGGCGTGTTCGGCCTCTTCCCTGGTCTTGTAGGGGCCGATGAGTTGGGTCCAGTCCGACAATGCGTCCTCTTCCACCTCATGGGTCTTCACGTTGTACCAGTACTCGGGCATCGACGTTCCTCGCTTCCGGTTGGCAACCGGCCCCCGCCGGCGTGATCCACGTAACGTAAACCGCAACCGGGCCGGGAGGCCGCATTAATTTACATGGCATTCTGCGCTGCCTTATATGATCAATCTATGCCTTCCTTAGCCTCGACCGCACCCACCGGCACGCTCACCCCGGGATCTGTCAGCCCGCAGCGGCCTGTATCCGCGTCGATCCCGCGGCCCGAGTACGTCGGCAAGCCCGGACCGGAGAAATTCACCGGCTCTGAGGTGAAGTCGGCCGAAACCATCGAGAAGGTCCGCGTCGCGGGCCGGATAGCGGCACAGGCGATCGTGGAAGTGGGAAAGCACATCGCGCCGGGCGTCACCACTGACGAACTGGACCGGATCGGCCACGAGTTCCTGCTGGACCACAACGCCTATCCCTCCACGCTCGGGTACCGCGGCTTCCCGAAGTCCCTGTGCTCCTCGCTCAACGAAGTCATCTGCCACGGCATTCCGGACAGCACGGTGGTTCAGGACGGTGACATCCTCAATATCGACATCACGGCGTTCATCGGCGGAGTGCACGGCGACACCAACCACACCTTCCTGGTCGGGGACGTGGATGAGGAATCGCGCCTTCTCGTGGAGCGGACGAAGGAATCCCTCAACCGGGCCATCAAGGCGGTGGCTCCAGGGCGGCAGATCAACGTGATCGGCCGCGCCATCGAGTCCTATGCCAAGCGCTTCGGCTACGGGGTGGTCCGCGATTTCACCGGGCACGGCGTCGGAGAGGCGTTCCACACCGGCCTCATCATTCCGCACTACGACGCCGCGCCGGCCTACAACACCGTGATCGAAACGGGCATGGTGTTCACCATTGAGCCCATGCTGACCCTCGGCACCATCGAATGGGACATGTGGGCCGACGACTGGACGGTGGTCACCAAGGACCGCAAGCGCACCGCCCAGTTCGAACACACGCTCCTGGTCACCGAATCAGGCGCCGAAATCCTCACGCTTCCCTGACGCCCGCCGGTCCCCCGCCGGCCCCGATCCGGCAAGCCACCCTTGCCCCTCCCGAGCCCCTTACCCTGCCACGAACGGAACCCCATTGGCCAAGAAGGACGAAAAGACCCGCAAGAACGCACCGCTGATTGGCATCGACATCGGCGGAACCGGAATCAAGGGCGGCATCGTCGACCTGAAGAAGGGCAAACTGATCGGCGACCGGTTCCGGCTGGCAACGCCCCAGCCCGCCACGCCGGCAGCCGTGGTGGAAGTCGTGGCCCAGGTGGTTGAAGAGCTGTCGGCGCGCCCTGACGCCCCCGACGCTGACAGCCCGGTTGGCGTGACGTTCCCCGGCATCATCCAGCACGGCGTGGTCCACTCCGCCGCCAACGTGGACAAGAGCTGGATCGACACCGACATCGACGCGCTGCTGACGGCACGGCTGGGCCGCCCGGTGGAGGTCATTAATGACGCCGACGCCGCCGGCCTCGCGGAAGCCCGTTACGGCGCAGGCGCCGGAATTGGCGGCACGGTCCTCGTCATCACGCTCGGCACGGGCATCGGCTCGGCGTTCATTTTCAATGGACAATTGGTGCCCAACGCTGAACTCGGCCACCTGGAGATCGACGGCTTCGATGCCGAAAGCAAGGCCTCAGCCGTGGCGCGGGAACGGGACGGACTCAGCTGGGAAGAGTACAGCGTGCTCCTCCAGCGCTACTTCTCCCACGTTGAGTTCCTCTTCTCCCCCGAGCTGTTCATCGTCGGAGGGGGCATCTCCAAGCGTGCGGACGAATACCTGCCGCGCCTGAAGCTGCGCACGCCGATCGTTCCCGCCGAGCTGAAGAACGAGGCCGGAATCGTCGGCGCCGCCATCGAAATTGCACTGCACCACGACCTGGTGAAGTAGCTCCGGTAGCGAAGGCTGCAACAGCACCGGACCGGCAGCGCAGAAGGCGGCAGACACAATGTCTGCCGCCTTCTCTTGTCCTTCTGGAGCCGGTGGCAGCTGCGGCTTCCCCTCCGCTGCCGCCACCGGAGCTTAGAGCGGGCTCTTTTCGGAGCTCTTGCCTTCGGAACGCTTGGCGTCCGCACCCTTGGCTTCCACTTCGGCCTCGTGGCGAAGCAGCGCAATGGCGGACTCGAAGTCTTCCAGCGATTCGAAGGCCTGGTAAACGCTGGCGAAACGGAGATACGCCACCTTGTCCAGCTTCTGCAGCGGGCCGAGGATGATCAGGCCCACCTCGTGGGCATCGATCTCGGCCGCACCGGAAGCCCGGATGTTTTCTTCGACCTCCTGCGCCAGCATGGCGAGGTCATCCTCACTGACCGGCCGGCCCTGGCAGGCCTTCCGAACGCCGTTGATGACCTTGCTGCGGCTAAAGGGCTCGCCCACGCCGGAACGCTTGATCACCGAGAGGCTGGTGGTTTCGACAGTGGTGAAGCGGCGCCCGCATTCGGGGCATTGCCGGCGGCGCCGGATGGCGGAGCCGTCGTCCGCCATGCGGCTGTCCACCACGCGGGAGTCGGGGTTACGGCAAAACGGACAGTACACGCTGTTCCTTCCCCGGTGCGTATGGCGCTGCCGGCAACAGAAGAGCCGGAGTTTGTTCCGGATCCAGTTTACGGCTACATGTAGCTGAATAACAAGCCTGTAATTACTACATGTAGTGGTTAGCGATCGTTCCTGAAGCGGGCTGTCACAGCGTCTCCGTGTGCCGGGAGGTCTTCCGCCCCGGACAGGCTGACGATGTGCCCGCTGACCTGTTCCAAAGCGGACTCCGTGTAGTTGATGACCTGGATGGCGCGCAGGAAGGTGGTCACGTTCAGCCCTGATGAGAATGCCGCCGTCCCGCTGGTGGGCAGCACATGGTTTGAGCCTGCGCAGTAATCGCCGAGGCTCACGGGGCTGTAGTCCCCGACGAAAATGGCGCCGGCATTCCGGATCCGCGACGCCACCGCGGCGGCGTCCGCCGTCATGATCTCAAGGTGTTCTGCGGCGTAGGCGTCACAGGCGGCAATCCCCTGCTCGAGGTCGTCCACGAGGACGACGCCGGACTGCGGCCCGGACAGGGCTTCGCGCACGCGCTGGCTGTGCTTGGTGGAAGCTGCCTGAAGCTCGAGTTCCTCCCGCACGTCCGCGGCGAGCTGGAGTGAGTCCGTGATCAGGACGGACGCGGCCTTCGGATCGTGTTCTGCCTGGCTGATCAGGTCCGCGGCTACGAATGCGGCCCGGGCCGTGGCATCCGCCAGAATGGCAATTTCCGTGGTGCCCGCCTCGGAATCGATGCCCACGACGCCCTTGACGAGCCGCTTGGCGGTGGCCACGAAGATGTTCCCGGGTCCGGTCACGACGTCCACCGGTTCCAGGGCCGCCTCGCCCTCCGCACCCGGAACGCCGTAGGCGAACGCGGCGATGGCCTGGGCCCCGCCGATCGCGTAGACCTCGTCGATGCCAAGCAGCGCGGCGGCGGCCAGGATGGTGGGGTGCGGGAGCCCGCCGAAGTCCTTCTGCGGCGGCGACGCCAGTGCGATGGACTCCACCCCTGCGGCCAGGGCGGGAACCACGTTCATGATGACCGACGACGGGTAGACGGCAAGGCCGCCGGGAACGTACAGGCCCACGCGGGCCACGGGAACCCACTTTTGGCTCACCACGGCCCCGTCGCCGAGGGCGACGTCGACGTCGGCGGGCCGCTGGCCGTCCGCGAACCGCCGGGCCCGGCTGATGGATTCCTCAAGCGCGGACCGCACGGCCGGGTCCAGGCCGTCCAGTGCTGACCGGAGCGCCTCCGCCGGAACGCGCGGATGCGCCTGCTCCACGCCGTCGAACGCGCGTGCAAAGTCAGCGAGGGCAGCAAACCCGCGCTGGCGGACGGCGGCAATGATGTCCGTGACTTTCTGCTCTGCATCGGCCACCGTCTGGTGCCGTGCCCGCGGCACCGCCTCCCGGAGTTCCGCGAGGCTCAGGCGACGGCCCCGCAGATCAACGGTGCGGAATTCGACACTGCGGAATTCGACACTCCGGAGTTCGGCGGCGGGGGAAGTGGGGCGTACGGAGCGGTCCGGAGAAGTGGTCACCCGTTCATTTTACGCGCCGCGGCGCCAGCCCTTGCGGTGTTACGGAATGCCGTCCAGTCAGCCTGCCGGACGGCTGCGCTGTCAGTAACCCTGCCGTGCGTCTTGCCCCGCGGCAGCATCCTCGGACTTGCCCAGCAGGCTGATCACGCGAAGGGCGAAATAGCCGGCCGCGACGGCGGCCGGCCACAGCACCAGGACCGTGTGGGATCTCAGCGAGAATGCGACGCTGGCATTGGCGGACGTGTCCTGGGGCTGGCCCAGCCAGAGGCCCGCCAGCACTCCGGTCTGCCAGGCGAGGACGGCTGCCGCCCCGCCGGCGGCCACCGAGAGCACAAGCATCCGGCGCGTTCCGCCGTCCTTGCGTCCGGACAGCAGCACGGCCACGAGGCATCCGGCGAAGACAAAAAGCCCGGCCAGGACCAGGTCCCGCGGGAGCCAGCCCTCGGTGTTGGTGCCGGACGCCAGCGCGGCTTTACCGGAGAGGAGGTTCATTCCGCCGGGAGCCAGGAACCACCACAGCAGTCCTGCAGGGATGCCTGCCCCGATGATGCCCGCGACCCACGGCCAGCTCGGCCGGATGCTTACCGGGGCCCCATCCGGCTGGTCGTGGTCGCGGACCGGAGGTGCAGTTGCGGGCTGTGTCATGAAGAAACGTTAACAAATGTTGGTCCGCGTTGCGGAAACCGGACTGCGCTGCGGCCGAATGATGCAACGCCCGGGAAGCCCAATAGTCTTGTAGTAGAGACACCATCACCAACAGGTTCAGCAGGGAGATCGATCACAGTGGCCTCAGATGACACCGCCTTCGAGGGCACGTTCAAGGAAATGTTCCGGCGCCACGCAGCGGGAGTGGCCATTATCACCGTGAACTACGACGGGGTGCCCTACGGGTTCACGGCAACCTCGGTGGCATCCCTGTCCGCCAAGCCGCCGCGCTTCACTTTCAACATGGCCCGCAGCTCCAGCTCATGGCCGGCCGTCGCCAACACGACGTACATAGGCGTCCACATGCTGGGGCTGGACAACCAGGAGCTGGCCGACCGCTTTGCGCGCACGAAGGAGCGGTTCGCCGGGGACCACTGGGCCCTCGGGCCCCATGATGTGCCCGTACTCAAGGATGTGGCCGGGTGGTTGATCGGAAAGATCCAGATGCGGCTTTCCTTCGAAAACAACGCCGTGGTGGTGGTGGAGGTCGTTGAGGGCGAAGTGGGCGAAGACGGCACACCGCTGCTGTACCACTCCGGAGCCTACGGGCAGCCGGTCCCGCTCGATTACGAAATCTAGGCCGGCCCCCTAGGCGTCCAGGCAGGCAGGACCGAGCAGCACTTTCAGGTCTCCGAAGAGCGACGGGTTGGGGTTGACCCGCAGGTGCACGGGCAGGCCCATGACCTCCACGCGGGCGTCGCCCTGCAGGTGGACCCGGACCTCCGAGTTTCCCCTGTGGTTGCGCAGCACGTCCCCCAGTTCGGTGACCACTGCTTCCGTGGCCTTGTGCGTCGGCATTGTGATCACGATGGGCCCGTTGGTACCCTCGCTGAGGTCGGGCACGGACAGTTCCATGCAGTTCAAGGTGATGGCGCCGTCGTCGCGACGCTGCAGCCGGCCCTTGACCACCACGATCAGGTCCTCGGCGAGGACCGACGCGATGGGCCCGTACACCTGGCCGAAGAACATCACTTCCATGGAACCGCCGAGGTCCTCGATCTCCGCCCGGGCGTAGGCGTTGCCGCTGGCCTTGGCGATCCTGCGGCTGAGCGAGGTGATCATGCCCGCAATGGTGACAATCGCGCCGTCGTGCGGGCCGTCCTCGGCGATGATCGAGGTGATGGACTGGTCGGCGTGCTGGCTCAGCAGCCCTTCGAGCCCCTGCAGCGGGTGGTCCGAGACGTAAAGCCCGAGCATGTCGCGCTCGAACGAGAGCTTGTCCTTCTTTTCCCATTCGGGAAGGTCGGGGATCTCGATGCTCAGCGATGCCTCGGATTCGGCTTCTTCGAAGCCGGCGAAGAGGTCGAACTGGCCGATCGCCTCGTTGCGCTTGAGCGTGATCACGGAGTCGATGGCCTCTTCGTGGATCATGGCCAGGGCTCGCCTGTGGTGGTTCAGGGAGTCGAACGCGCCCGCCTTGATCAGGGATTCGATGGTGCGCTTGTTGCAGACCACCGCCGGGACCTTCATGAGGTAGTCCTTGAAGGACGTATAGGCCCCTTCTTTTTCGCGCGCCGCCACCATGGCTTCGACGGCGTTCACGCCGACGTTGCGGATGGCGCCCATGCCGAAGCGGATGTCGTTGCCGACAGGGGTGAAATTGAGGGCCGACTCATTGACGTCGGGCGGCAGCACCGTGATGCCCATCCGCCGGCATTCGTTGAGGTAGATCGCCGACTTGTCCTTGTCGTCGCCCACCGAGGTCAGCAGGGCGGCCATGTACTCCGGCGCATAGTGCGCCTTCAGGTAGGCCGTCCAGTAGGAGATCACGCCGTAGGCGGCCGAGTGCGCCTTGTTGAAGGCGTAGTCGGAGAACGGCAGCAGGATGTCCCAGAGGGTCTTGACCGCGGCCATGGAATAGCCGTTGTCCTGCATGCCCTGCGAGAAGCCGGCGAACTGCTTGTCCAGCTCGGATTTCTTCTTCTTGCCCATGGCACGGCGCAGGATGTCGGCCTGGCCGAGGGTGTAGCCGGCGAGCTTCTGCGCCACGGCCATGACCTGCTCCTGGTACACGATCAGGCCGTAGGTCCCGCCCAGGATTTCGGAGAGCGGCTCCTCGAGCTCCGGGTGGATCGGGATGACTTCCTGGATCTTGTTCTTGCGCAGCGCGTAGTCAGTGTGCGCGTTGGCGCCCATCGGTCCGGGCCGGTAGAGGGCCAGCACCGCGGAGATGTCTTCGAAGTTGTCAGGCTTCATGAGCTTGAGCAGGGAGCGCATGGGGCCGCCGTCGAGCTGGAACACGCCCAGGGTGTCGCCCCTGGCCAGCAGCTCGTAGGACGCGGTGTCGTCAAGGGCCAGGGTTTCGAGGTCCAGGTCGATGCCGCGGTTCATTTTGATGTTTTCCAGGGCATCCGAAATGATCGTCAGGTTTCGCAACCCGAGGAAGTCCATCTTGATCAGGCCGAGGCCCTCGGACGTCGGATAGTCGAACTGGGTGATGACCTGGCCGTCCTGGAAGCGGCGCATGATGGGAATGACGTCGATGATGGGGTCCGACGACATGATGACGCCGGCGGCGTGCACGCCCCATTGCCGCTTCAGGCCCTCGATGCCCAGTGCCGTCTCGAAAACCTTGGCGGCCTCGGGGTCGGTGCTGATCAGCTGGCGGAAGTCACCGGCTTCGCTGTAGCGCTTGGCTTCCTTGTTCTGGATGTCGGCCAGCGGAATGTCCTTGGCCATCACGGCCGGCGGCAGCGCCTTGGTCAGCTGCTCGCCCATGCTGAACGGGTAGCCCAGGACGCGCGAAGAGTCTTTGAGGGCCTGCTTGGTCTTGATGGTGCCGTAGGTGACGATCATGGCCACGCGCTCGTCGCCGTATTTGCGCGTGACGTAGTCGATCACTTCCGAGCGGCGCCGGTCATCGAAGTCGACGTCGAAGTCAGGCATGGAGACGCGGTCCGGGTTGAGGAAGCGCTCGAAGATCAGGCCGTGGTGCAGCGGGTCAAGGTCGGTGATGCGCATGGCATACGCCACCATGGAGCCTGCACCGGAGCCACGTCCGGGACCTACCCGGATGCCGTTGTTCTTGGCCCAGTTGATGAAGTCGGCGACCACGAGGAAGTAGCCGGGGAAGCCCATGGAGGTGATGACTTCCAGCTCATAGTCGGCCTGCTTGCGGACCTTGTCCGGGATGCCCTGGGGATAGCGGTAATGGAGCCCCTTGTCGACTTCCTTGACCAGCCAGGATGTTTCGTCCTCGCCTTCCGGGCAGGGGAACCGGGGCATGTAGTTGGCGCCGGTGTTGAACGAAACTTCGCAGCGCTCGGCGATCAGGAGCGTGTTGTCGCACGCCTCGGGGTGGTCGCGGAACAGTTCACGCATTTCCTGCGGTGACTTCAGGTAGTAGCCGCTGCCGGAGAAGGCGAACCGCGAACCGCCGTTGTCGTACGTCGGCTCCAGGAGGGTGGAGCCCGACTGGATGGCCAGCAGGGCCTCATGCGCCTTCGCGTCGTGCTCGTGCGTGTAGTGCAGGTCGTTGGTGGCCACCAGCGGCAGGTTCAGGTCCTTGGCCAGGCGTAGCAGATCGCCCGTGACACGCCGCTCGATGTCCAGGCCGTGGTCCATGAGTTCGCAGAAGTAGTTCTCCGCGCCAAAGATGTCGCGGAACTCCGCAGCAGCCTCAAGCGCTTCGCGGTACTGGCCGAGCCGCAGCCGGGTCTGGACCTCACCGGACGGGCAGCCGGTGGTGGCGATGAGCCCTTCCGAGTAGGTGTTCAGCAGCTCACGGTCCAGCCGGGGCCATTTGCCGAAGACCGAGTCCAGGGAGGCGATCGAGGAGGCGCGGAAGAGGTTCCGCATGCCCACGTTGTTGTAGCTCAGCAGGGTCATGTGGGTGTAGGAACCACCGCCGGAGACGTCGTCCTTGCGCTGGTTTTCCTCGCCCCAGCGGACCCGGCTCTTGTCACCGCGGGCGGTTCCGGGAGTCACATAGGCTTCGACGCCGATGATCGGCTTGATGCCTTTGTCGGTGGCCTTGCGCCAGAAATCGAACGCGCCGAACAGATAGCCGTGGTCCGTCGTGGCCAGGGCGGGCATCCCCAGGCGTTCGGTTTCGTCGAACAGCTCCCCCAGGCGGGCCGCACCATCCAGCATGGAGTATTCGGTATGGGTGTGCAGGTGGACGAACGAGTCATTGCTGGAAGTCACCGGACCATTCTAGTGCCGCCCGCCGACATTCTCCGCGACCACGCCGCCGGTCAGGCCTTGCCCGACTCCAGGACTTCCAGTGCGTATGCCAGGTCCTCGGGGTAGTCGCTGGTGACCGTCACGCGCTCCCCCGTCCGCGGGTGGTCGAAGCCGAGCTGGCGGGCGTGCAGCCATTGGCGGGTGAGGCCGAGGGTGGCGGCGAGCCGGGGGTCGGCCCCGTAGGTCAGGTCCCCGGCACACGGGTGCCGGAGCGCGGCGAAGTGGACCCTGATCTGGTGGGTCCGGCCCGTCTCCAGGTGCACCTCCACGAGGGTCGCTTTCCCGAAGGCCTCGAGGACCTCATAGTGCGTGACCGACGGGCGGCCGTCCTCGATGACGGCGAAGCGCCAGTCGTGGCCAGGATGCCGGCCGATGGGTGCGTCGATGGTTCCCTGCAGGGGGTCCGGCAGGCCCTGGACAACGGCGTGATACACCTTGTCCACGGTGCGTTCCTTGAAGGCCCGTTTGAGCGCCGTGTACGCCTGTTCCGATTTGGCCACCACCATGACGCCGGATGTTCCGACGTCGAGCCGGTGGACGATGCCCACCCGCTCCGGGGAGCCGGAGGTGGAGATGCGGTATCCGGCGCCGGCAAGTCCGCCGACCACTGTCGGCCCCACCCAGCCGGGAGACGGATGGGCCGCAACCCCTACCGGCTTGTCGACAACCACAAAGTCGTCGTCGTCCAGCAGAATCTTCAGGCCTTCCACTACTTCCTCCACTACTTCCAGGGGGTCCCGCCGCTCCGGGACCGTCACGTGCAGCACAGCGCCGGACGTGAGTTTGGCGGACTTCCCCACGGGCTTGCCGCCGCTGAGAACGTTCCCTTCGGCGATCAGCGTGGCCGCGAGGGACCGCGACATGCCCATGAGCTTGGCCAGGCCGGCGTCCACCCGGCTGCCGTCAAGCTCGTCGGGCACTACGACGCGCTCAGACATCCTTGGCTCCGTCAGCTTTGGCGACGCCGTGGTGCGACCCGTCAAGGGCAATGCCCCGCAGCGTCAGGAGGCAGATGATGACCACCGACGAGACAACCGCCGAATCCGCGATATTGAAGATCGCGAAGTTGGGCAGCTGAATGAAGTCGACGACGTGCCCCATGGCGAAGGACGGCTGCCGGAAGAGACGGTCGGTCAGGTTCCCCAGCGCGCCGCCGAGCAGGAGGCCAAGGGCAAGGGCCCACCAGGCCGAACCGAGCTTGCGGAGCTGGAACAGGATGGCGATGGCGACACCCACCATGATGATCGTAAACACCCAGGTCACGTTCTCGCCGATGGAAAAAGCGGCCCCGGAGTTCCGGATGAAGTACCAGTGCAGCACCGGAGGGAGCACGGGGATCCGTTCGCCTTCGACCATGTTGGACGTGACCCACAGCTTGGTGAGCTGGTCAAAGACGTACGCGAACGCCGCGAAGCCTGCGAACAGGGACAACAGCACCGCGCGCCGTGGCCGTGGTGAAGAGGAGGCTGGGTGCGCTGCGTCAGCGGCAAGTTCGTCAGTCATGGTGCTTTCATTCGGGAACCGTTGTTAATCACAAAAGCCGGTGGCCGAGGAATCCTCAGCCACCGGCTTTCAGAATACGTGCTAAACGGCAGCGCTGCTTTCGCCGACCTCGGGGGCAGCGACAGAACCGCGGGCGTCCAGGTCGCGCAGCTGGCCTTCGATGTAGGCCTTCAGGCGTGAGCGGTAGTCGCGCTCGAAGCCGCGGAGCTGCTCCACCTTGCGCTCCAGGACGGACCGCTGCTGCTCCAGGGCGCCGAGGATCTTGCGGGACTTCTCCTGGGCGTCGTTGACGAGGCTGCTTGCCTCGATCTGCGCTTCGGCAATGATTTTGTCGCGCTGCTCCTGGCCGTCCGCAACGTGGCGGTCGTGCATCTGCTGCGCCATGGCCAGCAGGCCGGCAGCAGACTGGGAGGCGTCCTGGCCCGAGGCAGCGGGTGCCTGGACGGCGGCGGCCTGCTCGGCTTCCTTCTTCTTGGCCAGTTCGGCGGCTTTGGCCTCAGCCTCGGCCTTGGCACGCGCTTCGTCCTTGTCGGCCTTGGCGGGCGCCGGGACCTTTTCAACCACCGGTGCGACCGCTGCGGTGGCGGCGGGCGATCCCGAACCGCCTTCGGAGAGCTTCTTGCGAAGTTCGTCGTTCTCCTGGTTCAGGCGCCGCAGTTCGACGACGATTTCGTCCAGGAAGTCATCAACTTCGTCCTGGTCGTAGCCTTCGCGGAACTTGGTCGGCTGAAAGCGCTTGTTGACAACGTCTTCTGGCGTCAAAGCCATCTGGTCACCTCGTTGGTCTAGTTAGTCAGTAGGCCTTCCGGCCGTCAAAACTACGGTACCTAAATATGGTCTGGTTCCTCTAATTCAACACGGTGATGTCAAACCAGAGATTCTCCGCGCTGGCGGCGTTCCCTTTCGGGAACGGCCGCTGCGCTGCAAGCTGATATGAAACTATGCGAATGACTTGGTGAAGGCCATAGCCACGCTGAGGGCAATGAACAGCACCAGGAAACCAAGGTCAAGCGAGACGCCCCCGAGCCGCAACGGCGGAATGAGCCGACGAAGGACTTTCAGCGGCGGGTCCGTGACGGAGTACACCGCGTGGGCCGCCACCAAGGCCATGCCGCGGGGACGCCATTCGCGGGCGAACATCTGGACCCAGTCAAAGACCAGGCGGACAATCAGGGCCACGAAGATGAACAGCAGCACGATATAGACGAGCCCGAATACTATTCCCATGAGCTAACCAATATCTCCATGATTCATTCCGGATACCGCGGTGTCCTGTGGATCTTGCCTGTTGTGTGCTTCCACTATTTCAGCACGGATGCCAGGCAGGTGTCCCCTGCCTGGCATCCTGACAGCCGTTTTAGCTTTGGTTGAAGAAGCTGGCGGTGGTCTCACTGGCCTTCTTGTCGTCGCCGATGACCTCGATGTACGACGGCGACAGCAGGAACACCTTGTTGGTGACGCGCTCGATGCTTCCGCGCAGGCCGAATACGAGGCCGGCGGAGAAGTCGACGAGGCGCTTGGCGTCGGCCTCACCCATGTCGGTGACGTTCATGATGACGGGGATGCCGTCCCTGAAGCTTTCACCGATGAGTTTGGCGTCGTTGTAGGACCGCGGGTGGATCGTGGTGATCTGCCGCAGGCCGGTGGTCTCTTCGCGGCTCGAAGCCGCACGCTTAATGGGTGTCACGGGTGCGCGGTATTCCTCTTCGGCAGCTGGTGGCACTTCACGGACGACCTCGCGGACCGGCGCCGGTGCGCGGCGTTCCTCACGGTCATGATCCATTGAGTGGTCCTCGTCTTTTCGCTGGGTGGAAAGCTCAGACTCGTAGTGTTCATCGCCATCGGCGAGCCCAAGATAGATCATTGTCTTGCGCAGAGCGCCGGCCATGGTCGACTCCTAATCGTGTCCGTAAGCGGGCCGCCCAAAGGTCCTGACAGCATTGAAAGTGCCCGCCATTCACTTCCAATACTCAGACGCTACCGCACGGCCGGGCGTGAACCGAGAATATCCGAGCCAATTCTGAGGTGTGTCGCACCGTACCGTACGGCCGCTTCGAGATCCTGGCTCATGCCGGCGGAAATCCCCGTCGCGCCGGGGTATTCGCCCCTCAACCGGGCTGAAATCGCCGAGAGTTTCTGAAACGCCCGGTCCGGATCGGCGCCCAGGGGCGCAACGGCCATGATGCCGGCGAGCCGCAGGCCGCCGGCTCCTTCCAGCTGTTCAGCCAGCAGCGGAACGTCAGCCGGGGCCGCGCCGCCCCGGTGGGCGCCGGCGTCGTCGTCGAGGCTGACCTGGATGAAGCAGTCGAGGCTGCCCCGCCCGGAAGTTTCCTGTTCGGCGGCCATCGCCTTTTCAAGCGCCGTCACGAGCTGCGGCCGGTCCACGGAGTGGACGGCATGGGCATACCGGACCACGGTCTTGGCTTTTTTGCTCTGGAGCTGGCCGACAAAGTGCCACCTGAGGTCCAGTTCCTGGAGCAGGGCGGCCTTCTCCGAGGCCTCCTGGTCGCGGTTCTCGCCGAAGTCCGTGACTCCTAGCCCGGCCAGCCTGCGGACATCCTCGGCGGGGTGGAACTTGCTGACAACAATCAGCCGCGGAGGATCGTCACTGCGGTCCGCTGCCGCCGCTGCCTGGGAGATCCGCCGCCTGACGGCCTCCAGGCGCTGCCGGAGCTGGGCCGTCCGCGGATCTTCGCGCACCTCGTCCGACTCAGTCATGTGTCCATACCAGCCCGGCGAAGCGCCCCGAACGGTTATCCCTGCGGTAGCTGAACAGGGCGTCGTTTTCGAGCGTGCACGGGCCCCGGTAGTCGATGGGCACGCCCACTGATTCGAGCTGGCTCGCAGCGCCAGCGGGCAGGTCGAGCGCAGGGGTTCCCCAGGAAGTGGTTGACCAGGCGGAAGGCACGACGGCGGCAACCTCCGCGCGCAGTTCCGGCGGCACCTCGTAACACCGTCCGCAAACGGACGGCCCGAGCCAGGCACGGACTTCCGTGGCCCCCGCGGCGCGCATCTGTTCCACGGCGGCCGGGATGACCCCGGCGGAAACCCCCGGACGTCCCGCGTGAACAACGCCAAGCACGTGGCCGGCAGCGCCGGCGCCGACCAGAACCAGGGGAATGCAGTCAGCCACCATCACCGCCAGCGGCAGGCTGCGGGACACCATGGCATCCGCCGTCGGCGCCTCACAATTTCCTTCAACGACGGAGACGTGGTTTCCGTGCACCTGGTTCATGTACTGGAACCGGCGGGGCGCGATGCCCGCGGCGTGCTCCAGCTCCTCCCGGCGGCGGATGACCGACGGCCCGTCATCACCCACGTGCAATGCGAGGTTGCCCGCCCCGGTGTCCGTGAACGCCACAGACACACCGGGCAGGACTTCAGCACGCCACAGAAACAATCAAAACACCGACAATCAGGACAGCAACAGGCAGGGGATACGGGATCGGCGACGCCGGCCGGCGGCCTCCTACTTCAGGAAGTCCGGGACATCCAGGTCGTCCGAGCGGCTGCCGGACAGGTCAGGCTCAACAACCGACGGAAGATCGACGTCGAATCCCGAGTCTGCGGGAACCGCCGACTGGCGATGCTGTCCCCAGTTGCTGAGGCCGGCGGCGCCAACTCCGGCATGCACGGGCTGGACATGGACCTGCTGGCTGTTCGACGGCGCAGAGCTCGCCGGCGCGCTTGCCGGCACGGCCGGGCGCTGCGGCGCCGACTGCGGCAGTGACTGGTCCATGGACGGCGAGGTCGCCTTGACGTCGTCGAAGCCCGCTGCGATCACGGTCACCCGGGCCTCGTCGCCGAGGGCGTCGTCGATCACGGCGCCGAAGATGATGTTGGCCTCGGGGTGGGCAACTTCCTGCACCAGGCGGGCTGCCTCATTGATCTCGAACAGGCCCAGGTCGGAACCGCCCTGGATGGACAGCAGGACGCCGTGGGCGCCGTCAATGGAAGCCTCCAGCAGCGGCGAGGCGATGGCGAGCTCTGCGGCCTTGACCGCCCGGTCTTCGCCCCGCGCCGAACCGATGCCCATGAGTGCGGATCCCGCACCCTGCATGACCGACTTCACGTCGGCAAAGTCGAGGTTGATGAGGCCCGGCGTGGTGATGAGATCCGTGATGCCCTGGACACCGGACAGCAGGACCTGGTCAGCGGAGCGGAACGCATCCAGGACAGAGACGTTGCGGTCACTGATGGACAGCAGGCGGTCGTTGGGGATGACGATCAGCGTGTCCACTTCGTCGCGCAAGGCGTCAATGCCTGCCTCGGCGGAGCCTGCGCGGCGCCTGCCTTCGAAAGTGAACGGGCGCGTCACCACGCCGATGGTCAGCGCCCCGAGGGAACGTGCGATGCGGGCAACGACCGGCGCGCCGCCCGTTCCCGTTCCGCCGCCCTCGCCGGCCGTCACGAACACCATGTCGGCTCCGCGGAGGACTTCCTCGATCTCGTCGGCGTGGTCCTCGGCGGCCTGCTTGCCGACCTCGGGGTTCGCCCCGGCACCAAGGCCGCGCGTCAGTTCGCGTCCGACGTCAAGCTTCACGTCGGCATCGCTCATCAGCAGGGCCTGCGCATCGGTGTTAATGGCGATGAATTCGACACCGCGGAGACCCACCTCGATCATGCGGTTGACTGCGTTCACGCCACCGCCGCCGATGCCGACGACCTTGATGACGGCCAAGTAATTCTGCGGAGCTGCCACGTTACGTGTCCCTTGTTCGTGTCCTATTGCGAAAACTGATGGAGTCGAGCTTGAAGTTCCGAACCTTAACCTTCGAGTTGAAGGTTATAGTTATGTCAAGTAACTCATGTCTGTGACGCTATTTCCTATGCTTCGTACATTCAATAACCGACGCCGCGTGTCGTACTAATCACCGCGAAATAGAGCGGTTCAGCGCGTCACCGGATGCCTCGGCACGCTGACGTCGTAGATGTTGACGGGATTGGCCGGATCGGCCGGGACCTTCAATAGCGCCTCAAGCACACGCGCCTTCAGCTCCTTCTCCCCCGCGTTGCCCCAAATGATCGTCTGGCCGTCCACGAGCTTCAGTTCCACGGCGTCGACGGACTTGGCGGAAGCGTTGGAGAGCTTGGCCAGGACATTCGCGGGAAGCGCGCCTAGAACGGCGGCGGTCGCCTGGAACAGGTCTTTGCCGATCGTGCCGGCTCCGCCGTCGATGACCGGCAGCTTCACCGATTCCGGAGCGGCCGTGGCCCCGAGCCGCACGCCGTCCACATCCACCAGCAGGTACTCCTTGCCGCGCTTGACCAGTGCCACGGGCACCCGCTCATGCACCTGGACCACGAGGACGGAAGGCGGGTGCGCCTGCGTGGTCACCGATTTGATCTGGACGAGCGGCTTCAGCAGCGCGTTGACGTCCTCATCGCTCACCTGCGGCAGCGGCGTGCCCAGCAGCGGCTTGAGCGCCGCCTGGACCTGGGCCGGCTTGAGCAGCTTCGTGCCGCTGACCGCCACTGTCTGGACGGCGAGCACCGGGGAGTAGACCGCGGCCAGCAGCAGGCCCGCAATGAGGGCGGCGATGATGCACGAGGCCACGATGACATTGCGCCTGAGGCGTTTGCCCTTGGGCTCGGGAAAGGTGAGAACGTTGCCCGGTTCGGCTTTCCCGCCGTCCGGCTGCTCCGGCAGCTGCATTTTCGGCGGCTGCTTCCCGGACGGCTTTGTCCCGGACGCCTGTTTCCCGGACACCTGTTTCCCGCGCTGGCTGTCCTGCGGGGCGGGAGGGGATGCGGGTGCGCTCTTGGACGCCGAGATCACGCCCGGCTGCGTTGCTTCACGCGGTTCCTGCGCCTTGTCCCGGCTCCCCGGACGTACGGGCTTGTAGGTGGGACGGCGGCTGCTAGCCACTGAGGGACTCCACGATGAGGGGACCGTAGGCGGTCACGTCACCGGCCCCCGCCGTGAGGATGATGTCCCCCGGCTGCGCGGCTGAGGTGAGCGCGTCCACGGCCGGTGCGCCGGCTTCGACCAGGCGCCCGCCGGGACCCAGGTGCTGGGCGATGAGGCCGCTGCTCACACCGGGGATGGGATCTTCCCGGGCGGGGTAGATGTCCAGCACCAGGGCGGTGTCGGCGGCGTTGAGGGCGTCGGCGAAGTCCGCGGCGAATTCCCTCGTCCTGGAGAACAGGTGCGGCTGGAAGAGCACGTGCACCTTGTGGCTGCCGGCGACGGAGCGGGCGGCCGCAAGTGCCGCGCGGACCTCCGTGGGGTGATGGGCGTAGTCGTCGTAGACCCGCACTCCCCTGCACTCTCCCTTGAACTCAAACCGCCGGGACGCGCCAGAGAATCCCGCCAGGGCGGCCGCGGCGGAGCCTGCCTCGACGCCCAGCTCAAGGGCCACGGCCATCGCCGCCGCGGCGTTGAGCGCGTTATGCCGGCCCGGCACCTGCAGGGTGAGGGGAAACTGTCCGGTCGCCGTCGAAATCGCGACGTTGCCGGGGCCGCCGTCGTGCAGCCTGAGGTCGGCGGCATCAGAGGTGCCGTAAAGGACAACGCGGGTGTTTCCGCGTTCGCGCGTGCGGAGGGCCAGCGCCAGCGCGCCGGGGTCGTCCGCGCACGCCACCAGCACGCCTTCCGGGGGCAGCAGCGCCGTGAAGCGGTCGAACGATTCGTACACCGCCTCGGCCGTGCCGTAATGGTCCAGGTGGTCCGGTTCAACGTTCGTGACGACGGCGATCCGCGGGCGGTAGTTCAGGAACGACCCGTCGGATTCGTCGGCCTCGGCCACGAACACCTTGGAGCTGCCGTTCGCGGCGTTAACGCCGAGCGCCGGGACATTGGCGCCGATGGCGAAGGAGGGATCCAGGCCCGCGCCCTGCAGCAGCACGGTGATCATGGACGTCGTGGTGGACTTCCCGTGCGTGCCGGCCACGGTGACCACGAGGTCGTCTGCCATGGTGGCCGCCAAGGCCTCGGAGCGGTGCAGGACGGGAAGGCCGGCGGCCCGCGCGGCGGCCAGTTCCGGGTTGTCAGCGCGGATGGCGGAACCCGCCACGACCGTCTGGGCGTCCCCGAGGTTGGCCGCCGCGTACCCGACCGAAACCTTCGCTCCGGCTGCCGCGAGGTCAGCCATTACCGGCAGGTCCTTGGCATCTGATCCGCTCACGGGCACGCCGCGTGCCACCATGATCCTGGCCACGGCGGACATGCCCACCCCGCCGATGCCGATGAAATGCACGCGGCCAAGCGCGTCCTGGTGAAGTGGGCCGTTGCTGGTCATTTGGATACCGCTTCCAGTACAAGATCGGCCATGAGCCGATCGGCATCCCTGATGCCGAGGTTTTCGGAGTTCGCCGCCATGGAGCCGAGCCTGGCCCGGTTCGTCAGCAGCGGAATGAGCTGGGTGCGGACCCAGCCGGGGGTGAAGTCCCGGTCCGCCACCATCAGAGCGCCCCCTGCCTTCACGAGTCCGTCCGCGTTCAGTGCCTGCTCGCCGTTGCCGATGGGCAACGGCACGAAGACTGCGGGAACGCCGACGGCGGCCACCTCACTGACTGTGGCTGCTCCGGCCCGGGCGAGCAGCAGGTCCGCTGCGGCGTAGACCGTCTCCATGCCGTCCACGTATTCGCGTTGCCGGTATCCGGCGGCCTGAAGCGTGTTGCCTGCCGCGTCCTCAACCGATTTTCCGCGTCCCGTGATGTGAAGCGTCTGAATTCCGGCGTCCGCCAGGTCCTGGAGGGAGGCGGCCACGGTCCGGTTGATGCTCTGGGCTCCGGATGAGCCGCCTGTCACGATCAGCACCGGTTTGTCCGGCTGCAGGCCCAGCGCGCCGAGGGCGTTCTCGCGCGCCGTGGCCCGGACCAGGGCGGAGATTTCACGGCGCATCGGCATGCCGACATGCCTGGCGTTGCGCAGCGGTGTGCCGGCGAAGGCCACGGCCACATGCTTGCTCAGCCGCGCACCCACCCTGTTGGCCAGGCCGGGCCGGGTGTTGGCTTCGTGGATGACGATCGGGATCTTGCGCCGCCAGGCGGCCACGTACATCGGCGTGCAGACGTAGCCCCCGACTCCCACGAGGACGTCCGCGCCGGCGTCATCGAGGATCCGCCCGGCCTGCTTCACGGCACCGGCCAGGCGGCCGGGCAGGCGCAGCAGGTCCACGGATGGCCGGCGCGGGAACGGGACGCGGTCAATGGTGGCGAGCTCCAGGCCCGCGGCCGGAACCAGCCGGGTCTCCATGCCCGTTGAAGTTCCCACGGCCAGGAGCCGGGCATCGGGACGCGCGTCACGGATGGCGGCGCCGATGGCCAGTAGCGGATTGATATGGCCTGCCGTTCCGCCGCCGGCGAGGACCACGGACAATGACTCGGTTTTCATCAGGTGCTGTTTACGCTTTCGTACGGGGTTTCTTGCGTCCGGGCTTCCGGAGCGGGCCCAGCAGTTTCCGGGGCCGGAGGTTGGGCGCCATCTGGACCCGGGCCAGTGACAACACTACGCCGATTGCGCAGAGCGACATGAGCAGGGCCGATCCGCCGTAGGAAATGAACGGCAGCGGCACACCGATCACCGGGACGAGTCCCGTGACCACTGCCATGTTGACCGTTGCCTGGCCCAGCAGCCACACCATGATGGTGCCTGCGAGGACCCGGTGGAACATGTCCTCCTGCGCCACCACCACGCGGTAGATCGCGGCGCCGAGGATGGCGAAGAGGATCAGTACGACGACGGTCCCCACCAGCCCGAGTTCCTCGCCGATGATGGCGAAGATGAAGTCGTTGTGGGCTTCCGGGATCCAGCTGTACTTCTGCCGGCTCTGCCCCAGCCCGACGCCGAACCAGCCGCCGGAGGCCAGCCCGTACAGTCCGTTGGTTGACTGGTAGTTGGCGTCCGTGCCGTCACCGCAGGACTGTCCCGTCCACCACGAGGTGATGCGGCACATGCGGTTTGAGCTGGTCATGGCCATGGCGGCCGTGGCTGCCATGCCGGCGATCGCGGCGAAGCCGAACAGATACAGGCGGACCCCGGCGAAAAACAGGGCGGCGGCCATGATCATCATGATGATCATGCCGGTGCCAAGGTCGTTGCCGGCAAGAACCAGTCCGATGACGCCCAGCGCGAGCGGGACCACCGGTATGACGGCATGCTGCCAGCGCTGCAGCAGCCGGCCTTTCTTGGCCAGCACCGTGGCCATCCACAGCGCCAGGGCAAGCTTGGCAGCCTCGGACGGCTGCAGGGTGAAGAACGGGCCGACCTCGATCCAGTTCTTGTTGCCGTTGACGCTGGTGCCGATCAGCAGGACCAGCCCGAGCAGGCCGTAGGCAAGGAAGATGCCCGGCCATGCGAGGCGCTTCAGCCAGACCACGTTGATCCGGGACAGCATGAACATCAGGAAGATGCCGATCCCCGCGAAAAGGCCCTGCTTGAGGGCTGCCGTGTAGGGAGACTCCCCTGCCGCAATCGCCTCCACGCTCGACGCTGAGAGCACCATCATGATGCCGATGGCCGTCAGGGCGAGGGTGGTGCCCAGGATGAGGTAATACGTGGAGCCGTTGCGCGACTTCCCGGTTCCCTCAAGGGCTGACCAGAAAGTGCGGTACCAGCGCAACAGCCTGGCAAGCACAGCAGGCTTCGGCCCCGGGTCTTTGCCGGCAGTCTTAACGGCAGCCCCACGAGCCGTGTCCGCGGTTCGCGTCCTGGCGGCCGCGGGACGTGTGGGCGTGCTGACCATTCTTACTCCTTGCCGGTCTGGGCCTGCCCTTCCACGAGCTCGCGGACTGCTTCGATGAAGGCGTCGCCACGGTGAGCATAGGAAGAGAACTGATCCATGGAGGCAGCCGCCGGGGCCATAAGCACTGTGTCACCCGAGGTGGCAAGCTGCGCCGCCGAAGCGACAGCCCGTGCCATCACTTCCTCACCGGTCTCTGGTGAAGCCGGCGTGGCGTCATGTCCGGTTCCGGCAGACTGCACCATTTCAGTGTGGCCCGTGGCCGGCCGTATGACGGGGACATCGGGAGCGTGTCGCCGCAGGGAGTCCTCCAGTGCTGCGGTGTCGGTGCCGATGAGCACCACACTCTTGAGCCGGCCGGAGTTGTCGCGCACGAGGTCGTCGTAATTGACGCCTTTGGACAGGCCGCCGGCGATCCAGATCACGGGGTCGAAGGCAGACAGTGAGGCGGCTGCGGCGTGCGGATTCGTGGCTTTTGAGTCATTGATCCAGAGCACACCGTTCTGCTTGGCCACGGGCTGGATGCGGTGGCTTCCCGGAATGTAGGTCCTCAGCCCCTGCCTGACGTGCTCGGGCTTGAGCCCATAGGCCAGCACCAGCCCGGCGGCCGCCAGCGCGTTGGCCACCATGTGGCGCGGCGCCACTGGTCCGAGGTCCAACATCGACGCCAGCTCGGCAGCGCTGTCCTTGCGCGCGGCGATGAACGCCCGGTCCACCAGCAGGCCTTCAACGACGCCCAGCATGCTAATGGCCGGAGTAAGGGTGGTGAAGCCGACGGCGCGGCAGCCCTCCACGACGTCGGCGTCCTCCACCATGCGTTCGGTTTCGATCTGCTCGGCGTTGTAGATGCAGGCTTTCTGGGTGTGCTCGTAGATCTTTGCCTTGTCGGCGAGATACGACGTGTACGAGCCGTGCCAGTCCACGTGGTCCTCGGCCACGTTGAGGCAGACACTCGCCACGGCGGACACGGATTCGCACCAGTGCAGTTGGAAGCTGGAAAGCTCCACCGCCAGGACGTCGTATTCGACCGGATCCCGAAGGGCGTCAAGGATGGGGGTTCCCACGTTTCCGACCGCCAAAGCCTTGAGCCCGGCCGCGCGCAGCATCGATTCGGTCAGGCCGACCGTCGTCGTCTTTCCGTTCGTGCCCGTGATCGTCAGCCAGTCCGCCGTCTTGCGGCCCTCGCGGACACGCACCCGCCAGGCGAGTTCGACGTCGCCCCACACCGGGATGTGCGCCCGCTTGGCGGCGGCCAGCAGGGCTTGGTCCGGCCGCCAGCCCGGCGACGTCACGATCAGGTCCGGCTTCATTCCGTCGATCTTCGGCACGGAGCGGACAGCGCTTTCGCCCAGGAGCACATCCACGGCTCCGACGATCCTGAGGGTATCCGCCTTGGCGTTGGCGATGTCGGTCGCGGAGGCATCCACCACCACCACCCGGGCTCCCAGCTCAATCAGCGTGTCCGCGGCGGCGAAGCCTGAGACGCCGATTCCGGTGACCACCACGCGCAGGCCGGCCCAGTCGGAGTCCCAGCTGACGAGGTCCTTGAGCCTGTCGACGGCGGTTTCGTTGCTGCTCACAGCAGGACCACCCATTCTGCGTAGAAGATGCCCAGGCCCGCGGCCACGAAAAGTCCGGCCAGTATCCAGAACCGGACAACCACGGTGACTTCCGCCCAGCCCTTGAGTTCGAAGTGGTGCTGCAACGGGGCCATCTTGAAGAATCTCTTGCCCTTGGTGATCTTGAAGTAGCCCACCTGGATGATGACCGAGAGCGTAATGAGCACGAACAGGCCGCCGATGAAGGCGAGCAGCAGTTCGGTGCGCGACAGGATGGCGAACCCGGCGATGGCCCCGCCGATGGCCAGGGATCCGGTGTCGCCCATGAAGATCTTGGCTGGCGACGTGTTCCACCACAGGAAGCCGACCAGCGCCGCGCTCATGATGGCGGCAAGCAGGGCGAGGTCCAGCGGGTCCCGCACGGAGTAACAGCCGCTGCCGGCCTGGCGGGGCGAACCACACGCCTGGTTGCTCTGCCAGATGCCCATCAGCGTGTACGCTCCGAAGACCATCACCGCAGCGCCCGCGGCCAGTCCGTCCAGCCCGTCGGTCAGGTTGACGCCGTTCGTGGCGGCGGTGACGATCAGGTTGGACCAGAGCACGAAGAGGATCGCGCCGAGCACGGAGCCCCCGAAGGCGAGGTCAAGCCAGGGGATGTCGCGGACCAGGGAAACCTTGGTGGACGCCGGGGTGAGGCCGTCCGAGTCCGGGAAGTACAGCGCCAGCACCGCGAAGATGATGCCTACGGCGGCCTGCAGGATCAGCTTGGCCTTGGCGTTCAGGCCGAGGCTGCGCTGGCGTGAGATCTTGATGAAGTCGTCCAGGAAGCCGACCAGGCCCATGCCCACCATGAGGAACAGCAGCAGCAGGGCCGACGCCGACGGGCCCGCCGATCTGGGGTTCAGGAGCCACATGATGAGGTGCGTCAGTCCGTAGCTGGCCAGGACCGACCCGACCACGATTGCGCCGCCCATGGTGGGCGTGCCGCGCTTGGTGTGGTGCGACGTGGGGCCGTCGTCCCGGATGAACTGGCCGTAGCCTTTGCGGACCAGCAGACGGATGAACAGCGGAGTTCCGACCAATGCCATCAGCAGGGCCAGGCCAGCGCCGATAAGTAGTGCAATCACAGCAGCTCGCTCCCTTCGTTGGCAGTTGCGGGGTTTTGTGGGGGTAATGCTATCCGATCGCCCAAATGGCGAAGTCCGATGCTGTTCGAGGATTTGAACAGCACCAGGTCGCCGGGTTCGAGCTGTTCCTGGAGCAGGTCATAGGCTTCGTCTGCGGTCTCGGCGAAGATGCATTCGTCGCCCCAGGACCCCTCCTGGACGGCTGACACGTACAGCGAACGTGCCTCGCGCCCCACCACCACCAGGCGTGAGATGTTGAGCCGGACTACCTGGGTGCCCACGGCGGTGTGTTCCCGGATGGAATCCTCGCCAAGTTCGAGCATCGCTCCGAGGACGGCCCAGGTCCGGCGCCCCTGGCCGAGGTCGGCCAGGGTCCGGAGTGCTGCCCTCATGGATTCCGGGTTGGCGTTGTAGGCGTCGTTGATGACGGTGACGCCGTCAGGCCGCTCGGTCCGTTCCATGCGCCAGCGGCTGGCGGCTGACTGTGAGCTGAGTGAAGCGCCGATGTGGGCGGCCGGGATGCCGGCAGCGTGTGCGGCAGCTGCTGCGGCCAGCAGGTTTGAGACGTGGTGTTCTCCGATGAGCCTGCTGCTCACCCGGACAGGCGCCTCCCCCGGCAGTTCGAGGTCGAACTCGGGGTGGCCGGACGCGTTCGTGTCCAGGTGTTCTGCACGGACAGCGGGTCCCTTGGCTGCGGCCTGCCGGGCAGAGAAGCCGAGCACAGTGGCGGGCGTGCGCTCCGCCATCGCCGCAACCCGCGGATCGTCCAGGTTCAACACCGCGGTGCCGGTGGGGTGCAGGGCTTCGACGAGTTCGCCCTTGGCGGTGGCAATGTTCTCAACGCCGCCGAATTCGCCGGCATGTGCTGTTCCGACGCCCAGCACGACGCCTATCTCCGGGGCGACCATATCGGCCAGGTACCGGATGTGCCCGATGCCCGTGGCGCCCATTTCGATGACGAGGTACCGGGTGTCGAAGCCGGCCTGGAACACGGTGAGGGGCACTCCCACTTCACCGTTGTAGGAGCCCTGGGGCGCTACGGTGTTGGCCTCCGTCGAGAGGATCCCTGCCAGCAGGTCCTTCGTGGTGGTTTTGCCTGCCGAACCGGTGATGCCGATGACGGTGAGCTGTTCGCCGGAGGCCTCGCGGCGGGCCCGGATCCGGCGGACCTGCTCCGCCGCCAGGGCGCCCATGGCCAGGACGGCATCGTCGACGATCACCGACGGATATGTGCGGCCGTCGGCATCGGCGATTTCGCGTTCGGCAAGGGCCAGCACAGCTCCTTTGTCGAATGCCGCGCCCACGAACGCGTGCCCGTCGGCGTTTTCGCCCGGCTTGGCCACGTACAGCGAACCGCTGATGGCCTCGCGCGAGTCGGTCACCACGGATCCCGGAGTGACGTCGGGGTCGGCAAGCAGCTGGCCGTTGGTGATTTCGGCGATTTCCGCCGCAGTTAGTGCAATCATGTCGGTCTAGGACTCTATCCGGTCATCTTCAAGAACGGTGAATCCTCGTGCCGTCAAGGCGTTCCGGAGCTCCACCCTGTCGTCGAGGGCAAGGTTGACTCCCTTGACCTCCTGCCATACTTCGTGCCCGCGCCCGGCTATGAGGATGGTGTCCTCCGGGGCCGCCAGTTCGACTGCCTCGCGGATGGCGGCGTCGCGGGGGAAAACCTCCATGATCCGGCAGTCGAGCTGTTCTGCCTCTTTGGCGTCTGTGGCTCCCACCAGTACGTCCGCACGGATCGCCGCCGCGTCCTCGTCGTGGGGGTCGTCATCGCTGATGATCACGATGTCCGCGAGCCTGGCCGCGATGGCTCCCATGGCCGGCCGCTTCCCCTGGTCACGCTGCCCGGTGGCACCGAAGACAACGATGACCTTGGAGGCGGGATCCGGAGACCTGACGGCCTCGAGGGCACGCGCCAGGGCATCCGGATTGTGCGCAAAGTCCACCACGGCTGCGGGCTTTGCAGAAACGAGCTGCATCCTGCCCGGCACGGCGACGGTGAAGGGGTCGCTGGAGTCCAGCGCCGCCTGCACTTCTGCCGCATCCGCACCGCCTGCGAGCACCATGGCGAGGGCCAGCGCGGCGTTGGAGACATTGAAGGCGCCGGGCAGCCCCGTGTGGACGCGCAGCTCCGTCCCGGTCCTGCCGCGGAGGGTGAACTCCGTACCAAGGCCCCGGGGCCGCGGATCGGCCACTGTCCAGTCGGCGTCGGCGGGCGCCCCGATGGTGCCCGCCTGCCTGCCGGCCGGCTGAAGCGTGGCGAGGGTGGTGACCGGGAGCCCCGCCTCGGCGGCGAGCCGGCGTCCCCATTCGTCGTCAACCGTCACGACGGCGGCACGGGCGCGCTCCGGTGTGAAGAGCTCCGCCTTGGTCCGGAAGTAGTCGTCCATGGTGCCGTGCAGGTCCAGGTGGTCCTGCGTCAGGTTGGTGAATCCGACGACGTCAAAGACCACTGCGTCCACGCGGCGGAACGACACGGCGTGCGAGGACACTTCCATCGACGCCGCATCCAGGCCCCGCTCGCGCATGAGGGCAAGCAAGGCATGGACGTCGGTGGACTCAGGCGTGGTGAGCAGGCTGGGAATCGGTTTGCCGCCTGCCACGATCTCGATGGTGCCGATCAGCCCGGTCCGCTTGCCCAGTGCCTGCAGCAGGGCGTTGACGAAGTACGTCGTGGTCGTCTTGCCATTGGTGCCCGTGACGCCGAAGAGCGCGGGGGACGAGCTGTCAGCGGCCTGGCTCCGGTAAATCAGTGCGGAAAGCTTTCCCACCACGGTTCGTGGCTCGTCAACTACGAGCACCGGCACGGCGATGTCGGGCGACAACGCGAGAAGGCGGGCGCCGGCGTCGTCTGTCAGGACGGCAACCGCACCGGCCTCGATCGCCGGGGTGGCGAAGTCGGCGCCGTGGCGGGCCGCGCCGGGTAGCGCCACGTACAGGTCCCCCCGCTCCACCGTGCGCGAATTGAGCGAGATACCGGTAACGGGGACTGACGCCGAGGCGCCGGCCACGGTGACGCCGACCGACTGGCCGATGGCGCCCAGCTCGACTGCGGCGACAGCCGTGGGCCGGAATCCGCTGCGGGACTCGTCTCCGTCCGGGGCATCGGCAGTGCCGGGGGCATTGTGCTCTGACAAGTGGATCTCCGTTGGTACTAGTGGACCAACGGACACGACAGAACGATTTGTTCAGGTGCACCGCGGTCTTTGTTAGCGGGCGTGCTACTTGGCGTACTGCGGCAGTCTGGCCGGTTCACCGGTGGACGGCGGAACGTTGTACGTCCGCAGTACCTGGCTCATGACCGAGCGGAACACAGGCCCGTTGGTGATTCCATAAATGGATCCCTTGGGCCGCTGCAGGACCACCTCAACAATAAACCGCGGATCGTCCATCGGCGCCATCCCCACCATTGACGCGGTGTAGCCGCAGAAGCCCGCGGTCCCGTCATCGCAGGGCGACTGCGAGGTTCCGGTTTTGGCGCCCACACGGTAGCCGTCAATGGCGGCTTCCTTGATCTGGCCTTCCGTGACGGCGCTTTCGAGGATGTCGCGGACCTGTTTGGCCGTCTCCTTGGACACGATCCTCCGGGAGGGCTGGGCCGGGACTTTTTCCTCGGTTCCGTCGGGACTGATGTAGCTGTCGATGAGCCTTGGCTGCAGCATCACGCCGCCATTGGCGATGGACTGGTAGGCACGGACGGTCTGAAGGGTGGACTGCGAGACGCCCTGGCCAAAGAGCACGGTGTACTCCTGGCGGCCGTCCCACTGGTCGGCCGGCGTCAGGATGCCTTTGGCCTCTGCCGGCAGTCCGATGTTCGGGGCTTCGCCAATCCCGAACTTCTGGAGCCAGTCGTGGCGCTGATCCTTGGTGAGCCGTTGTCCGGCCATGACCGTGCCCGTGTTCATGGACCAGCCGAGGATGCCGGCCAGCGTCCGTTTCTCGGTGCCGTGGGAGAAGGAGTCGTCAAACTGCTGGCCGTCGACGACATAGGAAGGTGGAATGACGAACGTATCCAGGGGGTGGGCCTTGCCTTCTTCGATCACGGCGGCAGCGGTGATCATCTTTTCCACGGATCCTGGCTCGTAGGCGGCCGTGACCGAGCGCACGCCGCGGTCCTGCGCCGCCACCTTGCCGGGATCGTTGGGATCGGGAGCGTTGGTATCCGCCATGGCAATGATGTTGCCGGTTTTCACGTCGGAAACGATGATGACGCCCCATTCGGCGCTGAGCTTGTCCGACTGGCTCTGGATCGCCTGCTGGGCGAAGTACTGGATATCGGAGTTCAGGGTGAGTTTGACGTCCTTGCCGTCCTGCGCCGGTGTCAGCTGGTCGACTCCCACCGGGATGCGGAGGCCGTCGGCGCCGATCTCAAACAGGCGCTTGCCGGGAGTTCCCCTCAGGATCTCGTCCTGGGTCTGCTCCAGTCCGGCCTGGCCGGTGGTGCCGTTTTCCAGGAAGCCCACAATGCCGCCGGCCACCGAACCGTTGGGGTAGACGCGCTTGCTGGTTCCTTCGGAGAAGATGCCGGGGATCTGCAGTTTGGAGACGCGGTCCTCGACGTCGGGCTTCAGGTCCTTTGCCACGACATAGTAGGTCCGCTCACCCGTGACGGCGTTCCGGACGTCCTGGGTGTCCATGCCGAGGACGGTGGCGAGCTCGGAAATCCCCTGGTCCCGGGAAACCGTGACGAGCTCTTCCTTGCCGTTCACCCTTTCAATCCGCTTGAAGGATTCCGTTTTGGTGTTGACGGCCTGGTCAACCGTGATGTTGTAGCGGATGACGCTGTTGGCCAGCACCGTGCCGTTTTCATCGACAATGCTGCCGCGTTCCGCAGGCAGCACGGTGGGACGCAGCCGGTTATCGAGGGCCGCTTCAGCCATGCCGCCGACGTCGAGGCCCTGGACCAGGAACAGCTTCCCGCCGACCACGAGGAGCAGGGCCAGCATGATGCTCAGGCCGAGGCGGAGCCTCTTCGTGGCGTTCGGGACTTTTGGCCCGCCTGCCTTGCCGGTGCGTTGCGCCACGATCATCCCTTACTGCCTGCCTTGCCGGCTTGTCGCCGCATCCGTCCCAGTTACTGCCCCGGCGTTTTTTGTTCCGGCGCCGGTATGGTGCCGCCGTTGAGGACCGCCGCCGGCTTCGCTGCGGCCGCAGGGGCCTTGGCCTTCTTGCTGTCCGCGGACTTCTTGCTGTCCTCGGGCTTCTTGCTGTCCGCCGGCTTCCTGCTTTCCAGCGGATCGGCGGTGCTCGCCGGCGGGACAACATTCAGCTGGCCCGGTACGGCCGGAGCGGCAATCACGGCACCTGCGGAGTCGCCCTTGGCCGCCGGCTTGGCCTTTCCGCTGACAGTCAACGTGGACAGATCAATCTGGCCCTTGCCGGTGGAAGCAACCATGCCCAATTCTGAGGCCTTGGCTGCGAGATTCTGGGGAGCCTCGAAGTTTTGGACCTGCTGTGTCAGATCCTGGTTCTGCTTCGTGAGCGCCGTCTGCTCGCTGCGGAGCTTCACGAGCTGATACTGGGCAGTGGACACGGAGATGTTGAGGACCAGGACCGCCAAGAGCGCCACTGCAAGCATCCCGAAGCAGAGAACCACGAAGGGGGCACGGCGTTTCTTGGGCATCGAGCGGACCAGCGACAGCGGGGTCCGCACCTTGCGTGCGCTCTCCTCCTGAACGCCGCGGCCGGACGTGAGGGTGAGGTTCTTGACAGCTGCGGTGCTCATGCGGCTCTCCTGGCTCTGATGCGTTCCACGGCGCGCAGCCGGGCTGAAGCTGCGCGCGGATTCTCAGCGATCTCGACGGCGGTGGGCACCTCGGTGCCCTTGGTCAGGGTCTTGAGTTCGGCTTTGTGCTCTTCGAGCTCCACCGGGAATCCGAGCGGAGCGGACGACTTGGAACGCGCCTGGAAGACGCTCTTGACGATCTTGTCCTCCAGGGAGTGATACGACATGACCACAATCCGACCGCCCAGGGCGATGGCGTCCACTGCCGCCGGGACCGCACGCTCAAGAACCTCGAGTTCTTCGTTGACCTCGATCCGGAGCGCCTGGAACGTCCGCTTCGCGGGGTGCCCGCCGGACTTGGCAGCCCCCGCCGGAACAACCGCCCGGATTTGTTCCACCAATTCACCGGTGGTGGCGAAAGGCTTCACGGCGCGGGCCGCGACAATCCGGTTGGCAATGCGGCCGGCGAACTTCTCCTCGCCCCACTTGCGGATGATCCTGACCAGGTCCTCTTCGCTGTAGTTGTTGACCACGTCCGCTGCGGTCTGTCCGCGGCTGGTATCCATCCGCATGTCCAGGGGCGCGTCGAAGGAGTAGGCAAAGCCACGTTCGCGCTCATCGAGCTGCAGGGAGGAAACGCCGAGGTCCATCAGGATGCCGTGGACCTCCGCTATGCCGAGGTCCGCCAAGACATCGGCGATTTCGTCATAGACGGCATGGACAAGGTCCGTGCGGGCGGCGAAAGGCTTGAGGCGCTCACCGGCCAGGGCCAGCGCTTCTTCGTCCCGGTCAATGCCGATCAGGTGGAGGTCCGGGAAGCGCTGGAGCATCGCCTCCGAATGTCCGCCCATTCCCAGGGTGGCATCGATGGCCACCGGGGTCTCGCCCCGCTGGCGTGCTGCCTCGAATCCCGGCGCCAACAGATTAATGCACCGGTCCTTGAGGACCGGCACATGGCGTTCGGACGTAGGTTTGGCCTGGTCGTGTTCGTTCATACCTTCGTCCTTCCTTGAGCGCCTCGCGTGGTTTCTTGGGCCAGATCCCCATCCGCGCCTATCCTCATGACGGCCTGGCTCCGGGGAAGTGAGCCAGGAAGTCGATTGGATGGGCGGCTGGAGATCTCGTCCAAGAAACAGGATGGGATGTTTCGTGCCGGCATCTTAGAGAATGCCGGCGATGGGGTTGTCGGTCTCGGAGAAGGAGGTTTCCTTCTCCGCCAGGTACACATTCCAGGCCTGGGCGTCCCAGATCTCAGCGCGGGTGCCGGCACCTATCACAGCCAGCTCCCTGCCAAGCCCTGCATACTCCCGGAGCGCGGGAGGGATAGTCACGCGCCCCTGCTTGTCAGGCACCTCGTCCGAGGCTCCAGAGAGAAAGACCCGGATGTAGTCACGAGCTTGCTTGTTGGATATGGGAGCCTCCCGGATCTGCTCGTGAACCCTCGCGAATTCCTGCTCGCTGAAGACGTAGATGCAGCGCTCCTGGCCTCGCGTGAGTACAAGTCCGCCGGCAAGCTCCTCACGGAACTTGGCAGGAAGAATGATCCGCCCCTTTTCGTCAAGACGCGGCGAGTGTGTCCCCAGGAACACATCCCCACCGCCCGTCTGCCGTCAGAAGCCGAACAACCCCCGCGCTGCCACTACCCTCTTACGCGCTCCACTTTACTCCACTTCGCCCCACAGTCAACGCAACACGGGCATTTCTCTGCCGCTTGGACAAACTTTCTTCCGCTAGATATCGCGGGTTTTGCGCGGGGGTGGGAAGTGGAGGGAAAATCGCGGCGCCAGGATTAAAAACAAAAGACCCGCCGGAAGCGGGTCTTTGTTCGGGCCTGGTCGTGAACCGGTGGCGCTAAGTGGAGGCGGCGCAGAATCGGGGTGGTGCGAAGTGGGCGTGGTGCACCGTCTACGTGGTGCAAAGTGGAGTGCCTGAAAGCTCAGGACTCCCCGCGGCGCCTTTCGTCCCAGCGCTCTTCGAGGCTGTTCATGAAGGAACTCTTGCCTTTGGACTTCTTGCCATGTCCGGAGGTCTTTGCCTTGCCGGCCGCAGCGCTGCGCATCGTGGCAAAGTACACCCCGGCTCCCATGACGATAAAGCCGAAGACACCGACGAAGATGTTCTGCAGGGAAACCCCCACGAGGAGGAGCAAAACTCCTGCCAGCGTGGCCAGTACGCCAATCACAATGTGCCGGGTAGACCATGTGCGGCCCGGATCCGAGCCCATGGAATTGGCAAACTTGGGATCGTCCTCATGCAGTTGCCTCTCGAGTTGCTCGAGCAGCTTCTGTTCGTGCTCCGAGAGCGGCATCACGACCTCCTTAAGTAGGCCAACGTCCGGACTGGTCGGGACCAGTTCTTTCTGCCACGTCAACGACCGGCATGCTGTACAGGTTCCCGGCCTCCCGACATTGGCAGATCCATGGATCCAAGCATACGGACGCGGGCGGGTCAGGTGATCCACACATGTCCAGACGTTCGAAATCTTTGTATATCTAAGGATAGTTTGTTGGGCGCTGTTCTGAAAGACGCTGTTCACGGACCGCAACCCGATTTGACCGTGAATTTCCGGTAAAAATCGCTGTTCGTGGACCCTGCCCGGAACCGCCTCAGCGCGTGCCGCTCCCAGGGTCCAGAAGGCGCGCCGGCAGCACCGATTTACTGCCGAATTTCTCCGTCACCCTGTCGAGCGCCTGCTCCGCTGCCCGCCAATTGTCGTCACGCCGGTCAAAGCTCAACTGGAGCGAGGTCTGGGCTGCCGCCTCGAGATGCTCGGCACGCACGCCTACGAGCCGGACGGTCATGGACCGGTCCCCCAGCGACTCCAGCAATTGCACAGCCACAGCGTAGAGGAGCTGCGCACTGTCCAGCGGCGCGTGGACCGTCCGGCTCCGCGTAACGGTTGAAAAATCGGCATAGCGCAGCTTGAGGGCAACGGTGCGTGCCACCAGACCGGACGCGCGCAGGCGTTCGGCAGTCCTGTGGCACAGGCGCAGCAGCTCCCGGTGGAGCAGGGCGTCGTCGGCTGTGTCCACCGCGAACGTTTCCTCGGCTCCGATGCTTTTTTCAAGCCTTACGGGAGTCACCGCCCGTGGATCGATCCCCCACGCGAGCCGGTGAACGTGTTCGCCGCTGGCGCCAAGTACCTTCTTGAGTGACGAGACTGGCGTCGCCGCGACATCGGCCACGGTGCGGATTCCCATCCTTGCAAGTACGTCCGCGGTCTTGGCACCCACGCCCCAGAGCGCGTTGACGGGGAGGCTGTGCAGGTACGGTACGGTCTGCTCGGGCCGGATCAGCAACAGGCCGTCCGGTTTGCACCGGGTGGAGGCGATCTTGGCCACGAACTTGCTGGCCGCGATCCCCACGGAGGCCGTGATTCCCAGTTCCTTGGAGACCCTGGTCCGGACCAGCTCCCCGATCTGCAGCGGCGGACCGAGGCGTCGGATCGCTCCGCCGACATCGAGGAACGCCTCATCCACGCTGAGGGGCTCAACGAGCTCGGTGATTGACTCAAAAATGGACATCAGCTGGCCGGAGACTTCGTAGTAGAGCTTATGCCGGGGTTCGATGATCACAGCCTGGGGGCACATGCGGTGGGCAACCACCATCGGCATCGCGGACTTTACGCCGAAGGCGCGCGCTTCATAGGAGGCCGACAGCACTACGGAGCGGTCCGCCGGAAACCCCACGATGACCGGTTTGCCGCGCAGTTCGGGGCGTCCCCGCAGTTCGACGGAGACGAAGAAGGCGTCCATGTCCACGTGCATAATGCTGCTGCGCCGGAGGTCTCGAAGACGCGCTTCGATTTGCTCTTTGTCCTGGTCCGGCCCCACATCTGCAATCCTATGCCCTGCGACTGACTAAACTGGAGGCTGAATCCGGCATCAACCCCAGGAGGAATCCACCTGTGAAGGTCATTGGAACGCCCACGCCTGCACGCCTCGGCCTGCTTGCCGCCGGAACGGTATTGATGGCGGTGTCGGCGTGCAGCGCGCCATCGCCCGGCTCCGCTCCGTCCCCCGAAGGTTCGGTTTCCACCTCGGCATCAGCCCAGGCCAGCACTACGGCGCCTCCAAGTCCGTCGGCCTCGCCGGGCACCTCGGCAGCAGTGGGAGCGCTCGTCGCGGGATTCCCGCAGAAACTCCTCCCGGTCATGCCTGGGGCCAAGGTCGTCGCCAGCAGTTTCGACAAGTCGTCCTCGCCGGCCACAGTCGCCCTGGTGGGTTCCATCGCTGCCAAGCCGGCCGCCGTCGTCGCTTATTACACCAAAGCGCTTGAGGCGCAGGGCTTCAAGGCCGTTCCGGGCAATACGGTTGGCACGGTGGCCTCCAAGGACTTTGTCCGCGCCGGAAACGAAACCGTCAACATCGCGGTTCCGGAGGTTGCCGGAGTATCCACCTTTACGATCGGCGCCAACGTGGCTCCAGAGTCCGTCAAGTGACCGTGGCAGAGCAGCTGCGCGTCGAGCAGACAGCCTTTGTCGCTGCTGTTGCCGGAAGGCTCACCGATTTCCTGACCACGAGGCAGTTGGTCATGGCCTCAATCTCCCCTGACATCGACCCCATCATGGGTTCGATCTCCAACCTTGTCACCGGAGGCAAAAGGCTCCGCGCCCTCATGTGCTACTGGGGATGGCGCGGTGCCGGCGGACCGGCGTCGGCCGACGACGTCGTGACCGCGGGGGCGGCGCTTGAGCTCTTCCAGGCCGCCGCCCTGATCCACGACGACATCATTGACCGGTCCGACACACGGCGGGGCGGCCCGAGCGTCCACCGCAGGTTCATGCAGCTCCACGAGGCGCAGGGCTGGGCATTGGACAGCGAACGGTTCGGCCACGCTGCTGCCATTCTTGCCGGCGACCTGTGCCTGTCCTTCAGCGAAGAGGCCTTTACGGAGATCGGCGAGCATGCCGCATCCGGGAGCAGGGCGAGGCTAATCTTCAACCTCATGCGGGCCGAGGTCATGGCCGGGCAGTACCTTGACATCCTGGAAGAGGTGGCAGGCCCGGTGCGGGACCGCGCCGGCGCCGTCAGCCGGGCCCAGTCGATTATCCGCTTCAAGTCCGCCAAGTATTCCACCGAGCACCCCCTCGCACTCGGCGGTGCGCTGGGCGGAGCCTCGGACGAACTGCTTCGTGGCTACTCGGCTTTCGCTCTTCCGCTGGGAGAAGCCTTCCAGCTTCGCGATGACGTCCTGGGCGTTTTCGGCGATCCCGTCACCACAGGGAAGCCCGCCGGCGACGACCTCCGCGAAGGCAAACGCACCGTCCTGGTAGCGTTCGCGCTGGACCTGTCCTCCGCCGAGGAGTCCGCCTTCATCGATTCCAGGCTGGGCAGTCCCGACCTGAGCGACGAGGACGTGGCGGAGATCCGCAGGATCATTGCGGACTGCGGGGCGCTGCAGGCAACGGAAGCACTCATCGAGGAATTCGGCGCAGCCGCGTTTGCCGCCCTCGAGCTCCTTCCTTTGGAAGACCTCCCGAAGACGGCACTGCGCAAGCTCGCCGAAGCAACGGTGAGCCGGGCCGCCTGAGCGGCGAGCCGGTGCCGGCCCGCGCGGGTGTGCCACGCGGGGCCGGCCGGAACGGCTTACCAGAGGGTTTGCCAGGCAGGATTGCCCGGGAGGGTTCATCTGGCAGGGTTTTACAGGCTGCGCCTACCAGGCCAGGGACTGGGCCCTTCGCCGGATTTCGGTCTTCCGGCCCTCCCGCAGGGCGTCAATTGGCCGCCCGCGGAGTGATTCATCAGGGGTGAAGAGCCAGGTGATGAGTTCTTCGTCGGAATAGCCGGCGTCAGCCAGCACCACAATCGTGCCCTTCAGGCTTTCCACGACGTGCCCGTCCTGGATGAAGTCCGCCGGGATTGACCTGATGCGGCGTTCGCCAACCCTCAGTGCTGCCAGCGCCCGCTCATCGAGCAGTCCGTGGACTTTGGTAATGGAAACATCCAGCAATTGGGCGACGTCGGGCAGCGGCAACCAGTCGCCAACAAGGCTCTCTACAGTACTCACGGGTCAAGGTTGCCACGCCGGGCGCCCGCGCGCCTAGTCAGACTGGCACCCCGGCGCGATTCAGCCGCTATCCGGGCGCGACACACCCGAATACCCTGACTTTCTGCACGTCTGTCAATTCTTGTGCTATTTGCGAAATCGTGAGAGATTCTCATAGGTCACATTTGTAACAGGATTATCTCAAGTAACATTGGTACCAATAGTCACACTGGCCTGACCGACAGCATTTCGCCGCTGAGAAGAGGATCTTTCCCATGACGACGACCCGCTCACCCAAGCAGCCTCCCCGGCCGAGCTTGCCCATGATTGCGGCGACGACGGCAACACTGCCCGCCGTCATGCTCTCCTCCCTTGCTGTGGCCCAGCCCGCGGCAGCGGAGTCCCGGCCCAGTGCCATTCCTGCGACGCTCGCCGCCGCCATCGAGGCACAAGCCGCCGCCGTCATGGCCGGCATCATTCCCCCCGCATCCGTACCTGCCGCGATTCCCGCCGGCCTGCAGCCGGCACGCGTGGCTCCGGCCGCCCACACGGTTGTCCGGGGCGACACGGTCAGCGGCATTGCCGGGCGTTACGGCCTCAGCACCACGGCGGTGCTCAAGCTCAACAACCTGAAATCGACCTCCGTGATCTACCCGGGCCAGCGGATCAAGCTGACCGGCTCGGCGGCGACGAAGGCGGCGGCCACCGCTGCTCCTGCCGGCACGAGCAGCAGGACCTACACCGTGAAGTCCGGGGACACCCTGGGCGGCATCGCTGCGCGGCACGGCGTCAAGCTCTCCCAGCTCCTCAGCTGGAACCGCCTGAAGCTGTCCTCCATCATCTACCCGGGCCAGAAGATCCGCATCGGATCGGGCGTGGCAGCGTCACCGGCCGTCAAACCGGCAGCATCTGCTGCCCCGCGCTCGGGCTCGTATGTCATCAAAGCCGGGGATACGTTGTCCGGCATCGCGTCGAGGCACGGCGTGCGGCTGGCCGATGTCCTGTCGGCGAACCGGCTCAAATTGACCAGCGTTATTTACCCTGGGCACAAGCTCGTCATTCCAGGAAAGGCGTCGGCCGTCCAGCCGGCGTCGAGCGTGACACCTCTGGTGCCCAGTTCCTTCCTCGGGTTCACGTACCCGGCCGCCGTGGTCAGCTCCGCCAACAAGAACAAGGCACTGCTGAACGCCTCGCCGGTCCCGTCGCTGGCGCAGATGCAGTCCATCGTGGCTGACACGGCCCGCCGGATGGGAGTGGATCCCGCGCTTGCCCAGGCCTTCGCCTACCAGGAGTCCGGATTCAACCAGCGCGCGGTGTCCCCGGCGAACGCCATCGGGACGATGCAGGTCATCCCGTCCTCCGGCGAGTGGGCATCCGATCTTGTGGGACGCAAGCTGAACCTGCTTGACCCGTATGACAACGCGACCGCCGGCGTAGCCATCATCCGGCAGCTGATCCGGACCAGCAAGAACCTGGACTACGCGATCGCCGGTTACTACCAGGGCCAGTACTCCGTCAGCAAGCACGGCATGTATTCCGATACTAAGAGCTACGTCGCAGCCATCAAGGCGCACCGAAAGAACTTCAGCTAGCCTCGCGGGCCCGGCATCCAACGCGACAGTTTTGTCCGGCTGCTAGCCGCTGACAGTCCGGCCTCATTTTCGGCCTGGTGCCGACAGGTAAACGCCTGGGTCCTTACGGGTACTACTACATACTCCCAGCCCCCGCCGGGCGCCAGGGCGCCGTGGCTTTGAGGACTTCGTCGATGACCTGGCGGACTGCAAGCCGGGAGGCCTTCTCGTGCCTGGACAGAAGAGCAACCTGTCGCTGAGCAGTACCCCCGGTCAAGGGCCGGAGAACAAAGCGCCCGGCTTGGGACGCACGAGTCGTGTAGCTAGGTAGAGCTGCGATACCTAGCCCAGCGGCAACAAGCTGTTCTGTGATGCTGAAATCGGAGAAGCGCTGCAGGACGCGTGCCGGCGAACCAGTAACTGCCTGCACCTCAGCAATAACACCGTGGTAGGGAAAGCCCTCCGGCACACCAATCCAAGTCTCGCCCGCGAGATCTGCGGGTTCGATGGACTCTGAATGGGCCAGCGGGTGATTGAGCGGTAGGGCTATATCAAACGGTTCCGTGAACAAGGAGAATATGGCCAGGTCCGCTCCCTGCCAGGCCGGTGACAGCTGGTTCGAGTGTGCGATGACTACATCGAAATCGGTGGTCAAGCCGATAAATTCATCTTCCTGGGCGATCCGGTCCTGGCAAAGGACACGGAGTTCTGGCCTCTTCGCCAGGGATAGCAGTAGTGGGGGAAGAATGAGCCGGGCGGCCGACGGGAAGCTGAGCAGTGTCACGGTGCCTGTCGGGCGGTGTCTGAATTCATCCCACATTGCCTGGGATTCAGCCATCGCCACGATGACTCTGTCCGCGCTGACGGCGAGGGCGCGGCCGGCATCGGTTAGCCTCACTCCCCGGCCGACGCGTTCGGTAAGGGGGACTCCAGATTCACGTTCCAGCAGCTTGAGTTGCTGGGAGACAGATGAGGTGCTGCGATTTGTCGCCTCGGCAACTGCACGAACGCTCCCCCGATCCCTGAGCTCGCGAAGAAGCTCCAACCGCCGGATGTCCATCCACAAATAATAAACTATGTGTCCGGAATTATTCGCTTGTTCCGGATGGTGTCGGCTGCTTCACTGAATAGGTGGCTCCCCAAACACACCTTCTCGGGCGGTACTACGTGCAGTCGTACTGACATCCGGATTCTGTGCTTCAGGACGCCTTCTCGAGACATCTCCCTCAGCCAAAGTCGAACGTTCAAGGAAAGCGAATATAAGAATGTCCTCCTCCACGAACTTCGGTCACCCGATTGACTATCGCTCTTTGGAACGGCCAATTCTCCAGGCCCCAATGGCAGGCGGCCCATCTACCCCGGAACTAGCCGCCGCCGTGAGTTCGGGCGGAGGCGTTGGATTCCTGGCCGCAGGATACAAGACCGCGGAGCAGGTGGAGAGTGAGATGAAACGGACACGCGAACTCACGTCGGCGCCATTTGGCGTCAATCTTTTCGTGCCCCAGGCATCATTCGCCGACCCTGCAGGATTGAGTGATTATGCTGCAGAGCTTGGTCTGGACGCCCGGCGATACGGGGTTGATGTCGGCCATCCGAAGTTTGACGACGACGACTGGGACAACAAGCTCGACGTCGTCCAAAGCCTCGCTCCCGCCGTCGTTTCCTTCACTTTTGACGTCCCGGAGGCGTCGGTCGTCAAAAGGCTGCAGGAGTCAGGAATTTCCGTCCTCATGACAGTCACGACGGTGGCCGAAGCCGTTGCGGCAGCGGAAGCGGGTGCCGACGCTCTCTGCGTGCAAGGTCCCGAAGCCGGAGGACACCGCGGCACCTTCCAAGCAACAGCGCCCATCGATGAGACTCCGCTTGGTCCCCTGCTGGAACAGGTCCTTAAAGCGGTAGAGCTTCCTGTCATTGCAGCAGGCGGCATCGCCACAAGCGCCGAAGTCGCTCGTTTGCTCGCGAACGGGGCCATAGCTGTCCAAGCCGGAACTGCCTTCCTGCGGGCGGCTGAAGCCGGCACCCGCCCTGTCCACCGGGCAGCGCTTTCCGCTCCTGAATTCACCACAACGCGGATGACCAGGGCATTTTCGGGAAGGTACGCCCGCGGCCTTTACAACGCGTTCATGAAGGACCACGATCCGTCGGCACCTGCAGGGTATCCGGAGGTTCATCACATGACGACACCCATCCGGGCGGCGGCGGCTAAAGCCGGCGATCCTCACCGAGTCAATCTTTGGGCCGGAACAGGCTATGACCGAACCATCGAAGGAACAGCGATGCAGATACTACAAACCCTCACCCCTTAGACGGCAACGACTCCCGACCGCCAACCACGCCGACACCAACACCACCCGTTTGGCAAGAAAGAAGAAGGACATGGAATTCCTGACCACCCTCATTACCAACGTTCCCGACGGAACACCGGATGAAACCGTAGACGACACCAGGTCACGGGAAGCCATCAGGGCTGCACAACTGGCGGAGCACGGTCACCTTCTGCGCCTGTGGAAGCCTCCCGTCGAGCCGGGTGAGTGGCGAACTCTTGGCCTCTGGAGGGCAGATAGCGAGAGCGAGTTAAGGAGCATCCTCACAACCTTGCCTCTTCACATCTGGATGACCGTCGAAATCACACCGCTCAATCCCCACCCGAATGACCCGGCGGGCAAGCGCGCCTAGGGCCGCAAGCGGGGCAGGCCTAGCTGACTGCCCCGTCTTCGACCACAGAATCGAAAAGAAGAGACACTGTGCGATTTAGTCGGTCTGCGCTTGATTCGTTCCGAGGCCAGGGCCTGCCGGACCTGCTCGGGGATCACACGCGACTTCTGTTCGTCGGCATCAATCCCGGTCTGCGCGCAGTCGCAGTGCAGGCGCATTTCGGCGGCGGCGGGAGTAACCGCTTCTATCCGGCTCTCTACCGGGCAGGCATCGTTGATCGGCGGATAGATGCGTCCGCGGGCTTCCGTCCCGAAGACCTCGCGCATCTGCATGAGCGTGGCCTCGGCATCACCTCTCTCGTTGCGGGAGCGTCGGCGCGCGCGGACGAACTCACCGCAGATCAACTCATCACTGGGGCCGAAGCGCTGTCCGAGCGCGTTGAACGCATCGCTCCAACAGTGGTGGCGGTATTGGGAATCACCGCCTACCGGACTGCCTTCGCCCGGCCGCAGGCGAGGGTCGGACGTCAGCCGGATCCCCTCGGCGGCGCCGCCGTCTGGGTGGTGCCGAACCCGAGCGGCTTGAACAAACACGCGAGCCTCGCTGACCTGGCAAACGCCTACGCAGAAGTCGCAATCGCGTCCGGCATCGCACTCTTCACAGCATCGGCATGACCTGCCGCGCCCGCAAGGTCTGATGGTGGATTCTCTTCGGCGTCACAATCCGTCGACGATGCCGTCGACGACGGCGCCGAACTTCCCTGACGGCCCACCTGCCTTGACGAGCACGCTAAGCCCGACCACAGAGGCAAGCAGCTGACTAGCGGCGGTCGCGGCATCCCGATCCATGCTGAATTCTCCGGACTCTCGTCCCTGCGCGATTGCTTGGCGAAACACCGCTTCGATCTGTGTGAAGAGGTCGTCCGCGAGGCGATTCACGTCGTCGTCGGCGGTGCCGAGCTCCGCGGCAGCATTGACCATGACGCACCCCCGCTGGTGCTCGCCTACGCCGGCAAGGACAGTCATCGCCCCTTTGAGACGAGGCCGGATCGGCCCTGGCGCTGAGAACAGGTCGGTCAGGTACTCGAGTCGTCTCTCGCTGTAGCGCCGGAGGGCACGCATAAACAGCGCGTGCTTGCTCTCAAACGTGTTGTAAAGACTGCCTTTGCCGATCCCCAGCTCACTGGCCAACTCCTGCGGCGTCGTCCCGGCGTACCCCTGGCGCCAGAACAGGTCCATCGCCCTGTCGACGGCCGTGTCCGTTTCAAACTGCATCGGTCTACCCATGAGAAAAGCGTAACTTGCATGGTATTGTACTTCAAGGTCAAAAACTGACGATGACCACTCGCCGGGGCCCCGCTGCCCCCTTTTTTAGGAAGGCATTCCTTTGTCTGCTCAACTCACCACGGCGAACCTCGCCCCTGCGACACACGCGCGCCAGCGTGTCCCCTTGAACACGCTCGCCATCCCACTGGGCCTGGCTGGCCTCGCCCAAGTCTGGTCCGTGGCGACTTCTGCGCTCGGCCTCCCGGTCGAGCTCAGGCAAGCATTCTGGCTGATCGCTGCGATCGCCTGGATATGGACCCTCGCAGTGCACCTGCATCGCGGCACGCGCAGCGACCAACCGCTCTCCCATCAGCTCATGCACTTCGCTCAGGGTCCGCTTGCGGCAATACTTCCCATCGCCGCCATGCTGCTCGGCGCAGGCCTTCACCGCACGATTCCGATTGCCGGAACCGTGCTGACATTGATCTCCATTGCCGCCGCAGTCGCGTTCGCCGCATGGATTCTCAGCTTCTGGATGCGCGGGGAGATGCCACTCGAATCCGTTCATGGCGGCTACTTCCTGCCCATCAGTGCAGCCGGTTTAGTCGGTGCACTCACCGCCGCTGAAACGGGACTCGACTGGCTTGCCGTCGGAAGCTTCGCCGTCGGCATCTTCTTCTGGCTAGTGATCTCCGTGTTCTTCCTGCTGCGGCTCGCGCTCCGTCCCGCCATGCCCGCACCACTCGTCCCGACGCTCGCGATCATGGTCGCTCCCCCGGCCGTCGCATCAGCAGCGTGGCTTACGATCTCAGGCGGCCAACCGAATCATCTGTTCGAGGGGTTGACGGCGATGACGGCATTCATGGTGCTAATCCAGCTAATGCTGTTGCCGCGCTACGGCACACTGCCGTTCTCGCTCGGCTTCTGGTCATTCACCTTCCCCGCGGCGAGCGTCGCTGCGCTTGCAATCACGTGGCTGCACCTACTCCAACCGTTTGCCTGGCAGGCCATCACAGTTGGAGTGCTCGCCGCCGTTACGATCCTCGTCGTGTCGATCGCGACGAAGTCGATCCTCTGGCTCATCGCCACCAGCCGCGCGGGACGGCGACAGCGGTCAGCGGCCGAGAAGCAGACGATTGGCTGACCATGAGCAGGAATAGTCACACCGCCTATTCGAAATCAAGCCTGCGGATCTGAACGCATCGCTTCCCTTGGTCCAGTTCCTACTGCAGGACCTGCTCGTCCGCCTTGGTGCCCACTATGTCGCCGACTCCCCCTTCACAAACTACGTCTCGATCTATGGGCGATTGATCACGGGGCAGAATCCGCAGGCGGCGCGAACTGTCGCCCGCCCTCATTAGCAGCCCAACATTAGGCGACCAACTATGAACGAATCACAAGCCGACGAATGATGAACCAAACCTTCGTCGTCACCAAAGAGCACCGCCGCTTCACCGAATTCGCCAACGCAGTCCGGAAAGAAGGAACCATCGGGATCTGCCACGGCGACGCCGGAGTGGGCAAAAACAATCTCCGCCCGCCGCTATGAAGCCCTCTGCCGCCCCAAGACGCCCATGGACGAGATCCACCGCTGCCAGGTCAGAGTCCGCGCTTGCGTCGACGAACACCTGCACAGATTTGACCCAACAACACCCCGCAAGATGAACGGAATCACCAAACTCGTGGAGCTGCTCATCATCATCGAAGCCGCCGCGCATCCTCGTCATCGGCAACCAGCGACACGAATCGAACACGGAACGCCGCCATTTAGCGGTAAAACCCACACTGATGCCGGGCCGAGGATAACGATACGGGTCCGGATCCCATGTTGGTCCGGACCTGTTTCCGTGCAGCATTAGTATCTTAAGGTGCAGGAAAACGTGTCGGACGGTCTCGTTGGCTCCCTGGTAGACAATCGCTACCAGGTCAATTCGAGGTTGGCGAGGGGCGGAATGTCCACCGTCTACCTCGCCACGGACCTGAGGCTGGACCGGGATGTGGCCCTGAAGGTGCTCCACCCGCACCTGGTCAACGACGGCAACTTCCTGGACCGCCTGGGCCGCGAGGCGCGGGCTGCAGCGAAGCTCTCCCACCCCCACGTGGTGGGCGTCCTCGACCAGGGGCACGACGGCGGCACGGCCTACCTTGTGATGGAGTACATCAAAGGCCACACGCTCCGGGACGTCATCAACGCCAAGGGGGCACTGTCTCCCCGGCTCGCCCTCGCACTTATTGACCCGGTGGTTGAAGGGCTGGGTGCCGCCCACGCGGCCGGCCTCATCCACCGGGACGTGAAGCCCGAAAACGTCCTCATCGCCGACGACGGCCGGATCAAGATCGGCGACTTCGGCCTGGCGCGGGCGGTGACCACGAACACGACTACCGGTGCCCTGATCGGTACGGTGGGGTACCTCTCGCCTGAGCTGGTGCTTGGCAAACCCGCCGACGCACGCAGCGACATCTATTCCACCGGAATCATGCTGTTCGAAATGCTGACTGGCCGGCAGCCCTTTGATGGCGAAGTCCCCATTCAAGTCGCCTACCAGCACGTCAATTCAACGGTCGGACCGCCCTCCGGACTGGTTCCCGGGCTGGCGGACGAAGTGGACGAGCTGGTGCAGTGGTGCACCGCCAACGACCCCGAAAAGCGCCCGGTGGACGGAAATGCGCTCCTGGCGGAGCTGCGGCACATCCGGACGAACCTTTCTGACGCCGAGCTCGACCTGCAGCCTCCAGCGGCCGTGGGCCCCGCCAGCGCGGGCGCTGGCGGGGCCGTAGCCGGGGCCGGGGCCGGCGGAGCGGGCCCCGCGCCTGCGGCACGGAGCACGGAGGCGCGTCCCGTGCCGGACCGTATGCCCTCCCCCGGGAACCACACCGAGCTGCTGTCCCCTGTTCACATGCCCGGCGCACAAGCGGCCGGTGTACAAGGACCCGGTGTACAAATGCCCACGGCGCAAGGTCCCGCAGCGCAGCGGCCCACGGAAATCATCTCGCACACGAGCAACCCCACAGCGGTGTTCCCGCACGCCCGGCAGCTGCCCCCCGGGTTCGCGTTCGAACCGGCCGGCGCGGACGACGCCGCTCCCGCCGCCCTGAGCAAGCGGGAACTCCGGAAGCTTGACCGCGAGGAGCAAAAGGCCAGGGCGCGAGCCGCATCCACTCCGGTCCGCTCGCTGCGGGAGGGCAATTCCAGGCGCCGCGGCGCTCTTTGGATTGTGATCCTGATCATCGCGGCGCTCCTGGCCACGGGTGCCGGCTGGTTCTTCGGCATGGGGCCCGGCTCCCCCGGCACGGTGCCGTCGGTGGCCAACAGGACCGTCGCGGAGGCCCAGGCGCTCCTCCGGTCCGCCGGTTTCCAGTCCAGCACGCAGGATGTGTTTGACGACGACGTCAGGGCCGGCCTGGTGGTGGGTTCTGAACCCGCGGCGGGGACGGAGATCAGGAAATTCCAGCCGGTTTCGCTGTTCGTGTCCAAGGGCCCCCAGCTTTTCCCACTGCCGCAGCTGTCTGGGAAGACCCTCGATGCCGCCAAGAGTGAACTAAACCGCGCCGAGATGGCCCTGGGCAAAATCACGGAGCGATTCGACGAACAGGCGGCTGCCGGTACGGTCCTGAGCCAGACGCCGGCCTCGGGGACCGCGGTCAAGCACGGCACTCCCGTCGCCCTGACGGTGTCCAAGGGCCCTCAACCCATTCCGGTTCCGGATGTCCGCGGCGAGGAGCAGAGCGCGGCTGTCAGGGCGATTGAGGCAGCCGGGCTGAAAGCAGTGGTGGCGGACAAAACCGTCAATGACAGGAACGTCCCCAAGGGCGCCGTCGTGTCGCAGGAGCCGGCTTCCGGAACGCTGACCCGGGGAGAGACCGTCACGCTGACGATTTCCGAGGGACCGAAGCTTGTGAAGGTGCCGAATTACATCGGCAAGCAGGTGAAGGACGCCCGTGAGGCCCTCGAGAAACGCGGCTTCGAGGTCCGGGTGAACAACATCCTGGGCGGATTCTTCGGCACGGTGCGTGACCAGGATCCCGTGGACACCGAGGTGCCCGAAGGGTCCGTCGTCACGCTCACGGTCGTATAGCCAGGCCGACGAAAAACCGGCGCAGGGGAAGTCCCCGGCGCCGGTTTTTTCTGTGTGCCCTTGGTGGGGTCCTGCGCTAGCGCCGTGAAAGGGCCCCGGCCACGAGGAAGGCCATCTCCAGCGACTGCATGTGGTTCAGCCGGGGGTCGCACACCGACTCGTAGCGGTCCAGGAACGCCTCCTGGTCGATGGGGTCGGCGCCGCCGAGGCACTCCGCGACGTCATCCCCGGTCATCTCGACATGGAGGCCGCCCGGCACGGTCCCGAGGGCGTGGTGCACCTCGAAGAACCCGCGGACCTCGTCAATGACGTCGTCGAAATTACGGGTCTTGTAGCCGTTGGGCGAGGTGACCGTGTTGCCGTGCATCGGGTCGGTGACCCAGAGGACCTGTGCGCCGGAAGCGGTGACCTTTTCCACGACGGCGGGAAGCTTTTCGCGGATGTTGCCCGCACCCATGCGGGTGATGAAGGTGAGCCTGCCGGGCTCCCGTTCCGGATCCAGCTTGTCGATCAGCCGCAGGGCGTCGTCCCCGGACGTGGTCGGGCCCAGCTTGACGCCGATCGGGTTGCGGACGCGGGACAGGAAGTCGACGTGCGCGTGGTCCAGCTCGCGGGTCCGTTCGCCGATCCAGAGAAAGTGAGCGGATGTGTCATAGGGGAATCCGGTGCGCGAGTCGATGCGGGTCAGGGCCCGTTCGTAGTCGAGCAGCAGCGCCTCGTGGCTGGCATAGAACTCCACGCGCTTCAGCGCCTCGAAATCCGCGCCGCAGGACGCCATGAACTTGATGGCGCGGTCGATGTCCCGTGCCAGCGATTCGTAGCGAGCGTGGGCGGGGTTTTCCGTGAAGCCCTTGTTCCACTGGTGGACGAGCCGAAGATCCGCGAAGCCGCCCTGGGTGAAGGCACGGATCAGGTTCAGCGTGGAGGCGGACGTGTGATAGGCCCGGAGCATCCGGCTGGCATCGTGGCCGCGGGATTCGGGAGTGAAATCGTAGCCGTTGACGATGTCGCCGCGGTACGCGGGCAGCGTCACGCCGTCGCGGGTCTCTTCATTTGACGAACGCGGCTTGGCGAACTGCCCTGCCATCCGGCCCATCTTGATGACCGGCATCGCGGCGCCGTATGTCAGGACAACCGCCATCTGCAGGATGGTCTTCACGCGTGCGCTGATCTTGTCCGCGGTCGCGTCGCCGAATGTTTCGGCACAGTCACCGCCCTGGAGCAGGAACGCCTTGCCCTGGGCTGCAGCAGCGAGGCGCTCCCGGAGTATATCGACCTCACCGGCAAACACGAGGGGAGGAAGCACCGAAAGTTCCTTGACGGAGGCGTCGAAAACATCCCTGTCCTGCCAGCTCGGCTGCTGGGAAACCGGAAGGTCCCGCCAGTTGTCCAGTCCCGGATAGTTGGCTGCACCGCTCTGTGAGGTGCTGGTCAGGGAAGAGGCAGGTTTTGCAGATAGCTCAGTCACACTCTAAGAGTAGTTGCCGCACCCGGCATCCGGACACCCGATCTGTCATCGACCCCGGGCAATACGTCACAGAGGTATCCTGCGCCGGCCTGGGTGTACTGCTCAGGCAGACCGGGAGGAACCGACGTCGTTGCCGTCGCCGGAGTCCCGCCCGGATTCCTTACCGGGCCCTGTCCCGGGCAATTCCCCAGGCCCCGCGGGCGAATCGTCGGGTCCGACTCCGGGCTGGACCGTACCAGGTCCGGGCTCGGCCGCCCCCGGTGCCGGCTCGGCCGGACGGGGCTCGGCCGGGGCACCTCCGGGCTCGGCTGCCCCCGGGGCCGGCTCGGCCGGACGGGGCTCGGCCGGGGCACCTCCGGGCTCGGCCGCCCCCGGGGCCGGCTCGGCCGGGGCCTCTGCGGAGTCGGCCGGTGCGGCAGTGGCCTTCCCCGCCAGCTGCAGCTTGACGACGGCGGCGTACTCGTCGACGTATTCCTGGCCGGAGAGCCGCATGAGCTCATACATGATTTCGTCGGCCACGGATCGCTGGATCAGCCGGTCTTCCGCCATGCCGTGATAGCGGCTGAAATCCATCGGTTCGCCGAAGATCATGCCGATGCGGCGGATGTTGGGCAGCCGTTTCCCGATCGGCTGGACCTTGTCGGTTCCGATCATCGCCACGGGAATGACCGGAACGCCGGCCGCAAGCGCAAGCCGGGCTACGCCCACCTTTCCACGGTAGAGGCGCCCGTCGGGGCTGCGCGTGCCCTCGGGATAGATTCCCAGCAGTCCGCCGGAGGTCAGCACGTCCATGCCAGCCTCCAGTGACGCAGCGGAGGCCGCACCGCCGGAGCGGTCCATGGGGAGCTGGTTGGTGAGCCGGAAAAACATGGCGGTCAGCCGGCCTTTGAGGCCGGTGCCGGTGAAGTACTCCGACTTGGCGAGGAAGATGACGGGCCGCGGCACCATGAGCGGCATGAATATGGAATCCGAGAACGACAGGTGGTTCGACGCGATGATCGCCGCGCCTTCAGCCGGAACGTTGTCCAGTCCCTTGACCCATGGCCGGAAGAGAGTGCGGAGCACCGGCCCCAGGAAGATCCTTTTCATGACCCAATAGAACACGTGTCGTACCCCTCCGGAAGGCAACTGGCAGGCGCTCCAAAGGGCACGGCCAGCACTGCAATGCAACCCTACTCTAGTGAGAATTGTCCGGAACAGTGACACGATGGTCTCATGACAGAGAGCAGCGCCCGGACTACGCCCGCCGCTTTCAGCTACCCGGGCCACGGACCCAATGCGCGCATCGGAATAGCCATTTGCCACGGCTTCACGGGCAGCCCGTTGAGCATCCTCCCGTGGGCCGAGTTCCTTGCCGGGCACGGCTTCGCCGTATCGGTGCCGCTGCTCCCGGGGCACGGGACCCGCTGGCAGGATCTGGCCCGCACGGGATGGCGGGAGTGGCACAGCGCCTTTGAAGAGGCATATCTGGACCTCGCCGCCAAGACGGACGACTGCTACGTGGCGGGCCTGTCCATGGGCGGTGCCGTCGCGCTGCTGACCGCCGCCCGCCACAGCGTGTCCGGTGTGGCGGTGGTGAACCCGGGCCTGAGCTTCTACGACCGCCGGGTCCGGGTCATCGGCCTGCTCAAGTACTTCCAGCGGACCACCAGTCCCATCGAAGAAGAAAACCCGACGTCGGCCCCCACCGAAGACGGCGACTACTCCCTCACGCCGTTGGCAGCTGTCCATCAGCTGAAAAGGCTCTTCGCGGCCGCAGCCCGCGGACTTCCGCGCGTCACCGCGCCGGTCCTGGTCTTCAAGTCCCGCAACGACATCGTGGTGCCACCCACATCCCTGGCACTGATCAGGAAGCGGCTGGGATCGACAACCCTGGACGTTGTACCGCTGAAAAACAGCGGGCATGTGGCAACGCTTGATGTCGATGCCGCGGAAATTTTCGAAGCCTCGGCGCGGTTCTTCCAGGAGCACGCGCGAAGCAACATATCGTCGGAGAAGTCATGAGCATAGTTCCGGACCACAGTCCGTTCAGTAGCCCGTTCTCCGGCGAAGGTCCCCGCGTCGGCGTGGCCCTGTCCCACGGATTCACCGGCAGCCCGTACGGAGTCCGGGCCTGGGCCGCGGCACTGGCCGCCGCCGGCTTCGCGGTCCGCATGCCACTGCTCCCGGGCCACGGCACCACGTGGCAGGAGCTGTCACGCAGCCGCTGGACCGAATGGCACGAAGCCATGGATGCCGCCTATCTTGAACTCGAAGCCGAGTGTGACCATGTCTTCTCCGCCGGCCTGTCCATGGGAGGCGCCCTGGCGCTGCGCATCGCCGCCACGCGTCCCGTTGCCGGAGCCATCCTGGTCAATCCCGGCCTGGTCATCGATGATCCCCGCGCTCCGCTGGCCGGCATCCTCAAGCTGGTGCTCAAGAGCACCCCGGCCATAGCCAACGACATCCTCAAGCCCGGCATGGACGAAGGCGCTTACGCCCGGACGCCGGTGGCGGCGGCACACCAGCTGAACAAGATGTTCAAGGACACGCTCAGGCTGCTCCCGCGCGTCACCGCGCCGGTGCGGGTCTTCCGCTCCACCGTGGACCACGTTGTTTCCGACTCCAGCATCGTGGCGCTCCGCCGGGGATTGACTCACGCCCCGCTGCAGGTCAGCAGGCTGGAGAACAGCTACCACGTCGCCACGCTAGACAACGACGCCGAGGAAATTTTCAGCGGCTCGGTGGACTTCATCCGCGTGGTTGCGGAATCCCGCCAGGCTCAGAACCAGTCCGCGACCGCCAGCCAGAAGGGCACGCCCGATGAATAGGCCCGATTCAAACCCGTCCGATCCGAGCGCCAACCAGGACGACGCCGTCTGGCTTGACCTCGTGGCCAGGCTCCAGGGCGACACGCCAGCTCCCGGCACCGGTGCGGGGCCCGACGACGGTGCCGGTTCAGAAGCGGGCGGCGGGGCCGGGCCGGCGACCGATCGCGAACCTGGCGCCGGACCGGAACCCGGCCAGGCCAAGCGCTTCACGGACTTTGATCCACTGGGGCTCGCCCCCAGGGCTCCGACGGAGTTGTCGGCCGCGGAACGCCAGGCCGCGGCCCGGCAGCGGGACGCAGAAACCGGAGAACCCGCCGGGCCGCCCGCTGCCGAGGGGCCGCGGGACTACGGCGTCGAAGACGACGACGCCTTCGTGCCGGAGGAACCTCCCCGGCTTTCGGCCACGGACCCGCTGACCATGCTGGCATGGCTTGGCGCTGTGGGCGCGCCAGTGGCGCTCGTGCTGTCGTCGATGTTCTGGCGTTCAGCACCGCTGCTGGCAATCCTGGGCATGGTGGCCACCTTCATCGGAGCGGTGGTGTACCTGATCATGAAGCTGCCCCAGGAAAAGGACGAAAACGACGACGGCGCGCGCGTCTGAAGGCGTCTGACCTGCTGCGCAGGCCTGGTCAGACGTGCGTTCGACTGCTCACGCGGGACAGGTCCGCGGCGCCGATCAACCCTGCATTCGGCCCGAGGGCAGCAAGGTCGATTTCCGCGGCAGGACGGAACCCGCGCCCGGTCAGGTTCCGGGCAAAGGCCTTCCGCGCCGGTGCCACGAGCAGCTCTCCGGCCGCGCAAAGCCCTCCGCCGATCACGAATTTACCCGGGTCAAGGGCAGCGGCCAGGTTGGCCAGCCCCAGTCCCAGCCAGTCGCCCACGTCCTCCAGGAGCTCCCTGGAGGCTGCGTCGCCGGAGATGGCCAGCTCGGTCACGGTAGCGCCGGTGATGCGGTCCGCCTGGCCGTCGACCGCCTTCAGCAGTTCCTGGGCCACCGGGGAATTGGCCGAAGCCAGTTCCCGGGCCTCCCTGCCAAGGGCGTTGCCGGAAGCGTACTGTTCCCAGCAGCCTCGGTTGCCGCATTCACACCGGTGACCGCCGGGCATGATGATCTGGTGCCCGAACTCGCCCGCGACGCCGAACCTGCCGCGTTCCACGCGCCCGTCCATCACCATGGCACCGCCGATGCCGGTCCCCAGCGTGATGCACACCAGACGGTCCTGGCCCTGCCCGGCGCCGAAGCGCCATTCCGCCCACGCCGCGGCGTCGGCATCATTGACCAGCATGACCGGGCGGCGAAGCAGTCGCTGCAGATTGTCCCGCAGCGGTTCGTTGCGCCAGGCGAGATGCGGGCTGAAGAGGACGGTGCCGCCGTCGAGGTCCATCCAGCCGGCAGCGCCAATGCCCACCGACCTGATGCGCGAACCCCGGCTCAGCTCCTCAACCAGCTCCACGATGACCTGCTCCACGGCGCGGGGATCGCTTCCTGGAGTGGAACGCCGGGCTTCGCGGAGAATCCTTCCCTCAGCATCCACCACGCCGGCCGCAACCTTGGTGCCGCCGATGTCGATGCCGATGGCCAGTCCGCGGCGCCGCAGCCGCAGCTGCTGCCGGAACATCCGGTGGTGCATCCCGCGGCCATGCTGTCCCAGCGGTCCCCGCTGCCACGCGCGGATTCCGTATTGCCCGGTTCCGCCGTGGCGACCGGTTTGGCTGGACTGTTCAGTGGGCGGGGGTGGCTGCATAATTTCCCATTCTAGGTGTCCCTGCGATCCACTCCTCCGGCGGCGACACAGTGGCGCTCGAAGGCATGCCGACGTAAAGTTACTGGCGAGTAGGTAAATTGCGCCTGCCCCGGCAAGACGGGGTACTAAGGTTAGGACTACCCGCTGCGGCCTACGGATAACAAAGGAGCTATCGTGCGCGAATTCACCGTTCCGCCCCTGGCAAACGTTCCCCCGGACACCAACATTACCGACCTCGTGCTGCGCCAAGCCTCGAAGGAGTCGAATCCTGCATTGTTTTCGCGGCTGGATTCCGGCGGCCAGTGGCAGGACATCACGGCCAAGGACTTCCTCGCGGACGTCTCCGTGCTGGCCAAGGGACTCATGGCCAGCGGCGTGGGCGCGGGCGACCGCGTGGGGATCATGTCCCGGACACGCTATGAGTGGGCCTTGATCGACTTCGCCATCTGGTTCGCAGGGGGCGTGTCCGTCCCGATCTATGAGACCTCCTCTCCCTCCCAGGTCGCCTGGAACCTGGGCGACTCCGGCGCGGTGGCGGCCTTCGGCGAGTCAGCCCATCACGAGAACATCATCAGGCAGGCAGCAGCGTCCGAGGGGCTCAGTGCACTGGCCCACGTGTGGAAGCTTGAAGGGAGCGGCCTCGACGCCGTCCGCGCGGCCGGAACCGGCGTCAGCGACGACGACCTCGAGGCACGGCGCCGGGCTGCCGGGCTCAGCGACCTCGCCACCATCATCTACACCTCCGGGACGACCGGCCGGCCCAAGGGCTGCGAACTCACCCACGGCAACTTCGTGGAACTGTCCGAGAACGCCCTGGCCACGTCGCTGGGCCAGATCGTCAACCAGGAGGCCAGGACCATCATGTTCCTCCCCCTGGCGCACGTGTTCGCGCGGTTCATCTCCGTCCTGTCCGTCGCGGCCGGGGTCACGGTTGCCCACACGCCCGACATCAAGCACCTGCTGCCCGATCTGCAGAGCTACAAGCCCACGTTCATCCTGGCCGTGCCCCGGGTGTTCGAAAAGGTGTACAACTCGGCCCTGACCAAGGCAGAGGACGGCGGAAAGGGAGCAATCTTCCACAAGGCCGCGGATACGGCCATCGCCTATTCCCGCGCCCGGCAGGACGGCGGCGTCGGATTCGGCCTCAAGATCAAGCATGCGATCTTCGACAGGCTCGTTTACAGCAAGCTCCGGGCGGCCATGGGCGGCCAGGTGGCCCATGCCGTGTCCGGCGGAGGTCCGCTGGGCGAACGGCTGGGCCACTTTTTCCAGGGAATCGGGCTGCAGATCCTGGAGGGCTACGGCCTCACCGAGACCACGGCGCCGGTCAGCGTCAACACGCCCGAAAGGATCAAGATCGGCACGGTCGGCGCGCCGATTCCCGGCAATACCGTCAAGATTGCCGACGACGGCGAGATCCTCACCAGGGGCACGTGTGTCATGCGCGGCTACTACAAGCGTGATGACCTGACGGCGGAGGCGTTCCTGGACGGCTGGTTCCGCACCGGGGACATCGGCCAGCTAGACGGAGACGGCTTCCTGACCATCACCGGCCGGAAAAAGGAAATTATTGTGACAGCCGGGGGCAAGAACGTGGCGCCCGCCCAGCTCGAGGACCAGATCCGGGCAGATGCGCTGGTTTCACAGGTGCTTGTGGTGGGCGACAACCGCCCCTTCATCGGCGCACTGGTGACACTTGATGAGGAAGCCCTTCCCGGGTGGCTGCAGCGTCACGGACTGCCGGCGGAGACCACCGTTACTGATGCGGCAGGCAACGCCGCGGTCAAGGCCGCGGTGCAGGAGCTCATCAACCATGCGAACCAGTCCGTGTCGCAGGCGGAGGCCATCAAGGCATTCAGGATCGTGCCCAGCGACTTCACTGAAGCGTCCGGCCACCTGACCCCGTCCATGAAGGTCAAGCGGGCGCAGGTCATGACGGACTTCGAGAACGTGATCGACGAGATGTACAAGTCACCGAAGCCCGCCCCAGCCTAACCATCATCCCAAAGCACACCATCCGCAGTGCAGAAGGGCCCCGCCGGACTTCCGGCGGGGCCCTTCTGTCATGGTCAGGCCTGCTGGAGCTCGTCCATTACCAACGCGGCAAGCTCCACGGCGGCACCCCGTGTTGCGGGCCTGAGCTGGCTCAACTGGATCCGCGAACCCTCGGCAAGGTGCCGGTCGTGCGGAATCCGGACCACATTCTTGACCCGGGACAGGAAGTGCTGCTCGATTTCATCGATGTTCACCAGCGTGCGGTCGCCTGCCGCCATGTTGATGACCACCGTGGCCTTGGCCACCAGGTCCTGGCGGCCGTGGGCTTCCAGCCAGGACAGCGTCTCGGAGGCCAGCCGCGCTTCGTCCACGCTGCCGCCCGAGACGAGGACCACGGCGTCGGCCTTTTCGAGGGTGCCCTTCATAACGGAGTGCACCATGCCGGTGCCCGAATCTGTCAGCACGATTGAGTAGTAGCGGCCGAGGATGTCAGTGACGGCCCGGTAGTCGGCGTCGTCGAACGCATGGGCCACCATGGGATCGGTGTCCGAGGCCAGGACGTCGAGCCGCGAACCGTCCCGGGCGGTGTAATTGGACAGCTGCGCGAAGGAATTGACCGTGAACCTGTCCTTGACCAGCTGGCGGGCCGTGAAGTCCGCCCGGCCGGGAGAACGGTCTGACAGGGTTCCGCGGTCAGGATTGGCGTCCATGGCGATGACGCGGTCCTCGCGCAGGTCCGCGAGGACCATGCCCAGCAGGGTGGTGACCGTGGTCTTTCCGACGCCGCCCTTGCGGGACAGGACCGGCACGTACCGGGTCCGCTCCCCCAGGCGCATGGCGATCCGGTGCTCCATGGCGCGCTGGATCCGGATCCGGTCCGGGTCGCCCAGGTTCACGTAGCCGAAGGTCGCCTGGAACAGCCACCGGCGCCAGCCCTCGACGGGCGGGGCTGCGGTTTTGTTCAGCAGGCGGTCGGCGGTCAGTGCCGCAGCGGGCTCCGGCCCTTCGGCGCGTTCCCGGCGTTCGCTGACGTGTTCAGGTGCCTCGGCCGCTGCCGCATCTGCCGGTGCCTGGGCAGCGGCCTGCCCATGATCGCCGACGCCGGCCGGGAACCCGTCGGTGCCGGACTCCCCCGGTCCCGTGACAAGGCCGGGCCCGGAAGTGACCGTCGGCAGTGCTGTTGCCGCAGCGGGCTGCGGAATGCCGTTGACGGCCGACAGCGACCCGGCAGACGTGCGGTCCTGGGCGTCGGACACGGTCACGACGCTGATGTCGCCGGACGTCGGAACGTCAGGCGAGCCGTCTGTGTGAACCCCGTCTGTGTGAACCGCGTCTTCGTCAACGGCGTCTTCGGGAGCCGCGCTTGCGGTTGCATCGGGAGTTGGCGCCTCCGGTGCGGCTGCATTCGGAGCGGCTGCATTCGTCGGCCCTGGGCTCACCTGGGCTGGGTTCGCATCCACTGGGCTCAGCCGGTCGGGCGTCGGACCTTCAGCACCGGGACTCCGGTCAGGCCGCGCGGGCGTTGGCGTATTCGTCTGCGTCATGGCTCCCGCTCAGTGTGTTCGTCTCGGTATGCAAAGGCTGTGGGGGCGGCTAATGCCGTCCCCACAACCTTCACTCAGGATTCCAGCCTACCGGTATGGCTTCGCGGGGCGCAGAAGTACCGCCCCGCAGCGGAACCTTTGGCTACTCAACCACGAGCAGCAGGTCCCCTCCCTGTACCTGTTCCACGGCGGAAATCGCCAGGCGCGTCACCTTGCCGCCCACCGGCGTCGTGATGGATGCCTCCATCTTCATCGCCTCAATGGTGGCAACGGTGTCGCCCGCCTTGACGGTGTCGCCCGCCTTGACGGTGACCGTCACTGCTCCGGCGAACGGGGCGGCGACGTGGCCCGGCTGGGCGGGGTCGGCCTTCTCCGCGGCTTTCACGTTGCTGACCACGGACTTGTCGCGCACCAGGACCGGCCGGGACTGGCCGTTGAGCGTGCACATGACCGAGCGCATGCCCTTCTCGTCCGGTTCCGAGACGGCCTCCAGCGATGCGATGAGGCGGACGCCCTTCTCCAGCTGGATAACGTGCTCCGCGCCGCGCTGCAGGCCGTAGAGGTAGTCACGCGTGTCCAGGACAGACACGTTGCCGTACGTTTCCACGCTCTTCTGGTAGTCCTTCGTGGGACCGGCAAAGAGCAGCCGGTTCAGGGTCTGCTGCCGGGTCTTCGAATCGCCCCGGAGCGCTGCGCTGTCTTCGGCGCTGAGCTCGGCATCGCGGACCTTGATGCTCCTGCCCTGCAGGGCCTTCGTGCGGAACGGCTCCGGCCAGCCGCCCGGAGGATCGCCGAGCTCGCCGGACAGGAAGCCGATGACCGAGTCCGGGATGTCGTAGTTCTGCGGATTCTCGTTGAAGTCGGCCGGGTCGGCATTCAGCCCCACGAGGTGCAGGGCGAGGTCGCCCACCACCTTGGAGGACGGCGTGACCTTCACCAGGCGGCCCAGGATGCGGTCCGCTGCGGTGTACATGTCCTCGATCGCCTCGAACCGCTCGCCCAGGCCCAGGGCCATGGCCTGCTGCCGGAGGTTCGAGAGCTGCCCGCCCGGGATTTCGTGCTGGTACACGCGGCCTGTGGGCCCCGGAAGGCCGGACTCGAAGGGAGCGTAGACCCGGCGCACTGCCTCCCAGTAGGGCTCCAGCGAACAGACGTTGGCCAGGCTCAGCCCGGTGTCCCGCTCGGTGTGGGCCAGCGCCGCCACCAGCGCGGAAGCCGACGGCTGGCTGGTGGTCCCGGCAAGGGACGCCGAGGCGACGTCCACGGCGTCCACGCCCGCATCAACCGCGGCGAGCAGCGTGGCAAGCTGTCCGCCGGCGGTGTCGTGGGTGTGCAGGTGGACGGGAAGGTCGAACCGTTCCCGGAGCGCCGTGACAAGCTTTGCCGCGGCGGCCGGGCGCAAGAGTCCGGCCATGTCCTTGATCGCGAGAATGTGGGCGCCGGCGTCGACGATCTTCTGCGCCAGCTCCAGGTAGTAATCCAGCGTGTAGAGCTTCTCGTCCGGGTCCAGCATGTCGGCCGTGTAGCAGAGTGCGACTTCGGCGACGGCCGTTCCGGTGGCCCGGACGGCGCGGATCGCAGGCGCCATCTGGTTGACGTCGTTCAGGGCGTCGAAGATCCGGAAAATGTCGATGCCGGTGGCGGCCGCCTCGTTCACGAACGCCTCCGTGACCTCTTCCGGGTACGGCGTGTAGCCCACGGTGTTCCGGCCCCGGAGCAGCATCTGCAGGCAGATGTTCGGCAGGGCCTTCCGCAGTGCCGCGAGGCGGTCCCAGGGGTCCTCGCCCAGGAAGCGCAGGGCGACGTCGTAGGTGGCGCCGCCCCATGCCTCCACAGAGAGCAGCCCGGGCAGCAGCGAGGACACGGCGGGTCCGGCGGCAACCAGGTCCCTGGTGCGGACGCGGGTGGCCAGCAGCGACTGGTGGGCGTCCCGGAAGGTGGTGTCGGTGACTGCTACGGCAGTCTGCTCCCGCAGGGCGCGGGCGAACCCTTCCGGCCCGAGCTCCTGCAGCCGCTGGCGTGAGCCTGCCTGCGGCTCGCGACCCACTGCCGGCAGCTTCGCGGCCGGATCGGAATGGACGGTGAGCTCGCCGTTGGGCTTGTTGACAGTGACCTCGGCGAGCCACGTCAGCAGTTTGGTGCCGCGGTCGGCGGAAACCCGGGCCTTCAGCAGCTCTGGACGCTCGTCGATGAAATTGGTGGCCACATTGCCGGCGATGAAGTCGGCGTCGTCGAGCACGGCCTGCAGGAAGGAGATGTTCGTGGACACGCCACGGATGCGGAACTCAGCCAGCGCGCGACGGGCGCGGGCGACCGCTGCAGGGTAGTCCCGGCCGCGGCAGGTCAGCTTCACGAGCATCGAGTCGAAGTGCGGGCTGATTTCGGCACCCGAGTAGACGGTGCCGCCGTCGAGCCTTACGCCGGCGCCGCCGGCCGAGCGGTAGCCGGTGATCTTTCCGACGTCCGGGCGGAAGCCGTTGGCCGGGTCCTCGGTGGTGATGCGGCACTGCAGCGCCGCGCCCTTGAGGAATACCGTCTCCTGCGACAAGCCCAGGTCGGCCAGGGTTTCGCCGGAGGCAATCCGCATCTGCGCCTGCACCAGGTCCACGTCGGTGACCTCTTCGGTGACGGTGTGCTCGACCTGGATGCGCGGGTTCATTTCGATGAAGACGTGCTGGCCGGCGCGCTCCCCCACGGTGTCCACGAGGAATTCGACGGTTCCGGCGTTGACGTAGTTGAGGGCCTTGGCGAACTTCACAGCGTCGCGGTACAGGGCCTGGCGGATGCCCTCGTCGAGGTTGGGCGCCGGAGCGATCTCGATGACCTTCTGGTGGCGGCGCTGGATGGAGCAGTCACGCTCGAAGAGATGCATGACATTGCCCTCGGCGTCGGCCAGGATCTGCACTTCGATGTGCCGGGGACGGAGCACGGCCTGCTCAAGGAACATCGTGGGATCGCCGAACGCGGCGTCGGCCTCGCGCATGGCTGACTGCAGGGCTTCGGGCAGTGCCTCGCGGGTGTCCACCCGGCGCATGCCGCGCCCGCCGCCGCCGGCCACGGCCTTGGCGAAGATCGGGAAGCCGATCTCGTCCGCGGCGGCGATCAGCTCATCCAGGTCCTTCGAGGGCTGGCTGGACTTGAGGACGGGGACGCCGGCCTTGCGGGCAGCCTCCAAGGCGGCGACCTTGTTGCCCGCGAGCTCGAGGACCTCGGCAGGCGGCCCGACGAAGGTGATGCCGGCCGCTTTCGCGGCCCGGGCAAGGTCCGGATTTTCGGAAAGGAAGCCGTAGCCGGGGTAGATGGCGTCCGCCCCGGACTCCTTGGCCACACGCACCACTTCGTCGACGTCCAGGTAGGCGCGGACGGGGTGGCCCTCTTCACCAATCAGATACGCCTCGTCGGCCTTCTGGCGGTGGATCGAGTTACGGTCCTCGTTGGGGAACACGGCGACGGTTTTTGCGCCGAGCTCATAGCCCGCGCGGAAAGCGCGGATAGCGATTTCGCCGCGGTTGGCCACCAGAATCTTGGAAAACATACTTCTCCTGCATCATTGCGGGTGTATCGGTAAGTGGTCACAGTGTGTAAGACGGGTGCAGTGAAACACAAATCATTGTGTCTACCATCACAGAATTATCCGTCATGTCGGGACCAGATTCACTCCTGCGCTCCGCTGGCGCCGGAGCTGCTAAGCGATGAGCCATGCCCGGGCCGGATAAGGAGGGTTTCGGGGCGGGGTCAACATATGATGAATGGGGCGGCGGAAGCCTGTCCCCGGTTCCGGCAGTACCGGAACGGAAACTACCCCAACTCGGCAACCGGCGTTAGGTATTGGTTTTTCAAGTGCAAGTAGTCAGCATCAGCAGCCTCAAAGGCGGTGTCGGCAAGACATCGGTCACAACCGGATTGGCGTCTGCGGCATTGGCCGCAGGCATTCCCACGCTCGTGGTGGACCTCGATCCGCACGCCGACGCCAGCACTGCCCTCGGAGTTCAGCCAAGCGACAAGCTGGATATCGGCAGGATGCTCCGGAACCCGCGCAAGGCCCGGCTTCCTGAGAATGTCCTCCCCAGCGGCTGGATCGGGCGTGCGGAAAGCAACGGCTCCGGCCCCGCCGTGCTCGATGTGGCCGTGGGATCTGCCTACACCGGAATCTACGACCGCCCCGATCTCGGCAAAAGGGACCTGCGCAGGCTCTCCGCCGTCCTGGCCGGCGCGGAAAAGTACGAGCTGGTCCTGGTGGACTGCCCGCCGTCCCTGAACGGCCTGACCCGCATGGCGTGGTCGGCCAGCAACAAGGTGGCCCTGGTTGCCGAGCCGGGACTGTTCTCGGTGGCCGGCACGGAGCGCACCATGCGCGCCATCCAGCTGTTCCGGCAGGAGTTCGCCCCCAATCTTTCCCCTGCGGGCATCGTGGCCAACCGGGTCCGGACCGGATCCTCCGAGCATGCGTTCCGGCTCGCAGAAATGAAGTCCATGTTCGGCGACCTCCTGCTGACGCCGTACATCCCGGAACAGGCCAACTGGCAGCAGATCCAGGGTGCAGCACACTCCGTGCATCACTGGCCCGGCGACTCCGCCAAGTCCGCGGCCGGCATCTACGACACGCTGCTCGGCAATCTGATGTCCCTGAACAAGGGCAGCCGCAGCCGCAGCCACCGCTAACGGCATCCGGTAAGGGACGTCCGGGCTCCCGGCAGACTGAAATGGACGAAGGCCGCCTCCCCGGCAGGGAGGCGGCCTTCGCCGTATGCGCTGGATTCCGGAGCGCCTAGCCGATCTTCCGGGCTGCCCGGCGCTTGCTCAGTTCGTCGTCGGGAAACGTCTGCTCGCCTGCGTGCTCACTGGGCAGGGACGCCAGGCTTCCTTCAACTTCGCGCCACACGCGGCCCACGGCAATGCCAAACACGCCCTGTCCGCCCTGGACGAGGTCAATGACCTCATCGGCGGAGGTACATTCGTAGACGCTCGCGCCATCGCTCATGAGGGTGATCTGGGCCAGATCTTCCACTCCGCGCTCGCGCAGGTGTTCCACCGCGGAGCGGATCTGCTGCAGCGAGACGCCGGTGTCCAGGAGCCGCTTGACGACCTTCAGCACGAGGATGTCACGGAAGCCGTAGAGCCGCTGCGAACCCGAGCCGGCGGCGCCGCGCACGGCGGGTTCCACCAGTCCGGTGCGGGCCCAGTAGTCGAGCTGCCGGTACGTGATACCGGCTGCTTTGCAGGCCGTGGGGCCGCGGTAGCCGGCGTCCTCGTCAAGGACGGGGAGGTCCTCAGTGAAGAGAAGGCCCTGAGCGCCGCTCGCGGGCACAGCTACGCCGGCCGTGGAGGGCTGCTTCAGCTCGCCTGCTTCGCCTTTCGGACTCACGTGGATCCTCCTTGTCATGAGCTCCCCTGGGGAACTTGCCGCAACAGCTTCTACAGGCATGAAGATCACGCATGTAATTTGGCCGGAGTAGCACTTTCCAGTGTGACTTGCGCGGCTGTTGTATGCAATGGGAACTTGGTATCTTCGACGTTAGGCCTGCCGCGGCCCAAGGTCAAAGACGTTCGGGTCATTGTTGGGGCGTGTCGAAAGTTTCAGCCTCAACTTTAACCTTAACGTGACCTTCAGCCGTCGAAGTCCTCGGGTTCCACGTCATCCAGGAACTCACGGAACCTGCGCAGCTCACGTTCTTCGTCCACTGTGGGGCCGGTGGGGCCGGGCTCGGTGTCCTCGCCGTCGTCGTGTTCGGTGATCCTCACGCCGGCCTCATCCATGACGGAGTCGGCGCACCAGATGCGGCATTTTGCCCGCAGGGCAATGGCCAGCGCGTCCGAGGCCCTGGAACTGACGGTGGCGCCGTTGTCGAACTGGAGCTGGCCGTAGAAGATGTTGTCTTCCACCGCCACGATGTTCACGCTGACGACGGCGTGCCCCAGGGTTTCCACGACGTCGACAAGGAGGTCATGGGTCATGGGCCGCGGCGGCACCACGCCTTGCTGTGCCAGGGCGATCGCACTTGCCTCCGGCGTGCCGATCCAGATCGGCACGTGCCGTTCGCCGTGGATCTCCCGAAGCAGAACCAGGGGCTGGTTGGAGGGCAACTCGATCCGTACGCCCACAATCTCTACTTCGATCATCAGATTTCCATCCGCGAAATACGGTCCTGGACCAGCGCCCGGTGCAGTGTCAGGCAGAGGTCGCTGATTTCACGGGCCGCCTCGGCTGCCCGTGCCTGCGAAGCCGCGTCCTTGCGCGACGTCAGCGTGGCCACGGCGCGTTCCACCAGGCCGAACTCCCGCTCGGCAGCCGCCTGGAAGGGGCGCAGGTGCCGGGGCTCCAGGCCGTGTCCCTCCAGTTGGACGCATGCGCGGGCCACCTGCAGGGCGTGTTCGTCGAACTTGCCGTTGGTGTGGCCGATCAGGCCGAAGCTCAGCAGGGACTGCAGGAGCGGCACGCTGGCACCTGACTCCGCCCGCAGCTGTTCCTCGCTCAGCTTGCGGGCCTTGTTCTGCAGTTCGGCGGCGAGCTCATCGGACACGATCCGCGGGGACACCGTCACGCCGGGCGGAAGGTTTTCGGGGCGCTCCCCCCGGTCTATCGCGTCAAGGTAGTCCTTGATCACCTTCAGCGGCAGGTACTGGTCCCGCTGGAGCGACAGGACGAAACGGAGGCGCTCGACGTCGCTGTCCGAATACTGGCGGTATCCCGCAGGGGTGCGCCGCGGATTGATGAGCCCCTTTTCCTCAAGGAACCTGATTTTGGACGCCGTCATGCTCGGAAAGTCATCGCTCAATTGAGCGAGCACTTCCCCGATGTTCAGGACCAGGGGTCCCCGGCGCTCCGGTTGTGCCATTGCCACAGGCAGCCGCTCCGAATCAGACGCGTCCTGCTGCGCGGGCAGGGCTCAGGTAGAAGGTGAGTCGGAATTTGCCGATCTGGACTTCGTTTCCGGACTTCAGTTCCACGCTGTCCACGCGGTCGTGGTTAACGTATGTGCCGTTCAGGCTGCCGGTGTCCACCACCTCGAAGCTCCGTGCCGTGCGCCGGAATTCAACGTGGCGGCGGGAAACCGTCACGTCATCGAGGAAGATGTCGGCGTCCGGGTGCCGCCCGGCCGTGGTGACGTCGGAGTCAAGCAGGAATCGGGCACCCGAGTTTGGCCCGCTGTGGGCCACGAGCAGCGCGGAGCCGGAAGGCAGCGCTTCAACCGCGGCGCGTTCCTCCGGAGAGAGCTTGGGTACGATCGTGGGCTCTTCATGAACGGGAGTGAGGTTGATCGAGGTTGTCTCCGAAGCCCTGCCCACGCCCGTGCCGTAATCGCTGTTGGTGTGGTTCTGTTCGCCGCCAACCATGGATTCCTCCTCCTTCGTTGCAGATGTCCCCCTGCAATCAACGCATACCGTCCGGAAATGCCTGGCAGATCCGGTATACCGCCCGCTGGCCAGCCACTGGACTCCAATGGCCGGTCAGCGGGACCGGTTAGCTTTAGCCTACCTGCTGTTCGTACTCGGATGCACTGAGCAGGGAGTCCACCGCGTCAGGTTCGGCGAGCTTGACCTCGATGAGCCAGCCGTCGCCGTAGGGATCGGAGTTGATCAGGGCCGAATCGGTGTCCAGGGAGTCATTCCGGGCAACGATCTCGCCCGAGACGGGGGCATAAATATCGCTGACGCTCTTGGTGGATTCAACCTCGCCAATCACGTCATTTGCCTTAACCGTGGTTCCGACTTCCGGCATCTGGGCGTAAACGACGTCCCCGAGTGCATCCTGGGCGAAGTCGGTGATCCCCACGCGGACCACACCGTCAGCATTCGGAGCGGACACCCATTCGTGCTCGGCGGTGTAGGACAGATCAGAGGGAATGTTGCTCATCAGGGGCCTTTCATCGGGTCTATCACAGATGTCAACGGAGGCGTAGGGAACAGCCACCGCTGAAAGTATAGGCACAAGTGCCCGGCCGCCGGACGCGGCCGAAACGGCCAAACCGCCGTCCGGCTGTGGCAAAGTGGTGCCATGCCAGAACTACCGGAAGTGGCCGGTCTGACGTCCTTCCTGAGCGGGCGCCTGCGGGGTGCGGTGCTGGAGAAGCTCCAGGTGCTGTCTGTGGCCGTGCTCAAGACGGCCGACCCGCCCTACACGGCCCTGGTGGGCCGCACAGTCACCGGCGTGGAACGATTCGGCAAATTCATCAGCATCGACGCCGACGGCCTGCACCTCGTCTTTCACCTCGCCAGGGCGGGGTGGGTCCGCTACACCGAATCCCCCTCGGCGGCTCCGCTCCGTCCGGGAAAGGGCCCCATTGCCGCGCGGATCGGGTTCGCCGCAGCGGACGGCCAGCATATCGGCGTCGATCTGACAGAAGCCGGGACCAAGAAAAGCCTGGCCGTCTATGTGGTGGGCGATCCCCGCGACGTTCCGGGCATTGCCGGGCTAGGTCCCGATCCGCTGGACCCCGGATTCGGCCCCGGGGAGTTCGCGGAGATTCTCGCGTCGCATTCGCAGCAGATCAAAGGCGTGCTGCGAAGCCAGGGCGTCATGGCCGGCATCGGCAACGCCTACAGCGACGAAATCCTGCACGCCGCAAAAATCTCGCCGTTTGCCATCGCCAGTTCGCTGGACCAGGACAGCGTGCAGGTTCTGTACGACGCCATCCACAGTGTCCTGGGAGCGGCGGTGAAGGAGGCCACGGGCAAGGCGCCCGGCGATCTGAAGGATGCGAAGCGGAGTGCAATGAGCGTTCACGGCCGCACCGGCCTGCCGTGCCCGGTCTGCGGCGACACCGTGCGTGAGGTGTCCTTCGCCGACTCCGCGCTTCAGTACTGCCCCACGTGCCAGACCAAGGGCAAGATCCTGGCCGACCGCAGGACCTCCCGCTTCCTCAAATAAGGCGAGTTCCGGACCGCGCCGGCGAAGCGGATTCCGGACAACAAAAAACCCCGCCGATCCGTTACCGGATTGGCGGGGTTTTTGGTCGGTCGGGCTGACAGGATTTGAACCTGCGACCCCTTGACCCCCAGTCAAGTGCGCTACCAAGCTGCGCTACAGCCCGTCAGTTCTGCCGTTCTCCGCTTCAGTGATGTTCCGAAGAATTTCACCTAAGCAGTCCGGCCGAACCACCTCCAAAAGCTTACACGATTCCGGAGGGTGCCCGTGACATTTTCACCCGCCACGGGCCCGGTGTTTCCTAATTAACGCTTCTTGCCCCGTTTTTCGCGGACACGCATGTTGACTTCGATGGGCGTGCCTTCGAAACCGAACGTTTCGCGCAGCCGGCGGGTGATGAACCGGCGGTATCCCGGGTCCAGGAAGCCTGTGGTGAACAGGACAAACTTCGGCGGCCGGCTGGAGGCCTGGGTGCCGAAGAGGATTCGGGGCTGCTTGCCGCCGCGGACCGGGTGCGGATGGGCCGCCACGAGCTCGCCCAGGAACGCGTTGAGCCTGCCGGTGGGGATGCGCTTGTCCCAGTTTTCGAGGGCAAGGTCCAGTGCGGGCACGAGGCGGTCCTTGTGCCAGCCGGTCTTGGCCGAGATGTTGACCCGCGGCGCCCAGGCTACGTGGGCCAGGTCCTGCTCGATTTCGCGCTCCAGGTACGTCCGGCGTTCGTCGTCCAGCAGGTCCCACTTGTTGAACGCCAGGACCAGGGCGCGTCCGGATTCGATGGTCAGCTGGAGGATGCGGACATCCTGCTCGCTGAGGACCTCGTCCACCGCGAGGAGCACGACGGCGACCTCCGCCTTTTCGAGCGCACTCTGGGTCCGCAGGGAGGCGTAGAAGTCGGCGCCCTGGGCCATGTGCTGGCGGCGCCGGATACCGGCGGTGTCGACGAAGCGCCACGTGCGGCCGCCGAGCTCGATGAACTCATCCACCGGGTCACGCGTGGTGCCGGCAGTGTTGTCCACCACGACACGCTCGGAACCGGCCAGCTTGTTCAGGAGGGATGACTTGCCCACGTTCGGGCGGCCGATCAGGGCCACACGCCGGGGGCCGCCGGAGCGTTCCAGGCCCTCGATGGTCGAGAATTCCGGCAGCGTGTCCATGACATGGTCCAGAAGATCGGCCACGCCGCGGCCGTGCAGGGCGGACACGGGGTAGGGCTCGCCGAATCCCAGGCCCCAGAGCGTGGCGGAATCGGCCTCCTGCGCGAAGTCATCCACCTTGTTGGCCACCATGATGACCGGCTTCTTGCTTTTGCGCAGCATCTTCATGACGCCTTCGTCCGTGGCAGTTGCGCCCACGGCGGAATCAACGACGAACAGCACGGCGTCGGCCAGCTCCACGGCCATTTCGGCCTGTTCCGCCACCCGGGCGTGGATGCCGCGGGCATCGTGCTCCCAGCCACCGGTGTCCACCACGGTAAAGTTACGGCCGTTCCAGTGGGCGGAGTACATCACGCGGTCGCGGGTAACGCCCGGAGTGTCCTCCACGACGGCCTCGCGGCGGCCCAGGATGCGGTTGACCAGCGTGGACTTGCCCACGTTCGGGCGGCCGATGATCGCCAGCACGGGATCAAGCTTGACCGGCCCTGCAAAGTCCTCGTCGTCGTAGCGGCCGCTGAGCAGCGCTGCGTCTTCCTCGTCGAGTTCGTAGTCGTCCAGCCCGGCCCGAAGTGAGGCCGCGCGGAGCTCCGCCTCGTCATCGTCCAGGGCTGCGAGATGCTCAGCCACCTGGTCGGTGCCGGTGGGCGTGTATTCGTCTTCACCGGCGCCCGAGAGGCCGGAGGTTTGAGTCGTATCGCTCATTGCACTTTCCTTAGTGGTGATCTGCCGGCGACCCGGCTACTGCGTTGGAACGTTCTTGCGGGAATTCCGCGTCGGGCAAAGGCTGCCCGCTCAGGTAAATGGTGTCCTGGACGTGTTTCGCCAGCGCAGTGCGGATTTCCATTCCCGCCCTGTCCATTGAAGCACGCCCGGTTTCGTTGGGTTTTCGGCCGACGCTGATGGGCTCGCCGAAGCTGACGTGCAGCCTCCGGCCCGGCCGGGGAACCGTGTCCAGGTGTTCGCCGCCCTTCCGCGTGCCGAGGATGGCCACGGGGACCACCACTGCAGCGGAGTTCAGGGCAAGCCATGCCACTCCGTTGTTGATTCCGGAAGCCTTGCCGCTGCCCCGCGTACCTTCCGGAAGAATCCCGACGCAACGGCCGGCGTCGAGCACTGCCTTGCTGAGCTGAAGCGCGGACCGGTCCCCGGCGCGGTCCACCGGCAGCTGGCCGGAAGCCCTCAGCACGCGCCCCAGGAAGCCCTTGAACATCTCCTGTTTGACGAGGATGTGCATGGGACGCGGAGATGCGCCGAACATGACCGGACCGTCCAGGAAGCTGATGTGGTTGCCTGCGAAGATCACCGGGCCGTCGGCCGGCACGTTGGCGCGCCCGGTGACGGAGGTGCGGTATATGACGTGGTCCAGCAGCCAGCCAACGGGCCGGCTCCATCCCATGGTCCAGGCCGCCGGAACGCCGTTGCCCTTAACACCGCTGCCCGGAGCGCCGGAGGCGTCACTCATGGTTGATGACCTTGGTGACAATCCGCAGCGCCGCGGTCACGGTCTGCTCGAAGTCCAGCTCCGACGAATCCAAGGTGACCACACCGTCCGCGGCCTGGGTGAAGTTCACCACGGTTGAATCCCTGGCATCCCGCTGGGTCACCTGGGCGGCCAGCTCCTCCGCGCTTTGGGTGCCGCCAAGCTGGATGCCGCGCCGGCGCAGGCGGGCTTCCTCGCTTGCGGTCAGGAGCATGCGCACCTGTGCACCGGGCGCGACGACGGTGGTGATGTCCCTGCCTTCCACCACCATGCGGCGGTGGTGCTTTTCGATCAGCGCGCGCTGGCGCCGGATGAGTTCCGTCCTGGCGCCCAGCGTTGTAGCCACGGCGCTGACCGCGGAGGAGATCGACGGTTCCCGGATAGCTTCGGTGACGTCGGCGCCGTCCACCCGCACATACTCTTCGTGCGGAGTGGTGCTGATGTCGAGCGGCAGTTCCTCAGCCGCAAGCTCGACGGCGGCTGCGTCTGTGAGGTCGATGGCCCGGTCAAGGCAGAACCAGGTCAGCGCCCGGTACATGGCGCCCGTGTCCAGGTAGGCCAGCTTCAGCCGGCGTGCCACTTCCTTGCTGACGCTGGACTTTCCGGATCCGGACGGCCCGTCGATGGCGACAACGAGGGGCCGGCCCAGGCGCAGGGCAGGCAAGGTATCAATCAGTTCCTGTGTCATTTACTGGAGTACCCGCCATCCGCGGTCATTGAGGGCTTCGATCAGGAGATCGTGCCTGTTGGGGAGGACCGACAGTTCCACCATGCCGACGTTCTGGCCGGATGAATGGTCAAGCCGAAGATCCTCAACGTTAACGCCGATCTCACCGATCTCCGTCAGGAGCCTCGCGATCTGCCCCGGCTTGTCGTCCACGAGGACCGTCAGCCAGGAATACGCCTGCGGCGGCCCGCCGTGCTTGCCGGGGATCCGCGCCTGCCCTGCGTTGCCTTCACTGATCAGCTGGGCAAGGTCCAGGCGGGCTCCGGGAGCCGTAGGATCCTCCAGCGTGCCGATCAGCCTGTTCAGGTCTTCGCGGACTCCGTGCAGGATGCCAACGACTTTTTCTGCGTTGGCGCCAAGGATCTGCACCCAGAGCGTGGGATCGCTGGCGGCGATGCGCGTGACGTCCCGCAGCCCGTTCCCGGAGAGGGAAAGCGCGTGCAGCGGAGTGCCCTGCAGCCGGCTGGCCAGCAGCGACGACATGACCTGGGGCAGATGGGATACGAGCGCCACGGCTTCGTCGTGCTCGTCAGCGGTGAACTGCGAGACGACGGCGCCGAGGTCACCGGCCAGGGCACGCGCGGCCTGCACCGCCCCCGGAGTGGACACCTCGGAGGGGCACACCACCCAGGGCATGGAAGTGAACAGCTCGCCGCGGGCGGCAACAGGCCCGGACTTCTCGCGTCCTGCCATGGGGTGGGTCCCGACGTAGCGCGCCAGATCCACGCCCCGGCGGCGCAGTTCGTCCAGAATGGCCGCCTTGACGCTGGCGATGTCCACGACGGTGGCTTCCGGGTAGTCGGCCAGCGCACGTTCCACGACGTCCGCAGTCACGTCCGGCGGGGCCGCGACGACGACGAGTTCCGGCTGCTCCTGGCCGAGTGCCTCCAGCGGCAGGCCGGCGCCGATATCCACGGCAACGGCCTGGTTAGTGGGCGACGGGTCGGAAAGGTACACGGCGACACCCCGGCCACGGAGGCCGAGGCCGATGCTCGCGCCGAGCAACCCGGTGCCGATCACGGCCACCGGGCCGTTGAGGTGCCCGCGGCCGTGCGTGCGGAATGCAGACATGCCCTACAGCCCCACGGATGCCAGCAGGTGGCCGACTTCCTGCTTGCCGAGGTTGCGGATGCTCCCCTGGCGCTGGTCGCCCAGGCCGATGGGGCCCACCTTGACGCGCACCAGGCGCAGCACGGGGAATCCGACGGCGTCGAAAAGGCGGCGGACAATACGGTTCTTGCCCGAGTGCAGCACCACTTCAATGAGCACATGGCCGGGAGTCGAGTCGACGAGCCGGAACGAGTCCACCGAGGCGATGCCGTCCTCCAGTTCGACGCCGGCCTTCAGCTGTGCGCCGATGCCCTGCGGGAACGGACCCCGGACCTGGACCAGGTACGTCTTGGGAACCTCGTAGGAAGGGTGCGTCAGGCGGTTGGCCAGCTCGCCGTCGTTGGTCAGCAGCAGCAGGCCCTCGGTGGCGACGTCCAGGCGGCCGACGTGGAAGAGCCGCTCGCCATGGGTGTTGCGGACGAAATCGCTGATGCAGGGACGCCCGTCCGGGTCTTCCATGGTGGACACGACGCCCTTGGGCTTGTTGAAGACCATGTACACGAGGGACTCATCCAGCTGGATGCGGAGGCCGTCCACGTGAATAACGGATGTAGTGGGATCGACGCGCACACCGAGTTCGGTGACGACCTGGCCGTCGACCTCCACGCGGCCTTCGGCGATCATCTCTTCGCAGACACGCCGCGAAGCCACTCCGGCCTGGGCCATGACCTTCTGCAAGCGGACGCCGTCGGCGTCGTGCAGTTCGGACTGCGGCACGGGGCCGCTGGGGCCGCGCTTGCGCGAAGGCTTGCGGACGGCGCCGAGGCTCTGGCCGAACCGTTCGCCGCCGAACGCGCGCGTACCGAAGGTCTTGGCCGCAGCGGAGCGCGGCTTGGGCTTGAGCGCGCCGGGAGTGCCGGGCGTCTTTCCTGCCCCGGGCTTGCGTGCTCCGGGCTTCCGGGCTGCCGGCTTGGCGCCGGACTTCCAGTCGACTGCGGCAGGCCGCTCCGCCTGAGCGGCGGGCGCTTCGTCGGGATCGACAAAGCGCTCTTCCCGCGGCTTGGGCGCCTTCTTGTACGGGCGGTCGCCGTACGGGCGGTCGCCGCCCTTGGAGAAGTCCCGCTGGCCGGCGCCGAAGCCGCCGCCCCGCGGGCTGGGGGCACCGCGCCCTGCGCTGCCCGCTGAATTTCGTTCCGGACCTTTACGTCCTGAACTGTTACGTGGTGAACCCTGGCGTCCCGCCTGTGTCATGACCCGTCCTTCGTTATGTTGACCGGCAACGGTTGTCCTAGGACAACACTAGCCAGCCGCGCAGATTAAATCTGCCCTGGTGAATACTGTTGCGCAGGCAAAACTGCCTACATTCTTCCGGCGTCGTAGAACTCTTCAATTCCTTCAAGCCCCGGAAGGTGCGGTGAAAGCTGAGGCAACTCAGCCACCGAGCCGATTCCCATGCGTTCAAGGAAATACGACGTCGTGCAGTACAGGACAGCGCCTGACTCCGGATCCGTTCCGGAGTCCTCGATCAGTCCCCGCTGGGTGAGCGTCCGCACGACAGAGTCAACATTGACCCCACGAATTGCAGACACCCTGGCCCGGGAAACGGGCTGCCGGTATGCGATGACGGCGAGCGTTTCGAGCGCCGCCTGCGTCAGCCTGGCCGTCTGTCCCTCCAGGACGAACGCACCGACGACGTCGGCGAATTCTGCCCTGGAGTAGATGCGCCAGCCGCCGGCGACATTCCGCAATTCAAAACCCCGGGGGCTGGAGGTGAAGCCAGCGTTACTGGCAATTTCCATATCCGGGGCTTTAACAGTATAGCCGTCATACTCGCGCTGCAGTTCCAGCAGCAATTCCTCCACGGCGGCCACTGTCAGGTTGAGTCCGGCGGCGAGGTCCGTGGCTGACGCTGGCTGGTCCAGCACCATCAGCACGGCCTCAAGCGCAGCGCGTGCTCCGCCCGGCAGCGCCGTAACATCGGTGCCGCCGCTGGCGGTGTCCTCCGACGACGGTTCCTGCCCGGGTTTCGTCACGGCTGCTCCTCATATTCTTCGGTCAGGTGGTCGCTGCTCCACTCGGCGCCAGGCGCCGTCCAGCGGACGGTGAGGTCACCCAGCGGCGCAAGCTGGTTGAAGGCCACCACCTGGTCGCGGAAGAGCTCAAGCAGCGCCAGGAAACGGGCAACCACCACCAGCGTGGATTCTGCATCTGCAATCAGCGCGCGGAACGACAGGGGCCTGCCCTGCTGCAGGCGCAGTCCGATCAGCTCCGCCTGTTCCTTGACGCTGACAGGACTGCCGTGGAGGTGGGCCAGCCCCACTTCCGTGGGCGCGGGGATCCTGGGTTTCAGTGCCGTCTCGGCAAGGGCGGCGAACTGCTGCGGAGTGTGCTTCCAGACGAGCTCCGGCAGCATGGCGGCAAAGTGCTCCTCCAGCGCCACCTGCCGCGGGTACCGCCGCGCCTCCAGCTCGAGCGTTGCATCCAGCAGGGCGGCCACCTGCTTGAACGCCTTGTATTGCAGCAGCCGCGCAAAGAGCAGGTCCCGCGCCTCCAGCAGGGCAATGTCGTCATCGTCCTCGACCTCGCCGGCCGGAAGCAGGCGGGCGGCCTTCAGGTCCAGCAGGGTGGCAGCGATGACGAGGAACTCGCTGGCCTCATCGAGCGCCCACTCCTCCCCCAGTTTCTGCAGGTTCCGGATGTACTTGATGAACTCATCGGTCACCGTGGCGAGTGCCACCTCGGTGATGTCCAGCTGGTGCTTGGAGATCAGGCCGAGAAGCAGGTCGAACGGTCCGGTGAAGTTGGCCAGCCGCACTTCGAAGCCGGGCTTCTTCGCGTCAGGTGCGCCACCCGCCTCCGGCGGGGCCCCGCCGTCGTCCTCGTCCGTCCGCTGGCCGCGCTGTGCGAGCGGCGTTGCCGACTCAGCCGACATCCAGGCTAAGGCGCGCCGCCGCGCGAGATGAGTTCCTTGGCGAGGCGGCGGTAGGCGTCGGCGCCGATGTGGTTGCCGGCGTAGCTGGTGATGGGTTCGGCGGCCACGGTGGCATCGGCGAATTTGATGGAACGCTTGATGACGGTCTCGAAGACCTTGTCGCCGAAGGCCTCGACGAGGCGCGTGATGACCTCACGGCTGTGGAGGGTGCGGGCATCATACATGGTGGCGAGCACGCCGTCCACCTGCAGCCGCGGGTTGAGGCGGTCCTGGACTTTGTCGATGGTCTCGACCAGGAGGGCCACGGCCCGCAGCGCGAAGAATTCGCAGATCAGCGGGATGATGACGCCGTGGGCGGCCGTGAGCGCGTTGACGGTGAGCAGCCCGAGGGACGGCTGGCAGTCGATCAGGACGACGTCGTAATCGTCTTCAACCTTTTTCAGCGCCCGGTCCAGCACCTGTTCGCGGGCAACCTCATTGACCAGCTGGACCTCGGCAGCGGAAAGGTCGATGTTGGCCGGCAAGAGGTCAACGTTTTCCACGCCGGTCTGGTGGATGGCATCGCGGATGTCCACCTTGCGGTCCATGAGGACGTTGTAGACCGTGAGATCCAGTTCGTGGGGGTTGACTCCCAGCCCGGCGGACAATGCCCCCTGGGGGTCGAAGTCCACGAGGAGGACACGGCGGCCATATTCTGCCAGCGCTGCCGCGAGATTGATGGTGGACGTGGTCTTACCCACGCCGCCCTTCTGGTTGACCATGGCAATCACGCGCGCCGGCCCATGGGAGGACAGCGGCGCGGGCTCCGGAAATTCGCGGTAGGGACGTCCTGTGGGACCCATCACGGCGTCTTCCAGGTCGAGTTCCGTGCCTTCCAGAGTTGCTGAACCCTGTTCGCTGCTCACGTATCTATCCACACTTTCGATGACGGTGATTGTTCTCTGCCGCTGAATGCCCGGGCCGCTAAATGCCCAGCGCCCATGCTGCTTCCACCCAAGGCTACAGCGCCCGACACGGCATTCCGTGGAACTTGACTTTTGATGGCGCTTGAGCCTTGACCTTTTACCTGAGGTCGAAGGTTGATGTTTCGCCCATGCAAACCGCCCGCACAGGCTAGGCCTGTGCGGGCGGTTTGCCGGCGCCGGAGCGCCTTTGGTATTCGGGACTTTAGGCGTGGGCCGGAACGGGCTGCACCGGGGCCTCGCGGACCTCGGGGACCTCGTGGTGCCCGGCGATCATGGTCTGCTCGTCGAAGGGCTCTTGGCCGGAGAGGACGCGGCCGACCTGCTCGCCGTCGATCTCCTTGACCCAGGTTCCGATCAGGACCGTGGCCACGGCGTTGCCGGTGAAGTTGGTCAGGGCGCGGGCCTCGGACATGAAGCGGTCGATGCCGACGATCATGCCGACGCCGCCCAGGAGTTCGGGCTTGTGGGCCTGCAGGCCGGCGGCCAGCGTGGCCAGGCCCGCACCGGTGACACCGGCGGCGCCCTTGGAAGCGATGATCATGAAGATCAGCAGGGACACCTGCGCACCGAGGTCCAGCGGGGTTCCCATAGCGTTGGCCACGAACAGCGAGGCCATGGTGAGGTAGATGGCGGTGCCGTCGAGGTTGAACGAGTAGCCCGTGGGGACGGTGACGCCGACGACCGGCTTGGAGACGCCCAGGTGTTCCATCTTGGCAATCAGGCGGGGCAGCGCAGCCTCGGAGGAGGAGGTGGAGAAGATCAGGAGGTACTCACGGGCCAGGTACTTCATGAGCTTGAAGATGTTCACGCCGGCCACCACCTGCAGGAGGCCGCCCAGGATCACGACGATGAAGAGGGCGCAGGTGATGTAGAACGCGACCATCAGGGTGAACATGCTCACGATTGCCTGGAAGCCGGTGGCACCGACAACCGCGGCGATGGCACCGAAGGCGCCGACCGGAGCCAGCCACATGATCATGATGAGGATCCGGAACACGACCGCCTGGCCGTGGCCGATGGCCTTGAGCACCGGAGCACCCTGCGGGCCCATCTTCTGCAGTGCGAAGCCTACGAGGATGGCGGCGAGAAGGGTGGGGAGAACCGGGATGTCGCCGGGAATAATGCCGAGGAGGAACTCCACGGTGCTGTCCGTTGCGGCCTTCTTGCTGGGGTCGTACGGCGCGAGCTTCAGGCCTTCACCCGGGTGGATGAGGTTGCCGACCACGAGGCCGATGGCGAGTGCGAAAGTCGACATGAGGACGAAGTACCCGAGGGCCAGGCCGCCGACCTTGCCGACTGTCGCGGCCTTGGCGATGGAGCCGATGCCCAAAACGATGGTGCAGAAGATGATGGGGGCGATCATCATCTTGATGAGCTTGATGAACCCGTCGCCCAGCGGCTTCAGCGATTTGCCGACCTCCGGGAACAGCAGCCCCACCAGTGCGCCCAGGATGACGGCCGCGATGACGGCGATGTAAAGGTAGTGGGACTTGTCCAGTCCCTTGCGGCCGGCCTTGGCCGGGGCAGCGGACTCTCCTCGTTGAGAAGCCATGATGTGTCTCCTTATGGATAATCTGGTAGACGCTTCGGCACAGTCTCTGGGCTCTTCGCGTCGGTCCTTATGTGATCTCCATCATTGGCCATGGAGTGACTTGGCTCACCGTTGCGTTCATATTGGTCATAGGAGGTGTTGTGATCCACCGTTGGAGCATTGCCAGGCGGCTATTCGTGGCGAACCTGCTGTTCGTGCTGGCGCTCACCGCAGTCGTGGGGACGGCCGCCTTCATCGATGCCCGGGACCGCACCTACGACGAAACCGGACGCCGGATGGCGGCCCTGGCCGTCTCCGTTGCGGATAACCCGCTGGTGCTCCAGGCCGCGGAGTCCCCTGATCCGTCGGCGCGGCTCCAGCCGTACGCGCTCAAGGTCATGGGCGACGCCGACGCCGATTTCATCACCATCATGGCGCCGGACCGGACACGGTGGACGCACCCCCGGAACGAGGAGCTTGGCCAGCCATACATCGGCTCAATCTCCGATGCCCTTGAGGGGCGCGTGTTCACGGAAATCACGGCCGGCACCCTGGGCCCCTCCGTACGAACCATTGCCCCGGTCAAGGACGCCGGCGGCTCGGTGAAGGCCCTGGTGGCGGCCGGCGTAACTGTCAGGACCATCGACGTTGCAGTAGCCGGCAGGATCCCGGCCCTGCTGGCTATCTCGGGCGCCCTCCTCGCGGCCGGCTCACTGGCCTCCTGGCTGCTCGGAGGCTATCTCCGGCGGGTAACCCGGGGCTGGGGGCCCGAGCAGCTTGCCCAGCTCTTTGCCTACTACGAATCCGTGCTCCACTCGGTCCGCGAAGGCGTCATCCTGATCGACCCCAAGGGTCGCGTGGTGATGTACAACGACCAGGCGGCCGAACTGCTGGGGCTGGAGCCGCGGGACTCGGGCGATGATCCGGCGAACGCGCCGTTCCTGGCCGACCTTCCGCTGGCGCCAAGCCTGAAAAACCTGTTTGAATCGGGCCGCACCGCCCACGACGAGATCCACCTGACTGACTCCGGCGTCCTGGTGGTGAACCAGGGCCCGGCGATGGGTCCGGACTCCCCTGCCGGGCGCCAGGCAGCGATGTTCGGAACAGTGGCCACCATTCGGGACCGCACCGAAATCGAGTCCCTGGGAAGCGAGCTCGAGACCATGCGGACGCTTTCCGACGCACTGCGGGCCCAGACCCACGAGCACGCAAACCGGCTCCACACCATGGTTTCGCTCTTGGAGCTCGGCCGTACCGGAGAAGCGCTTGACTTCGCCACCCAGGATCTCGAGCTGAGCCAGCAGCTGACAGACGACATGGTCAGTTCCGTTCAAGAGCCCGTGCTGAGCGCCCTGGTCATGGGCAAGGCGGCGGAGGCCCATGAACGCGGTGTGGAGCTTGTGGTGCAGGCATCCGGTGCGGCCGGCGCGGCGGGCATCGCCGTCCAGGACCTCGTCACCATCCTTGGCAACCTGCTCGATAACGCCATCGACGCCGCCACGGACGCCCCCGGGCCGAGGCGGGTGGAACTGCACGTGGAGTCAGACGGCGGCGGGCTGGACATCACGGTCCAGGATTCCGGAAAGGGCATTGAACCGGACGCAGTCGACGATATCTTCCGGTACGGCTTCAGCACCAAGGAGGCCGGCCCCTTCGGCCGCGGCCTCGGGCTGGCGCTCGTGAAGCAGGCCGTTCAGCGTCGGGCCGGTACGATGACGATCACAAACTCCGGCGGCACCGGCGGTGCACGTTTCCACATCGTGCTGCCCGCGCCGGACCCGCACAGCCTCCCGGAGGAACAAGCGTGACAGACATCCGAGTCCTCGTCGTCGAGGACGAGCCGATTGCTTCGGCGGCCCATGCCGCCTACGTGGGCAGGCTGGAGGGCTTCACTTTGGCGGGAACCGCTCCTGACGGACAGTCGGCGCTGCGGATGCTCAGCGAATTCGCTGCTGCCGGCAGCCCGGTTGAACTGGTGCTCCTGGACATGAACCTCCCGGACCTGCACGGACTCGATATCGCTCGCCGGATGCGCTCCTCCGGCCACTTTGCCGACATCATCGCCATCACGGCGGTCAGGGAGCTTGCGATCGTCCGCAACGCCGTGTCAATCGGCGTCGTGCAGTACCTCATCAAGCCATTCACGTTTGCCACGTTCGCGGACAAGCTGGACAGCTACCGTCAGTTCCGCGAGCAGCTTGCCACCCCCGGGGCAGGATCGGCCAAAGCCGGCGCCTCGCAGAGCGATGTCGACCAAGCTTTTGCCAGCCTGAGGGCGCCGTCGGAACTGCCCCTTCCGAAGGGCCTGGCGCCCTCGACTCTCGACGCCGTCCGCGACTTCATGAGACAGCAGCCGGGGGCGGTCTCGGCCACCGAAGTCATGACGGCGCTCGGCATGTCCCGCGTGACGGCCCGGCGCTACCTGGAGTACCTGGCCGACGCCGGCACGGTCTCCAGAACCGCCCGCTACGGCGCGCCCGGCCGTCCCGAAAACGAATACCGCTGGTCCCGAGCCTGAGGTTTTGACAGGCTCAACCGGCCCCGCCGGCGGCCGCGGGCCGCAGTGTTCCGATCAGCCGGTCGAGCACGTCGGCATCTTCAATGGTGGACGGGACGACGTACTCTTCGCCGTCCGCAATTTGCCGCATGGTCTTCCGAAGGATCTTTCCGGACCTGGTCTTGGGCAGCGCCTCCACCACGGCAACCTGCTTGAAATCGGCCACCGCCCCGATGTCCCGCCGGACCAGTGCAATAAGCTCCCGCACCAGAACGGCTTCCGGCACGTCAACCCCGGCCTTGAGCACCACATAGCCGCTGGCGCGCTGGCCCTTCAGGGGGTCCGCCACACCGATAACGGCGCACTCCGCCACCGCCGGGTGCTGCCCGATGACCTGCTCCATCGATCCCGTGGACAGCCGGTGTCCGGCTACGTTAATGACGTCGTCGGTGCGCCCCATGACGAAGACATAGCCGTCCTCGTCCCGGTATCCGGAGTCACCGGTGGCGTAGCAGCCCTCAAAAGCCAGGAGGTAGGAGGAGACATACCGGTCATCGTCTCCCCATAGCGTGGTGAGGGTCCCCGGCGGCAGCGGAAGGCCCAGCACAATGTTGCCTTCCTCGCCGGCCTCCACCGTTTCGCCACTGGCATCCACGATGCTGAGGTTGAAGCCGGGCATCGGCACCGAGGGTGAACCGGGCTTGATGGGAAGGGAATCCAGGCCCCGGGGATTAGCGCAAATTGCCCAGCCTGTTTCGGTCTGCCACCAGTGGTCCACGACCGGGACGCCCAGCGCTTCAGCGGCCCAGTAGTAGGTGTCAGTGTCCAGGCGCTCACCCGCGACGAAAAGCGACTTTAGGCTGGAGGTGTCGTAGCCGGCCAGCAGGGCGGCGTCGGGATCCGCCTTGCGGATGGCACGCAGTGCAGTGGGCGCCGTGAACAACACGTTGACTTGGTGGTCCCTGATGACGCGCCAGAAAGCCCCGGCGTCGGGGGTTCCCACGGGCTTGCCCTCGTACAGCACGGTGGTGGCCCCGGCCATGAGGGGACCGTACACGATGTAGGAATGGCCCACCACCCACCCGACGTCGGACGCGGTCCACATCACGTCCCCCGGGCCGACGTCGTAGATGTTCTCCATGGTCCAGCTGAGGGCCACTGCGTGCCCGCCGTTGTCGCGGACCACACCCTTGGGACTCCCCGTGGTGCCCGAGGTGTACAGGATGTAGAGCGGGTCCGTGGCGGCGACGTCGACCGGCGCAGCTGGTTCCGCCCCGGCCATTTCACTATCCCAATCCAGCCAGCCGGGAAAGTCGGTGCGCCGGGCCTCGAAGCCGTCCCGTTCCTTGACCAGGACCGGGGTGCCTTCCACTCCGGCGATCGCGAGGGCTTCCGCGACCGCCGGAAGGTACTCCACGCGGCGGGACGGCTCTATCCCGCCGGAAGCGGTGACGACGGCCACGGGGGAAGCGTCCTTGATGCGGGCGGCCAGTTCCTTGGGGGCGAATCCGCCGAACACGACGGAGTGTATTGCGCCCAGCCGGGCCGTTGCCAGCATGGCGACGGCCGCCTCGGGAATCATGGGCATGTAGATCACCACGCGGTCCCCTTTGCCCACGCCCCGTGCCCTCAGGACGCCTGCGAACCTGGCCACGAGTCCGGTGAGCTCCGCGTAGCTGTACCGCCGCTGGCTGCCAAGCACGGCGGAATCATAGATGAGTGCGTCCTGGTCCCCGCGGCCGGCCAGGACGTGGCGGTCCAGCGCGTTGAAGGAAGTGTTGAGGACGCCGTCCGGGTACCAGCCGTAGAGCGGCGCGCGGGTCCTGTCCACGGCCTGTAGCGGGGCCCGCGACCAGGACACCCGCCCTGCGGTCTCCAGCCAGAACTCGTCCGGCTCCTCGAGGCATCGGCGGTAGGCGTCGCGGTAACTGTTGGTGACCATGAAAATTTCCTGTCCACTACGTTGTGATGCGGCCCATACTATCCCCGGCGCCGGGTGGCAGACAAGAGCTATGTATACACAGCTGGATGTTTATCGGCTATTTCTCGCCAAAAGCTAGGCTGTAAGTGGATTTATGTATACACTGAAGGCGTTCACCGACGAAGGGAGGCGAGATGCGCGCCAGCGACAGAGCGTATGCGGCACTGCGTGACGACATTATTGAATGGCGCCTCCGCCCCGGGACCGTCCTGGCGGAAGTAGAGCAGTCCGAGAGGCTGGGGATTTCCCGGACGCCCCTCCGCGAGGCCCTGAGCAGGCTAACGGCCGAAGGACTCACGACGACGGCCGGCGGCCGCGGCGTCGTCGTCACCGACATCTCACTGGAGGACATCGACGAACTCTTCGAACTCCGCGAAACGCTCGAGGGAAAGGCTGCCGCGCTGGCCGCAGAGCGGGGCGACGCCGCACTCTTCCTCCAGCTCCAGAAGGAGCTGCTCGAAGCGCCGGACCTGATCAGCGGCGCTGATCCTGCCCGCCACGAATACTACGAGCTGGTCGGCCGGCTCGATGAGGCGATCGATGCGGCCATCTCCAACTCCTACCTGGCGCAGGCCATGCGGAGCCTGCGGGTGCACCTGGTGCGCGTCCGGCGGCTGGCCGCCGACGACGCCGCCCGGCTCACCGCAGCAGCGGCCGAGCACGCGGCCATCGCCGAAGCGATAGCCGCCCGCAACCCGCGCCTGGCCGAAGCTGCCACCACCGTGCACCTGCACCGCAGTCTTTCCCACGTCAAAGCCACCCATACACCTCATTAACAAGGAGCCCCCATGGTGAAAGAACACCACGTCCGCGTGTACAAGAGCGAGGAAAACCTGCCGCGCGAGGACCAGCTGGCCCACAAGATCGCCGTGGTGGCAGCCGACCCCGTGGCAGTCACGGACGAGGTCACCGACATGGTGATCAACCGCATCATCGACAACGCCTCCGTAGCGATCGCCTCGCTGAACCGTGCCCCGATCATCGCCGCGCGGGCACAGGCCCTGACCCATGGCCCCTCGACCAACGGCAAGGGCTCGAAGGTCTTCGGCATCGGCGAGCGCGTTTCCCCCGAATGGGCGGCGTGGGCCAACGGGGTGGCGGTCCGCGAGCTGGACTACCACGACACCTTCCTGGCTGCCGACTACTCCCACCCCGGCGACAACATCCCGCCCATCCTGGCCGTGGCGCAGCACGTGGGCTCCAGCGGCCAGGACCTCATCCGCGGCATCGCCACCGGCTATGAGATCCAGGTCAACCTGGTCAAGGCCATCTGCCTGCACAAGCACAAGATTGACCACGTGGCGCACCTTGGCCCGTCGGCCGCCGCCGGCATCGGCACGCTGCTGGGGCTCGACGTCGAAACGATCTTCCAGTCGGTGGGGCAGGCACTGCATACCACCACGGCAACCCGTCAGTCCCGCAAGGGCGAGATTTCCACGTGGAAGGCCCACGCGCCGGCGTTTGCCGGCAAGATGGCGGTCGAAGCGGTTGACAGGTCCATGCGCGGCCAGACGTCCCCGGTGCCGATCTACGAGGGCGAAGACGGTGTGATCGCCTGGATGCTGGACGGCCCGGACGCCTCCTACGTGATTCCGCTCCCTGAAGCCGGCGAGGCCAAGCGCGCCATCCTGGACACCTACACCAAGGAACACTCCGCCGAGTACCAGGCCCAGGCCTGGATCGACCTGGCCCGGAAACTCCACAAGGAACACCCGGAAGCCACAGACCCGGCCAACGTGAAGTCCGTGCTGATCAGGACGAGCCACCACACGCACTACGTCATCGGCTCCGGCGCGAACGATCCGCAGAAGTACAGCCCCACCGCCAGCCGCGAAACGCTGGACCACTCCATCCCCTACATCTTCACCGTGGCCCTGCAGGACGGCTCCTGGCACCACGTGGACTCCTACTCGCCCGAACGCGCCGGCCGTCCGGACACCGTGGAGCTGTGGCAGAAGGTGTCCACGGTGGAGGATCCGGAGTGGACCCGCCGCTACCACTCCCTGGACATCTCGGAGAAGGCCTTCGGCGGCTCCGTGGAGATCACGCTGGCCGACGGCACCGTCATCACCGACGAGATTGCCGTGGCGGACGCCCACCCGCTGGGCGCCCGGCCGTTCACCCGCGAGCAGTACGTGAACAAGTTCCGCACGCTCGCAGCCGGATTGGTGGAGGACGAGGAGATAGACCGGTTCCTCGACGCCGCTGCCCGGCTTCCGCAGCTGGTCGCCGGCGAGCTGGACCAGCTGAACATCACCGCCGCACCCGGCGTCATCGACTTCAACGCCGCGCCCAAGGGGCTGTTCTAGATGCTGTATTCCAAGACCACTCCGGAGCAGAAACGCATCCGCTTCCGTGAGCTGCTCGCGTCCGGGACCATCCAGCAGTTCCCGGGAGCCTTCAATCCGCTCTCGGCCCGGCTGATCGAGGAGAAGGGTTTCGCTGGCGTCTACATCTCGGGCGCCGTGCTGGCGAACGACCTCGGCCTTCCGGACATCGGCCTCACCACCCTCACCGAGGTGGCCACCCGTGCAGGGCAGATCGCGCGCATGACCGACCTGCCCTCCATCGTGGATGCCGATACCGGCTTCGGCGAGCCGATGAACGTCGCCCGCAGTGTCCAGGAACTGGAGAACGCCGGCCTGGCCGGCTGCCACATCGAGGACCAGTTCAACCCGAAGCGTTGCGGCCACCTGGACGGCAAGAACGTGGTGGACCTGGACACCGCCACGAAACGGATCCGGGCCGCGGCAGACGCACGCCGCGATCCGAACTTCCTGATCATGGCCCGCACGGACATCCGTGCTGTGGACGGGCTCGAAGCAACGCAGGAACGGGCCAAGGCCCTGGTAGAGGCCGGCGCCGACGCCATCTTCCCGGAGGCGATGAGCGACCTCAGCGAATTCCAGGCCATCCGGGACGCGGTTGACGTGCCGATCTTGGCCAACATGACCGAGTTTGGCAAGAGCGCGCTGTTCACGGTGGACCAGCTGCAGGGCGTGGGCGTGAACATGGTGATATATCCCGTGACCCTGCTCCGTAGTGCCATGGGCGCTGCGGAGCGTACGCTGGAATCGATCAGGTCCGACGGCACCCAGGAGGCACAGGTAGAGAGCATGCTGACCCGTGCGCGGCTGTATGACCTCGTGGACTATGAGGCGTACAACCGCTTTGATACCGGAGTCTTCAATTTCAAGATTCCAGGTACCCACTGACCCCCAACCATCCCGGACTTCCGGCTTCGGCCGGCACACAGGCACAAGGAACGAAGGAGTTTCAGCATGGCTGAAAATGAGATCAAAAAGGGCCTCGCCGGCGTCGTGGTGGACTACACCGCGGTGTCCAAGGTCAATTCAGACACGAACTCGCTGCTCTACCGCGGCTACCCGGTCCAGGAACTCGCCGCCAGGTGCAGCTTCGAGGAAGTGGCCTACCTGCTCTGGAACGGCGAACTGCCCACGTCGGAGCAGCTGGCCGAGTTCACGGCAAGGGAACGGGCCGGACGTCGGCTGGATCCGGTGGTCAAACAGGTGATCGACGCCCTGCCCACCAGCTCCCACCCTATGGATGTCTGCCGGACGGCGGCGTCAGTGATGGGCGCACGGCATGAACTCGCCGAGGACTCCTCGCGCGAAGCCAACCTGGCCAAGGCCATTGATCTGTTCGCCGCGATGCCGGCCGTCGTTGCCTATGACCAGCGCCGCCGCCACGGCCAGGACCTGGTTGAGCCCCGCGACGATCTGGGTTACGACGCCAACTTCCTCTGGATGACGTTCGGCGAGGAGGCTGTCCCCGAAGTAGTCGACGCATTCAATGTCTCAATGATTTTGTACGCCGAGCACTCCTTCAACGCTTCCACGTTCACGGCACGCGTGATCACGTCCACTCTTTCGGACCTGCATTCGGCCGTGACCGGCGCCATCGGCGCCCTCAAGGGCGAGCTCCATGGCGGCGCCAACGAAGCCGTGATGCACACCTTCGACGAGATCGGCATCCGGCCGGAGGAATCCCTGGAGGACGCCGCCGCCCGGGCCAAGGTCTGGATGGAGGACGCCCTGGCCCACAAGAAGAAGGTCATGGGCTTCGGCCACCGGGTCTACAAACACGGCGACTCGCGCGTCCCCACCATGAAAGCCGCGCTGGACAAGATGATCGCCTACTACGGCCGTCCGGAACTCCTGGGTCTCTACAGCGGGCTGGAAACCGCCATGGACGAGGCCAAAGGAATCAAGCCGAACCTCGACTACCCCACCGGCCCCACCTACCACCTGATGGGCTTCGACACCGCTACCTTCACTCCTCTGTTCGTCGCCAGCCGGATCACCGGCTGGACCGCGCACATCATGGAGCAGCTGGATTCAAACTCCCTCATCCGTCCGTTGAGCGAGTACAACGGCGCGGAGGAACGGCACGTCCCGTAGCTTCCACTTCCGCAGAACACACGACGCCGGGCCGGTCGCCTTATCGGGTGCCCGGCCCGCCGTCGCCTTAATGGGGCGCTACTTCGATGGCCGCAGCTCCAGCGAGACGAGCATCCGTTTTACGTCCTGATACTCCTGCGTCTGCATATAGGCCTTCGCTTCGGCAACCGAATCGAAGGTGAGCGCCGCCGCCCGGCCGCTGGCCTCGAGCCACAACGAGTCCCCGAAGTGTGCGAAGGGAACATTGTCGGGGGCGAGGATGGTGTTGTCCAGCCCGCATGTTACGGTGCCGGGATCGAGGGGGATGTCACTCAGCGCCATTGAACCGTACACCTTGTCTGATTCGATGACCCTGAACACAAAGGCCGACGGACCGCGGGGAAACTCCCTGAGCTTCGAAGCCTTCTGCGGAATGTCCAGGACGACGGAGTCGAGTGTGGAGAACGGCTTGGGTTCCGGGCAGGCCGGACCTCCCGCGCCGTCGTAAACCAAGGACAGAGTTGCCATTGTTTTGCCGGCAGGATTCTTCACCTCAACAGTGTTGAATGCACCCAGTTGGGTCTTCTGAGGAGATTCAGATATGGTCCAGCCGGCTGGGTGTTCAAAGGTCGCCTGGCCCGTGCCGTCGGTGAAGGACGTCCACGCAACTGCTGCCGCCGGCCGGGTCGGCGTCGGAGTCGATGGCGCCGTCCGTGATGCTGCCGGCGTCGGCGATACTGCCGGTGTCGTTTCCGAAGCGGTCGGCGCAACGGGGCCGGCAGGAGCCGGCGCCGACGTCACGGGCCCGAGGTTCGTTGCCACCAGGACGCCGGCTGTCATCGCGGCCGCGGCCAGCGCAAGCCCTCCGGCTAACCGCGCCCGACGCCGCCTCCGCTCCTCGAACGGCACCAAATTGGCTGGCAGGCTGTCACTGAACAGAGGGGGCCCGGCGAGCACTCCGCGCAGGGCCGTGTCAGCGTCGGGGGCCTCCGCAGTATCGTAACGGAGCGGGTCGGCCCCGGAAATCAGCTTCTGGATCGGATCCATCTCATGCTCCCGTCTTCTGCGTGATCGACCCGGCCGCCGCCGGCATCTGCTTGCGAAATGCGGCCCGTGCACGGTGCAGGCGGACTCTCGCGGCGGATTCGCTGCACCCAAGCACACCGGCGATTTCCGCCATGCTCATCTCGTCCCAATAGGCCAGCTGAAGGATGTCGCGCTCATTCTCACGCAGTGCAGCCATCACGTCGTGGACCACCAGGTCCGCGGACTCTCCGCCCGTGCGGAGTTCCGAGGCTGACCGGAGTTTCTCCTGCAGCGCCAGCTGCCGGTCACGGCTCCGGTAAGCATTTCCGATCAGATTCCGGGCCACCGTAAAAAGCCAGGCGGTGTCCGTCCGAGCCCCGTCACCCCACTTCTGCCACGCCACGCGGAAGACGTCCGCTGCGAGCTCCTCAGCAACTTCCGCAGACTCCACGCGCCGCCGCACGAATCTGTAAACCCGCGGATAGCTTTCCTTATGAACGGCGATGAACGCCAGTTCGCGTTCCGATCCCACGCATCCCCCAAACGAAAGAAGTACGGTCCTGGTCTGGCAGGCTAAACGTATTGTTTCCGCCAGAGGACCGGCTGTTACACACCCCGCGAAGAATATTCAGCTGAGGCCACCGTCTCGTTGTCCTCGTTCAGGGTGATGACGGCCTCAACGACTCCCCCATCCACGGCAGCGGGCAGCCAGTGCTCTGCGTCCTGCCACATGCGCTCCAAAGGAAGAGCGGAGGCCGGGAACCATTCCGGAACAATCTCGGAACTCTCCACGGGGTCGCCGGCCCACCGACGAGTCGTGAAGAGCCGGGTGGACATGTTCCATTCCGGCCGGGAGGGAAAGACGAATTCGATCAGTCCGGCGTCGCGAAGGTCTTCCTCCAGAACGGTGATACCGGCTTCCTCAAAGACCTCACGGCAGGCGGCCTCGGCGTCCGTCTCCCCCGCTTCCACGTGCCCGCCCAGGCCGACGATCTTCCCGGTTCCGAATCCGGTCTTTTTCAGGCCCAGCAGAACGTCGGTTCCTTCATCCGGGCGCTCCCGGAGGAGGAAGCACAGGGTGACGGGCACAGAGGTCATGCAGACCAGCCTAGCCGCGGAACTGCTGTCACGCGGCAATCCGGAGCGACCTGTGTGCAGCTGCGGGGCGCATCGGGGCCGGCGAAGTGCCCGAAGCGCCTAGCCCAGGGCCCGGGGGTGGGCGGCGACGTAGATTTCGCGCAGCGTGTCGGCCGTCACCAAGGTGTAGACCTGTGTGGTGGTCACGGACGCGTGGCCGAGGAGCTCCTGGACCACGCGCACATCCGCCCCGCCCTCGAGCAGGTGGGTGGCGAAGGAGTGGCGAAGCGTGTGGGGGGAAACGTCCTTGGTGATGTTGGCCTTGTCCGCGGCGGCCTTCAGGATGGTCCACGCGCTTTGCCTGCTGATGCGACCTCCCCTGGCGTTAAGGAAAAGTGCCGGCGTGCCCTTGCCTTTGGCAGCCAGCAGGGGGCGGCCGCGGACCAGGTAGGCGTCTAGCGCCCGGGCTCCGTACGAACCCAGCGGAACGAGCCGCTCCTTGGAGCCCTTGCCGAACAGGCGCACGATCGCGGGCCCGTGCTCGGCATGCTGCAGCGAGATGTCGTCCACGTCCAGACCCACGGCTTCGCTGATGCGGGCACCGGTGGAGTAGAGGAATTCGAGCAGTGCCCGGTCCCGCAGGCCGGTGGCGGTGTCCGTGCCGGCCGCTTCCAAAATCCTGGTGACTTCATCCACCGTGATGGCTTTGGGCAGCCTTTTCCCGGGCATGGGCGGGTGGACATCGCTGGCCGGATCCGCCGTCGTGGTGCCTTCCAGTGCCCAGAACTTGTGCAGTCCGCGGACGGCAACCACCGTCCGGGCCGCGGACCGCACCCCGAGGGGCGTCCCGCCGTCGGAGCCGTCGGACAGTGCCTGCACGAAGCCCGTCACATGGTGGCGGGTCACATCGCCCGGGCGGCTGACGCCCTCGACGGCGAGGTAGTTCGAGTAGCGGGCCAGGTCACGGCGGTAGGCGGCGAGCGTGTTGGCGGCCAGTCCGCGTTCGACGCCCATGTGCTGGAGGTAATCCGTCACGGCACGGTCGATTGCTGTCCGCGGGCGTTCCGGGCGCGCAGGCTGCCGTGGTGCGGTTTCTCCCTGCGGTTGATCCTCTGGAGCGCCTGCCGATGGCTTCTCTGCTGCTGCCGTGCCCGCAGTCATCAGCGCTGGCTTGGATGGGCGGGCCAGGGCGCGTTCGCCGGGCGGAGGCCGCCGAAGTTCTCGGCCTTCGCCGCGGCGGCGGCGAGGATCCCGACGACGGCCGACGGGTTGTGCAGGCGGCCGTCCAGCACCGCCGCAACGGCGTCCTCGAGCGGAATCCAGTGCAGTTCGATCTCCGCTTCCTCGTCCGTGCGCACGTGGAGCTCGTGATGCGGCACCTCGCTGAGCCCGCGGGCCAGGTAGATGCGGATGGCCTCGCTGGAGGACCCGGGCGAATTGAAAAAATCCACCAGGACGTTCCACGTGCCGGCCACGAGGTCCGCCTCCTCGGCGAGTTCCCGTGCGGCGCCCGCCACGAAGTCTTCACCCTCGACGTCCAGCAGGCCCGCCGGGATTTCCCAGAGATCCATGCCCACCGGATGCCGGTACTGCTTGATCAGCAGCACCTCGCCGGCGTCGTTCATGGGCAGCACGGCGACCGCCCCCGGGTGGTCGATGTAGTCCCGGACCAGGGCATCGCCGTCGTCAGTGAGCTTGAAGCTGTCACTGACGACGTCCCAGATCCGTCCCTCGTAGACCTTTTCCGTAGACAACAGACGGCGCGGGCTCGGCGCATCCGAAACCTGCCGTGCAGCAGGGATGTTTTCAGACTTACCGGGCATCGCGCCGTCCTTACGTTGTTGCTCTGTCTACTTTGCGGTTACCGTGCGGGCGGACTGGCCGTCAGCGGCCCCGGCCTCCGCAGTTGCTGCGTCACCGGCTGTTGTCCCCGTGGGCACTGTTGTCTCGGTGGGCAGGGTGCCGTTGTCAGCGCTGCCGCTCTGGTGATCCAGGGCGGCCTTGACCAGGCCGGCGAACAGCGGGTGCGGCCGGGTGGGCCGTGAGCTCAGCTCCGGGTGGGCCTGCGTTGCCACGTAGTACGGGTGCACCTCGCGCGGCAGCTCCACGTATTCCACGAGCTTGCCGTCGGGGGACGTTCCGGAGAACACCAGGCCCTGGGCGGCAATCTGCTCGCGGTACTTGTTGTTGACCTCGTAGCGGTGGCGGTGGCGTTCGCTGACCGTGGTGGTGCCGTAGGTTTCGGCAATGACGGAACCTTCATCGAGCTTGGCTTCGTAGAGGCCCAGGCGCATGGTGCCGCCCAGGTCGCCCTTACCTTCAACGATGTCCAGCTGCTCTTCCATCGTGGCGATCACCGGATACTTGGAGTCCGGCTCGAACTCGCTCGAGGAGGCTCCCTCGAGGCCCACCACGTTGCGGGCGTACTCAATGACCATGCACTGCAGGCCCAGGCAAAGGCCCAGCACCGGCAGGCGGGATTCACGGGCGAACTTCAGCGCGCCCAGTTTGCCTTCCAGGCCGCGGATGCCGAAACCACCCGGCACGCAGATGGCGTCAACGCCCTCCAGCGACCTGACGGCGCCCTCGTGGGTTTCGCATTCGTCCGAGGGGACCCAGCGGATCTTGACCTTGGTGTCGTTGGCGAAACCGCCGGCGCGCAGCGCCTCCGTGACGGACAGGTAGGCGTCCGGCAGGTCGATGTACTTGCCCACGAGCGCGATCTCAACCTCGTGCTTGGGGTTGTGGACGGCTTCGAGCAGCTTGTCCCAGCTGGTCCAGTCAACGTCCTTGAACGGCAGATCAAGAGCGCGGACGATGTAGGAGTCCAGCCCCTGGGAGTGCAGGGTCTTGGGGATGTCGTAGATGCTGGGCGCATCGGCGGCGTTCACCACGGCGTCGATGTCGACGTCGCACATGCGGCCGATCTTTTCACGCATGGCGTCGGGGACTTCGCGGTCCGAGCGGATCACGATCGCCTCCGGCTGGATGCCGATCGAACGCAGGGCGGCAACGGAGTGCTGCGTGGGCTTGGTCTTCAGTTCCTGGGACGGGCCGATGTAGGGAACCAGGGAGACGTGCAGGAAGAAGACGTTGCCGCGGCCGACGTCCTGGCGGACCTGGCGGGCTGATTCGAGGAACGGCTGCGACTCGATGTCGCCCACAGTGCCGCCGATTTCCGTGATGATCACGTCCGGCGCGTTCTTGCCCTCGGCGGGAAGGCGCATGCGCCGCTTGATTTCGTCCGTGATGTGAGGGATGACCTGAACGGTGTCTCCCAGGTACTCGCCGCGGCGTTCCTTGGCGATAACAGTGGAGTAGATCTGGCCGGTTGTGACGTTGGCCGAACCTTCGAGGTTTTCGTCGAGAAAGCGCTCGTAATGGCCGATGTCGAGGTCCGTCTCGGCGCCGTCGTCAGTGACAAAGACCTCGCCGTGCTGGAAGGGGTTCATCGTGCCCGGATCCACGTTCAGATATGGATCGAGCTTCTGCATAGTTACAGACAAACCGCGTGCCCGCAGCAGGTGGCCGAGGCTCGAAGCCGTCAGTCCCTTGCCTAGCGAGGACGCCACACCGCCGGTGACGAAGATGTGTTTGGTCGTCTTGGACGAGCCCGGGAACCGGGAATTTACACGGGAATTTGATCGCTGCACCACGGAATTCGAGCCTATCATCAATTGAGCCTTCCACGGATCGGATAACGCATCCCCAAATGCTTCAGTCTCCCGTGTCCGCACGCCATGGGCAAGGGCGGGCACCAAACAGGCGGCCGAATCAGGCAGGCAATCAGGCGGCCGAACCAGGCGGTCAGGGATCAGGCGCGCTGCGGCAGCAGCTTGGCGTCGTCCAGCAGTTCCTGGGCGTGGGCCTGGGCCGTTTCGGAGTCCTCCTGGCCTGCGAGCATCCGGGCCAGTTCCCTGACCCGTTCCGCCTCGTCCAGGAGTTGAACATCACTGGAGGTGAATCCGGTGGCGGTGCCGCCGTCGGAGCCCCGTACGGAGGTCTTGGTCACGCGGATGTGCTGATCGGCGAAGGCCGCGACTTGGGGCAGGTGTGTGACCACCAGGACTTGCACATGCCGTGCCAGCATGGCCAGCCGCCGGCCGATCTCGACGGCGGCACGCCCGCCCACCCCGGCGTCCACCTCGTCGAAGACGAACGTGGGCACCGGATCAACGGCAGCCAGCACCACCTCGATGGCGAGCATGACGCGGGAAAGTTCACCGCCGGAGGCACCCTTGCCCAGCGGCCGCGCGGGCGCGCCGGAGTGCGGCCGGAGCAGGAAGGAAATCTCGTCCGCGCCGTGGGGCCCCAGCTGTCCCGCGGCTTCGATGGTGATCACCAGCGTGGCGTCCGCCATGGCAAGGGCCTTCAGCTCCGCACTGACCCGTGCCGACAGCTCCTTGGCCGCCTTGGCCCGGATCTTGCTGATGGCCGCTGCCTGCTTCGTAAGTTCAGCTTCGGCCCGCACCACTTCGGCGTCCAGGCTCTCGATCCGGGTGGAATCATCCTGGAGTTCGTCGAAGCGGACGCGGGCGTTTTCCGCCCAGACCAGGACCTCGTCGATGCTCGGCGCGTACTTGCGGACCAGCTTGGCCAGGGCTGCCCGCCGGTCTTCGATCTCGGCCAGCCGCTCCGGCCCCTCCGAATCCAGCCCGGCCTGGTAGCTGGCCAGTTCCGTGGCGATGTCGTTGAGCAGGAAGCCCACTTCGGCGAGGCGCGCTGCGGCCGCGCCGAGCTCCTCATCATGCTCGGCCACGTGCTCCAGCGTCCGCTTGGCCGCGTCCACGAGGGAGGTGGCATCGCCGGTCTCTGAGAAGTCTTCGGCAATGATGGCCTGATGCGCCGTGGTGGCGGCGATCCGAAGTTCCTCAACGTTGGCGAGCTTCACGGCCTCGGCCTTGAGTGCCTCGTCCTCACCGGGCTGCGGGTCCACGGCATCAATTTCCGCCAGCGCCGCCTCCAGCGACTCCGCCTCGCGCAGCCGGTCCCTGGCGGCGCTGCGGAGCGATTCGAGCTCGGCCCGGCTGGACTTCCACGAGCCGTACAGTTCCTGGAAGCTGCCCAGCGTGGCGGCGAGGTTATCCCCCGCGAACCTGTCGAGGGCTTCACGCTGCGCCGCGGATCCCTTGAGCCGGATCTGGTCCGATTGCCCGTGCACCACCACGAGCGATTCGCCGATTTCGGCCAGCACGCCCACGGGCGCGCCCCGGCCGCCCAGGAATGCCCGGCTGCGTCCGTCCGCGCCCAGGCGCCGTGCCAGCAGCAGTTCCGCGCCGCCGTCGAACTCCTCGATCTCGGCGCCAGCGTCCCGGGCGCGTGCCAGGGCGAAGTGCCCGGCGTCAAGCCGCACCACGGCTTCGGCGGAGGCGCTCTTGGCTCCGCTGCGCACGGCGCCCGCATCCGAACGCGCGCCGAGCAGCAGCCCGACGGCGGTGACCACCATGGTCTTGCCGGCACCGGTCTCGCCGGTGACCACGCTGAGCCCGGGGCCCAGCGGCAGCGTGGCGTCCGCGATGACGCCCAGATCTCGGATTCTCAGTTCTTCAAGCATGGTTCACTTCTCCGTCGGAGGATCGGATTCGTCGTCGGACGCTGCAGGGTGCTGCGCGGAGGGCGGCGTCATGGGCCGGGGCGTGCGCACTATGGGCACCGGGCCGGTATTGATGGCCTCTGACTGGGGCACGGGTCCGCGCCAGCCATGGATGGGCAGTTCAAACTTGCGGACCAGCCGCGCCGAAAACGGCGTCTGGTGGGTGCGCGCCAGCCGGACCGGGGTGGCGGACCTGGTGACTTCAACGCGGGCGCCGGGCGGCAGGTCCACCGAGCGCCGGCCGTCGCACCACAGCACGCCCTGGGCGTCCGTCCGGTTCAGCACCTCCACCGCCAGCCGGGACCGGGGCGACACCACCAAGGGCTTGGCGAACAGGGCATGGGCGCTGATGGGGACGATCAGCAGGGCTTCCACTTCCGGCCACACCACCGGGCCGCCGGCGGAGAAGGCGTAGGCGGTGGAGCCCGTGGGAGTTGCCAGCACCACGCCGTCGCAGCCGAAGGACGTCAGCGGACGCTCGTCCACTTCGGTGACCACTTCAAGCATCCGCTCCCGGTTGCCTTTTTCGATGGCGGCTTCGTTGAGGGCCCAGGTGTGCCAGATCTTGTGGCCGCGGACCCAGACCTGGACGTCGATGGTCATCCGCTCCTCCACCGTGTATTCACGGCTGGCGATCCATTCGACCGTCTGGGCGAGGTCCGCACGCTCGCTTTCGGCCAGGAAGCCGACATGGCCAAGGTTCACGCCCAGCAGCGGCACGTCCACTTCCCGCACCAGTTCCGCGGCGCGCAGGATGGTGCCGTCCCCTCCGAGCACCATGACCAGTTCGACGTCGGGCAACTGAATGTGGTCGTGCAGGATCTCGACCGGCTGCTCCAGCCGGCCGAAAAACCCTTCCATGTCGCCCAGTTCCGACTTCTGCATCACGGGGATGATGCCAAAGGCATGCAGCTGGGCGCACGCCTCCCAGGCAGCCTTCAGGGATTCTTCGCGGCCGGTGTGGGCAAGTACCAGTACACGCCTGCTCATCGGTTCCGCTCTCTAATGGTTCGGCCAGATATTTCCCAGCAACGCAGCCACGGCTGCATCCCGCTCTTCGATCTTAGGCAAGTCTTGGGCAATTCTTCGTTTTATCCACAGGAAGTATTCGACATTTCCGTCCTGCCCGGGCAAGGGGCTGGTGGCCAGTCCGCGCAGTTCAAGGCCTGCGTCGATGGCGGCTCCCGCCACTTTACCGACTGCCATCCGCCGTTCGCGCTCCGACGTGACTACGCCGGTGCGTCCCAGCCGGTCCTTGCCGATCTCGAACTGCGGCTTGACCATGAGCACGAGGTCGCCGCCGCGGCTGGTGCACGCTGCCAGGGGCGCCAGCACCAGCGTCAGGGAAATGAAGGACAGGTCCGCCACGGTCAGCTCCGCCGTGCCGCCGATCTGGTCCGGGTCCATGTAGCGGACGTTCAGCCCTTCGTGGACGGTCACGCGCGGGTCGCTTCGGAGCTGCGGCACCAGCTGGCCGTGCCCGACGTCGACCGCCACCACGTGCGCGGCGCCCCGCCGCAGCAGGACATCAGTGAAACCTCCGGTGGACGCACCCGCGTCCAGGCACCTTTTGCCGCCGACGGCGACGGCGGGGAACGCGTCAAGCGCCCCGGCAAGCTTGTGGCCGGCCCGGCTGACGTACACGTCCGTGGCGTCTTCCGCCACGGACAGCTCACGGTCATCGGCGACCTGCAGGGACGCCTTGGCGAGCACGTCGCCTGCCGACAAGACTTTGCCCTCGGCGATCAGCCGTGCGGCATGCGTCCGGGAACGCGCCAGTCCCCTGCTGACGAGCATCTGGTCAAGTCTGGCCATGGTCAGGCGGCACCGGACCCGGACGACGTGTCCTCGTTCAGCAATTCGAGCACGGCGTCATGCATGTCCGTGTAGGCGGCAGGGTGCTCGGAGACCGGGAGCCCCGGAACGTCCCTGACCCGCCGGAGGACTGCCTGGACTGCACTGTCCGATGCTGCGCTGCCGGACGGGTCGGAGTCCGGGACCGCGGCTTCTTCCGCTTCGGAGAGGAGCAGTTCGGGCCAGGCAACGTCCGGAGCGGCCTCTGGGAGGGCGTTCTGATTCAGCTCGGTCATGGCACCAGTCTATTGATCCAGCCACTCAAGCCCGGGAGCCGTCGGCTCCGCCGCATGCGGGTGGGCCGCCCACCACGCGGCGCACGCCGCACGCCACGAATCGAGGCTCGCCTTGTCACCCCTGACCCGGACGCCGTTGCCGTCCACGGACGCTGTCGCGTCGCCGCAACGGTACGTTCCGTCGTCGCCCTCCACATCCGGATAGGGCTCATACAGCCCAGTCAGGTCGTGAATGATGTACCCGGGCCGTTCGTCTGTCTTGGCGGCCAGGATGGTCTCCAAGGTGTCGACGCCGGTCAGGACCGCGACCGTGGCAAAGCCGGCCTTGTTGCCGCCCAGGATGTCCGTGTCCAGCCTGTCGCCCACCACGAGCGGCCGCTCCGCGGAAAGCCGCTTCGCAGCGGCATGGAAGAGCGGCGCCTCGGGTTTGCCTGCGACAAGGGGCCTCTGGCGTGTTGCCGCCGCGACGGCCGCCACGAGGGTGCCGTTGCCGGGCGCCATTCCGCGGGCCTGCGGAATGGACATGTCGGTGTTCGTGGCGACCCACAGAGCGCCGCCAGCCACAACATACGACGCTTCGGCCAGGTCCTTCCAGCCGATTCCCGGGTTGAAGCCTTGGACCACGGCCACCGGCTCGTCCTCGGCGCCGTGCACAGGCTTGAGCCCCACGAGCTCTATTTCGTGCGCCAGCGCCGGGCTGCCGGTGATCAGGACTGCGGCGCCCGCGGGGAGCAGCGATGCCAGCAGCTCCGCCGCGGCCTGCGAGGAGCTCACCACCTGGTGGTCTTCGGCGGGAGCGCCGAGCTCGCGCAGGTGCGCGGCCACCTGGGCCGGGGTGCGCGAGGCGTTGTTGGTCACGTAGCCGAGGCCCACGCCGATGCCGGCCAGCCGCTGCAGCGACTCGACTGCACCGGGGATGGCATGCGGGCCAGCGTAAACCACGCCGTCCAGGTCCGAGAGCAGTGCGTCGAACCGCGAAATCAGTTGAGCGTCAGTCATGGGCGCCTAGTCCTCCGAACCCTCGTGCCGGGGATCCTTGGCGGATGCCTCGCCGTCGGTGTCTTCGTCCTCATCCGGTTCCGCGGAGTCGGCGTCGGACTCGGCGTCGTCGGACTCAAAGTAGTCCGATTCGACGTCGTCGAGATTGTCATCGGTGGGCGTCCCGGCAGGCCGGTCGGGTGCCGTTTCCGCGGCCGGCGTGATGCCGGCGGCCTGTTCGGACGTGCTCCGGGCCTCCTGGGGAGCCGCATCTGCGGCGGCGTGGGCGATCAGCCGCTTGCGTTCGGCTTCCTCCCGGGCTTCCTCTTCCTCGTCCCAGCCGAGGTCGATGATGTCCGGCTCCCCGGAGAGGCCCATTCCGAGGGCCTCTTCGGCGACGGCAGCCTGCCGCTGCCACTTCTCGGATTCAGCTCCGCGGCCCACTGCCGCGAGGGCGTCCGCGTAGGCACGGAACAGGCGGGGGCTGTAGGAGAAGGCCCGGTTCATGTCCAGCTGCGGGATCTCAAGTTCGGCCACCGCGGCATCCAGCTGGCCAAGGTCGGACCGGGCGCCGGATGCGACGATTGCCAGCTCCACCTTGCCGGGAGCGTCCAGGTCCTGGGCTTCTTCCGAGCGGACGACGTCCAGGGCCCGGTCCGGGCGTCCCAGTCCGCGTTCGCAGTCCGCCATGACGGGCAGGTGGACGTTGGAGCCGCTGATCCTCCGGTACGTGCGGAACTCGCGCAGCGCCTCGCCGTAGTGTCCGGCGGCGTAGGCTGTCAGGCCCACGGCTTCGCGGACGGCGGAAAGGCGTCCGCCGCGACGGCTGGCGGCCAGTGCGTGCTGGAAGGCCAGCTCGGGCTCGTCATCGATGAGGCGGCCGGCCATGACCAGGTGGCGTGCCACCCATTCAGCGCTCTTGGCTTCGAGGGTCTTGATCTGGTGCTGCGTCGCCCGGTCCAGCTCCTTGCCTGTGACGTCCTCGTCAATTTCGGGAGAGCGTTCACGGTCCGGGCGGTTCGCGCTGCGGAGGTCGCGGGCGTTGGGCACCCGGACCGGGCGGTCTTCGGCCCTGTCGCGGCCGAACTGCCGCGGCCCTGAATCACTGCGGTCAAAACTGCGCTCGCTGCGGTCACTGCGGTCAAAACTGCGCGGGGCCCGGTCCTGCCGGTCGCCGAACGGCTTGCGGTTCTCGCCGCCGCCGAAGCTGCGGCGCTCCCCTTCGCCTTCACGGCGCGGACGGTCGCCAAAGGGCTTGCGGTCACGGTCACCGAATGGCTTACGCTCGCCGTCACGCTCGCCGCGCGGCCTGTCACCAAACGGCTTACGCTCACCCGCACCAAAGCTGCGGCGCTCACCCTCGCCATCACGACGCGGACGATCACCAAACGGCTTACGGTCACGATCGCCAAACGGCTTCTTCTCGCCGCTGTCAAAGCTGCGGCGCTCACCCTCGCCATCACGGCGCGGACGGTCACCAAACGGCATACGGTCGTCGCCGCCCGGAGCGCGGCGGGGACCGTCTGACCCGCGGCCGTCCTTGGCCCGGAATCCGCGGGGATCCCCGCCGGAGTTGTTGGTCCCCCTGAATGGGCCGCCCTGCGATCCGCGGTTACTGCCCGAGTATCCCCGGTCATTTCCTCCGCGGTTGCCGCCGTTGTGCTCAGCCATTGTGGATTCCTCCTGTAGTGAGCCGACCACTGGCGCAATTTGCAGCCGCTCTTGTCCGTGTTTTGTTGTCCTGCGCGACCCCGGGGTAAACCACCCGTCGTCCGCGTATCTTCTGCAATTCTAGGCGAGAGCAAGTCCCAGCCACTAACGGCGAGGCCGTTTGCGGGGCCGGCGTGTGAATCCTCACAACGGTTGCATGTGCAATCGGCTCCTGCATGCGATGTCCTGCCGACGGCCTCCTGGGAGCCAACTGCCGGCCCCGGTGTCCATAGGGAAATTCCAAGGAGTCGTGGCGAGACTTTCCCCCGACGGTAGCGGCTGAGGGAGAACCATGAATAAGTCACGCACAATGGCAGTGGCCGTCGCGGCGGTGGTCTTGGGAAGCGGGCTCCTTGCCCTGGTCATTTCGTATTTTGCCGAAGCCGGCGCCGGGGCGGGCTCCCTGGACCGGACAGGACCGGCGGTGGCATGGGGGCTGCCCATTACCAAACTGGTCTTCAACGCCTCGGCAGCCTGCACCGTTGGGGCGCTTGTACTGGCGCTCTTTGCGCTGCGGCCCAAGGAAAATGCGTTCCGGATGGCGCTGGACCTGGCCGGCATCTCCGCCGCGGTCTGGACGGCCGCTGCCTCGGTGATGAGCTTCCTGACATTCCACTCCCTGGCCAATCTCGAGCTGTTCTCGGACGGCTCAGGCGGCGCGTTCGTCAGTTTCCTGGCCGACGTCGACGCCGGGAGGCGGGGAGCCCTGACCATTCTGATGGCCGCGGCGGTGACGTGTCTGTGTTTCGCGGTACAGGGGCAGCGGTACGTGGCACTCGCCGCGGCGCTTGCCCTCGCCGCGTTCTTTCCCCTCGCTTTGAACTCCCATGCGGCGGGAAGCGGGACCCACCCGGACAGCACAGTCACCGTGGTGATGCACATGGGAGCCGCGGCCGTCTGGCTCGGCGGACTCACCGCCCTCGTCATACTGCGTCGGTCGCTAAGCCCGGACAGGGTCTCCACGGTGGTCCGGCGGTACTCAACCCTGGCCCTGAGTGCCTTCGTGGCACTGGCTATTACAGGGGTCCTGGCCGCGTGGGCGGGTGTTGGTTCGTTGGAAGGCCTGGCGTCGCCCTACGGAACCATCATCGCGGCCAAGTGCGTTGCCTTCGTCGTTCTGGGGGTAATGGGGGCGCTGCACCGACGGTGGGTCATCAACAGGCTGGACAGAAATCCTGCCGGGGGCGCGGTGACGTTCACTGTCCTGGCCGTCGCCGAGCTGGCGGTCATGGGTGCTGCGTCAGGAATGGCGACCGCCGTGGCCCGTACGCCGCCGCCCGCGGTCACGCGTACCGGCTTCCCGGAAGAGACACTGACGATTCCTTCGCTTGTTGATCCAGTCATCAGCTGGAAACCCGACCCGTTGTGGACGCTGGCCTGCGGTTCGGCGGTCTTCCTTTATATGGCCGGAACACGGCGGCTGCGTCAGCAGGGACGAACCTGGCCTCCGTACCGCTCAATCCTGTGGGTTCTAGGCATCGCCCTCCTCTTCACCGTTACAAGCGGAGGACTCCGCGTCCAACAGGAATACCTCATCAGCGCACACGTCTTGACTCAGATGGCCTTAATGACGGTCATTCCCCTCCTGCTGGTTCCGGCTTCGCCACTCACCTTGGCCAGCCAGGTCATTACCCGCAGGACTGACGGGACGGTCGGGGGCGCGGAAGTGCTCCGCTCCGCACTGCGGCCGTTTCTCGCCGCCACAGCGACCCCTTACGTTCCCGCCGTCGGGCTAGCTGCGGTGCTGACTGTCTTGTACTACACGCCCCTGCTGGAGTACTCATCACGCACCCAGCTCGGTTACGGAGCCATGTCCGTACTGGCGCTGCTGTCCGGTTGTCTCTTCATTGCTTCGCTGGCCGGCTCCTCCGGGGACAGCCCGGCTGCTGGCCTGGCACCCGGGCTCATGAGTATCGGCGGCGCAGCGGCCCTGTACGCCATTCATGGCTGGGCGCTGTCACAGCAGCCCGACCAACAGCCGGACAGCAGGAAGCAGGAGTGGCTGATTACGGTCCAGCAGCCATGGGACCTTTCCCTCATGGCGGCCCCGGAACCTGCCGGGGCCGCCATGTGGATCCTGGCGGCGGGCACACTGGGCGTCACGGCCCTGTTGGTCCTCCTCCAAGCACGCAGCCGCGCCATGGCGGGGCACGGGGGGCACCGTGCAATGGATCGTTCCCGGGAGCTGGTCCGATGATCAGACCGGTGGTGGTCGCCGGCGTTTGGCAGGGTTCCCAGGTTATGGGATCGCCCAAGAACGCCGCGGCCGGACGGTGCTGACCAGCCGTTCTTGGCTCCTCAGGGCCCATGTTTTCGCAAGGTTTTCGCAGGGTGGGACCTACAGTCTTCAACTAAATCAATTGGACTTTCATCAGTTCGCCGGAGGAAATCATGCCAGTTTCACGTCGTCAAGCGCTCCAGATCGGTGGGGTCGGAATTATCGGGGCCCTGGGACTCGCTGTGCCGCTGACATCGGTCAGCGCCAAGTCAGCGAGCCTGCTGGATCCGCGAAACATGCCCAAGCCCTACCAGCGGGCGCTCACCATTCCGCCGGTGCTCGCACCCAAGAGCACTGTTACCGGTGCCGACGGCAAGAAGACGCACCTCTATCAGATCGAGCAGACGGCCGGCATGGCCAGCATCGTTCCGGGTCTGAAGACGCCGATCCTGGGCTACAACGGTTCTTTCCCCGGTCCCACCATCAAGGTGAACCAGGGAGAACGGATCACGCTGGAAATGGATAACGTGCTGCCGCTCTTCCATCCGCAGTGGGGGTACCGCCTGGATACCTCGACCCACCTTCACGGTTCCGCGTCCCTGCCTCAGTTCGACGGGTACGCAAACGACATCATCGGCCGCGGGATGTGCAAGGACTACGAGTACCCCAACTTCCAGCCCGCGCGAACGCTGTGGTACCACGACCATGCCGTTCACAACACCGCACAAAGCGTGTACTCAGGCCTGGCCGGCCAGTACCACCTCCACGACGAGGTCGAGCGAAACCTGCTGCCACAGGGCCAGTTCGATGTGCCGCTGACCATTTCCGACGCCATGTTTGCCCGGAGCGGGGAGCTCGGCTACAACGACAACACCCACTCCGGGCTGTGGGGCGACGTTATCCTGGTCAACGGTGCGCCGTGGCCAGTCATGAAAGTCCAGCGCCGCATTTACCGCTTCCGCATCCTCAATGCGTCCATCTCACGCTCCTACCGGTTCCAGCTGAGCACCGGGGACCCGGTAACCATGGTTGCAACCGACGGTGGCCTGATGCCGTCCGCCCAGCAGGTCACGTCATGGCGGCAGGCAGGCGCCGAACGCTACGAGGTCCTCATTGATTTCTCCAAGTACCCCGCAGGCAAGCGCGTCGAGCTTCGGAACCTGTCGAACAAGAACAACGTCGATTACGACAACACCGGCAGGATCATGGCCTTCGACGTCACCGGCGATCCGGTCGACACGTCCGGTCCCGCCGCGAAGGTGATGCCGACGCTGCTCACCGGCAGCACGGCCATGAGCCTGACCCCGTCCCAGTCCGTCAAGACCCGCCGCATGCGCGTCAAGAGGGACAACGAAATCTGGACCATTGGCGACATGACCTGGGACGAAGTCGTCCAGAGCGGGTACAGAAAGGTCCTGGCTGACCCAGACCTCAACGACATTGAGATCTGGGAAATCGAGAACAGCTCGGGCGGATGGTTCCACCCCGTGCACATCCATTTGGTGGACTTCCAGATCCTCAGCCGCAACGGCCAGCCGCCCTTCCCCCACGAACGGGGCCCCAAGGACGTGGTGTATGTCGGTGAGGGCGAAACCGTGCGCCTTCTCATGCAGTTCGGTCCCCACCGGGGCCGGTACATGATCCACTGCCACAACCTGCCGCATGAGGACCATGACATGATGTCCCAGTTCAGCGTGGGCTATGACACCAATGATCCTGATCCCAACCATCCCATCGAAGCAGTGAAGCCGCACCCCATCGGACAGGTTCCGACGACGGGCGGGGGGACCACCCAGCCCACCGAGACTGCCGCGCCCGTGACAACGGAGCCGGCTGCACCCGTAACCACACAACCCAGCCAGACACCGGCACCGGTGACCACCGAGCCAACGACCCAAAAGGACGTTGTCACGATCACCACCGCCAGGCACCGGCTGAACAAGGACATCGCCTTCGCGGGAACGTCCACGTACACGGGCACAGCGACGGCTGCCAGCGTGGTGCTGTACGACGTCACTCCGGGCAGGGCGGCCTCCCGCATCGGGGCTGCAACGATCAACTCCCTGGGAATCTGGTCCTGGGCAACCAAGCCCGGGCCTTCGCGACAAATCACGGCAGTGAGGGCCGACTCAAGCCGCGGCGGCACAGCAACGAGCACGGTGCGCACCAGCTGAGCGTTAAATGCGGGAGAGCCCCAACCGTGTGGTTGGGGCTCTCGACCGTTTAATGGTTGTCCGGCGGTGACTGACTCTCCCAAGGCCTCGCTGCGGTGGCACCTGGCTGTGGGGGGCACGACGGCGGCCGGCCTGGTTTTCGGCGTGCGGCACGGGAGGGCGCTGGTTGAGCTTGGCCGAAACCCTCTCTCACCTTCCGCACTTTCCCACGGCGACGCTCTCTCACTTCCTGCCGGTTCATCACGGACGCTCTCTCACTTCCCGCGGGATTAGCGCGGACGCTCTCTCACTTCCTGCGGGATTATCGCGGACGCTCTCTCACTTCCCGCGGGATTTTCGCGGTCGCTCTCTCGGTTTGGCCGGTGGCGACGGCGGCGCGTTGGCGTGGGGTGCCCGGCCGGCGCCGGGGGAGGTGAGAGAGCGTGCCGTCCTGCGCGGCAGGTAGTGAG